>JABAQJ010000002.1 GCA_019186945.1 Gemmatimonadaceae bacterium
GTGGCGGCACCGGTGGTCGCCTCGCTGACGAAGAACGACTCGCTCGTCCGCGCCGCGCAGGCCGAGCGAGCGGCGAACATGCTGGCGGCAATCGAAAAGGCATCGCGGAACACGGACTCCACGAAGGAGCAATCCGGACGAACCGTGTCTTTGTATCGGTCTACGACGGGCCTCCGCCCTTCGGCGGAGCCGCCATCGAGTTCCGAACGATCGGGAAACGCGCCGGTCAGCGTCGCACAATTGCTGGATAGCGCCGCGATGGCGCTGCCGGACACGACCAGGTTCAGGAAGTACGACTATGGCGTCAGCTTCCAGCCCGAGGCCATCTACCGGCCGAGTGTCGGCTACGCGCAGGACAATTTCGGACGGGGGCTCTACGGCGGAGCCGGTCTGGTGCTCGCCGACATGCTCGGGAACAACCGTGTCATCGTAGCTGGACAGGTAAACGGCCGGTTCAGCGAGGCCTACGCACTCGCATCATATACCAACTTGGCCAGACGCTTCCAGTACACGACGGGGTTCCAACAGACTCCGCTGTTCTTTGTCTCGAACTACAACGAAGAACCGCTTGGCGACGGCTCGCCGCGAGCGATCCAGACCATCGAGCTGGCGAGGTATATCATTCGCGAAGCGTTCGTCATCGGTATGCGACCGTCCAATCGCTTCACCCGGCTCGAAACGGGACTGACCGCCACGAACATTGCCGTGAGCACGGCATTCATCCGGCGTGGCGTCGACTACGGAGCCGGGTACGCTACCGACTTCTATACGGACAGCATCGCCAAGCTCCCCGGCCTCAACTACGTTGCGCCGTACGTAGCCTGGGTGTCGGACAACTCGCTG
The DNA here is from genome assembly GCA_019186945.1 of Gemmatimonadaceae bacterium. Taxonomy (GTDB): domain Bacteria; phylum Gemmatimonadota; class Gemmatimonadetes; order Gemmatimonadales; family Gemmatimonadaceae; genus JABAQJ01. The sequence continues at coordinate 844 of JABAQJ010000002.1, forward strand.
TTCGGCTACACGGGTCCGATCTCCGGACGACGCTATCGAGTTCAGGTACAACCATCTATCGGCGGACTGCGCTGGACGGAATACTCCGCCGACTACCGGCGCTACGTCCCGCTCCTGTTCAACTTCCTCACCGTCGCGACCAGAACCCAAGCCAGCATCGGCATCGGGCGCGACGAGGAGCGTTTCCCGAAGTACATCGGCCGCGCGGACTTCGTGCGCGGATACGATCGCGAGCAGTTCCAGTCGGCGTTCTGCGGCGGAATCGCGAGCCAGCAAGCCTCCTGCTCGGTGACCGAACTGCTGGGCAGCCGGGTGGCAGTCGCCAACGCCGAGGTTCGCTTCCCCTTGATCCGGCGATTCGACCTTGGCTTGCTCCCGATCTCCCTGCCGCCGCTCGACGGTCTCGTCTTCTATGACGCCGGAATCGCCTGGAGCGCCGGTCAGTCGGCATCGCTCAGGAAGCCAGACAACTACAACGATTCGAAACAGCGGTACGTGCTCCGAAGCTACGGCGCCGGCCTTCGCCTGAATCTGTTCGGCTTCGCTCTCCTCCGATGGGACTATGCGATCCCGCTCGATAGACCTTCACGCAGGGGATACTGGCAGTTCTCGCTCGGGCCGAGTTTCTAGTTCCCAGGGCGCTGACCGTTGGTGACGAAGATCGCAGCGGGCGCCGGAAGCAGCGCCCGCTGGCGTTTGCGGTATCTCGCTCTGTCATCGAAAATGCCGGGCGAATAGCTTTGTCGCGTGCGCATCCGCTGCTCCCTGCTGATCGGCGTCCTCGTCTCGCACGCATGCTCACGTGGAAACGATGACGATGCGAGCGGCGTCCGCCTCCCCGCCGGCGGGCCTGACCCTATCGTCGTGCGTGTTCCGACGGCTGGCGGGCCTGTGCGCGCCTATAGGTATCCGAACCTCGACTCGCTGGTGTGGCGGTCGTCGGAGCAGTCACCGGCGATCGGGACGCTGCTGGGGTTTGATGCCGACAACGGGACCATGGCGTTCACCGATGCGGGCGGTATCCCTGGCTGGATCGACTTCCGCTCGGGAACCGTTAGGCAGCCGACGGCGAAACCGCTCTCCCTGATCGCATCGTCGCAGGGATTCGCGATCTTCGGCGTCAGCCACGAACGCAATGTCATCCGCTACACGCCGACCGGCGACTGGAAACAGGAAACGGAGGCGCGCGTACGCCGCCTGTTCCCGCAACCTGACGGATCGTTGATCGCGCTTGCGCAGATCGACAAGGCGCAAGACATCGTCCTGCGGTATCGGCCACCAGAGCGAGGAGTCGTCGATTCGCTCCCTTTGTCGCCGCCGCAGCGCAGTGCGGGGACGCCACTTGGAGACCGGGTCTATTTCGGAGTCGGGCGCGAACTCGTGGGGGTTCCGACCGGCGACTTCTCATCTCCGGCGCGGATCAAAGCCTCGGACGAAATCCTGGCCATCGCCCCAACACCTTCGGGCGACCGGGTCTATCTCGCGACCAAGGGCGCCAAGGCGCTGGATGTCGTCGATCGCTACAACGGTGCCGTTTCGGCTCGCGTGCGAATGGGCGGCTTCACGACGGAACTGCGCATGGACCCGTTGGGACGGTACCTGCTGGCCCGACCGGTCGAAGGCGACTCCGCGTGGGTGGTGGCCATCGCCACGGGTTCCATGGTCGGCACGGTGAAGACCGTGTGGCGCTCCGACCTTCCTGCGGTCGCTCCCGATGGAGCGATCGCGACGTTGCACGGACCTGACGTCGAATTCGTCGATCCTGTGCACGGCACGGTGCTGATCCGCGTTCCAAACGGCGGAAAGGATACCTGGAGCGTGGTGTGGTGGAACGGATTTCGACCCCGTGCCAAGGGACTCGATCGAGCCGTGACCTTCCAGACGGAAGAGGACGATCAGGAGTTGGTGTCGGACTCTTCGGCCGCGCCAGTCACCCGCGACTCTACCGCGGCCAGCCCGCTACCCGTCGCACCACGCACCCCGGACGAGTCCGCTGTGCGCGATCCCGAGCCAGCTGGCGAGACACCGCGTGAACGCGGTTTCACGGTTTCGTTCGCGGCCGTGCTTGCCGAAGATCGAGCGCGTGAACTGGCCTCATCGATTCGGGTGGATGGGGTGTCGGCTCGAGTCGTGGCGTCGCGCACCGACGGCACGACCGTGTACCGGGTCGTGCTTGGCCCATACCGCACACGCGCGGAAGCGGACCGGGTGGGGCGCGAATCGAAGCATTCCTACTGGATTCTCGAGGGCCCACCCTGAGCCAGGCCAGCGTCGGCGATTTTGCCTCGGTCTGGGAGACTGCCGGGCGCCGCATGTCTGGGGCCCTGGACCAGTCGAGCGCAGTTGCCGTGCTTGGCGACGATCGCGTCGCGACGGCGGCCGCTGCGCTCGGCCTGGCGCGTGTCCAGGCCATGCAGCGTCGGGTTGTAATAGTCGACTTGTTAGGTGAAGGGAGCGATCTGGCTGCGCTCGCTCCGGACTCGATGGCTCCGGGAATAACGGACATGCTCGAGTATGGAGCCTCGCTTCGCCGCGCGGCGTTCCCGGTGCCCGACCAGCCAAACCTGTACGTGATCCCGGGCGGAATCGAGACCCCGTTGCAACCCGTGTTCATCGAGCACCCACGGTGGGGTGCGATCGCCGAGGACTTTCGCGATGCCGGCGCGTTGCTGCTCGTCGTCGCGCCAGCGCTCATCCCGAGCGCGGAGACGCTCCTGGAGCGCCTCGACGGCATAGTGGTCGTACGCGGTGCGATCGTTCCGGCGGTGCGCGTTCCTACGCTGGCCGATGTCCGCCTCTCCGCGCAATACCCGCCATCGATGAGGCGTACGCCGGCCATCGCGCGCTCCCGCATCGACGTCGAAGCCCCGCGAAAGTCACGGGCCGTATTGTTCGCGTTAGGCGCCGTGACACTCGCCGCTCTGGCATGGTCCCTTTGGTACTTGCGCCCATGGTCCAGCTCTCCTTCGTCGCCGTCAACCCTCGCGCGCGAGGGCGGCGACATGGCCCTGCCGGAGCCCGCCCCGCCTCCATCCCTGGAGCGAGCAACCAGCGCCGGATGGGGAATCAGCCTCGCCAGTGTCAACAGCCGTCAGGGAGCCATGCTCCGGGTGGCGCAAGCGGTGGACTCTTTGCCCTCGCCGACGTACTCTCCTATGCGTTCCACGCAGGGCGGCGCGTGGTGGTACCGTGTTGTCGTGGGAGCCTTCCCGGACAGCGCCGCGGCAGAATCGACGCTGGTAGCATGGCGTGCGAGCGGCGCGATCCCGGCCAACCTTGGCAACGCGGTACCGACGCCATTGACATTGCTGGTCGCCGACAGCATCCCCGAGTCCGACGCCGGCATCCAGGCGACGCAACTCCGGCAACGCGACGTGCCGGCCTATGCGCTGCGCGTGATGCCGGGCTGGGCACGGGTTTATGTCGGTGTCTTCGATACCGATTCTGCGTCGCGAGCGCTGTGGTCGACGCTCGACAGCTTGAACCTTCATGCGACTCTCGTTTCGAGAGTCGGGAGCGTGTTCTAGGTGCGGTTGACGAAGCTGGAACTCCTGGGATTCAAGTCGTTCGCGGATCAGACGCTGTTGCGCTTCGATCCCGGCGTCACGGCAATCGTAGGGCCGAACGGGTGTGGGAAGTCCAACGTCTCGGATGCCGTTCGGTGGGTGTTGGGCGAGCAGCGCGCGCGCATGCTGCGCGGGGCCAAGATGGAGGAAGTGATTTTCCAGGGTTCGTCGGCTCGGCGCGCGGTGAACGTAGCGGAAGTCTCGCTCCATTTCGATAACAGCGATGGCACCCTGCCGACGCCGTACCGCGAAGTAGTGATAACCCGGCGGCTGTCGCGGTCGGGCGAGAGCGACTACCTGCTGAATGGCGCCCTCTGCCGGCTGCGCGACATCCACGACCTTGTTCGTGGCACGGGACTCGGTGCGGACTCGGGCGTCGTCATCGAAGCGAGGATGATCGACGCGCTGCTCTCCGATCGACCGGACGAGCGCCGCGAGTTGTTCGAGGAAGCGGCAGGAGTCAGCCTCTACCGGGATCGTCGACGGAGCACGGAGCGCCGCCTGGAAGAGACGACCCAGGACATTGCCCGCCTCGACGACCTCCTAAGTGAAGTCCAAAGCCAGGTCCGATCGCTCTCCAGGCAGCGCAAGCGCGCAGAGAAGCACAGCGAATTGATGACCCGCCGGTTCGCGGTGGACCTGACCTTGGCCTCGCGCGAGATGCAGTCGTGGCAGGAGGAGCTGGCAGGGCTGGAGGATCGGCTGGCAGCCCTTCGAGCCATGATGCCAGAAGACGAGGCACTTGTCGCGGCCGCGGCCACCGCACGAGATCACGCACACGAGCAGCGCGCCGCAGCCGAAGCACGGCGGAGCGAACTCGGCCGACTGACCGCCGTGCACTCCGCCAGTGTCCAGGAACTGCGTGGCGAAATTGCCGTCGCCGAGGAGAGACACCGAAACGCCGAGCAACGGCGACAGCGCGCAGACGAGGAGCGCCGTGAAGGCGAGGCCTACGAGGAGCGCCTGCGACAGGATCGCGAGCGCGCAGCCACCGAGCGCGACCTTCGCCAACAGGAACTGGGCGCCCTCGATATCGAGGGTCACGCTCACAGGCTGGAGGAGGAGAGTGCGCGCCAGTCCGTCGGAGATGCTCGACTTGCCGTGGAGGCCGCAGACCGGGACGCACGGTCGATTCGCGATCAGGCACGGGAACTGGAACTCGATCGGGACCGCGCTCAACGCGAGACGGTAGAGATCGTCGAGAGACTGCAGGCGCTCGAGGAAGTGCGGTCGTCGCTAACGGACGCCGAGCACTCGTTGCAACGCGAGATCGCGTCCTCGGACGAGGCGATCGGAGTCGCACGTTCCAGGGCCGCAGCCGCAACGCTCGTGCTCGAAGGCGCGCGCACGACTGCTCGGGACGCGCGCGCGCGCGATGCCGAGGCGCGTGGCGAACTGAGTCAGGCAGTGGATGCGTTCACGCAGATCGAGGCGCGGGTTCACGCACTGGAAGGACTCGAACGCGAACGGGTAGGTCTTGCTCCGGCCGCCGCCCGCCTCCTTCGCGAGCGCGATCGGTTTGGCGACGGCGCTGTATTGGGCCCGCTCTCCGATTTCGTCACCGCGGACGCGAGCGCCGCGGCGTTGGTCGAACGATTCCTGGGCATGATTGTGCACGCAGTGGTCGTCCGGGACGCCGCGGCCGCTCACGCGATTCGCGAGTGGCATCACGCGACGAATCCTGGGCCGCTCCTGTTGCTGCCCGTCGATGCCGTGTCGGACGAGAACGGCGCGGCGGAACTTCTGGCACCAGTTCAGGCGGCCGCCCCCGCCGAGCGCTGGATCCGGACTCTGCTCAACCGGGTCCGCACGCTGGGCGATGGGGGCTTCATCGACGCCCGCGGGGCGGTGTGGCTTCCTGGCAGCGGAGGCGGTCCCGGTCCACTCCGTCGCCGTGCCGAGCTGTTCGCACTCCGCGGCGAGCTATCAGCCGCCGAAGCGAACAGGCGCCTGCTTGCCGAGAACGCGGATCGCGCGAGGGCCGACTTCGTTGCAGCGGAAACCGAAGTTTCGGCGGCGGCGGACGCGGCGGCCGCCGCCCACGACATGGATCGCCGGGCCACCGACGAACGGGCCGAGCTGGAACGGCGCCGCCTCCGCCTGGTTCGCGAACGGGAAGACGCGGCGGCACTCGCCGAGCGCCTGCGGTCGCGTCAGATCGATCTTGGTCGTCAGCTCGATCACGTCGAAGAGAGGGTTCGGGAGTTGATGGACTTGGCGGCCCAGCGGGAGCAGCAGGCGCATCAGCTTCGCGACGTCCTTGCCCAAGCCGAAGGTGCGCTTGAAGACGCACGCGAGCGACGGGCTGCCGGGCAGGTAGCCCAAGCACAAGCACACGCTCGGCTGCAGGTCGCGCTCGACCGCGAGCGCCGTCTGGATGAAGAAGCATCGGGTGCGGCTACGCGTCTCACGTCGCTGCGGGATGAACTGGCGCTCCTGCACCAGTCGGATCGCGCCCTCGCGGAGCAGATGGCATCCTGGCAGGCTGACCTGACCACTCGCGTGGCAACGCTCGCCGACGTGCAGGGGCACCTGGCGCTCGCCGAAACTGCCGTTCGCGACGCGGACCGGAGCCTCGCGGACGCCGAGGAGGCGCTGGAGCGTGCTCGCCGCGACGCGCACGAGCACGAACAATCGTCGTATCACGCCGAGGTTAGATTCACCGAACTTGCCGGGCGTCGCACAGCCATCCGTGAGCGCCTCGAAACGGAGTGGCGCCGGCCGCTGGACGAACTGCTCGGCACGTTTGAGCCCGTGCTGCTGGATGACGATTCGTTGCGCACCGAGTCGGAGACTCTTAGGAATGAAGTCGAACGGCTGGGCCCGGTGAACCCGCTGGCCATTGAAGAGCACGACGAGGAGCAGAAGCGGCTCGAGTTCCTGACCGGGCAACGCAACGACCTCGCAGAAGCCAGGAGCAAGCTTCAAGTCGCCATCCGGGAAATCGATGTCACTGCCCGTGAGCTGTTCATGGCGACATTTACGCAGGTGCGCGAGAACTTCCGACAGATTTTCATGACTCTGTTCGGCGGCGGCGAGTGCGACCTGCGGCTCGAGAGCCCCGATGCGCCGCTCGATTGCGACATCGAAATCCATGCGTCGCCACGAGGCAAGCGAACACAGCGCATTCACTTGCTCTCCAGCGGCGAGCGCGCGCTGGTAGCGTTGTCGCTGCTGTTCGGCATCTTCCTCACCAAGCCGAGCCCGTTCTGCCTGCTGGATGAAGTCGACGCACCGCTGGACGACGCCAACATCGGTCGGTTCGTGCGAATGCTGAACGAGTTCAAGGCGAACACGCAGTTCATCGTCATCACTCACAACCCTCGCACGACGACGGAAGCGGCCGACGCAGTCTACGGCGTGACGATGCAGGAACCGGGCGTCTCGTCGATCGTGAGCGTTCGGATGCGCGGAAACGCCGTTGACGACCCCGTCGAGGAGGACTTGGGTGTGAGCGAGGTACTGTCGGCCCCGGCGTGAGGACGCGCTGGGCGCTGCTTGCGTTAGGCGTCACGGGAGGAGTACCGGGCGCCGTACCCGGTGGTGCCCTGCCCCAGCTCGTGGTCGTTGGGCCAACGGGAGACACGCTCCGGACCGTTACCCCGCAGTTCACCGTCAGGGCGAGCAACGTCGACGACGGGGATCGCCCACTGATGTTGACGCTGCAAGTCGACGATCGCGCGACCTTCGATGCGCCACCGCTGTTCGAGAGCACGGGCGTCGGGGACTCGATGAAGGTGGCGATCGAGCGTCCACTTCCCGCTGCGACCCAGGTCTACTGGCGGGCCGTGGTGCGAACTGCCCGTGGGCAGGAAGCGGCGTCCGACGTGACCGGCCCTCGCGTGACCTCCCCGTGGGCCAGACTGGTAGAGCCCAATTCGTCGAGGGGCGTTACGCTCGACTCGCGACGACCGAGATTTACGTGGAGCCCCGCGCGCTTGCCGCCCGGATCGGGACCGTGGCGGTTCCGCCTGGATGTTGAGAACGTCGCTACACGACAGATTCTGAGCATCGGGCCAATGCTCGATACGTCGGCCGTGCCGACCGTCGATCTCGAAACGAACTCGTCGTATCGGTGGGCCGTCACCTCGTTCTTCCCCGCGGGTGACAGCGCCATGACGCGCAGCGACGCCAGCTTTGTCATCGTGGACGCCGCGTCGCCAACCGTCACCCTGCTCTACCAGAACTTCCCCAATCCCTTCCCCACGGCCGGGAGCGCCACGACCTGCATCTGGTTCGATCTGCACCGTTCCACGACTGTCCAGGTGACCGTCCATGATATTCGCGGGGGCCTCGTGCGCACGATCATACCGAATGAGGCGGTCCGCAACGATTTCTCTCCTGGCAGGTACGGCCGCGGCACCGTCGGCAGCAACACCGGCTGCGACATGCGATTCGTCTGGGACGGACGTGGCGACGATGGACAGCCAGCGCCGACAGGCGTCTATCTCATCCGCCTGAAGACCGACTACAGCGTCTCCTTCAAGCGCGCGCTTTACCGCGGTCGCTGATGCGGATCGTCACAGTGGGTACCGGTACCGCCGCTCCACACGCCGATCGGGTGCAGAGCTGCGTATACGTCGAGGCTGGCAGTACGCGGATTCTCGTCGATTGCGGGAGCGGCAGCGTCTATCGGCTCGCCAAGCTGGGTCTCCCGTGGCAGGAAGTCACACACGTTGCGCTGACGCACTTTCACGCCGATCACACGTCGGACCTTGCGACGCTGTTCTTTGCGTGGCGGTGGGGGATGCTCCCGCCGCGCTCGATGCCGATTAGCGTGATCGGTCCCACCGGAACGCAAGATCTGCTGTCGCGGCACGCGGCGGCGCTCGGATCGGGCATGCTCGAGGCTGTACCGGATACTCGGGTGCACGAAGTGCTGCCTCGAACGATCCTCGCGCTCGATGAAACGGTCGCTGTCGAGGCTTGTAAGGTTCCGCACACGGATGAGAGCGTGGCATATTCCTTTACATCGGCCGGACATCGCGTTGTCGTTACCGGCGATACGTCATACGACCCGGAGCTGGGGGAGTGGGCGCAAGGATGCGACGTCCTCGTATGCGAGTGCTCGCTCCCGGACTCACTCGCGTCACCGCTGCACCTGACGCCACGCGCGTGCGGGATGTTGGCGGGGATAGCGCGGCCGCGGTTGCTGGCGTTGACGCACTTTTACCCGCCAGTGGAAACGATCGACGTCATCAGCGAAGTTCGCGAACGATATGGCGGCGACGTTGTGATGTGCCACGACGGCTGGACACACGAAATCTGAGGAAAGACATGCTGGTAGTCATGCAGCACAAGGCAACCCAGGACGAGATCGACGTGGTGTGCGAGGCCATCGCGAAGATGGGGTACACTCCGTTGCCGATGCCAGGCGAGCAGCGCACGGCCATCGGCCTCATCGGAAACGACGGCCGCGTGGACGATTCGCAGATCGTCGGGCTCGCCGGTGTCGCGCAGGTGATCCATGTATCGAAACCGTACAAGCAGGTGTCGCGCGAGTGGCGGAGTGGCAATACGCTGGTGACGATCGCGCCAGGCGTGACGGTGGGCGGTAACGAGATCGTGGTCATCGCTGGACCGTGTTCTGTGGAGAACGAAGAACAGATCGTCACCGCGGCGCGCGCGGTGCGGGCGGCTGGCGCCACGGCACTTCGCGGTGGCGCATTCAAGCCCCGTTCCTCACCCTATTCCTTCCAGGGACTCGGACGAAAGGGATTGGAACTGCTGGCGGTGGCTCGCCGGGAAACCGGGTTGCCGATCGTGACGGAGGCAATGGACGAGGCCGGGGCGGAACAGGTCGCGGAAATCGCCGACTGCATCCAGATCGGCGCGCGCAACATGCAGAACTATTCCCTGCTAAAGTCGGTGGGAAGGCTCAACAAGCCGGTACTTCTCAAGCGGGGGATGGCGGCAACGATCACGGAACTCCTGCTCTGCGCCGAGTACTTGCTGGCGGAAGGCAACAATCAGGTCATCCTCTGCGAGCGCGGAGTGCGGTCCTTCGATCCTGCGGCCCGCAACATGTTCGACCTGAACGCGATCCCGATAGTTCACCGCCTCTCGCACTTGCCGGTTATCGGCGATCCGAGCCATGGCACTGGAAGCCGCGATCAGGTAACGCCGATGGCGCGAGCCGCCGTTGCAGCTGGCGCTGACGGTCTGCTCGTGGAGGTGCATCCCGCGCCGGACCGCGCACTCTCGGACGGAGCCCAGTCGCTGCATCCCGAGCAGTTCATCCGCTTGATGCAGGAAGTACGCGCAATCTCGCAGGCGATCGGCCGTTCCGTCTCGCCGAGTCCGGGAACCGCCGCCCTGCAGATCGGGTAGCAGGCCATCCCCAGGCTCCGTGCATATGCGTTTCGCGATCCTCGTAATGATCCTGCCGTCGTTGCTGCTGGCGCAAGATGGAGCAGGAAGGGCCATCGATCTTGCGGTTGCGTCCTACGCCACTATCCGCACCGCGCGGGCGACGTTCGAGCAGCAGGTTACCAACCCGCTCACCGGTTCGACTCTCAGGTCCAAGGGCGAGTTCGAGCAGGCGCGGCCGGACCGATTCGTCTTCACGTTCTCCGATCCGAAAGGAGATGCGATCGTATCCGACGGCAAGTTCATCTGGGTCTACTTGCCGAGTTCCGCGCCGGGCCAGGTACTGCGCTCGCCGATGTCAGCGGAGGCAGCTGGCAGTCTGGATCTGATCGGCGAGTTCTTCTCCAACCCACGCAGCAGATACACGATTGGCGATGGCGGACGCGCCACGCTGGACGGTAGGGACGTCCGTGTCGTGTCGCTCACGCCGAAAGGCACGGCAGCGTTCACCAGAGCCAAGGTCTGGATCGACGCTGCTACGGGGACACTCCGGCAGTTCGAGGCAGAGGAAGCGTCCGGGATCGTGCGCCTCGTAAAGATCGTCACGTTCACGCCTAACGCGAAAGTGGACGCGAGCGCGTTCACATTTTCTGTCCCGCGCGGCGTGCGCATCGTCGCTCGATAGCTTCGATCCGTTGCGAACGGAGTCATTACTTCGCGACGGAGTTCCTGGCCGTTCCGCGTCGCAGTAGTTCGCCCGTCGTTGTGGCGCCGCGAAGAAGTTCCGCGGCGACAGAGATCACGTGGTCGTCGGCGATTGCCCGCTGCGCCTCAGCCGCCGGACCGAAGACGTAGCGCGCGATCTCCCTGGCCAGGAGTCGCGAGACGAGTCGCGATGCACCATCGTACGTGGCACGGTCCAGCGTCAACCCGCGCCGCTCCAGCCCACGCCACAGCTCGTCTCGCATTGGCTGCGTCACGACGAAATCGCGCGAGCGAACCTCGCCGGACGTCTTGAGTCGGATAGCTTCGGCGGTCATCGCGTCCCGCAGATCCTCCACTCGATTCCCAAGCGCTGCTTCGAATGCCTGTTCCGCAGGCGCGAAAACCGTGTCGCCGGCAAGCACGTCTGGCGTGATGCCGCCTCCCCCGTAGATCGTTCGGCCACCGGTCGTCTCATATTTCTGTCGCGCTTCGGATGCAACCGAGTCTTCGCCCTCAGCGGTGCTCCGCGGTCGATCAATCGAGCGTCCAAGCGGCGTATACCAGCGTGCGATCGTCAGCTTCAATGCACCACCGGTCGTAGTGGGAAACAGCGACTGCGCGCTCCCCTTCCCAAAGGTAGGACGCCCGACGACCAGTGCACGATCGTGGTCCTGCAGGGCACCAGCCACGATTTCCGACGCGCTCGCACTTCCTCCGTCGACAAGCAATACAAGAGGGAGATCGGGCCACCGCTGCGCTGTCTGATCGACGAACTGCTGGTTTACTCCCGGAGCACGACCGCGGATACTGACGATCAACTCCTTCGGATCGAGGAACAGATCGGCCACTCCCACGCCACGCGCGAGGATCCCGCCGGGATTCTGCCGAAGATCCAGAATCAACGAACGCATCCCGGCGGTCCGTAATGAATCGATCGTCCGGGAAAGCTCGACTTCCGCGGAATCCGAGAAAACATTGAGGTCCAGGTAACCAAGACCGTCGCCCATTAGCGCCGCGCGACCGACTGCTCGGCGGTGAATCTCGTCTCTCGGCACCGCGATGCTGATCGGACTGGCGGAGCCCGGACGCTCAAGCACCAGAGTCACACTCGTGCCCGGCTCTCCCCGAACCGCACGAATCGACTCATCCGTGGTCCATCCACGCGTCGATTTTCCGTCGATCTGCACGATGCGGTCGCCGCTCCGCAGTCCCATGTGCTCGGCGGGAGTGCCGGGGATAGTTCCGATTACCGTCGCCCAGCGGTCGCGGTTGTCGATGAGCGCGCCGATACCTGCATAATTCCCGGATATGCGTTCCTCGAGGCGCTGAACGCGATCCGGCTTCAGGTACTGGGTGTGCGGGTCGTGGAGCTCCTGCAGCATCCCCACCATGGCCTTCTCGTACAAGTCGGCGTCCGAGATGGAGTCGACGTAGAACTGCTTCACGCGAGCCGCCACTGCACCGAAAAGCCGCGAACCGTTCACCGCGGATGCGGCGTGCGCGGAAAGTCCCCGCTGCAGCAGCCATCCACCGCTGACAAAGACAGTGCCCAGAACTCCAACGACGATCGCGGCGCGTGTTCGCATTCAGTGAAGGAATAGGCTACTGATTCGATCCCTTTTCTAACATTATGGCTGCTCGCAGCTCGATGTCCATGACGGCAAGTATTCGCTGAGTGACTTCCTCCTCGGTCCCAGCCGCCTCCACAGCCACGATTCGCCCTGCTTCCGGATGGTTGCTCTGCCATGCAGGGCGAACGAAGTCCCGAAAGGCTCGAGCAACACGCAAGTGAAATTCGGCGTCAGCCTGCTCGATGCGATCGGGACCGTTTCCCGGCCGGGCGCGCATTCGGGCCAGTGACTCCTCGATCGGAAGAGTCAGGAGAATCGTCAGGGCCGGAACCAGATCCGCCGTCGCCAGACGGTTGGCCGACCGTACCTCTGATTCAGGAAGTCCTCGTCCGAAAACCTGGTAGGCATAGGTCGAGAGCAGGAACCGATCCGCAAGCACGAGCTCACCGCGGCCCAAAGCTGGTCGGATTACATCGGCAACGAGTTGTGCACGCGATGCCATGAACAGTAGCGCCTCGGAACTGGGATCGATTCGATACTGGGAATCGAGCACAAGACGTCGCACCTCATCGCCTAGCTCCGTACCTCCTGGCTCCCGCACCTGAGTTGTCGCGATCCCCTGCCTCCTCAGACTGTCCGCCAATCTGCAGGCCTGAGTCGACTTGCCGACGCCTTCCGCCCCTTCAAGGACGACCAACGCGCCACGTTGCGCAGTCACCCGAGGGTGATGATCGAGCTGGTCGCGCCCGCCTTGATCCCCTCGCCGATCCAGTCGTTGACCTGCACCATCGTCTTCTCGTAGTTCTCCTGCGCCACGATCATGCGTTGATACGCCGGCAGCACCTGGACCTTGCCGAGAAGCTCATCCAGCTCGCGCTCCATTTCCTGGGTAGGTTCCTGGCCGCGCTCCATCAATGCCTGCGCCTGGACACGCAATTCCGTCATCCGGTTCAGGGCACTCACTGCGTCGCGATCGGCCTTGAGGCCGTCGTTGGCTCGCATGAAGGCTTGGTGCTCGGCGCTCTGGCCGATGAGCCGACCCAGTTCGCGGGCCTTGTGTTCCATCGCCGTGGCAGATCCATGCGTGACGAAAGGAGAAGTCATCGGTAGACTCGTCAATATGAAGTGTTGGCGCGGCACGCCGTGACAAATCTATCGCGGCCGGCGAGATCCTTGTGAATGCGAACTGCGTTCCATCCCCCCCGATCAAGGACGGTCCTGGCGACGCGCTCTGCCCTCCGTTCATCGACCTCGATCGCGAGCACGCCGCCAGCCCGAACATGATGGGGAGCGAGGTCGATCAGTTGGCGCGTGATATCCAGACCATCTCCGCCGCACATCAGCGCCTCAGCGGGTTCCCAGTCTCGGACCGAGCGCGGCAGCGCCGGTGCCTCCTCGAATGCGATATACGGTGGGTTGGAGGCCAGGACGTCGAACTGCTCATTGCGTACCGGTGCGAACATCGAGCCCACGCGAAACTCGATCGGCGTACACAAAGCTCGGGCATAGCGTGCGGCGTTATTGCGGGCAACATCCAGCGCACCGCACGACACGTCCGTCGCCACCACACGCCCGAAGTTCGCCTCCGAGGCCAGCGCGATTGCGATCGCTCCCGAACCAGTGCCGATCTCGAGAACGTGGAGATCCGCGCGCCCGCGCACCATGGCTAGCACGTGGTCCACGAGCATTTCCGTCTCGGGACGAGGGATCAGCACCCGCTCGTCAACCGCGAGCGTCAGGTGTCGGAAGGCCGCACGCTGGACCGCATACGCGAACGGGGCGCCCGCCGCGCGGCGCTCTGCGGCAATCCGCGCTGCGAGAATGACGCCTTCGCCAAGCGCTGCAGTCGGTTCGAGCACTGGCCAGAACCGCGGTGCCTCACAGACGGCCGCCACCAGATCGCGCGCTTCTGTTCGGCTCGCCGCGATTCCCGCACGCTCGAGTCGGACGGCCAGCTCGGCGACCAGCCTGCCGGCCGTAGCGTCTGGCTCAACGGAGCCTGTCGCGGCATTGACCTGGCGCGCGAGAGACGAACTCACGAGACGCCGATCTCCAACTTCTCCTCGGTATCCGCCAGCTTCAGCGCTTCGACGAAACGCGCGATGTCGCCATCCATGATCGCCGACAAGTCGTACAGCGTGAGGTTGATACGATGGTCCGTCACGCGACTTTGCGGAAAGTTGTAGGTACGGATCTTTGCGGACCGATCTCCAGTGCTTACCTGCGAGCGCCGCATGCGTGAACGGGCCGCCTCCTGTTCGGCGATCCGCAGGTCCAGAAGGCGGGAACGCAGGACTTCCATTGCCTTGGCCCGGTTCTGAATCTGCGAACGCTGGTCCTGCTGCTGGACGACGACTCCGGTCGGCAGGTGCGTGATGCGGACGGCTGAGTCGGTTGTGTTGACGCCCTGCCCACCAGGGCCCGATGCGCGGAACACGTCGATGCGGAGTTCCTTGTCGTCCAGAGCGACGTCGACTTCCTCGGCTTCAGGCAGAACCGCGACCGTTGCAGCCGACGTATGAATCCGGCCAGCACTCTCAGTGACGGGAACGCGCTGTACCCGATGCACTCCGGACTCCCAACGCAGGTCGCCATACGCACCCGGTCCGTTGACCTTGAACGAGGCATCCTTCACGCCGCCGAGCGCTCCCTCGGAGTACGAGATATCCTCGATTCTCCAACCGCGGCGTTCGATGTAGCGGCGGTACATCCTGTAGAGGTCGGCGGCGAACAGCGCCGCTTCATCGCCTCCGGTACCAGCTCGCAGCTCGACAATCGCGGGGCGGTCGTCCAACGGATCGTGCGGTACGAGGAGCGGCTTGAGCTCCTGCAGGAGCGAAGCGATACTCGATTCGAGCCGAGGAACCTCTGCGCGTGCTTCGCCGGCAAGCTCGGCGTCATCGGCAGACACGAGTTCACGAGCTTCCGCAAGCTCCTGCTCGAGCTTTCCGAGCCGTGCGGCACGATCCACTACGACGGCAAGGCGCTGGTGCTCCCGGCCAAGGGAGGCGAGCGCCTTTGCGTCTTTCAGTGTCCGGGGATCGCCGAGCTCGCGCTCAACATCGCTCGCGCGAGCGACGGCTTCCGCAAGCCGGTCGCGTAGGCTCAGTTACTCTTTCCGGCGTATTTCTGGCGGAAGCGTTCGACACGTCCCGCGGTATCCAGCAGCTTCTGCTTCCCGGTAAAGAATGGGTGGCAGTTGGAGCACACGTCGAGATTCAGGGCGGGTACGGTTGACCGCGTTTGCCAACTATTGCCGCAGGCGCAGTGAACCGTCGCCGTTGCGTATTCTGGATGGATTTCGGGCTTCACGGGAGCCTCAGGTCTACGGTGGGAAGCTGTGTAATATACTGGGCTTACGGGACGCGTTTCAACCGGCATGCGCAGGTGATGGTTTGGCGCCGAACGAGGGCCGGTCTGACCGACTCTCGCTGCAAGCTGGGAAATGATGTGACGGGCGTTACGGGCGCCGAGCGTACCACGGCACGACAATACCGCGCGCATCGTGACCTCGGTATCCTGCGCGCGTCTTGCGTTACAGGGGGGTGCGCCCGGAATCCAACCTATCACCGAATCCGCCGGATTCAGGTTTCTTAGATAAATGGAAACTCCAAACTTCCTTCGGACGATCCCGCTCTTCTCACGCCTCGATGACGTCGAGTTGCAGCGATTCGCGGATCTTACGCGGGAGAAGAGCTATCCGAAGGGAAGCGTGATCGTGTTCGAGGACGATCCTGGCGACTCGTTGTTCATCGTCCGGGAAGGTCGCGTGAAGGTCGTGCTCATTGGGGAGGACGGTCGGGAGGTCATCCTGGGTGTCCTTGGCGTAGGTGAGCATTTCGGCGAGCTGTCACTCATAGACGACCAACCGCGGTCGGCGCACGTGATCGCGATGGAGGAAACGAATCTCCTCGTGCTGCGGCGTGACGAGTTCCGCCGCCGCGTCGAAGCGAACCCTGCCGTTGCGTGGTCGCTTCTGGTCGAATTGGCCCGTCGTCTCCGTCGAGCCGATGCGAAGATTCATGGCTTGGCCCTGTTGGACGTGCCTGGACGCATCGCGAGATTGGTGCTCGACTTCGCCCAGGAGGGCGGGTCGGAGACGATCGAGAAACCGCTCACGCATCAGACCATCGCCCACATGATCGGCGCAAGCCGTGAGACTGTTTCGCGCACGATCCGGGACTTCCAGATTCAGGGGCTGATTCGTGTGGAGCGCCGCAGAATCTCGGTCGCGAATCGCTCGGCGTTGAAGCAGCTCGCCCAAGCGCGCCTGTAGCCTGTGGCGTGATCTGGGGCATCGCCGCCACGACGCCGCTCCATTAGCTAGGACCCCGCTCCATTGGTTAGATAGTTACTGAGCATTTCATCCTCGCTTGCCGGACAGGACGGATGCGCCTTCGTTTTTGGGGAACTCGTGGATCGTGCCCGTCTCCCGGACCATCGACCAACCGTTACGGTGGGAACACGACCTGTCTGGAGGTTCGCACCGACGATGACGATCTCCTGATATTCGATGCGGGGACTGGCATTCGGGAGCTTGGACTCGCCCTGATTCGAGGCGCGGACGGATCACCAATTCGCGGCGAGATCTTCTTCAGCCACGCGCACTGGGATCACATTCAGGGGCTTCCTTTCTTCACCCCCGCGTTCCAGCACGGCAACGATTTCACGCTCTGGGGTTCGCCAACGCTGTTCGGCAGCCTGGGGGTCGTGCTCCGCCAGCAAATGAGTCCGGTCGTGTTCCCGGTGGGATTCGACGCACTGCGTGCACGGCTGGAGGTACGCGCGCTCGAGGGTCAGCGGCGCTCGGGGAGCGGATATGACGTCCGAACGATCGACGTGCGGCATCCGGGAGGTGCGTTGGGCTTTCGCGTCTCTGCGGCTGGGCAGCCGGGTAGATCGTTCGTGTTCATCCCGGACAACGAACTGGATCCCAGTTTCGACGAGCGCGATGGCCAGCCACGGCCGGCGTCTCGCGAGGCGCTCGTCGAATTCGCGAGGGGGGCGCAGGTGCTGATTCACGACGCCATGTACACTGGGACGGAATACATGGAACATCGTGGTTGGGGACACTCCTCGTATCGTGACGCGATCGAGTTTGCGCTGGCGGCGGACGTACAGACGCTGGTGCTGTTTCATCACGAGCCGGACCGCGAAGATACGGCGCTGGATTCGATGCTGCAGCTGTGTCACGAGATGGTTGCCGAGCGGGGCGGTTCGCTGGAGATCGTTGCTGCTGCAGAAGGGATGGAGATCGGCATCTAGTCTGATGTCGCGGAGATTCGTCGAGCAGGTCGCTAGATCCTGTCGGGGGCGCTGTCGCGCTGTGGGCGGCCGGCGAAAGGGCCGGCCCGTTTCGTCGAAGTGAGTCGACCCGGCTTTTCGGGCACCTGGTTAGTGGAGTGCCAGATCGGCGAAGTCCGCGCCGGCTGCTTCTCACACGATGGGCTCCCACGCATCGTGCGCAGTCGTGCGCTAGCCCAAGGCACCGCGCCCGTTGGGTCGCCGCAGCTGACACTGCGCGCGTTCCCGGGCCCGAATGCTACTCGCGGGCAGCGATGTGCAGCGTATCGCTTGGTTGCGGAAGGAAGACCTAACCGGCCGCTTGCCCCCAGCCGCCTCCACCGGGTGTCTCCACCGTAACGACATCCCCTGGCTGTAACAGCATGCGACACTTTGCCGGTATCGGAACGCCATTGAGCAGATTACGTCCTGGCTGACCTGGGAATCCACCGTACGCGCCGGCCGGCGCGTGGCGTCGGCGTTCCGTCAGCAGAGTTACCGTGCAGGGTTCGAGCACGCGATAGCGCCGAACGACGCCGTCGCCGCCGCGATGCTTCCCGCCGCCTCCCGACTGGCGACGGATTGCGTACTCGTCGATGCGAAGCGGATACGCGAGTTCCAGCGATTCGATCGGCGTGTTGCGGGTGTTGCTCATGCCGACGTGCACGGCACTCGGTCCATCGCCGCACATACTCGCGCCCTGTCCGCCGCCTAACGTTTCATAGAACGTCCATCCGGCGCCCCCGAACGTGATGTTGTTCATCGTCCCCTGTCCTTGCGCCGGCACTACCACGCCAGCGTCCGCGAATGCGGCGAACAGCGTGTCCGTGATGCGCTGGGACATCTCGACGTTCCCAGCGGCAACGGCTGACGGCCAGACGGCGTTGATCGCGCAGCCGTGCGGCACGATCAGGTCGATGGCGCGCGCGATCCCGTCGTTGGTCGGTACATCATCTTCCAGCATGGTGCGGAGCGCGAACACGCACGCCGCCCGGGTCACGGCCAATGGGCAGTTCACGTTGCCAGCCACCGCCGGCGCAGTTCCTGTGAAATCGATCCGCAGGCAATCGCCGTGCGCGGCGATCGCAACCGCCACGACAATGTCGGACTCGCTGACGCCATCTCCCTCCAGCTGGTCACGCGCCGAACCCGATGCGCCGTCAAGCCGCCGGATGGTCGCACGAGCCCGACGCTCCGTGTAGTCCAGCAGCGCGTCGCATGCCTCGACGAGCCTGGCGGCACCGAGGCGGGCACGGAGGGCCCGCCAGCCGTCTCGCCCGGCAGCACAGGCCGCGCGTTGCGCCTCCAGGTCGCCACGGCGCTCCTCGGGCGTGCGAACGTTCGCCAACACCAGCGCAAGCACGTCCGCTATCCATCCATCAGCTCCCGCCACCCGTATCGGCGGTATGACGATGCCTTCCTGCATGAGTTCGGTGGCACCCTGCGGCATGCTCCCCGGACTCATGCCGCCGACGTCGGCATGGTGAGCACGTACGGCCGCAAAGCCGATGACCGTGCCATCGTCAGCTCCAATCGCTTCGACCAGAGTGAGATCCGGCAGATGAGACCCGCCGCGAAACGGATCGTTCAGGAGGTACACGTCGCCGGCACGTGGCTGG
Organism: Gemmatimonadaceae bacterium; assembly: GCA_019186945.1. Lineage (GTDB taxonomy): Bacteria > Gemmatimonadota > Gemmatimonadetes > Gemmatimonadales > Gemmatimonadaceae > JABAQJ01. The sequence goes on from JABAQJ010000002.1 coordinate 19,897, forward strand.
CACTCGCGCACCGCGCGCACGGATTCCGGCATGGCGCCAAGGTGGACGGGAATGTGCGCCGCCTGCGCAATCATCCGTCCGTGCGCGTCGAACAGCGCGCACGATGCGTCGCGTCGCTCGCGAATGTTCGGCGACAGCGCACCACGCTCGAGCAGCGTCCCCATCTCTTCCGCCACCATACTGACGGCGTGTCCAACGACGGAGAGAGCGAGCGGATCGAACTCCCTGGTCTCATTCATGCTCAGCCTTCCTTCTCCACGAGCCACCCGCCAATGGGCAGGGCGCGCGCAGTCCATCCATCGGCTACCAGAAGTGTCGCGTTGGGGAGGGCGATGGTTGCACGCCCGACGACACGAGCATCGCTGGGGCCACCGTCGTCCGAAGCCGTAAGCGGATCCCAGCCGATGCCATGCGTCCGGGCGAGGGCGACGGGGAGTGCGTCGTCAGACACGGTAGCGCGGACACTCACGACCACCGGATCCACGGAGAGGACGAAGCCGTACCGGCCGAAGTGTCGGTGACGAAATTGGCGGACGAGGCCGTCGATACCTTCCGCCGGATCGAACGGTATCTCCATTTCGTGGCCTTGGCCCTGGAAGCGCATGCGGGCCACGGCGGCAAGGTGCCGACCCGGCGCCAAGTCGCACGTTGCAGCCAGCTCGGCAACCGTCCGGCGGAGTCGCTCGTCAGAAATCGCCGTGGAAGCGCGCATCATGCTTCGTGTTGCCGAACGACGAGCCGGCGCTACGGCAAGGCCAAGTGCGCTGAGGACTCCGGCATGGGGAGGAATGAGGATGCGTCGCATGTCCAGGGCGTCTGCTAATCCACACGCGTGCAGCGGACCAGCTCCTCCGAACGCCACAAGGACACACCGGCGCGGATCGACACCGCGCTCCACGCTGACGCGCCGGAGCGCGCGGGCCATGGCGGCATCGGCAGTGGCGATCATTGCCTGCGCCGTGCGTTCGGCCGAAGCTCCGAGAGGGCCAGCGAGTTCCTGTATCGCCTGACGCGCTCCGTGGACGTCGAGCGAAAGGTTGGCGCTGATGCGACTCGCTGAGATGTTCCCGAGGACTACGTGTGCATCGGTTACGGTAGGCTGCGTCCCTCCACGGCCGAACGCGACCGGACCCGGTACCGAGCCCGCGCTTCGCGGACCCACGCGGAGCGCGCCACCGTCATCGATCCAGCCAATGCTTCCGCCTCCCGCGGATACCGTTTCCACCAGCACTCGTGGCAACGCGATCGGGATGCCTGCAACTTCACCGCCGGCCTCGACCAGCGGTTCTCCATGGAGGATCAGACCGACGTCGGCGCTGGTTCCCCCGATGTCGATACTGAGCGCGTCGTCGAAGCCCGCCAGTCGCGCCACCAGCGCAGCGCCGGAGACGCCACCGGCCGGCCCGGAGAGCGCCAACGACGCCGCTGCCTCGGCGGCGCGATCCGCCGGAACGATACCGCCACTCGACGACACGACTCCGGGCGCTGGCATCCCCAAGGCGCGGAGCCTCCCGGTGAGGCCGCTCAGGTATCGCGCTACGCGTGGGCGCGCGTACGCTTCGCAGCACGTCGTGGCCGTGCGCTCGTACTCACGAATCTCTGGAAGCACGTCAGACGAACACACGACGTCCACTCCCGGCAGCCTGGCTCGCACGTGAGTCGCCAGCAGCCGCTCGTGATCCGCAAAGGCGAACGCGTGGAGGAGTGCGATCGCCACGATGTCCGGGCGACGCTCCGCGACCATCTGGGCGACCTCGGCGGCGTGCGCCGCCGTGAGTTCGCGCACGACTCCTTCCGGCGCGACACGCTCGTCGGCAGCAACAACATCAGAGGGCGCGACGAGCGCGGGTGGGTGGTGCATCGAAAGGTCGTACAGCGACGCGCGATCCTGACGACGGAGTTCGAGCAGGTCAGTCGCGCCACGTGTCGCGCACAGGACCATGCGGGCTCCAGACCGTTCGAGGAGAAGGTTCGTGACTACCGTCGTCCCGTGGACGATACGGTTCACGCGTTCCGCCGACGGCGCGTGCGCTCGCAGTGCCTGTTCGACGCCTTCGCCCTGATCCGATGGTGTCGAGAGCACCTTGCCGGCGACCGCGTTACCCTGGACGTCTACCAGTACGATGTCCGTGAACGTACCGCCAACGTCGATCCCTATCGACACGCTCATGGCGTGGGCGCCTTCCCACCGGGAAAAACACGGGAAAGCGCAAACGCCACCGCAAGGTTGAGCGGAGCCGCAAGGGCTACCGGCGCACCGAAGCCCTGCCTGAGCGCCGGGAAGGCCAACGCCAGGAAACCCAGGATGCTCAGTGCTGCACCGACAGTAGCGCCGATGCGCGCGATCGAAGCCGCACTACTCGTGCGACTCCGGCGCCAGTGAACGGCCGCTACCGGAGTCGCGATGGCCACCGCCAGCCACAACGGCTGGTAGTGCAGCAGGTTCATGTTGCGATACGCTGCCTGGTGCTCGGTCGCTGCCCAGAGCAGCGACAGGAGAACTCCCAGCAGACCGACCACCGAACTCCACACAACGCACCAGCCAACCGTTAGCACGCGCGCCCAGTACAACCCGCGACCAGCGCGGGTGCACAGAAGTACGAGGATGAGTCCAAGGCCGGCGCTGACCACGAACAACAGTGGGGCCCGGTTGGCAGGCCTGGCCGCCTCCGGCGCCCGTGTCGAGGAAAAGAGGACACGCTCGCTGCGGACCAGCGGTAGCTGCTCGCCCGTGCTCCAGGCTACTCGCACGTCGCGGATGCGCCGCTCGAGCGACATGGGGATGAACGTCTCCTGCCACGCAGTAAGCGGCCGGTCGGTTGGAAGTCCCAAACCGATGTCGATTCCGGTCGAGACAAGAAAATCGTCCTGCGTCAGCCGCAACGCATGATCGCGGTAGCTCATGGCGGTCCGGACAGACCCCAGCTGTTCCTGCAGCGCTCCGCCAGTGGCGCGGTCGATCGCGTCGCGCGCGCGCGTGGAGCAATTGTCCCGGAAGTAGTCGTAACGATAGAACCTGTTCTCCTCGCGAGCGTTCCAGACGAGGAAATCCCTCAGAGCAAGGCGCGCTGAGGGCTCGATGTTCAGCTCCTGGATCGTGACCGAGCGATTCATGCCGATGTACGCGACAACGGTCTGCGCGGCATCGAACGCCGCCATCCAGTACATCATCTCTCCGCGCAGAAATCGCGGGAGGAAGCCTGGCTGGTCGAACGAGAACATCCCCCAGTTGTAGACGACATCCGTACCCGTGCGTTCGTCGCGCACCCCGACGGCGTTGTGCCCGAACTTCTCCCAAACGAGGTCACCCTGCCCCATCGTCATCAGGTAGATCGTCAGTTCCGATCCGGGACTTGGCGGCGGCTTGGGGATGCCACGCGACGCGGCGGGCTGTGCCGCCAGCACTGCGGTGGCGAAGGCGCTGGCGAGCATGCACCGGCGCGCACACGCAACGACCGCCATCCACAGCGTCACAGGCGAACTTCTCGCCCTTCGTCCGCCGAACGATATGCCGCCTCGAGAACCCGCAGCAGAACGACCTGGTCGGTTGGTGCCTCGTACTCGATCTCGGCTCGTACGACAGATGTGAAATGAGCGAGTTCGGCGCGATATGACTGGAGGAACGCGCTCTCTCGCGCCGCTGCGCCGCTCGGCGACACATCGATTGGCGTCGAGTTGATTTCCTTCACCACACGCAGCGGGGCAAGACGCGCACTCCCTCTCGCGCAGAGCGCTTCGAACCACCAGCGCTCCTCGACGCCCGTGTAGTCAAGCGACACGTCGAAAACGAAAGCGGCTCCGTCGTTGCATTCGAGCGCGACTACGGCGCTGTCTTCCACGGTATTGGCCCCACGGCGTCTGTCCATGTGCGCCCAGATCCTCGTGGGTGGAGGAAAGTCCGCGAGCCACAAGGCCAGGTCGATCAGCGGGAGGCCGTGCTCCAGCAGTGCGCCGCCTCCGGACTCCTGGCGTCGTGTGCGCCACCCCTCGGCGCGTCCGCGCGGCCGATAGGCGCCGGCACGGATGCCCGCGAGTCGCCCCAATTCTCCGCCTCGCATGAAGCGGTCAAGACCCTGCACGTCGCTGCGAAACCGGTGGTTGTTCCCGACCAGCACCTTCCGGCCGCCACGGGTGGCGGCGGCCAGAATGCGCTCAACGCCTTTTGCCGACAGCGACAGGGGACGTTCGCAGAGCACATCGACGCCAGCCGCTAGTGAAGCCAGAACGTGCGGTTCGTGGAGGTGATTTGGCGTTGCAATGACGATCGCATCCAGACCTTCCACGCCGAGCGCGTCATCGATCTCCGTGAACGTGTACGGGACGCCAAATCGTTCGGCGATGGCGCGGGCCTTCGGTCGGTCGGCGTCGACCAGCGCCACGATCTGCACCCCCTTTGTCCTGGACAGGACAGGAATGTGCACGAGTTGCGAAATCGCACCGACACCCACGACCGCGACCTGAAGATTCGGCTTCATCGGCACGCCCCGACGAGGAAAGGGATGACCGGCTTCGGGATCATCGTCAGGTTCCCCGCGCCAGCTCGGCGACCGGGAAATACGCCCGCAGGATGGCCCGGACGTCCTGCCCGGCCCGCGCACGTCCGATGGCTCCCCACTGACACATGCCGACCCCGTGACCATTTCCTCGCCCACGAACGGCAAGCTGCGTCAGCTTCCCGTCGCGACTGACGACGGGATCGAGCGAAAAATACGTGCTGGGCAGGAGATCGCCACCAATCCCGCGCAACACGTGTCTGATGTCGTTACCCGTCAGTCTGAACACGCCACCGTCGCTCGATACGGCCAGCGCGGCGACACGCCCTTCCGCGGTGCGGGCGACGACCTGAACGTCGAGCACATTGCCTGGGACTGAAGTACTTCCGGTCGCGTACCGTCGGAGATACACCTTGGCGAGATCCCGCAGCGCCGCCGCGGTGAACTCCCGGTTCCAGTCGAATCGCGGCGCAATCTCGCAATACGAGCTGGCGGTCCCAGGGATCCGGTCGCTTGCCGAGCGCAAGTAGGGCACGCCGCCTGACGTCCACACGTCGGATGCTGCGGCCGTGCTTCCGCCGCACATGGCGTGGTACGGAGCACCGATTGCGTGGCCTGCATACGACATCACCAGATTCCGCGTGGCCGCAATGGCCGCATCGCCCTGCACGGTCTCGGCCGCGATGCCACCATAGACCTGATCCAGGTCCAGACTGGTGAGATCGTACTCTCGGCGTTGGTAGCTGTTCATGCGTTCGAACGCGAACGATCGCGCGACGATCGCCTGGGCCTCAACGGCCGCGCGATCCGACGGTGGCCGAGCGCCGATCTCGAGCGACACGACCCCGCGCAGATAGGACTCCACGGCAACGACGTTGACGAGGAGCGTTGCGCTGTCTGTCGCGGCATACAGCAGACTCCCCCGATAGCGGTGATCGTTGACGACGACGTTCGGCTCGCTTTGCCGCAGGACGAGCACAAGCGCGCTGTCCACCCATGGCGACGTGCGTCCTTCGGCGTGCACGGCTCGCAGGCGTCGCCCTCGACGTTCGACGGACCAGCCATCGCGTTTTGCGGGCCGCAGGACGTCGCGGCCCGCGAGATCCGTCAGGTGCCATTCGCCGTCATGCGTTAGGGCGACGAGTCCGGGCTCGGCTGCGATTGCGACGCGAATGTGGCGTTGCGGTACCTCGACCACGGGAAGCGCCGTCGAGCCGGCAGCCCGCGCGGCACAGCCGACGCCGAGCGCGATCACTAGCGGCGCCATGACAATCGGCAGATAGCGGCGCGCGAACAGGCGTGCGTCAGCGGCCATAGGTACCGATGGACGACCCGGCGATTGGCAGCGTGCGCAGACGCGGCGGCGCGCGCACTTCGTCGACTCTGGCGACCTCGGTGGCAACGAAATCGAAATCCTCAACCACGTCATCGAGGCGTACGTCGAGGAAGCTGCCGGCACGCGCCGACGTCCTTACGAACGTGACGCCATCGACGTCCTCGGCCTGGACGGCGGTACGAGCCACGGCAATGCCGTCCGCGTCCGATGACCGGTCCACGAGCGCGCGCACAGTCGTCCCGATGGCGCGATCGTATCGATCCGCGGTAATCAGTCGCTGGACTTCCATCACTCGCGCCAGACGGTCACGCTTGACCTCCTCGGGAACATCGTCCGGCAAATCGAACGCGCGTGTGCCCTCTTGCGCAGAGTAAGTGAAGACGCCCACGCGATCGAGTTGGACATCCTCCAGGAACTCCAGCAACTGCAGCACGTCGTCTTCTGTCTCTCCGGGAAATCCGACGATGACAGTGGTCCTGATGGTGACATCCGGCAGGATGGAACGGATCGCGCGAATAGTCTGGCGCTGGCGCGCTTGCCGTTCGGGGCGCCGCATCCGCTCCAGAACCCGATCGCTCGCGTGCTGCATCGGGATGTCCAGATACCGGAGGATCCGGGGTTCGCGTGCCATCAGCTCCAACATTCGCTGGTGGAGCCCAGCGCTGTAGATGTAGAGGAGTCGGTACCATGGAACGCCGGTCTCCCGTAGCAGCGTTTCGAGCAACTCCGCCAGGCCGCGCCCATCGCGCACATCGCGGCCGTAGTGTGCCAGATCCTGGGCAACGAGGTTGACTTCACGCGCGCCCTGCGCCTCCAGCAGCTGGGCCTCCCTCACCAGGTCATCGATCGAGAAGGACCGATGCCTGCCTCGCATGAGCGGGATCGCGCAGAACGCGCAACCGTGGTCGCACCCTTCGCTGATCTTCAGATAGCGCAAGTGGGGCATGTCGCCGGCGTGCACACGCACACCCGGATGAGCCAGCATTGGCGTCGCGTCCAGTAGTCCCCACTCGCGCAGCATCGGGATCAGGCGGTCGCCCTCGGACGCCCCCAGGAAGTGGTCGACCTCGGGCAAGGCATCGCGCAGCTCGTCCCTGTGTCGTTCCACCATGCAACCGAGCGCTACCACGGCCTGGCATTGCCCGGCATCCTTGTGACGACTCGCCTCCAGCAGCGTGTCGATCGATTCCTTCTTGGCTTCGTCGATGAATCCGCAGGTATTCACGAGAATGACGTTTGCGTCGTCGGCATCGCGAGTGAAGGTTGCGCCGTACGATTCGAGCTGGGCGATGTACCGCTCGCTGTCGACAGTGTTCTTGTCGCAGCCTAACGTCACCATCGCGAATCGCATCTCGTTCAGTAGCCCCGCGCGCGGTCGACGAAGCCGATCGGGGTCGTACCCCGCTCTATGCTGGAAAGCGTGTCGAGGAAGCTGCCGGCTGCTCCGGCGACCGTCGTAAGGCCGGCCACGTGCGGGCTCAGTATGACGTCACGTCGGTCCCACAGCGGCGAACTCTCCGGGAGCGGTTCGGTTGCGAAGACATCGAGCGCCACACCGCGCAGCCACCCGGTATCGAGCGCGTGCGGCAGAATGGACTCGTCCACCACCAGCCCGCGCCCAACGTTGATCAGGATCGCCGAACGGCAGCGTGACAGGATTTCGCGTCCGACGAGATGGTGCGTCGATGGCGTCAGCGGCACCGTGACCACGATGATCTGAGCGCTCTCCACAGCCTCCGCGAGCGCTTCGACCGAATCCACCCGCTCGAATCCTGGGCGTGCAGCCCCGGAGCGGGATGCACCAGCGACGGTGCAGCCAAGCGCTGCGAAACGCTGCGCTACTGCGGTTCCGATCTCCCCGGTGCCAATGACCAGAACACGGCTCCCGGCGAGCGTGCCGACCTGCTGCTGCTTCCAGATGCGCTCCCGCTGCTGCTGATCGAACTGACGAAGGCACTGCGTAAAGGCGAGAGCACGACACACGACGTACTCGGCGATCTGGGGACCGAAAGGTTCTGACGTACGCGTCAGGAGGATTTCGTCCGGCAGCCCGTCGCCGACCAGGTAGGCATCGACGCCAGCTCCGGTGCAGTGCACCCAGCGAATGTTCCCCCACGTTTCCGTGGGCGGTCGCTTGAAGCCAAGGTACGCCTCGCCCCAGAGGAGGTCATCAGCGGTGACGTCGGTGTGCGCGGCACCGCGCAGCTCGAGGTCTGGGCGGCGCTCGCTGATGTAGCTGCGCAATTCCTCGTGGGCGCGCGCGCCAATTACGATCCGGTGCGGTGCAGGCGAAAGTACGACGGGCATTCAAGATACGGGCGCAGAAGTAGGCTGGCCGGAAGCCGATGGCGGGCGAAAGGTAATCGGCCGGCCGGAAGCGCACATCGTGCATTCTGCCGCGTTCATGGCGTAATGCAACTGTGCCTTGCGCTCCAATCATGCGTCTGATCGAGTGCTGCCCGAGGCTGGTCGGTCAGAGTGTCAGGATGAGCCGCCGCACATGACCACACTTCCAGACGCGCTGTCCGCACCATCCCTTCGGTCCCTGCCTCCGCGCAGAACGGCATGCTGGCTGCACTCTGACCCCGCGCTGGTGCGATCCCCATTGCCTGGAGCGACCGATGCCGTTCGTCCGAAAACGTCCCCCGGTACTCGCGCGGTAGCTCGACCCGGAGTTCTCGCACGACTGCCCCACGGGCCGCGCGTCACGCCAAACGCGCGGCCCGTTTCTCGTGAGGCGAGGGCGTCAGCGATAGTTCCCGAACTTCAGCTCGACGCCGAAGTCGGTCGAGCGCAGCAACGCAATCGCGAGCTGCAGTTCGTCCTTCGAGGGACTGCTGATGCGAACCTGATCGCCCTGAATCGCCGCCTGGACACGCTTGAGCTTCGCTTCCTTCACCGTCGCGGCAACCTTCTTTGCGACATCGCCGGAAAGCGACATCTTGAGCCCGATCTCCTTTCGGACCAGGTCACCGCCAGCTGGTTTGGTGTCGCCGAGCTCCAGGTTCCGGACCGGCACGCCGCGCTTTATCAGGCGAGACTGCAGAATATCGAGCAGCGCGCGCATCCGGAAATCGGAGTCAGCCGTCAGAATGAGCTGGCCTTCGCCACGCCGGAACTCGATCGTGGCGGTGGCACCCTTGAAATCATAGCGGGTCGCAATCTCTTTCTGCGCCTGGTTGACCGCGTTGTCGACTTCCTGAAGATCGACGCTCGTGGTCACGTCGAACGAACTGGACTGTGCCATGCGAGTGGATGTGTGATACGCCGGCTGTCATGCTCCGGGCAACGACTCCGGCTTCGCCGCACGATTGGGGCGAAGCATCAAGTCGAATGCGAGCCAGAGAAGCTTGGACACGGGATAGAAGATCACAGGGGCAAGAACCATCCCGACGGGAAGTCCCACTTGGAGAACCTCCCAATCGACGTTGGGCCACGATGTCACCAGCACAACCACCAGTACCACGGTGAACAGCAGCTCGGCCACCGCCAGATTGAACATCATGGACCCTAGAAAGTAATCGCGCTCGCCGCGCTCCAGTAGCTGCCCGCACGCGCCGCATCGGTCGCGCAGTCGCCACCAGTGTCGCAGAGCCGAGCGGTGGCCGCACGCCGGACAGCGGAGGGTGCAGGCCCGAACGAGCATGACGAGCGCGGTGCGCAGTCGAACGGGTTCGAGTTCCAGATGCTCGTTGGCATCTCGCAGGTGATGCGCTTGCGGGGTCCTCATGGACGCCCGGTACGCGACCTCATGCCCTAACCGAGGTAGCTTTCGAGCGCGCGCGCGCGGCTCACGTGGCGAAGGCGCGAGAGCGCCTTTTCCTTGATCTGGCGCACACGTTCTCGCGTGATCCCGAGCAGGGACCCGATCTGCTCGAGGGTCATCGGCTCCTCATCTTCCAGGCCGAAGTAGAGTCGAAGGATCTTCGCTTCACGTTCTTTCAGGCTGGCCAGCGCCTCCTCGATGGACTCCGTCAGTGCCTTCTCGAAGGTTTGCTCGTCCGGCGTCGGATTGAGGTTGTCCGGGAGATAGTCGAGGAGTTTGTTGTCCTCGCCAGGCGTGAGCGGCGCATCGAGCGAGAGGTGCGCCTGGGAGATGGACATCGTCTTGGCGACTTCCTCTTCCGTGATGTCCATGCCGTCGGCGATTTCCGCATGCGTCGCCTCGCGGCCAAGTTCCTGAAGGAGCGCGTTCGCGCGTTTGCCGATGCGGTGGAGCGTACCGGCACGATTGAGCGGAACGCGCACGATGCGCGACTGTTCGGCCAGCGCCTGAAGAATCGCCTGTCGGATCCACCACACCGCGTAGGAGATGAACTTTATCCCTTTCGTCTCGTCGAACTTGTGCGCTGCGCGGATCAAACCAAGGTTACCCTCGTTGATCAGATCGGAAAGCGAAACGCCCTGGTTCTGATACTTCTTGGCCACGGATACGACGAATCGCAGGTTGCTGCGCACCAGCTTGTCGAGCGCATCCTGGTCGTCCTGGCGGATGCGGACCGCCAGATCGACCTCTTCCTCGCGCGTTATGAGCGGATAGACGCTGATGTCGCGGAGGTACTGATCGAGGGAACCTTCGTCGTAGGCGCTCCGTTTGCTGATGCGGGGTACGCCGACGGCGCGCGGCGTGCGGCGTGGGACGAGCGGGAGAATAGGGGGATTCGCGGTCATGAGCCCTACTGAATGCGGGTGCCTAACCGCTGCCACCGTATGCGGGGTAGCAGCGGTGTGTGGGCGGCGGAGTCCGGTGCGTAGCTGAAGTAGACGAACATTGGCGTACCGCGCACGAGCGAATCGGCCACGAAACCCCAATACCTGCTATCCTGCGAATTATCGCGATTGTCGCCAAGCATGAAGTAGTGGTGACTTGGCACGACGATCGGACCCCAGTTGTTCCGCGAAGGATGATACGCCACGGCGGCCTGCGCCGAGCGCACCAGGAAATCGCGCTGCCAGCGGAAATCCTCGCTCCGTGGATCGCCCTGCGGGTCGATATGGCGCGCGTACGGTTCATCCAGATCCCGTCCGTTCCGCCGCAGCAGGCCGTTGGTCATAGCCAGCGTATCGCCGGGAAGCCCAACCAGGCGCTTCACGAAGTTCTTCGTCGGATCCAGCGGATACTGAAAGACGACGACGTCGCCGCGCTCCGGTTCGCGCACGGCCGGCAGACGCAGCCCGGTGAACGGAACGGTCGCACCGTACACCACCTTGTTGACCAGCAGGAAGTCACCTACCTGCAGCGTGCCCTCCATACTCCCGCTCGGGATCTTGAACGCCTCGAACAGCAACGCCCGAACGAGCAGGAATACCAGAATCGCCAGCTGCAACGACTTGACCCACTCCCAGACGTAGCGCCACAAGCCGACCTTGCGCCGGTTCACCCGTCGCAGGGCATCCGCGCGCTGCTGCTCCGTGATTCCCGATGTCGAGACGGTCACCGTGGATAGGTCGCTCATGCGGCCAGCTCGGCTGCTGACATGCTGCTGGCCACGGCGCCGCCAGCTTCGTGGCAGACGGCGCGAACGGTGGCCTCATCCCCGGCTCGGACCCGTACGACACAGACCGTGTGGCGGCCGGCAGTTGCAACCCCCGACTCGATCACACGAACGCCGCGTGACTCCGCTTGCCGGCGTACGAGCGACGCGAAGTCAGGCCTGCACGCCGCGCTCATCACCACGAGCACCTCCGGATCCTCGAAGGCGGAGCCTGACGAGTCGAGAAGCGAACACACCTCGTCGACCGTCGCGCGTATCGCATCCCGCGCAATGCGCCTTCCAGCGAGCTTGCGCTCGACCAGAGTCGTGAGAGCCACCCGATCATGATGCGACAACGCCATCTGCACCTGCGTCAATTAATCCCGTGCCCGGAAGCCCCGCAAGTGAACGCGCTCAAGCCACCTCGCCACTCGCACATCGTCGTTCCGGAGTCCTTCTCGTTCTCACCGCCATCTGACCGACCGCCATCTCGTACTGCCGGCAACATACCTGATCGATCGCAGCTTTCGCCCCAGAGCAATGCACGTTGCCGCCATCGGTCGCACCCTGCCAAGCCTCAATTCCCGTGTCGCAGCTCACATGGTCAGGCGTCGTACGTATCAATCTGGGCGCGCTGAAGTGCACCGGAATAATCGACGTAGCCCACTTTGGTCTCCGAGTAGAACTCATAGACCTCCCAGCCACCCTCTCGATGCCCATTCCCAGTCTGCTTGACGCCGCCGAAGGGAAGATGCGCCTCCGCGCCGATGGTCGGAGCGTTCACATAGGTGATTCCGTTGTCCAACACCTGCAGCGCTTCGAAAGCGAGGTTCACGTTGCTGGTGTAAAGCGACGATGAAAGGCCGTACTTCACACCATTATTCACACGAAATGCCTCGGCGGCGTCCCGCACCCGGATCACGGAAAGGACGGGGCCGAAGATCTCCTCCTGCTCCAGACGGGATCCTGGTCGCACGTCCGTGAAAATCGTTGGCTGGAAGAAGTAGCCCTTGGCAAGGTCGCCGTCGGTGGCTTGTGCGCCACCCAGCCGAAGCTCCGCCCCTTCCGATTTCCCGATCTCTACGTAAGACGCGACCTTCCGCCGAGACTTCTCGTGAATCAGCGGACCAACGTCCGTCCCAGCCGCGCGCCCGTCGCCCAAGCGCAGCGCCGCTGCGCGAGCCACGAGCAGATCGACAAAGCGATCATGGATCCCTTCCTGGAGGATCAGGCGGCTCGTCGCGGTGCAGCGTTGGCCGGTTGTCCCGAAAGCCCCCCACAGAACACCCTCGAGCGCAAGATCGAGATCGGCATCGTCCAGAACGATCTGCGCATTCTTGCCTCCCATCTCGAGAGACAGGCGCTTGTGCATCCTCCCGCACGTTTCGCCAACTCGCCGGCCAGTGTCGGTGGATCCCGTGAAGGAGATCACCGGGACGTCCGGATGCCGGGCAAGCGCCGCGCCCACGACTTCGCCGGATCCGTGCACGAGCTGAATGACGTCCGGAGGCAGGCCTGCCTCCAGCAGGATCTCCACCAGTACCGTTACGGTCAGCGGCACGTCCTCTGCCGGCTTGATCACAACCGAGTTCCCACACAGCAGCGCCGGGAACATCTTCCACGTCGGAATGGCCAGCGGGAAGTTGAACGGTGTGATGAGACCGCACACCCCGATGGGACGACGAAAGCTCATCGCCCACTTGTCACGAAGCTCGCTGGGTACCGTGTGCCCGAACAGGCGCCGGCCTTCGGTGGCGGCGTAATAGGCCGTGTCGATGCCTTCCTGGACATCCCCGCGCGTCTCCGCAAGCGGCTTCCCCATCTCCCGCGTCATCGAGTTCGCGATGTCTTCCTTTCGAGCGGCCATCATGTCGCCGACACGCCGAAGTACGTCACCACGCAGCGGGGCGGGCGTCTTCTTCCACAGATCGAACCCGCGCCGCGCGGATGCGACCGCGCGATCGACGTCGTCAACGGTCGAGAGCGGAAACGAGCCGATGACGTCGGAAGTGTCAGCGGGATTGATATTCGGGAAGGTTGCCCCTGACGAAGAGGCAACCCACTCACCGGCGATGAAGTTCTTGAACGAAGCTGGCATGACCGTAGCGGTACCGTACGAAGGGGAACGTCGCCTCGCGATGCGGTCCGAAAGCTAGCGACTCGCGCGGCTGAGCCGGGAGCGGTGCTTTCGTGACGTCAGGAACACAGCCACTGCGCCGGTCTGGCCTCCGTCGGGATCGCATAGCCGACGCGAGGAAGGATCTCCCGCGCGCCAAGCATACCACCCCAGAGAACGATCAACAGCGAAAGAAGGTGTGCTCGAACAGCGCGGTGCCTCCAGGACCAGACAGCGGACCACATCCCCGCGGCAACCATGATGCCCACCGCACCGAGATAGTAGAACAGGCCTGCGCCGCAGCGCGTGGCGTAAGGCCAGAACATCATTGCCACGCCAAGCGCAATCGACAGGAGCAACCGCAGGGCAACGCCGAGCGTGGACGTGGTTCGCTGGCGCGTCGCGTTCTCGGCACGTGCCGCGGGTGTGGGTGCATTCTTCGTCGGGAAAAGCGCCTCATCCGAAACGGATTCGAGCTGCTTGTCTATCTTGGCGAGTTCGCGTTCCCAATCTTTCGAGGCGGGCGACATGGGTATCCGCTCAGGTCCGTAGTGATTCGGTCAGCTTTCGCGAGACAGTCTGTAGCGATCGATCTTCTTGTAGAGATTGGATCGCGGCATGTCCAGCCCGCGCGCCGTCTCCGAAACATTCCAGTCGTACTCCCGCAGCTTCGCGAGCAGAAACGCCCGTTCGGCCGCAGCCTTGAACTCCTCGAACGTCCGACACTCGAGCAGCGCACCGAGCGACCAAGCATCCACTGGGCGCGGGGCCGTCAGGCGCTCCACGTCAGCGACCGTGATACGCGGGCCCGACGCCAGGATCAGCAACCGCTCAATCGTATTCCGCAGCTCGCGCACGTTCCCGGGCCAGTCCAGCGCCGACAAGGCGTCCAGTGCGCGCTGATCGACCTGGCGCGAGGGCGCACCGTCCTGCGTCGACAGCACGTTCACGAAGTGCTGTGCCAGCAAGGGGATGTCCTCGCGACGGTCACGCAATGCCGGCACATGCAGCGGCACGACGTTCAATCGGTAGTACAGATCCTCGCGAAAGCGACCCGCTTCGATCTCCTCCTCGATGTCCTTGTTTGTCGCCGAGAGCACGCGCACATCGACCTTGATGCGCTTGTTGCCTCCGATTCGTGTGACCTCTCCATCTTGTAGCACACGTAACACCTTGGCCTGCGCGGCCAGGCTCATGTCGCCGACCTCGTCGAGGAACAGCGTCCCCTGATCTGCCTGCTCGAACTTTCCGGCGCGGTCTGCGGTCGCGCCGGTGAACGATCCCTTGATGTGACCGAACAGCTCGCTCTCGATCAACTCCGACGGAATCGCGGCGCAGTTGACTTCCACGAGCGGTTTCGTCGCCCGTGAAGACAACCGATGGATCGCCCGCGCCACCAGTTCCTTCCCAGTCCCGTTCTCCCCGGTGATGAGGACGCGAGCCGCCGACGCTCCAACCTTCTCTATCTTGTCCATCAGCGTGTGGATCGCGTACGAGCGGCCCACTATCTCGTATCGCGACTCAATCGACTGGCGAAGGCGGGCGTTTTCCTCCTGCAGATCCATGTGCTGCAGAGTGTTGCGCAGCAGGACGAGAATGCGATCGGTGTCGAGTGGTTTCTCGAGGATGTCGTATGCGCCCAGGTGCGTCGCCTCGACCGCGGTCTGGATCGTCGCATGCCCGCTGATCATGACAACGGTTGCACCACCATCCAGCTGCTTCAGTCTACGCAGCGCCTCCATGCCATCCATGCCCGCCATCTTCACGTCGAGAAACACGAGATGGGGCCGGAACTTCTCGTAGGTTTCCAGGGCTTCGCTCCCACTGGACGCCGACTTCACCTCGTAGCCCTCGTACTCGAGCAACTGTCCCAGCGCTGCCCGCACACCTTGTTCGTCGTCCACGACCAGGATGCGCCGGCTCATGGCACGTTGCGATAGACGGTAATCCTGCCCCTGGCTACGCGGACATCGCCCACCGTGCGCGGCACCGGAAACGCGATTGCGCCCGACGAGGCGTTCGGCGTCTTCACTCCCTGGCCGACGGCCTGCAGCAGCGTCGGGATGCCGGCGGTGGGAATAGGCAACTGTCCGATACGCGCAGACGTCACGTGCCACTGCGCCGTCCCTGGATCTGCGATACTGAGAGTTCCTCCCAGCTCAAACGTCTCGCGCCTGTTGGCGAATCCGGAGAACGGACCGAGAACGTCCAGGCCCTTGATATCGTCGAGATCGATCGAGGCCCGAACACGGACTTGATCGCCGACAACCGCTGCTTCCGCCGAATGCACGGACGTTGGTAGCGCTCCGCCGGCTCCCGACAGCAGGATGCCGGCGAACTGCGCTGCCGTCAGATTCACGAATACGGGGCCATTCTTCCGACCTAACGACTCGAGCGCGGCGGTAGCCTCCTTTCCTCCTTCCGGCGTGACCGGCGCCCACGTGGCCGAACCCGATGCGCGATCCCCGAATACCAGCGGCATCCAGCGATCGCGGAGCAGCCAGGCCGCGATCGCGATAGCCAGCACGATGCCGAGACATCCGAGACGCCGGAGACATCCAAACATGTCGAGCGACCTTGGTGAGGAGTCGTGTTCAGCAGTGGTCCGCGCCCATGTGCGCCTGCGTGACGAGAGTATAAGCTCGCCCGCCGCGTTCCTGCGCGCTTTCCATCAGTTCTACCGAGCGCACGGGAAGTTCGCCGACATGGCCGACGCTCCGTGCCCAACCTGCAAGAACCGCCAGCTCCGCGTCCCGCAGGTCGCGATCCAGTCGACCGACGGTGAGGTGCGGCACGTACGGTCGCGCCTCGACAGGGATCCCCAGTCTTCCCAGGGCACGATCGAGTTCCGATGCGATCTTGACGATGAGCGGCTGTTGCACCCCCAGCCATACGACTCTGGGACGACGAAAGTTCGGAAATACTCCGGCACCCCCGACGGTACACGACAGTCGCGGCGACACGGCGGCCACGGAATGCAGCGCGACACCGAGTTCCTGCGCCCGCTCGGCCGTGCAGTCCCCAACGAACTTCAGCGTAAGGTGGAATCGCTCGGCTGGGACCCAGCGGACCGATGGCAGCCGCTCCCGCGCAGGTGCGACTATCGTATCGACGAGGTCGCGCAACCCGTCAGGCAGGTTGATCGCAACGAAGAGACGCATGATCCGCGTCGATGATTTCGACGGAGACGTGTGTGAACCCGACGGAGCGGGCAATCTCTACCACCTCCTGGCGCACGCCAGAATCGTGAAACGCGGCGTCGCGTCCTCGGGGGATCAGAATGAGCTGCCGATCTCGAATCTCGATTTCGACGTCGAGGCTCAATTCGACCAGGCGCTCGCGAAGCGAGGCAATGGGCATCGTTATGCTCTGACTCCGCCCAACACGTTGAGCGAACCGGAACGGAACCCCCAGAGGTCGATCGCCACTCGCGTGTAACCGGCGCCGATGGCGGCCCGTCGAATCGCCTGTGCGCGTTCCGGTATCAGCCAGCGTTCGAGTTCTGTCGAGCCCAGCTCGATGCGCGCCAGGTCGCCATGATGGCGAACGCGAAGATCCCCTCCGACACCCAACTCACGAATGGCCCGCTCGGCACGTTCGACCTGCGCCAACCGCTCTGCCGTCACGGCCGTGCCGTACGGAAGCCGGGACGCAAGACAGGGCGATGACGGCGCCGACCACGTGGGAATCCCACGCTGGGCGGACAATGCCCGGATATCAGTCTTGGAGAAACCGAGTTCCGCGAGCGGACTGCGAACCTCGCGCTCCCGCGCTGCCTGCGTCCCTGGTCGATGGCCCGCCGTGTCGTCCGCATTCGTGCCATCGCAGACGACCGCGAGTCCTCGTTCCTTCGCGACCGGCACGAGGACGCTCCAGAGTTCCTGTTTGCAGAAGTAGCAGCGATTGGCCGGATTGGCCACGTAACGCGGATCCGATGACTCGTGCGTGTCCAGCTCCAACACGGGGATTCCGAACTGGTCGGCAATCGATCGTGCCCGCTGCCACTGCTCCAATGGGTACGACGCCGATCGTCCGATCACGGCCAGCACGCGACTCCGACCGAGCGTGCTCAACGCAAGGCAGGCGAGATACGTCGAGTCGACGCCGCCACTGAAACCGATGAGCACGGATCCAGCGTTGCGAAGCCAGTCGACCAGCGCCGATTCGCGGATTCGCGCTTCAGCGGAAGGAACCGCACTGGTGACGCCCTGCGAATCGACCTCAGCGTTGGCGCCGGCTTGCTGCGTGCCGATAGATGCCAGCGTGATCATGCCGAGAGAATCTAGCCGTCGGGTGCAGCGGCTGGCAGTCGATCGACAATACGAAACTGGAGCGCCTCACCGACGTGATGTGCCAGCACGGCGTCGTCACCATCCAGGTCGGCGATGGTACGCGCTACCTTCAGGGCGCGATGGTAGCCGCGCGCGGAGAGATCGAGCCGCGTGGCGGCCGTCGACAGCAGTGTTCGCGCCTTGACGTCGATGGCCGTGTGCGAATCGAGCCACCGCCCGGCAACGTGCGCGTTGAGCGTGACGGTTCGGAGTCGCGCGAAACGCACATACTGGCGAGCCCGAGCCAGCGCCACACGCGCGCGCACGGCGGCGGAACGCTCGGCTGGTGGCGCCAAACCGAGGAGGCGGAGATCCACAGGCGGCACCTGGACACTCAGGTCCAGCCGATCCGCGAGCGGGCCTGAAATGCGAGAACGATGCCGTTCGAGATCCAGCGTCGAACACCGGCAGAGGTAGCCAGGCATGCCGGACTTGCCGCACGGACACGGATTCATTGCGCCCACGAGCGTGAACTGGGCAGGGAAAACGACCGCGCACGCAGCACGTGCGATTATCACCCGACCTTCCTCGAGCGGTTGGCGAAGTGCGTCCAGGACGTTACGCGGGATCTCCTGGAGTTCGTCGAGAAACAGCACGCCGTGGTGTGCCAGGCTTACTTCGCCGGGACGCGGAGTGCTTCCACCTCCGATCAACGCCGCCGCACTTAGCGAATGATGCGGTGCCCGGAACGGTCTTGTGGACGACGGTACGACGCCAGGCTCGACGAGTCCAGCAACAGAGTGTATGGCGACGACATCGAGCGCTTCGGGTTCCGAGAGTGGAGGCAGGATGGTAGGCAACCTTCGCGCGAGCATCGTCTTACCCGTTCCCGGTGCTCCCACCATGAGCAGTGGGTGGCCACCAGCGGCAGCGATCTCGAGTGCTCGGCGCGCTGCATGTTGGCCGACGACGTCCGACAGATCCACCGGGTCGCGCTCCGACTCGACGAGCGCCTTGCCTTCGGCGGAGATCGTCAGGCTGTTCGTTCGTAGTTCGCTCGCCAGCTCCGCCAAGGTTGCCGGCGCGCTGAGCGGCAGTCCCGAGACCAGCGCGGCTTCCGGCACGTTTCCGCGAGGCAGGACGAGGGCGCGCACGCGCAATCCGCCTCGTGCCAGTCTGCGTGCGACCGATAGAACACCTCGGACGGGTCGGATGGCGCCGTCGAGTCCCAGTTCGCCAAGGGCGGCGAGGCCTTCGATCGCCGCAAGCGGAAGCTGATTCGTTCCGACGAGCACACCAAGCGCAATCGGCAGGTCGAACGCCGTCCCTTCTTTCCGCACATCGGCCGGAGCGAGGTTGACCGTGATACGTCGCGACGGAATGGCAAATCCCGCGTTGGCCAGCGCCGCGCCCACGCGCTCCCGGCTTTCCCGCACGGCGCTCGCCGCCAACCCGACGATCGTCCACTGGGGCAGGCCGCTCGCAACGTCGACCTCCACAGTCACATCATACGCATCGATGCCGAGCACCGCGGCCGAACGCACGGAGGCAAGCATGCACCAGCATGACAGCGACCTCGCGAACACACCGCATCATTTCCTTGCCGATTGTTGCGTTCCATTGCCTCGGCGCCGTCAGCGTGAATCCTTGCCTGCCGAGTGAGCTGGCGTCGCTTGCCCGCGCGACGTTCAGCCAGCGCCGCTGCCTGCTGGAGCCCCCCCAACGGGCATGTCGCTGGCTGCCGCATCCGGCAATTCCTCGCCAGGATTGACGAACCGGTCTATTTCGACGCCGTACTGCCGGTCGTGAAGTTCGCGGTAACGCCCGCCAGCAGCCATCAGTTCGGAGTGTGTGCCGCGTTCGACTATCCTGCCCTGCTCCATGACGAGGATTTGATCTGCGCTCTCGATCGTCGACAGGCGATGCGCAATCACGAACGTCGTGCGGCCGCGCCGCAGAGCCCGCAGGCCATCGCGGATCATCGCTTCGCTCTCGCTGTCCAAGCTCGACGTCGCCTCATCCAGGATGAGGATCCGCGGGTCCGCGAGGATTGCTCGAGCGATTGCCACGCGCTGCCGCTGGCCGCCCGACAGCTTCACACCTCGCTCTCCGACGATCGTGTCGTACTGTTGCTCCCACGGTTCCACGAATTCGTGCACGTGAGCGACCCTGGCCACACGTTTCACCTCGTCGAGGGTCGCATCCGGGTTGGCATACGCAATGTTGTCACGAATGGAGCCGTCGAACAGGAAATTGTCCTGCATGACGACGCCCAAGTGCGACCGATACTCATGCAGGCGAATGCTGTCGAGGTCACGACCATCGATGAGTACGCGGCCGCTCCCGGGCCGGTTGAAGGCCATGACCAGGCCGATCAGCGTGCTCTTGCCCGCTCCACTCGAGCCCACCAGCGCCGTCGTCGAGCCCGCCGGAGCACGGAAGGACACGCCGTTCAACACAGGTACGCCATCCACGTACTCGAAGGTCACGTCCTGGAACTCGACGTCACCGACGACATCCTCGACCGTGGCGCGCGAAGCGTCGAACGCATCCTCACCGGGCATGTCGCGGATCTCGCGGATGCGATCGAGTCCGGCGAACGCTTCCGAGATCTGCGTGCCGATCGACGCCATGCCCACCAAGGGCGCCGCGACCATGCCGATGAAAAAGATGTAAGTGACGAACTCGCCCAGCGTCATCGCCCCGTCGATGATCGAGCGGCCGCCCATGACGATCAGCAGCACGCCGATGGCGCCGACGATCACCGTCGTCCCGGCGCCCACCGCCGAAGTACCAGTGATCGTCTGCCGCACGTTGTCGAACAACCGCTCGGCGCCACTGCGGAAGATGGCATCCTCCCGCTCCTCCGCCGAATAGACCTTGACGACGCGCACACCGCCGATCGATTCGCCCAGGCGCCCGGTGACCTCGGCGTTGATCTCGCCACGCTTGCGGAATATCGGACGCAGGCGCTTGAACGCCACAGCCATCATGATTCCGAACGCCGCCAGCATGACGATCGTGATCGACGTCAGGCGCCAGTTCAGGTAGAAAAGATAGCCTAACGCGAGAGCCGCCGTCAGGAAACCGCCGACGAGTTGCACTATGCCTGTCCCCACCAGGTTTCGCACCCCCTCGGCATCCGTCATGATCCGGCTGATGAGGATTCCCGTCTTGGTCGAATCGAAGTAGCTGACTGGCAGGCGCATGACGTGCCGCTGCACGTCGATTCGCATATCAGTGATGGCGCGCTGGGCAGCGATGCTGACCACCTGCGCGAGAAGGAAGGAGGTCACCGCGTTGACCACAGTGGCGGCCCCCACGCCGAGGGCGAGCGGCATCAACAGATCCACCCTCTGCTTGCCGAGCACCTCGTCGATAAGCCACTTGGAACTCGCTGGCAGCACCAGTCCCGCCAGGCGGCTCACGATCATCAGGGCGAAACCGATCGCGAGCGAACGACGGTGGCGCCACACCAGCGACCGTGTCTCCGCCCACGCCCGGGAAAAGTTGATCTTCTTCGCTTTCTTCGCGCTCTCGGCCATCGAAACGCTGCTCGTCAATCAGGCTGCGGAAGCTAACGCCGCGACAGCGATTCGGCGGGAGTCCGAGCCGCCATGGATGAGTGGAGAAACCTTGTCCAAACAAACTGCGTACGGGCGCGCACACCGGTGCGACGGAGACAGGGACATGTGGGCACTACTCAAATCGCTGCTCGCCAAGTGGGCGCTCTTCCAGGTTCTCCTCAGGGCGCTCGGATCGCTGGCATGGCTGATCCCCGTGGCGTTCATACTCAAGGCAATCGGCATTCCGGCGCTGCTGCTGCTCCTGTTCCTGGGAGCCCCGATCCTCATTGTTCTGGCGATCTTCGGGCTGCCATTGATCCTCGTGCTGGTGGCCGGCGGTGTCTTGATCGCCGCAATCTTCGCGATCCTGGCAATCGGAGTGGCAGCTCTCAAGGTCGCGGTGCCGATCGTGCTCCTCATCTGGTTGGCAAACTGGCTCTTCCGGTCACGCGAGAACCCAGCAGACGATCTCCCACCGACTGCACCGGATGCGCCACCAGCCTAGCGCTCTCGACGCCTCCTGCCGTCATGGGGATCCGAGCCAGTCGCCGCCCGACCGGCTCACACGCGCTGGCTGATCGTGGCAACCGACCGAGCGATCTGCGCCAGGTGTCGTCGCTCGTGAGCGCCAAGGAAATGAATCCATTGGTAGAGGTTCAGTTCGCCCAGAACGGGGTGCTCGGCCATGACCGTCGATACGTCGAACTCCCTCGCTATCGCTACCAACCGGTGGAGTGCGGCACGCGAATTTTCCAGTCCGCCTAACACTTCGGCCGGCGACAACCCCTGGCCGGGACGGACGAAGTCCGGAGCACGTACCCTGACGTCCGGCAGGGGCACCACGTCCCCATGAGCCGTCGCCTCCGGGACTGACGATCCCAGGCCCGCCTCGCGGGCGCGTTGTAGCCGCCGATCGAGCAGTTTGACGGTACTTTCCTCGACCAGTCGGAGGTGCTCGAGCACCTCGAGCGGACTCCACGAATCGTCGTGGACAGCGACGCTGAGCCGAGCCGAGGGGAGTGCGCCGACGAAAGACATCAGGTCGGCGCGAGCGGCATCGGCTTCATGCAGGGCTGCTTCGATTCGTGTCATCATTGGCTTCGGGCGGAGTCCGCGTGCGGACGCGGATCAGGCGGAAAGTGTGGCTGGGTAACTCGGCGCGGAATGATGCGAACATGCGAACGGTAGCTGAAGAATGCGTCGCGACGTAGGATTAGGCGGCTTGCCGTTCGGATACTCGGTGCGCGTTGGAGCTATCGAACGCGCCACAACAGACATGCTCGTCCCGAAAAGCTTTACCACCCTAAGAACCTACGACCGGAAGCAGTTCACCGCCGACCTTACGGCCGGCGTGATCGTCGGCGTGGTCGCGTTGCCCCTCGCCATCGCGTTCGCGATCGCCAGCGGGGTCACCCCCGAACGCGGTCTGTACACGGCCATTGTGGCCGGTTTCCTGATTTCGGCATTTGGCGGTTCGCGCGTGCAGATCGGTGGTCCGACCGGCGCGTTCGTGGTAATCGTCTATGGCATCGTCCAGCGATACGGGTTGGCCGGATTGACAGCGGCGACGCTCATGGCCGGTGTCATGCTCATCCTGATGGGTGTCGCTCGCCTGGGACAGGTAATCAAGTTCATCCCTTCGCCGGTGGTCACCGGATTCACCAGCGGGATCGCGGTTGTGATCGCCTCGTCCCAGGTGCGCGACATGTTGGGACTCGAGTTGGACACTGTGCCGGCCAACTTCCTCGAGCGTCTGTACGCGCTTGGCGGCGCACTCCCCACGACGAGTCTGCCCGCAATCGGGGTTGGCATGAGTGCGCTCCTCATCATCACGCTCTGGCCGCGCGTGAGCCGGCGCGTTCCTGGTCCCTTCGTGGCCCTGATCGTCACCACGGCGATCGTGTGGTTGTTCAAGCTGCCGGTGGAGACCGTGGGCAGCAAATTCGGAACGCTGCCATCATCGCTGCCACACCCGGTGCTGCCGCACCTGTCGCTGGACGACGCCACGCGCCTCGTGGGTCCCGCCTTCAGCATCGCCATGCTGGGCGCGATCGAGTCCCTGCTGAGTGCGGTTGTTGCCGATGGCATGATCGGTTCGCGACACCGGTCGAACATGGAACTCGTCGCGCAGGGGATCGCGAACATCGGTTCGGCGACGTTCGGCGGGATCCCCGCGACCGGCGCGATCGCGCGCACTGCCACCAATGTCAAGAACGGTGGTCGCACACCGATCGCGGGCATCGTGCACTCGATCGTCCTGCTGGTCATCACGCTGTTCGTTGGCCAGCTGGCGGCCCTCATCCCGATGGCCACGCTGGCGGCAATCCTGTTCGTTGTCTCCTACCACATGAGCGAGTGGCGTGTGTTCGTGGACGAACTCCGCGGGCCGCGCGCCGACGCCGCGGTCCTGATTACGGCGTTTCTGCTCACCGTGCTGGTGGATCTGACGGTCGCCATCGAGGTGGGTATGGTCCTCGCTTCGTTCCTTTTCATGCACCGCATGGCCGAGGTGACCAACGTAAGTGCTCTCACGCGCGCCGTGCGCGAGGGCGACGGAGATGACCGCGGGAGCGACCTCGCTGGCCGCCGGATTCCCCAGGGTGTCGAGGTCTACGAAATCAGCGGGGCGTTCTTCTTCGGTGCTGCCGAGACGTTCAAGGACACGCTTGCGACAGTGGCGAAGAAACCGAAGGTGCTGATCATCCGCATGCGGGACGTGTCGTTTCTCGACTCGACTGGACTACGCGCCCTCCGGGACGTCGTGCGTCGCGGACAGCGCGATCGCACGCTCGTTCTGGTGGCGGAGATCCATGCGCAGCCGCTCCTCGTGGTCGAGCGTTCGCCGCTCTTCCAGGAACTGGGCGAACAGCGGATATTCACTTCCCTCGACGATGCACTCGACCACGCCGAGTTGCATCTGGCGGTACGCATCCCCACACCGCTTGCCACTCCGGTCGGTGGTCCCGCCGAACAGCCGCAACGATAAGTCCAGGCCAAAAAAAAACAAAGGCCGGCTCCGAAGCCGGCCGTTTCGCGATTCGAGCGCGGGTCAGATCCCGGGAGGCAGGCTCCGTCGAATCTCCGCCCGTCCCGCGGCCACGCCCATCCCCACGCTCAAGCCGAACGAGAGCGCCGTTCCGGTTGATACCAGAGGCAGGAGACCAACGATCGGCATCGCCACGACGGCGGCACCGATGCCGGCAGCAATCGGGATCAGCGGATTATTGATGAAGTCGACGTACCGCAGCCGGGAGGAGACGAATCGGCGTGACTGCGAATAGCCGATGTACACAGCGACCGCGGTTACGGCAAAGGCAAGAAGCGTCAGCATGGCGTGGTCCTGAAGAAATGGGACTTGCTCTGCGTCATCCTACGGAACGAGACAAGAGTGGTTTCGCCCACCCCTCACGAATACACGCGGCCATCCACAGCTTGGTTGCTCATACTGACCAAGTCGCCCATGCGCGCTGTCGTCATCACACGTTACGGCGGACCGGAGGTCCTCGACGTCCGCGAGATCGAACCGCCGTCCCCGGGGCCGCGAGAAGTCCTCATTCGCGTGCGCGCGAGTGCGCTCAACCGCGCGGATATCCTCCAGCGCATGGGCCGTTATCCTGCACCGCCGGACGTGGCCAAAGACGTTTCGGGCATCGAGTTCGCTGGGGAGGTCGCAGCCATCGGCGCGGGATGCTCACTGTGGAGCAGCGGCGACCGCGTCATGGGGTTGGTGAGCGGGGGTGCGCATGCGGATTTTGTCGTCGTCAACGAGGCAACGCTGTTGAGGATCCCCGCGGGCTGGACGTGGGCCGAGGCGGCGGCCGCACCGGAAGCCTTCATAACGGCGTACGACGCCCTGGTCACGCAGGCTGGCCTGCGATCTGGCGAGACCGTCCTGATTCATGCAGTAGGGAGCGGTGTAGGGCTGGCGGCGACGCAGCTCGTTCGGTCATGGGGAGGGATTCCCTATGGCACTTCCAGGACTGGCCAGAAGATCGTTGCCGCCGTGTCGAGGGGGCTCGTGGATGGCGTTGCCGTCACCTCAGACATCGCAGCGGTAGTCACTTCGGCACGACGCTGGACGAGCGGGCGGGGTGTGGACATCGTCCTCGACCTCGTTGGTGGGCACTACGTGGCGGTGAGTATTGATGCACTCGCACGAATGGGACGGCTACTACTGGTGGGCACCATTGGCGGGCCGAGGGCTACGATAGAGCTTGGGCGAGTACTCGCGAAGCGCCTGACGATTCGCGGTACCGTCCTTCGATCGCGGAGCCTGGAAGAGAAGGTTCTTGTCACGAGAGCATTCGAAGGCGATGTAATGCCGAGGTTTGCGAATGGAGACCTGAAGCCGGACATCGATTCGGTCTATCCGATATCTGCCATCGCTGATGCTCATCGGCGGATGGAGTCGAACGCGAGCTGTGGAAAAGTCGTGCTACTGATGGACTGAGGCCTTGCACTCCAGCGGCAGGGTATTTATGCATTGCTTTATGCATGAAATGGCAGGATCGGCAGGCTCGGCGGAGCCTGGAGCACCGCACAGCCACGCGGCGTTTGACGTACGCCCGGCGGTGCCAGCGGATGCTTCGGATATCCACGCGCTCATCGAAACCTTTAGCACGACTGGCCACCTGCTACCGCGGAGCCTCGATCAAATCCGGTCGATGATCGAGCAGTACGTTGTCGTGGCCGACATGCACGACCGCGTTGTCGCGTGCGCCGCCCTGTTGGAGTACTCACCGTCGCTGGCAGAGGTTGGCTCGGTCGCCGTGCTCAGCGAGTTTCAGGGTCGGGGCGTGGGCACGATGGTCGTGAGGGCCGTCGAAGCCATGGCATCGCATCGCGGTATCGATGAGCTGTTCGCGGTTTCCACGGCTGACGGTTTCTTCCGATCGCTGGGGTACGCGCGCACCGCACTGGGCCGGTATCCGGAAAAGCTGGCGAGGTACGCGGCATCGGGGCATTCGATCACCACCGGCAGGAAGCCGTGCTTCCGGAAGATCGCGGCCTGATCTGACGGCCCAAGCGGCGGACTCTGGGCGGTCAACCCGTGTACGGCGGCCGGCGGCGTCCTTCGCACATTGCTGCGCGCCGCTTCGGGATATTCAGCAGGAGCGTTACTGCGACGGAAGGGCACGGGCAACGGCCGCCTCCTCCGCGAAAACGCGGCTGGCCGTCACCTGCAACATGGCATCGCTTCGAACCGGTGCTCGAGCGGGGGACGGCAGTGCGCGTCACTTCGCCAGTCGCTCGGCACTCTGCCACGCGATGTTGCGCCTTGCTGGGGAAGCCGCACGCTCCCAGTTTCCGGCGACCTGTCGGCCGACCCGCACCGGAGAGCCTGCCATGAACGGACTGATGATGGACGTCCCCCTGTCGACCTCTGGCATCGTTCGCCGAGCCCGCCAGCTCCACCCGGGCAAGCCGATCGTCAGCCGACGGGCGGATCGGACGATTCACCGCACGACCTACGGCGAGTGCGTCGATCGCGCGGTGAAGCTGGCGGCAGCCCTCAGGCGTCTGGGCGTTCGCCGCGGCGATCGAGTCGCCACGCTGGCATGGAACCACTGGCGGCATCTCGAGATCTATTACGCCGTTCCCTCGTCAGGCGCGGTGCTGCACACATTGAATCTTCGGCTGCATCCCGACGACATCGCCTACATCGCGAATCACGCCGAGGATAAGGTCATCCTGGTGGACAAGGTTCTGTGGCCTCTCTGGGAGAAGGTGGCGCCGCAGGTCCGTATCCGGCACACGATCGTGATGGCGGACGATGGCGAAGTTCCGTCGGGAACGCTGGATTACGAGGCGCTGATCGCGGCCGAGTCCGCGGGAGGCGAGTTCGCCGACGTGCCGGAGCGCCGGGCGGCTGCCATGTGCTACACGTCAGGCACGACCGGCAAACCGAAGGGCGTCGTCTACTCGCATCGCTCGTTGATGCTTCATGCGATCGGGCTGGCGCTGACGGACGCTTTTCGTCTGGCTGAGCGCGACACGGTTCTCCCGGTAGTGCCGATGTTTCATGTCAATGCGTGGGGACTGCCGTTCGTGTGCGGAATGCTGGGCTGCGGACAGGTCCACCCCGGCCCGCACCTGGACCCCACCAGCCTGTTGGAGCTGCTGGCAGCCGAGCGGGTAACCCTGACGGCGGGCGTTCCGACTGTCTGGTTAGGCATCCTGCAGAAGCTGGACTCCGCACCGGCGGCTTTCGACCTCTCGGCGCTCCACTCCATGGTCGTGGGTGGCGCAGCGGCCCCGGAAGGAATGATGCGCGGCTTCAAGGAGCGGCACGGACTGACGGTCATCCACGCATGGGGTATGACGGAAACCTCGCCGCTAGGCACCATCTCGCGGCTGACGAGTCACATCGAGCAGCTGGACGATGCGACGCAGTGGGCGTATCGCGCCAAACAGGGACGCCCATCGCCGCTGGTGGAGATCCGCGCTCGCGGCGAGAAGGGACTCATTCCCTGGGACGGCACGGCGATGGGAGAGCTCGAGGTGCGCGGCCCCTGGATCGCCGGTGCGTACTACCACGCCGATGACGGCCGCGAGGCGTTTACCGAGGATGGCTGGTTTCGTACTGGCGACGTCGTATCGATCGACATCCACGGCTATGTCACGATCCAGGACCGAGCCAAGGATCTTGTCAAGTCAGGTGGCGAGTGGATCAGCTCCGTCGCTCTCGAAGGGGCGCTGATGGGGCATCCCGCAGTCGCCGAAGCAGCGGTGATCGCCGTGCCTCACGAGAAATGGGACGAGCGTCCACTGGCTGCCGTGGTGCTGAAGGAGGGCGCAACCGCCGACCCGGCGGAGCTCAGGTTCTATCTGATGGACAAGTTCTCGAAATGGTGGATTCCGGACGAGGTAGTAATCGTGTCCGCGATTCCGAAATCGAGCGCGGGCAAGTTTCTTAAGTCGGCCCTCCGAGAGCAGTTTAGGGACCGCTACGGTCAGGCCAACCCATCGCTGCGCGGACTCAGCCGCTCATCCTGAAGAAGGGAGAGTCGATGCAGACTGGAGGTCACCAGGCGACGCGACGCATCCTGCTCGTTGATGCCGACGCCTTCTTCGTCGCCGTGGCGCGTCTGGAAGATCCGGGAGGCGCGGGGAAGGCTGATCTTCTGATTGTGGGGGGCGCCCCGGGCAGTCGCGGCGTCGTATGTTCGGCGTCCTATGCCGCCAGAGCTCACGGGGTACGTTCCGCGATGTCGATCGCACAAGCCCTGCGGCTTTGTCCAAAGGCGATGTGCGTCCCGGTGCCACGCGGGTCGTGCGGTCGAAAGAGCCGGGAGATCGCGAGAGTGCTCGGGCGCTTCGCGCCGCTCGTGGAGACCGCCAGCATCGACGAGTGGTATCTCGATATGACGGGAACCGAGACGCTCTATCGCGGTGAGCCGCTGGACGCGACGGCTCATCGGATCCGGGACGGCGTACAGCGGGAGACCGGATTGGCGGTATCTATCGGCGGCGGGACCAATCGCCTGATCGCCAAGCTGGCCGTGGAGCACGCCAAGCCGAAGCCTGGCACCGGCGCCAATGGCGTCCGGATCGTTGCGGCTGGCGAAGAGGTCGCGTTCATGTCGCGCGTCGCGCTTGCCGAGATTCCGGGCATCGGTCCGCGATTCCATGAGCGGCTGGCGCGTCTGGGGTTCGTCCACGCGGC
This sequence comes from Gemmatimonadaceae bacterium, assembly GCA_019186945.1. GTDB lineage: Bacteria > Gemmatimonadota > Gemmatimonadetes > Gemmatimonadales > Gemmatimonadaceae > JABAQJ01. The sequence continues at coordinate 48,819 of JABAQJ010000002.1, forward strand.
CGATGTGATGGCGACGACCGAAGCGGAGATCGTCCGTCGCTTCGGAGAGCGCGAAGGACGCTGGCTCCACCAGCGCGCGCGCGGCGTCGCGAGCGCGGAAGTCCGCGAGCGTGATCTCCAGAAGAGCGTGAGCCATGAGGAGACGTTCGATCGCGACATCGACGTCGACGACGAACTGGAGCGCGAACTGCTGCGACTGGTGACACGCGTAGCCAGCGACCTGCGGGCGAAGGATCTCGCAGCCGCGACGGTATCGATCAAGCTCCGCGACCGCGACTTCAGGACGCGTCATGCTTCGCGCACCCTGGACCAGCCGGTCATCGCCGATCGGGTGATCCTGAGCACGGCCCGGGCGCTACTCCGGAAGTTACGAGCCGCGCGACGCGTACCGGCGCGGCTGCTTGGCGTAACCCTGTCCTCGCTCTCGCGGAGCGACGAACCGCTTCAGATACAGTTGTTTGACCCGGCGGCACGGGACGGCGAGACGACACGCGATCGGACGATCGCCGCCACGCTCGATCGGGTTCGAGACAGGTTCGGTCCGCAGGCGCTCGTCCCCGGCCGCCTGGCGCGCACCCGCGCCGCATCGACGGTCGAGGAAGCGGAAGCCGCGCCGCGGCAACGCGTGGGTTCGACAAACTCGCGTCCGGCGCCACGGAAGCGTTAGGCGATACGATCCGGTCGCCCGGCCGGCATCGACCGACGGGCTTGCGGGCGTAGGCGCCCATCGGGTGCCGTTCACCCCTTCACCCAGAACCAGCTCTCGAAAACACCACCGGGCATAGGGGGATCCGGTTGGCGCGATCACGTCCGTGCATGCGGAACTTGCACGTCCCTTCTGATCGCGCAGGCCGTTGCAGTTGAACCTGATGAGCACGCGCCCGAGGTGGCGGCTGAACGCCCGTATGAGATCGTTGACGCCATGCTGGGATACCCACATGACCGTCTGCGCCGAGTATTTCATCGCGCCAATCAGTGCCAGGACGGACCGGGAAGCAATCGACGAATCGTGCGCTTCGTACCAGAGGCTGACGACATGCGGTTGCGCACGCTGTATTGCGTAGTCAAGCGAGCGATTGAGCGTCATGTGGATGTCGTCGAGCGAGGCAATCGCGGCCTGCACGCCGACGACGTCATCGTGCTTCCAGGTGATTGCCCGGATGACGGTCAAGTCGAGGGTGTCCAGACCGGCGCCCGGTGAACCCGGGGGCCCTGCGATCCCGGCCGCACCACGACCGGGATCCTGGTGCAGGTCGCCGGATAACCCCGGTACGCGAATCGTAACCAGCCGCCTGGACTCCGCTGCCCGCACACGCGTGATGGCGGGCGGCGTCCAGTTCCCCTATCATGGGACGGATGCGCATGACGATCCCGTTAGGCGTAAGGCAACAGGCGCAGGGAAGCGACTGCGTCGGTGCCCGTACACGGGAGACACGCAGCGGAGACATCGTCGCCTGCACGTGGCAACAACGTGCGAGTGCGTGGCTTCCGGACGCATGAGCCTTTGGTTTCAAGATCGGCCCATGGGCCGCGGGATGCGGCCCTCGGTGCCGTGGCGACATGCATATGGATGAGCGCGCCTGTTCGGTCGACAGGTGCACTGTCGCGGCTCGTGACGGCGTGCTTGCCTGTCCCTGACCACCGGCATATTGTTGGCATCCAGTGCAGCATTTCCGTGCACGGTGACCGGATGCGTTGGAGCTGGATGGGTTCAGGTGATGATGCACGCTACGACCGAGAGATCGACCGATTCGCCAACCCGGGCGCACGTTGGCGGGCGTTCGTCGGCCGCAGAATTCGAGAGTCGCCGCGTCCTCATCGTCTCCACCGTACGGCTGCTGCGCGAAGGGCTCGCCGAACTCGTCGAGCGCGGCGGGTGGTGTCACGCCATCGTCCGCGTGCAGACGCTCGACGATATCGAGACCAGTGCCGCATCGGAGCCAGCTATCGCGCTGATCGATGCGTCGGACGCTCAGGCCGTCGAGACGGTGCAGCGGCTGTCGCGTTTCCCCGTCCGGCGCGATGGCGACGCGAACGTCAGCGCGCTCGCGTACCTGACCATCGCCAAGCGTTGTGCCGCAATTGAACCGTTGTGTCTATAGTGCCGACGCCTGGCCGTCGATATCCATGTGCGCGTCCATTCGCCCCGCATGGCGTCACGCCGCGTCCTCGTCGGTCCTCTTCCAGCTTTGCTCTCAGGCCTGGTCCAGCAACTCCGGTCGGACTCGGTGGGGCTGATCGGATTGCTCTCGTCGCGTGAGGCGGACATCGTGACCGTGGCAGTCGTCGACTGTGCTGACGTAATGCTGACTGCGCTCGATGACACGACGCCCGAGTTGTCACTCTCGCTGCACCGGCGGTTGCAACATGCAGCCATCGTAGCGATCGATGCGCGCGGACATTCGGCCGTGCGCTTCGTTGCCGGTACAGCGGCGACCCGCATCGACGATCTGTCGCCTCCCGGCCTGCGCAGTCTGATCGACGATCGGACACACGCGTGAGCCGGACAAGTACGCTGGCACAACCCCCTTGCTTCGAGGATCCCGATGCGCCGAAAGGAACAGGATGGTGATCTGACAGTTCAGGCGATCGCCGGAACGCACGTCGTGCTGCTGGGAATGAACGAACCGAGCGACAAGTGCCCGGGCCTGCTGGGGTTCGCGATCAGGCGACACGATCATGTCGAGGGCGAGATCTACTGGCTCAGCGGCTACAAGACCTTCGCCAGCGTCGAACCGCATCCGGCGCCGGGTGTCCTGTACGCCACGCGCGTCCATCCGGTCCAGGGTTTCACCTGGTCGGACTTCAGCGCCAAACCGGGTTACCGGTATACCTACGAGGTCGTGGCTCTTCGGGGCGATCCGCGCAAGCCGCAGGAATCCGAGCGTATACGAGTCGGCGTCAGAACGGAGCGCGAGAAGCTCCAGAAGAGCTTCCATCACGTGCACTTCAACCGCGGCGCAGCCGCGTCGCAGGAGTATACGCGGCGTTTCGGCGACAACTCGCCCGATAAGGTCGGGCCCGCGGCGTTCGACTGGCTCTCGCGCGGTGCTGCCGAGTCCATCGTCAGCTTCATCGCTCGCGCGGTCGATGCCGACTGGGGACTGCGCGTGGGCGCCTATGAGTTCACGGACGATCGCGTCTTGCAGGCGCTCAAGGATGCGCACGAACGGAAGGCAGACGTCCAGATCCTGTATCATGCCAGGAACGACGCGCAGAAGAAGTCGAACGAGACGAAGATCGCCAGGTTCGGGCTGGGAGCGCAGTGTCATCCGCGCGTCGCCAAGGGGCTCAAGCTGTCGCACAACAAGATCATCGTGCTGACCAGGAAGGGCATCGCACAGGCTGTACTCACCGGGTCGACGAACTTCAGCGTGGGAGGGATCTACGGCCACAGCAACGTGGTGCACATCAGCGAGGAGAACCGCCTGGCTAAACAGTACCTCTGGCTCTGGAGCGAGTTGAGGAAGAACGCGGGCGCCGACGTAGAGGCGCCGATCCTCGCCAAGGCCACGCCGCTGCCTGTCGACGACAGCGCGCCGGCCACCACTCCGATCTTCAGCCCTCGCCCGGGATTGGAAGCGCTCGAGTACTACGCACGGTGCGCGAAGGAGGCGAACGACGCCTTGTTCATGACGTTCGCCTTCGGGATGCATCCTCTCTTTCAGACTGCGTACGCAAGCGGTCGAGCGAGGCTTCGGTACGCCCTGATGGAGAAGATGAGCGGTCCTGCCCGGACCGAAGCTGAGCGCCTCCGTAACGAGGCGAAAATCGTCGCGCTCAGGAAGATGGTGCAGAACAAGTTCGCGGTCGGGGCCTACCTCAAGGCGGGCGCGTTCGACCATTGGCTGCGCGAGCGTCTGACCGGCCTCAATGTCAACGTCCGCTACCTGCACACGAAGTACATGCTCGTCGATCCCCTGGGGCCGAATCCGTTAGTGGTGACGGGATCGGCGAACTTCAGCGCCGCATCCACGCTGGGCAACGACGAGAACATGCTGGCGATTCGCGGCGATTCGCGCGTGGCGGACTGTTACCTGGGCGAGTTCATGCGCCTGTACAACCACTTCGCCTTCCGGGACTTTCTCGCCAACGCGAAGAACCCGAGCCAGGCCAGGGTCTCGCACCTGGACGAGACGGACACGTGGTGGAAGCGCTACTTCGGGAACTCGTTCGCGTCCCGGCAGCGCGCCTATTTCGCCGGCTGACGCGTTCCCTGCTCCCGGCGCCCCGGCGGCGGGTCCGGCGGCAGGCCGGCACCTAACGCATTGTCGATGCGTTCCGCCTGGCGCTCGTTGAGCGTCAGCACGATGGCCAAGAGGTTGATCGAGGTGACGAGCGTCGCAGGTTCCTTCCAATAGTGGCGCTTGTCCCGCGGCGACACGATTTCCGGATCCAGCAGTCTGCTATCCGCCTCGCGCGATCGCTGGTCCGGATAGATGAACACCTGAATCCTGGCAACCGGCGTCTCGTATTCGATGCCGGGCACGTGCAGGAAGTCGTACCGGACCGGAGCTTCCGTGCGGGTGAAGGTCAATCCCGAGCGGGCGAGCCTGTCCTCGACATTGCACGGCTCCCACTGGCCCCAGGTCGGGCACACCGTGCCACCGTCCATCGGCGGTGTCTGGACGGTTCCCGGCTGAGCCTGTGCAGCCGCCACGGCTGGCGAAGCTGCGGCTGCGGAGTCCCGGAGAGCCTGCCGATCTTCCCCGCCGCAACCAGCGATGTAGAGCGCGAGGGCCGGAAAGACGACCAGATGGGCAAGGTCAGGGCGTACCTGCATGGTACCGGAAGCTACCCGGGAGCGCCTGGCTCCGCGAGCTTGTCCCGTCCGATTGGCGGCGCGTCGATGTCACGAGCCGAGGGCCACCGACGGCGGGACTACACAACTGGAGGGTCGCCGACTTGCTTTCTTTCCGACGATTCCTGGAGAGAGGCGATGCGCGCGGACGAGATCGACTACAAAATCATCGGCGATGACCTGCAGGGTGTGATCATCACGCTCGACCCCGATGAAGCTGTGGTCGCCGAAGCAGGTGCCATGATGTTCATGCAGGACGGCATTCGCATGGCGACGACGATCGACCAGACTGGCCGCGGTGGCGGACGCCTGCTGGACAAGCTGTTCGCGGCCGGCAAGCGCGTCCTCTCTGGCGACTCCTTCTTCGTAACGATTTTCGCCAACGAGGCAACCGTCCGCCGCGACGTCGCGTTCGCCTCGCCCTATCCCGGTAAGATCCAGCCCATCGATCTGAAAACATGGCGCGGCGAGATCATCGCCCAGAAGGATGCGTTCCTCTGCGGCGCCCGCGGATGCAACGTCAGCATCGCATTCGCCAAGCGTATCGGCGCCGGGTTCTTCGGCGGCGAGGGATTCATCCTGCAGCGTATCACCGGTGACGGGCTCGTCTTCCTCCATGCGTCCGGGACGCTGTACGAGACGACGCTGGCGACGGACGAGCGACTGCGGGTGGACACAGGGTGCCTCGTGGCCATGGAGCCATCGGTCCACTACGACATCCAGATGGTGCCGGGCGTCAAGACGGCGCTCTTCGGGGGCGAAGGACTATTCCTGGTGGAGCTGACCGGCCCGGGCCGGGTTGTCCTCCAAACGCTTCCGTTCTCGCGGTTGGCGGATCGGATCATTGCCGCATCGCCGCGTGCGGGCGGGGCGCGCCGCGAGGAAGGAAGCGTGCTTGGGGCGTTAGGCGGGATGCTCGACGGCGATCGGTAGCGGTAGCCGGATCAACCGCGGTCGACGGCGAGCGGCGACCGCGGTCCCAGCAGACGCTCCCACCAGCTTTCTCCACGGCGGTCTTCCCTGTGTAGTGCCGACAGGACATCCCGCCATGCGGCGTTCATCTCGGCGGCATCGCGATAGCGCTCGCCGGAATCCGCCGTCAGGCCTCGGCGCAACCACGCACTGAGCGGCTCTGGAAACGGCGGAAGCTCAAGCCCACCAGCGAGCTGCTGCGCCAGAATCGCCCGCACATCGCTACCGCTGAACGGCGGCTCGCCGGTCAGTACGAAAAACACGATGGCCGCCATGGCGAAGCAATCGACGGCCGCGGTTTGCCGTTCACCCAGCAGCTGTTCGGGCGCCGCGAACGCCGGGGTCCCAGTGGCGCCGGCCGCCTCATCCTCCCCGCGCGCGATCCCGAAGTCGGTCACACGCCAGCGGCGGTAGCGATCGATGAGGATGTTCTCCGGTTTCAGGTCCCGGTGCACGATGCCGTGCGCATGCGCCGCCGCCAGCCCGTCGAGCACATTGGCCACCGAGCCGACTATCTCGTCCAGCTGGCGCGGGCCCGCTCCAGCGACAAGGTCCGCTACCGAGCCGCCTTCCGCCAGCTCCATCGTGTACCACGACACGCCACCGCGAGTGTCGAAATCGAAAATCGGAATGATCGCCGGGTGCGCGAGCTGTGCCGCCAGCCGCGCCTCGCGCCGGAACCGGGCCACGGCCAGCTCATCCTGGGCAACGGTCGGATGCAGCACCTTGAGCGCCACCTCGCGTTCCAGCGACAGGTCGCGCACGCGCCAGACAGAGCCGAACGTGCCGCGACCGAGGAAGCCCAGCACCTCATAGTCGTCGCCGACGGCCCATCGCAAGCGTGCCTCTTCCGAGTTGATCGCCGGCATCTCCGGCCCACTCACCATCACGTTGCGCGACCCGCTGGCGCGTTCCATCGCCCGCACCATCGCCGAAATCGTCGGAAACCGCTCGGCCGGATCGTCGCGCAGCCCGACGTCCAGTACCGATGCCAGCGCCCGCGGCGTTTCCGGACGCACGAGCTGCACCGGCGGCACATCCCTGTCCGGCGGCAATTCTCCCGTCAGCGCGAAGAAACAGCTCGCCGCCAGCTGCCACTGATCGGTCATTGGCGTCGGCTGCCACGAACGCTGACGCAGTTCGGGGGGAACGGGCGTCCACTTCGCGTCCGGTCTGATGCCTGTCGGCACGTCACTCATCGGCACGGCCCACTGCCAGCCCAACATCCATATACGCCACGTCGGACTCGCTGAAACGGTCTCCGGCGACACCCCACCGTGTACCGTCCCTCCATCGTGCAGATAGGCCAGCGTGGAACCGACGGCGCGAAGCACCCGAAGCACGTTAGGCAGCGCCTCGGGTCCGGTTCGGCGGACTCGCGCCCCTATTGTCTCCGCCGTTATCCAGCGTCGCAGGTACCCAGGTCCGCGTCGCGAGTCGGGATGAAGGCTCCAGTAGTGATAGGTCGTCGGAATGGACGGGTGGTTCCGGTGCGCCAGGTGCCTGGCCTCCGCGGCCAGCCAATCGGTATGCCGGCTGTCCGGTGCCGATACCAGTGCCAGCGATCGCCCCAGCGCGTCTACAACCTCCTGTGAGTGCCGGAACTCCATGGAGACACCCTCGCTCCCCCAGTTCCAGTCGGGAGGCAGGCGCCAAGCCGTCAAGTGTTCGGGCAACTCATACGTTACCCGGTTCAGGCGATCGGGACTCGACGTGCGCACGGCGCGCATGCCTTCGAAAGGAGATGCCGGCATGCCGAGAAAACTGCTACGCTCGCGGCGCCGCGACCAGCGCAAGCCGAACGGTGGTTCCCTCTCCGACGGTGCTCTGCACGCTCATCTCCCCGCCCCAGGAACGAACAAGCCCGCGGCAGATGGCCAGCCCGAGTCCGCTGCCGCTCGTCCGCGTGGAAAAATGGGGCTCGAAGATCCTCGGAAGGACTTCGGCAGGAATACCGACGCCGTCGTCACGAATGTCCACATGGGTTCGCTCTCCGCCCCCGAAAAGCTGAACCTCGACCGACGTTGCCTGAGCCAGCCGCGCGTTCTCGAACACGTTGAGGAAGACTTCACGAAGCTCGTCCGGCGTTGCCAGCACCGCATGGGGGCCGTCAAACCCGGTGAGGCGCCAGTCGATACCGCCCTCACCCATCCGCTCCAATTCCACCACGTCGTTCACCACGGCGGTCAGATCGACGGGATATGCGGGCAGTCGCTCCGCCGGTGCCATGCCGTAGTGGCTGAACGCGCGGGCGATTTCGTCGAGTCGGTCGATTTCCGCGAGTATTCGGCTCACGTTCTGCTCGAAGATCCGCTCGAAGTCGATTCGCCGATCGAGTCGTGCCCGGCGCAGATGCTGCACTCCCAGTCGAATCGGCGTCAACGGGTTCTTGATCTCATGCGCAACCTGACGGGCCATTTCCCCCCAGGCCAGCACGCGCTGCGCACGCGCCACTTCAGTCACGTCGTCCAGCGTCAGCACGGCTCCGCCAGTAGCCTTCGTCAGGCGCGTCAAGCTGCATCTCAGATGGCGTCCGCGCAGCTCGGCGTCGAAAGCAGCATATTCCTGATCGGACGCAAGGAAGGCACGGATCCTGGCGGCCAGCGTCGCCGGTGCGAGCGTATCCACGGAGCCGCCGATCGCCAGCGCTCGACCCAGCAACTGTTCGGCGCGCGGATTCACGACCATCACCCGACCGTCGCCGCCTGTAGCGATCACGCCCGAGGCTACGTTCCTCAACACGGTTTCCGTCCGTCGCTGGGCGGCCTCGAGCGCTTCGCGGCTCGCTGCGAGGTCGTCGTCCATGCGACGGAACGCAGAGAAGACCGGTCCGAACTCCGCCGGTTGCCCGGACGTGATCACCGGGTGGCGCGCGCCCCGCGCAATGGCGAGCGCTGCCTCTCGGAGCGCACCGATCGGACGCTCGAGTTCTCCTGCCGCCAAGCCGCTCAACCAAAGCGCAGCCAATGCTCCCACCGCGACCGAAAACAGCACGAGCACGCCCAGATCCCGGCGCTGCCGATCCAGTTCTACTTCATTGATACGTGCCGGGGCCGCGAGCACCGCGCCGCGCGCCTCGCCGAACCCAAGGATGGCGCGGTAACCGAACAGCCTTGGGCGCTGTCCCACGGCAACCCGTTCGCTGGCGTCGACTTCATCCTCGCTCATGAAAACGCGCGCGACTGACGGCGGCAGATAGCGGCCGACTGGTGACAGACGATCGTACAGCGGATCGCTGGTCGCTCGCAGCGACCCCGATGTGTACAGCAGCAACGGCGTCGACAGTCGGCCGCTCTCGTACGCCAGCGCCAGGGGATCGCCCGTGGCAACGATCGTTCGCAGCGTTTCGCGGATCAACAGCTCGCGCGACTGCCGGTCGCTGGATTGGAGCCGCAGGTACGACCACCATGCAAAGACTATCGCGGGAAGAACGAAAAAGCTGAACAGGGTGAGCGTGAGCCTGGCGCGGTAGCTCCGGCCAAAGGCAGCTGCGCGCCGCCGCAGCCACCGGCCGAGGCCACCGTCAGCTGCGGCACTGAGCGTCCACAGCGCACTCAGGATGATGAGATCGAGCAGCACGATCAATGCCCCCCGTGGAACAAGGGCATCGAGCCCGCGAAGATCGACCTCGAGATGTACCCGCGACGGTCGTGTGGCCGCGGCCACGCTCGCGTCACCATGTAACCCGGTTCCTTCCCGTTGCCACCCGGGCCGTGATCCGAGCGCGGAGCGTTCGTCGAGCGTTGTAAGAGTGAGCTTGTATGGCGGCTCCGTCTCGCTGTCGCCGCCCAGCCCGAGCAGCGACATGTATGGATCGTCCGGGATGAGCAGCGTCCGGGGAGCGACGACCACCGTCGTGACGCCGTCGTCGTCGTGGGGAACGGCGAGCGTCAGCTGTATCCCGTACGTGGTGGAGTCCTGGCGGATCAACGGCCGGCCGGCTGCCCGCGCATCGGTCACCAGTGTGCGCTCCTTCTCCCGCTCGTGCTCGAAGTTTGCGATGCGAAGCGAAGCATACGGCTGCGTTGCGCCCGGCAGCCAGCTGGAAAGTTCCACGGGATACTCGGCCGAGGCGAGATCCGACCGAACGTAGCGTTGCAGAAGATCTTCGCGCTCGATCGGCGCTGTCCGAATCGTCAGCTCGCGCGAAAGCCGTTCCATCAGCTGCAACGCCGTCGAATCGACGCGCGAGAGTCGTTCTATGTCCCGCTCGGCGAGTTCTACCCGCATCCTGGCGGCGGCTCCCCACACAAGCGTGGTGGCGCCGCACGCCGACACGATCGCCGCCGCCACGACCAATGCCCGCGTCCGCCGCGATAGCGCCAGCGCGCCCATCGCCAGCACCCATGGCACAGGGTACCAACCTGGCCACTGGCCGGGCGCCTGCCACAGTGGCGGCGCGAACAGAGCCGTCAGCGCCGCGATGGCGGGACCGACCCACGGCGACAGTCCGCGACGCGCACCCAGTGCAATTCGACCGGCGCTGGCCCCCGCCAGCAACAACGCGGAGCCCACCAGGAACAGCGCCACCTGCCACGCCAGCCAGAGCGTGGTCGTCACGCCACGCGGCGGCGGCGCGATGCCGCGCGCCAGATCGCGCAACAGGAACGGGCCAAGCGAGGCCACCGCCAACACCACCACGATCGCCATCCATCGACGAGCCAGACTCAGACGGGATCGCTGAACGGCAAAGAACCCCACAAGCACCAAGCCACTTGTCAGGCTCAGTGCACCGACGCTCGCAGTTAGCGGGCCTCCAAAACTTGCGAAGTACACGCTGGCGTCGAAGAGCCTGGTCACATTGGAAAAAGACGGTAGCGGCAGGATCGCAATCGTCGCCACCACCGCCAGCAGCGATAGCAGCCGCTGACTCAGAGCCGCCGGTCGGCGCCACGCCGTCACCAGAAAACAGACGAAGACTGCTACCAGTGCGATCGCCGCCACCAGCGCGAACCTCGCACGGATCCGCAGGCGTGCCTCCCCAGTCGAGAGGGCGAGCGGCCGAACACTCACAGTCGACTGCCCCGCCACCGGCACTGCCACCCAGCCGTCAGTGTCGCGCCCGCCAGGAACGACATCGAAGTCCCGAATCCCGACACGCCCCGCAACATCTCGATCCAGCGCACGACCCAACGCGTTGCCTGGCGCCTCGGCGTGAAGCAACTCCACGGCGACCGCGCGCCGGCCCGAACGCTCGGCAACTGCGTAGAGCGTTGCATAAAACGTTGTGAAATCCACGCCCCCGCGACCGGGCAGCTGTTCGCTCGGACTGCGCATCACTCCAGCCCACGCCGTCGCCCGATTGTCTTCCAGGAGGACGACACCGCGCTCCCCTCCCCGCCTGCTGCCGGCCACCAGCGATCGCAATTCGGCGAACCGCCCGGTCGAGCCGGCAGGGACCGCCACCGCGCGGTCCGCAATCGACTGCAGATCACGCATGCTCCTCGACACCGCATCGGTCAGCTCGGCGACCGCGTCGGCCCGAAGGGCTCTGTCGAAGCCAACCGGATCACGATCGAACGCCTCCTCGCGCGTCTGGCTAACAGATGCCAGTACGAGGAACACCGTCTGACCCGCCAGAAATGCCCAGCGCCAGGTTCTGCTCGGTTGCCGGCCTTCCACACCCCAGTGCCCCAGCCACGTCATCCCCAGCATGAGCGCTGTAGCGACAACGACGGCGGCTAAGTATGGTATCGACGGCGATCGGAGCCACCAGCCATCGCCAAACAGGGTCAGTGCCGCCAGCGTCAGCCACGTTGCCGACCGAGACCAGCGCCCTGAGGCCCCCTGGATAACTCGCATGCCCAGCTCACCGACCGACACGCGAACCCCACTGCCACGTCGGCTGAAGGATCTCGTTCCCGAAGAAGTCCGGGAGTGTCTCGATCGCGATCCCAGGCTCATCGTCCCCGTGGGAACGTGCGAACAGCACGGACCTCACCTTCCGCTCGGATGCGATACGACAATCGTCGAACTGCTGGCGGACGATCTGTCCGCTGAGTTCGGCGTGCTGCGTGCCCCAACAGTCGAGTACGGCGTGAATACCGAGACCGACCGCGATGCCCCAGGCAATGCTTCGCTGCGCCGCCGGACGCTGCTTCGCCTCCTCAACGACCTGATCGACTCCTGGGAGGCCGACGGCGTACAGGAGTTCATCCTGCTCACGGCACACGGCCATGTCGGACATCAGGAGGCGCTGGCGACCGTGGTCACGAAGGGAGCACGAGTGCGCGTCGTCGACATCTTCTCCGTTCGCATCGATGACCTGCTGACCTCCCAGAAGGAAGCGCTCCACGGCGACGAAGCGGACACGTCGCTCATGCTCTATCTTGCCCCTCACCTCGTCCGCATGGAACTGGCTGAGGATTATACGATTGCGTCTGCGGCCGAGCGACGTTTCAGACGGAAATCGCTCCGCATACCCAGCACCACGTCCGGTTCGATCGGGAGCCCCTCTGTGGCCTCGGCCGAAAAGGGGTGCGCGATATACGCGCGCATTCGAGACAAGGTCCGCGAGCGGATCTTCCTCACGCCAGCTGTCGACTGAACGGCGGTCGGCCAGCTCGGCGTCATTCGCCCGGTACTACGGAAGCAGGGTGAACGTCGCCCGAGAAACCGTGTAGCTTTCGATCATGCGAACGCAGCCCCTCGTCCGTCGCCCCCTTTTTCTAGCCGTCTTCGTGGCGATCCCTTTGGCTTCACAGGCTCAGGGAGCAAAGACGATCGACGAAGGGAGTTTCACCATCACGGTGAACGGCCAGCGCGTTGGCCGGGAAGACTTCAGCATCGCTGGAACGCCGACTGGCCGTGGCACGGAATACATCGCCAAGGCGACGATCGTCATGGGCGATCGCCGGCTCATGCCCGCCATGCAGGCGGATTCCAGCGGCGCGCCCATGACGTACCAGATTCAGACTCGCAGTGCATCGGATCAGGAGTGGTGGAGCGGTACGATCTCGAGGGGCCGGGTGGACGCGCGCATGCGAACGGCGAAGGGTGAAGCCCGGAAGGAATACATCGTAACGGATGGAGCGATCATCCTCGACGACGACGTTTTTCACCAGTACTTCTTCGTCGTTTCGCGCGTGCGGTCGGGGAGCATTCCGGTGGTCATCCCCCGCCGGAACACACAGCTAACGCTCGCAATTGCCTCCGCCGGACCGGACCGCGTCACGATCGCGGGGAAAGAACTCGACGCGACGCATTACGTACTGACCGAACCATCGGGTACGACGCGCGACCTGTGGGTGGACGGGCGCGGTCTGGTACTCAAGGTCGCCATTCCATCGCGGGGTGTCGTGGCGCTCCGTGACGACCCGCCGGCGGCGTAGTGTGCCACGCACGCTCCGCCGAAACGCGGAGCGTTTTTTTCACGTGGGGCGCGATGAAACTCCTCGCTCGCGCGTCCCGTACGAGTCGCAGCTAACGCCAACGCCTGACAATTCATCCCATGCGTATTCAAGGTTTACTCGCGGCGCTCGTCGTGGCCACAGCTTCGGCCGCGGCGCAGCCGCCGACGACGCAAGCCACAGGGCCCGTGCTCACGCTCGACGAAGCTGTCGCGCTCGCCGTACGCAATAATCCCCAGCACCTGCAGACGATGTCCGCCCGGTCTCGTGCCGGCGCCGCCCTGCGGAGCGCCTACGGGTCCATGCTTCCGTCGATCTCGACGGATTTCGGTACTCAGTATCGTGAAGGACGAAAGCAGCTCTTTGCCGGCCAGGCGTTCGGCTCCGAGTCCGACATCCTGTCGTCGTCGGCGAGCCTGAGCGTGAGCGCACAGCTCAGCATGAACTCCTTCATGGGCCCGAGGCAATCGCGAGCCAACCTCGACGCCGCCGAAGCGGATATCACGAGTTCCGCCTCCACGCTCCGCTCGACGGTCGTCCAGCAGTACCTCACGGCGCTTCAGGCGCAGGCTCGCGCGAATCTCCAGGACACGTTGCTCGTCGGCACACAGGCACAGCTTGATCTGGCGCGGGCGCGCCAGCAGGTAGGCGCCGGCACGACACTCGACGTTCGCCGGGCAGAAGTGGCCGTCGGGCAGCAACGGGTAGCCGTCCTGCGCGAACGAAACAACGTGGAGATCGAGCTGTTGAAGCTCTTCCAGCAGATCGGCGTCGCCCAACCCGCTGGTGTCCGGTTGACCACATCGTTCCCGGTCGATGAGCCGAAGCTCCAGCTGTCCGAACTGCTCGACATGGCTCGAGCCGGAAATCCGGCACTCCTGGCGCTGCGCTCTCGCGAACGGTCGGCCGATGTCGGCGTATCGCGGGCGCGCTCGCAGTGGACGCCCACGCTATCGCTCCAGACTGGCATTGGCGGTTTTTCGCAGCAGTTGCGAGACCTGTCGGGAACGATCAACTCGGCGCGATCGCAGGCCGTCGCGCAACGCGGATCCTGCCTGACAACCGACTCGATTCGCGTTGGCGCCGGCCTGCCATCGATTTTCGGGTTCTGCAACCAGATCGCCTTTTCGCCGGCCGACGAGGCAGCGATCCGCAGCGCGAACTCGCAGTTCCCGTTCAGCATGAGCCGGAATCCCATCACCTTTGGCGCGCAGCTGTCGTTCGACGTGTTCAACGGGTTCCAGCGGGAACAGGCCATCCAGGAAGCGTCGGCGGCACGGAACGACGCGCGCTACAACGTGCGGGCTCAGGAACTGCGGCTGACCGCAGACGTGACCGCGGCGTATTTGAATCTGACGACGGCGTATCAGACGGTGAGGCTGCAGGAACAGAACCAGATCGCGGCACGCGAGGCGCTGACCTTGGCCGAGGAGCGCTTCCGCGTGGGTGCGAATACCTTTGTCGATGTCACGCAGTCGAGGAGCGAGTACGAGCGGGCCGGTACGGACCTGATCAACGCGATTTACGATTTCCACAGGGCGTTCGCCGTGCTCGAGAGTGCGGTCGGGCGTTCCCTTCGTTAGCCGAGGATTTCATCGATGAGCAAGCGCATGAAGTGGTCGCTGTTAGGCGTTGCGGTGCTCGGCGTGGCAGCGTACGCCGCGACGACCGCGTTCAATCGCGGCAACAAGGCGACGGAGGTTCGGATGGAGAACGTGCAGGCTCGGGACTTGGTTGCCTCGGTCACGGCCAGCGGTCAGGTGGAACCTCGGACGAAAGTGGACGTCGCTGCCGATATCAGCGGCCGCATCGTGCGGCTTGCCGTGAAGGAAGGCCAGGTTGTCAAGCGCGGCGACTTCCTGCTGCAGATTGACCCGGCGCAGTACGAGGCTGCGGTTCAGCGTGCGGAAGCGGCGCTCTCGTCGGCGAAGGCACAGGCCGCGCAGAGCCGCGCGAACCTCCTTCAGGCGGAGCGAAACTACGGTCGCTCGTCGGAAATGAAGAAAGCGAACGCTTCGCTCGTTTCCGACGAGCAGATGGAGCAACTCAAGACGCAGGTCGAAGTCAACGAAGCTCTCGCTGAAGCCGCCGGTCACAACGTCGACCAGTCGGAGGCATCGCTGAAGGACGCGAAACAGGCGCTGGCCAAGACCACGATCCTCGCTCCGATGTCCGGACGCGTGACCCGCCTCGTCGTCGAGGCTGGCGAGACTGCCGTCCCCGGCACGTTCAACAAGGATGCCGCCACGCTGCTGACCATATCCGACATGTCGGTCCTGGAGACCAAGGTCAAGGTAGACGAGACCGACGTTGCGCGCTTGACCGTCGGGGATTCCGCCATAGTGCAGATCGACGCTTTTCCGGACACGACGTTCCTGGGCAAGGTCGTCGAGATCTCACACAGCTCGGTGAAGAACGCCGCATCGGGTGCCACCACCGAGCAGGCAATCGACTACGAGGTCAAGGTGCAGCTGCTCAATCCTCCGCCTGACACGCGGCCTGATTTCTCGGCCACGGCGAAGATCGTGACCGACACACGGAAGAACGTTCTTACGATCCCCATCATCGCGCTGACCGTGCGCGAAAATGAGGAACTCCAGAGCGGTGACTCGGCGGTCGCGATCGGACGTACCCCGGCCAAGGAAGTTGGCAGGAAGGACGTGGAAGGCGTCTTCATCGTCGGCCCGGATTCCAAGGTGACCTTCCGGCCCGTCAAGGTCGGCATCGCCGGCGAGAAATACTTCGAGGTGTTGTCGGGACTGAAGGACGGCGAGAAGATCGTTGGCGGTACGTACCAGGCCATCCGGGAACTCAAGGACGGAACGCTGGTGAAGGAAGCGAAGAAGGACGACAAGAAACCGGAAGCCAAATCGTGAGCGACACCTACTCCGGCGACACCACCCTGGGCATCACGGGCGAGCACGCCATCAGCTCGACGGCGGAGCGACGAGCCGTCGTCACCTCACCGGGCGCAACCCCGAGTCGGGAATGGGTGATCGTTACCCGCGGCCTGAAGCGCGAGTACGACATGGGCGGGGAGGTCGTTCGCGCGCTGCGCGGAGTCGACGTCGCCATCAGACGCAACGAGTATGTCGCAATCATGGGGCCGTCAGGATCCGGCAAGTCCACACTGATGAACCTCATCGGATGCCTCGACACGCCCACGGCCGGTGAGTACTGGCTGAATGGGGTGCTGGTTTCGAAGATGGAGGACGACGAGCTGGCGCGTGTGCGGAACAAGGAGATCGGTTTCGTCTTCCAGACGTTCAACCTGCTGCCGCGGGCCACAGCCCTGCACAACGTCGAATTGCCACTCGTCTATGCCGGCATCCCCGCCGATGAACGGAAGAAGAGGGCCAAGGAGGCGCTGGAAGCGGTGCAGCTGGATAACCGCATGCACCACAAGCCGAACGAACTGTCTGGCGGCCAGCGACAGCGCGTGGCGATCGCGCGTGCTCTGGTGAACAGGCCATCGATCCTGCTCGCGGACGAACCGACCGGCAACCTCGATTCGGCGACCTCGACGGAAATCATGAAAGTGTTCGAATCACTGGCGCGTTCGGGCCAGACCGTGATCATGGTGACGCACGAGGCCGATATCGCGGCGCATGCCCGACGCGTCGTGGTGCTGCGGGATGGGCTGATTGCCTCCGACGACCGAAGGGAGGCGTTCAAGGCGCAGGTCGGACTTGCGTAAGGGACTCGGCAGACAGCCAAGGCCCGCTCGTAGCCGACTGACCTGACGACCCACCCATCATGCCCTTTTTCGAGGCCATCAAGCTCGCCCTCAGCCAGATCCGCGTACAGAAACTGAAGAGTTTCTTCACTCTGCTGGGCGTGATGATCGGCGTGATGTTCCTGATCGCAGTGGTGTCGATCGTCGAGGGGATGTCGCGCTACATGACCGAGGAGTTCGCCGGTCGCATCCTTGGAGTGAACCAGTTTACGCTCCGCCGTTCTCCCAATATGCAGTTTGGGGATGTCAGCGAGGAAACGTGGCGGGCCTGGGCGCGCCGCCCGCGAATCTATCCGCCGGAAGCGAAGCAAGTCCGGGACGCGCTCCCGTCCGGAACCCACGCGGCGATCGAGAACATCAACTTTCTTACTGCGGAATCGGTTTTCGCGCGGCCGCGCCAGGTGATGTCTGTAGGAACCGAGCCGGAGTACTTCGACATCAAGAAGTACCGCCTAACGTCAGGGCGCGCTTTCAGCGAGCAGGAGGTTCTGCGCGGCTCACCTGTCGTAGTCATTGGTGTCGACGTTGCCGAGCACTTCTTTCCGAACCTCGACCCGCTGGGCCGCGAACTCAGGATCGTCGGGCAGCCATTCCAGGTGATCGGCGTCCTGGAGAAGCAGGGGTCGCTGTTCGGCTTTTCGCTCGACCGGTTTGCGATCGCTCCCTATACCTCTCCGATCGGCAACCACATCAACCCGCGCGGCGACATCGACGGACTGGTGGTTCAGGCCATGGACGAGGTCGTGCTCGGCGACGCGATGGAGGAGACGCGTGGCGTGATGCGCAGTATTCGCCGGTTGCAGCCCTCCGACCCTGACAATTTCGAACTCGAGACTTCGGCGGGGGCCTTGAGCTTCTTCGCTCAATTGAAGGGCAAGCTGGTGGTGTTCGGGACCGCGCTGCCGGCGATCGGCCTGATCGTGGGAGCGCTCGTGATCATGAATATCATGCTGGTGGCTGTGGCCGAACGCACGCGGGAGATAGGGATCCGGAAGGCGCTCGGCGCCAGGCGGCGCGACATCATGCGCCAGTTTCTGGTGGAAGCGGCCACGCTGTCGCTGTTTGGCGCGGCGATCGGAATCGTGTTAGGCGCCGCGATGGCGAAACTGATCGCGGCCACCACGCCGCTTCCGGCCGCGGTCGCCCTGTGGTCCGTGATCGCGGCGCTCGCTGTGGGCGCCGGTGTGGGTATAGTGGCTGGCATTTATCCGGCGAACCGGGCCGCCCGGATGGACCCGATCCTCGCCCTGCGCCAGGAGTAGCCGATGTCGAGGTTCGGTGCGCGCGCGCTGTCCACCGTCGAGGGGGTGCTCATCGCTCTCGATGCGATTCGATCCAATCGCGTTCGTGCCGCACTGACCATCCTTGGGGTAGCCGTCGGCGTGTTCGTGGTGGTCGCCATGGCGGCGACCATCCATGGCATCAGTCAGAGCTTCCAGAAGGACGTCGACGAGTTCGGAGCGACGACGTTTTCGGTGCGCCGGAGGGGCATCGGTATCGATGCCTGCGACGGATCCGACGAAGACTGTCCCGACCGCAAGAACCCTCCACTCACGCTGGCCGAAGTGAAGGCGATCGGGCAACTGCCTACCGTGGAAGCGTCCGTGCCGTGGCTCGCCGGATCTGCGAGCATCCGTTACCATGATCGGTACCTCTCTAGCGTCCGATACGAGGCCTACGGCCCCCGCTGGCTCGATATCGACGGCGGCGCCGATATCTCGCCGGGACGAGATTTTACCGAGCAGGAGTACACGTCCTCGGCGCCTGTCATGATCGTGAACGATACGCTCGCCCGCCAGCTTTTCGGGCAGTCCGATCCGATCGGCAAGCAGGTGCTGGTGAACGGCAAGCAGTTCCAGGTTGTCGGGATCTATCAGACATCCACCGGCTTCCTCAAGTCGATGGACGGTCGCGGCCCCGACACGCCAAGAATGATCTTTACCGCGAACACCGCGCATCGCCACCTCGAAGCGAGCCTGCGGTGGATGATCCTGTGGGTCAAGCCGCGCGCCGACGTGGCACGCGACGCGGCCGTGGACGAAGTGACGGCGACGCTTCGCGGCGCGCGTGGGCTACGGCCCGCGCAGCAGAACAACTTCGTGATCGTCGGTGAAGAGCGGATGATGGAGGTCTTCAACCAGGTGTTTGGTGCCATCTTCCTCGTCGGCCTTGGATTGTCCGCCGTCGCACTGCTCGTCGGCGGCGTCGGCGTCGTCGCAATCATGATGATTTCCGTCACGGAACGGACACGCGAGATCGGAATCCGCAAGGCGTTAGGCGCATCGCGAGGAACGATCCTGTGGCAGTTTCTGGTGGAGGCGGCAACGCTGACGAGCATCGGCGCCGCCGTCGGCCTGGTGCTGGGCGGGTTGCTGGCGTGGGGCATTCGCGTTAGCACGCCGATTCCGGCCGCTATCCCGTTGCCCGCGATCGTCGCGGCGCTGGTGGCAAGCGCACTCACGGGCATCCTTTTCGGCATGGCTCCCGCTGCGCGCGCCGCACGCCTCGATCCAATCGAGGCCCTCAGGCACGAATAGCGGCGGCGCGCCGAACAACACCCACCCCCACCCCCACACCCACACCCACCGCACCCGCTCTGGGCTTCGCGCTGCCTTGCCCGGTGACGGTCCGGCTGAAATCGTTGGAGAGCCGCAACGCACACTCGGCGGTCGAGGTTCCTCCCACGATCCGGACTTTCCCGTGCGCTTCGCCGACGTCCTGGCCACAGCACTTGGCCAGATCCGCGCCAACAAGCTTCGTTCGTTCTTCACGCTGCTCGGGATCATAGTGTCGGTGGCGTTCCTCGTTGCCGTGGTGGCGATCATCCAGGGGATGAATGCGTACGTGAGGGAGAACGTCGCCGGCGCGGTGATAGGCGCCAATTCGTTCCAGATCCGGCGTACGCCGATCAACTTCGCCCGCATCGACGACGACGAGTGGCGACGGGCGCAACGCAGGCCAAAAGTCACGCCGCGCGACTACGATGTCATTCGCGAAGCGCTTCCCGACGTGGAAGCGATCAGCCTGCAGTCGGGATGGCCAACCCCACAGATCGACATGGTCTGGCGGAACCGCACGTTAGGCGACGTACCGGTCTTCGGCGTGACCGCCTCGTACCAGGTCGTTCAGGACTATCGCATCGGATCCGGACGACCGCTGTCGGATGTGGACATCTCCGAGCGTCGGGCGGTGATCGTGGTCGGTGCGGACATCCAGGAGAAGCTGTTCGAGGATGTCGACGCAGTCGGTCAGGAAGTCCGTCTGTTCGGCGAGCGCTTCACGATCATCGGCGTGAACGAACGGAAGGGGCGCGTGCTGGGACAGTCGTTCGACGGATACGCCCTGATGCCGATCACCCGTTTCGAAATGCTCTACGGTCGGCGCAACACGACCACGATTTCGGTGAAAGTGGCGCAGGCGACCGACGTTACTCCGACGATGGCTCGCGCCGAAGAGGCTCTTCGCGTAGCTCGTGGGTTGCGGCCGACGGACGAGAACAACTTTGCCATCGAGACGTCCGATGCGCTGGTGGCCTTCTGGACGACGTTGACGCGCGTGCTGTTCGCCGTCGTGCCCGCAGTCGTCGCGATCGGGATCGTGGTCGGCGGAATCGTGATCATGAACATCATGCTGATGTCGGTGACGGAGCGGACCCACGAGATCGGCGTCCGCAAGGCGCTGGGCGCAAGATCGCGGGATATTGAGCGGCAGTTCCTTGCCGAAGCCGTCATGATGGCGTTCCTGGGCGGCCTGATCGGAGTGGCGTCCGGTTGGCTGTTCGCCTCGCTGATCGCAGCAGCCTCGCCGCTCCCGGCGCGCGTTACCGCATGGTCGGTCGTTCTCGCTGTATCGTTAGGCGCCGGAGTGGGCATCGTCTTCGGCGTGTATCCTGCACGTCGCGCGTCCCGGCTCGATCCGGTCGTGGCGCTTCGGGCGGAGTAGCCAGCCATGTCCGCCCGGGTTCACGATACGATCGGCGAGAACATCGGCATCGCGCTCGAAACGCTGCGAGCCAGCAAGCTCCGGTCGGCCCTCACGATCCTCGGCGTCGTGATCGGCATCAGTACGGTGATGGCGATGGCCACAATCGTCAACGGCATCCAGTCGCAGATCGTCAACGCGATCCAGGTCGCCGGCCCGACGACGTTCTACGTCATGAAGATCTTCTCGCAGACACCGATCAATCCGGAGGCGCCTCCGAAATACGTGCGAGTCCGTCCCAACCTGACGAAGGTGGAGGCGGACCGGATCGCCGCGCTTCCGCAGATAGCCTATGCGGGGATCTGGGGTCAGGTCGGCGCCCGGCTGGAATACGAGGGCCAGCGCACCCAGATGGTGCAGGTCTATGGGGCCGACGAGCATTTCACCGAAATCCAGGGGGGCGAACTGGTCGACGGACGCTGGTTTACCCGCGGCGAGGTCGCCGGTGGAGACGCTGTCGTGGTACTGGAGGAGAAGTACGCGCGGATGCTGTTCGGTCGAACCAATCCACTCGGGAAGACAGTGCGCGTCGGCGGACGTCCCGCGCAGGTCATCGGTCTGTATTCGCCGGCATCGAACATCTTCGCCCCACCGGGCACGGCGACTGGGGCGATCGTGCCATTCCTCATGCTTGACCATCAGTTCGATATCGACAAGACCAACGCCCTGTTCGTTCCGGTGAAGCCGCGTACCGGCGTCTCGGTTGCAGACGCCCAGGAGGCAGTCATCGTGGAGCTGAGGACGCTGCGACGCCTTCGTCCGTCCGACAAGAACACGTTCGATCTGGTCACTCAGGAGCAGATTCTCGACATCTTCAACAAGCTGACCGGAGCGTTCTTCCTCGTCATGATAGCGCTGTCGTCGGTGGGGCTGCTCGTCGGCGGTATTGGGGTCATGGCGATAATGATGGTATCGGTGACCAGCCGCACGCGGGAGATCGGCGTACGGAAGGCGTTAGGCGCCACTCGGCGAGACATCATGGTGCAGTTTCTCACCGAGGCCGCGACGCTAACCGGAATCGGCGGGATCTTCGGTGTGTTCGTGGGCCTGGGCATGGGACGCCTCGTGAGCCTGGTTCTGGGCGCCACCGCGCCCACACCTGTCGTTCAGACGCTGGTGGCCGTAGCGGTCTCCGTCGGGATCGGCGTGGCCTTCGGGCTGATTCCGGCGCGGCGCGCGGCCCGGCTGGATCCCGTCGAGGCCCTCCGTCACGAGTGATCGAACCGGCGGCTGCCCGACCGCATCGACGGCACTCGCAGCCCATCGACGCACTTCCCATCGGAAGCAGCCTGACAGGGCCCGGAATCGCGCGGCACCATCGCGCGCACCCGAAACGCGCCGGCTTCGCCGGCAGCTGCGTGGGGCCGACGTATGGGATCGTTTTCGGATCGACTATGGCCTTACGGTCGGATACGAGATCCCCAGCTGTTCCATGTACGTCCGATAGCGGGTCGGATCGAAGTAATGCTTCCGCATTTCCGGGCGGTACCGCTCCATTATCTGAGCATTTAGCTCGACGGCCGGTTGGTCCGCCGGTCCCATGAACGGCTTGTACTTGGTCACCTTCGTCTGCACCGTGTCGAAGTAAGCGCGCGCCGAGCGAACCAGTTCCGGACGAAGGAACACGTCCAGCATCGTCATCGCCTGCACCTTGGCTCCCGCAGTCGCGCCCTTGTGGGCTATCGGGGTCGCTTCCGCAATCGCATCGGACCAGTGATGTCCCGGCGTATCCGGCACATTCGACGGATAGTACAGCTGCGTCGTCGGCACGGACCACGAGACGTCGCCTATGTCGTCGGATCCCCCGCCCTGACGCAGCTCTTCGGGCATCGGTTCCTGCATGGCCTGCAACGCGGTATCCAGTCCGGTCTCCGGCCTGCCCAGCATCTTCTGGATTGCCCTGGCGAGTTGGTGGTCCTTCTCGTCCCATACCGGCAGCTTCACCCGTCTGATGTTGGCGTCCATCGCCTCGGCAACCGGTTTGTTGAGGTGCGGCACCCACGCCGAGCCCATGATGCGTACCCGATCGAGCGTCGTGCCGGTCATCCGGGCGGCACCTTCGGCGATATCCTTCGCCGCCGCGAACATCTCCATCACCTTCTCGTAGTCGGTCTCCCTGAGGTAATACCAGACCGATGCCGTAGCCGGCACCACGTTTGGCTGGTCCCCACCGTCGCGGATGACGTAGTGCGAACGTTGCTGGGGACGAAGGTGCTCGCGGCGGAAGTTCCAGCCGATGTCCATCAGTTCCACGGCGTCGAGTGCCGACCGCCCCCGCCACGGCGCACCGGCACCATGCGCGGCCGTCCCTCTGAACTCGAAGACCGCCGACAGGATCGCGTTATAGTAGCCTTGAAGTCCCCATTGCGTCTGCAGGTTGCTGCCGACGTGCGTGAACATCGCCAGGTCCACGTCCTTGAAGATTCCCTCGCGAACCAGGTACGCCTTGCTGCCCAGCTGTTCTTCCGCCACTCCCGGCCAAAGCATGATAGTGCCCGACAGGCGTTCGCGCTCCATGATCTTCTTGAGTGCGAGCGCCGCCGTGACGTTCACCGGTTGGCCGGTGTTGTGACCTTCTCCATGACCGGGCGCGCCTACGACGATCGGATCGCGATACGCCACTCCCGGCTTCTGCGAGGACTGCGGGATGCCATCGATATCGGAGCCTAACGCGATTACCGGCGATCCCGATCCCCACCGCGCCACCCACGCCGTCGGTATCCCGGCCACGCCACGCTCGACGCTGAACCCGTTCTGCTCGAGAATGCCCGTCAGGTACTTCGATGTCTCCACTTCCTGGAACCCCAGTTCCCCGAACGAATAGATCATGTCCACCATCTGCTGCGTCTGGGTGGCCATTCCGTCGATCTCGCTGGACACTTCGGCCTTCAGGCGCGCAAGACGCGGATCCTCCCTGGGAACGACAGCCTGCTTCCCCTGGGCGCCAAGGCCGCTGGACGGCAACATCAGGAACGCAGTTACCAAAGCGATCGACGGCGTGCGCAGATCAAACATGATCGAGAATCCTCAGCGGGGGATACGGACACGGCTGCTGGCTTGACCGCAAGAAGCTCCGACCGGTCCTCGCTCCTCGCAAGTGACGTCCGCGCGTACGGAGTTAGATTTTGCGCCATGCAACCACCCGCGCTCGACCTTCTGGCGATTGCCGCTCACCCGGACGATGCAGAGCTCACCGTCGGCGGCACTCTGGCGCTCGCTGTCCGACAAGGGTATCGGGTTGGCATCCTCGACCTCACGGCGGGAGAACTCGGTACCAGGGGCACACCCGAGCTTCGCCGCGAGGAAGCACTGCAGGCCGCGAAGGTGCTTGGCGTGCCCTGGCGAGAAACTCTTGGTCTCCCGGACGCCGGCATCGCCAACTCGGATGAATCGCGCCGCCGCCTTGTTGCCGTACTCCGCGCCACGCGACCAACGATCGTCCTTGCACCCGCTCCACCGCCATTCGGCCGCCACCCCGATCACCGCATTGCCGCAGAGCTGATTCGAGATGCCGCCTTCCTTTCCGGGCTACGGAACTTCGACGCTGGCGAGGAACCGCACCGACCGCGCAAGATCGTGCACAGCATCGCTTACCGCGAGGACGGCGTGAAGCCCACGTTCGTCGTCGACGTCAGCGAGGTGTTCGATCTGAAGATGATGGCAGTACGGTGCTATGAATCGCAGTTCGATGGCGCCACGCAATCTGGCGAGGTGTACCCGACCGGAGAACCGCTGCTCGACGTCATCGGGCACCAGGCCGCGCACTACGGCTCGCTGATCCGCGTACGCTACGGCGAACCGTTCTACACTTCCGAAACGATGC
Source organism: Gemmatimonadaceae bacterium (assembly GCA_019186945.1). Classification (GTDB taxonomy): domain Bacteria; phylum Gemmatimonadota; class Gemmatimonadetes; order Gemmatimonadales; family Gemmatimonadaceae; genus JABAQJ01. Next base: position 73,481 of record JABAQJ010000002.1, read on the forward strand.
GCGTCGACGACGTCGTCGCGCTGTCCGTCTCCACTTTCTGATCGACACCGTGTCCGCATCCAACGACGTTACGTACGGTGAGTACCTTGCGGTCGAGCGCTTGCTACAATTGCAACTACCGCGCTCCCGGCCCGAACATCCCGACGAGCTGCTCTTTATCGTGGTGCACCAGGCGAGCGAACTGTGGTTCAAGGTTCTGCTACACGAGCTGGATCTGCTGGTCGCGCGCCTCGAGGCCAGCGACGCCATGGCCGCGCTGGCCAGCATGCGACGCATCAACGCGATCACGCGCATCGTCGCGACCCAGCTGTCGTCGCTCGACACGCTGCCCCCCCAGCGATTCGCGGAGTTCCGCGGCTACCTTGGCAGCGCCAGCGGAGGACAGAGCGTGCAGTTTCGCGCGATCGAGGCAGCCAGCGGGCTCAGGGACGACCACTTTCTGGCGGTGCTGCGCGAGCACGGTCCGATTCCGGACGCCATTCAGCGGATCCTCGATCGGCCGACCCTTCAGGCGCTGTTCATGGATCTCCTGGCGGCGCGCGGCACCACGCTCGACGCCGTGTACGCGAATCCATCGATCACGGACCTGTACTTCCTGGCAGAGAGCCTGATCGAATACGAGCAGGGTTTCGGGCTCTGGCGCTTCCTTCACATGCAGCTGGTGGAACGCATCATCGGCCCGATGACGAGCGGCACGGGCGGCACGTTAGGTTCGAAGTATCTCCAACGCACTCTGTCGCAGCGTTTCTTCCCGAAACTGTGGGAGGTCCGCTCACGTTTCTTCGGTACCGGCAGCGCGATGTCGCCTAACAGCGCATGACCATTCGCGACATCAGCATCACGCTGCGTGTCGGGACGCCCGAATGGCCGGGTGACACGCCGTTCGCCTGCGCATGGGCATGGCAGATTGCCATGGGGGCGTCCGTCAACGTGTCCTGCCTCACGGGAAGCCCACATGTCGGAACGCATGCCGATGCGCCGTTGCATGTGACGGACGAAGCCGCCGGCGCCGACACGCTTCCCCTTGACGCGTTCGTGGGGCCGTGTACCGTCGTCGATGTGAGTGCCTGCTCCGGCGACATCGCCATCCCGGATCTCGAACTGGGCGGTGCCATCGCCGGCGGACGCCTGCTGCTGCGCACTGACCGCACGATCGCGACCGGGGCCTTCCCCTCGGAATGGCCCGCGCTGAGCGCGGAGACTGCGCGCCACCTGGCCGAAGGCGGATTGAAGCTGCTTGGCGTGGACTGCCCATCGGTCGACGCGCGCGACAGCACCACGCTCACCGTACATCGACTGCTCTTCCAGGCCGGCGCATGCGTACTCGAAAACCTGGATCTGCGCGATATCGTCCCGGGCGTGTACGAACTCGTCGCTCCCCCGGTGAAGATCGCCGGCGCCGACGCTGCGCCCGTTCGAGCCGTACTCAGGGACTTGGCGTGAGCGAGGTCGCCATTCGCTCGATCGACGTCGTGCGTGACTTCGGTACCGTTCGCGCATTGGACCACCTCTCCTTCGAGATTCCCAAGGGAATCGTCTTCGGATTCCTAGGACCGAATGGTGCCGGGAAGACGACCGCCATTCGCATGCTGCTGGGCCTGGTCCAGCCAACCTCAGGGCGCGCCGAAGTCCTGGGTCGTGACTCGTGGTCAGAAGGCTCTGCGGTGCGCGAGCGCTCGGGGGCCCTGTTGGAGCATGCGGGACTCTACGAACGCCTGAGCGCGGAACAAAACCTCGACTTCTTCGGACGAGCATGGCGCATTCCGCGCCACCAGCGCCGCGAGCGGACGCGAGCGCTCCTGGAACAGTTCGGGCTCTGGGAACGTCGCAAGGATCTCGTCGGCACGTGGAGTCGGGGGATGAAACAGAAACTCGCGGTCGCCCGCACGGTCCTGCATCGCCCGTCGCTGGTGTTCCTCGACGAACCGACAGCCGGACTCGATCCTGTCGCCAGCGCGTCATTGCGAGAGGACTTGGCAGCCCTCTCCACCCACGAGGGAACGACGATCTTCCTCACGACGCACAACCTCGCCGAGGCCGAGCGCCTCTGCACCCTCGTCGGCGTGATCCGCAAAGGCAGGTTGGTCGCCCTCGGGAGCCCGACCGAACTTCGGCGCGATCGGTCGAACGACGTTCGGCTGGTGGTGACGGCGAACCCCGCGCTGCTGGAATCGTTAGGGCCAGCGCTCGGCGTGCGCGCTGTACGCAGGGACGACCGGGCCTGGATGCTGTCGCTCGAACCCGGGGTGTCGCCGGCTCCGATCGTTCGCTGGCTCGTCGAACGCGGCGCCGAGATCGAGGAATGCACAAGGATGAGTGCGTCGCTCGAAGATGTGTTCCTCGACCTGGTGAGCGACGATCGGGAGGACGGGTGATCAGGGACATCGGCACGATCGTCTGGAAGGAATGGCGCGAGTTCCGGGACCAGCTGTTCAAGCTGAAGCGGGGAGGCCTGTCGGCCCTGGTGGTCGTCTTCATGCTGGGCATCGTGACGCCGCTTCAACTGGGAAAGTCGTGGATCTCGTCTCCACTGATGCTTGCCTACTGGCCTATCCTGGCCGGCAGCATGGTCTCGACGCTCATCGCCGACGCCATCGCCGGCGAGCGGGAACGCCATACGCTCGAGACTCTGCTCGCCACGCGGCTGCCGGACAGCGCGATCCTGATCGGCAAGGTGGTCGCCGCGGTGATCTACGGATACGTTTTCGCCTTCATGAACATCCTCGTCGGATGGCTCGTGCTGAACATCCGTCATCACCAGGACGGGCTGATCCTGATGCCATTGGCGCATGCCGGCACACTGACGCTGCTCATCGGACTGAACTGTCTCTTCCTGTCCGGCATCGGCGTGTTCGTTTCGCTGCGCGCATCCACCGTCCGCCAGGCACAACAAGCGTTCGGGGTCATCATGCTCGTGCTCTTCTTCGCACCGGCCCTTGTGGTTCAGGCACTGCCGGCCGGACGTCGCCTGGAACTGATGCTGCGGTTGAGGGCGATCGGCGTCGACACCGTGGTCCTATGGGTCATCATCGGCCTGGCGATCGCGGCGCTGGCCGTCAACATGGCCGCCCTGGCGCGATTTCGGCGGGGACGGCTCGTCCTCGACTAGGACCACAGCGTCCCGTATCGGCAGCGCGCAGTATATTCCTGTCCTATGCCACAGCCTATTTATCTCGACCACGCCGCCACTACTCCCGTTCGGCCCGAAGTCGTCGACGCGATGACCCCGTTCTTCGGACCGCGTTTCGGCAATCCGTCGAGCGCGCATCGCTGGGGACGCGAAGCGCGGGTGGCACTGGACGAAGCACGGGAGCGCCTCGCACGATGCCTGGGCGCCAACACCGACGAGATCTGTTTCACGTCAGGCGGCACGGAGTCGGACAACCTGGCAATCCTCGGCGCGTGGCGCGCTCTCCGGGCGACGAAGGTTGCGGTGGTGACGACGCCGATCGAGCACAAGGCCGTATTGGCAGCAGCGCACCAGGTGGCAAGGGAAGGCGGCGAGGAGCGGATCGTCGACGTGGACCGGGGTGGCATAGTGATTCCGGGCAGCTTCGATTTGGCGGTGGACAACCGGGTCGCGATCTGTTCGGTAATGTGGGTGAACAACGAGATCGGCGTCCTGCAGGATATTCCCAAACTGGCGTCGATCGCGCGCGAGCGGGGCGCCCTTTTTCACACCGACGCAGTGCAGGCGTTTGGCAAGGTGACGATCGATGCCAGCTCGATACCGTTCGATGCGTTGTCCATCAGCGGGCACAAGCTCGGGGCTCCGAAGGGCGTGGGGGCGATGTACCTTCGCCGTGGTACCCCGCTCGAGCCGCTGATGCATGGCGGTATGCAGGATCGCGGCAGGCGGCCGGGGACGGAGAACGTCGCGATGGCTGTGGGTCTTGCGAGGGCGGCCGAGTTGGCGCTGGCGGAACGAGAGGCGGAAGGCGCGCGTCTGGCGCGGCTGCGTAACCGGCTGGAGGAAGCCTTGTTGTCGCGGATCCCGGATGCGCTCGTGCACGGCCGCAACGCGCCGCGTGCGCCGCATATCCTCAATATCTCCGTTCCGGGCACGGATTCGGAGTCGCTGCTGATGGCGCTGGACATGCAGGGTGTGGCGTGTTCAGCGGGGTCTGCCTGCCAGAGCGGGAACCTGACACCGTCTCATGTCCTGACCGCGATCGGAGTTCGTCACGACCTCGCGACCGCTGCCATCCGCATGTCGTTCGGCAGCCTGAGCGCGGAGGAGGACGTGGATCGTGTGGCGCAGCTCTTCCCCGCGCTGATCGTCAAGGCGCGTCGGCTAGCGGGCGCCACTCTGTAGGTTCCGTCGTCGCCTGCCCGATGCCCAGCCAGCCGATTCCCGGGACTCCCTCCGGTCGCCCGCGCGTCCTGGTGGCGATGTCCGGCGGCGTCGATTCGTCGGTTGCCGCCGCACTCCTGCACGAGCAGGGATACGACGTGATCGGGGCGACGATGAAGCTGTTCTGCTACGGCGACACCGTGCCCGATAGACCCTGCTGTTCGCTGGATTCGATCGACGACGCGCGCCGTGTCTGCCAGCGCCTGGGCATCCCGCACTATGTGTTGAACCTGGAGGCCCCCTTCAGTCACGATGTCGTGGACGACTTCGTGTCCGAATATGCGCGCGGCCGCACGCCGATCCCCTGCGTCCGCTGCAACACGTTCACGAAGTTTCGGGATCTGGTGCGCCGCGCCGATGGCTTCGATGCCGGGTTCGTGGCCACGGGACACTACGCACGTGTGATCGACGGCGCGCTGCATCGCGGTCGCGACCCGGCGAAGGACCAGTCGTACTTCCTCTGGGGCATCGATCGAGCGGCCCTGCGAAGACTGTTGCTGCCGGTCGGCGGCCTGACCAAGGCGGAGACCCGGGACGTGGCTCGCTCCCTTGGCCTCGATGTCGTCTCTGAGAAGGTCGAGAGCCAGGACATCTGCTTCGTGCCCGACGGAGATCACGTCAAGGTCATCCGAGCGCGCTTGGGCGACGATGCGCCCGCGCTTGCACGCGGTCCGATCCTGCACGTGGACGGACGGCAGGTCGGCGTGCATGACGGCTACGCCCGTTACACGATCGGCCAGCGGCGGGGGCTCCCGGGAGGATTCGACGAGCCGCTGTTCGTCGTCGAGATCCGGCCCGCGGACCGCGCGGTGATCGTTGGGCCGAGAGAGCGATTGCTGGGTCATGGTCTCGTCGCCCGCGAATTGAACTGGTTGGGATCGGCGCCAACGTTAGGTACTCTGGTGACGGTGCAAGCCCGCCACCGTGCCCGTGCCGTGGAAGCCGAGGTGGTGAGGATGGGAACGGAGGAACTGGAGTTGGCGCTGCAGGAGCCGCTGTCGGCGATTGCTCCGGGCCAGTCGATGGTGCTCTACGCTGGGGAACGCGTCGTCGGGGGCGGCGTGATCGAGCGAGCGGCCGGTCCGCGCGCTTCACTGCCCGTCCGCGCTGCCTGACGACTATTCGAGGATCGTCGCGAGCGTTCCTCGACAGTCTTCCGGCGTACGTTCAGCGCCCCAGGACGCCCTTGAGCGCCTTGGCGTCCGACGGCGTGTACACGTCGACCGCAAGCGAGAAGGTGCGTTGTTCCTCCGGCTGCAACGCACCCACACCGACAACCTGGCGCGTTACCTCCTCTCCTTTCTCGTTTCGGATGGTGATGAGCACGGAGTATTCCCAAGCCTCTCCGGCGTCGGGGTGTCGGATCGTTCCCTCGACACGAAGCGGCGTGAAACTGGCCTGTGTGCGCGTCGCCGCGCCGGGGTCGAACCGCAGGTGATGCCTGCAAGCCGGACAGACGCTGGCGCTCTCGAGGATCGAGGCCCGGCAATGCGGACAGACACGCGTGGTTCCCGGCGCGGACTGACGCAGCACACTCATAGCGCCGAGCCGTTCCCGAACGAAAGCGCCGGTTTGGACGTCGACTGCTCATCCCAGCCGAACTCCACGCGCCCGCGCATGCGTGAACCGGCCGCCACCGTAAGCGAACCAGCCTTCAGGTCGCCGCTGAGCACGGCCGACTCCAGCAACTCCACGCGGGCAGCGTCCTCGATGTTCCCTTCGACCTCACCCGCGATTACCACCGCGTTGGCTCGAACCCCGCCCGTCAGCTTGGCACCGGCCTCGATCGTCAGGTTCCCCTGCACGTGAACATCTCCCTTGAACCGGCCGGCGATACGCACATGACCGGTCCCTTCGATCTTCCCCTCGATGGAAATGTCGGACGCGATGAGCGACTCCTTCGAGTCCGATGCCCTGCCCGCAGCTTTCCGTGGCTGCTCGAAACCCGGAAGCGTTTCGGGCAGCGCGTCGACAACCGGACGCACAACGGGCTCTGGGGCGACGGGTGCCGCTTCTTTTCTGGGTGCTACCTGTTCCTTCCAGATTGCCATGGATGAGGCTCCTGTGGTTAGTCGGGTACGACTAGCCGATGGGCATGGTTGGCCGCTGTCAGCGACGTCACGAATCCGTCAGTGAACTGAGCCGTCGAGTCGATGATAGGTAACACTTTTCGCCGGCCGCGGCACCTCAGCGGCACCAACCGCAAGACGCCGCGGCCTGAAGCGCTTCGCGTCAGTACTTGAGTCCGCCCGCTTCCGCGAACTCCTTGAAAAGGCGTTCCTGATCAGCCGACAGCTTCTCCGGCACGACGATCGTGCTTTCCACGATCAAGTCGCCCTTCTTCCCGTCTTTTTCGATACCGTGGCCGCGAATGCGGAACCGCCGTCCGGAGCCGGTGCCCGCCGGAATCCTGATCGACACGCGCTTCGCGTCGATTGTACGCACGCTGATCCTGGTACCGAGCGTAGCTTGCGCGATGTTGAGGGGCACGGTGGCCACGAGATCCAGCCCTTCACGCGCGAAAAACCGGTCGGGTTGTACCTGCAGGGTGATCACCAGGTCGCCGGCTGGTCCACCGGCCGAGCCGCTTCCGCCCTGACCCCTGACCCTGATCTTCTGACCTGAATCCGCCCCAGGCGGGATGGTGATGAGCACCTTCTTGCGCGATCGCAGCTCGCCACGTCCCTCGCAGGTCGGACAGGGCTCGGACGGAATCTGTCCACGACCCATGCACATGGGACACGGCCGATTGACGGCGAAGCCTCCCTGGCCGAACGAGATCACGCCGCGGCCCGAGCACTCGGGACATGTCTTGATCGTGGCACCCGGCTTCGCACCGTTCCCGCGGCAGGTTCCGCACTCCTCGTTGACTTCCAGTTCGATCGGCACCTTGCCGCCCGCAGCGGCCGTGCGGAACGGCACCTCGAGGGTCGTCTCCACCGTCTGGCCTGCCTGAGCGCCGCGAGCGCGCTCCTGGCGGCCGGTGCTGAACATGGAACTGAACAGATCGCCCAGTCCACCCAGTCCGCCGATATCGAAATCCTGGAAGCGCGTTGATTGAGCTGACGAGAACGGATCGGGGCGTGCGCCAGGAGGCCGCTGGCGCGCGCCCTGGGATCCGGCAGCAAAGCCACCGAATGCGCCCAGTCGTCGCATCTCGTCGTATTGCTTCCGCTTTTCGACGTCGCCCACGACCTGGTATGCCTCCGAAATCTCCTTGAATCGCTCGGCGGCCTTGGGATCGCTCTGGTTCTTGTCGGGATGGTACTGCTTGGCCAGGCGACGATACTGCTTCTTGATCTCCTCCTGTGTCGCCTTCGAAGAGACCCCCAGGACCGCGTAGAAGTCCTTTGAGTTTGCCATGCGTGCCTAACGAAACGCTAACCGTTCCACTGCCACACGACCACGCGCGCAGGGCGCAGCAGCTGGCCGCGAAAGACATACCCGACCTGGTAGACTCGGGCCACCAGGTGATCCTCCTCCGGCGTCGCGGCTTGCTCCGTCCTCAGCGCCTCATGCAGGTTCGGGTCGAACGGTTGTCCTGTTGGCTCCACGACTTCAAGCCCATGACCGGCGAGTGACTTGAGGAGCTTCTTCTCCACCATGACCACTCCCTGCACCACGGTGGCGGCATCGGTCGTGGCTGGATCGACGTGAGCGAACCTCATTATGTCGTCCAGCGTTTCAGTCAGTCCCTGCACAAGGTCGCCCTGCGCCCTCCAACCGGCTTCCTGGCGCTCGCGTGTGGTCCGCTTCCGGTAGTTGTCGAACTCGGCCGCGAGGCGCAGATACTTGTCCCGCTGCTCATCCAGCAGCCGATGCCAGTCTTCAGCGGCCGATAGCGTCGCGGAGTCGGCAGTCGACGCGTCGGCCGAGCCAGCGCCCGATTCGCCGGGAACGGCACCGACGCGCTCCGAGACCTCATCGCCAGCGTGGCCAACCCCGCCATGTCGCTCGTTCACATCGTCCATTTCAGTCATCGCTGCATGCTCCTACGGCGCCTCCCGCGCAAAAGCTACAAAGCACCCGGATGCGGGAGCGGCTCGCTCCGCACGGGCGCCAAGCTGAAATCTCGACGGCCTCACGCCAAGTAGCAATCCGGGATCGGTCGCTGCGCCACTCAGTCGTTTCGAATCCCGGTCTTGTCGCCCGGTACTTCGATTCGTCGCCGAACGGCGTCGAGCGCGCTCTGCGTCGCGCGAAAGCGAATGTCTTCCCGGCTGATGAAGAAATGCCCTTTATAGACGCGCTGCCAGTCGCCGAAATCGACAGCGATCCAAACCAGGCCGACGGGTTTCTCGGGCGTTCCGCCGCCGGGACCAGCGACTCCTGTCAGCGCGATGCCGATACTCGCCCCGAGCCGTTCGCGCACGCCGGCCGCCATTGCCTGCGCAACCTCGGAGCTGACCGCACCGTAAGCGTCCAGCATTTCCTGGGGGACGCCGAGCAAGCTCTCCTTGACTTCGTTGGCATAGGACACCACACCACCCAGAAAAACGTCGCTGCTCCCAGGGATGCTGGTGAGCCTGGAGGCGAGGAGTCCACCAGTACAGCTCTCGGCCGTGGCGATCGTGAGGGCACGAGCGCGGCACAGCTCCAACACGACTTCGGGCAGTGTGAGCGTTCCCTGACCGTACAGATACCGCTCCATTCGGGCGCGCAGGATGGCAGCGCGCGCCTCGAGCCGCGCATCGGCGACGTCGGGAGGCGCGTCACGGACGGTCAGCCGCAGGTCGACACCCTCCAACCCCGGGAGGTAGGCCAGCGATACGTCGTCGAATCCCCGCGCGTTGCTACCAAGCATCTCGGAAATCATGGACTCGGCAACGCCTGTGGTGCGCAGCGTACGCGATCGCACGACGTTCTCGCCGAGCCGGCCTCTCGACAGCAACAGGGGAATGAGCCGTTCGTTGAGCATGGCGCGCATCTCGCCGGGAACGCCGGGCAGCATCGCCGTCCATCGTCCCGCGGAATCCTCGAGAAAGATGCCGGGCGCGGTGCCGATCGGGTTTTCGAGCACCACGCATCCTTCGGGGAGCATGACCTGCTGCTTATTCGCCTCCGGGGGCTCACCGGGGCGCGCGCGTGCTTGCCACAGGGCGCGAATGCGTTGCCACTGTACTTCGTCGAAATACATGTCGCGGCCGAAGACCGCGGCTATGGCGGGCCGTGTCAGGTCGTCGGAAGTGGGTCCGAGTCCGCCGGTGGTGATGACCGCACCCGTGCGTTCGAGTGCTTCGCCGACGGCGCGCGCGATCTCGTCGGCGGCGTCGCCGACGCTCACGCGCCTCGCGATCTGTCCGCCCAGTTCGGCGAGTTCCCTGGCGATGAACGCGCCGTTCGTGTCGATGGTGAGCCCGAGCAGCAGCTCATCGCCGATGGTGACGAGATCGAACCGCACTCCGGTCTGTCAGGCGCCTCCCGCTCCGTCGGGAGGTGCCGCCAGACGCAACACCGTACCGCCGTAACGGCGAAGGTAGAGATACAGGGAGAACAGCGTGAGTCCCACCGCACCTATCATGGACAGCGTCCCCACGATGCCGTTGAACATGGCGAATGCCTTCCAGGCATCGGACGTCCATTGGTGCTCGACTGCCGCCGCGCTCGCGAAGTACCAGAAGAACGCGGCACCTACCCATACGCTCTGGAACCCGGTCTTCCATTTCGCTGGTCCGATCGCCGCGATGATGACGCCGCGGCGGGCAGCGAACTGGCGGAAGAAGGTCATCAGTAGTTCGCGTCCGATGACGACGGCCACGATCCAGAACGGGAGACCGATCAAACCGAACGGTGTGACGAACGGGTAGGCCAGATGCGTTGCGTCTGACGATGCCGACACGGGACCGATCACGCGTGGCGCGGCCCAGGCATCCGGCGCCGGCAACGACTCGAACAGCCCGATCTCTCGGGTGAGCCAGTACATCGGCAGCAGCGTCGCGACCAGCAGGAGTTTGTCGGCCAGCGGGTCGAGCAACTTGCCCAGGTTCGTGACGAGGTTTCTGTCCCGGGCCAGCTTGCCATCGAGGTAGTCGGTGACAGCCGCAGCGACGTAGAGAAGCCAAGCAGAGAATCGGGGCTGCCAGCCGGCGCTGATCACCAGCGACGCGATCACCGGAGTCGCCGCAATACGACCTACCGTTATCACGTTAGGCAGATTGAGGGGCAGCACGCGCGAGAAGAAGGAGCCGGGAGCCAATGTCCTCGGACCAGGGACCGCCTACGACAGAGCCTTCAGGACGATCTTCGACACCGCCTTCAAGGTATCAAAAACGCCGTCGCCCGTCACCGCCACGGCCTCGAAATACGTCGCGCGCTCGACCCATTCCCCCGTCGGCAGCTGTTCGATCTGATTCAGACCCGCGTGGTAGGAATCGGGAGTGACCCGCTGTCGGGACCGATCGACGACTTCCCAGCCCGGGTTGAGAGATCGCTGCAGATCAGTGATCGGGGCAGCATTGGGGAGATCCCGCTTGTTGTACTGGAGCACGAACGGCATCCGCGTCAGGTCGTAGCCGTACTCCGCCATGTTGTCGTACAGGTTTTGCATCGACTCCTGGTTCGCTTCCATCCGCTCGACTTGCGAATCCGCGACGAACACGATGCCATCGACACCCTTCAGGATCAGCTTCCTGCTCGCGTTATAGTAGACCTGGCCGGGCACGGTGTAGAGGTGGAAGCGCGTCTTGAATCCCCGAATCGTCCCCAGATCCACTGGCAGGAAATCGAAGAAGAGCGTGCGCTCCGTCTCGGTCGCCAGCGAAATCAGCTTGCCACGGGTGTCCGGCGCGACCTTGCGGTAGATGTGCTCGAGATTCGTCGTCTTGCCTCCGAGGCCCGGCCCATAGTACACGATCTTGCAGTTGATCTCGCGCGAGGCGTAGTTGATCATCGACATCGATATCGGCCTCGCGCTAGCGGAACAATCGGTCGATTTCGTCATCGGCATCGGCGAGCAACGCCGGCTTGCGAACCGGCGATGACGTCTGCCGCGCGAACATCGCCTCGATCGAACGACTCAATTCGTCCACCGTTCCCTTCATCTTGAGCCGGACCAGGCCCAGCGTGGTCCGCGTGTCGAAGAGGATGACGAGGATGACCCTTTTCGCGACATCGGCGAGGAGCATCGATTCGCGCTCACCCTGATGAAACAGCGTGTTGAAATCCTTCTCTCCGATGAGCCGCGCGAGCTGGTCGTTCGCGCTGAAGTCCGCGGCCGTCAGCGTGGCGAACGCCGTCGCATCGAACGGCGGCCGCTCGCCGACAGTCGTCACCAGCTGACCGCTTCGATCGATCAACAGCGCGCACTTTGCGTTGCTGTCGAACAGAAAACGCTGAAGGATCTGCGTTATCGCCGCAAAATCCTCCTCCGTAAAACTCCAGCTTGCAGCGCCGACAGCCATAGGGTCCTGTATTTGGTCGAACTGCCTCACGGACAGCGTGTCGCAGACCGACTCGTTATTTCATGTCGCGCCGGGCGTTGAGCGCCTGCGCGATTGTCACTCCGTCAGCGTATTCCAAGTCACCACCTACCGGTAACCCGCGCGCGATGCGCGTCACACGCACACCGCACGAGGCGAGCTTCTGTTGCACATACATCGCCGTTGCCTCACCCTCGACACTGGGATTGGTCGCGACGATGACCTCGCGCACGACACCCGCCGGCTCGGTGGCCCGCCGCACCAAGTGGCCTATCGTGAGGTCCTCGGGCTGCACGCCATCGAGAGGAGACAGACGCCCCCCGAGGACATGGTAGACCCCGCGGAACTCGCCCGAGCGCTCGATCGCGCCTATATCTGACGCTTGCTCCACGACACAAATAACACTCGTGTCACGTCGCGGATCACTGCAAATGGCACACTCCGCAGATTCGGTCGGATTGTGGCATACTGGACAGGGGTGCACTCGCTCGGCCAGAACCTCCAGCGCTCGCGCGAGTCGCAGTCCGCGCTCCTTCGGCTGCCTGAGCAGATGATAGGTCAACCTTAGTGCCGTCTTCTTGCCAATCCCGGGGAGCCTGGCCAATTCGCCCGCCAGGTCGTCAATCGCCGACATGGTTCACCGGCTCGCCGTTCCAGACACCGTGCGCACCAGTGGTCACGCGAACGGGAGCTTGAAAGGGAGGTTGAGCCCCCCGGTCAGTTTCGACATCTCCATCTGTGCCAGTTCCTGCGCCCTCTTGTGCGCATCGGCAACCGCCACGACGATGAGATCCTCGAGCATCTCCAAGTCGTTCGGGTTCACGGCCGCCGGATCCAGCTTCACGCGCTTTATCTGGCCGCGACCGTCCGCTTCCACGGTAACCATGCCGCCACCGGCCGAACCGGTGACGGACAGTTGCTGCAGGTCGTTCTGCATCTGTTCGAGACGCGCCTGCATTGCCTGCGCATCCTGCAGCATCTTGAAGAGGTCCCGCATTCGGTTCTCGGTGGCGTTGACGGGGGGGAAGCTACGAATCGTGTGACCCGCGCGGCAAGCGATTCAGTCGAGCATCGCGAGGTCGAGTTCGTCGATAGCGGCACGAAGCACCGGATCGCGTTTCCGCAAAGCGGCGACGGTATCGCTGCGAACCGACTCGTGGGACATGCGACTGCTGCCCGCGCTGCCCTCGCTGCGACGCAAGTTGAGTTTCACGACGCCAGGCAATCGCGGCCTGAGCGCGGCCAGCAGGTCCGAAGTCTTCTCCGTGAGGGCGTCCAGCGCGCTCGCGCCGTCGACCTGAAGCGTCAACGTACCCGATGCCGTGATCGCGGTGGGAAGGACGTGCTCGAGCAACGAGCCAAGCGTGCGGCGGTCCTGTCGGATGACAGCGACCGCATCATCCCAGGCACCGACGACGGTGTTGATGTCCGGAACGGCGCCGTGAAGACTTCCAATCGCCGGTGACGGTGCCCGGCCCACTGCTGGCGCATGCGCGTCCTCTACCGCTGCAACACCTCTGGACGACGCCCGCACCCCTCCGGCACCACGATCCCGACCATCGATCCGGCGGCCCTCCGGCGCAACGTCTTCCGCCGTTCGTCGCATGCGCGATTGGGAGGGTCCGGAAGCATCACGATCGCTCTGTCGTACGGATTCCTTTCCACCGGACGCACCCCTCGAGACAGTTCCCGAGGAGCCGCGGCCCGCCGGCCCGGGTTCCGACCCTCCGTCAGCCGAACTCGGCACCGCGCGGAGCAACTCCTCTATGGTAACGGTGCGATCCAGCAGCGAAAAGCGGACAAGCAGCAGCTCCAACAAGAGCTGTTGCTGCGCCGATCGCCGGAACCTCGGTTCGATTTCTGCCAGCGCCGACAGCATGCGGATCAGGTCACCCGGGGACAGCAGCCCCTTGCGTTCGTCCAGCGCGCGCCGCGCATTCTCCGAGATGTCCTGTGGCGCTGCCCCGAGCTCGACGGCGAGCTGCGCGCGCAGCAACTCGCCAAGGCCGGCCATGAACTGACCCAGGTCGACACCGAGCTCGACCAGTCGGCCCACGATCGCGAAAATATCGGCCGGACGGCGTGCGGCGATGATGTCGAGCACCGCAAGGTATTCGTCCTCCGCAACAAGGCCGAGCGCTTCGCGGACGCGATCGACGGTAATGGCGCCGTCTCCCAGCGCCAGAACCTGATCCGTCAGACTCAACGCATCGCGCATCGAGCCGTCCGCTGCGCGCGCGATGATCGCCAGGGCGTCGCTTTCGGCACTCACGTCCTCGCCAGCGAGGACGAACGTCAGGCGTTCGCGGACTTCCGCGGGACCGATGCGCTTGAAGTCGAACCGCTGCAGCCGACTGAGGACGGGAGCGGCCGACTGGGCGATCTTGTGCGGTTCCGTGGTCGCAAACACGAATACGACGCGTGGTGGCGGCTCCTCGAGAATCTTGAGGAGCGCATTCCACGCCTCGCGCGTGAGCATGTGCGCTTCGTCGACGATGTAGACCTTCCATCGATCGCCGCCCGATGGCGCATACATCGCCCTTTCGCGCAAGTCCCGGGCATCGTCGACGCCACGATTGGACGCGGCATCGATCTCGACCACATCCAGACTGGCCGACCCCGCCCAGATGCGCTGGCAGCTCACACACGCCCCGCACGGCTCGCCGTCGCTCCGCTTGTTCTCACAGTTGAGCGCCATCGCCAAGACTCGTGCGAGCGTGGTTTTTCCCACGCCGCGCGGACCGCACATCAGGTATCCGTGCGCAACACGCCCGCGCGCAATCGCGCCCTTGAGCGTGTTCGAGACGTGCGACTGCACCGCCACTTCAGCGAATGTCCTGGGACGGTACTTACGGGCGAGAGCAAGCGACATCGCGAGCGTCTGGCAAGTTCGGGGAGCGGCAGAAAGCCGAACGTAGCGCCGATCGAATGGCGTTGACCATGCAAGTTACTGCCATGACCGCCGATCCAGAACGAACCACGGGCGCGTCCACCTCCGTGAGGTCGAGCGCGCCCGTGGCAATGCTCCAGGCCTGACGAAGCGACGCAGAACACCGCGTGCCGCTGCTACCTTCGGGGTCCTGACGGAGTTGGCGGGCCCGTGACCTCCGGGACCTGGAGCGGAAAGAAGTCTAGCGGCGCACCGGCACGGTTGCCACTGCCAGTGCCCCGGTTCCACACGGCGAGTGGCAGTACTGTCCAAGGCTGGTTCTAGGCCGTCTGGACCGGCCACTCGGACGTGTCACCCATCGCCCGCCATGCCTCGTCGAGAGCCGTTCGCACCAGTTCGGCTGCCCGTTTTGCATCGTCGAGAGACACGTCCAAGTGCATCACGCAACGGATGCGCGTGGGAGTCCATTGCGACACCAGCACGCCGGCGTCCTGCGCACGCCGAACGATATCCGCTGCGGCAAGCCCGGGCGCAAGATCCACCATGACAATGTTCGTCTCCGGTGGGACGACGGAGGCGGCGATCGCCCGATCGACGATCGCCGCGAACTCGGTCGCCTTGTCGTGATCCTCCGCCAGCCGCGGCAGGTTCGTCTCCATACCGTACAGCGCCGCCGCAGCGAGGATGCCGCATTGCCGCATCGCGCCGCCGAACCGCGCGCGCGCCTCGCGCGCCAGCCCGATCGCCTCCGTCGTTCCCGCTAACGCTCCTCCCACGGGTGCGCCCAGGCCCTTGGAAAACGACACCATGACGGTATCCACTTGCGCGGCAAATTCGGCAAGGGCAGTCCCGGTCGCCGCCGACGCATTCCACAGGCGTGCGCCATCGAGGTGCACACGACAGGAGCGGCGGCGCGCCACCTCCGCCATGGCCTTCACACCTGCCAGTGGCGTGACCCTCCCTCCACCACTGTTGTGCGTATTCTCCAGGCAGACCAGAGAAGGACGCGTTGTGAAACGCGAGGCAGGTCGGAAGGCTCGCTCCAGCGATGCCGCATCCATCATCGGCCCTTCGCTGACCACCATGCGGATCTGCACGCCGGAAAGCGCCGCGGCGCCAGCCATTTCCCGCTCGGCGATATGCGAGGTCTCGTCGGCAAAGATCTCGGTCCCACGCTCGCCCAACACCCAGATGGCGGCCTGGTTCGCCATCGTGCCACTGGGGAAGAAAAGGGCCTGTTCCTTGCCGAGCAGTTCAGCGACGCGTTCCTCCAGCCGACGTGTGGTCGGGTCGCCATCCAGAACATCGTCGCCTACCTCCGCCTCAGCGATGGCGCGGCGCATTCCAGCCGACGGCTTCGTAACCGTATCCGAGCGCATATCGATCGTCATGCGCCAAATGTCGCGCCGAAATCGCCGGACGTCTACGGAGCGATCGAGCCCCCAGCGTATCCAATCGATGCTTCGTGCCGCGGATCGTCGAAGGTCTCCTGCTGGACCCGCAGCTGGCGGCGCAATTCGTGCACCTGCGCCACCTCCCCACCAATGATGAATACAAGAGCCGCGTAATACACCCAGAAAACGATCGAAACGACGGCGTACAGCGTCCCGGTGTAGAGCGATCCCGGATCGAAACGCCGAGTGACGATCGTGTAGACGTTGCGCGCGATCTCGAAAAGGACGCCCGTCGTGAGTGCGCCAACGAGCGCCTGCTGCCAGCGGATCTTCCGATTTGGCAGGTACCTGAACAGGCCGTAGAACGCGACAACCACAAACACGAACGCCAGCAGCCGACCCACCGCGTATTCGACACGTCCGATGACGTCGGCTGGCAGCCCGAGGGCATCCAGCAGCCCTACACCGCGCGTAGTGCCTATCGCCAGATACGCCGAGATCGCGAAATAGGCAATGAGCAGTGTCCCACTGATGATCGTGATCCGCAGATCGAAGATCTTGCCGCCGATTATCCCGCGATCGTACTCGATGTCGAACACCTCGGCCAATACGGTGCGGAGCGATCCGAAGAGGCGCGCCGTGAACCACACGAACACGATGGCGGACCAGAAACCCAGCGAACCGCGCGCAGTCAGTGCGCTTTCCAGCAGGGCACGGAGCGGCTCGTAGCTGGACTCGTCCATTGGGGGGAGGAGCGTCTGGATGAACGCCCAGACTTCGGCCGACGCGAACGCCACACGCCGGTTGAGTACGTACGCCAGTCCGGAAATGACGAGGAGGACGAACGGAACGATCGCCAGCAGGATGTTGAACGCTACCCCGCCGGCGAGAAAGAAAACGTTGTCTTCTCCGCTCGAGAACCAGACGCGTTTCACATAGTCGGCGAGTATTGCCAGCAGCTCGCGCGGGTGCAGCAGGAGGAACGCCAGGCGTTCCGTCGCGCGGTTCTGCGGTGGCGGAGGACGGAGAACGGTCGCGTGACGTCCAGTCCGCACGCGACCGCTTCCCGTACCCGTCACGTCTCAGTCGCTGAGAGTGGCGTCGTCCGGAGCCGCGCTGACCGCCACGTGTCCATCGGTTCCCGGCATCGGTCGATGGATCGCCATCGGTCGCACGGTCCGCCGCACCAGAGACTTGGTCCCGCCGATGGCCAGCTGCGTGAAAAGGAACTCGAACTTCGCGTCGTATGCGGCTGCCAGCGATTCACGCGTCTCCTGGGGCAGATCCCACATTTCGCGCTTGAACGGGCCGATGGCTTTCTTTCGCGTCTTGTAGAAGAACTGCTCGTCCGAGTCCTTCTCCTTTCGTTCATCCTTGGCATTGACGCGCAACCAGCCGTAGATCTCCTCGCGGAGTTCCGTCGGAAGCTGGTCGTACAGCATGTTCTGGAAGTTCGTGGCCAAGTGAATCTCGGCGGTTTCCGTGCGCGGGAAGTTGTTGAACG
Source organism: Gemmatimonadaceae bacterium (assembly GCA_019186945.1). Taxonomy (GTDB): domain Bacteria; phylum Gemmatimonadota; class Gemmatimonadetes; order Gemmatimonadales; family Gemmatimonadaceae; genus JABAQJ01. The sequence goes on from JABAQJ010000002.1 coordinate 91,041, forward strand.
CCGCATCTGGCAGCGTCGAGGCGCCGTGTTGCACGGCACCGGACAGCTGGTACTTCTGGCGTGCGACGCGAGACAGGTCCTCGAGCGTCTTGAGGTCCAGTGCCACTTCCGCGATCGATCCGTCGGCCAACACGATTCCACCGTGCGAGGTGCCGGACTGCACGGAGATCTTGGAGAGTCCCTTCATTCCCGGGGCGCGTTTCTCCAGTGTCTCGTTGAATCCGTCCATGAAGGCCTCGAGTTCCGGCACCGTGCTGTTCTCCGTCCCGACTTCGCCGATCTCGCCACCGACAGAGACCGTGATCCCCTGAGGTTCGAGGCCACGGACGTACTGCGTCAGTTCCGCGCAGGTCTCGAAGTTCCGGCGCTGCTGTTCGGCAAGCGTGGGTTGAGCGAGGTCGACCAAGGTCGACGTGTCGACGTCGATGTTGAAGAAGCCCGCGTCTATCGCCTCGTGTGCCAGCTGGCGCACATTGTTGACTTCGGCGACCGGATCGGCCGCGAACTTCTTCGCGTTTACCTGGAAGTGGTCGCCCTGAATGAACACGGGGCCACGGAAACCTTCACGGAGGGCTGCCGCCAGCATGACGGTGACATATTCGGCCGGACGCTGGTCCGTGTAGGCGATTTCCGATCGCGCGATCTCCAGGATAAACGCGCCTACATCCAGGCGATTCGCCGTACGAAAAATCGCTCGTGCGGTGTCGTACGATGACGCACGGACGTTGATCGCAGGGACCGTGAACCCGTGGCACTCGCCGCGCCCCCGAGCCATGTACAGATCGTGGATAGACGATGGACGAACGCCGGCATGCTGGGCCAATTCCCAGATCAGCCAACGCGCGTAGTCGCGCGTTTTCTGTTCCCCGAAAACCGCATCGCGAACCAGTGCGTCCATTCGATCCGACGCCAGAGAGGTTTCGCGCACCACTTGCACCGACCCGCCAGTCCTGAGCACGTCCGCGCCGAATGCGGCGTGCGCGCTCGCAGTTGATTCCGTCATGTACGCCTCGTTCGAGTGCCTGACGAGTGGCGCGATCGCGCCACCCCGGTCATATGAAGTACTTCGGATTGCGCTTCGGCAAGCTGTCCCATTCCTGGCGTGCGTCATCGAATCCCGGACGTCCAAGCATCGCATAAGCAAAACGCTTGCCCAACTCGACTCCTGGCTGATCGAATGCGTCAATCCCGTAGAGATCGCCGGCAACGGCGGTTGCGATTTCCAGCAGCATCATCAGGCCGCCGACGTGCCATGCGTCCACACGATCCAGTTCGATCGTCATGTTCAAGCGGCCGCGCTGCGCGAGTGCCCCAGCCGTTGCACGGTGTTCCACGTGCAGCAGTTCCCCGATCCGATGTCCGCCAAGGTACGCCAAATCGGGCACTTCGCCATGGGCAGACGGGATCGGGAGCGCGTCGACCACCTCGGATACGGAGACGAAGGTGACAGTCTTGTCAGCTGGTCCTTCCATGAACAGCTGGACCTGGGCATGCTGGTCCGTGGCGCCAAGAGCCGCCAGTGGCGTCGGGCCGACGTGGGCGCCACCAGGCTGCACTTTCCCCAGACTCTCTGCCCACAGTTGCACGAACCACGCCGCCATATCTCGGAGCGGATCGCTGTACGGCATGAGCACGTGAATCCGCCGGTCGCGCACCGTGTCTGCCAGCCATTGCAGCGTGGCATACGTCCCGGAGATGTTGTCCTGCAGACGATCCGTCTCGCAGCGCTGGCGCATCGCCTCTGCCCCCGAGAGCAGCGCGACGACGTCGATCCCGATCAGGGCTGCGGGCAGCACGCCGACCGGTGTCAACACGCTGAATCGACCGCCCACATCCGGCGGGATATCCAGCGCCGTGATGCCTTCGGCGCGCGCGATCGGTCGGAGCGCGCCCTTCGCGGGATCCGTGATGAAAATCAGGTGTTCGCGCAGCGGCAGTCCCGCCTGTGCCAGACGGCCGCGGACCACCAGGTACTGCGCCATCGTCTCCGCGGTGCCACCGGACTTCGACGTCACCAGGAACAGTGTGCGATCGAGTGCCACCCGAGTCAGCACCGCGCTGATCGTAGCCGGATCGACGTTATCGAGGACGTGGAGACGTGGCCAGCCATCGCGCGACTTTACGTCGAGCGTGTTCCAGCCGTGCGGGCGGAGCGCCGTGCGCAGGGCAATCGGTCCGAGCGCCGATCCACCGATTCCAAGGACGACGACGTCGTCGTAACGACCGCGGGTCGCTGCCACGACGGCCTGGCTCTGGGCCAGGAGCGCAGTGTCCGAGGGCAGGTCGAAGAAGCCAAGGTCGCCTCGCGCGCGCCGGGCCGAAACGGCCGACCACGCGCGTCGGAATGTCCGGGATGCGTCGCCCCACGTAGTGGCGTCCAAGCCTCCAGCCACGGCATCGGACATCATGTTGCTATAGTCGAGATGGATCATTCGTCTCCTTCCGACACTTCGTCGGCCAGCGAATCGCCATCCACGGCAACGACGAGGCCATCGAACGCCGGTGAAACACCGCGCGGAAGCTTCGCACGAAGATCGGCGTGGAAGTTCTCGTGTGTGAGGTGAGTAAGGAAGGTCCGCTCCGCGCCCACCGAAGCGGACACCGCCAGCGCTTCGCCAATCGACAGATGGGTTGGGTGCTGCTTGTGGAAGAGCGCATTCACGACCAGGACGCGCGCGCCACGAAGAAGAGCGATCGCTTCCTCGGGTACGCGTTTCGCGTCCGTTACGTATGCGAACGGACCGATTCGGAAGCCCAGCACGGTCGTGTTTCCGTGCGGCAGCGCGATTGCGCGTACCGTGGCGTCGCCGATCGTGACCGCTTCGCCGTCCCGGATGGGCAGCGCCTTTCCTTCCGGCTTGGACGTCCCCGGCATCGGCCGTACGCTCTCGTCGAAGATATACGGGAAGCGCTGCGCGAGTCGGTCCAGCGTTTCCGGCAAGCCGTACATCGGGAGTGGCGAATCGCGTCGGACCGTGAACGCCCGGATGTCGTCGACGCCATGGATATGGTCGGCGTGATCGTGCGTGAACAGGACTGCGTCGACGCGATCGATGCCTGCTGCCAGCAGCTGCAACCGCAACTCGGGTGGCGTATCGAGCAGTAGGCGGGTACCGGTGTCCGTCTCCACGATCGCGCCCACGCGAGTGCGGCGGTCGCGTGGATCCGTCGAGTGACAGACGGCGCAGGGGCAGCCGATCTGCGGCACGCCGAAGCTCGTGCCGGTTCCGAGAAACGTCAGCTTCACCGGACGCCCTCGTGGCCGTACCGCGTGCACCAAGCCATCGCGCTAGATCGTCTCCACCTTGAGGAGGTTCGTGGTCCCCGGTGTGTCGAACGGTACGCCAGCCGTGACAATGACCTGGTCGCCGCGCTTGGCGAGGCCACGGCGGACCATCGCTGAGCGACCGTGCTGCATCATTTCCTCGTACGACTCGGAAGGTGGCACCAGTTCCGCAATCACTCCCCACACCAGCGCCAGTTGCTGGAACGTGCGAATAAGGTCAGTCAGCGCCACGATGGGCACTCCCGGACGCTGTGAGGAGACGATGCGTGCCGAGAAACCGCTCTTGGTCAGGACCGCTACCGCCGGGACCCCGAGCATGCGCACCGCGGTGGCCGTCGCGGCAGCGATGGTTTCTTCGACTGTCGCCGTTCCCACGCCGGTGCGGCGATTCTCCCGCGCGCGCGTCAGCGGGTGCTGTTCGACCTCGACGATGATGCGCCGCATGGCTGCCACCGCCAGACTCGGATACGTGCCCATCGCCGTCTCCGCGGACAGCATCACCGCGTCCGTGCCGTCCAGGATGGCGTTCGCGACGTCGCTGGCCTCCGCGCGCGTGGGGCGCGGATTCTCGATCATCGACTCCAGCATCTGCGTCGCCGTGATGACCGGTCGACCCAGCGAGTTGGCCAGGCGGATGATCCGCTTCTGCACCAGCGGCACTTCCTCGAACGGCAGTTCGACGCCCAGGTCTCCGCGGGCGACCATAACCGCATCGGTGGCTCGCAGAATGCTCTCGATATTGGCCAGCGCACTGTCCTTTTCGATCTTGGCGACGATGAGGAATCCCTTGGGGAGCAGCGATCGCAACTGGCCGATATCGTCGGCTCGTCGCACGAACGACAGGGCGAGGTAATCGAGCTGCTGTTCGACGGCAAAAGCGACATCCGCGCGATCCTTGTCGGTTATCGATGGCGCAGAGACGTTTACGCCCGGCAGGTTCATCCCCTTGTGGCTGCGGATGTGTCCGCCGTAGAGCACGCGGGCGAACACGCGGTCACCGTCCACGTGGAGGGCGCGCAGCTCGATCAGCCCGTCGTCGATGAGGATGCGATCGCCGGTTCGTACGTCACGGGCCAGGTCATCGTACGTTACGGGGATGTCGCCCGGGGCAGCGATGCTCTCGTGGGACAGCACTACCTCCTGCCCGGTCACGACGGGGATCGGTGTCGTCAGCTCGCCGATGCGGATGCGAGGGCCCTGCAGGTCGCCGAGGATCGCGATCGATCGGCCGCGCTCCTCCGCCAGCCGGCGCACGATCGCGATCGTGCGCGCATGTTCCGCGTGCGTACCGTGCGAGAAGTTGATGCGGGCAACGTCAAGTCCGGCCTCGATCAGCGAGCCAATGACGTCGGCAGAACCGGATGCGGGGCCTAACGTGCAAACGATCTTGGTGCGCGGAAGATGCTGGTCGGTCACGCGCTACCGGACCAGCGCCGCGGTCTTATGTTCGAGTCCGGCGAGGAGCCTGTCGAACGACTTCTGGAACGAGGCCAGTCCATCGCGCAGCAACCCGGCGGTGACGTCGGCGAAATCGATTCCCGCTCGCTCCAGATCGGCCATGCAGGCGTCTGCGTCGGCATAGTGTGCGTCGACGGTACGCTCGACGACGCCGTGGTCACGGAAGGCATCGATCGTCGCCGGCGGGATCGTATTCACCGTGTGCGGGCCGATCAGTTCCTCCACGTACAGTACGTCGCGATACGCAGGATTCTTCGTGCTCGTGCTGGCCCAGAGCGGTCGTTGCACCTGAGCGCCGTGTCGCGACAGCGCTTCCCAGCGCCGGCTGGTGAAGCGCTTCTGAAAAAGCCGGTACGCCAACCGAGCGTTGGCGACGGCCGCACGCCCCCGCAACCCATTCAGCCACGACGCCTGGTCCGGCGCGGCGGCGGCCGCGCGATCGAGCCGCTTGTCCACTTCCGTGTCCACCCGCGACACGAAGAACGACGCCACCGACGACAAACCGCTCACCGGCATGCCCTTCGCCAGTCGCGTCTCGAGACCCTCCATATAGGCATCGATGACACTGGCGTGCGCAGCGACGGCGAACAGAAGCGTGATGTTGACGTTTACTCCGTCCGCAATCAGCTCCCGCACTGCGCTGGCTCCTTCCGTGGTGCCAGGCACCTTGACCATCAGGTTCGGCCGAGCGACTGTTTCCCACAGTCGATGCGCCTCTATCACGGTCGCCGCCGCGTCGTTGGCCACACCCGGCGAGACTTCGATCGACACGAACCCATCGGCGCCACCAGTCGCACGAAACGTCGGCGCGAAGAGATCGCAGGCCGTTCGCACGTCATCCGTCTCGATCAGCTCGAACAGTTCCATAGGCGTTCGCCCGTCGGCTACGCGCTGGATCTGCTCGTCGTACGCCCCGCCCTCCGAGAGCGCTTTCTCGAAGATCGATGGATTGGACGTCATCCCCATCACGGCATCGTTGTCGATCAATCGCTGCAGATCACCATTCTGGAGGATCGTACGATCTATGTAGTCGAGCCACACGGATTGCCCGGCGGCATGCAGTTGACGAAGGCGATTGTCTGTCATCGAGACGGAGATCCAGCAGGAGGCGACGGACTTGCGGCGCGACGCGCCATGCATCCCGAAATCTAACGCCGGCGTGCCGATCCTTCACGCTCCGTCGCGACTCTGGCCGATTCCCTCGGGAAACGCTCGCCCTGCGATCCTGTCGCACGGCACGTTTTCGGCGCCAGCGGCGGCGCCGAAGGGGGTACGCGACGTCGACGGGGCACCCGTGTCGCTCTCAGTAGTGAATCGGCCCCATCAGCACGACTTCGAAGGCGGACGACGGCACCTTCCGAATCGTGGCAAGGTTGGAGTCGCTCCAGCGCGGGTCCGGCGCACCACTCACGTACCACGGCGACCCATTGTCTGCCAGCATCATGCCGTACTTCTTCATTGCCGTCAGGATGACGCGCACTTCCGCCGGAAACCCGGCGATGTCAAACGAGGCCCTGAGCCTGACGCGCATCCCCATCGGCGGCAGCGACGCAGACGTGTTCGAGCTGGCGTAGTGTCTGGCAGGGTCGACGAACGCGCGGCGCGTACGCGGGCAGGTGAAACGGAGCGCGTGCTCGATTCGACCCAGCTCCACCGCTTCGTCGTAACGCACCAGTCCGGGAAAGATCGGCAACCCAGCGGCGTCGGCCGAAGTCCAGTACATCGGGCGCAGGGCGTTGGACGTCATATCGAATACCGCGCCCGAACCGGCCGTCCAGCTCGCCCCGCCATTCACCGGATGGGCATCGAACATTTCGTACAACTTCCTGTTGTCCACGTCCAGTACGAGCACGTGCCGATCGCCTGTACCGCCCGGTCCACCCTCGATCGGGGCATTCTTCGGAATGGGATACGGACCGGGATCGCTTTCCGACGCATACATGAAGCTGACGGGCACCTTCCTCTGCGTCCCCTTGACGAGAACATACGGAATCCCGTTCGGCGCTCCTGCCCAGACGGTGCCGAAGTCCGCGTGGAGTCCGATGGACCCGCAGCTGGCAATCAGGACCGGCGAAGCCGGATCGACCGGATTCGACGAGATGTCGGTGTTCCACCAGTTGTCGGGAGGAAACGGTCGCTGTCCTCGAAGGCTGCCGTTAGGCAGGCCAGCCACGGCATCGCCCGCGGCCTCGGGTGCACCCGCCGGCACGACCGCCGGCATCTCGCACCCGAGAACGAGCGTCAGGATCAACAGAAGGCGGAGCATCATGAGACACATTCCGGTGGCAGTCGCACCAATTGTCACACCGTCCCGACGACTCCGCCGTGCCTTCGATTACACAGCCCCGACGGCCGGGTGACCTATCTCACGCTCCACGGCACGGAGAACTCACGCGTTCCCCAGGCGAAGCGAAGTTCGCCCTTCGGCGAGCCATCCCCGGAGGGAATCAACCAGATCGACAGGCTCTCGATCGGCGTCGACAGCGCCCGCGACTTGAGCGGTGTCCTGCCAAGGTCGGACGCTGCATCGTACTCGGTTCCCCACTGACCGGTCTTCTTGTTCACGACGAGCTTCCACTCCCCAGCCTTGGAAGTCTCGGCGAACAGCGTGTACTCCCCTTTCGGCACGTGCAGCGTGCCCAAAGTGAGAGCAACGCCAGTCGTCAGCGTGGTGGCGTCATTCGCACCCAGGCGCCACACGGTACCGAGGTCAGAGGCCAGCGCTCCCGCGACCGCGCGCCCGCGCGCATGCGGCTGCCCGTAGTCGACTACGATCGTCACTGGCTTGGGTGCTGCCCCGCCGGCACTCGGCGGAGTGAGCGCAACTTCGGTTCGGCCGCGTCCGCTGGCGCCGACCTTGAGGTTCGATTGTCCGAGAACGGGGGTCGCCACGCACACGGCGCCCGCGAGCACGAGGGAGAGACGCATTGTGATTGCCTTGCTGAATGGGGGGATTCGCGGCCTACGCCGCGGGCCGAAGGTTACCGCGGCCCGCGCAAACGGCACAAGTCGCGAGTCGAGCGCTCCCGCCAGACGGGGCAGTCTCTCGGACCCGGTCAGCGAGACAACCTGGAAACGATCTCGCCGAATCTCGGGTCATCGCGCAGGGGCGCGAGCAGCGGATCCGCCAATGACACACGGCTCACCTCTCCGCCGCTCACCGCACAGTCGAGGTGATCGAGCGCCTCCCGGTGCCTGGCGAGCTGGGCCTCCGCCCTGGCCAGCGCGAAGCAGACGCTCGCGTCACCTGGGGCGACATCCTCTGCGACCTTGAGCAGCGTCCGTGCCTGTTCCCAGCGACGAGAGATTTCGTATTCCCGGAACTCGTAGAACGTCGAGTACACGACAATGCGATTTATCGCCCTCCTGGCAGCCACTGCCGCCACCGAGTCGCGCTTTCCCGCAGCCAGCCTGGCCAATTCGCCGGCGTGGCTCAGGCGTTTGCCTTCGCCAACGGTGAGTTCCGGCTTCGACGTCCGCAGCGCAAAGGCGAAGTCGAAGAAACCGCGCATCCAGGCCCGTTCCCTGGCGTCCCACTCCGCTTCGATTCGCGTGGCGTATCGTACGCTGGCGGCCCCCGCCAGCTGCGCCACGCGGGTCGCTACCGCCGTCGTGTCCCGCCCGCTGCCGAAGTCAGAGAGCCAGTCGCGAAGAAGTCGCAACCGCAACAGGTCATCAGTGCCGGCGCGCGAGTCCGACTCGGCAAGGCGCTCGGTGGCGAGAGAATCCAGCCACGCCACGTCAGCCGGGAGAAGCCCGCGCTGCATAGCGCGCATGTGCATCCATGTCAGCGCCCGGGCGCACAGGTCGGCGGGTGGCCATCGATGCGGCCCGTCGAACACCTCGATCCTGGCCGGATATCGCATCTCCGCGAGATCGCGTTGCAGCTGGCGCAGCTCGGCATAGTTGGGATCGCGGTTCCCAACAGCGCCATAGTAGTCGAAAGGCGTCCCGCGCACGTGCTCCACGATCCATTGCCTCTCGCCGGGCGTACCCGCCCCAAAACCGAGAATGCCAGCGAGCGAGCCCGTGAGCTGCGCGCTGACGTCCCAGGCGAATCGAGCGGTTCCCGAGAAGCCGGCGAGGTAGAGCCGATGTGCGTCCGGGGCCAGGTAGCGCTGCACGTCGGCAAGCATCGCGTCCAGCGCGCGGTCGTTCGGATCGCGCGCACCATCACTCCGCGTGTCGTATGAACTGACGAGAACGTATCCCAGCCGCTCCGCTATCGGCTGGAAGAGCTCGACCGGAATCAACGCGCGCCCACGCGGATCCATCAGAAAAACGACCGGCCACCTGCGATCGCGCGTGAACGCCGCGGGCAGGTATACGGCGTAGGTCGCCTTCGGATCGGACCTCGACTGAACGCGGGAGACCACGATCCCACGTGGCGTGACATCGGCGAGTGTCGGCAGCGCATCCTGCGCGGTCGCCGCCGCTGTTGGCCGCGACAGCAGGATGGCGACCGTCGCAAGTTGTAACTGGCGGATAGCGTACATGGATGGGCGGCAGGACGTGCCCGACAGGTTGACCGAAGACTACGCGCACAGCGAGATTCCCGCAGCGGTCCGGTGACGGAACGAACGCTGGGCGGGCCGGCATATCGCGGCTGCGAGCCACCGGTACCAAGGATACACGAACCATGCGGCTACTGGCCTCTGTTGGAGTGGGCAGCGCTCTCGGCGGCATCGCACGCCTCCTCCTGTCCACGATGATTCAACAGCGTGCATCGACGGCGTTCCCGCTAGGCACCCTGATCGTCAACGTGTCCGGATCGCTCGCGCTCGGATTCCTGATGCGGTACACGCTGGCCATCCCGGAGATCAGCATGGAGACGCGCGCCATGCTGACCACGGGTTTCTGCGGCGGCTACACGACCTTCTCGACGTTCTCCTACGAAACGGCGGCGCTGATCGAGGACGGCGACTACCGGAGGGCGGGTCTCTACGTCTTCCTCAGCGTTGCGGCGTCGCTGGTGGCTGTGCTCGTCGGCTTCGCGGGGGCTCGCGAGTTTCTGGCGTGGCGCTCGCGTGGATAAGATCCCGCCACGCTCCGATCCGTCTATCGCTTCCGCGGGAGGGCAGATGCACGGCTTCAAGGGTGAACGCACGCTGATGCGCATTCACATCGGAGAGCGCGATCGCCACGGCGGTCGCCCGCTCTATCAGGCCATCGTCGAACTGCTTCGCCAGCGCCAGTTCGCCGGTGCCACCGTATTCCGGGGAATCGCCGGATTTGGTGCGAGCGCCAAGGTCCGATCGGACCGCATCGAGGTCTTGTCGCTCGACCTGCCAATCGTCGTCGAATGCGTCGAGACCGAAGCAAGGATCGCCACGGTCCTTCCTGAACTCGACAACATGATCGGCGGCGGACTGATCACGCTGGAACGCACTCAGGTGATCATGTACCGGCCCGGGCCGGCGGACCACCACTGAAGACGTGGCTGGCTCGTCGACGGGGGGTCGCGGCCGGAAGCGGATGGACGACACACTGTGAGACCCAGGGGCCATGTGGCCGGCCGCGAGCGGGCGCCAGTACTGCCTGCCTGCGGGACTACTGCCGCGTGCTGCTGATTCGAGCGGTATCGCGTATCTTCATGGCCGATCGTCACCCAGAGCGCCCACCCATTCCTTCCCCGGAGACCTGGCATGCTGCGAAGAATCCTCGTCGCTTGCGTACTCCCACTCGCGTTCCTCGCTGATGGCGCGGCTGCGCAAAAACCGGCGAAAGCGGCGCCTGTCGATCCCAGACTGGAGAAGCTGAAGGCAGAGGCGCTCACCCTGGTGGACGGCAAGGCGAAGATGATCCAGGAGATGATCGACACGCAGTTCTCGTTCGGCGAACTCGGTTTCCAGGAGTTCGAGACCTCGAAGTTCCTCATGAAGATCCTGCGCGACAACGGGTTCACGGTAGACAGCGGTGTCGCGGGCATCCCGACGTCATGGGTCGCGCGCTGGGGCAGTGGGAAACCGGTCATTTCGTTAGGCTCGGACATCGATGGGATCCCGCAGTCGAACCAGAAGCCGGCCGTGGGATATCGCGACTTTCTCGTGCAGGGCGCTCCCGGCCACGGCGAAGGTCACAACTCGGGCCAATCGGTCAACATCGCCGCTGCGATCGTCGTGAAGGATCTGATGACGCGGGAGAAGATTCCCGGCACGCTTGTGATCTGGCCTGGCGTAGCGGAAGAACAGCTGGGCACGAAGGCTTACCTGGTACGCGCCGGAGTCTTCAAGGATGTCGATGTCACGCTGTTCACGCACGTCGGAAGCAACCTCGGGGTGAGCTACGGCCCCGGAGGCGGCAACGCCATGATCTCGGCCGAGTTCCGGTTCCGCGGCCAGACGGCACACTCGGCCGGTGCGCCGTGGCGCGGCAAGTCGGCCCTCGATGCCGTGATGCTGATGGCTCAAGGGTGGGAGTTTCACCGGGAGCACATGGAGGTCGCGCAGCGCTCTCACTACGTGATCAAGGACGGCGGCGATCAGCCGAACGTGGTCCCACAGACGGCTTCGATCTGGTTCTACTTCCGGCACGTCGATTATCCGAAGACCAAGGAGATGTTCGAGTTCTCGAAGCGCGTAGCACAGGGTGCCGCACTGATGACGGACACGAAGCTGGACACGATCGTGATCCTGGGCTCGGCGTGGTCCGGCCATTTCAACAAGGCGGTGGCGGAAGCGACCTACGAGAACATCAAGCGCGTCGGCAATCCGACGTGGACAGACGCCGACCAGACGCTGGCCAGGGGATTGCAGCACGAACTTGGCGTTCCGGAGAACGGACTGGCCTCCAAGGTTTCGGAACTGCGGGCGCCGGAACCCAACCGTCCCTCGTTAGGTGGCGGATCCGACGACATCGGCGACGTGTCGTGGAATGTCCCGACGGTGACACTGTCATATCCATCGAACATCCCGGGTGGTCCGGGTCACAACTGGGCGAACGCCATCGCCATGGCTACCCCGATCGCACACAAGGGCGCGGTCGCTGGTGCAAAGGTGCAGGCGCTGACGCTCCTGGACCTCCTTCTCAAACCGCAGGTCGTGACGGACGCGTGGGACTACTTCCGCAATGTCCAGACGAAGGACATCAAGTACACGGCGTTCATCGGACCGAACGACCAGCCGGCGATCTGGCTCAATGCCGACATCATGGCGCGATATCGGCCGGAAATGCGCAAGTACTACTACGACGCGAGCAAGTACTCGTCGTACCTCGAGCAACTCGGCATCAAGTACCCGACCGTCCGGGCCATCCAGTAGTGGCGAAAACGACGCGGGGCGAGCTCATGCTCGCCCCGCATTTGCATAGCGTTAGAACTCGCGCCGCTTCATTTCCTTGAACATCCGCTGCGCCTCGAGCGCACTCGACTCCTCGCCGCCACCGCGCGTTGCGTCGAGCGTAGCGTCGTAAGACGGACGCGGCTTGTTCATGTCCCTGGTAGCCTTGGCGGCGTTCTTTCTCGCCAGGGCCTGCAGCTGCTTTTCGTTCATCCGGTCTCCCCTGCGGAGGATACGCCGATCAATCTCGCGTACCGGCGTGCGAGAAAACTGAACGATCGCGCGCGATCGATCAACGATCTGTGGCATGCGGTCGAGTACGCCACTGCCTCGCGACGCCATTCGTGTCGTCCGTGCACCGGGTATTTCGTGACGTCGTCCTTCGCGGCGTCGCCGATGGTACTGGACATTGCGTCCGACATCCCTACAATTGTGCGATACGATCCGGCAAGCCACGTTGCGAATTGCCCGGAGACGAGGCGCTTCTCGCGCCCGAAAGCGCGGCCTGTGCCTCACACAGTGGCGGGGATCCTGCCAGGTTGCGTGTGTCAGCGAACTCCCCGCGATGCGCTCCGGGAATCGCCATGTCGCCCGCCGGCAGGAGAGGTAATTGTTCCTGAGTTGGTACGCACGTCCTCACCATTCTTCGGGAGGAGAACATGGCTGCCACGCTCAAGCAGGTCGATTCGCAAGTCGTCACTGCGCTCAGGGAGGGGGATGAACACGCCTTGGAGCGTGTCTTCTACGAACGATTCCCGGCCCTCCTGGAACTCGCTCGCGCAGACGTCCCAGACGCAGCGCGCGCATCGAGGGTTCTTGTCAACGTATTCCTCAGGGCTTGGCAGGAGCGTGCCCACCTGGACTCGCCGGCCTCACTCGATGCCATGCTGGACAAGGCCACTCACGAGGCGGCGCGGCGCGAAAAGGGGCGCATGGCGTCGCTTCATAGGTTCGAGGCGCATGAGGGTGTAAAGACCCAGCACAAGGTGGGTGTCCCGCCGACGCTGGACGAGGTGTGGGGCGAGGTGAAGGGCGCTCTGCACGGCACGACTGCGAATCATGCGGAGATGCAGCATCAGCGGCAGTCGCTCTCCAAGCACCACGCCGCGGAACACATGGCCGCCATCGGCAAGAAGAGCTCCCTGCCGATGCTCGCGTTAGGCGGCGTCGTGGCACTATCGCTGGCGTTGCTCGCCGTCTTTTTCTGGATCCCGTCGCGCGGATTGGACGGAAGGATGACACGCGCCCTGGCCAACGTGGACACTCGAGAGATCAGCACCAACTCGGGCCAGCGCGGCAACGTAAAACTGGATGACGGCACGCAGGTGACGTTAGGCGCAGATTCCCGACTCCGGGTGCCGCCGTCGTTCCCGGCCACGCTTCGCGTCGTCGCGCTCAACGGAACAGCCACGTTCAATGTGCAGCCAGGATCGGCGCTTCCCTTCTATCTGCGCGTCGGTCGCGCCACTGTCGAAGTGACCGGCACTGTCTTCGCCGTCTCGTCGTATGCCGGTGACGAACGCACCCTCATTCGCGTGCGCGAGGGCACCATCAAGGTCAGCGCCGGCAGCGAGGAGCAGGAGGTAAGCGCCGGGAACGCCGTCTCCGTGGACGACGACGGGATCTCGACGCCATCGACCAGCGAACTCTCGTCGGAACTCAGCTGGATCGACGGCCGAATGGTCATCACGGATCTGCCGATCGAGGAAGTCATCCCGCTGCTCCGCCGCTGGTATCAGCTCGATGTTACCGTGGCCGAGAAGTCCTTGCTCGAACGGCGCGTATCCTGGAGCGCCGGGCTCGACTCGGCGAACGCAGCGAAAACCGCCATGGAAACGAACGCGTCGGTCCTGTTCGACTACGATGGAAAGAAGTGGGTACTGCGTGACGTGGCGAAGAAGAAGTAAAGCCGGTTCCTGACGGCCAACGCCGGACCGATTCCAAACGCGGTCCGGCGTTTTCGTTTCGCACGCACGCCACACGGGTGCTGGTGGACGGCATCGCGGCGATCCAAGCTCGTCGACCCGTCATCCCGAAGGTCAGGAGACCCACAACCCGAGTGCCGACCCGAGGAAACCGAGCAACAGCACGAATACAGCTGCAACACCGAGGAATCCCGAGATCCCTTGTAACCACTGCCAGAGGGGCCCGTCCGCAGTCCCTCGGTCGTATCGCTCGTGGTCCGCCACGATCCACGCGCCGAAAGCGCCCGCCGCGGTGAGTGCCAAGGCGACTTTCCATCGCGATGGCCAAACAAGGAGAACGCTCGCCAAGGCAACGACCGATGTTCCGCAGATCGCCAGTGAGACCATGAAGGGGATTCGACGCCCGAGTCCACGCATCAGCTCGGCCAACGTCGGTTCTGGTGCGCGCACGCTGCTGTTGGCTGAGTGCCCGTTCGGAGTTGGCGCAGACACGTTGCCGTCCTTCAGTCCGCCATGCCTGGTGGTGTGTATCGCCCATCGACTGCCAGCCACCCACCGTCGGCGACAAGCACCGACCCCGTCACGTAACTCGCGGCATCCGAGAGAAGGAAGATCGTCGGCCACGCCATCTCGTCCGGCTGCGCCCAACGTTTGAGCGCGTTCTTCGCGGCGTAGGCGTCGTACCATGGCGCATTGGCCTTGATCGGCGCCGTCAGCGGCGTTTCGACGACACCGGGAGCGACGGCGTTGACGCGCACGCCGTGCGGTGCGAACTCCGCTGCGGCGGTGCGGACCATCTGGACGATACCGGCTTTCGTGGCGGCGTACACGGCCTGGCCGGGCTCAACCACTTGCGAGCGGATCGACGAGAAGAGGACGATGCTCCCCTGCCCACGTGCCGTGAGGATGCGCCCCGCTTCGCGCAGAACGTTGAAGCTTCCGCGCAAGTTGGTGCGAATGACGCGATCGAACTCGTCATCCGTGTATTTCAGGATCGGCTTTCTGACGTTGATGCCTGGCGTGCAGACTACTGCGTCGATTCGGCCCGCCCAGAGCAGCGTCTCCTCGAGAGCTGCCGTCGTCGCGGCCGTGTCCACGATGTCGACGGCCGCCGACGTAGCCGACCCACCGGCTGACCGGATCGCCGCCGCCACGCGATCGGCGGCATCGCCGTGGAGGTCGAGGCACGAGACCTTCGCGCCTTGCGCTGCGGCGACCAGGGCGACTGCCTCGCCGATGCCCGATCCCGCGCCCACGATCGCGACTCCACGGCCATCCAGCCGGAACTTGTCGGTCATGCGTGTCTACTCTCCCGGAACGGTGACGGCGAGGTCATCAGCGCGACCGCGCCCGCCATGACGGACGCAAGGAGGCCAAGGGCCGTTGGGGTAAGGCCGCCGAATCCCATCCCACCGGTCGCCAACTGGATCACGAGCATCACGCCGATGCCGGCAAGGATGCTCGCCATGGCCTGCCGCTCGCGGAATCGTGCGACGTACAGCCCGCCGAGGATCGGGACGAACAGGCAGACACCGAGGACGCTGTAGAAAAACGAGAGCGTTCCCACGATCGTTTGGGCGATCAGAGCGATCGCGATGCCTCCCGCACCGCCGGCCGCGGCGGCGATTCTGGCGACGTGGAGTACCTGCCGGTCGTCGGCGTCCCGTCGAACGTACTGCTTGTACAAGTCCTGCGACAACGACGTCGCCAGCATGAACAGAATGGCATCCGCGGTACTCACTTCGGCGGAGAACAGTGCCGCCAGCCCCAACGCTCCGATGGCGACGGGGACATCCTGTGCGAGCAGCGTTGGCAGCGCAAGCTGGGCCGATTCGAGCGACGGGTGCAACGACCTGGCGATCATTCCCAGTAGCGGCGGTATGAATGCGAAACCGAACAGGACGATAGCGTTCATGCCCACGCCGAACCGGACGGCCCGGTCATCGCGAGCACCGAAGACCTTCTGGAGCAGCCCCGGGGACACGATGAACGCCGGCATGAGCAGGAAGAGGTACGACCAGCCGGAGGCGCCGTTCGACCATATGGAGAAGTATGCTGCGTCCGCGGGTGCGCCACTTACGACGCCACTCCAACCACCGACCTGCCCGAACGCCGCGGGCAAGGCGATCGCGAAACCACCGAGCAGGACCGTCAGTTGCAACATATTGACCCATGCGCTCGACAGTAGGCCGCCGGCGGTGAAGTAGAGCGTCATGACCGCGCCACCCAGGAGGCAGCCGACCCACTTGGGCAAGCCGGCTACGGCTGTAACGACTGTGGACAGGGCGATCAGCTGGCCGGCAAGTATGGCGAGCGTCCCGATCCAGAGCAGGACGGCCACGATTACCCGGAGCCGGCGTGAGAATCGGAACTCGAGGTAGTCGCCGACGGTTCGCAGGCCGCGCTCGGCAGCGATCCGTCGCATGCGGGGCCCCACCCACAGCGCCTGCACCAGGGAACCGGCAGCTGCCGCGCCGACCCACCACCATGCCGCCAGACCGTCGTGATATCCCAGGCCGGCGGCGCCGACCGTCGAACCAGCGCCAATGTTGGCCGCCAGCACGGTGGAGAACAGCAGACCGGGGCCTAACGTCCGACCGGCAACGAAGAACGAGTCGCTGCTCCGCACGCGACGCCCGATCCACAGGCCGACGGCGATCAGCAGACCGGAGTAGCCGAGGAGCAGGATCAGGGCGATCGGCATCCAGCAGGCCTAACGCTTGTGCGACAGATCGCGAGCTGCCGGCAGGTTAGGCAACCCCGTTGCCTGCCGTGCCGCTCGCAGGATCGCCTCCGCCATGGCATCCGCGGCGAGGGCGCCGATGGTCGTGACATCCGCCTCTTCCGCGCGTTCGCCGGTCGCCAGCGAGAAGATCGTGTCACCATCGCCGGCCGTGTGGACCGGTGAGATCGCCCGCGCATATCCGTCGTGCGCCATCTGTGCGATCTTCCGAGCCTGCGCCTTGGTCAGACGAGCGTTCGTCGCCACCACCCCTAACGTGGTGTTTTCGCCACCGCCGCGACCACCTGCGCGGCGCGTAGCGCCGGAACGGATCAGCTTGCGCGCATCGGCGAGCGTGCTGCCGTCCTCGCTGCGCACGCCGGCCACGACCTGTCCGGTCGAAGGATCGACGATGTCTCCCAGCGCATTCACAACGGCGAGCGCGGCAACGACGAGCCCGTCCGGGAGCGTGATCGACGCCGTTCCGACGCCCGCCTTCATCGATCGGGCTCCTCCCATGAGCTTCCCGACTGTCGCTCCCGCACCCGCGCCGACGTTTCCTTCGGCCACCGGGCCGGACGTGGCGGCCTTTGCCGCGCGGTACCCGCAGTCGGCCGTGGGGCGGATCTTCGGGTCGCCGACACCCAGATCGAACAGGATCGCCGCCGGCACGATCGGCACTTTCGCAACCCGGGTGTCGAATCCGACGCCGCGTTCCTCCAGATAGCGCATGACGCCACCGGCTGCATCCAGCCCGAATGCGGAGCCACCCGCGAGGACGATCGCGTGCACGACCGAGACGGTGTTCACCGGGTCGAGCAGATCGGTCTCACGAGTTCCCGGTGCGGCACCTCGCACGTCCACGCCACCCACCACACCTTTCTCCGCAAGAACAACGGTGCAACCCGTCGGTCTGCCGGTGAGTCTGTAATGTCCAACCTTGATGCCCTTGACGACGGTCAGTCCCGTTGCGGCTCCGCCTTGCGCAGTCGCGGCGTCGGCTGCCACAATGCCAGCTACAACAAGTCCGTACATCCACCGTCGACGCACAGTCGATCGAATGCCCATGGCCACGCTCTCCCAAGAGTGTTCGCTGGTCGATGCGCCCTGCGTGCCCTCCATGCACGCGCGGTGCTGCGCCTGGCGTCCAATCGCCGGTCGGCTCGCTCATGAGAAAACGTAGCGTCCATGACGCCGTGCTGCGAGCGGTCGAGGACGCTCGCGAGGAACTCGTCGCCTTCACACAGGCGCTGATCCGGATTCCCACGGTCAACCCTCCGGGAGAGAACTACGACGCCTGCGCGCAACTCCTCGGGGACGCACTCGCCGGCGACGGCTTCGCGATCGAGTACCTCACGGCCGTGGGCCGCCAGGAGCATTCGGCCTCCTTCCCGCGCGTGAACGTCGTCGCGCGACGACCTGGTCGCCACACGAACCCCGCGCTACATCTCAACGGACATATCGACGTCGTCCCGGTTGGCGCCGGCTGGACGCGAGATCCGTTCGGAGGGACTGTGGAGCGCGGACGAGTGTACGGGCGCGGTGCGTCGGACATGAAGAGCGGAATCGCGGCCGCCCGGTTTGCCAGTCTCGCCATCGCGCGTGCCGGGATTGAACTGGCGGGTACCCTGGAACTGAGCGGGACAGTGGACGAGGAGACCGGTGGATGGGCCGGCGCGGCGTTCCTGGCAGAAACCGGACTCCTGACTCGCCCGCGCGTGGACTACGTAATCATCCCCGAACCGTTCGGCGTCGACCGCATCTGCGTCGGCCACCGCGGCGTGTACTGGTTTGAACTGACGACGCGCGGCCGCACCGCCCACGGAAGCATGCCGTTCCTGGGCGTGAACGCGATCGATCACATGGGAGCGGTGTTGCACCGGGTTCGTACCGAGCTGTCGCCTGCCCTTCGGCTGCGCCGGACGGCAATGCCGGTGGTTCCTGATGGCGCACGCTCCGCAACGATCAACGTGAACAGCGTGGAAGGCGGACAGGTAGGATTCGCCACCCAGTCGCCCTGCGTTGCCGATCGCTGCACCGCGGTCTTCGACCGCCGCTTCCTGCTCGAAGAATCGGTCGAGGAAGTTCGGCAGGAACTAGTGGCCTTGATCGCGGAGACCTGGAAGGACATCCCCGACCTCGACTGCTCACTCACCGATCGGCTTCTGGTGCTACCCGTCCGCACCCCGGACGGTTCACCGGCGATCTCCGCCGCTGGTGGCGCCATCCGGACGGTGCTGGGTCGCGACGCCACGCTCGTCGCCAGCCCGGGCACGTACGATCACAAGCACGTGACCGGGATCGGCGGCATTGTCGATTGCGTTGCCTACGGTCCCGGTCGACTCGAACTCTCCCACCAGCCTGACGAGTGGTGCGACATCGAAGAACTGGTGAAAGCGACGCAAGTGCTGGCGCTCACGATCCTCAGCCTGATCGGTCCGACGGAACTCCGGCTGACACCCTGAACGAGGCCCTTTCGACCCATCGTGGCTCTCTGGCGCGTTATTCCATGATGGGTTTGGCCTTGCCCGCCATCGACTCGTTGAACGCCTTCACGTCGGTCGCCATGAGCTTGTTGAACGCAATCTTCGCTGATCGCAGCTCCTTCTCCAGCTGCGCGAGGGTGGCGAGCGACGCGTCGGTCGGCCGGTAGTCCGCCCCACCCTGGACATCGCCCGCGCCGGTCCCCACTTCGCCGTTCAGCCAGATGAGGTTCATGAGGATCCGGTACTTTTCCACGTACCACTTGTCGTCACTGTGGAGGTCCGTCCTCGATAGCAGTAACAACTCGACGTCCAGCGCCTTCCTGTCCAGGTCCGCGATCGTACGACCGACATCGCTGTCGGGGTCCGTCGCCTTACGCCGGTCTTCGAGCTGCCGGCGCATCACCTCCAGTCGGTTGATCATGTCCGCCGCTTCGTTCATTGCATCGCGAATGCGTATCTGCGTGCGCGTGGACAGTACCAGATCCGCGTCCGAAGACGGCAGTGCCGGATCGCGCACCACGGAGAACGGTCTCGAGTAGCTGGCGCTGTCCACCGTCAGCCGAGCCAAGTATCGTCCTCCAGACGCCAGCGGCCCGGCCCGTTGCGCTCCCTCGATTCCCCAATGGATGATTGGCCGGGGCTTTCCATCCTTGAACCGGGCTTCCTCCCAGATATGCGGGTTGTCTGGCGGGGTGGTACGGAGTTCGACCTGCCGCGGGCCGTCGTAACGCAGATCCCACGTCAGCCGCAACGTCCCGGCGCGACCCGCGTTCTTCATCGTCCGTATGACGGTGCCAGTAGAATCGATGATCTCCAGCTTCAGTGAATCCCTGGGCGCTGCCGCGAGCAAAACGTTGAAGTCGGCGCTACCGCTGCGACCCAGTCGGACGCCGGCACGCGGTTCGTACAGGTAGGCGCGCGCACCAGCGGCAACCTTGTCGCTCTGTTCCAACGTGCTGATGTCCTTCATGAGGTAGAGGCCACGCCCATAGGTGGATATCACCACGTCGTGTCTGAGCTTCGAGACGGCAATCCAGGTGACGGGTGCAGCCGGCAGTCCCTCCTGGTACCGGGCCCACGTGATGCCGTCATCCATCGAGTAGAAGAAGCCGTGCCCAGTCCCGACGAACAGCATTCCTCGGCGATTGGGATTCTCGGCGACTGTCAGCACGTAGTCGAGCGGGTGGCCGTCAGGCAGTCCGTCGCTGATCCGCGACCACGTTCTGCCGAAGTCCGTTGTCTTGTAGAGGTAAGGCGCGCGGTCGTCCATCAGGTGGTAGTCTACGGCGACGTACGCCGTCGCCGCGTCGAACCGCGACGGCTCGATGCGGCGGATGGTACCCCAGGGAGCCATGCCAGCCACGTTCTTCGTGACGTCGTTCCAGTTCGTGCCGCCATCCCTGGTATTCCAGATCTTTCCGTCGTTGGTGCCCGCCCAGATCAATCCCTTCTGGATCTCGGACGGTGCGATCGCGAAAACCACTTCGCCGTAGAACTGCCCGAGGTTGTCCGCGACAATTCCGCCCGACGACACGATACGCGACGGATCCCTGGTGGAAAGGACCGGGCTGATGACCGTCCAGCTCTGTCCGCCGTCGATCGTCTTGAAGATCACTTGGCAGCCGTAATAGACAGCGTTTCCGTCGAAGGGGTCGATCGCCAGTGGCGGCGTCCAGTGGCATCGATACTGAAGGGCGTTCGGCTCGGAATCGAGCGTGTGTATGCCGGGACTAACGTGCCTGGCCCGGCCCTGCTTCGCATCCCAGCGCGTCACGGTGTTCCCATAGCAGGTCGCCCATACCACGTCGGGATTGCCCGGCACGGGGATCGTGAAACCGGATTCGCAGCCCCCGAGGCCCTGCTGCCAGGCGGAGGCGTTTCCGGTGGGGCCACCGTAGTCGTCGAACGCCGGACCGCCAGGACGCCCGAACGATGGCACGTTAGGCACGGCGACGGGGTTGTCGTGCGGGCCACGCATGGTCCCATCGTCCTGCCGGTTGCTGTAGACCCAGTACGGCATCCTCGTATCGAGCGCCACGTGGTACATCTGCCCGATCGGCAACGTGAGCGTGAAGTAGGTTTGTCCGTGGTCGCGCGTGATCCCGGCGCCACCGTCACCGGTCAGGATCCAGTGGCTTGGGTTGCGTGGATCCATCCAGATGTCGTGACAGTCGCCACAACCTCGCTCGATCGTCGGGAAGGTTGCCCCGCCATCGAACGAACGCAGCAGGCTGCTGGAGGCCACCAGCACCTCGTTCTCGTTCTGCGGATTGACGGTCACCCGGATATAGTAGCCGGCGCGGCCAATCAGTCGGCGGTCCCAGCTCACCGCCGCCCAGGTATCCCCACCGTCATCGGAACGCCATAACGAGCCCTGATCCGCCGTCTGGATCAAGGCAAACATCCGCTTCGAGTTCGATGGCGCAATGGCCACGTCGATCTTCCCCACCGGCGACTTCGGGAGCCCCGGATGCGTGAGGCGCGTCCACGTCGACCCGCTGTCGCGCGAGACGTACACCCCGCTGCCCGGGCCGCCGCTGAACATCGCCCACGTGTGCATCACGACGTCCCACGTCCCGGCGATCATCACCTTTGGGTCGCGTGCATCGATGGCAAGCCCGGAACAGCCGGTGTTCGCATCCACGAACAGCACACGATCCCAGTGTTCGCCGCCATCGAGCGTCCGATAGACTCCCCTCTCCTCCTGAGGGCCGGTCGCCCTGCCTAACGCGCAGACATAGACGATGTCGGAGTTGGTGGGGTGAACGACGATACGCCCGATGCGGCCGGTTTCCCGCAACCCCATGTTCCGCCAAGTGGCGCCGCCATCCGTCGAACGATAGACGCCATCGCCCATGATGTCGGCGTCGCGAATCGCCCACGCCTCGCCCGTCCCGGCCCACACGATGCGAGGGTTGGATGCGGACACCGCCAGCGCTCCGATCGCCTGCACGGGTTGCTCGTCGAAGATCGGCGCGAACGTGCGTCCTCCGTCGGTCGTCTTCCAGACACCGCCGGACGCTGCACCGAGATAGTACGTGGCCGTGTCACCGGGAACGCCCGCTGCCGAGGCAATCCGCCCCGCTGGCTGAGGTCCGATCCACTCGAAACGCGGAACTGCTGACGGAGGGCCGGCCGGCGTACCCGGCGATCGCCGCTGCGCTTTGGCGCTGGCGAAAGCGACGCACAACCAAACCAGCGAGCGACACACCGCGACTGAACACGCAGACCGGATCGAGGACATAAACCGTCGGTGGCATGCTAAGTGGCAACGCGGCGCCGAGCAGTCGACGCCCGCCGTTCGCTAACGATCCCGCCCCACTCACCGTCGCGCAACGGTGCGGCCGCTCGGAGTTCGCGCAATCGAAGGGCACTCGGCGCAACGGATTGATCACGGACCCGGCGCCATGAGGTACGGAGTTGGGCTCGCAGCCGCCTTTGGCTGTGCCGACAACTCTCAGGAGGTAGCCCATGTTCACTCACTCACCGCGACTGATGGGCGTCGTGACACTGTTCGCGCTGGCCACCGCGTGTCGCGACGATCCCGTCCGACCGCCACCAGTGCGCCCGGCATCGCCAGAACTCGACGCGGCACGCGTTCCTTCGCCGCCGGCCATACAAGGCGATCTCATTCGGTTCGACAGGCTCTCGGACGAGGCCCTGTGGGCCGAGATTCGGAATGCCGGTGGAACAGCAGAGATCGGTCTCCGGCGCTCCGGCCAGCGTCACGGGATGGCCAACGGGCGCGTACTGATATCGCGCCCGGAGCGCGACGTCGTTGTCCGAGACATCGGCACCGTCGCGGGCATATCCGTACGCAGCGCCGACACGCTCCTTCCGATCGCCAGCGTGAGGGTTGCATCGCTTGCCGCTCTGTCGGCCCTTCGCAAGCACCGGAACGTGTCGTTCATCGAGCCCGGCCGGCTGATCCCCGTGGCAGGAAACTCCAAGTGGCTATCGTCCGGATCGGGGTGCTCCGTCGGGTTCTACAACGGCCCCGGCGGCAGCACGATCATTTCCCCGGGCGATCTGTTGCCGTGGAACTACCATTACATGAACATCCCGGCGGCGTGGGCGCGCGTGCCCGGTGGAGCCGGCGTCACGATCGGCATCGTCGACACCGGCATCGACTCCTACCAGCCTGAACTCACGACGGAGTTCGCCACCGGAATGAGCACCGGGCGCACGCACGTGATCGACGCCACGGCATACGCGCATCAGCCAGTCTACTGGCACGACACCTGTGGTCACGGCACGCGTCTGGCCAGCGTGGTCGCAGGGCCGCGTAACGGAAAATCGATACTTGGCGTGGCGTGGAAGGCCAATCTGTACTCGGTGCGGGTCGACGACGATGTCGTCCTCACGAACGTCGCCGCCACTCGCCTCGGTATTCGACTCGCCGCCGGACATGCGAAGTTGATCGCCATGGCCTTCGGAACGATCGCATACTACCAGTCTATTTCCGACGAACTTTCGTACTGGTATGCACTCGACAAGATGTTCGTTGCGGCTGCCGGTACCAGCGTTTGCTTCGGACCGCAGCGCAGCATCGTCACTTTCCCGGGATCGGAGCCGACGGTGACCACCGTGACAGGACTCGACCGGAGCGGCGCCGTCTCCTGCGACTCCCACTACGGGCCCGCCGTCGACTTCGCGGCGTTCGTCGACCAGCCGGTAACCGGAGTCGCGAGTCTTGGTACCGTCCCAGCCGGTTTCGGTGGGTCTTCGAATGCCGTCGGCGTCATCACCGGACTTGCCGCGCTCGAACTCTCGCGGAACCCGAACCAGACTCGCAGCGAACTTGTAACCGCCCTGGCATATGCGGCCTCACCTACAGGACTGCGGTCAAACATGACCGGCTGGGGATCGCCGAATGCGATGTGCGTCGTTGGCGGCGTCTGTGCGGCGTTCATCCAGGGCACGGATCTGATCCAGACGTATGGCACGCGGACGTACTCGTGGACGGCCTGGCAGGCCGCAGCTCCACCGTGGTTGGTCAGCTACCAATGGAACACTGGTCAATCAACTCCCACGATTTCGCGTACCGTGACCGTGACACCGGGGATGCAGGAATACACCTTGGTACTCGCTGTGACGGTTCGGGATAATGTTGATGGCTCCACTCGGACCGTCACGAAGAACGTGCTGGTCCGCGATCCGTACAACTGTCCAACCTGCTGGTGAGGCTCATGCGACCCATCCCCCTTGCGTTGCTCGCCGTCGTCCTCACGTCATCGATCGGTCCGTCGACCGTTCACGCCCAACTCGCGCGTCACGATCGCGAAGCGGTTGTGCCTGGCGGTCCGCTACTTCCCATAGGCGTCCTGAAGCGGGCGACGGCGCGTGCCGTGTTCGAGGCGCGACCAAAGGGCAGCATCCACGAGCGATCGGAACACGACGCTCCGCCCACGCTCCAACCCCAGGGCACCGACGGCGGCAACCGTGGACGGAACGTGCTGATAGGCGCGATCGCGGGAGCGGCCGCAGGCGCGGTGGCGACTGCCAGTGTGTGCGGCGACAACGATGGTTCCTGCCTCTTCTCACCGGCCATCCTGTTCCCAATCGGAGGAGCGGCAGCAGGCATGCTGATCGCGTTACTGCTGACACCAGTGCGCTGAGACAAGTCAGCTCCGATGCGTGGCTCGATGGCGCGAGCGCCAGAGCCGAGTGAAGATCGCGACCTGCCGACAGCGCGGTCGCACGCGGGCCGGCCAGCCGTCAGGCAACTTCGCTGGCGATGGCGCGGCCCGCTTCCCGTCCGGATAACAGGCAGCCTCCAAGGAAGGTTCCTTCGAGAGCTGCATTGCCGTGCATCCCTCCTCCCCCGAATCCCGCGACCTCACCGGCGGCAAACAGGCCGGGGATGGGCTGGCCGTCGCTCGCCAGCACTCGGCAGGACAAGTCGGTGCGCAGTCCGCCGAGGGTCTTCCGCGTGAGAACGGAGAGCCGCACCGCGATCAACGGTCCGGCACTCGGGTCGAGCAGCCGGTGCGGGCTCACGGTGCGAATCCAGTGGTCTCCCCGGTAAGCCCGTGCGGCGCGAATGGCGGCGATCTGCGCGTCCTTGCCGAACGGGTTGTCGAGCTGGGCATCGCGGGCACTGATCTCATGCGCGATCGTGTCTGCATCCAGTTGCGGCTGATTGCCAGTCAGCGCGTTCATGCGACCCACGAGCCGATCCAGACGCGACTCGGTGATGAAGTCCGTGCCTTTCTCCAGGAAAGCCCGGACCGGCTCGGGAATCGCTGCCGTCGCCCGGCGCAAAACCTGGAACCACCGTTTGCTGGTGAGGTCCGGGTTCTGTTCAGACCCGGAAAGGGCGAACTCCTTCCGGACGATGCGGCTGGTCAGGATAAACCACGAGTGATCGAAGCCCGTCGTGCGGAGGTACGCCAACGTACCTGACGTGTCGAACCCGGGATAGAACGGCGGCGGGAGTCGCCGCCCGTGCGCGTCGAGCCACAGCGACGACGGTCCGGGAAGGATGCGAATGCCGTGATCGGGCCAAATCGGATCCCAGTTCGCCACGCCATCGACGTAGTGCCACATCCGATCCCGGTTGACTACCGATGCGCCAGCAGCCTCGGCCACCGCCAGCATCAACCCGTCGACGTGGTGAGGAACCCCACTGAGCATCCGGGCTGGGGGCTCACCCATGCGCGCTGGCCAGTTCTGTCGCACGAGGTCGGGATTTCCGCCGATCCCGCCAGACGTAACTATCACGGCCCCGGCCGAGAGTTCGAACTCGCCAGCCACCGCACGAGAGCTTCTGGCTCCGCGAGGGACCGCACTCGGTTCCAGGACATCGCCGCGGACACCACACACGACGCCATTGGTGCGAATCAGCGATGTAACGCGGTGGCGGAACTTCAGGACGATCCTGCCGCGACGCTCGGCATCCTTGACACGTTCGATGAATGGATCGAGCAGTCCCGGTCCAGTTCCCCAGGTAATGTGGAAGCGCGGCACCGAGTTCCCTCGACCGGTGGCGTTGCAGCCACCGCGCTCTGCCCATCCTACCACGGGAAAGAACCGGATCCCGCGCGCACGCAACCAGGATCTCGCTTCGCCAGCGGCGAAATCCACGAACGACTCCGCCCACTGGCGCGGCAAGTCGTCCTCAGCGCGATCGAACGCGGCCGTTCCCAACCAATCGGACAGGGCCAGCTCGCGCGAATCGCGGATCCCCATGCGACGCTGCTCAGGCGTATCGACTAGAAACACTCCGCCGAATGACCAGAATGCCTGACCACCGATCGATTGCTCCGGTTCCTGGTCAACCAGAATGACGCGTCGGCCGGCGTCCGCGAGCTCGCCGGCCGCAACCAGCCCGGCGAGGCCGCATCCAACGACGATGACATCGGCATTTTCCTGAGACACGCATACCTCCCGCATGGAAAAAGAACTCACGGACGCTCGGGAAACCCTGCACGACACGTCAGACGTCCCGGCCGCCTTCGCGATCGGTCCTGAGCAACTGTCGTCGTCCAGCGTCCGATCGCAGCCAACGCAACGCCGGGAGCGGTGCACGCTGCTACGTCTTGCCGAGCGATCAATTGCCGAGGCAAGCCCCTGCGGCGTCCGTGCACCCCTTGGCCGACCGACGAGTGGAACGGGCACGTCGCGCACCATTGCCAGACGAGACTGATGATGCTCCATTTCCCAACGCCGGGACAGCCCTGCAGATGTTGTTCCCGGGACCGTGCGTCGGGGTCCGCGGCATCGTTCAGCAACGGGATCGATTGTGCAGTCGTTGCTCAGATCGTCCAACTCGCTGCGGATCCGCTATCGTGCCGACAGATGCCCAACGCCAGAATGCTCTCGATCGCGGCCTTCGCGCTCGCCATCGTAGTGGGGAGCGCCAGCGCGACGACGTTGCGTGCGCAGGACAGCGCGACCGTTTTCATCCGCATCAACCAGCTTGGCTACCGTCCGGACGCTCCAAAGGTCGCGGTCGTTTGCAGCCTCGATGAGCGCGCGATCGGCGGGTTCGCTGTAGCGGACGAAAGCGGGAGGGCAGTGCATGTGAGTCGTGCCACGACGTCGGGCGCATTCGCCGGCTGCCGTCGCACATTTCGCCTCGACTTCTCGTCTTTGCGTAAGCCGGGGCGCTACGTGGTGACTACTGGCCGCGCTCGATCGCGACCCTTCCGCATCGGTGCTGACGTCTATGCCGGGGCGGCTGACACGCTGCTGTACTACATGCGGCAGCAACGCTCGGGATACAATCCGCTCTTTCGCACGACGGTGCACCAGCGGGATGGGATAGTGGTCGACGACACCGTGCGCGGTGAACGCTTCGTGCCGGTCGCTGGTGGCTGGGCCGACGCATCCGACTACCTGCAGTACGTCGCGACATCCGCGAACGCGACCTTCGTAATGCTCATGGCGTTTCGCGATCACTCAGAGGCATTCGGGGATCGTTTCCAGGGCTCGGGAGACGCTGGCAGCAACGGCCTTGCCGACGTACTGGACGAAGCGCGTCATGGCCTCGATTGGCTGCTTCGGATGTTCCCGTCAGACTCTGAGATGTTCAATCAGGTGGGCGACGACCGCGACCACACATATGCCGATCTGCCCCCGACGGATTCCTCCGACTACGGCTGGGGAAAGGGTAAGGAGCGACCCGTGTATCCGTGCACGGGAGGGCCGCAGGGACTCTATAGGTACCGGAATCGCTCGACAGGCTACGCATCCACGGCAGGCAAGTATGCGGCGGCCTTCGCGCTGGGGGCCTCGTTGTATCTGGAGCGCGACACGGCACTGGCATCGCTGCTGAAGCGAAAGGCACGGGCAGCCTACGCACTCGGCAAGCGAGAGCCTGGCGTGTGTCAGACCGCGCCGGGCCAAGCTCCCTACTTCTATGAGGAAGACAACTGGGTAGACGACATGGAACTGGGTGCGTCGCAGCTGTACGCGCTCACGCGGGAGCAGCACTTCCTTCGAGATGCCGTGTCGTTCGCTTCCCGGGAACCGATGACACCGTGGATGGGTGCCGACACCGCGCGTCACTATCAGTGGTATCCATGGCACAACAACGGGCACTACGAGACGTGGCGCCACGCTTCTCCGAGCGAACGTCGCACCCTCGCGATGTACTACCGGAAGGGCCTGGAGGCCGTGGCCGCCCGCGCGGTAGACAATGGGTTCCGCGTCGGCATCCCGTTCATCTGGTGCTCGAACAACCTCATGACGTCGTTCGCAACGCAGGCACTCCTGTACCGCCGGATGACAGGCGACACGGAGTTTCGAGAGTTCGAGCAGGCGGCATTCGACTGGCTGTTCGGCGTGAACCCATGGGGCGTGTCGATGATCGTCGGGCTGCCGCATGACGGTATGTTCGCGCGCAATCCGCACTCCGATGTGGCACGGCAACTCGGTATCGAGCTGACGGGCGGGCTGCTGGATGGTCCGGTGAACGCTTCGATATTCCGCAGCTTGATCGGCATACGGCTTGTCGAACCGGACGAGTTTGCAGGGTTCAACACCGGCACGGTGGTTTATCACGATGACTACGGAGATTATTCGACGAACGAACCCATCATGGACGGTACCGCCAACCTCGCGTACCTCCTGGCAGCCATGTCGGCTCCGCAGGACGGTGGCCAACGCAGGTGAAGCGCCCTTGATCGTCGACCGAGGGGCACGCCATCTTCCGATTTCCGGTACGCGATGCCTGTACGCTCCGCGTACGCCGCAACCTGGACGACGAAGGCGACAGTCGGAGGAGTGATGGACGAATTCAAGGTGAGCGCTGCCGACCTCAAGGCGAAGCTCAAGGAACTCATTCGCGAGGGCAACGTCCGGCGGGTCATCGTGAGAAACCCCGAAGGGCGAACGCTGCTCGACATGCCATTGAGCGCGGGCCTGGCCGGCGCCCTGCTGCTGCCGCTGTGGACTGCCGTCGGAGCAATCGTCGCGCTGGCCGGGAGCTTCACGATCGCCGTGGAGCGCGATCCGGGTACGTCCATCAGGAAGCCGTGACCAGGCGAGGCAACCCGTGAAGATTCTGTGTGTCGGCGCCGGCGCAATTGGCGGATACTTCGGGGGACGTCTGCTTCAGGCTGGCTCGGACATCACGTTCCTTCTCCGGCCGCGCCGCACCGCGCAGATCGACGAGTCCGGACTGATGATCCGGAGCGCGCTGGGTAACGCCACGATTCATCCGGTGCCGCACGTGCGATCGGATTCCATCGACGGATTGTACGATCTGGTCATCGTCAGCTGCAAGGCGTACGACCTTGCGGAGGCGATGGCGTCGTTCGCTCCTGCGGTAGGCCCGGGTACGGCGATCCTTCCGCTGCTCAATGGTATTCGGCACCTCGACGATCTTGCCGATCGATTCGGACGCCGGCAGATCCTCGGCGGCCTGTGCATGATTTCTGCCGCACTGGACGCGAGCGGAGCGATCGTTCATGTCGGCGAGATGCAGCAGTTGGTCTTCGGTGAGCTCGATGGTCAGCGCTCCGCTCGACTTGCCGCGATCGAGTCCGAGTTTGCCCGAGCGTCGTTTGTATCCATGGCAAGTACTACGATCCGCCAGGAGCTGTGGGAGAAGTGGATGTTCATCGCTTCCCTTGGCGGGATCAATACGCTGATGCGGGCGAGCGTGGGTGACATTATCGCCGCCGGCGCGGGCGACCTGGCGCTCGCGATGTACGACGAAGCCGCCGCGGTGGGCGCGGCGCACGGCCATGCGCCGCGTGAGGCGGCCATGGCAACGTCCCGGCAAATACTCTCCGCGCCAGGGTCGCCTCTCACTGCCTCACTGTTCAAGGATATCGAGCGGGGATCGCGAACGGAGGGTGAGCACATTATCGGCGACCTCTTTCGTCGCGGCACGGAGGTGGCCGGCGGCACGCCGCTGCTCCGCCTTGCCAGTGCCGCCGTCGCCTCGTACGAAGTGCGCCGGCAGAGAGAAGGCAGTCCCAGGTGACGGGACCGGCAATGACTGCACAGCTCAAACGACTCGAACGTCGTCGCCCCACGGCACTGAAACGCGATTGGGACCAGCGAATGCCTCGGTGATGCACTCCATGTTGCGGGGAGACTCTTGTCAGCATTCCAACTCGTGCTTCTATTCAGCCGTCCCCGATGGCGAGGCCTGTGTGCGACTGGTGGTTTGTGTACTCCTTTCCATCCTTCCGGCGGCCGGCGCCTCAGCGCAGCGACCGGCGCGAGCCACGGCGGCGACCACGCCGTACGTCCCCAGTGAGGTCTGGGAACACCGGATCCCTGACGCGGCTGGCATGGATGCCGGTCGCCTGTCGGTAGCGATCGATTTCGCGAGAACGCACGAAGCGAAGGCGCCGCGCGACATGGCGGAGTCACACTACCGGAGTTTTGGACGCGAACCTTTCGGCGAGGGCATCGGCCCATTCAAGGCGCGCGGCGAACCGACGGGAGTCGTGCTGCGCGGCGGATATGTTATCGCCACCTGGGGCGAACCCGATCGCGTCGACATGACGCATAGCGTCACCAAGAGCTTCCTGTCGGCTACGTTAGGCATGGCGTACGATCGAGGCCTGATCCGCTCGGTGCGCGACACCGTGTGGAAGGCGATGGCGCCGATCTACCGGTTGCGGCTGCGGGCACCGGACGAACCGGGGACGTCACTCGGTCAGGCGATGTTCCTCGATCCGTTCGATACCCCGCACAATCGCACCATCCTCTGGGACGACTTGCTCCGCCAGACCAGCGACTGGGAAGGTACGCTGTGGGGCAAACCGGACTGGGCTGATCGCCCATCCGCAAGTCCAGCGCAATGGGCATCGCGCCGGCGTCATGCACCCGGCACGGCGTACGAGTACAACGACGTGCGCGTGAACGTGCTGGCGCTGGCGGCAACCAACGTCTGGCGGAGACCGCTCCCCGAAATCCTGCGTGACTCGCTCATGGACCGGATCGGAGCATCGCGAACGTGGCGCTGGAACGGTTATTACAACGCGTGGATCACGCTCGATGGCCGTCCGGTGCAGGTCGTGTCGGGCGGCGGCCACTGGGGCGGCGGCATGTTCATCAACGCCTGGGACATGGCCCGCTTCGGACTGCTGACGCTGCGC
The DNA here is from genome assembly GCA_019186945.1 of Gemmatimonadaceae bacterium. Lineage (GTDB taxonomy): Bacteria > Gemmatimonadota > Gemmatimonadetes > Gemmatimonadales > Gemmatimonadaceae > JABAQJ01. The sequence continues at coordinate 122,257 of JABAQJ010000002.1, forward strand.
CGCGGCGTCTGGGGAAGCACACGTCTCCTGTCGGAGGAATGGGTGACGATGTCGCTCACGCCGACAGGTCCGCAACCGACCTACGGCTACATGAACTGGTTCCTGAACACCAACCGCAAGTGGATGCCCAGCGCTCCGGCATCCGCGTTCGGGCACGTGGGCAACGGCACCAACCTGATCTTCGTCTCGCCGGAGCAGGATCTGGTGGTCGTCGTACGGTGGATCGATAACGCTGCGATCGACGAGTTCCTGGGCAAGATCCTGGCGTCCATCGTCGAGTGACCGGCATGCACGAACCTTTCCGCGCAGTGGCGGATACGTTCGTCAGCGCCGAGCGCCCGATCGAACACTGTCCTGTTTCCAAGACCAGGGATCCATGAGCACCGAACCGCAATCGTCCGATGTCAAGTCAGTGAGCGCGACGCACACCGAAGTCGCCGTCCTCGCCGGAGGCTGCTTCTGGGGTGTGGAGGAGATTCTTCGCGACGTTCCCGGCGTGCTAGATACGGAAGTAGGCTACACTGGGGGGTGGCTGGAAAATCCGACGTATCACGACACCCACGACAGCAAGTCGGGTCACGCGGAATCGGTGCGCATCGTGTTTGACCCGACGATCCTGAGATACGAAGAGCTGCTCGAGAACTGGTTTTTCCGTCTGCACGACCCCACGACGCCGAACCGGCAGGGAAACGACGTCGGCACGCAGTATCGATCGGCCATCTTCCACACGACGACGGAACAGAAGGAGACTGCGGAACGCGTGAGGGCTCGGGTCGACGCCTCCGGAAAGTGGTCGCGACCGATCACCACGGAGATCGTCCCCGCGTCAACGTGGTACAGCGCGGAGAGCTACCATCAGGACTATCTGCGGAAGAACCCCGGCGGATACTCCTGCCACTGGCTTCGTCCCTGAAGCTCGGAAAACACCCCGAGCAACACACCGCCCGTCAGGACGACCTCGATCCGCCAATCACGAAGCGCTCCGACCCTAGCAGGAACACGGCAAGGGCGCCGAAGAGGATAAGCGCCTGCAGTTCCACGGCCCAGCCACCGCCGCCCTCGTTGATGGCGAACACGTCCTTGCGGTGCGCCAGCAGGAGCACCATCGACATGTTCCCCACGATCACCAGCGCCGCCAGCCGCACCTTGTAGCCGACGATCATCAACAATGGCGCGACGACTTCGCCCAAATACGCTCCGTATGAAATGAACGCCGGCAATCCCAGATCCGCGAGCGGGTCGGCGATCCACGCCACTCCGTTCTTCAACTTGGCGACTCCGTGGAAGAGCAAGACAATGGCGACGGCAAGTCGCAGAACGAGGCGACCGGCATCCTGTGAGCCTTGCGTCGTGCGGTCGGATAGGATCGAAATCATGGGGGGATCGAAAGTTTTTTGGGGCGACGATCGCCAAGTATCACGTGGATACGCGGGACGCTGGCATTGAGTTGACGCGCTTCTGCAGCCCCGCGTTAATGGGCGTCGGCATGGAGCAGACTTTGACACCGCTCACGCACTGCGACTCGCATCCGCCGCGCACCCCGAAATCCCGCCGGCATCAACTCGAAGGCATGACCCCATCAATGAGGGCAGCGGAAACGGTCGACACCAGCGCGTCGAATGCCGGTTTCCCCAGGGCTCGGGACGTGATGACGTGATGTTTGATCCGGCTTGCCGCGGTGAGGGGATCCTTGAACAGCGGTCGCACCCGCCATTCCGGACGCAGTCCGTGGCGATCGATCCAGTACTGGAGCCGCCGCTGACTTACCAGTTCGTCTCCCGGATCCATCAGGATCAGGGTCGGAACCTTGAGCTTGGCCGGGTTCTCCAAAGTGGAGAGTGCAGCTTCGTAACCGAACAGCGCCGTGTAGGCGGCCATGCTCGTTCCACCATGCGACCGTATCGTCGCCGGCACCGCCGACGGCACCAGAAAACGCCTGCCTAACGGGCGGAACGCCAGAACGAGTTTCGTGTGGGGGCGGACGCGAACCGCCGGCGCGAGGAGCACCTGACGACGAAATGGCGGCGGCGGCTCCGAGGTCGCCATGCCGTAGGTATGAACGAGCGCGCCAAGACTGAAGCCGAGGAATGTCAGGTCGACGCCACGCTCCGTGGCAAGGTCCGCGGCGACCTGCACCGCGGCGCGCCAGTCCTCGACCCATGCACGTGTGTCGAGCGTGCGCCACTCCTCGCGCGTGGGCGCGTCGGCGATCGCATCAATGGCATGCCCCCGAAATCGCAGAACGATCGCCGTAGCACCTCGCGTCCTCAGTGGCTCGTACAGTTCGCGCAACGCATGGGCTCGCAGGTTCAAACCATGCGCCACGAGTACCACGACTCTGCACCTGCCTTGAGCCTCAAGTACGTCCATTCACCATGCCTGTGATGCGTGGCCCGCTCGGCGTCATCGCGGTGGTGTAATCAGCGCCTGACGATGGCTCGGTGCTATCATCGATACTCCCAGGCCGCGGCGGCGATCTCGCCTAACGCCTGACCCACCACACGGGTGATTTCGTCCGGCGCCGTGGAGACCGGGACGTTGTTTACATAAACGGCAAGAATCAATCGTTTTCCCGTCTTGGTGGTCATGTAGCCGGCCAATCCCTTCCCCGTGACCAGCAGCCGACGGTTGAGCGGATCGTCGACAGCGTACGTGCCGGTCTTGGCGAACACGTGTCCCGCAGCCGGCGACTGCGGCTGGATGTTGTAGAGCGTTCCGTCCTTGCCAAGAACCGGAAGCGCGTTCTGGAACGACGGGTAATCGGCCCGTTTCGACATCATCCGCAGATAACTGACCATGAATGCCGGCGAGAAATGAGCGTCGCCACCTGCTCCGTCCGCTTGCTGCGCGCCATCCAGACCCAACCCTTCGCGCTCGAGCCATCGCCGCTCCACATCGAAGCCGTTCTCTCCGTCCTTGCCGAACAGGGCGCCCATCAGGAGCGGTAGCGAACTCGCGTGCAGGTTCTGGCTGACCTTGAGCACAACCTTGATCATCTCGGTCGCCGGTGCAGAAACGTGTTCCGCCACGACGTCCCCGGGCCGATAGCGCCCCGACGACCGGGCAGCTCTGACGCGCGCGTCGGAGGGCCCCCGCGCGAACCACGACACCCTTCGACCGCAACGCTTCGGCTAGGACATGCGCGGCATACCGGCTGGGGACAGGCACGGGGTACGCATATAGAACGCCGTCAGTCCCCATGGGAACGACTCCCGCGATCGTCACGGTGAACGGGCTGTCGCCCTTCGCGCCACCGTCGTCTATCGTGATGCTGGCGTTCCCGCCAGCAGCTATCGTCGTGACCCTGTTCACGACACGGATGAACGTCGACGCAGGCGAGACGACCAATGTGGCCGCCGCGCCTGTCGTCGCCCCTGGCCCGACAGTGATATCGATGACGTTGTCGTTGATCGATATGGGAGACACGACGACCCCGGTCCCGAGCTCTCGCGAGCCCTCGGCGTAGAGAGACGCGTCCACCCGCACGACGCCGGTAACGCGCTTGATCCCCTTCGCCACGATCTGGCCGGCCAAGCGACGCACCACGGTCAACGGGTCGCCGGGAACCGCCCGTGTGTCAGGTGCGCCCCCGTACGAATGATCGTGGTTCTCGAAGGCCAGCGTGCCGTCGGGTTGAAGACGCTGCGACAGGTTTGGGTCGCCGCTGGCAACGAGCACGAGGTCGCCGGCGAGCGTGCCGTCCCGCCCGATCGGACCGGTGCGATACACTCGCGTATGGAAACGATGATCCGCGCCGAGCATGGCCAGCGCGGTACCGGCGCTCAACAGCTTCGTGGTGGAACCCGGCGTAAAGAGCTTTCCCGCGTTTTGGGCGAAGATCACCCGATCAGCGTCGGCATCGTAGAACTCGATACCCCAGAGCGCGCGTTCGAACTCGGGCCGACTCGTTATTCGCTCTATGCGCGCTGCGAGGGCGCTGTCCTCCTGGGCACGACTGCTCGCTCCGGGCACCATGGCGAGAGCAAGGACAGCGATGACAGCGTGACTTTTCGGCATGTGCACTGGAGGGGTGGGAAGGTGCAACCCAGAATGCGGCAGCTTCCTGGCTGGCGCAAGGTTGCGTTGGGCACGAGCGACTGCATTCTCGCCAACGATCGTCACGATCGCACCGGGTCCACCGGGCACCCCGCCAGGATCAACCTGTCGTTACGCGCGACTCCGCAAAGACCGGCGCCATCAGTCCGCGCTGCGAACGCCCGTGCGGATCCTGCCCGGAGCGGATCTCGTTCACCATCTCGAGCGCGGAGCGCGTACAGGATGGAAAGGACACGGGAGACTGGGCGATCGGGGTCACGCGTCCGCCCCACCTGAGGAGCAGCGCCGCATACGTCAAGCCGCCGCCGAATCCCGGCAGCAGCACGAGTCCGCCAGCGCGGATGCGACCTTCCTTCAAAGCATCCACGAGGCTCACGGGAACGGTGGCGGCACTCATGTTGCCGTAGCGCTGCACCGTCAGCATCACCTTCTCCATCGGGATGCCGGCGTACCTGGCTACCGCTTCGATGATGCGAAGGTTCGCCTGGTGTGGGACTACGAGATCGACGTCGTCGGCGCTCGCACCTGCCTGGGCCAGCACGCGCACGGAGGCTTCGCTCATGCCACGAACCGCGCGCTTGAAGATGACCTGGCCATCGAAGTCCCAGATCGTATCGCCGTACGAAATCCCGAGGTTGGCGTACCCGCAGCCAAATCCCCTCACGCGCAGGCTCTGCCGAGCCTCGGCGTCGCACCCAAGCACGCTGCCCAGGAGTCCTTCGTTCGCATCGGTTGCCTGGAGCACGACAGCGGCTGCGCCATCCCCGAAGAGCACCGCGACGTTCCGGTTGCTCCAGTCCATGTATCGGCTGATCAGCTCCACACCGATCACAATCGCGTTCCGCACCGTGCCGCTCTGGATCATCCCCGCGGCCGCGGACAAACCGTAGAGGAAGCTGGTGCATGCCGTATTGATGTCCATCGCCGCGGCGTGCGTAGCGCCTAACGCGATCTGGACACCAGATGCGCTATTCGGTACCGCCTCTTCGTTGCTGCAGCCGCCGTAGACGATGAGGTCGACTTGAGATGCGTCGAGCCCAGCGCATGCCAGCGCGCGAGACGACGCAATCGTGGCCATCTCGATCGCCGACACGTGCGATACGCGGCGCTCCTTCATGCCGGTCCGCGTCGTGATCCACTCATCCGACGTATCGAGAAACGTGGAGAGATCGGCATTGCTGAGAATGGCCGGCGGCATACCCTCGCCCCATCCGGTAATCGTGGCGTGAATCATGAACGGCTCTGAACTCGGGAGTGGCGGACGATGCGCGGGCCCTATGCCGGGGCACAACGCGTCGGGCCGGGCCTCGACGCTCCCATCGCGCTACGCCGGGAAGTCCGCATCGGCGACCAAGGTACGGAGCCAACGCGACCCCGGCCAGTCCGGCCCGCAGCCAGGCTGGGATTCCTGACCTGCGCCTTCCCGCCTGGCTCTCTGCGGTCTTCCTGCCGGCCCCCTATGCCTCGACAAGCCCGGTGCAGCCCGGATCGCGAACGCGACTGATACCGGACCGGACCGCACGAAGACGGGGCCGCCACTGTACCCATGTTGGCGCGAATCGTCCGGCGTATCGGGAGACCGCCTAACGTGCTGACCGTGCGCTGCCGGCCCCGATCCGGTCGAGAACCTGCCCCAGTGCCTTGATCTCCGCACCATAGCGCGCCCAATCCCCCTCCCTCTGCGCTTCGACAGCGTTCTGGTAGTGACGACGGGCTTCGTCGAGCATCGCCTGCAATTCGGCGTCGACCGCGACCGACCCACGGCCTGCGCTGCCTGTCGTGTCCGTTGCGATTGCCGACTCCGGCGTTCGCGTCGTGGCCGACGCGCCGAACAGGGAGGCCAAGGCCCCCTCCAGAGTCTGCTCCATCACAACCTGATTCTGGTACGCCACCACCACGCGCTTGAGTTCGGGAATCCGACCGCCTTCCGCCTGCAGGTACAGGGGCTGCACGTACAGAAGCGACTCTTCGATCGGGATGACCAGCAGGTCGCCGCGAAGGACCGTGGAACCGCGCTGGTCCCACAGGGACACCTGTCGGGAAATCTCCGTATTCTGGTTGATGCGATTCGCGATCTGCTTCGGACCGAACACGAGGCTCTGACGCGGGAGGCTGTATACGAGGAGCTTTCCATAAGCCGCGCCGTCGTTTCGCGCCACCATCCACGCCGCCAGGTTGTCCTTGCCGCGCGGCGTGAACGGGACCATGTAGATGAACTCCGCCGCTTTCTCGTCAGGCAGGCGCATTACCAGGTGGCGCATGAATGGCACGGAGCCATCAGCCTTTTCAGTAACCGGAATCTGCCACTGGTCTTCCCGATGGTAAAAGTCTTCCGGTGCATCCATGTGATACGTCGTGTAGAGCGCCGCCTGCGTCCGATACAGGTCGTCCGGGTAGCGCAGGTGCGCGCGCAGGTCTGCAGGCATCTGATCCAGCGCCACGAAGATGCCCGGGAAGGCCCGAGCCCACGTCCGGATCAGCGGGTCCGTGGGCGCGGAGACGTATGCCTTGATCGAGCCGTCGTAGGCATCGACTACGACCTTCACGCTGTTCCGCATATAGTTCGTGCCGTCGTCCATCCGCTGCGCGTAGGGATACCGCCTGGTGGTCGTATATCCGTCGAGCATCCAGACCAATTTGCCGTCAGCAGCAATCACCAGGAATGGATCGCGGTCGAACCGCAGCATCGGCAGCGCCTTTTCCGCGCGTCCGCGGATGTTTCGATAGAACAGAACGCGACTCTGCGATGTGAGATCCTGCGAGAACAGAATGTTCGTTGCGCCAAATCGCGACGCGAACAGAGCGCGGCGCCAAAGACCGGCGATCGGCACACCGGCGGTGCCTGCGTACGCCTCGTAGACGTTGTCGTCGCCCGACGGATGATCGAACTCGCGCTGCTTCGTCCCCACGATCACCCACTCGTTGCTCAATTCCCCGAAGTAGATCTGCGGGCGGGTCACGGTCAGCGAAACCGAGGACGTCGGTGGCAGGTCCTTCACGAACAGAACGGGGAGCCCCTCGGCGGTAACCTGGTTGACGGGGCCGAGCGTCAGCCCCATGCCATGAGTGAAGGTGAGGTGTTCATTGATGAACGTCCGCGTAGGCAACGACGCCGGATTCAGCTCGCGAGGCGACAGCAGCACTTGGCGATATGTCCCGTCGATCATATAGCGATCGTCGTCTACCGATACGAAGTCGTAGTACGTGCGAATCTCCTGCAGTTGTCCAAACGTCTGGAGCAGGGGGTCGCGATCCCAGAGCCTTACGTTCTCGATCGTGGCCGAGTTGGCCTTCAGATCCGCCAGCGTCAACGTCGCTTCGCCGGTGAGTTCGCGAGTCTCCACACTGTCGATCGCCCAAGCCTTGCGCGTTGCAGCGATGTGATGGCGGAGATACGGCATCTCCCGAGTCAACTCCGTCGGCGTGACGACGAACTTCTGCACTAACGGCGGGAGCAATCCGCGCGCGACGAAGGCCATGCCGAAGTATCCCACGAGCGCCGCCATCGCGTACCGCGGAAGGCTGTTGCGAATGCCTCCCATGAACACGACTGCGGCCGCGGCCAGCGCCAGCACCGCGCTCAGGTGAATCGCCGGGCGCGTGGCGTGCAGATCGGTGTAGCTGGCGCCGACCAGCGGGCCCGTCGTGGAATACAGCAGATTGGGCAAGTCGACTGCCCACAACCGCATGGCCGTGAGCACGAACGCGATCGCCAGCAGCGAGGCTACGTGCAGACCGGCTGTCCGATCGATCCGCAGTTCACGTGGCAGCACGGCAATCCTGCCGCGAAACACGTAGAGCGGCACTGTGAGGAGGAGCGAGATCGTGACCAGCCCGGAGAGGAACCCGAGCAGCGCAGTCGCAGCTGGCAACGTGAATACGTAGTACCCGACGTCCCGCGAAAATACCGGGTCGGCAACCCCGAACGGCGTGCCGTACCACAGCTGCAACACGATCGCCCACGACGTACTGGCGATGAGGCCCGCGAGCACGCCCACCACGATCGGCAGAATGCGCGCGAGCCTCGGCAACCCGGCCGGCAGCTCGATCCGCGCCGTCGACTCTCCGAACGGAACGATCAGCGGCCCGGGAACGCGACCGCGCCTCCCCACGCGGAGGTTGGCCCAGATTGTCGCTGCCGCGACTCCGCCACCAAGGACGAACAACAGGAAGCGGATTGCCAGTTGGCGGCGAAAGACGACGTCGAAGCCCACCTCACGATACCACCACCAGTCCGTAAGCAGCTCGGCCAGGACGGGGAAGAAGAGCACGAATGCCCCGATTGCAGCGATCAGCATGCCGATAGACAGGCGCGTACGGGACACAGGACGTCCTCCACGTGACTACTTGAGCGCCCGCGATCGGCGCGGATGCGCCGCTCGAATATGTCTGGGTCGGGCGTCGGGGGGAACCTGAAGTATACGGCAAGGTCAGGGAAACGACGCCATTGAAGCCGCCTGCTACTGGCGCAGTACAGACGGTCCTTCTGCCGTCGGTCCGACAACCGCCAGTATTTCCCCGACATATCCTGACCGCCGGTGCCGTCGCCAGTCACGATTCGGGAACGGTGCAACATCAACGATTGTCTCTGGTGATTGTACACTTGGGGGAAGCCGTTGCAGATTGCCCACCGTCACCTTGATGGAGGTTGTATGAACCCCCGCCGCAGATTCCTGGCGAGCCTGATCCTGGTGGCACCGCTGACGCTTCCCGCCGTCGCACTTGCCCCTGTTCAGGCCAGTGGTCAGCAGACTGCATCCGTCCACAAGCAGGCTCCGGCGAAAGCCGTGGCGCAATCCGTAACGGCCGAAAGGCGGGCCCCGAGCCCCCAGGCAACCGCGAAAGAGGCCCGGATCCAGCTCGTTGACCTCAACACCGCGACAGCCGCCGAATTGGCCGCGCTTCCGGGAATTGGTGACACGTACGCCGCGAAGATCATCGCCGGCCGTCCATACAAGACGAAGGCAGAGTTGCGCCGGAAGAAGATCCTCCCGAGCGGAACCTACGCCAAGATCCAGAAGTTGGTGGTTGCCAGACAGAGCAAGTAACGGGAGCGTCCCCGACTGGGGCGAGGCATGTCCTTGGCGCGTGCCCGCCCCACGATGCGGCGTCAGGCGCATGGCTTGCGACGCACGACGTCGAGGACGCCTAACGGGCGCCGAGGAATGGCACGATCAGGTCTGCGGCAGCTTCATAGCCGTCCGTCAATCGGTGTCCTCCATTGCGCGAGTACCGTTTGACAAGCGTCGAATCAGCACTTCTGCATCCGGAGTCCGTTTCATCCGTGCCGTACACACACAGCGCGTTCAACCCGCGCAATGCCGTCAGTTCCGGGGCCGTTGGTACGTCGTCTGGCCGGTGGACACTGCGTACCAGATCGATCCAGTGGAAGTGAAAATTGGCAGTCGTGGCCAACCCGAACATAGCCACGAGGTCGATGCGCGCACGAAGATCGTCAGGCAGGCGACGGACGACGAACGGCGCCATGTCCGCTCCACGCGAGTAGCCCAGTACTATCAGGCGATCGAGCTTCCACGCGGCGAGATAGTAGCGAACCAGCCGGGCAACATCGGCGGCTGCCTGCTCGGGCGTGCGACCGTCCCGCAGGTACTTGCGCGAGTCGAGTGCGACGACGGACGCCCCATGCGTGAGGAGCAGATCCGTGACTTCGCGATCCGCCTTGGCGAACCCGCCATCGCCGGTCACGAGGATGACGAGGGTTCGGAGTGCGTTGGGTGTCGATGCCTGTCGAACCGTAGTGGGGAGATCGTCGACTGTCTGGCCAGATTGCGCAACGGCGACATACGGCAGTGACGAAAGGAAGGCGATCGGAATGAAAGCGCGACCGAACATGTGCAGGATGTGCAACGGTAAGGGATGTGCACGGCGACCGCCGCGCTGCGGATGTATGAAATCTTCCCGCTGGTCCTCGCCGCCGGATAACAGTCGCTGCGACGCGATTCGGACACGATCCACTCCGCCGGGCCGCGTACTCGGGTCGCCCATATTGTGGGAGTGGGCGAAATCGGGCACGCTCGCCCGATGAGTCTTGCATGGCCCGCTGGGCCAAGGTGTGCCTGACGCATCGACGACGAGTTCCTGTTTCGGCGCAGACCACGTGGCATTCGCATCGGCATGCTTTCGCGCCGACCGGGCGCGTGCGCGATAGCCGCAGCGCTAGTCGAGACGCATCACGCCACGTTCGATGGCCGCAGTCACGGCCGCCGTCCGATCATCCACTCGGAGCTTGGCGAAGATGTGCAACAGGTGCGTCTTCACCGTCGCCTCGCTCACCCGCAACTCGCGGGCGATCAGCTTGTTGCTCGTTCCCCGTGCGACGTGCATCAGCACCTCGATCTCGCGAGCACTCAACGAGCGGTCGCTGGCTCCACGCGAGCGCCCGACGAGGCGCGAGGCCACCGAAGGAGACAGGACCGACTGGCCGACCGCCGTCGCGCGGATCGCGCGAAACAGTTCGTCGCGCGGCGTCTCCTTCAGCAGGTATCCGATCGCTCCGGCCTCGATCGCGCGCAGAACGTCCGCGTCGGTCTCGTAGGTCGTCAGCACCAATACGTTCGTTTCGGGGGAGATCCGCCGAATCTCCCGGGTAGTGCCCACACCGTCGAGAACCGGCATTCGCAGGTCCACCAGTGCCACCTCGGGGCGGTGCGCGCGAACCAATTCGATCGCCTCGCGCCCATTGGCGGCTTCGCCGATCACCTCGAACTCCTCGCGCGACGCCAGCAGTCCCTGCAGGCCCGCTCGAACGATCGGGTGATCGTCGGCGACGATGAGTCGAATCCGGCTCACGGCGTCACCAACTGGACCGTTGGGAAGTCCGCTGTGTGCAGCAACGGTATCGACACCGTCAACGTCGTGCCTTCGCCCCGTTCGCTCTCCACGCTGACAGATCCGTTCAGCTGCCGGACTCGCTCCCGCATCGCCTGCAGGCCGAAGCCTCCGGGCTCGCGACCCGCGGGCGACATGGTTGCGAGCCCGATCCCATCGTCCCGGACGTCGAGCATAACGAGATCGTCCATGTACGACAGAGTGACGGCCACCGCGCTGGCCTTCGCGTGCTTGCGCACGTTCGACATGCCTTCCTGGAGCGCACGGAACAGCGTGATCTCCGCCTCGGGGTGCAAGGGGACGGGCGTTCCGGTCACCATGGTCGATACAGGGATGCCCATGCGCTCGGCACTCACGCTACAGAGCCGTGCCACGGCCTCTGGCAGTTCGGCGTGATCGAGCTGCTCTGGTCGCAGCGAGGCGACGACCCGACGCGTCTCGTCCAGGCTTTCCCGGGCGATGGCGCGCGCACGGCGCAGCTGTACCCGACTTTCGTCAGCGCCCGCGGGCAGCAGCTGCTCCGCCGTCTCCAGGTGCATCACTACCGCGCTCATACCCTGCGTCAGAGTATCGTGCAGCTCTCGCGCCATGCGCTGGCGCTCCTCCATCACCCCCGTCTGGTGCGATGCCCGCGCCAGCTCGCCACGAGTGGCCTCCAGTTCCATCGCCAGCCGCTCTCGGCGGTCCGCCAGCTTCACAACGGATCGCAGGAAAACGCCAATCAACGTCGCGAGGATCGCCCGGGAGAGAAGGAACGCGAACAGTTCCGTGGACGACAAGGACGTTACGGTACCGCCAAAGCGACTCTCCCAGCCGGCATGGGCGGTGAGCGCCATAGCCGCCACGACTCCCCAACCTAACGGCAGCACCACGAAGAACAGGGGAATGAGTGCCAGACCCAGCACCCAGAAGGACATGGCACGGTGCGTCAGCATCACGGACAACGCGGTCGCCGCGCCAGCAAGGAGTGGAAGCGTCCACACCTGCGCCGCAACGTGTTGGGCACGCAGACTGCGCGTCCACAGCAGATACCACACGGCTAGCCCGACCAGCAGGGGGAGCACCTGACGCCATTGGTCGCTGCCCATGCCGTCGACGAATGCCCATCCGCCAACGGCAATCGCCACAGCAGCCGCGGCGAACCACCGCCAGACAGCCATCCAGCGATTCCACGAATGCGTGGCCCACGACTGCTCTGTGCCGGGAGCGACCATCGACATGGCGCCAAAGCTACGACGTCCAGGATCGCTACGCAGCAGCCTCCCAGTGCAACGAGCATCCGTCGATCGACGGATGGCCAGTCGAACGATCGAGCGATACGTGGCTGCCGGCCGGGAACGTACTGTCCACTCGCGCCAAGCGACAAACCGTTCCCCTCGAATCGAAGGAGCAATCCCCAATGAAACGCTACTGGCTGACTGCGATCGCCGTGTGTATGGCATGTTCCGACAGCGTCGGACCGGCACCGGAAGTCACACGCAGTACAACACCGAATGCACCGCAAGCGCACTTCGTAACGGTGGCGCCTGGTGTGCGGTTGGAAGTCCTCGATTACGGGGGAACCGGCGCACCACTGGTGCTGCTGGCTGGCAGCGGCAATACGGCGCACGTCTTCGCGGCGTTCGCCTGGCGCTTCACGGATCGCTTCCACGTCATCGCGATCACGCGCCGCGGCTTCGGCTACTCGAGCCAGCCGGCCGATGGATACGACACGCGAACGCTCTCCGAGGATCTCAGGACGGTCCTGGACAGCTTGCGGCTGAGCCAAGTGAACCTGGTTGGGCACTCACTGGCCGGCGACGAGATGACCCGGTTCGCAGGCGATCATCCCGATCGCGTGCGACGCCTGGTGTACCTGGACGCCGCGTACGATCGGGTCGCGCTTCGATCCATCGTCCAGCAGTTCCCTTTCCCGCCACCGCCGATGCCAACGACGCGCGAGCTCTCGTCGCCTGAAGGGTTCTCCAACTACGTCCGTCGTGTGCGAGGTGTCGCCCTGCCCGCCGAAGAAATCGCCGCCACATATCGGTTTGCGCCAGACGGCACGTTTCAAGGCGAGGTCACGCCACCGGAAGTGTACGCTGCTCTCCTGGCAGGCGAGGAAGCACCTGACTACGCGCGCGTGAAGGCGAATTCCCTCGGGATCTACGCGGTGGCGACAAACGCGACCGGCGTCGTGCCCTGGATCGCGCCGACCAGGCCCGTGTGGCCGGTTGCGCAGGAGGTGTTCCATCGCGTGTACGAGCCGTTCTACCTGGGACAGCGCATCCGCTTCGACACGGAGGTGGCCCGCAGCACACGGCTCGATTTCGAGGGCCAGAACCACTACCTGTTCCTCAGCGCCCCGGAGAGTGTCGCGTCGGCGGTCCGGGCATTCCTTCGTTAGGCATGGTCGCAATCATGTCATGGCATCAAATGGCGTCCTGCACGGCAGCAGTGCTGCTCGCCGTGGCATGCGCGCGCAACACGGGCGATCGTGCGCCTGCCCCGATCGATTCACGCTCGCACTGGATCGATGCCGCCGGCCACACCAACGTACGTATACCGATCGGCGGGACATTGCTTCACTACGTCGACTACGGCGGCAACGGACTCCCGGTCGTATTCCTGGCAGGAATGGGTAACTCCGCCCACGTGTTCGACGAGTTCGCTCCGCGCTTTACCGATCGCCATCGTGTCCTGGCCTTTACACGTCGGGGATTCGGAGAGTCGGGGCAGCCAGGAAGCGGCTACGACACAAAACGGCTTGGCGATGACGTCAGGGATCTGCTGGATTCCCTGAGTATTCCTCAGGCCGTGCTTGTCGGTCATTCGGTGGGCGGCGATGAACTCACGGATGTCGGTGCGCGCTTTCCAGAGCGTGTCGCCGGTCTCGTGTACCTCGACGCGGCATACGATCGAGCCGGCGTCACTGGCCGCCTGCTACAACAGCTGCTGCTCGGCCAGCTTCCGCCCAAGGCGCCGCGTGCCAACGGTCCGGACCGATCGTCGGTCGTATCCTTCCGGGAGTACCTGGAGCGGATCTACGGTGTACCGTGGCCCGAAAGCGAAGTACGCGCGACACGCGTGTTCTCGAACGACGGACACTACGTGGGCGACGTAACGCCGGCGCGTATCAACCTGGCTGTTGCTCGCGGCGAGACGGCGATGCGCTACGAACGGCTCACGGCACCGATTCTTGCCATTTACGCCGTCGACCGTACCGTCGACCGCGACTACCCGTGGATCCGAAGGATGGTCATTGGGCAGGGCAAGGCTAACCTCCAGGCAGAGAAGGCGATCCGCGCGCAGCGCCGGTGGGAGCGTGACGGCCGCTCACGTCTGGCCGCGGCACGGCCGCATGCGCGGATCGTCGAGCTGCGGAATGCATCGCACTATCTGTTCATCTCGAATGCCGACACGGTGGAGTTTGAGCTGCGGAAGTTCCTTCGGGGTCTTCCCTCTGCCTGAACGCAATGCGGCCCGCTCGCCGAGCGGCGGGTCGCTCGGCCAAAGGGAGTCTGACCCCAAAATGCTTGTGCCCGTTGCCAGGCGAGTTGCAGGCTCAGGCTGACCGACGGCTGGCGACGACGCGCGGACCACCTCGAACCGGAACCCTGGTGGCGTCCCCGTGCCGGGCACGACTTGGCGGCAACACCATCCGAAGGCGGATCGCAGCCCCAGATCGAGGCTCCTGGCTACCGGCGAACCCCACCGAACGCCGGAGGCCCCCGGTGCGTTGGCACCATGAGTCCTCGACCACGATTCCGTACTGAGCCCCACGCTGCATTATTGCCGCGCGCCCCCGTCCAACTCAACCACGCCCGCAATGCGCATTTCTCTCGCGTGCTCCGCTGCCGCCCTGCTCGCGCCGCTCGCCCTCAGCGCCCAGACGGCCGACTACCACCGCGCCGACGTCATTCGCACTGCTGGCGCCTATGTTCTCGGCGCTACCGTATCGCCGGTCTGGCTGGACGACAGCGTGCGCTTCATCTACACGTCGACCGGCAGGAACGACCGCGGCACTGTGTATCTCGTCGATCCGGCCCGAGCGAGCAAACGCGTGTTTTTCGACAAGGCGCGCCTGGCGGCAATCCTCTCCGTCGCCGCCGACACGATACTGGATCCGACACGCTTCCCCGCGTTCACCCCGGTGGACACTGGGAAAGCCATAGAACTCGTCCTGCACCGCAAGGTCTTCCGCTGCGACCCCGCCAGCTACAACTGCCAGGCGCAGGATAGCCTGGACTGGGCACTCAAGCGCACGCTGAAAGCTGGACCGGCGTGGGCGAATCGTTCGCCGGACAGGAAGTGGGACGTCTTCCAGTGGCGATACAACATGTATCTGAGGCCGGCCGCGCTGTCCGACTCCGATGCGGTGGCCGCGGCAGACTCGGTGCGCAGGGCTCGCGCCGACACCGCGAAGAAGGACAGCACGGGACGCGGCGCCCGTACGGGAGCCGCGAGGCAGGATTCGGTGCCGCTCCCGAAGGGCTCGATCGCGCTCACCACGGACGGCGAGCGTCTGTTCGCCTACGGAAACACCGACCGCAACGTGGCCGCGGACACGGCCAAGCCGAGGCCGGCGCGCGTCAACGTGAACTGGTCTGCGGATTCACGGCGTTTCACGGTCGCGCGCGAGGATCTTCGCGGTACGCGCATTTACCCAATGTACTCGTCCACCGGCGACCAGCCCATCGACAAGAGCTATCACTACGCGGTACCAAGCGACTCGGTGGTGCCATCGCACATCATTCACGCGATCGACATCGTCGATCGTACCAACGTGGCTGCAAAGACCACGCACTCGCCGCAGACGACCGTCAGCACCCGGACGTTCTGGAACAGGGCCGGCGACAAGTTCTTCATGTTGAACGCCAATCGCGGTCCCAGCCGTATCTCCGCACTGCTTGTCGATGCGAAGACAGGCGAGGCCAAGACCGTGGTACGAGATTCAACCGCCACATGGGTGGAGTTGTCGCATTCGTTCGGCCAGGAGAACTGGGATGTGCCGAAGGGCAGCGATGACCTGATCTGGTGGTCGCAGCGGGATGGGTGGGCGCACTTGTACCGGATTGGATCTGACGGTACGGTCAGGAACCAGATCGAGTCCGGCACTTACGCGGTCGACCGACTGTTCCGGGTCGACAGCGCCACCCGGACCTCGCCGCAGGTGGTGTACTTCAGCGCATGGGGACGGGATCCCGGCTTCCTGTACTACTCGCACCTCTTCAAGGTAAATGTCGATGGCAGTGGCATGACGTCGCTGACACCAGAGAACGGCGACCACCAGATCACGTTTACGCCCAAGGGCCCCTACTTCATCGACAACTTCGCCCCCGTCGACAGGCCGCCGGTGATCTCGCTGCGCTCGGCCGTCGACGGCAAGACGGTGTTGGAGCTGTCACGCGGCGACGCCGAACTTCTCGAACAAGTGGGATGGCGTCCACCGGAGATCATCCAGACCAAGGCGCGCGATGGCGTCACCGACATCTACGGCCTGATGTACAAGCCGAGTACGTTCGATCCGGCGAAGAGCTACCCCATCCTCGACCACATCTATCCTGGCCCACAGGTCGGCAGTGTGGGCCGCTGGGGATGGTCGGGCACCGGCGAGACGCAGGCACTGGCCGAACTCGGCTTCATCGTCATCGAAATCGATCACCAGGGAACGCCTCGACGATCGAAGGCATTCCATGACTTCTATTACCGCAACATGGGGGACAACGGAATCCCCGATCACATCGCGGCAATCCGGCAACTCGCGGCACGGTACCCGTGGATCGACATCAACCGCGTGGGCATCTACGGGCACTCAGGCGGTGGTCTGGCATCCACCGACGCGATCCTGCGTTACCCGGACTTCTACAAGGTGGCCGTGAGCGGGTCCGGGAACCACAACCCGAATACCTATGCCTGGTACTGGGCAGGCCGATACCAGGGACCGTATAACAAGGCTTCGTACGACTCGGCAGCGAACTACACTCTCGCGAAGAACCTGAAGGGCCACCTGCTGCTCATGCACGGAGACTTGGACAACAACGTGCACATGGCGAACACGCTCCGCGTCGTCGATGCGTTGATCAAGGCCAACAAGGCGAACTTCGACCTGATGATCTTCCCGGATGCGCCCCACGGACTGCCGGTGTTTCACATCCGCAAGCGGTGGGACTACCTGGTGAAGTACCTCCTGAACGAGGAGCCGCCGGCAGATTACGAAATGCTCGTACCGCCGAGGACCGGGGGGCCACCGTTCTGATGCCCTCATCGTAAGCGAAGCGTCACCGAACGGCCGGCGTCGCACAGGGACGCCGGCGTTTGCCTCTGGCCGGGTGAGATCCTGCAGGCAAACGTCGCTGCCCGCATCGGCAACCGCCGCTCGACACGACACGGTAGACAGGATGTGCCAATGCCTAACGATCGATCTGGGCCATTGCCTTCTCGTCGTACCGCGCTCCGAAGGCCTTCCCGCCAGCCAGAGCGGCATCCAGCCCCAACACGTCGGCCACGCTCAAGGACACGAATGCCGCTGCAACATTATGCTCCAGAAACGACCGGCGCTTGGTACCGGGAATGGGCACGATGTCCGGACCCTTGTGCAACAGCCAGGCCAGCGCGATTTGCGCCCTGGTGACTCCCCTGCGCTCCGCCAGTTCACCCACCGTCCTCGCCGCCTGAAGGTTCGAGTCGAAGTTCGCTTGCTGGTACCGTGGGTCATGTCGCCGATAGTCGCCTTCGGGATACTCGCCCGCGCGCCGTGCCATCCCCGTGAGAAAACCGCGCCCCAGCGGTGCGAATGACACCAGCCCGATGCCGAGCTGACGGAGCAGGGGAAGCAACTGCGGCTCGAGGTTGCGCTCCCATAACGAGTACTCGCTCTGCAACGCCGCGATCGGGTGGACAGCATGAGCCCGGCGAATCGTCCGCTCCCCAGCCTCGGATAACCCGAGGAAGCGCACCTTGCCCTCATGTACCAGGCCTGCCATCGTGCCCACGACATCTTCGATCGGCACCGCGGGGTCTACCCGATGCTGAAAGAGAAGGTCTATGCGGTCAGTTCGGAGACGACGCAGCGAACCTTCTACCGCCGCTCGTATGCTGTCGGGCCGACTGTCCAGGCCGGCGTTGATGCCGTTCTCTATCCTGTAGCCGAACTTCGTGGCCAGAACGACACAATCGCGCTTGCCCACGAGTGCGCGCGACAGGAGTTCTTCGTTCGCATACGGACCATAGATCTCGGCGGTGTCGAGCAGGGTTACGCCGAGTTCCATCGCCCGGTGAATCGTCGCAATGGATTCGGAGTCATCGCGATCCTGGCGCTCGCCGTAGGACTGGCTCATTCCCATGCAACCGAGTCCGAGAGCGGAAACGGTGAGTCCCGTGGCTCCGAGCGAGCGCGTTGGCAGCATGGCGTTCACTGCTGAAGGGTGACTTAGCCGCAGGCCTGACCTGGGCCCTGCAACCCCAGCGACGATCCGCAAGAAAAACGTCGATGGATCGTGCGGCCCACGTGGTGGCTCGTGGCTGCAAACATCATGGTCATACTACGCGATGGTCGCCAGATGGGCGACTGACTGCGGACCTCGATCAGGCGCAGCTCGGTTCTTTCATCGTGACGTTCACACGGACGCTGTCGGATTCGGCGATGGCTGTGGCTCCCATGCGGAGGCGCCGTTCCAATCGCTACATTTCGAGCCGGGGAATCCGATGTACACAGCCTGCCTCTTCTGCAACAAGCCACTCGGCCGCAACGAGTCGATCGAGGCATTTCCCGTAGGTGGACGCTTGGCGTTCGACGCAAGGATGGGACGTCTGTGGGTAGTGTGTCCGCGATGCGAGCGCTGGAATCTCACACCGCTCGAGGAGCGCTGGGAAGCGATCGAACAGGCCGAGCGGTTTTTTCGCGACACGCGTCGCCGCGTATCGACCGACAATATCGGACTGGCGAAGCTGCGCGACGGTACAACGCTCGTCAGGATCGGCGAGCCGCTCCGTCCCGAGTTTGCAGCGTGGCGATACGGGGACCAGTTCGGCCGCCGACGGCGGCGACAAATGTTGATGGCGGGCGCCGGCCTCACCGGGGTTGGGGCGCTCATCGCTGGCGGTGTAGCTGCCGGCGTGAGTATCGGTGGGTTCGGGTGGATGATCGGGCAGGCAATGACGACACTGATCCATGGCAGTCCGGACTCCGTGGTTGCGACCATTCGTACGGCGAACCAGGGTGTAGTACAGGTCCGCCGCCGCCATCTGGCGGAAACCGTCATCGGACCGGGTGAAGCGGGCGGTCTCTCGATCGATCTCCGGTTCAGGAACGGTGCCGGGCATTTCGAGGGACGGGAAGCGGAACGTATCGCGGCGATCGTCGTGCCCAAAGTGAATCGGTACGGTGGCAATCGCGGCCTGATCGCCGCCGCCGTGCAGGAGATCGAAGCGATGGGAAGCGCCGATGCCTTCTTGCGCCGCTTGGCCAAGCTTGCCGCCACGACCGCTCGACCGCTGCAACCAAGGCGCCGCTCGCGCTGGTGGGGCAGCGCGAGTTCGCGCGAGATCGCGAAACATGGACTGTTCGCACTGCCGGGACGTCAGCGACTCGCGCTTGAGATGGCCCTGCACGAGGAAGCGGAGCGTCGTGCGATGCAGGGAGAACTCGATCTCCTCGAGGAAGCTTGGCGTGAGGCCGAGGAGATCGCCGCGATCTCGGACAGTCTGCTAGTGCCTGCGTCGATCGATTCCAGGGTGGCGAAGCTCAAGCTCAGCGAGTAGCTCCAGCGCGTCGTCGGCGGCGCTGATGGGATCCGGATAGTGCGATGCGTTCGCCCGAGTTCGCGAACCGATCGCATGAGTGTCCGACGCAGCACCCATGCGGTGTCCGGCGTGACGGCCGTCCGCCTCGGTCGTCGCACTCGACCGGAACTTGCGCATAACTCGCTGCACTCGAAGCGCTTGCGCCCGCTCGCACCAGTCACGAGGTTGCACGTTCCTGCGCTCACACGAGGGATTTTGGCGAGAGGATCGATGGAGTGGCTGCAACGAGTGGTCCCCGCTATCGGCAGCCTGCGTGGCTACCGCTTCGAGGATGCTCGTGCGGACCTGGTGGCTGGACTTACGGTTGCTGCTGTCGCCGTGCCACAGGCGATGGCGTACGCGCTCGTGGCCGGTCTCCCCGTCGAGTACGGTCTGTACACCGCGATCGTCATGACGGCGGTGGGCGCGCTGTTCGATTCGTCCCGCCAGCTCATCAATGGACCAACCAACGCCATTTCGATCGCGCTCCTGACGGTGATCGCCGCCGTGGCGCCCGAGCAGAAGATCCAGGCGGCAATCGCACTGGCCTTCCTCGTCGGCGCCATCCAGCTCGGCATCACGCTTTTCAGGATCGGCGACCTGACGCGCTATATCTCGCACTCGGTTATTCTCGGTTTCACGTTAGGTGCAGGGAGCCTGCTCGTGCTGGACCAGGTGAAGAACCTGCTCGGTATGCGTTCAGTCGGCGACGCGCATACGAACTTCGTCGTGCGTTTTGTCCGGTCATTGGTCGAGGGAGGCGGCATTCACGGTGAGACCGCTGCGATCGGGTTGGGCACTATAGCCCTGGTGTTGTCGATTCGCTGGATCAAGAAGCGAGCCGGATGGCGTCTGCTCCCGGACCTCCTCATTGTCGTGATCGTGATGAGTGGAGTGGTTGCGGCATTCGACCTGGAGGCGCAGGGAGTTCGAGTCGTTGGGGCCATCCCGGCAAAGTTGCCTGCCTTCGCGCCGCCGACACTCAGCATCGAAATCGCACGCGAATTCTCGACTGGCGCGCTGGCAATCGCGGTGTTGGGCCTCCTCGAAGCGGTCTCGATGGCCAAGGCGATCGCGGCCCAGACGAAACAGAAACTCGACATGAACCAGCAGTGCCTGTCGGAAGCTGTGGCGAACATCGCGGGGTCGTTCTTCCAGTGCTTTCCCGGTTCGGGATCGCTGACACGCTCGGCGATCAACCAGCAGGCCGGCGCATCGACGCAGTGGTCGGGCGTGTGGTCCGCGGCCGCTGTCGCCCTCATCATGATCGTCTTTGCGCCATTTGCCCGCTTCATTCCGAGAGCCGCCCTGGCCGGAATCCTGATGGTCTCAGCCTACAAGATGGTGGACTGGCGCGGCCTGGCGTATCACTGGCGTGCAACTCGCTTCGATGCCGCCATCATCGCCGCAACGGCGATCTCCGCCGTGGCAATCTCCGTCGAGTTCTGCGTCCTGATTGGCGTATTCATGTCGTCCATGCTGACGGTCCCTCGGGCCGGCCGCATGCTCCTCACCGAATTCGTGATCACCGACGACGGAGAAGTCCACGAGCGTCTGCCCGACGACGAGCGGTGCGACCGCATCCTCATCTTCGGCCTCGAAGGAGAGCTGTTCTTTGGCGCCGCCGCCGAGCTCGAAGATCACTTCGTGGAGGTCCGCAGGGCCATCACCAACCGCACGGAGTTCGTGCTGCTGCGCGTCAAGCGAACGCGAAACCCCGATGCGGTGGGCATGACGATCATCGGCAGCAACATCGAGCGACTCGAAGCGCTCGGCGTGAAGGTACTTCTCTGCGGCGTCAAGCCCGAATTCCAGCAGAAACTGGTGCGGACAGGTCTGGACGAACGCTTGCGCGGCCAGGTCTTTCTCGAACAACCAGTCCGGCAAACCTCGACGTTGCACGCGATCCGATACGCGTACGAGCACCTGTCCAATCCGTGCGATCGCTGCCCGCGTCGCGACGTCTCGAAGCGCGACCAGCCCCTGTATTACGTGGTGTAGGACGTCTCGCTGGTCTTCCGGCGATCGCAGGAGACCGCGTCGCCAAGGCATGCCGGCGGGCAGCGGTGAACGCCAGGCGCCGTTATCGTATCATTCCACGAGTGCCGCCCGCGCGACACCAGGCAACCGAGCATGTGTGCACGCGAATGCGGCGTTTCCTCCCCCCACCACCTGAACTCCCATGACCCGAACCGGGCAGATCCTCCACGCATTTGCGTTCGTCGCTTTGGCAGGTTGCGCAGGATCGCGACCTCCCGAAACATCTTCGAGCGAATCCGTCGACCCGCGCACCGCTGTGGCGCTGCCGGCCGACGCGCAACAGGCTGTCCTCGAGGAGATGCGGAATCTCCTCACCGCAATCGGCGGTGCGCTCGATGGCGCGGCGAAGAACGACAGCGCGGCCATCCTCGCGGCACTGGCGCCAGCCGGGAGCGCCGCGGCCGCCGACCCGGAATTGGAGGCGCTCCTTCCCGATCCATGGAAGAAACTGGCCGAGCAGACGCACGGCGGCTTCGACAGCCTCTCGGCGGCAGTGCGGCGTGGAGCGACAGGCGCAGCGCTGAAGGACACCGTCATGGTCGGTCTGGCACGAGTTACTTCCTACTGCACCTCCTGCCATGAGACCTTCCGCCTGACGGTGCGCTGAATTCCACTCTGACCCTAATTCAGCCACTGCAATTCCACTCTGACCCCAATTGCTCTCAGTCGCCGAACGCGGGTTCGCCCACGCTGCTATCTCCGTGGGTTTTCGTGGGCAGCGCGCTCTTCCCGCGAATCCGTTCCGTCAGATCGTCCAGCAGAGTGTACACCGCCGGCACGACGAACAGCGTGAGCAGCGTCGACGTGATCAGTCCGCCAATTACCGCATGCGCCATCGGACTCCGTTGCTCCGCCCCCTCGCCCAGCGCAAACGCCAGCGGCAGCATCCCGAAGATCATAGCGCATGTGGTCATGATGATCGGCCGCAACCGCACCCGCGCCGAATTCAGGATCGCCGACGTACGGTCCACGCCTTTCTCGCGCTGCTGGTTGATGAAATCGATCAGCAGGATCCCGTTCTTGGTGACGAGCCCCATCAGCATGATGACGCCGATCATCGACATGATGTTGAGCGTCCCGCGCGTTACCAGCAGGCCTAACGCCACACCGAGCAGCGACAGCGGCAACGCCAGCATGATCGCCAACGGCTGGAAAAAGGAACCGAAGAGCGACGCAAGGATCAGATAGATGAACACCACCGCGAGGATCAACGCCTGCAGCACGTAGCCCTTCGTCTCGTTCAGATTCTGCACGTCACCGCCGAAAATCGTCCGATATCCGGGCGGCAGCCCGATCCGCGAGATCGAATCCTCAGCCTGCCTGGCAACCTCACCCATTGCTGCCCCAGGGAGGACGCCCGCCGACAGCGACACCTGGCGTTCCAGCGACCGGCGCTCGATCTGCTGCGGTCCCACACCGGACGTGATTCGCGCCACCTGGGCCAACGGCACCAGCGCGGGCATGCCGCTGGTGGCATCGATGTTCTGGCTCTGAACCGGAATGCGGGCCACGTCCTCCGGCGAGACACGTACGGATTCCGGGTACTGTACCATCACGTCATGGGAGTAGCCATTCGGATCCTCCCAGCGGGTCGCTCGCTGCCCCTGGAACAACGGCTGCAGCGTCGAGGCAATGGAACCGATACCAAGTCCGGCTGCCCAGGCCTGTTGTCGATCCACGGCGACGTTCAGCTGCGGGATGTTTCCCGTCTCGCTCGACTGTGGCTCGGCAATTCCGGGGATATTCCGGATAGCGTTGAGTACCTGCTCAGCGGCAACCTTCAGTCGCGTTGGCTCCGGCCCCTGCACGAATATCTGAATTGGTTGCCGCATCCCGCCGAATATGCTCGGCGTGCCGGTGATGGCGGCGAACACACCGGGGAAGCTCATCAGCTGCGCCCGCAGACTGGTCTGGATCTCGGTCTGTGAACGCGTGCGTTCCTTGCGAGGCTTGAGCCTCGTATACACCGTGGCGGTGTTCGGCGAACCGCGGAAACCGCCCCCCACGTTCACATAGGTGAACTCCACACCCGGCTGCGCGCGCAGGAAGGCCGCTATCTCCTGCGCCTTTGACACGGTGTACTCGAGACGCGATCCCGGCGGTACGCGAATCGATGTGTTGAACTCGCCACCGTCGTAGTCGGGAAGCCATGTAAAGCCAAGCAGCGGGAACAACGCGAACGCAACGACCACAGAGGCCGTGGCGCCACCCAGTACCCACCACCGGTGCTTGAGCGATACTGCCAACCACCGCTTGTAGCGATCCGCCGTGCGCTCGAACGCGTCGTCGAACGCGAACGCCAGACGCCGAATTGGATTCCGTGTCTTCGCGCGGGTTGCGGCGTGACCGCCGTGCTCGACCTCCGGATCCGGCCATACCGACGACAGCATCGGGTCGAGCGTGAACGACACGAACAGCGACACGCCCACGGCGAACGCCACCGTCACGCCGAACTGATAGAAGATCTTCCCGATCTGGCCGCCCATGAAAGCCACCGGGATGAACACGGCGATGACGGCCAGCGACGTCGACACGACTGCCAGCCCGATTTCGCTCGTTCCCTCCTTGGCGGCCGTATAGTGGTCCTTCCCCATCTCCAGATGCCGGACGATGTTCTCGCGCACCACGATCGCGTCGTCTATCAGCAGGCCAATCGCCAGCGATAACGCCAGCAGCGTCATGGTGTTGACGGTAAAGTCCAGCATCCACATGGCGAAAAACGCGGAGATCACCGAGATCGGCAGTGTGAGCCCCGTGATCACCGTCGAGCGCCACGAGTTCAGGAACAGATAAATGATGGCGATCGTGAGGACGGCGCCCAGAAGGATTGTCGTCTCGACGTCGTCCAGCGAAGCACGGATGTGCTGCGAGTCGTTGCGAATGATCTTGAGTTGCACGTCAGACGGGATCGTTCCTCCCAATTCCTCGACGACTGTCATCACCTTGTCTGCCACTTCGACGGTGTTGGTGCCCGAGATCTTCTGGATCTCCACGGAGATCGAACGCGTCGTGTCGATGAATGCCGCCGACCGCGCCTCCGCCGTCCCGTCCACGACGGTGCCGATATCGCGCACGCGGATCGCGGTACCGTTGCGCGTGGCGACGACGACGTCCTTGAACGCCATCGGGTCAACGATGCGGCCCGTGACGCGCACGAACTTTTCAACGTCGCCCCGATACACGCGGCCAGCGGGCACGTCCTGGTTCTCACGCGCCAGGGCCTGCGAGACCTGCGCCGGCGTCACGCCATACGCCTGCATCGCCTCCGGCTGGAGGAGGACGCGGATCTGCCGCGGCCGGCCGCCGATCACGTTCACGCCGCCAACGCCGGGGATCGACTCTATCCGCGGCGCTATCGTCTGCTCGGCGAGGTCGGTCAGATCCCGGAGCGAACGCTCGCTGCTGTAGACAGCGAAGCTCAGGATTGGCCTGTCGTTCGGATCGAAACGCGTCACGACCGGATCGTCCATGTCCGGCGGGAGCGACCGCCGCAGTCGTGCGACCTTCGAGATCGCCTCCTGTTGCGCTTCGGCGGGGTTCACACCCAGCTGCAACATCACACGTACCGACGACGATCCTTCGTACGACGTCGACACCAGCTCGCGAATCCCCTGCACCGTATTCAGCGACTCCTCGATCGGGCGCGATACGTCGCGTTCCATGACCTCCGGTGAAGCGCCCGGATAGGTCGATGTGACGATGACGACAGGATACGTCACGTCCGGATACTCGTCGATCGCCAGGCGACCGTAGGACACTATGCCGAAGACGAGCAGAGCCACCATCATCATGGTGGCAAAGACCGGACGTCGGATCGAGATATCGGAGAGAAACATGGGCTCACCTTCGCGAGGCGCCGGAGCGCGTCGCGGACTGGGTCTACTTTCCGCTGTCCGAACGTGCCGGGCCGGCCGGCGTGCGCCCGCTGCGCACTGTGTCCGTCTGGCCACCGGTGCGGCCCGCTCCCGCCGTTGGAGCTGTTCCAGCCGGTGACACGTCGCGCCCCGCCCGCGAAGACTCGCCCGAGACGATCGTCACCCTGGTACCGTTCCCCACTGCAGTAATATTGCCACCGATCACCTTGTCCCCCGGGGCCAGACCCTCCAGGATCTGCGACACGCCGGCCAACTCGTCGACGATTCCGAGCGTAACCGTGCGGCGTTCCACGGCACCGTTTACGATCGCATACACGAACGCCTGCGGGTCGCCCGGGTTCTGTCTGACGGCGCTACTGATGAGAAGCGTCGCATCGGGGACAACCTTGCCGATGACCCGGCCGGTGGCGAATGCGTTGGCGCGGATTTCTCCCTTGACGTTCGGCACTTCGACGTAGAAGGTGAGCGCGCGGCTGGCGGGATTGATCGCCGGATTCACCCTGGCAACACGGCCCGTGAAATCGCGTCCATCCGAGACGAACCGCACCGCCTGATTCGCGGCGATGTCGCCGGCGTTGCGCGCCGGCACGGTTGCTTCCAGTTCCAGCACGTTGCTGCGTACCACAGTAAACAGCGCGGCTCCTCGCGAGACGTGCTCGCCGGGATCGGCCGACCGGAGCGATACCACACCGGATGTCGGAGCGAGTACGCGAGTATCCGCCAGCGTCTGGCTCATCCCTTTGAGCCGCGAGTCGGCCGCGGCCATGCGTGCCTTGGCGGCCACCAGTGCCGCCTGCGACGTCCGGAGGTCGCGCTCAGGAATCGCTCCTGCCTTGAACAGATCGGCCGACTGATCGGCGTTCCATTGGGCATTGGCCAGGTCGGACCTGGCCGATTCCACATCGGCAACGGCCGACTCGTGATCGCCCTGCACAGTTGCATCGTCGAACCGTGCCAACACCTGGCCCGCAGATACCGACGTGCCGGCACGCACAGCCACACTGACGAGATTCCCCTCCATGCGTGCGCGTACAACGATTTCCTCGATCGGCGTCAGGTTGCCCTGGATCCCAAGTGAGGACTCGATCGTCCCCTTCCTCACATCGATCACGTCCGCCGCACCGAGGACGACGGGCAGGTTGCGTCGATCCATGGCGCCAGGCGAACCGGCAGCACCGCCCTTCGACTGACTGCCCCCCTTGGCGGCTGGGTCTCCCTTGCCGTTCGGGTTGGCGGAACCGCTCTTGCCACCGCAGGCAGCGGCGGCAAGGAGCGCAACGATCGGCAGATATCGCTTCAGGTGCACGGGATGTCCTAACGAAGTGAAGGTCGCGTGGGAGCGAGCGGGATGTCCCGCCCGCCATTGCGCGCCAGTTCGGCCACGGCCACGAAGTAATCGACACCGGCGCGTGCGGCGTTAACCTGCGCGGTGAACAGCGCATCCTGCGCATCCGTCACCTCCAACAAGGTGGACAGACCGCGGTCGAATCGCAGCGCGGCGATACCATACGCTTCCTGAGCCTCGGCGGCATTCTGGCGCTGCGCGTCGAAAGCTGTCTGCGCGCGATCGAACTCGGCGCGGGCCGCCGCCAGGTCCGTCGCTGCCTGCCGCCGCGCTTCGTTCAGTTGCAAGTCCGCGATCCGTGCCTGCGCCTGCGCCAGATCGACGCTGCCCTTCGTGCGCAAGCCGTCGAACAGATTCCATTGCACCTGCACGCCGAAAGACCGATCCGGGTACCATCCGTTGTTCTGGCACACCTGGTTTGGCGGGGCGCCAACCGGGCAGTTCGCATGCGAGGATCGGCCCCAGACCGTGGGAAAACCGTTCACCTTGGGCAGGGCAGTGTACCCGACGGTGAAACTCGTGGTGACGGTCGGTAGAAAGTCCGCCATCGCGACGCGAATGCTCTGGCGCCGTGCGCCTGCCGTCAGCTCGGCGGCGCGGACCGCCGGGCGAACCGACGAGTTCGAGGAGTCCGAGAGCACGCGCAGCGCTACCACCCGCAGCTGCGCCGTATCCAGCTCGCTCGTGAGCTGCAACGGCTGATCCACCGGAAGGTTCAGCAACTGCCGTAGGGAGATCTCCGCCAGTTCACGGTTGCTGCGCGCCTGAAGGAGCGCGGGCTCCAGGTTCGCTCGCTCCACACGCGAACGCAGGACATCGAAGCGAGCCACCCGCCCAGCGCGCTCCAACTGCTCGATCTGAGCCACCCGGTCATCGGCCAGCTTGACGCTGCGCTCCTGAATCTCGACCAACTGGCGTGCCAGCAACGCCAGCAGGTACGAACGCTGCGCGGCAACAGACAGCTGGTCGCTCACCTCACGCTCCTGAAACCGTGCGGCGCCACGCAGTTGCGACGCCGCACGCATACCCGCCACCAGACGTCCGCCCTGAAACAGCGTCTGCGAAAACACGGCACTGGACGTGTAGCTGAACGGCTGGCCGAAAATCTGGTTCACGATCTCCGCACGCGCGTTCTTGATGACCTGATTGTACGACGAGTTGACACGTACCTGCGGCAGCGCCGTTGCCCGTGCAGTCGTGATCTGTGCGTCCGCGACGGCAATCTGCGCCGCGGCGATGCGCGCGTTGTCGCTCGCTGTCATGGCGCGCTTCACCGCGTCGTCCAACGTCAACCGTAACGTGTCTCTCGACTGTGCACTCGCGACAGGTACCGCCACAAGCGTAAGCAGTGTCAAGCGGATAAGTATGGTCTTCATGCAAGCCCGAAAAAATGCGTGACCGCCGCAACCTTGGCGGTGCGACGGTCTGGAGAAGCGTCGAAACGGAGCGAAGCGGAACGACTCGCCAACCGACGATCGTGGCCGCGGGCTACGCTCGTCTACCAATACGTGGCAACTGTCTCGGCCGTTCGGACCGATGCTCCTATTGCTGAAGCCTGGATGGTCAGACCTGCTCGCTCAGCGCGCTCGACTGGGATCGCCAACGGAGAAGAACCGTCGATCGACCCAGCCTTCGATGCCCCCGGCTTTCACGCGATGCCAGCCGTCTTGTACATCGCCAAGTCGGACGCGCATATCGGGCGAGATGACGGCAACTATGCCGGCCTCACGACTTGGGGCAGAGCGGACGTTCGCCCACGTGATGGCTGTGGCCGTGATCCAGCGGATCTCGGCTAAGCTCGAATCTCCGGCCGGAGCCTGGATGCCCGTATCCGCCACAGACGTCGGCGTGTCCGGGTTCGCGGCAACCGCAGGTGCAGCGGCACTGTCAGCAGCAGCATTGGTCACGCTCAACGCTTCTCCGGCAGTCGGAATCTGCGAAACGTCGGTCGTCTGGCCAGCGGGCACGTTCTCCGTCATCGTGCTCGCGTCGGCGCGATAGCGCGCCAGTCCCCATGCACCCACCCCAACCGCAGCGGCACCTGCGATTGCGATGCCGATGATCCAGAGGAACGGCGCGAGACGAACTCCACGGGGTGCCGTCGGCCCGCACCACCTACAGGCACCGCTCGAAGACAGGTAATAGCTGTCGCACCCACGACAGTGACTCAGCGGAACCGGATTGCCCCTGGTGTCCCTCAGGCCGAGGAGATGTCCGCACTTCGGACACTGCGAGGCGGCCAGAAGGGCCTTCGATCCGCAGGCCTCGCATCGTACGTAGCGCATGTCGTTACATCAGAGGGAAAAGGGCTTCCGCCGGAAAGGCGGCGGGCAGAACCCGAGCATGGCGAGCACGATGAGTTCGCAGTAGTTGGACAGACTATCGCGGAAAGTCCCGACGCACGCAGACCAGCCGCTCGAATAGGCGGCCGGCTCGCGCACTCTGACAATTTACATCTGCAACAGCGGAGCGTACTGGAGGCCGAGCACCAGAACGATAGCGATGACCGTAAGTCCGCCGATGACATAGAGCCTGAAGGCTCCTCGTCCCACCACGAGCGCGATCGCACCCTTGAACACGGTGTTCGAGAGGATACCGACCACAAGGCTGCGAGCGGCCATGTCTCCGAGAGTTGATTCAGCGTCGCCGCTCGTCATGGCGATCGTTAGTGCATCCATGTTCGTAAGCCCCAGGAGGATTGCGCTGGCCGTAACGCCGGCATTGCCGATCCAGCCACGCATGAGCGCCAGCGCGCTGATCGCGATCTGGAAGAACACAGCCATCTCGATCGCTGACCGCAATCGGAGTGGGCTTTGTTCATCCGGGATCTGAGGTGACGGCGCTCCCGGGCCGGATGGCGTACGCTTGAGGGCGAGCCAGGTCGCCAGCGCAGCGGCGACAGCCAGCGGGGCAAGGTATGGCAACAGCTGCATCGCCACTCGCGGATCCAGCATGGCGCTGACGGCAGCTACCCTGAAGGGAAGCACGGTGCAAGCGCCGACCACTCCGAGTGCCAGGGCGACGTCATGCTCCGGCTCCTCCCTGCTCTTTCGCGAGAACCGGAGGGTGACCAGCGTGGACGACACGATGCCGCCGAGTAGTCCCGTCAGGCCATACCCACGACTTGCCCCGACTGCCCGTCGAGCGAGATAGGCAGCGAAGTTGAGCCCCGAGAGCAGCAACACGAGGCTCCAGAGCAATCGCGGACGGAACTCGAAGTAAGGGAGGAACGGCCCCTCGGGAAGTGCCGGGAGCACCACCAGTGCCAGCACGGCGAACTGCAGTCCGGCCCGCATTTCCTTCTCACCGATCCGGCGAACCAGCCAGTGCAGGCGCTGTTTCTCGCCCAGCGCGAATACGACGACAGCAACGGCACCAGCGGCCAGAGCCTGTTGTCCCAGACCTGCCAGCATTCCCAACGCCAGTACCACCATGGCCGCCGCCTCCGTGGTGCCATCGAGCGGTGCGTCACCCCGGCGTTCGGCCATGATGTAGGCCGCCACCACCAGTGCCGCAGCACCGGCGACGAGTGCAACCGCGGCTGCCGTGTAGGACCATTCCAGCAGCAGCCCCGACGTGCCACCGACTAACCCGAGGAGGAGGAAGGTTCGCAGACCGGCGAAGCGCGCGTGAGGGCCCGAAGCGTGCCCCGACCACTCCCGTTCGATACCAACTGCGAGCCCGACCAGCGCGGCCATGGCCAGTCGTACTGCCACGGCCAGCGTTGGACCGGTATCGTCGATGGCTTGCATCTTCATCACACCTCAGGGAACCCGCGCATCGAGCGCGGCAGGCAGCCTGCGGCCGCTTCAGCTAGTAGCGCCAAGTCACTGTGTCCGCGCCGGCGGGTGCCGTCTTCAACCAGTGATCTCGCATCTTCTTGAGGAAACGGGAGTGATAAGTGAGGCGGGTGAATGCATTCGCGGCCGTGGTGTCACCACTGAAACAGTGCTCGTTCTTGACCCCATAAACGATCCTGGCGTCCGACGGGGGGTTCTTGACCTTCGCCAGGAAGTCCTCCGCGAAATAGACGGCGTTCGTGAGGTAGACGTTGTCATGCGCTCCGGAATAGATCTCGATCTTGCCTCGCAGCTTGGGGCCAAGCGTTGCCCAATCGCGGCGCATGATGTTCACAAGGTCGTAGTTGTCTCGCCAGTACGCGGCAACTGTCTTGTCGATGCTACCCGTCCGCTTGTCCCAGATGCGCTTGGGATATCCGTCGTCCCCTCGCGGGGAGAACACGGCTTCCCAGATATCGTACTGGCCTCCGGACCGTGACTTGTCGCCCAGGACCAGTTCGCGCAGGTTCGCCTGGCGCGTTGTTGCGCGTACGTGGCCGAAGTTGTCCCGATGTGCCGGGCGTTCGCTGCGACGGAACGGCCCGCCATCGTACCAGTAAGCGTTGTCGTCCTCATACAGGTTCGTCGTCAGGTAGCCGCGAAAGTCGATCGGATCCGGGCAGCTGGCGAACGCTCCGTTGTAGTTGTCGGGATAGAACACCTGAGACGCCAACACTTCCCAACCGCCGGTCGACCCGCCGTAGAGGGCGCGGGCCCATCCCCGGCCGATCCCACGGAAAGTCCTCTCGACGTATGGTATCAGCTCGTTGTTGATCGCGTCGCCGTAGGGTCCGAGGTTGGCGCTGTTTACGGCGTAGGAGTCGTCGTAGTACGGATTCGCGTGTTGTATCGTCAGCAGCAACACCCTCGGGAATCCCGGTGACTGCCACTCACGGTAGAAGGCGTATTCGTATTCTGCCAGTACCCGGTCGTAGCCGAACTTCGTGCACCAGTTGCCTTCGTGGCCGTTGGCGCAGTACTTCGCGATCGAGTCGGGATCGTACGCGGGTAGCGACGGATCCGGCGGCGTGGTGCGCCAGCCATTCACCGTCGGCTGGAAATGGCCATGAAAGACCGCCAGCGGATAGCGCGCGTCCGGGTGCGTGTCGAATCCTTCCGGCAAAACGACGATCGCGCCCAGGTACATGTCGCGCCCCCAGAACTTCGAGAGCAACTCGCTCCTGATGCGGACGTGTTTAACATACCGGGAATCCGGAACCGGTACGACAGGTGGGTTCTTCCTCGTCATGACCACGCGCACAGTGTCGGTGCTGCCGGGATCCAGGCGGAGTTTCACCGGCTCGCTGAACAGGTTCCCCGGCGCGGTTGCCCACTGCTGTCCCTCACCGCGATCCATCGGCAGCTTCACCACCTTCCCGTCGGCACGCGTGAACGTCTCGTAGAGGTGGAGTAGCCCTTGCACCCAGTATTCGCCGGGAGGTAACTCGCCGAGCTGCTCGAGCGGGTATCCGAGCGTAGTGGCATCGATATGGACGGCAGCTCCGGCGCGCAACCCGTCCACGTCGACACCGAACATCTGCGCTGTATTGTCGAAATCGCTGGTGAGGTACCTCGGCTCCGGCATCGTGCTTGCCAGCCGGACACCGGCCGGGTCGCTCGAGAAGTGTGCGCGCCGGCCGCGCTCGTCCGCGGCGATGAACAACAGCATGCGACCGTCGACCGGCGCGGTTCCAAGCGCGGAATCGAACGATACGGCGATGGTGAGCCTGGCGGGCGCTGACGGTGTAACGGGACTCGAGCGGGCAGCAGGCGACGCCTGCTTGCAGCTGGCGATCAAGGCAGCTCCGACAATGACTGCCAGAGGCGTCGCGTGCGCGGCGCCCGGAACACGACGACGTGTCATCAGGTTCGCTCCGTTCGCGAGGACGAAGGCGGCTAACGATGTGCGCCGGCCGACGCGAACGGAAGACGAGTCGCCCTGCCTATTTCACATTCACTACGATCGTCTTCGTATTGTTCCCGGGCTTCGACTCGGGATTGGGCGCGGCGATGCGGAGCGTCAGCGTATAGTTGCCCTTCGCGAGCGTCGTGAAGCGCATCAGGCTGAAGGTCGCGGATGAGTTCCCCGCCAGCGCTGGCCGTTGGCACGCCGTAATTCCGGAAGTCAAGGTCGCGCAACGATCGCCCTTGAATGTCGAGCGGAACTTGACGCCAGCGACCGGATCCATGGTGATGGCAAGATCTGGCGCCAGGGCCGACCCGCCATTGCGGTACGTGATCGTGAGTGTGAATTGATGGCCCGTCGGTCCACCGGTCCCCGATGTGTAGGTGATCGTGCCGAGCTGCATGTCCGTCACCGGTGGTGACGGAAGGATCGCAATATCCAGCTTCGCTTGAGGAGAGATCGCGCCCTTCCTGTCCGATGCACTGTATGTCACCGAGGCAGGGCCAGTGCCCACAGGCGTGTAGTAGATCTGGTCGTGAAAGGCCGAAGCGACGCCTTTCGACGGTGCGCCGACCGAATACAGCATGATCGAATCGCCCTCCACATCGCTGTCATTGGCGAGGACACCAACCATGATTTTCCAACCCTTCCAGGTTGTTGCGGTATCGTTGACGACGAACGGCGCGTCGTTGACCGGATAGACGGCAATCGCCACCGAGCCGCTGGCAATTCCGCCCTGACCGTCCGCCACCGTGTAGCTGAATCCATCCGGCCCACTGTAGTTCGCCGCCGGCGTATAGGTGACCGTCGTTCCTCCACCCGTGATCGTGACGCTGCCATGCGCAGGATCGGTTAGCTGCGCGATCGTGAGCGCGTCGCCATCGATATCGCTGTCGTTGAGGAGCACGGCAATCTCCACTGGCGTATCCTCGTCGATCGTCCGGTCATCGTTCGCGACCACCGGTACGTCATTGACCGATGTGACGGTTACCGTGACCGTACCGGTCGCTTCTCCACCCACGCCATCGGACACCACGTAACTGAACGTGTCCGTTCCGTTGAAATCCGCCTCCGGCGTGTAGTCGATGCCCGATCCGTTCTGCACAGCCGCTCCATGGATCGCGGCCGATATGGACAAGATCGTGAGGACGTCTCCATCGGCGTCGGAATCGTTGGCGAGGACCGGCACATACACGCCAACGTCCTCCGCAGTAGTGGCTGCGTCGTCGGACGCCTGCGGAGTGTCGTTGACCGGGCTCACGGTAACCGACACGTCGGCGCTGCTCACCCCGCCCGCTGCATCGCTGACGGTGTAACTGAAGACGTCCGACCCGCTGAAATCCGCGTTCGGCACGTACGTAACCGTGGAACCGGCTCCCGTGACAGTGACCGATCCGTGTGAAGGTGTCGTGACCGCGCTGACGAAGAGCGAGTCGTTCTCGACGTCCGTGTCGTTCGCCAGAACCTGGATTTCGATCGATCCGTCCTCGAGCACGCTGGCCTGGTCCGGCAGGGCAGACGGAGGCGCGTTGTCGTTGTCGGCGATGAGCACGGTCATCGACACGGTCTGTCCGTCGAACGCGACGTCGCCACTCGCAGCCG
The DNA here is from genome assembly GCA_019186945.1 of Gemmatimonadaceae bacterium. GTDB lineage: Bacteria > Gemmatimonadota > Gemmatimonadetes > Gemmatimonadales > Gemmatimonadaceae > JABAQJ01. The sequence continues at coordinate 156,532 of JABAQJ010000002.1, forward strand.
CGTGCACCACCACGCCACTGTGCGGGCCCTCGAATGCGCCGTCATCCACCGCCTGTACGGAATACGTCTGCGGGAGCGCGGCAGATTCCACCGTGAACACGTGGGTCGCGGGAGTTGCAGTCACTTGGCCATCCGGCACCGTAGTGATAGCCACGTCGGCAGTGGGAAACGCACCAAGGCAGACGGAATACGTGGCGGCGGCTCCGCCTTCGGCCACGCTGCCGGGAGCGCCGACGAGGTTGATCGGCGTCGTCGGGTCGTATCCCGCCAGACGCAACACGCCCGACACGAAGCCCGCGCGCCACGCACGGGCAGGCGCGATAGGCCCGTCGACCATGGCGAACATGCCGGAGGCGACCCCACCGATCGTCAGTACGTCGATCGTCTCGCCGCAGACGCCACCAGTGAATGCCGGTGCCGTCACCACCTCCAGGACGCCATCCAGCGACGCGTCGCGCGCGATCGACAACCGATCGTACTCCGTCGAATCGGCGATCCCGGTGACGTCCAGGCGCAACCTGCTCGTGGCATCCTGCACGAACGTACCGATCGAGAGTGCGCCGACCGGACTCCCTGGCAGCACGAGGCCGCCCGAACTGCTTGCAACAACGTCGACAAAGCCGTCGCCCGCCAGCGTACCACCGCGCACATCGATGGTGACGTCATTCACGACACCGGTGGCGAGGCTCGCGAACGTGACGCCCGGCGGCACGACGACCGGCAGTCCGGCCGCGCCATTGACGAGCCCCGCGTTCGTGAACTCACCACCTGCGACATCAATGGCCAACGACGAACCCAGCGTGACGGTTCCACCGTTCTCGGCGCTCATGGATAGCTGGATCACGGACGTTCCCTCGTCACCAGCAAGGATCGTCCCGGCGTTGATCAGCGGACCGCTGCCCGTAAGCTGCAACGTATCCCCGGGAGCGGCTCGCAGGATCAGCGTTCCTGCCACCAGCGGGCTGGAGCCAAACGCGATCGAGCTGTGCGTCGCGCCCTCGTCGCCATGCAGATCGAGTGTCGTCGCCGATCCCAGGTTGCCGGTCACCGTGACCGGGAAGGCGTGGCGGGCGCCAACGGCGATAGCGGCCCCGGACGTCTGTGGGGCGCCAAGCGTCAGATTAGCCCCCGACAGCTGAAGGATCGCCGATCCCTGCGAATCGACGCCCAGCACGCCGTCATTGTAAATCACATCGCCCGACAGAACCGTCATCCGTCCCTCGCCGTACAGCGCCCCAGCATGCCAAGTGACCGATGGCGTGCCCACGCCGCTCGGGACAATCAGCTCTCCACCGGCGTCGATCTGCACCGCCCCCGCAGATGTATTCGTGAACGTACCGTCCGCGCCGCCGAGCGTGACCGTCGTCGCCACATGAACGACACCGTGATTCGCGACGCTGGCCGCGATCGCATCCAGATCGCCACAGGTCGGGCACGATCGCTCGGCGAAAATGATGCCGTCATTGTCGATGCCACCAGCGGAGCGAAGCTGAATGCCTGCATTCGGCGACGCACGCAGGCGCAATTCGCCATTCGCCCGAATGTCGATTCCGCTGGCAGCGCTCAACACGAGCGAGTTGCCACCCAATATCAGCGTCGCTCTGCCTGTCGCGGGGCCCAATTCCAAACCCGCGATCGCGACTGCCGTGGAGTCGTCGTCTCGGTTCAGCAGGATGTCGTACGTGCCATCGACGTCGACGCACACAACCGCGGTGTCCACCGGCACCTCCGGCGGCGACCAGCGCGCTGGATCGTTCCAGTCGCCCGAAACCGCGGCCAACCAGCGATGCGTACAACCGAGACCTTGAAGGCCGCTTGCACCGTGCGACGTGAACTGGACCGGATCGCGTGCGGTGTTCTCGACAGGCGTCGTGGGTTCGCTACACCCAACGACGACTGCAAGAAGCGCGATCCTGATTCTCCGCTGTTCGACCACAACCCCCTCCGCACCGGCGCAGAGCGGGCCTCGAACACGATTCCGCCCCCGCCACCCGAGACACTAATTGTGACCCCCGTCACATAATTACACTGCGTTACAGGTCACGCAATGGGGAGTTGCGGCAGAGCTCGCTTTCGATCAAGCGTTAGGCATCTTCTTTCTGACGGCGCCGATGACCACACCCGCCGCCGCCATCGCGCCCGCGACCATTCCGGCCTTGACCGCCTCTCTCCCCACCGTCGTCACTGCCTTCACATTCTTGCGCACCGTCTTTCGGCCAACGGCAGCCATCACCTGGGTCTCCGCCTTGTCCAGCGCACGACGCGCGGTTCCCTTCCCCTTCTTCGCCAGCTTCCTCATGAGTGGTGACATCGGTCAGTCCCCCTTGCTGTTGTGAAAACTCGGTTTCGTGACGAATGATGGCGACGCCCCCGGCAGACTCGCATCCCGACCGCTAGCACGACGTCGGCGGATGCCTTGCTTCGATGGGCATCCCGCGCCTTCGGCAGATTGGCACGACTGGCCCGATCCAAACAGCGACGGCATGAACTCGCAGCGCTGCCGATCGTTCAGCGAACCAGCCCGGCTGCTGGTAACGGGCGGCGACTACCTTTGCTCGACCGCACTCGCCTTGAGCGAGCGCACGATGAAGCCCAGTCCACCGGCCATCAGGACGAGCATCACCAGCGTATCGAACAGCGAAGTTGGGCGGAAGTAGATGTTCATGTTGGTCAGGATGCCGGCGAGAATGATCGCAGCCCCCACCAAAGTGAGCAGCCACCCACCGGTGGACCGTCCGTTGAAGAACAGCATCCCGATGCCCACCAGCAGCGGCAGCAACGAAAGGCCGAACGCACTCATGCCGAACAGCTGCCAGACCCCGCTCGCCACCGTGACGTGCGTGAGCAACAGGTAGCAGCCAACCGCAAGCATAACGAGTCCGCTCAGAAACATGCCCGCGCCGCCTGGCGTTCCGCCTGCACCTCTCATGGTTGTCGCGATGGTGGAGAGTGGGTACGGGCGCTTCTGACTCCAACTGCCGCCCGATGGCAGAAGGATAACTCATCCATTCCGGTCTGGTACCTCGTCCCGAGGCGCGAGCCGAGTCGACGCGGACCGGGGGACGCCAAAGGCCGGACGCAGGATGCGGGACACAAGACGCCGGGCGCCGCAGGAGAGCGAAATTGGCCTAATCCGATTTTGGATCCAAGGGCTCATGCGGGCTGCTCCAGTGCTGGCAAACATTGGCCACCAGGGAAGCCGCAGCACGCCGCGGCCGCCTTCACCTCAGTCGGTCGGAGCCCCGATATCGTCGTCAGGCAGCAGCCCCTCGCCGCACCGCTGACGACCAATGGCGCTCTGGCCGACTTGGGCGACTCGCATGACGTCGATGTCGCGCGACCCGGCGCCAACTTCGCGTACGTGCGCGTGCGCAACCGCACGCGTCTGCAGCTCGATCAGGTCCGCGTGCGGCTCTTCCGTCTTCCGCCAGAAGCGACCCAGTCGTCCGCCTGCTGGGTCGGCTCCTTCGAAGGGGACCCGTCGCCGGGCTCAGGAGTGCCAATCGGCCCCATAGCCGCGGGGGCGCGGGCGGTCGCCGAGATCCCGATCGACATTCCCGCCGACCCTGACACCGCGATGCCGGCGACCGGCAAGGGCGTGATGCTCCTTGCCATGGCGAACGTCAGCGATGCCGCCGGAAACGTGCTGGAGCCGTTTCCCGACATCGCCGCCATCACCGACGTAGCGGCGTCCTGGCGGTTCTTCGCCGAGGGCCCGCTGGCGGCGAGCGCTGCCCTCCGCGGCCTTCGTTTCCGGCCGTAGCGCCCCGCATCGCGCGCTGACGATCGCTCGATTACGCCGTTGGCAAGTTTCGCAGCCTAACGGCGCCGGGGAAGGATGACTGGCTGCGTCCAGGCACGGGATCCGTACGAGTCCGTGATACGTGCGCGCACATAACCCTCGTCGCCGCGGAACCGGTAGCGGGCCTCCAGGCCATCGACCGCCGCGAGGACGCGACCTCCCTTGCCGACGAACTCCGTATGGAACCGTGTGTCGTCGGAGGCATATCCCGTGCGCTGGAGGGCGATGACGATGCCGGTGTCATCGGCCTGGTAGTCCTTGATCGAAATCCCCGTCGAGGCATAGAAGTCGCCACGCCGCAGTCCCTCGAGGATCGCCTCCGGCGTGAGCGTGTCCGCCCGCACGACCACCCAAGCCTGGCCCGGTCTCGGCTCGCGGCGATCCCATGGACGCGCGAACGTGTGTACGTCATCCGTCGCTGCCCCGAAGAGCAGCTTTCCTCGCGTGAGCAGCGAGTCCCACAGGGCATCAGTCGACGGTGAGGATCGGCCAGCGCCGTCAGCACCACCGAGATTGTTGATCCCGGGGTGTCCGTTCCACACCTCGAAGATCGTCGAGTCCGGCAGCGCCAACATGTCGTCCAGGCTGACCGACCAGCGCCAGTTGGGGTGATTCACCTGCGGAACGCCGCCCGCGGCACGGATGCGCGGCAGGTTGCGCGCATACGTCTCCGCGATCGTCGTGCCCCCGGCCGGCCTGATGACCGTGCGCGTACCGAGCGCGTTCATGTGCGCCGCTCGACGTCCTTCCGGGTGTGAGCTGTCGGGGACCCGATCCGTGACCTCCTGGCCCGGGATCACCAGGAACATTCCCGCGGCTCCGTACAGCGCGTTGAGCGGCGTCACGTCCGTGATGAACTCATGATCGGTAATGACCACGAACTGGTACCCGTGCTCGCGATACCACTGCGTGACGACCGACGGCGGCGAATCGCCATCGCTGTTGAGCGTGTGGGTGTGCGTATTGCCCTTGTACCACCGCCGTCCCGCCGGCTGCTGGGCTGTGGCAGCGCCTGCCATGGCGACGGCAAGCCAGGCGCAGATGATCGTACGCGAGCGATGAACGTTAGGCATGTGCTGGAGAATCCGGGATCGTGGGTGGAGCGGTGGCGGGGCGCGTCATCGCGTCGGAGTGCCGGTGCCGCCGGCACCACGGCGGACGATGGCCCCGGCTCCGTGGCCTCCACAAGAATGCACGATTGATCGCCGGGGAGCGACTCCGGCAGGACGGCGAAGACGGGCTGCGAGAAGACGTTCGAGGTGCGAGCCAGCGCTACCGCCTCCGGTCGGGCGGTCGGGAAACGCTTCAGCCGTATCGAGAGCCTGCCGGAGCAGGAGTACGGCGGAGCTGCGGAGGCTGCCACTGATGGAGCGGCAAGGTCGTCCTGACGAGCAAGCAGATGCGAGCTGTGCGGATATCGCAGAGTTGGCTGCCGCGACCGGGGCAGTTCCTTCCGAGCGAATAGTCGTCGCACGCGTCAACGCCTGTCGCCGTTGTACCGTACAAAACACGACCTCGACCGCGGTCAACGAGCACTCGATGGCCAGACCGGTACGAATGCCATAAGATCACTCGCACGTCAGACCATTCGTGTTCGCGATCCATCCACGTCCATCCCCTGGTGGAATGCCAACGCGTCGCACCCTGCAGTGCATCGCCCCGATAGCCGCGCTGTCTCTTGGGAACATCGCCCTCGCACAAAGACCGGCCCCGGACCCAGGTGCCGTGGCGGAGGTGCGAGCCAAGTACAGCAAACGTGAACTCTACCTCACGATGCGCGATGGCACGCGGCTCTACACCAACATCTACAGGCCGCGCGACACGACGCGCACGTACCCGATCCTCCTGATGCGAACTCCGTACTCGATCGCGCCGTACGGAGCCGATGCGTATCCAGCGATGCTGGGACCGTGGCAAGCATTCCAGGACGACGGTTACATCTTCGTGAACCAGGACGTCCGCGGGCGCTACATGTCCGAGGGCTACTACTCGTTCATGACACCGCACATCGACCACAAGCGTGGGCCGAAGGATGTGGACGAGTCCAGCGACACCTTCGACACGATCGACTGGATCGTCAAGAACGTCCCGGGCAACAACGGACGCGTCGGCACGTGGGGCAACTCGGCGCCGGGCTTCTTCGTAGCGGCTGGCATGATCGACGCGCACCCAGCGCACAAGGCGGCGTATCCGTCGGCACCCATGATCGACTGGTGGATGGGCGACGACCGGCATCACAATGGCGCCTTCACGCTCGCCCAGACAGTCAACTTCCTTGCCTCGTTCGACCAGCCGCGCGCAGGGCCCACGCAGTCTTATCCTGCACGCCCCGATCCGGGCACGCAGGATGGATACGCGTTCCACATGATGCAGGGACCGCTGTCGAACTACGCGAAGGGATACTTCGATGGAAAGATCGCCTTCTTCGATTCGATCAGCGCGCACCCGAACTACGACAGCTACTGGCAGCCACGAGCGATCTGGCGCCATATGAGGGACATCCGACCGCGGGTTCTCGTGGTTGGCGGGTGGTACGACGCCGAGGATCGTTACGGGCCGATCAGGGTCAAGCGCTCGCTCGACTCCATGAGCACGGCGACCAACGCGACTTTTGTGATGGGACCATGGTCGCATGGCGCCTGGAATCGCGCCGAGGGAGACACGTTCGGTCCGCTCAGCTTCGGCACGGCGACCGGGCGCTTCTTCCGCGATTCGATCGGGTTCCCGTTCTTCAGCTGCGCCCTCAAGGATCGCTGCGACAGGACGGCGCCCAAGGTGATGGTCTTCAACACCGGTTCGAACGCATGGCGGAGCTACGATCGCTGGCCGCCACGCGATGCGAAGGCAGTGACGTTCTACTTCCGTGAAGGCGAAGGACTCTCGCGTGAGCGCCCGGCGTCACCCAACGGAAGCGACCAGTATGTCTCCGATCCTGCCAAGCCGGTTCCCTACACACAAGCGGTATCGTTCGGCTACTGGCGGGATTACCCCACCGAAGACCAGCGTTTCGCATCGCGGCGCCCCGACGTTCTCACATACGTGAGCGAACCGCTTGCCGAAGACCTAACGATCGCCGGTCCCGTGGATGTATCTCTGCACATCGCAAGCACTGGCACAGATGCCGACTTCATCGTGAAGTTGATCGACGCCTACCCATTGAGTTCGCCGGCAGAGACACCCGGCGGCCCGAGGATGGACGGATACGAGCAGCTTGTGCATGGCAACGTTTTCCGGGCGCGCTGGCGCCGGAGTTTCGAACGCCCCGAACCGTTGATACCGAACCGGCCGGACTCCATCAGGTTCTCGCTCGAAGACGTGATGCACACCTTTCGGAGGGGACACAGACTCATGGTTCATGTGCAGAGCACGTGGTTCCCTCTCATCGATCGCAACCCGCAGAAGTACATCCCGAACATCTATCGCGCTGCGCCGAACGACTTCACGCGCGCGACCATGACTGTGTTCCGCAATGCCTCGCGCGCATCGGCGATCACCGTTCGGGTGATGGGAGCGCCGGAGCGCTAGAGCGTTTTTCATCAGCGCGGGGCGCATTCCCGCGCATCCACACTCCGACATGGGGAGTCATGCGAAGACACGCATACGTCCTTCGATCGATTCTGGGACTTGTTGCAGCCGGGCTGGTGGGGATACCGTCGCTCGACGCACAGCCGGCCGGTGCCAAGGCGGCCGCGACACCCGCAGGGTGGCCCTCAGGACGCGCCAAGCTCCGCTTCGAAGTAACGATCCCAGCCACGGTGAGGAATGAGGCGACGACAGGGCGCGTCTTCGTCATACTCTCACGCACCAACCAGCCCGAGCCTCGGCTACAGGTGGGACGCGTTGGGACGCCCTTCTTCGGGCACGATATCGTGGGCCTGGCTCCGGGACGTCCGGCGACAGTCGATGGACGCGATCTGGGACATCCGATCTGGGATCTCGCGGACATCCCGCCTGGCACCTACTGGGTGCAGACGATGGTGAACATCTACTCCGAGTTCCGGCGCGGAGATGGAAAGGTCGTCTGGATGCACGACGACCAGTGGGAGGGTCAGCAATGGAATCGTTCGCCGGGAAACCTGTATTCCACGCCGCGCCAGATCGCGATCGATCCCATGAAGGAGAGCGTGGTGCAGCTGACGGCAGACAGGGTGATAGCGCCCATCGCAGTCCCGGCGAACACGCAATGGGTCGAACGCTTTCGCTTCGAGTCACCGACGCTGACTCGCTTCTGGGGACGACCGATTTACGTCGGCGCGACGATTCTTCTCCCGCGCGATTACCACCGCACCACCATATCGTATCCGGTGCTGTACGAGCAGGGACACTTCTCCACGGGCAACCCGATGCGTTGGTCCGAAGACAACGAGATCGGACGCGAATGGGTGAAGGACAACTTCCCGAGAGTGCTCGTAGTGACGTTCCAGCACCCGACTCCGTACTTCGACGATTCGTATGTGGTGAACTCCGTCAATAGCGGACCGTATGGCGATGTCGTCATGCAGGAGCTGATTCCCGAAATCGAGAAACGCTACCGCACAATCCGCGAGCCGTGGGCGCGCTGGCTGCATGGCGGCTCCACCGGCGGATGGGAAGCCCTGGCGCTGCAGATCTTCAACCCCGATTTCTTCGGTGGCACTTGGGCATACTGTCCGGACCCGGTGACGTTCAGCGACGTGGAAGGGATCGACATCTACAAGGACGAGAACGCCTTCTACAAGCAGGTGACCGAGTGGCATCGCACGCCAACCATCAACTCACGGGAGGTCAACGGCGAGGTGCGGCAAACCTCGCAGCAGCGCAACTGGATGGAACTGGTGAACGGGACTCATGGCCGTTCAGGTCAGCAACTCGATGTGTGGTCGTCGACGTTCGGTCCGCTCGGGGACGACGGGTACTTCAAGCCGCTTTTCGACAAGCGTACGGGCGTGATCGACAGGAGCGTGGCCGAGTACTGGCGCGACAACTACGACCTGCTGCATTACCTGCAGCGCAACTGGAGCACCGTTGGTCCCAAGCTGGTCGACAAACTGCACATCTACACCGGTGACATGGACTCCTTCTTCCTCGACCGCGCCGTGCGGGAACTGGAGGCATGGATGAAAAAGACGGAGAATCCGCACTACGAGGGGTTCTTCATGTACGGCGATCAGAAACCGCACTGCTGGAGCGGACCCGTCACGCCAGCGGAGCGGCTGAAGGAGATGTCTCAACACGGACTGCGGCACATGCCGCCCGGGACGACGACACCGTGGTGGAGCTACTAGCGCTCGATCTCGGGCAGTGACGTCGCCGGTAGCGCAGCGGCCAGGCAGGCTGGATCCGCAAGGGCGATCGAGCGACGGGGCGATGTAGAAAGGAGGCATGTGTGCCGATGCCGGAACAGGTCCTCCTCTCGCCAGATTGGCAGTCGAACCCTTTGATGGAGATTACGGATGCGAAGACTCTCGTCGATAGCCATCGCGTTCCTTGCGTTGTGGGGCGACCCGTTGAGGGCCCAGGCAGGATCGCGACAGATCACGGGGAGCGTCGTGGAAGAAGGAAGCAACGCACCGATCGCTTCGGCACAGATCCAGGTTCGCGGGACGACAACAGGCGGATTGACGAGGGAGGACGGGACTTTCACGCTGCGCGTCCCCGATGGCGAGGTCACCCTGATAGTACGCCGACTGGGATATCCACCGGTGACGACTGTCGTGGGCGCCACCGAATCCAGCGTGCGCATCGTTATGCGCAAGGACGCTCTCCAGCTGGACCAGGTGGTGATTACGGGACAGGCGACCGGAATCTCGCGCCGCAATCTTCCCAACTCGGTGGCATCGGTGAGCGCCGAACAGGTGTCCAAGGTTTCCGCTCCCGCGGTGGACGAGGCGCTGCAGGGCAAGGTTGCCGGTGCGCTCATCTCCACCAACACCGGTGCCCCAGGTGGCGGCAACCGTGTGCGCATCCGCGGGATCTCGTCGATTCTCGGGAGTGCCCAGCCGTTGTACGTCATCGACGGCGTCATCACATCCGACATCTCCATCGGGCAGGGTACCAACCTGGTGACGCGCGCCGGTGGGAGTTCGATCTCCGAAGTATCGCAGGAAGCGCCGGTCAACCGCATCGCCGACATCAACCCTAACGACATCGAGTCCATCGAAGTCCTGAAGGGGTCGGCCGCGGCGGCCATCTACGGCTCCAAGGCATCCGGAGGTGTCATCATCATCACCACCAAGCGGGGAGCGGCTGGGCGCCCGCAGTTCAGCCTGCGTACGGGCCTCGGTACGGGCGAACTCGCGTACCGGAACGGGCAGCGTCGGTTCAAGACGGTCGAGGATGCAACCAAGGCGTTCGGACCGCTGGCCGCCCAGTACTACGATCCGAACCGGGTTCTCGACTACGAGGATATCGTGTACAACGCCGAGCAGCCGGTCAACCGTGAGGCGTCGCTGTCGGTGAACGGTGGGTCGCAGGACACGCGCTACTTCGCCTCGGGCAACTTCCGCCGCGAGGAAGGGATCGTAAAGCGCACGTATTCGCAGAAGTCAGGCATTCGACTGAACCTCGATCAACGCCTCAGCGACCGCGTGGAGTTGCAGATTGGCAGCGAAGTGCTGCGCAGCCTCGCCGATCGCGGTCTCTTCGGCAACGACAACGCCGGGAACTCGATCGCCTACACACTCACGAAGATCCCCTCCTTCCTCGACTTGAGGAGGAAGCCCGACGGTTCGTACCCCGTCAACCCGTTCTACAACTCGAACCCGCTGCAGACCGTCGACCTCATCAAGAACGAGGAGGCGGTGTGGCGCAACATTTCGACTGCCAGACTCACCGGAGACCTCTTTGCCAGCAACCACCACGAACTGCGTTTCGTGGGCTACGGCGGTGTCGACGTACTGAACCAGAAGAACAGCGTCTATTCGTCGCCGGTGCTGCAGTACGAGCCGCTCGACGGGCTTCCAGGTACTGCAACGGTAGGCAACGCCGTGAACGTTCAGTCGAACGTCAACCTCAACGTCGTGCACGTCTGGCGACCGATTCCGCGGTGGTCAGCAACGACGCAGTTGGGGACGCAATACGAGCGACGTGTCTACAACGAGTCGCGCGGATCGGGCCAGAACCTGTTGGGCGGACTCGAGGTGGTGACTGCCGGGACGGTGCGCGACCTGTCGGAGAGTCGACTCATGTCGGAGGATTTTGGCGTCTTCGGGCAGACCGAACTTCTCTACAACGACCGGCTCTTCCTGACCTTCGGCGGTCGCGCCGACCGCAGCTCCAACAACGGCGACGTGGGAAAGTTCTTCTTTTTCCCGAAGGCATCGGCGTCGTATCGCTTATCGCAGCTGATGCCTGGGGCGCTGGACGAAGTGAAGTTCCGCGTGGCATATGGCGAGACGGGGAACCAGCCGCTCTATGGTCAGAAGTTCACCGGGCTCGTCTCCTCCAACATCGGCGGGCTGGGTGCCTTCCGCATCGGGACTGGCCTTGGTTCGGCGAACGTGCGTCCGGAGCGCCAGCGCGAGCTGGAGGCAGGAGTCGACGTGACGCTCCTGAAGAATCGCGGCACGCTCGAGCTGACGGGATTCCAGCGCAACATCTCCGACCTCCTCATCACCCGGACGTTGCCGCCAACGTCGGGCTACTCGTCCGAGGTTTCGAATGGTGCGGAGATGAGAGTGTGGGGCGCGGAGGTCGCGGCATCGATCATTCCAGTGCAGCACGGCTCGGTCACGTGGAGTTCGCGCATCAACTGGGGGATGAATCGCAGCGAGATTACCAGCCTGCCCGTGGCACCATTCCTCCTGGGATCGTTCCAGGTTGGCGCGGTTCGCATCGAGCAGGGCAAGTCTGCGACGCAGCTCATTGGGAACGACACGCTCCCGCAGAGCCCTCGCAAGCTGTATCCCAACGGCGTGGTAATGGGCGATGGCAACCCGGCCTGGACCGGCGGCTGGTCCAACGAGGTGCGTCTTGGCCGCTTCTCCGTCTTCGCTCTCCTCGATCGCCAGCAGGGAGGGATGCTCGCGAACGGGACGTGGAGGCACTACGACCTCGGGCAAAACTCGCGCGACTTCGACGACCCGGGCCCGGGCGGACAGAAGCTGGGCGACTTCCGTCGAAGCACGTATCTGGCCGTCACGCGCATCTACTATCAGGACGCGTCGTACACCAAGCTGCGTGAGCTCACACTTGGCTACGACGTGCCGCCTCGCCTGGTGCAGAGCGTGTGGGGGCGGGCGCAGAGCGCGCGCATACAGCTTTCGGGAAGGAATCTCTACTGGTGGACCAGTTTCCGCGGTGGCGATCCGGAGGCGCAGAACTTCGGTCAGGCGAGCGTTCCCAACTCGGTGCAGCGGAATCGTGAGCTGGCGGCGTACCCTGCGTCGCGCACGTTCTGGCTCAACTTCAACGTGGAGTTCTGATCCATGCGCATGCTACAGACTGCTGCCTTGAGGCAGATGACGGTGGCGGCGCTCGTCAGCGGCGCCACGTTGCTCGGGGGATGCAAGGAGGTAACCGTCCCCAACTACAATGCACCTAACGTGGATGGGCTGCTCAAGAATCCCGATGCGGGCACGGTGAACACGGCAGTCATCGGACTTCTCGTCGGCGCTCGCGCTGTGGTGGGTACCTATTCGCAGGTGCTCGGGATCTTCGGGCGCGAGATCTACAACCTGGACCAGGCGGAGCCGCGCAATTTCCTCTCCTACCTGGTGCAGCCGCTCACGCCCGGTGGTTTCGGAACGGACCTTGGGTGGACCGCCACGTATCGCCAGGTACTGCAAGCGGAGACGGTGCTTGGTGCCGTCGAAAAGGTGTCCAACTACACCGCGGCCCAGAAGGAAGGCGTCAAGGGCTTCGCCAAGACGTTCGAGGCGCTTGCGTTCCTGGAGCAACTCCGGGTGCGCGATACTTTCGGCATCGTGCTGGCGGTCGATCCGACCGCGACCAAGCTCGGGGATTTCGTCAGCAAAGATGCTGGCTACCAGCGCGCCGCGGCGCTTCTGGATGAAGCCAAGGCGCACTTGGGCAATGCGGGGGCGACTTTTGCCTTCACGCTTACCGGCGGCTTCACCGGGTTCAACACGCCTGCCACATTCCTGCGGTTCAACCGTGCCATCAGGGCGCGCCTGGAAATCGACCGCGGTCAGTGGCAGGCAGCGCTGACTGCACTCGGTGAGTCGTTCATCGCCTCGACACCGGCCACGCCAGCCTCGCTGGCAACAGGAGTGTACCACGTCTACTCGACGGCATCGGGCGATGCCACGAATCCGATGTACGATGCCTCGCCGCGTGCTCTGGTAGCCCATCCGTCGTTCCTTGCCGACGCTCAGAAACGCGCAGATGGTTCGCCCGACCTGCGAACATCGAAGATCGCAATCAGCACCATCACCCTGACGAGTCAAGGTGTCTCATCCAACCAGCGCCTCAACCTGGTACCGACGAACGCATCGCCATATGCGCTCATCAGGAACGAGGAACTGATTCTGATGCGCGCCGAGGCGAATGCGAACCTGGGGAATCGTGCGGCCGCGATTGCCGACCTGAACCTCGTGAGGACCGTCTCGGGTGGACTCGCGCCACTGGAAGACGGTTACACGGGCAACCTGATAGACGAGGTACTGTATAACCGCCGCTATTCGCTCTTCGCCGAATACGGCAATCGCTGGGTCGACATGCGACGGTATGGGCGGCTCGCACAGCTTCCCAAGTTCGACCCGACGCACCTCATCTTCCCGCTGGTCCCCCTTCCGGCAGACGAGTGCAATCAGCGTTCGCCGGAACCCAAGGGCTGCACGCAGGTCAGCGGGATCTGACAGTCGGCGCAGCGGACCTCTTTCCCCGAGCGCTCACCGGTGACATTCGCGCGACGGTCCAGCCGGATCGTCGCGCGAATGCGTTGCAGCGGTCCCGGTTCATTGTGTTTCGTTGGAGCTGCTGTGCCCAGAGAGCGAGAGCTGGCCCGGAATCGCGTCCGGTACGCACCTGACGCAAGCGGACGATTAGCAACCATAGCAGTTCCGCCCCTGCGCGTCCCACGGCATGGCCTCAGGCGCGCACGCGCGCGCCGCGGGTGACGGCTGCAACGAGGTCATCGATGCCAAACGGCTTCTGGAGGAACTCCACAGCCGGGTCGAGCGAACGCGCCACCGCCGTGTTGCGGGCGTCATAGCCGCTGACGACGATTACGGCGACGTCAGCATCGCACTGCCGTATTTGTCGCAACACCTCGGCGCCGTCCATCCCGGGCATCGTCATGTCGAGGACGACGGCGGACACCCGCTCACGGTTCTGCTTGAAGAGTCGCAGGCCTTCGACGCCATCGGCTGCCTCGATTACCTCATACCCCATTCGCGAGAGCACTCGATTCGCGACGGCTCGAAGCATCGGTTCGTCGTCGACGACTAGCACGCACCCTGTGGCGGCGCCCATAGCGGGATCGGAAATCGGCCCGCGACCGGCTTCGATCGGGGCCTCGGCGCTCGGGAGCAGAATCTCGAAAGTCGACCCCTGCCCTTCCACGCTGCTAACGGAGAGTCGGCCGCCAGCACTCTTGACGATGCCGAGGACCGCCGCCAGACCCAACCCGCGCCCCGAAGCCTTGGTCGTATAGAAGGGTTCGAAGATTCTCCGCTTCGTCTCCTCGGACATGCCTTTGCCCGTGTCCGAAACAGTAAAGCGGACGTCGGTCGTTGCCCGTGAGGCATCGCCAACCGCGCCATTCTGATCGTGTGGAACGAGGGCGGTACCGATCGTCACGGTACCGACGCGATCGCCGATCGCCTCGGCGGCATTCGTGAGCAGGTTTAGCACAACCTGACTGATCTGCGCCGAGTCCGCCAGAACCCACATCGGCTGCGGACTCATGTCCATGCGCAATTCCACCTTCTTCGAAAACGTTGCCTTCGCCAACTCCAACAAGTCTCGAACACTCTCGTTGAGGTCTACGGTCCTCCGTTCCAGACTCGCCTTGCCAGCGTACGCGAGCATTTGCCTCGTCAGCTCCGACGCACGTCTCGTCGCGACGAGGATCTGCTGGATGCTTTGCCGGACATGCCCTGGCGCCTCGGCCAGCGCCAGCTCGGCGTTCACGTGCACCGCCGCCAGAAGGTTGTTGAAGTCGTGGGCTACGCCACCAGCCAGCACCCCAAGGCTCTCCAGTTTCTGAGCGTGCTGCATCTGCAGTTCGAGCCGCCGGCGTTCCGCCTCGGCGCGCTGGCGCTCGGTGATATCGGATGCCACGATGCCGACGGCATAGGCGGCACCGTCCGCATGACGCAAGGGGAAACTCACGGACAGGAACGTTCGATCGCCATCCGGCGTCGACACGATGATTTCCGACTCGGCGACTTCCCCGCCGTTGTGTACTGCGGACACCGTCTGCCGCAGCGATTCCGCATCGCGTTCGGAAAGAACCTCCACCACGGCGCGCCCAAGGATGTCCTCCCGCCGTCGTGCGAAGAGCGACTCGAAATGACGGTTCACAAGGACGAACTGCCCGTCGAAGTCGATGACCGCTACCAGCATCGCCGAGTTGTCGACAATCCCCTGCACCAGCGCCTGATTCTCGCGCAAGGCGTCGAGTGCCGCCATGGTCGCCGCCACTTGCCCGTTCAGATCCTCCACGAGTTTCCGAAGCCTGTGCGTCATCTGATTGAACGATACCGCCAGAAAACCGACTTCGTCGCCTGTCGCGACGGTGGCCCGCACGTCGAGGTCACCCTGTGCGACGCGTTCGGCACTCCGCGCCAGAGACAGGATCGGTGAAGCCACATGCCCGGCAATGCGATGCGCCACGACAGCCATGAGCGCCACAGCACCGATGCCGATCGAGAGAATGACAGCCAGCAGGTTGCGAGCCGGCGCGAACGCCGCTGCCTGCGGCGATTCCACGATGAGCGCCAGCTCACGCTCCGGTATCCATCGATAGATGCCGATGACCGGTACACCGGCATAGTTCAGGTACAACCCCGAGCCGTCGTGTCCCGAGAGCGCGGAATCTATTCCGAGCGAATGAAGCCCCCGCCTGACGTCCACGCGCCGGAACCGATCCGCCGACACCGGATCGCTGAAGCGGTCGACGAGGTATACCTCGATCGGCATCCTGCCGGACTTCTGCTCGACAATGTCCTCGATCTGCCGCAGGTCGAGGTGGGCAGCCAGGACGGCTACGACCGTTCCGTCAGGACTCCGCACGGGAGCCGCAGCAGTCATCGTCGGGCGTCCGAGGTGATGCGACGGATAGAAGTTCTGCGTGAACGGACCGCGCAGGCCTTCTCTGAAGTACAGGTCGTCGACATGGTACGTGCCCACCTCGCCAGGATTCGTCGACGCAAGCACACGGCCGCCACGAGCGGACATGACCGTCAGCTCCGACACAGCCACGCCAGCCCGGCGTGCCGAATCGAGGACCGCTGTCACCCGGCGCTGGACCACCGGATCGGGTCCGTTTGTTGCAGCTCGTCCTGACACGAGGAGGGGAACACCATCGGTCATCGACGGAATGCCAGCAATGAAGCGCACCAGGTCTGACTGCTGCGTGATCCAGCGAGACACGTCGACGGCGCGACGATCGGCGACGCCGGTCAGACGCTCCGTGACCACTGACCGCAGTGCACGACGCGCACGTTCGTACGACACCCCGGAGACCAGCACGACGGTGAGCCCACCTGCGACGCCGAAGGCCACAGTCATTCGCACGCGCAGGCTCTGCCCAATGAACGACGTCGCCAACCGAACGGGCGAAAGGCGAGAACGCGACCGCTCTGTCATCGTGCCGCGACGACCTCGACGATCGAGTCGGACCTGCCACGAATGACGGTCAGGACCGCATTCCGCTCCGGGTCACCAGTCCCGGTGAAGCGCACCGTACCGCCGGCACCCGTGAAGGGCCCGAACCTGGCGATCGCCATCGCAACGCTTGCGCCATCGAGCGTCCCGGCCCGCCCAACTGCCATGGCGGCAATCCTGATGGCGTCGTACGTCATGGCCGCCGTGGCACGTGGCGCCTCGCCCCACCTCGCACGGTAACGAGCGATGAACCCGGATACTTCCGCTTGCGGCATCTCCTCGTGCCACTGCCTGGCGACGATCGCACCGGTGGCCTCGGGAACAACTGACAAGCTCGGCGGATCCCATGCGTCGCTTCCAAGGAATGTCGCGGTCATGCCCAGCGAGCGCGCTTGCCGCATCTGCACCGAATCCACCAGCGCCATGTTCGGAAGGAAAAGCACATCCGGCCGGGTTGCAGCAAGGCGGCGCAGCGCGGGTCTGAACTCGACGAGTTCGTCGCTGGTGAACTCGCCGGTCACCACGCGGCCACCCAGGGCCTCGAACGACTTCCTGAACAGTGCCGCAAGATCCCGACTGTATGGATTGGCAACATCGAACAGGACAGCGGCACGGCGTGCTTCCATTCGCTTGAACGCGTAGCGTGCGAGAATCTCCCCCTGAACCGCGTCCAGATACGCCAAACGAAAGACGAACCGCTTTCCCTGCGTCGTCGCCGGGTTGGATGACATCGGGCTGATCATCGGCACGTGTGCTTCCTCAGCGACGCTGCTGGCGGCCACTGCATGTGGCGACAGTTGCGGACCGATCAGGACGTCGACGCTGTCGAGATTGATGAGCGCTCGTGCCTGGCTCGATGCGTCATCCGAACGGTTCTCGTAGCCGCGCTCGATCAACCGCACGTGATGCCGGACGCCGCGAACGGCTATCCCGCCGCTTGCGTTCAGTTCCTCCACGGCCAGCCGTGCTCCGGCCAGGGACGATTGCCCCGAGATGCTCGCCCCCGGGCCATCCATGAGCCAGAGCAGCCCTAGCCGGATGTCCCTTGGGCGCTCGGACGCACAGGACGAAAGAACGGTAATGGCGATGACGCCGGCAATACGCCTGTTGTGGCTCGTTCGTGGCCGGCCTGGACAACCGAGGGGCACTTCGGCTACTCGCTGGCGTGAAGCAGAGACTGAGGGTCCAAAGAAGTATCGGATCGAGAACGGTGTCCGCCACATCGTACGCCAGCGCCAGACGTAATGGATACGCGCGCCGAGTCCGTGGCGTTTGGCTGAGTCATCCCGTATCCTTGCCCCCGAGTGCTCCAGATCCGAATGGAGTACCGCGGTGTGACTCTCTCGACATGATCTGCCATGCAACGACTGCATCTTCGGGCTGGTGCGTTTCTTATCCTGTTGTGGGTTCCCTTGGGCTGCGCGAGGAGCACGCGAGGATCCGCCCCGCCGCGAGTCGAAGGCAAGGAGCGAACGCAGTTCAGCATGCGATACGTAGACATCGCCCAAGGGGCTGGCGCGCAGGCCGAGCCTGGCAAGTGCTACTATGTGCACTACACTGGGTGGCTCCCTGATGGAACGAAGTTCGATTCGTCGCGAGACACCACTCCAGAGGGGAAGCCGCGCACACCGATTGGCTTCATCCAGGGAAAGCGCGCGGTCATCGCCGGCTGGGACGCAGGCTTCGAGGGAATGCGCGTTGGCGCCCTGCGTCGCCTGATCATCCCATATCAGCTCGGGTACGGCGTGGACGGCAGGCCACCGGTCATCCCGCCCAAATCGACACTGATCTTCGACGTCGAACTGGTGGGCGTGCGCGATGCTCCGGCAGCCACTCGTCCGCCCGAACCAGCAGCCCGGTGCGCACCGTGGGAGGCTGCTGCGCCGATGCCGTGATTCCGGGTAGCTCACGCCGCGTGGCTGCCCGACATTACCTCGTCAGGTGGCCAGGGCAGCGGGAGTCTACTGCACCGCGGTGCGATATCGGTCGAACCAGCCAGCAAGTGTTGTGAGCTTCGCCGCCCCGTGGCTCGGGCGTCGGCGGATTCCATGCGGCTCCTCGGGGACGCGGACCAGTACTGTTTCGACGTTCCGCATCTTGAGCGCCTTGTAGTACTGCTCGGATTCCGACATCGGCGTTCGGAAGTCTTCCTCGCCGGTCATGATGAGCGTCGGCGTCTTGACGTTCTTCACCACGGAGAGAAGCGATCGCTTGGCATAGTTCTCCGGAAAGTCCCAAGGCAAGCCCGGGAACCAATCATTGACCGCCGTCGGCGCCATGTCCGCCGTCAACGCGAAACTTTCCCAGTTGATGACCGGATAGAACGCCAGAGCTGCCCGGAATCGATCCGTGTGGCCAATCATCCACGCCGTCAGCACGCCGCCCCCGCTGCCACCGGTAACGAACAGGTTCTTTTCGTCGATGTATCCTTTCGCGATCACGGCATCGACTCCCGAGTTCAAGTCATGATAGTCTTCGCCGGGGTAGGCATGGTGAATCAGGTTGCCGAACTCCTCTCCGTAGCTGGTGCTACCACGCGGATTGGTGTAGAGAACCACAAAGCCGTTGGCGGCCATGACCTGCTTCTCTTCGTCGAACCGGTCGCCATAGTTGGCGAACGGGCCGCCGTGGATCTCCAGTATCAACGGGTATTTCCTCGAAGCGTCGAAACCCGGCGGCTTGACGATCCATCCCTGGATCTTCCGCTTGTTTCTGGACGATTCGTACCAGATCTCCTCGACCGCGCCTAACGTGCGAGATGCCAGCAGGTCGGCGTTTAGCGCGGTGAGTACCCGTGGTGCGGCGCTTGCTGCTGTCGTGACGAGGCCCACGTTCGACGGCATGGCGGGCGTGCTCATGGCGAAGGCTACGCTGCCGTCCCTGGCGACCGAATAGCTGCCGCCGCTGTACGCCGAGGTGCCCGACCCGAGATTCGACGCCACCACCCGGAGCGCTCCGTCGAGCGTGATCAAGCCCACCTTGGTATTGCCCTTGTCATCGTACTGGACGTAGATCCCGCGCCCATCGGCGGCCCACGCTGGCGAAGATACGCTGATGTCCAGTTTCGCGGATATGGCGCGCTTTCCAGAACCATCGCGGTTCATTACGTAGAGCAGCGTGTTCTGGAATCCCTGCTTGCGGTCGTCGTACCCCGTGTAAGCAATGAGCCGTCCGTCAGGCGAAACAGTCGGGCTCTGGTCCGGGCCGAATCGATCTGTGAGCCGTCGCATCGCCCCGTCCTTGACGGAAACGGCCCAAAGGTCGCTTTCCCGTGAGTTCCATTCCGGCCGTTCGCCGCGTCGCGCAGCAAGCACGATTTCGGTGCCGTCGGCGCCCCACGCGAGGCTCCCCCCACCCCACGGCAACCCTCCATGGTTGAAGTCGCCCTTCGTCAGCTGGCGGGCGGCCCCTCCATCCGCTCGGATCACGAAAGCATGGACGAACCCGGTGGGCACCTCTCCCACGCCATTGAAGCGGAACACCAGGGCGTCGGTGTACTTGGGCGGCGCGGACCAGGTTGCTCCCGGCGGCGGTCGCAATGGGCTTCCTATCACGAGCGGCGGCTGCGCCACCAGCTGCAGAAAGGCAATGCGCGTGCCGTCGGGCGACCATTCGGCTGCGGACGGCGGTGTCGGCGAGTTGGTGAGGACGTACGACTCGCCGGTGTCCATCCAGCGCACATACAGCTGCGTGCTCCCACCCTGGTTCGATGTGAAGGCAAGTCGTTTCCCGTCGGGCGACCAGCGCGGCGATCCGTCGGTGAACTTCCCGCTGGTGATCGGTCGATGACCGGAGCCATCGCTCCGCACGAGCCAGATGTTGCTGTACCGCCGGTCGGTCATCGGATCGCTCCACTGCCGCACGTACACGACCATCTGCCCGTCCGGAGAAACCTGCGGCTCCGAGGCATACTCCAGCGAAAAAACATCGGCGGCCGTCAGGCGAGTCTCCTGCGCCGCGAGCGGAGCGATCGCAACTCCGACAACCACGGAAACCAAGGTCGTGAGATGGGGGATTCGCATGTTCAGTCTCGTTGGGGCAATAGCCAGACGGCCGTCGATCTCACCCTGCGGACCCACTGGGAGCTGCTCAGACGAACCGGACTCTCCGGAGGCCGTTTCCGGCGATGGCCGGAGCACTACGAATGGCGACGATATTCCGTCCTCCGATCGATCGCGTCAAGCGTGCTGGTCCGTCGTGTTCGATCGATCGCGCGGTAGTGGATCGCCATTGGGCGCGTACGGCAGTCGGCGATCGCCATGGCCCGCTTTCGGAGTGCTTGAAAAGTCGAACCCTCGCCGGTAGCCGCTGTTGGCGGTGTCCGGCGAGGGTTCTCTCGCTGGCGATTCTCACTCGTTTCGTTTCGATTGCCGAGTCTGGCGGCGTCCTTGCAGATGGCGCCTCATCGGCCAGAGTGAGTTTCTTGCCCTTCTCGTACGGGTCCGAGTCAGGTGCCCTGAACGTTCTGAGCTTCGGTTGTGACCAGCGACCCCACAACCTGTCCGGGAAGTCGAAACCTTGCCGGACTGCCTTCCGCCGGCGTCCCGTCAGAAGACCCCGTTCGCAGGCATCCCGTCCCGCGAACGCAATGTCATTATGGGACGCCGAGAGTATTCGGGCAATAGGGTTTTCGCCTACAGGACGGTCCAGCCTGGCAAAAGACTCTCGTTAGGCGCTGCCGCCCGGCCGCGGGTTCGACTCTCGATCGTCGGCTGCCCCAACCAACGTGGCCGAACACTGACTGCCCAGTTGTCGTTCTACCATGGCGCCTCTAGCTTCCGGCCGCGTGCAACCAGGACATCCCCTCACCGTTCGGCAGTCGGAGGAGCAGTGCCCACCAAGGAAATCCATCGGGTGACAAAGCCGCGGGCGCCTGCATGGCACCGTCCCGGGATAGCCTGCCGCACAGTCGAGTGCCTGCGAACACGACCGGACTCTGCGGACCAGGCCGCAACCCCGCGCGTAGCGACCCGATACCGCACGTCGGTCGTGTAGCCGGCGTCGAACCGCGGTCCACGCCGAAAGTATCCGTGCCGAACACGTTCCGGTCGCTGCCTGTGCTGCTCCTGCTGGGCGCGGCCACACCCGTCTTCGCGCAGGGTCGTGGCACGAGTGGACCAGGCGTCGTTGCGCCACTGCCTGCGGCCGTGGCCACTCGGGCCGTCCAGTCTCCCATCGTCGACGGCCGCGACACTGACGATGTCTGGAGGGATGCGCCCGCGATCGACCAGTTCCGCCAGTTCGCACCCGCCGAGGATGGCGATCCGTCGTTTCGTACCGTGGTCCGCGTCGCTTACGACGACCGCAACCTCTACGTCCTGGTGCGCGCGTTCGATCCGCAGCCGGACTCTCTGTTAGCCATTCTCTCCCGCCGCGACGTCAAGACTCCTTCCGACCAGATCAAGATCATCATCGACGCCTATAACGACCGCCGCACCGGGGTGGAAATGGCCGTGAACCCGGCCGGTGTCAAACGGGACGCGTCGATCTATCAGGATTACATCGAGGATCTGTCCTGGGACGGGATCTGGGACGTCGCCACCCACGTGGATTCGTCAGGCTGGATCGCCGAGTTTCGCGTGCCGTTCAGCCAACTCCGGTTCGCACCGAAGGCCGAGCACACATTCGGTTTCGGCGTGTGGCGCGATATCGCCAGACTCAACGAGCGCGTCGCATGGCCAGTCTACTCGCCCTCACGACAGGCGCTGGCATCCCAGCTCGGTCTGTTACAGGGAATTGGTGCCGTCCAACGATCCAGTCGGCTGGAATTGCTGCCGTACGTGGTCAGCCGGAATGTCACGGAACCCCGTGCCACCGGCTGGGCGCACCCACAACAGACCTCCGCCGGACTCGACGTCAAGTACGGTCTCACGCAGAACCTGACGCTCGACGCCACGTTCAATCCGGACTTCGGCCAGGTCGAGGCGGATCCCGCTGTGTTGAACCTGACGGCGTTCGAGATCCGGTTCGACGAGCGACGGCCGTTCTTCCAGGAAGGCGTCGGTCTGTTCAAGTGCCAACCCTGCCAGGGATCGTTCTACACTCGGCGCATCGGCCGCGCGCCACAGCTCCGGACATCCGATCGCGACCCGACAGCAACCACGATCCTGGCCGCGGCCAAGCTCACCGGTCGGTTGGCCACCGGCCTTTCCATCGGCTTGGTCGATGCCCTCACCCAGCGTGAAGTGGGCGAACAGGGGACGACGATCGAGCCCCAGACCAACTACCTGGTCGGCCGCCTGCAACAGGCTTTCCGCGGCGGACGCTCCTCGTTAGGTCTGGAGGCTACCGCTGTCAATCGCTCGCTGGACCGGTGGAGCGAGCCGTACCTCCGTCGCGCCGCATACGTGGGATTCCTCGAAGGATTCCACAGGTTCGCTGGCGATCGCTACGAGCTGGCTGGCTGGGGAGGAGGCAGTCACGTTTCCGGTTCGCGCAACGCGATCGCTCTGACGCAGTTGAGCCCGGTGCACCTCTACCAGCGCCCTGACGACCGTGTGGAGTTCGACTCCACACGGACTACCCTCGGTGGCAGTTTCTTCACCCTCGCTCTGGCCAAGGTGGCCGGACGGCTTCAGTTCTCCACGTATCTCCGCCGAGCGTCCGTCGGCGAGGAAATCAATGATCTTGGGCTAGTGCCGGCCGTGAACGAGCAGTCGATTCGAAACTCCATCAGCTTGAGATCGTTGCGGCCAGGTTCTTTCTACCGAAAGACGAGCGGCCAGATCGACACGGAGAACCACTGGACGACGGAAGGTCTCCCGTCAGGCACCAGTGTGCAGCTCCGGACCGGCGTCGAGTTACTCAACAGCTGGAACGTGTCGGCGACGTACCGCCTGCAGAACATCGGCACGGCGTATTGCGTCCCGTGCGCGCGCGGCGGTCCCGCACTTCGGCAATCGCCACGGAACCGTTTGGAACTCCAGGTGGAGGGCGACCCGCGGCATGCACTGATTCCCGTACTCGAGGGATTCGTGGAACGTGGCGATCGAGGGGAGACGTCAGCCCGCGGCGGTAGTGTGTCGCTCGATCAGCGCTCGAACAGCAGGTTTGCCATGACCGTCGGCGTGAACGCGGAAAAGCGAATCGAGGATCAGCAGTGGGTGGGGAACCACGGGTCCGTACTGAGCGACACAACGCACTTCACATTCGCGCGGCTCGACCAATCGACGTTCGGCATCACGGTGCGCGGCAACTGGACCGCCAGTCCCACCCTCTCGGTGCAGGTGTACGCACAGCCTTTCGTGAGCACCGGCGCATACTCGAATTGGCGCGAGATCGCGAACGCCCGTTCCGCGAATGTTGCAGATCGGTTTTCCTCATATGGTGGAGGGCTCGACCCCGATGGCTTCAACTTCAAGCAGTTCAACTCCAACGCCGTGGTGCGCTGGGAATATCGGGCTGGCTCGACCTTGTTCGTCGTGTGGCAGCAAGGCAGGTCGCAAACCGAACTGAATCCCGGCGACTTCGCGTTCGCACGCGACTATCGCGACCTGTTTCGGGCCCATCCCATCAACACGGTGCTGGTGAAGCTGGCGCACTGGTTCAACCCCTGACACGAGCTACCTGGCTGTCGCGGACTCACGAGGCGGCGCGCTCGGTTGTCCATTGAAAGGCCGCACGTGCCCGCCGATCGCTACCCGTGGCAAACCGCGTCGGATCGTTCGTCAGCGTTCGTACGCGGCTGCCTCGCGAAGCAGTTTCTCCAGGCGCGCCCGACGTTCTTCTTCTGCCTCCCGGGCCTCGCGCTCCTTCTCCCGGCGAATCTGCTCGTGATACAGGAGCCCACCCGCCTTCCGCCAATCGAGCAGGCGGTGCAGTTCGCCGGCCTGCAGCCAGACGCCGTGTGCGCGGCAACGGTCGACGATCACTCCGCTGCGCGCCCCATAGTTCACGCGGTTCATCAGCTTTCCGCAGTCCGGGCAATGGCGGTATTGCACGATATCGGGTGAGGCAGGCGCATCGAGCCGTCCGAGCCTTGCGAAATCAACCGCGTACGAGTGGGAAACCGACGCCTCGAGCAGCGCTTCGATCTCGCCTGCGTCGAAGAACAGCCCCAGGCACCGATCGCAGCGTTCGATGAGGAAGCGCGTTTCCTGGGCATTGCCGATGTCGACCGCAGCCATCGGCTCGCGGCAATCGGGACACCTGCGCGCGAAGGCCGGAGCCTGCTCCGTGAATTCGCTCAGGCGCGCAAGATCGATGTCGTTCACAGACCCGCAGTACGAGCATGTTGCGCTCGCTTCGGGCAGCGGCGCGGCGCAGCTGTGACAGGCGGCCATGACGATATCGGTTACAGTGTCTCCAGGATCCGCTGGCGCTTCGCCTCGTATTCCTCGGTTGAGATCAGCTTCTTGTCGAGAAGCTGCTGGAGCGTGGCAAGACGCGACTCGATCGACGCCGCCGCAGACGGCGCGCTCGTGGCCACGGCGGCGAGCGACCCACCTAACGCCACACCGGCCCCTATGGCCATGCCGGCACCTGCCGCACCACTCTGGTTTCGGGCTGCATCACGCAGCGCATCCAGCCGCTGGACGTCCGCGTAGCTCATCTCCACTACCCTGGCTTCCTGCGAGGCCGCGATCCGGTCACCGATCTGATTGACGCGTGCCCGTGTCTCCTCATCGAATTCGGCGCCCTCGATGCGGAAGTCGAGCAATCGGATCCCGAACTTGTCGAACTCCGGCTCGAGCTTCGCCTGGATGCCGTGCGCAATGTCCTCACGTTTGGCATCGACCTCCAGGTACGGTGGCCGGGCGTCGGCGAGATAGTCGCTGATGGTCTGGACGATGCGACTGGCAAGGATGCTCCGAAGGTCCGAGACCCGATACCGGCTTTGCCCGGCGACCAGCGCCCGGAAGAAGCCCTTGGGATCTTCCAGCGCCCAACTGAAGTTTCCGTGAACCCTGAGCGCTGCCGGGAAGCCGAAACGTGGCTCTTCGTACTTGACCGGCGATGCCGTACCCCATTTCTGGTCGACGATCGCGCGCCTCGAGAAGAAGTAGATGCCGACCTTGTGTTCGCTCTCGAACGCCTGCATCAGCCGAGTGACAGTCGTCCAGAACGGGATGTTCGCTGTCGTCAGCTCCACCATCGTTTCCTGTTCGAGCTCGGCGGCTATCCTGCCCTCGTAGACGAAAAGGCAGCCCTGGCCAGGGCCGACGATCAGCTTCGATGCATTCTTGATCTCGTCCACGTCCTCCGACCAGCGGCTGAAGAGCTCATCCGGTCCGGGATCCTTCCATTCGACTACCGATCGGAGTTGTCGCTTGAGGCCACCGATGATTCCCATACGTCGTTCCGCGCAGACGGTTCAGAAGGCTGGTCACCATCTGGACGCGCGGGTGTGCGAACCGTCACCCGGGGAACCGCGTTGGCCGTGCCCGACACAGCGCTCCGGGCCGTCCCCCCGGGGGCGGTTGCGATGGGGTCAACGCTTCCCGATATTTGCGCGTCCATGAAATGTTCATGATTCAGAATCCATGACGACCGGGGAACCGTGATCCAGCGACTGAAAATCGCCATGCTGGCGACCGTGGCATCAGCGCAAGGCATCGAGGCGCAGGCCGCGCAGGACTCGACGCGTGCCGATTCCGCTAGGCGCCTGCAGACGGTCACTGTCAGCGCGGGGCGCACGGCCACCACGGTTGGCGGCGCCAGCGCCGTTGCAATCGATCCAGCCGAATTGCGATCCTCACCCGCGCCAGTCCTCGATCAGGCGCTTCGCGAGTCGCCGTTCGTGCATGTCCGGCTCAATTCGCGCGGTGAGATGGAACTCTCGGTTCGGGGGTCAGACTCCCGTCAGGCTTCCATCCTGATCGACGGCGTGCCAATCACGCTCGGCTGGGATCATCGGGCGGATCCGTCGCTGATGCCGATCACGGGCGCGGAACGGATCGTAATCGTTCGCGGGCTTGGCTCACTGCTCAACGGCCCGAACGCCTTGGGGGGCACGATCGAAGTCGCTCACGACGTGAACGCGCTCACCGCCGGCGGGAGCCTGTTTGGCGGTGCGGGTGTCGACGAGTTCGGCTCGTTCACCGGGTCGCTCGGAGCTGGCCGAGTATGGACGGGCGTCGGCAGCGGCGCGCTCTCCATTCGCGGTGGAATGGCGTATCGCCAGCGCGATGGGCTTTCCCTGCCCTCCAAGGTCAGCGATCCGACTGCCAGAGACGGTCTCCGCACCAACAGTGACCTTAGCGAGACAGATGGATTTGCGTCTTTGAGATGGGCGAACTCCGCGGGCAGATCCGTCGGCGCATCCTTCTCGGCATTCGATGCAGAAAAGGGAGTGCCGCCGGAAGAGAACGTCACCAGCCCACGCCTGTGGCGCTATCCGTATCATCGTAGAACAGTCGCCTCACTGTCCGCCAGCAGCGGAATGTTCAGGACTCCCTTGGGCTTTGCTTCGTTGACCGTTGGCGCGGGCCGAAATGCGGGGAAGCTGAAGATCGAGTCCTTCGAAAGTCGCGAGTACCTGACGGTGGTCGACCAGGAGCTGGGCGACGAAGTTTCCGGCACGCTACGTGCGCTCGTGACGCAGTCACTTGGACACGCTACGCTCCGTTTGGGCTGGACCCGTGCCGACGTCAGGTATACGGAGACAGTTGGCACGACGGCAGCAGCCGACTATCAGCAGATACTCAACAGCACCGGCGCCGAAATAGAGGCACCGATCGGTGACGCCACGAACATCGCCGGTGGCTTCGTCATGGACCGTGCAAAGACCCCGCTTACGGGCGGTCGCCTGCCGGGTCAGGAGCCGCTCGACAAGGCTGGCTGGCGGCTGGGCGTGTCGCACACGCTGAACACGAACTGGGGACTTCACGCGAGCGTGAGCCAGCGATCGCGGTTTCCGGCACTCCGCGAACTCTATTCCGGCGCCTTGAACAGGTTTACACCGAATCCGGATCTCAAGCCGGAAACCCTGCTCGGCCTCGAAGCCGGCGTGACGATGAACCGTGCCTTCGGAGGCAATCGCGGAACCTTGCAACTGACAGCCTTCAAGCACACGCTGGATGACGCTGTCGTGCGGATCAGATTGTCAAACCCGACCCGTTTCAAGCGCATCAACCGCGACCGCATCGAAAGCGGTGGTGCGGAAATCCTGGGTGGACTCGCTTTCGGAGCCAACGCAGACCGCGCTGTGACGGTCAATGCCGATGCATTGATCCAGAGCATCCGTATCTTCGACATCACCACCGACGACACCGAGCGCCATGCAGAGAACAACCCCGAGGCCAGAGGTCGGGTTGAGCTGGGGGTACCGCTTCCCTTTCGGCTGCGCGGTTTCGCGAGTGCCCGGCACACCGGCACGCAGTACTGCTTGAATGGGGATACCGGTAACGAGGATAGGATCCAAGCCGTGACCACGATGGACCTCGGCGTGCAGAAAACAGTCTCTGTGGCCAGAGGCCCGTTCCGCTGGCTACGGACTGTTCTGTCGCTCGACAACGCCGGGGACGCCGCCGTGTTTGACCAGTGCGGGTTGCCGCAGCCTGGCCGCACGCTCCGCCTGATGATGACACTGCGATAGTCGATATCCGGCCACCGCGTGTGGAGTGCGCGGTGGGATTTCGGCAGCACGCGGTGTAACGCTCGTCACGGCCGGGTCGTCGTTTCGTGAGGCATCAGCGCGCCACTCGAAATCCCTGTCAACCCGCTACCGCATCCGATGCCGGACACGACGACCGCCAGTGCTCTCCCCACCGCCCCGGTGGCGGGGCGGTCCGGGCTGGTCATCGCTCTGGCGCATGCGCTGCACAAGCGCGCCATCTACCCTGTCTCCCACCCGTTGCTCGGCGCGGCAGTACAGCGGTTCGTGTCCCGCGCGATCGAGGGCCTCGACCGGGATGGTCCGATAGCGATCGGCGTCGCCCACTCGCAACTGGTGATCGATGGTGTTGCAGTCGACGGTGAGCAGAGGGTGCTTTCCGAATTGGCGTCGCATCTGCATGCGCACCAGCTTGCCGGCCTCCGCCTGCTGCCCGGTGCGACGGCGACAGAACTCGAGGATCTCGTGGCCATCCTGGCCACTCCGGCCGATCGTGTCGACAAACCGCTCGGACAACTCTCCGACGACGAGTTGCATCGCTGGCGACATGTCGCGTTGTTGCGGGCGCGGTTCGAACGGCTCGGATTGGCAGAGGATGATTCGCCGACCGCCGGCGACGAAGGCGAGCATCCGATATGGCTCGCGCTCGCACTCTCTGCGCTGGATCAGGACGAGCTCCCTCCCGACGCTGACGTCTCCACGGGGGCGATGGCGGCACGAATGGAGGCACAGGTTCAATCCGGGGATGCCACGCAAGCTCGTCGTGCAGCTAACGCGTTGGTTCAGTTGACCGAAGGACTGGCCCAGGCAGCCAAGCGAAATGCGCTGGCTCCGGCCATGCAGCAGCGTGCGTCGGACCTGGTGCAGGCGCTCGCGCCAGAGACACTCCGGCGACTCCTGACCATCATCGGCGAAGATACTCGTGCTCGTTTGATGACGCAGGCCACTGACGTCTTTAACGCCAGGGCACTCATCGACATTCTCGCGGCTGGTGCGGCCGCCGGCGGTAAGCTCGTCAGCGACTCGATGATCCGCCTGTTCGGGAAGTTGGCGCGGAACAGTGAAGACCGCGGCAGACATGGCGGCCGAACGGACGCCGTTCTCCGTACACAGGTTCGCCGCCAGCTTGCCGATTGGATGCTCGACGACCCGAACCCGGACAGGTACAGCGAACTGCTGCGCGACCTTGGGCAAGGCGAGGCTCCCGCGATCGTCGACGGCGACGGCGAGATCTCCACGATCGAACCCGAGCGTCTGCTCGAGATCTCGTTGGAGATTGGTGCGTTGAGCCCATCAACCGAATCCGCCGTCACGCTCCTCGTCGAGCGCGATGGGCTTGCCGCACTCCTCGATCGACTCGTCGGCTACCCGTGGAGCGACACTCGCGAAGCGATCATCGACTCGCTGGTCAATGGCGTAGTCCTTCGTGAACAGCTTGCCGTCGAGCGTCCGGACATGCGTGTGCTGATACACGCCGTTGCCCGCCTCAAGTCGCGCGCAGTGGATCCGCTGCTGGACATGTTGCAGCAGCGAAACCCCGAGGAGTGTCCGTGGGTGGTCGATCTCCTGGTGCAGGTGGGCCCCGATGCGCTACCGTTCCTTGACCAAAGGATCGATTCGTTGCAGCCGGGGATGCAACGCCTGCTCCTGTTCGTCTATGAGCGACTCGGAGGCTGGCCGGAAAAGGATCTCCTGCGGATGTTGTGTCGCCACGAGGATGCGTCGCTCCGGCGCGAAGCGTTTCGCCTTGGGGTACGTCACGCTTCGCTGCGGAACGAACTGTTGGTGGCCGGTGCTAGAGATGAGGATACCCGTATCCTGGCCCTGGTAATCGCGAAGGCCGGAAGAGCATGTGACCGCCGACTTGCCGCGGTGCTCATGGAGCGCCTTGAGCAGGATGAACGTGTGAGCGACGAGTTGCGTGCACGTGCCGTTCGCGCAATCGCCACCTGCGACGGGGAGGAAACACTGCGGTGGCTGACGCGTCGCCCGCTGACGCAGCAGTGGCTCTTCCGTTATACGAAGCTCCGCAAAGGTACGCTCGAGATGTATGCGTGCATTGCCGCGCTGGCCACTCGGCATGCTCATGCGCCTTCAGCGAGTCTTGCATTGCTGTTGGCGCGTCGTAACCGGGACCACGGTTACCGGCGAGCGGCAGCCGCCGAACCAGTCGTGGGATGACAGACGCGCATCAGTTCCTCATCTCGTTCGCACAGGCGCTGGCGCGCATGTCGCTCTACGCCGAGGGACATCCTGCGCGTGCCGCGGCTGCAGAGGTGTCGTTTCGCCGCCTGCGAACGTTGCAGCAGGCGGATCCACGGCAGAGTTTCTCCTTCGTTGGGCGGGAGGTCATCTACGGCCAGCACGCGCTCCGCGAACTGCAGGACTGGGATTGGGCCGAACATCTTTCCGCGGCGGGCGTGCAGCGCCTCGAGTTCGATGCCGAAGTGGGGCCGGAGGAGTACCGGGAGTTCCTCGCCGAGATTCTTGGGCGACTGGGGCTTCACGCCGCGGCCGCGGCGCCACGGATGGCGCGGCCGGCGCGTCCCACACCCATCCGGTTCGGCGCGATCGGTGTGCGCGACGCTGCGTCGGAGTCGTCCATCGATGGCGAGGAAGGTACAGCGGGGAGCGGGCGATGGGACTCGCGAATCGTCGATTTTTCCGAGGAAGCGGAAGCCGTGCAGTGGATGCACGAAGCCGTGACTTCGGGTCAACGCCTGCCGTGGTCGGAAGCGGAACTGGTCGTCGCCTCGCTATCGACGGCCATGCATAACGAGCGAGAAGTGCTTCTCCCTTTGCTGACCCTGAAGGACTTCGACCAGTACACGACGACGCACTCCATCAACGTCTCCGTCCTGGCGATGGGGCTGGCGGAAGCGCTGGGCCTGTCGGCGCGGGAGGTTCGCGCCTATGGCGTCGCGGGCCTGCTTCATGACCTCGGCAAGGTACGGGTTCCCGTTGATGTGCTGCGCAAGCCAGGGGCGCTCAACGAGCACGAGCGGCGGTTGCTGAATCAGCATCCGGTGGATGGGGCCCGGCTGATCCTTGCCGGCAGCCGCAAGCACGACATGTGCGCGGCCGTCGCTTTCGAGCATCATATCATGATCGATGGTGGAGGCTATCCGCAGCGGCATACGCGCCGGGATTGTCATCATGCGTCGCTCCTGGTGCATGCTTGCGACGTCTTCGATGCTCTGCGAACGCATCGCCCCTATCGTGTTGCCTGGGGTATGGCGTCGATCCTGGCATACATCGAACGGCGGGTTGGTGCCGAGTTCCACCCCGACGTCGCGGTTCCGTTCGTACGGATGCTGCGCACGTGGGAGATGCGGCAGGCGGCTGCATCTGCATTGGAGGAAGAAGCGGTCCCGGCTGCGCTATAGAGTTGCAGCAGCGGGCCCCGGAGTGCCTGACGGCATGAGAGAACGTGGCGTCGCCAGCCGATCGATGTCAAAGCGCTCCGAGCGGAAAGATGACAAGCGATCGTCGCCATCAGTTGTGCGCACGCGGAGCCTTCGTACAACAGCTATTCAGCGTTAGGCTCCGCAGGCCTTCATCTGGCCCCTACGTTGATACACGAGTTCTTCCGCAAGCCCGCCTTGCACGTGCTTCGCCTCGTCGACGTAGCTGACGATATCCGGAATTCCTCTTGCCACAAGCAACTCGACAACCCACTCGCCTCGCGGCCGTCGCCGCTTCCAGTCCTCAATCGGGTAATCCGAAAGCGAAAGGACAGTCTCTCGACCACGGGGGTGCGGATAGGGTTTGGTCGCACCGCTGTTCATTGGTGAGAGCAATGCTGACCTACCGTGTTTCGCTAGCAGATCGGCCGTGCGAACCTTGAGCACAAGTTGGCGCTTGGTCCGATACGCTCGCGCAGAAAGCAATCGGCTGAGTCTGGATTCCGAGGTCCAAAAGAACACGTGACGATTCAGCATCTCGTACCAGTCACGAGGCGTGAGGCCGTCCTCAAGAGCGCGCGACAGTCCCTTGTCGTCCATCGGTTTCTGATCGCGTATCACCGCTCGGCCGTGAATAGGATGGTTGATCGTCACCGGCTTCCTTCGGTGCACCGACTCAATCGGTCCTCGGTCGTCGGCACGCACCTCGAAGAGATCAAGTAGGGCCGACGTACTGAGAAGCCCATGCCTGACGATACTTTCCCACGATCCCGCTTCGGCCATGTGGTACACCCACGGAAACAAGCGTGCCAGTTCCTCTGCAGTCACGCCGCGGACTGACGCGTCAGTCATGGTCCCCACGAACGGCGGTCGATAATACTGCGAAAGTGGAATTGCGTCGAACTGGGGGACACTGGTGCGGATGCCACTCTCTCGATCTCCTCGATAAACCCGATCGTTTCGTCGATAAGCTGCTCGAAGCGACGTGCCGCCTTGTTCTTGACCGAGACGTAGGCCGCGAAAGTGAGGGCGAAATCGGTAGGAGCGTTGAGCGATGCAGCCTTGCGCAACAACACCCGCTCAAACTCGCCGACCAGCCTGAGGGTTCCCCCGTCCTTTCTCCACGGTTAGGCAGACTGTCGGACCCAGGGTGAGGGAGAAAACGTACGGGCGTACTCGCTCGGGGTTAAGGGAGAGCAGGCTTCGTGGGGCCGTTCCACGTTGTACGCGCGTCGCCAGCGCTCGATGTGAAAGCGGGCATCCTCCAAC
Organism: Gemmatimonadaceae bacterium; assembly: GCA_019186945.1. GTDB lineage: Bacteria > Gemmatimonadota > Gemmatimonadetes > Gemmatimonadales > Gemmatimonadaceae > JABAQJ01. The sequence continues at coordinate 189,332 of JABAQJ010000002.1, forward strand.
GATAGGAAGTAGTGCTGGTTCAGGCACTCGTCGCGAAAGCGCCCGTTGAACGACTCGATATGTGCGTTCTGGATCGGCTTGCCCGACTGAATGAAGGCGAGCGCGATGCCCCGATCCGCCGCCCAGGCATCGAAGGCGCGACTGCGAGACTCGCTGCCGTTGTCGAGGGAGAGTCGCACCGGCAGGCCGCTGGGATCGGCACCATCACCGAGAAGAAGCACTGACGGGTTTGTCCAGCGGCTGCTTTGTCGTCTTGTGTGAGTCATGCGGACTTCAATCCGAAAATGCGAAGTGGAGATTCACGGAATCGTGAGCGAACATGCAGAGCGAGTTGAGCCTATGAACTTCTCCAGCGACCATAGTTCCGGCCGAATGTCCTCATGGTAGTTCTCGTGAATCGGCTTGGGAACAACGAGAACGACCCCCGCGGCCTTCATCTGCGCGTACTGCTTAGGTGAGACTCCTTGCTGCAGCGTCAGCAAGTGCTTGGTCGGGAGCCGCTCTGCCTCGTCGATGACTTGGCGCCATCTGTCCTTGCACGTCGTTTTCACAGCAAGCATGCGTAGACGTTCTACCGGCCACTGTCCATCCTGATACGCACTCGCCGAGGGAAAGAGGAAATCCGGCCTCTTCCCATGTTCGGATTCCTCGCCGTGTGAATACGGAACGCCCTCTTCATCGAAGATGGCTCTCGCGTGCAACTCCAGCGAGGCGCCGTGCCGTGACTTGCGACGATTCAGTACCGTACTCGCCAGGTCCGTGAACAGCTTGACTGAAGCAAACCCCTCTTTGATTCGAGGCAAGACGACGGCACTCTCAATAGAGTAGAAGATCCCGGTCTCGCAATCGTGACGTCGAATGAGTCGTTTGTCGGGAGGGTCCTCGCTGCTCGTCGGTAACCGATCGATCGCAAGCTTGACCACTGTTGCCACGTTTGGCCATGTGTAGAACCACTCGTTAGGGATCTGCCCCGCCGTCAGCATGCACGAGGCATCACGCGGCCTCTCCTCGGCACGTTGATCCCTCGGCAGGTACACGCCAGCTCGAAAGGTTACGCCGCGACCAGGTTCCACCGGCCCGACGCGGCCGAGGATCGCCTCCTCCTCGTCCAGGTCACGGGCGATCCAAATGCGACAAAGCTCAGCATCACTGCCTTCGTGCCGATAAAACGCGAACACAGTGAGAGCGCCGGTGTTGTCCGGATCAAGGAGCTTTGACTTGCTGCCGCCCCAGCCGGTGAAGTGGCACTCGTTTCGCGTCTTTCTGTTGTACCAGATCATCGCTGGCTTGCCCTGATCGTCGTGCGAGTCGATCAGCGCCGTGATCGTCGCGCGCGGATTCATCAGGTCCTCGCGTACGATCGAAGGAAAAACTTCGAACGCGAAAGCTTTCGGAATGTAGGGTCCTGCTTGATGTGCTTTGGTGAGGAGCGTGTCGTTGCCGGCGAGGTATTTCACGTACCACTGCCAACCGTCGTCGGACACGAGATCAATCCACTCGTCGAGCGTGTGACTCATGCTATCGCCCGGATGCGATCCGCCAGCCTTTCAAGCGCGCGTTCGTTCCCGACCTCACATTCCCAGATCGTGATCGGCTTCCACCCGAGACCGTGAAGCTGTTGATCGATTCGCCGATCACGTTTCGCGTTACCAGTGAGCTTCTCCATCCAGAAGCTGCGATTCGAACTTGGCATATACGCGTATCTGCACCCCCGGTGTCGGTGCCAGAAGCATCCGTGCACGTGGACGACAGCGCGGTACTTCGGAAACACCAGATCGGGCTTTCCTGGCAGGTTCCTTCCGTGCAGCCGAAACCGTAGGCCACTTCGGTGAAGAAAACTGCGCACCACCAGTTCAGGCTTCGTGTTCTTGCCCCGGATCCCCGACATCATTCGACTGCGCGTCTTTCTGTCAACGATGTCAGCCATGGTGGCGTCCGACTCAGGCTGTTCTCGCGACCAGAGGAAGCGTCAGCTGGTCGGCCGCAACGGGTTCTCCCAGAATGAAAGGCCGCATGGCCCTCGCAACGGCCTCAACGACTGGCACCACAACAGAATTCCCGAACTGGCGGTAGGCCTGCGTGTCCGAGACTGGAATCTGGAAGCCCGAGTGACCCGGCTTGTCGAAACCCATGAGACGAGCGCACTCGCGAGGCGTTAGGCGCCGCGGCGGTTGCCTGTGCCCGCGCTTCACCAGGATCTCTGAACCATCCTTGTGATACCGGGCGGACAATGTGCGGGCCACGTCCTCTGGCCCGAACAAGCCGAAGCCGAACCCGTTTCCGAGGCTGCGATGCTTGGCGGCATAGTCCCGGAGGTACTGCCACAGGTGATTCGTCAGCGTGTACTTCTGTGCGACCCGACCCTTGCCGTCGGTGTAGGGCGACTCCGGCAGTTCCGTGCCATCCTCAGGATGCAGGATGGACCTCAGCCGCGGTCCGACTGAGGCTTGTGGCATGTCCAGCGCGTCCCAGGAAAACCCAGTCTCGTCGCGGAAGCCAACGATGAAGATCCGCTCTCGATGCTGCGGCACGAAACCACGGGCATCGAGGACCTTCCAGGACACGTGGTACTTGAGTTCATCGGTAAGCACGGAACGGATCGTCCGAAACGTCCGGCCGCCATCGTGGCTCGCCAGGTTCTTGACGTTCTCGAGGAGGAACGCCTTCGGACGATGGTGTCGGAGAATCCGAGCGACTTCGTAGAAGAGCGTCCCCTGTGCGTCGCACGCAAAGCCGTGCGGTCGGCCAAGTGCGTTCTTCTTCGAAACGCCGGCCAAGGAGAACGGCTGGCACGGGAAGCCGGCCAGCAGGACATCATGCGCGGGAATTGTCTCCGATGCGATCGGTATGATGTCACCGGCAACCGGATGGTCGCTGGGGAAATTCGCCTTGTACGTCAGCTGCGCGTACTTGTCGCGCTCGGACGTGAACACACACTCGCCCCCGATCGACTCGAAGCCGCGCCGAAGGCCGCCAATGCCAGCGAACAGGTCAATGAACCGGAAACGGTTCCTAGCGCGATCGGTGCTCGGCAGGCGAGCAGAGGCCAGCAGCTCGAACGCCGCACGTCTCGGTTTGGCAGCGCCCGTCTCCCATCGATGTATCGTCTTCGAGCTATACCCAACTCGTTCTGCCACTTCGCCTTGAGAGAGACCCATGCTCTCACGAAGGGCTCGGAACTCATCGGAAGTAACGTCTCGGAGAGCGAATGATGGGGACATTTTGTGGACATTATGTCTGCTTGCAATAACGCACAAGGCCTTCCTGGACAGCCCGTCTCGTCGCCGCTGCACCAGAATGCACCGAAAATATACCGAAGGAGGCTGATAGGCAATCGTTTCAGGAGAGGCTGCGACGGCGAGGTGGCAACGTCGCCGGCTGCCTCGGATTCATTCGTGCCGGCTTCCGTTCGCGTTCCAGCGCTCGCCGAAGGGACCGCAGCTCCTTCCGCAACGTGCGCACTACCTCGCCGACTGACTTTGACGTTTTCCTCTTCTTGCTCATGCACCCAGCGTATCACCGACGCGCCTAACGAGGAGACGTGGACGGTTGCCGATTTCGCCAACGGCGCATTCCGAGCCTAACGACAACAGCCGGCTTCTTCATTGTCGTGCGTCCCTGCGAGAGACTGTGAAGATGCGATTCGACGACGCGCACATCACGTACTTTGGCCGCACAACGTTCCGGAACGCCGGAGTGCCCTTTGGCATTCGTCGGTGCGACCGACGGTATCACTTCTACGCGATCGGGAAGACGGGCATGGGCAAGTCGACGCTCCTCGCGACGATGCTGCATCAGGACGTGCTTGCTGGCGAGGGCTTCGCCTTGTTCGACCCGCACGGTAACCTCGCCGACCGGGTACTCCGATTCATCCCCAGCGCACGCCGCGCGGAGCTCATCCACCTGAACGTGCCCGACCCGGACCTAAAGTGGTCCTTCAACCCATTCGCGGGTGTTGCGGCGGACTTTGCAAAATCGGGACGGCGGGATTTGAACCCGCGACCCCCTGAACCCCATTCAGGTGCGCTACCGGACTGCGCTACGTCCCGTGAAACCGGTCCCGCAACTTCCCTCCGACAAAGTTCCGAAAAGCTCCCTGCGAGAGCCAAAACCTAATCCCGACGGCCATTCACGCGCTACAGCCCCTTGCGCATCGGATGCACGCCGCCGATGTTCACCGTCAATGCTTCCGACAACCCGCGCCTTCTCGTTCTACTTTAGCAGCTTCCGCGAACCCGGGAGCTGTTGTCGCGCGCGCACCTGAAGCACTGACCGCGACGATCCCCAAGCTCCCGATGCCCTCGGGAGCTTTTTCGTTTCTACCACTCCCTCGAACGCCTCCGCGCCCCGTATGCCCGACATCCAGCCCGCCTCGAACGCCTCCTGCCCGCGTGCCACCAGCCGAGAGCGCAACACCGCCGTCCGCATCACGGACTGCCTGACGATCGGCGACGGCGACCTCACGGTGATCGCCGGACCCTGCGCCGTCGAAGGGCACGCGATGCTCCTCAGGACGGCCCGCGCTGTCCAGTCGGCAGGCGCCATCATGCTCCGCGGCGGCGTATTCAAGCCGCGAACGTCGCCCTACTCGTTCCGCGGTCTGGGCGCCGAGGCACTGGAAATGCTCGCAGCAGCCCGCGCGGAAACAGGGCTGGCAATCGTCTGCGAAGTTATGGATGCCTCCCAGCTCCCTGCCCTCATCGACGTCGTCGATGTACTCCAGATCGGTGCGCGCAACATGCAGAATTACACGCTCCTCACGGCGGCCGGCGAATGCGGGGTGCCAGTACTGCTCAAGCGCGGCATGTCGGCCACGATCGGCGAGTTCCTCCTGGCGGCAGAGTACGTGCTCGCGCACGGCAACCCCAACGTGATCCTCTGCGAACGCGGCATCCGCACGTTCGAGACGGCCACTCGCAATACGCTCGACGTTGCGGCTGTACCAGTCCTCAAAAAGGAAACGTACCTCCCGGTTCTCGTCGATCCCAGCCATGCCGGCGGCAGGGCCGACCTCGTTCTCCCGCTATCGCTGGCGGCGGTTGCGGCTGGGGCCGACGGACTGCTGATCGAGGTCCACCCCGATCCGGCGACGGCGCTCTCGGACGGCCCGCAGTCGCTGACCTTCGATGCATTCGACGACCTGATGGCCCGCGTCAAACCGCTCGCCTACCTCTGCGGACGCCCCGTCGCAACCGCGACGCGTGGCCAGCGCCAGCGGCGACCGCGTCGCACGGGCGCCACCGCAATGCCGGCATGACGATGACGGCCATGCCCTCCTCCTCACGACTGGCCGCCGCACGCCGACAGCCCGCGGCCACGCCACGCTTCTGCGCACTCCGCGGCGCCACGACTGTTGCCGCCGACGAAGGCCCGATGGTGGACGACGCAGTCCGTGAACTCCTCACGGCGCTCACCTGCGCGAACGGCCTTCGCCCGGACGACATCGTCAGCGCGATCTTCTCCGCCACGCCGGACATCCACAGCCTGTATCCGGCGGCAGTCGCACGCGCGCTGGGCTGGACCGACGTGCCGATGCTGTGCGTCACGGAAATGACGACCGAGGGCGCGCCCGCCCTCTGCATCCGAGTCATGTTGCACCTGACTCTTGCATCCGGACGAACGGTGCGCCCTATCTACCTTCGCGGCGCGCGCACCCTTCGCCCCGACCTGGTGTCGCTATGACGGTAACCGCGGCCCGCGCTCGGTCCTCCGGCGTCGCCACGCGCATCGGCATCCAGGGCGAACCGGGATCGTTCAGCGAAGAAGCCGCCCACCGCGCGACCGCCGGCGCCATCGAACCGGTACCCTTTCGCGACTTCCTCGACGTGACCCGAGCCCTGGCAAGCAGGACGATCGATATCGCCGTGCTGCCGGTCGAGAACTCGCTCGCCGGAAGCGTGGTCGCCAGCTACGACGCGATACTCGCCGAGCCTGACGTCCATGCCATCGGCGAAGTGGTGATTCCGATCCGGCACTGCCTGCTCGGCGTCAAAGGTGCAACGCTCGACGATGTGGTATCGGTCGAAAGCCACCCGATGGCACTGGCGCAATGTCGCGAGTTTCTGCGCGCGCGCCCGCAGCTCGACGTTCGCGCCAGCTACGATACCGCCGGCTCGGCGCGCGACGTCGTCCGTCGCGGTGACGCAAGGCACGCGGCTATCGCCAGTGCACGCGCCGCGGAGCGCCATGGCCTCACTGTACTTGCCCGCAATGTCGAGGATCGCACGGACAACGCGACGCGGTTCCTCATCCTCTCCACCGCCGACATGACGCCCGATCCATCGACGCGCGTCAGGACGATTGCGGTCTACACCACGGCAAACGTCCCGGGAGCGCTCCTGCGGACGTTGGAGCCCCTGCACGCGAGGCACATGAACATGGTCGCACTCCAGGCGCGGCCAGCCGGAACGCCATGGTCATATCGCTTCATCGTGGAGTTCGAGCATACCGGCGGCCTCGGCGCGGCATCCGACGCGCTGGAGGAAATGTCGGCACACACGGAGACGCTCCATCGCATCGGCACGTTCGCGCCCCAGTCGTTCCATACGTCGAGTCGAGTGTCGGAACCGGCACTCACTGTCAATCAGGTATAGCGATCTCCAGCGTCCGATCCCAGTGCCGCCTGAGGCCCTTCGAAGGGGGTTCGGCAAGCGCCAGCAGCTGTTGCGCGGCGCCTGCGCGGATTACGCCGTGGTGCCCGGCGCGCTTCAGACGCGCTGCCGTTGCCCGCGCATCCGATCGACGAGCCAGACGACGAGGAACACCGGCAGTGCGATGAACAGGGCGAGCTTGAGTGCCGCCAGTCCCAGTCCAACGAGTGCGCCTAGCAAGCCGAAGACCACCCCGAGCACCACGCAGACCAACACCACCACCACGAAGATCGGGAACCCGATCAGGAACAGGACGCCCAGGACGGGAAGCGCTACCACTCCGAGGACGGCGACGATCGGCAAACCGATCAACGCCAGGATTCCGGCCGCCGGCAGCAGAACGAACATCGCCAGCAGCGCGAAAAACAGGAACTTGATCAGCGACATGAGCGTCTCCGGGTTGGTCACGATCGAGCGAGCGATGCGCGGAAGGTAACTACGGACCCTCTGCCATGCGGTTTCGCCCGGGTCCGGAGGCCAGCCGACGCCACGCCGAGCGCCGGTGCATCGGACCGGCGCCCGGGGCAGGACGCGTTCGAATAGTTACGGCATCCGGTGCATCCGCTGCTGAAGAGCTTCGCGATACGTGCGCGAGAGCTTCAGCTGGCGTCCGTCACGGAGGATGACGATGTAGTCGCCGGCAAACCACGGTTGCAGCTCACGAATACGGTCCAGGTTCACGATCACGGCTCGGTGAATGCGCGCGAACTCGTTGGGGTCGAGCTGTGCCTCGATCCCGTGCATCGTCTCGCGAATGAGGTGCGAGGCGCGTCCGACGTATACCCGTACGTAGTTGCCCGAGGCCTCGAACCAGTCGACATCGGAGACCTTCACGAAGAACACGCGTCCGTCGTGCTTCACCATCAGGCGATCGAGAAAGCGCACGCGCGCTGGCGTCGCTGCGGCCGCGACAGCGCCGGCGCCATTACCGCTGGAGTTCGCGGCCAGGACTGCACCAGCTTTCGCGCCACCCAGCACCTGCTCGAGGAGCGCCGTGATCTTGCGGCCGGCATCGGCGCTGCTCACCTGCTCCAGATGCGATCTGGCGCGGAGGAACGCGGCCCTGAACCGTTCGGGGTCGAACGGCTTGAGCAGGTAATCCATGGCATGGACATCGAAGGCACGCACCGCGTATTCGTCGTACGCCGTGACGAACACGATCGCCGGAAGACGCTCATCGCCTAACGCGGCGACTACGCCGAACCCGTCCAGGTCCGGCATCTGCACGTCGAGGAACACCAGGTCGGGCCGATGTTCCCTGATCGCGGCCACCGCTTCGCTGCCGCTGGAGCATTCTCCCACCACCTCGACGTCTTCCTCCATGCGCAGCAGTCGACGCACACGACGACGCGCGATCGGCTCATCGTCTACGATCAACACTTTCATGGTCACAGGCTCCTCCTGGAGAACGGTCAGGCGGCTGCTGCCGCCACGAGTGGGGGTCCGGGCTGGCGGTCGGACGGTGGATCGGCGACGACGACGACCGCCGTCGACCGATCCGGAAACGTGACTGAAACGAGTGGGCCGGCATCGGCGATGGCCGCTTCCGCCACGCTCTTCTTGCGCCACCAGGCATGCCTCCCACTCGAGACATCCTGCCAGGCGGCATCCCCACGTATCCGTATGCGGGTGGCCGACGCGACGCGCTCGGCAGCCACGGAAATCGCAAGGCGCGCCTCCGGATCCGCCGTTTCGCCAGCGAGAAGGTCGTCGACCATCGTGCAGACGAGGCGACTGGGGATTACGCTCGTCATCGAGGGTCCGTCCACCTCGACATCGAGGGCGAGATTGGGACGGATACCGATCTGGTGCGCTTCCACGCAAGCCGTCAGAAGTTGCAGCTCCGACCGCAGCGTCGTTGTTCGGTCGCGGGCGGCGTCGAGAGTACGGCGCAACACGTCGGCCAGCCGCGCGATCAGGCGTTCCGCACGACCGACATCCCGGTGAACCAGATGCGCAAGCAGTTCCAACGTTCCGAGCAGGAACTGCGGGCGAAGCTGTACGCAGAGCGCCCGGAACCGCGAACTGGCTATCTCCGACGTCAGGCGGGCCGCCGCGACCTCGCGCGCCCGGTACCAGGCGCTGAAATCGCGCGAGTTCATCCACGCTACCAGCATGATGTACACGAACAGATTGCCGGTGAGCGGATTGATGTTGAACGGAACGAGAATCGGCGACTGCGACAGGTCGAGGAGATTCGTCACCTCGAGATGGCCGAACGAAAGCACCACTGCGACACCAATGTGAATCGCCAGTGGTCCAACCCAGCGATTCGGCCGGATGCGAACCGCTCGCGACAGCCACAACACCAGGGGCGTCACCGCAATCCAGTACAACGACGCAACGCTCTGGAGCTTGAGCAGGTCGATCGAGAACGGCTTCCATGCCATGCCCCGGAAGGCTGCGTATACCTGCATCTGCACCGTCCACAACAGCGCCATCAGCAGCCACAGCATGACGACGCCGATGAGGACCCGAGGGCCGAACCGGGACGGCGGCAGCGGAACGCTGGCGACGCTCGCGGCTCCCGACCCGGCGACCGGCCTGCTGCCGGTGCACTCGTCCGCCGCCGAATCTTCCTGTGTGCTCTTCGCTGGGAGCGACACGAACTGCCCGACACTGAACTCGCCGGTCCGCCACGAATCGACATCCAGAGGATCGGAGTCCGGCGGCATATCCGGGCGAACCGCGTCGGAACTGCCGGGCAGCCGATCGTCGACCGCTGCCTTGCGATAGGGGATGTTGATCTCGACGACAGTCCCACCACCCTCCGCTTCGCGCAGCACGAGGCTCTGGTCAGCCCCGTAGAGCTGACGGAGTCGGTCGCCGGTATTGGGCAACCCGATGCCAGTCGGGCGGCCACCTGACGACGCCGCGACTCCCACGCCGTTGTCCTGGACTTCGAGCTGGAGCCTGTTCCGCATCCGTCGGGCCCGTATCACGATGTGCCCAGAGCCAGCGCGCACCGCAAGACCGTGACGAATCGAGTTTTCGACAAGCGGCTGCAGGATCAGGTGCGGTACGAGCGCATCGCGCGCATCTTCGTCACACTGTATTGCGACGGTCAGCCAGTCGCTGAAACGCGTGCGCTGAATGTCGATGTATGGCTGAAGCGAGGACAACTCGTCGAGGAGCGGCACTTCATCGCGACCGCCGCGCGCCAGCGAAAGCCCCAGCAGCGTGCGCAGCTTGTTCAGCATTCGTTCGGCAGCGGCCGGCGCTTCGTGGGCCAACTCCTGGATCGCATTCAGCGAATTGAACAGAAAGTGCGGTTGAAGCTGGATTTCCAGGTAGTGCAGCTGCGCACGCGCCAGCTGCGTCTCCAGCACGTGCGCACGAAGAGCACGGTCCAGGTAGCGCCGGAAACCATCGGCTGCCCGGCCAATCATGACGATCGCCAGATAGGTAAAGAGATTCACGTCAGACCAGAAGACAACCAGCTCACCAAAGGACGACACGCTCGGGAAGGCCGTACCCCACATCCAGGCGGTGACACGCAGCCGCAACGCGGTCGTTCCGATCGCCACGAGCGCGCACGCCAGAGAATGCACGGCGAGCGATGTCCGCCAACCCACTCGCGACGGTAACGCGGCTCTCGTCAGGCGGTACACCAGCGGCGTCAGAAGCGCCCAACCCCACGCGACGACCATTGCCGCCGGAATCAGCGTCCGCCACATCGCGTAACCGTCGTTCTCCGTCGCCATCCACATCAGGGCATGGATGCATCCGAAGACGGTCCATGCGCCGGCAACCAGCGCGGTAGTTCGAACGGATCGGGACGAGAGCCGACGGACACTCACGGCAGTCTGGGCGACGGTCTCACGCACGGCCTGCACCGCCCGCAGACCGACAACTCGCCACCCGGGTCGTCGATGCAAGATGGCACGTCCGGAAATCACACACTTCGTGACCGATGATCGCCAGATCGCGGCTACAGCCACGGCACCCGCGACGGATCATCCCTCGCTTCCTGTTGCGCACGCCGCATTCTCCCGAGCCAGGCGGGAGCACCTTCGGCACATCCATATCGGTCTTCTCTCCAGCCGATCGGCCTGCTGGAAGCAATCCAGGATGTCACGAAAGCGCCAACTGCGGCGTGACGGGTCGTCCGTGGGCACCCACGAGCCGAATGCTGAGCGACCTCGGGGCCTGGTTCCGACTTCGGCGCATGCGCCACCGGCCGCCCAGCGGCGTCGATGCTCTGCAACGAGGCAGGAACCTCGGCTGGTGAAGGACGGGCAGACACCAGCCGATACTCCTTCGTGGTGGCCGGTTCAAGGACTCGCCGCCAAGCAGTTGCCCGACACGATCCGGAGATAGTACATGGCGTCTCAAGGAGTCACGCAAAGCGGACTACTGGTGGGACGGGGAGGCGATGAGGAAGGCGACAACGCGAACCAGGAACCACTGGCGGTACTGATCGCCGAACTTACGGCGGAACTGGCGCGCGCCCGAGTGGAGCTCACGCGCGAGGTTCGCAGGCGTGAGGCCAGCCAGCGTGCGCTCGAAACCAGCGAGCGGCAGCTGCGACAGATCATCGATCTGGCGCCGACGTGCATTTCCGCCAAGGACGAGGATGGGCGCTACATCCTCGCCAACGAGGCTTTGGCGCGCCTCTACCACACAACGGTCGACAACCTGATCGGGAAGACCGATGCCGATTTCGTACCCTCGCCCGAAGAAGCCAAGCGCTTTCGCGGTGGCGACTTGATGGTGCTGGAGCGCAATGCGCCCATCGACTTCTCCGAACAGCGCGCAACGACTGGCGACGGCGAGGAGCGGATCTTTCATACGACGAAGATTCCGTTCACGACCGACGGGCTGGGCAAGCGCGCTGTGCTGGGCGTTTCAACGGACGTGACCGCCCGCGTACGTGCTGAGGAGCAGCTGCAAGCGCTCAACGAAGCATTGGAGGAGCGAGTGCGGCAGCGGACCGCGGAACTCGCGGCGGCGAATCGCGAACTGGAGGCGTTTGCTTACTCGGTTTCGCACGATCTGCGCTCGCCGCTGCGGGGGATCGACGGGTGGAGCCAGGCGTTGCTCGAAGACTACGGTACCACACTGGACGAGCGAGCGACCGGGTATCTCTCACGGGTACGCGACGAGATTCAGCGCATGGGGCGATTGATCGATGACCTGCTGTCGATCTCGCGGTTGAGCCGGACCGCGATGGCATGGGAGCGTGTCGACATCAGCGAACTGGTTCGCTGCCACGTCGCGCGTCTGCGCGAACGCGATCCCGACCGGCGCGTTACGGTGAAGACCGCGGACGCAACGTTCGTGCGTGGAGACGCGGTGCTACTCGGCGCCGTGGTGCAGAACCTGATCGAGAACGCCTGGAAATTCACCTCGCGCACGCCTGACGCGACGATCGAGTTCGGCGCGGACGCCGCCGGCACGCTCACGACATGCTGGGTGCGCGACAATGGCGCCGGATTCGACATGGCGCATGCGGGCAAGCTATTCGCACCGTTTCAGCGGCTGCATACGAGTCGGGAGTTTCCGGGGACCGGCGTCGGTCTGGCCAGCGTACAGCGCATCATCCATCGCCATGGGGGAAAGATCTGGGCCGAGGGAGCTCCGCAGCAGGGAGCGGTCTTTCGTTTCACTCTGGAGAACTGCACGTGAGGGACAAGGCCATCCTCCTCGTCGAGGACAACTCGAGCGACGTCGACCTGACACGACGCGCTCTCGAAAAGCGGCGGATCGGGAACGACCTCGTGGTCGTGGAAGACGGTCAGGAAGCGCTCGACTACCTGTTCGCGCAGGGACCGTACGCTCACAGGGATCCGACCGATCTGCCCTCGGTCGTGCTGCTGGACATCAACCTGCCCAAGGTGGACGGGCTATCCGTCCTGCGACGCATCCGCGAGAATGCACTAACGGCGCTCCTTCCGGTGATCATGTTGACGACCTCCCAAGAGGAGCAGGATCTGCTGGCCAGCTACCGCCTGCATGCCAACAGCTACATCCGCAAGCCGGTCGACTTTCTGCAGTTCGTGGACGCCGTAGGGCAGCTCGGCATGTACTGGCTGGTCCTGAACGAATCGGCGCCAGCAGCCCGTTAGGCTCATGGCTTCGGTGGCGTCGAATGCGGCTCCGCTCCGCGTCCTCCTGGTCGAAGATTCGGAGAGCGATGCCGCTCTCCTGATCCGGCATCTGGAGCGTGGTGGATATCGCATTGCCGTCCGGCGTGTCGAAAGCGCCGAGGAGATGCGAACCGCACTCGACGACGCCGGGTGGGACATCGTGATCTCGGATTACAATCTGCCGGCGTTCGACGCACCACGGGCGCTGGCGACGCTGCAGGCTTCCGGCAAGGACATCCCGTTCGTGGTCGTCTCCGGCAACATGGGGGAGGAGATTGCGGTCGCCATGATGCGCGACGGCGCACACGACTACCTGCTCAAGAGCGACCTTGCACGCCTGGGACCGGCCATCCAGCGCGAAGTTCGCGAGGCGGAAGAGCGACGACGCGCCAACGAGGAGTTGCAGCTCGCGGCATCTGTATTCCACGGCACTCGCGAGTGCCTGGCAGTGACCGACGGTCTGCGGCGAATCATTTCGGTCAACAAGGCCTTCAGCGAGTTCACCGGCTGGACGCTGGAAGACGTGATCCATCTGCCGCCGACGTTCATGGAACGAAGCGAAACCGCGGACGGCGACATGGACGATGCCTGGATCGTGGCCGAGACCCGCGGTCACTGGCAGGGCGAGGTGTGGTACCGTGTGCGCAGCGGCGAGCTTCGACCGCACTGGCTGTCGATTTCCGCGGTGCAGGATCCCGGGAAGCGGGTTCGGCACTTCATTTGCTCGTCCAACGACGTGTCGGCGTCGAAGACCGCGGAGCAGCAGATCCAGTACCTCGCGCACTACGACGTCGTGACCGGACTCCCGAACCGCGTGCTGTTCCAGGAGCGAATCGAGCACGCTCTGGCTGCCGCACGCCGCTACAACGACGTCCTGGCCGTGATGTTCCTGGACCTGGACCGGTTCAAGAACATCAACGATACGTTAGGCCACCCGCTGGGCGATCGGCTGCTCAAGGCGGTGGCGCAGCGTCTGGCGACCTGCACGCGCACGTCGGACACCGTCGCTCGATTGGGTGGCGATGAGTTCGTGATCGTCCTGACGCGGACGTCCGTCGAAGGAGCGGCCCAGGCGGCCGAAGTCTTCCTGCGAGCGCTGGAGGAGCCGTATCAGATGGATGCGCACGTGCTGACGGTTTCCGCGAGTATCGGAATCAGCATCTTTCCGAACGACGGTGACGACGTCGACACGCTGGTCAAACACGCCGATACCGCCCTGTACCATGCCAAGGATCGCGGGCGGAACAGTTTCGAGTTCTTCACCGCGGATCTGAATCGACGCGCCTACGAACTCGTCCGGCTGGAATCCGCGTTGCGCACTGCGGTCGAGCGAAACGAGTTCCAGTTGGAGTACCAGCCCAGGGTCGACGTCGTCTCGGGCACCATCACGGGCGCGGAGGCGCTTCTGCGATGGTATCACCCCACGATGGGCTGCGTGATGCCGGACCGGTTCATCTGGGTCGCCGAAGACACCGGTCAGATCGAAGCGATCGGCGAGTGGGTACTGCGCGAGACCTGCCGGCAGAACGCGCGCTGGCAGGCGGCCGGCATGCCGAAGTTCCCGATCGCCGTCAACGTCTCCGCTCACCAGTTCCGCAACCGGAACTTCGTGGCCACCGTGCAGCGCGCCCTGTCCGCCGCCGGGCTGGATCCGCATTACCTGGAACTGGAGCTGACTGAGGGCATCGTGATGCAGGACGCGGAAACGAGCATCCGCACCATGCGCGCGCTCCACGAACTCCACGTGCCCATCGCCATCGACGACTTCGGGACGGGTCATTCCTGCTTGAGCTATCTCAAACGGCTGCCACTGACGCATCTCAAGGTCGATCGCTCCTTCATGGACGGTTGCCCGGATGACGAGAGCGACTCGGCGATCGTCAAGGCCGTCATCGGACTGGCACATACGCTGCGGCTGCGCACCATCGCCGAAGGCGTGGAACACGACGCACAGTTGGCCTTCCTGAGAGAGTACGGCTGCGACTCGTACCAGGGATACCATTTCAGCAAGCCGTTGCCGGCGGCGGTATTCGAAGCCGTCGTTCGCGACGGTCAGGTGCCGGCGGAGTACGCCGGTAGTTCCGCCGGAATCGATGCCCCGGCGATGCCCGCTGGGGCATCGGCCGAGTGAATGCGCATTGGCAGCGTCAACGGTAGTCAACGGTTTTCGTTGCTGCCGGCGAGCTATCCGTCTCACGCAGTCAGCGGCCAATGCGTTTCATGAATGCGGCAGCCGTTGCCGGACACGCCGACTTGAACTCGAGCGTGGCCGCCACTTCCTCTGGCACCTCCCCGCGATCGATCCGCTCGAACCCGAAACGCGGGAAGTAGTGTTCGGCCGTCATGGTGAGCAGATACAACGCTCTGAGGTCGCGTGCCTCCGCGTGGCAAACGACACGACGGACCAACTCGCGCCCTAAGCCCTGGCTGCGCCACTCCGGAAGGACCGCGACAGAGCGGAGCAGCGCCGTCCCTCCGCAAACCTCCAAGCCGGCGACGCCCACCAACGTCCGTTCGGGACCGTCGACCTCCGCAACAAAGAAGTCATCGGCATGCCCGCGAAGTATCCCGGCGACACCCATCGTCGGCAGGCCGGACTCGGCCAGGAGTCGTTCGATCGCGGCTCGATCCGCGGGAACGGCGGGACGAATCGTTGCTGCGGTTACCTGGGTTCCGGTCATGCCGAACCCTCCTCGGAGCAGCAGTCTGTGGCACACCCACAGGCGCGAGGTTCGTTTACGGGAAGCCGTGTCGGCATTCCTCCCGTGGCTCGTGCTGTCGCTGGGAGCCCGGGCTTGGTGGCACGCACAAACGCGCTCATGATCCGGCCTTCCACGTCGCTCGCCAATTCCACGTCGATGCCGGTCCCAGTCAGCAGCGCGGCGGCATCTTCCTTCGTGTAGACACGCGTGGGCTCAACCGACGGGTGCTCGAACCCGACGCTCGACAGGAGGTCGAGGAACTCCTGCTCCTCCAGGGCACCCGCAACGCATCCCGTCCAGAGCGACATACTCGACCGCACGGCGTCAGGCAGTTGGCCACGCACTACCACATCGCTCACCGCGAATCGGCCGCCGGGCTTCAAGACACGAAATGCTTCCGTCAGCACCTTCCGCTTGTCACCTGAGAGGTTGATGACGCAGTTGGAGATCACGACATCCACCGTGTTGGACGGCAGAGGGATCGCCTCGATGTGGCCCTTTAGAAACTCGACGTTGGTCGCGCCAGCTCGCATCCGGTTTTCGAGCGCGAGGGCGAGCATTTCGTCCGTCATGTCGAGACCGTAGACCTTCCCCGTCGCGCCAACGCGACGCCCCGACAGCAGGACGTCGATACCGCCACCCGAGCCCAGATCCAGTACTGTCTCTCCTTCCCGCAGGTCCGCCAGCGCGGTCGGGTTTCCGCAGCCTAACGAAGCGACGAGCGCTTCCGCCGGGAGGCCCGCGGCCTCACCCTCGCTGTACAGGTCCGCCGTGATGGGATCCCATGCCTCGCTCGTCGACCCACAGCAGCCGCTCGACCCGCAGCACTCCGACCGCGCCTCGCCAGCAGCGACGCGGCGGGCGACCGCGCCGTACCGCTCTCGCACGTCGTTCCACAGAGACTCCGGGCCTTGCGGTCCCGCTTCGGTACCCGCGGACATAACGTCCTCCGACAATCAAGAATTGTTGATGTATCAGACAGGTTGAAACGCATCCAGGTCGCCGACCCCTACGTGCAACAGGACTGGCTCGAACGAACAGTCGAGTGCCGTTGCGGCGGCGCCAGTCTGGCGATGACGTCCGCCAATTCCGCGAGCGAGTCCGTGTTAAGCGAGTAGTGCACCCACCGCCCATCCTTTCGATCGACGACCAGATTGGCGTCTTTCAGAACCTTGAGGTGGAACGAGAGGCGCGACTGGGCGGCATCGAGGTCGCCCTGCAGCTCACACACGCACCGCTCTCCGTTCCGGAGCATCTCGATCACGGCCAGACGCGTCTCGTCCGAAAGGGCGTGAAAGAGCTGGGCAACTCGTTGGAGGTCGGCGGTCTCGGTCGGCACGAAATGATTATATCAACATTCGTTGATTAATCAAGTCGCCGCCTCATGGCCTTTGCGCTACGAAATTCGATCCCCTTCAACAGGACTCAGGGCATGTCAGCGAGGCGCCGCAAAGGTGCCATGTCAGGATTGCCGCCATCGCTGCGGCTCACGGTGCGACGGGTTCCATGGTGCGAAGGATAGGATAGACCGCCGGCGCCGGTGTGGCGCCTAACACGGTATCCAGGATATTCCACGCCATCAGCCCGTCATCCGAACGCGGATCCATCAGCATGAACGCCAGCCGCGCCAGCGGCTGGTCCAGCGGCACGACCACGGATCCGGCGGGGATCCTTTCTTCCGCCGGCTCCCACGCTCCCTCGATCGTACGCAGTCGGTGCGTGCCCTGGAACGCGCGTTCTTCCTGTCGCGACGCCGCGATTGCGAAGCGTTCCGCCCGGATCGTTCGCTCACCCGTCGTTCGGAAGAACCGTACGCCGTGGGCGTCGAGCCGATCGACTACGCTGGCGATCATGCGCGCTGCGGCTCCTCCCATCTGGCGCGGACCCGGCCCCGCCGGCACCACCGATGCAGGGGCCGCGTCCGGCGCTGGCGCGGGAATGACGTAGGCACGCGGCGCCACCGTGGTCTCCGTCGGCTCGACGGAACCGTAGTGCGGCATCACTTCGACGCGTTCGCTCCCGTTCAACCGGCGACGCATGGGCCGATCGGGAACGTATGGATTCCGCTCCTCGACCACATCCGCCAGCACCGCCCGCGCCGGCTCCGGCAGCTTCACCAGCTTCCCTCGCACAGACTGTGGCGTGCCCACGATCGATTCCGCATCGGCAGCCGCAGTCACGCCGCGGATCGCGGTGCCGTTCTTCGCCGCGAAGTCGATGATCTCCTCGACGAACCAGTAGTCCGCCTTTATGCGATCCTCGAACGTGGCATAGGCATAGGTCTCCGACAGAATGCCTATGCGGTTCCGAATTCCGAAGTACGTGTGCGTGTAGCGCGGCTTGTAGAGGTCCAGATCTCCCGTCCAGGCGCGTTCGCCCATGAAGGACGATGCGCCACCGTAGTAGAAGAAGTCCCATCCGTGTTTCTCCTTGACGGCCTTCGTAACGGTCGGGAGCAGGTCATCGCGCAGCAGGCGCGTGATTCCGGGCGATGTGTTCGGGTTCAGCGGAATCTCGTACGTCAGGTAGAAGCCGTGATCGCTTCCGTTCGTCGTGTGCAAGTCGACCGCAACGTGCGGATCGTACTGCGTGAGGAGCCTCGCCAGGGACCGTGCTTCGGGCGTTTCCATCTTGATCGCGTCGCGATTCAGATCGAGGTCCTGCGCGTTGGGCCGCTGACCCATCCCTCCGACCGGGCCGTGCTGGCTACCGCGATTCCTGACGTTCACGCGTTCGTTTCCGTCGGCGTTGTAGATCGGCGTGAAAAGGAGCACGACATTGCGCAGCCATGCGGCGCGTTCGCCCTTCGCAATCGAACGCAGCATCCAGAGCAGCGCCTCTTTCCCCTCGACCTCGCCCGCGTGGATGTTCCCCTGGATGAAGACCCGTGTCTTCCCCGTGGCGAGCACCGCCTCCGGCGTCGCGTTCGGGGCGCCAATGACCGCGAGCGGCATCGGCCGGCCTTCGTAGGTATAGCCGTAGGTCGTCAAGTGGATCTGCGACGACGCCGACGCCATCGCCTGCATGAACGCAATCACGTCGGCATATCGACTCGTTTCCCGATAACCGGTCGATTCCGGGCGCGTCAACGGCCACGTCTTGGCAGCACGCTTCGGGTTTTCCTGTGCCAATGCCGGCCGTACCTGCGAGCGCGCGAACAGGACGAAAAACAGCATGCTGGCGAACGCACAGGCGCGGATGGTACGCGTCATCGGAGTTACTCGGTGGCGGACACTCACAAAGCGACACAATCGCACACCGAATCGCAATCCGCGTTTGCGACATCGTCCGCCGTTCGACGGGAATCCAGGATTGGGTTTCGTGCGCTCCAAGCGGCAATTCGCGTTTTCGGCCACGCCTCGCATGTCGCCTTCGCATGGCTGCTGGCTCGTAGTCGTTTAGTGAAAGCGGACGTTCCGCTGGCGTGCGAGCCAGCGGTCGCCCTTCGGCTTGTGCATGCTAGAGTTGTCGAGGATGACATGGATCTCGACGCCGGGCGGGCAGTCCGCCACGACCTCGTCCTCGAACCGGAGAAATTCGCGACGCCGGCGGGCGCCAGTAGTGCCCGGCTTTCATTTGCTCGGCGGCGATATTCAGTGCGGCGAAGTGCGTGGTTGTCTCGTGTCGCGTGTAGTCGTGGGTATGGCCCGAGACAGCGCGCCCGTTGGGCCGCCACAGAAAACCCTGCGCGCGTTCCAGGGCTTGGTTATGCGCCCTCTCCTCAATCGACAACACGATGGTGTTTGTCGGCGGATGGAGATACCGCCCTGGATGTCTGCGACTTTCGGCACGAACTCCGGATCCGTACGGACGTTAGTGCTAGAGCTCAACTCGCCGCAGTAGCTGGGCATTGACCGCGACCACGATCGTGCTCAGCGACATGAGCCCGGCCCCGATCGTCGGAGAGAGCACGAACCCCGAGCTGGCCAACACACCGGCAGCCAGTGGGATGGCCACGATATTGTAGCCGGCTGCCCACCAGAGGTTCTGGACCATTTTCCGGTAGGTAGCTCTGGACAGGCGGATGATCCGCGCTACGTCGCGCGGATCGCTTCTCACCAGCACGACGTCGCCAGCCTCCACGGCGACATCGGTCCCGGCGCCCATCGCCACGCCAACGTCCGCCGTCACCAGGGCCGGCGCATCGTTGACGCCGTCTCCCACCATGGCAACGCGCTCCCCCGATCGTTGCAGCTCCTGAATCCTCGCAGCCTTGTCTGCCGGCAGCACGCCAGCGAACACGGTATCGATCCCGAGGTCGCCCGCTACGGCGAGTGCAACGGCGCCGGCATCGCCGGTCATCATTACCACCGCCACGCCGTCGGCGTGGAGCGCATCGATCGCCTCTCGAGACTCCGGGCGAATCATGTCGGCAACCACGAAGGTGGCCAGCACCGCGTGCTCGTGAGGCCGCCGCTCGATGAGGAAGACGGTGCCTTCCCCGCGTCCGCCAGCCTCAGCCACGACGCGTTCGAGCGCATCGGGGAGCGTCGCCTGAAGCCAGGCGAGCAGCGTCGGTCCGCCCACGTAGAGATCCCGCTCCTCGATCCGCCCTCGCACGCCGCGACCGGTGTACGCCTCGAACCATGCGACCGGAGGAAGGGCGAGTCCACGTCCGCGGGCGGCGCGCACGATGGCGCGTGCGATCGGATGCTCGGAATCGCTTTCGATGGCTGCCGCCAGCCGCAGAACGTCGTCAGCTGCCAAGCCGTCAGAAGGCGTCAAACCCACCATGCCAACTTCTCCCCTGGTCAACGTGCCAGTCTTGTCGAACACCACGGTGGTCACGTTTCGCGCCTCTTCGAGGCCGCGGCGATCGCGCACGAGGAGGCCCGCCTCCGCACCCCGCGTGGTCGAAATCGCCACCACGAGCGGAATCGCCAGCCCCAACGCATGCGGGCAGGCAATCACCAGGACGGTCACCACACGCTCGACCGCGTAGGCGACCGTTTGACCCGCGGTCATCCAGCCCAGGAACGTCAGCGCGCCGGACCCGAGGGCGATCCATGTCAGCCAAAACGCGGCTCGATCGGCAAGTGCCTGAGCGCGAGACCGCGTTGCCTGAGCCTGCGCGACCAGCCTGATGATGCCGGCCAGGGACGTTCGATCCCCTGTCCCCATCACTTCGATCCGCATGGAGCCCGAACCGTTCACGGTTCCCGCTATCACCCGGTCGCCGACATCCTTGCGGACGGGCACTGACTCGCCAGTGATCGCCGACTCGTTGACATCGCTGACGCCAGCACGAACGATCCCGTCAGCTGGCACACCCTGACCGGGCCGCACCAGCAGGATGTCTCCCTCTCTCACCGCCGATATCGGAACCGCTTCCGTGAGTTCGCTCAGATCCTGCGCGCCAGCAACAACCCGCGTTGCAACGTTCGGCAGCAGCCGGGCAAGTGCCCCAAGCGCACCCTGCGCCTGCGAGATCGCGCGCATCTCCAGCCAGTGACCAAGGAGCATGATCGTGACGAGGGATGCCAGTTCCTCCCACAGGGGCATCCCGGGATAGCCGGACGCGACGGCAGCACTGAACGCGAACGCCACGACGATGGCGAGTGCAATGAGCGTCATCATTCCTGGTGCGCGGTTCCGGAGCTCACGAACGGCGCCCTGCAGGAACGGCCAACCCCCGTAGGCGAATACCGCCGTGCCGCAGATGGCGGGTATCCACCAGCTACCGGGAAACATGGGCGCCCGATAGTCGAGGACACTCTGCATCATGTGACCCCAAACCAGCGCCGGCAGCGTGAGGAACAACGTCAGCCAGAACTTGTCGCGGAACATCGCCACGCTGTGGCCTGCGTGCGCATCGTGTCCCGCGTGCCCCTCCTGGTCGCCGTCAGCAGCGTGTAGCACAGATGTATCGCCCGCAGGGTGCACCGGCTGTCCTGACTGCGAGTCGTGTCCGTGGTGTTGGTGCTCGTGTTCGGCCATCTGTTCTCCATGCGCCAGCAAGCCACCCCGCGCCAGGAGGCGGCAGCAACATGCCCATCAGGTGCCGCCGGCACCGGTTCGGATCGCGCGTGCTGGCTCCACTGCACCCCCCGCGAGCGATCGTGAAGCACGCGTGAGCTGCCACTCCCGCCAGAGCGAGTAGAATGCCGGGATGACGACGAGCGTCAACACGGTGCTGGACACCATGCCCCCGATCATCGGTGCCGCGATACGCTTCATCACACTCGCGCCGGTCCCGTTCCCCCAGAGAATCGGGAGCAGACCAGCCATGATGGCCGCGACGGTCATCATTTTGGGACGCACACGTTCGACCGCGCCCTCCATCACGGCCTCGTAAACATCGCGAGTCGCGAGCTGCACCCCTTCTGCCTCGCGTCGAGTCCGGCGATCCCGCCAGGCATGATCCAGATAGATCAGCATGACGACGCCCGTCTCGGCGGCCACCCCGGCGAGGGCAATAAATCCGATCGCCACCGCCACCGACCAGTTGTAGCCGAGTAGCGACACTAGCCAGACGCCACCGACGAGCGCAAACGGCAACGAAGTCATCACGATCAGCGTCTCCGGAACATTCCTGAAGTTGAGATACAGAAGCAGGAAGATGATTGCCAGCGTTGCCGGGATGACCAGTTGCAACTTCTCCTTGGCGCGCTCCATGTACTCGTACTGGCCGCTCCAGACGATACTATAGCCGGTCGGCAGGGTCACCATGTCGTCCACCATGCGCTTGGCGTCGTGCACATAACCGCCGATGTCGCGATCCGCGACGTCGACATACACCCACGCCGTCGGCATCGCTCCTTCCGTCCGCACCACCATCGGCCCGGCCACCTGTCTGATCGTGGCGAGCTGGCCTAACGGTATCTGGGCAACGCCTAACGCCATCGCCGAGCCCGCCGTCGTCGGTCCCATGCTCGACGCGCCCATGCCGGCGCTGGCGGAAACGCTGGCCCCCTCGTGGCTCATCGGCACCAGCACGGACGCCAGGCGCTCGGGCGTGTCCCGCAACTCCGCGGGGTATCGCACACGCACGCCGTAACGCTCGCGACCCTCAACCGTCTGCGTGATCGTCATGCCACCGATGGCGGTAGCAATCACGGTCTGGACGTCGGCCACGTTCACACCGTGACGCGCGGCCGCCGCCCGATCGATGTCGATGTCCAGATAGTAGCCGCTCACGGCACGCTCGGCGAACGCGCTACGCGTGCCCGGAACCATCTGTACGGCACGCTCGATCTCCTTCCCGATGCGCTCCAATTCCGACAGATCCGGGCCGAAGACCTTGACGCCAACGGGCGTCCGGATACCGGTGGCGAGCATGTCGATCCGCCCCTTGATCGGCATCGTCCACGCATTCGTGACGCCCGGCATCCGGACCGCGGAATCCATCTGCGCGACCAAACCGTCGTACGTGAGGCCGGGACGCCAGCGCGATTGCGGCTGCAACGAAATGGTGGTCTCGATCATGTCGAACCCGGCAGGATCTGTCGCCGTGTTCGCACGGCCAGCCTTGCCCCACACGCGCTCGACTTCGGGGAAGGACTTCAGAATGGAATCCTGCTGTCTGAGGATCTCGCTGGCACGTGCGACAGGTACGCCCGGCAGCAGCGTCGGCATGTACAGAATCGTCCCTTCGTCCACCGGCGGCATGAATTCGCTGCCGATGCGCGTCCAGGGGATCCAGGTGCCGACCAGCGCCAGCGCGGCAACGAGGATCGTCGGTCCGCGGTACGTCAGGACCAGGTCGATGACCGGTCGATACAGCCAGATCATGACGCGATTGAGCGGATTCGCCCGTTCGCGATAGATCCGCCCGCGTACGAAGAGGCTCATTCCCACCGGCACGAGCGTGATCGACAGCAGGCTCGCGGCCGCCATCGCGAACGTCTTCGTGAACGCCAGTGGCTTGAACAGCCGGCCTTCCTGGCCCTCGAGCGAGAAGACAGGCAGGAATGACACGGTGATGATCAGCAACGAGAAGAACAGCGCGGGCCCGACTTCCTGGGCACTCTCGATCACGATCCGTCGCCGGTCGGCAGCGCTCAGGTGACGCGTCGTGAAGTAGCGACGATCCGTCCCGGACTCGTCAGGCGGCGCCGCGCGCTCCAGGTGTTTGTGCAGATTCTCGGTCATCACTATCGCGGCGTCGATCATCGCGCCAATCGCGATCGCAATACCGCCGAGTGACATGATGTCGGCGCCTGTACCCACCAGCCGCATGGCGATGAAGGCCATGAGGATGCCGATCGGAAGCGTGAGCACCACGACCAATGCCGAACTGGCATGCAGCAGGAACACCACGCAGACCACGGCCACGATGAGCGATTCCTCGAGCAGCTTTCCCTTCAACGTCTCGATCGCCCGCTCGATCAGCGCGCTGCGGTCGTAGACGGTCCTGACGACGACGCCGGACGGGAGGCCCTTCTGCACTTCCGCCAGCTTCGCCTTGACGGCTTCGATCGTCGTAAGCGCGTTCTGGCCCGACCGCATGACGACGATGCCACCGACGGCGTCGCCACGTCCATCCAGGTCGGCGATCCCTCGACGCCCGGCTGGTCCAACGCTCACGCGGCCCAGTTCGGCCACGCGGATCGGCGTGCCAGTCGCGGTCGCCCCCACGACCACATTCTCGATGTCGCGCACGTTCTTGAGATACCCGAGGCCTCGCACCATGTACTCGCGCTCGGACAATTCCATGGTCATCGCGCCCACGTCGTTGTTGGCGCTCTGGATGGCGCTCATGACGCGTGTGACAGGGATGCCGTACGCCAGTAGCCGAGCCGGATCGAGGTCCACCTGGTACTGCTTCTCGAATCCGCCCACGCTCGCCACTTCCGAGACGCCCGGGACCGCGGTGAGTGCGTATCTCAAGTACCAGTCCTGCAGGCTGCGGAGTTCCGCCAGGTTCAATCGCCCGGTAGTGTCCTCGATCGCGTACTGGAACACCCAACCCAGCCCCGTGGCGTCCGGTCCCAGCGTCGGCGTGACGTTCGCCGGAAGCTTGCCCTTGATGCCGCTCAGATTTTCCAGCACCCTGGAGCGGGCCCAATATGGATCCGTACCGTCCTCGAAGATGATGTAGACGAAGGAGACGCCGAAGAACGAGTAGCCGCGTACCACGTGGGCCCCCGGCACCTTCAACATCTCGGACGCGATCGGATACGTGACCTGATCCTCGACGATGCGCGGCGCCTGCTCGCTGTAGTCCGCCTGGACAATCACCTGAACGTCAGACAGATCGGGCAGGGCTTCCAGCGGGGTGCGACGCATCGCGACAATGCCGGCCAGGACTATCGCCGCGATAAACAGGACTACGAGGAATACGTTGGCGACCGACCACTCGATGACACGTTTCAGCATGGCCGGATCTCCCTATTGTTCCCGGTGGTTGGAGTGATCCTGCTCCATCGGGAGCTTCGTTGGTGGCTGGCTCATGCTCATGCCTGGCATGTTCCCCATGCCGCCGAGTGCTTTTGTCAGGTTCGATTCGGCATCCACCAGGAACGTCGCCGACGCCACGACGGTGTCGCCGGCGACAATCCCGCGCAGGATCTCCACGCGTTCGTCGTTGCTCTCGCCGAGCGACACCTCGCGCGCCGACAGGTGTCCGGCCTCACTGACGAAGACGATGTTCCGTTCGCCCGTGGACAGCACGGCATCGCGCGGCACCGTAAGAACGCGCGGACGCGACACGCCTACGATCCGCAGTGTCGCGTACATCCCGGGCTTTAGTTGCATGTCGCCGTTCGGCATCACCACGCGTACGCGCGCCGTTCGCGTTTGCGGATCCAGCGTGGGATAGACATACGAGATGCGCCCCATGCGGTGTGTGCCGGGGAGGGCCTGGAGATCCGCGTGCACCATCTGTCCGACCTTAACTGTTGCCAGATCCTGTTCGAACACTTCGCCTTCCACCCACACCGTGCTAAGGTCCGCCACGCGATAGAGCGGATCTCCGGCCATGATCTTCTGGCCCGCGATGACGTTCTTTTCCACGACGTATCCCCGTGCCGGCGAGTGGATCGTCAGGGTCCGATGCACTTCTCCACTCCGTACGATCTCGTCGATCTCGTCGGCCGGAATGTCCCAGTAAGACAATCTGCGCCGCGCCGATGCGAAGAGGTCATCGGCGTTGTTCTTCGCATCCCCTTCGGCTGCGGATACGTCCTGCCGGAGCCGCCTCGCCAGCAGCAACTCCTCCTGCGCCGTCACCAGCATCGGCGAGTAGATCGTGAACAGCGGCTGGCCGACTGCCACCGGCTGCCCGGTTGCATTGACCAGCAGGCTCTCGACCCAACCGTCGATCTTCGGTGCAATCGCCTGCAGGCGCGTCTCGTCGTAGGTAATCTGGCCGACGGTTCGCACCTCCTTCTCGAACGGCGCGACCGTCGCCACGGCATATGTGACGCCAATCCGGCGCTCCTGCTCCGGCGACAGCATCACCGGTTGCGTGGAGTCACTCGTCGCCATGGCGCCATGATTGTGTCCCTCCATCGTCGCAGCCGCAGGCTCTCTGTCTCGCGTCACGTAGTACACGCCGACGACGGCACCGACAAGAACGATGAGGTACAGGGCGCCCTTCAGGAGATTGCGTGTCATTGTGCACCTCGTTGCGCCGCATCCGCGGCCATTCCGCCGTTCCGGTCCCGCCCACCGACGGGACTGAGCGTTGCGATCGAGTTGGCGTCGAGGAGGTCACGGGCAGTCAGCATCTCGAGGTCGGCCCATGCTTTCCCCTCGTCGGCCTCCAGCACGAACAGTTCCTGTCGGTATCGGTTGACTGTCATCTGGTCGTCAAGCAGAGTCATGAAGTCGACGCGGCCCACGCGGTACGAGGACATCGCCGAGGCCACTGTGGCCTCAGCCTGCGGCAACACCGTCGAGCGATAGAGCGCGGCCAGATGACGCGCTCGCATCAGACTGGCATACGCCTCATCCACACGGCCACGGGTCTCTGCGCGCATGGCGACCAGGTCCGCATCGGCCATCGCCCGCATCGCGTTCGACTCCTCGCGCATTTTGAGCTGGCGGTCCCTGGCGAAGATCGGGATCGACGCGCCGATCATCAGGCTCCCCATCCGCTCGGTAGCGCTTCGTGTCATCGGTTCGCCCGACGCGTCCGTATCCGTCATGGTGCCTCGCCGTTGGCCGTACACGGCGCCAATCTGGAGGTCCGGGATCAGTTCGCGCCGCGCGAGCTCGGCCGCGGCATCGGCTGCGCGGACATCCTGCACGCCGGCGCGAACCATCGGCCGTTCCCGGATCGCCAGCGACACGAGCCACGACTTCCCCGGGATCGTGTCCGGGAATTGCGGCCGAACCGGGCCGTCGTAGTCGCGTTCGGTCGAATCGTTGGCCAGCGCAGCGATTCTGGCTACCATCGTGCGCCGCATCGCACGCATTCGCGCGGTGTCCTCGGCCATCCGCGCGATCTCCACCTGAGCACGCAGGACATCAGCCTGCCGACCCTCGCCTACGCGGTACATCGATTCGGCCGTTCGCTTGATGTCCTGCAGAAGCAGCAGTGTCTCGCGCGAGACGCTGAGCTGCCGATCGATCGCATAGAGGTCATAGAACGCCATGGCCGTCTGGCTTCTCAGCTCCCAGACCACATCCCGCGCGCGTTCCTCGATCGCCGACGCCTGGGCGGCGAGCGAACGCCCGGCGAGGCCAAGCTTGCCGCCCAGCGGCACCATCTGCATGAGCTGCAGCTGCACCATGCCTACCGGCGCCATCGGCGTCAGACTCGGCAGGCTGTAGTTCATGAAACCGAGTTGGAGCTGTGGATCGGGAGGTCGCTTGGCACCTGGAGTGCGCGCGTGTGCGGCGCGGACCTGGGCTCCGGCTGCCTTCACTCTCGCGTTCTCGCGCGTCACCCGAGCGTAGAGATCTCCAAGCCGCGTTACCGACCTTGCCGCCGGTTCCTGTGTGCGCGCTATGCCCCAAGGCAGGGCCAGCACGATCGTCAGGACGAGCGCGGCGGCGCGCACACTCCCGCTCGCCGCGCAACCGCCGCGGCGTCGACGTTCATCGACTTGCATGTGTATTGTCCTCTCGATGGGCGGTAGCCAGCGATGCCGGCAGACTCCGCGTTCCTGCGTTCAGCTCGTCCTGTCCTGGCGGCGCCAGCGACGGCTACGAGCACACTGCGCCTGGAGAGGTCAGGCGCGTGGTGGAGGCAGCTCTGGCGCGGCTATCGCGCTGGGCCGGTGGGCGACTGCTTCCGGCAGCTCGAACATCGGGCGCCCTGTCGTTGGGGCGGTGATGCCATACGCGGCGATCGCGACCGGTGCGCCGCATGCTGGCATCGACGCGCACTGGCCCAGCGACCACGGCAGGCGGCAATCCTGCTCCTGATCCGAGCCATTGCAGTCGGACCGGGCCGGTCCGTGCCCCGGCGACGTGCCGTGATCCATCGCGTGTTCGGAAGGCATATCCGCCGTCTGCCCAATCGCAGAGCGCGCATTCACGGCGAACGCTTCATGACCTGCCGTACACAGGCTCCCAGTCCCAAGCAACCAAAGGTTGAGGAGCAGGAAACCGAACAGGGCGGCGGCAGGACGACGAAACGGGGAAACCACACCAGGCAGGTTAGCGATGCAAATACGCGCGCAGAGTCACGACGTAAACAATAGGCGTGACAGGCTCACGTCGCAATTGGTTACGACCGAAGCAGGGAGTGCCGCGCGCCTTCTCGAGCGGCGGCACCCGACTCCGGTTTCCTCCGGGAAGTCAGCGACGGCGGCCAGAACCGCGCCAAACGGCACCGACTTCATCAGCGTTCGCACTCTGCCAGCACGTCATGCTGGAGCTGCAGCTTCGCCATCGCCGGGCTTCGGCGCCTTGACCCGCAAGAGGCCGCCGTCGAAGTCGGCCGTTACTCCAGCGGTGTCGATCCCGTCGGGGAACCCGAAGCGGCGGTACACGTCGTTCGAGCCGAACTCCGTCCAGAGCACGTTCTCCGATTCGTGTTTCTTCCGCGTCTTCGTTGCCGCATGCACGATCACCTCGTTAGGAGATGCCGTCACCTCGACTTCCCCCGGCGTGAATCCGGGGAGGGCGATCTCCATTTCGTAGGTCCCGTCCCTCTCCTTGAGTGCGGCGGCTGGCCATCCCAGCACTTCGCGTTCGGCGGCGACCCAGTCGTCCAGATCGCGACCGAGCCCGCCACCACGCCCCTTGAAGAGCTCGAACGCCCGCTGCCGCACGACGTCCATGCGCCGTGCCAGTTCGTCGAACACCGGCAGCGCCGTTGTCGATTCGGTGTTCTTCGTTATCGTGACTTTGGTCATGTGCCGTCCCTCCTGATGCGTTGTCGACACGCGCACCGCCGCCAGGGCGATATCGCGGTTGGGAAGTATCGCCAAGATCCGCAAACTCGCCCGCACCGTCAGTCGGGAAATGCCGTCGTTCTCGTAGGGGCGCGTACGACGATTCAACGTCGTACCTCGCAGCAGCATTGCACGAGTTCCAGCGAAGCGAGGTCAGCCGGCGCCATCGTACCTGGTTCTCATATCGACAGTCGATCGCGCCCGACAGATCTCGCGCCAACTCGGTTAGTGAACCTGACGAGCGATCGGCCGCGCACCCGACTGGTCTACGCCGACCGTCGCGGAAGGAGCGCTACGACCCTCCTGCAGGACGTCTCGCGCGCGACGACCAATGAATCGCACGGATCTTCCATGTGGAGCCCTGACGGGTGAGCACCACGAGCTCCGCGCCTGACGAATTGACCTGTCGGCCTCCATACTCGCCTTGCGTCACGCTGGTGCCGTAGCTCCAAGCGGCGTCGCCGACGACGTGCACCGTCATCGCCGCGCGCTGGCTGGGCACGGCGCGCGCGAACGCGATGTCCGCCGGCAGATGATGGGCGCGATAATCAGCAAGCGTTTCGACGCCGCCGGTCTCGAGGATGACGACGTCGTCGCTGAGGAGAGACAGCGCCGTGGCGCTGTCACCAGCCGCCAGCGCCTCGTGAAAGCGCGTCACCACGCTGGCCGCTGCCGCCGAGTCCGCGAGGGGTGGCGCGACCACTCCCATCCGATCGGAACCGGCTGCGACGTGCTGGGCGACTGACGGGGAGACCGAGCCCGTCAGAATCGTCAGGGACAACAGGTACTGGAATCGACGTGGCATGGTGGCTCCCTTCGAGGACATGAAGACGCAGGAGACGCAGGAGACGCAGGAGACGCAGGAGACGCAGGAGACGCAGGAGACGCAGGAGACGCAGGAGACGCAGGAGACGCAAAGATCCGCGCCGTTCATTCAACGCGGTAGACCCGACATTCACGCCGTCAGATGAGACCAGTCATGCCCGCCGCCAGCAGCGCCAGCACGGTCGACGTGATGGCGACGTAGATCCAGTCTCGCTGGCGCGCGAACGCGAAAAGAGCGAACGCGACGCGCACGACAGGAGTAGCGATCAGGACGAGCAAGCCAAGCTGGATCACGCCGCGCCCGCTACCGGTGAGCGCCGCATGCACTATGCCGCGCACGTAGCGCAGCCGGTCGGGCTCTCCGTGGAAGGCCGCGAAGTCCGGTGAAGCAAGCCCCGTGCTCGCGAGATAGACGATCCCGCCCGCGGCGACGAGCAGCGCTGACGCGATCACGCCGACCTGCAACAGGCGACCGAGCCGCACGTCGAACTCCTCGTCGGTCCAGCGACTCGGCGACATCCTCACAGCCGTCCGCTGAGGCTCTGCACGAGCATCTGGACGCCAAGCACAACGATTACCGCGGCGAACACCAGCCGGAGATGGCGCGGCCTGGCGGCCGGGAGGATGCGCGCCCCAACCGTGGCGCCCGCGAGCACGCCCAGCATGAGGGGCATCGACAGTCCCGGGTTGATGTAGCCGCGATGCAGGTAGACACCGGCGCTGGCGGCTGCCGTGACGCCCATCATGAAGTTGCTCGTCGTGGTGGAGACCTTGAATGGGAGCATCATGGCGCGGTCCATCGCCAGCACCTTGAGCGCGCCCGAACCCACACCCAGCAACCCGGACAGAACTCCAGCCAGCAGCATCAACAGAAAGCCGGCGGGAACGTTGCGAACATGGTAGGCTACCGGACCATCGGGACCCGGAAAACTCGAATCCAAACGCAACCGCACGGCCAGCGGATCCGGCGGCCGCGGCTCCAACCGATCTGCGGGCGGACTGGTGGAGAGCCAGGCCGAGTACAGCATGACGATTCCAAAGACAGTCCCGATGGCGGTCGTCGAGAGGATGCCTGCCGCGTACGCGCCGCCGAGCGCACCAAGCGTGGTCGCCACCTCCAGCAACATCCCGACGCGGATGTTGCTGAAGCCTTCGCGAACGTATGCCGCGGCCGCCCCCGATGACGTGGCAATCACCGACACCAGAGAGGCGCCGACCGCGTAGCGGATATCGACACCGAAAACCGTCGTCAGCAATGGCACGAGCACCACACCGCCACCCAGCCCGGTCATGGCGCCAAGCAATCCGGCCACGAACGCGCCACCGCCGACGAGTGCGCTGAACTCGAACGTGTTCACGGGGCCGGTTTCTCTGAAGTCGGCCGTCCGACCGCCGCGAACGCGGTTCCGGCGCGCACGACCTAACGATTCCTCCGCGAGAATGACAGGAGGCGCAAGGCGTTGCCGATCACCGCCAGCGTGCTTCCCTCGTGGAGCACGATCGCCACGCCGATCCCCACGACGCCCAGGACGGATGTGACGACCAACCCGGCAATCACAAGCAGGGAGACCGCGAGATTCTGGCGAATCACCGCCCGCGTCCGTCGGCTGAGTGCAATCGCGAAGGGCAATTGGGAGATGTCATCGCTCATCAGCACGACATCCGCCGTCTCGAGGGCTGCGGCCGTGCCGGCGCCGCCCATTGCGATCCCGACAGTGGAGTGCGCCAATGCCGGCGCGTCGTTCACACCGTCACCAACCATGGCCACACTGCCATGTGCCGCAAGTTCACGGATCGCGTCGACCTTGTCCACTGGCAGCAGTCTCGCGCGCACCTCGTCCACGCCAACGGACGCCCCGACGGCATCGCCGACCTCCTGGTTGTCGCCCGTCAGCATTACCACGCGCGCGATGCCCGCGGCGCGCAGTTGCTCGATCGTTCGACGCGCTGTCGGTCGTGGCTCATCCGAGACGGCGATGACGCCGAGCCAGTCGGTGTCCTCGGCAGCGCGGCGGGTACGACGCACGATCATCGTCGTGCGGCCGGCGGCTTCCAGGTGATGCACAGCGTCGCGGACGGCCTGCGGCACAGGCGTCGACGGCAACTCGGCGATTGCGGTATCCTCGAACATCGCGAGGCGTCCGATGTCGATCGTGGAATCGCCCAAGGTGGAGCGGATGCCGAATCCGGTAATAGCCTCGACGTCCGCAACGGTCGGAATCGAGAGATTCCGGCGTCGCGCTTCGTGGACGATGGCCCGTGCCAGCGGATGCTGCGACCGAGCCTCCACTGCAGCAGCCACGGCCAGCAATTCATCCTGACTGCTGCCTGTGCCGGGCACCACATCGGTCACACGCGGCTCGCCCTCCGTGATCGTGCCCGTCTTGTCCAACGCGATCACGCGGATGACCCCGAGCGTTTCGATGTACGTGCCACCTTTCATCAGCACACCGTTTCGCGCGGCCTCGGCTATGCCCGCCAGCACCGCCGCCGGCGTACCGAGCGCCAGCGCGCAGGGCGATGCGGCGACAAGGAGCGTCATGGCCCGGTAGAATGCATCCGACCACGACCAGACGCCGAGCAGAGGCGGGATCGTCATCAGCAACACGTCGGCCACCAGGACGACCGGCACGAAGACCTGCTCGAATCTTTCCGTGAACTGCTGAGTCGGCGCCTTCTTCGTCTGTGCCTCAGCCACCAGCTCGATTACGCGGTCGAGCGTCCGATCGCCAATCGCCGCGGTAACCGAAATCGTGAGGACGGCATTGCCGTTCACCGATCCCGCGAACACAGGATCCCCGGGTGCCTTGTCCACGGGCACACTCTCGCCCGTGATCGGCGCCTGGTTCACGTTCGACCGGCCGGCGGTGACGGTGCCGTCGACCGCGATGCGCTCCGCCGGCTTGACAACGACCTGATCGCCAGCTCGAACTTGCGCGATCGGCACGAGCCGTTCGGCGCCATCGTGGATCACCGTTGCCACCCGTGGAGACAACTCGCTCAGCGCCTTGATCGCCCCGCGCGCGCGCGCCAGCGCGTAGTGCTCGAGCGCGTGGCCAAGACTGAACAGAAACAGCAGGAGCGCGCCGTCCGACCAGTGTCCGAGCAGCGCTGCGCCCGCGGCGGCCACCACCATCAGAAGATCGATATTGAACGCGAAACGACCGCGCCGCACGTCCTTGAGGAAATGACCGATGTTGTCGCGGGCGCCGAATGCATACGACCCGATGTAGAAGAGCAGCGCCAACGGGTCTATCCCCCGACTCCGTTCGACCAGCCATCCCATCAGCAGCAGGAACCCAGCCGTCAGGCTCCACACGAGTTCGCGGTTTGAGGCGAGCCATTGGCGCAATGCAGGTGTCGTCGCCGCCCGCAGCGCGGCATCGGCGCCGGTTCGCGCACCGAGCTGCCTCAGGCGCTGTTCGACTGCGGGCAGGCTGACGAACGTGCGATCGAACTCGATCCGCGCGGACTGCGCCGCCAGGTTCACCGATGCGGCCGTCACTCCCGACAAGGCCAGGAGGCCGTGTTCCAGCCGCCGACCATCGTCCTCGGTGCCAACAAGCCGGAATGGCACCACGACGTGCGCGAAACGCTCCGTGAGTTCCGCGCCGGCCCTGGCGACAATGTCCCGAACCTGGGCGAGAGTCAGGCGCTCGGGATCGTAGTGCAAGCAGAGGCGCGCCGTCTCCTGTACGGTGACACTCCCCAGCTGCACGTCATCGGCATTCTCCTCTGGCGCTTCACCTGGCCCGATCACGTGAACGGATTCCACTCCATCGCGCTCTTCCAGCAGCGACACGAGGCGCGACACGCAGGCATCGCGCAGTTCCTCCACTCCAGGCAGGAGTAATGGCAGGTCGACCCGGATGATGTGGCTCACGACCGGAGCATCATTGTGCAGGGGCCAGCGGTCGGTCGAAGAGCCCCGGCTCTCCATGAGCCCTCGACATACTCACGAATGGAAGCGCGATAACGGCAGCGCCGCGCCGCAGCGAGTAGTTCCGTGCATGCGCAGAAATCGCGTATTGCCGACGTCGGGGTTGTACGCACGACACGACGCTCCTCACAACGACAGGCACCTGCTGCCCGTTCGACGTCGAGCCCGCTTGTCCCGCAGCGCTCAACGCAGACCGGCAGGGATGCCCGGTCCCACCAGGATCGGGGGATCGAGCGCGTCGAGCCTGGCGCCGCGCAGCACACGCTGGCCATCCGCAGACAACAGGTACCTCGCAAATCGCATGGCAAGCTCCGGGTGCGGCGCGTCACTCGGGATGGTGAATGCGTAGACGATCGGCTGCCCGCGGATCGTCAGAGAGTCCTTCGGCGTCCGGCCCGCCACTCGCGTACTTGCCACCGCGTACTGCGCAGAATCCTCCGGAGCGCTGAGGTCGATAGCGGAGGGAAGTTCCACCCAGCGTAATCCAGCCGACTTGGCGATGGACTGGTACGACCAGATGTAGTCGAACTGGCCCGCTTGCAGGAGCCCGACCAGGTCCGCTTCCTTGGGCCTGACATTCGCGGGTGGCGCCGAAGCCTCGAGCCGACTGTACAATCCCGGCTGG
Organism: Gemmatimonadaceae bacterium; assembly: GCA_019186945.1. GTDB lineage: Bacteria > Gemmatimonadota > Gemmatimonadetes > Gemmatimonadales > Gemmatimonadaceae > JABAQJ01. The sequence continues at coordinate 223,452 of JABAQJ010000002.1, forward strand.
CCGTAGAACTTCTCCGCCAGCTGCCACACGAGGAGCGTGCGATAACCGTTCGGGTCAAGGCTTGGCTCGGAGCGTCCGACCTCCACCCCGGGCCGAGTCAGAACCTGCCACCAGTTCTCAGGTGCGATATCGGCTGCTCCTCGCGAGCGATCCGTGTAGGCCACGACCATACGGTTGCGCGCGAACTTGGCGTACCACGTCGCATGGTCCGGCATCAGCAGGGCCGGAATCACTTCGTAGTCCGCGACAGCGACGATGTCGGGGATGCGATGCAACTCGGTGAGCTTCCGAGCCGTCTCCAGGCTGCCGGCGTTCTCCTGTTGCGCAACGACCGGAACCTGCGCGGCGAAGCTGTCGAGTGCCGTCCGTAGTGGCAGAGCGAGGCTCCCCGCGTTGTACACGATCAGCGTGCCAGCATCTTCGCCTGAACGCGGCGATCCGCAGGCAGCGCTCACGACCAGGCACAGCACCAGAGCATGCCGCACAGCCAGGCGGGTACGTGGCGCAACGCGCCTCATGCAGGATGACATGGAAGAACTGAGTACCTGCCGGCACACGAAACCGCAAGCGAGTGCTTGGCCGCGCATCGGAACCTTGACGATGGGAACGGACGCGTTGCTGCTGGCGGCTTGTCCATGCGGTGGAGCGCGTCCGCCACGCCGAACAGGAGACGACGCTTGCGCGCTCGGCATCGGTCGCCTTCGCACGGAACGCCCGCCTCCACACGATCGACATTCGTCGCCCAACGCCTGCTCGGCTCGCTTTGGCACTGACATCTCATCCGATTGACGCCGGCGACACGGGATAATTCCGATTGAACTTATCGGCATTCCCCCTTATACTGGCGCCCGTACGCAAGGATCGACGCCCCGCCATTCCCCCCTCCCAGAGAAGACCCCGATGCACGCCACCATCACCCATGGCCTTCGCTTGACCGCTGTCGCCTGCCTGCTCGCGAGCCGGCCCGCCGTTGCGACGGCACAGTCGACTTCGGACAGCGCTCCCTCGAAGACCACAGCCGCGATACTCGTCGCCCACGGAGGCGGCGACGAATGGAACGCCAAGGTCGAGGCGCTGGCGGCTGCGCTGCGGTCCGAAAGACCGGTTGAGGTTGCGTACCTCATGGGTGACGGCGCTCGTGCGCACCGTTTCCAGGACGCTGTGAAGCGGCTGGAAAAGCAAGCTGTCGCCGAGATCGTCGTCGTCCCCGTACTGGTATCGAGCTTTAGCGGGCACTACGACCAGGTCCGCTACCTCGCCGGACAACAGGTGACGCTCGATACCGCCATGAGCCACCACCTTCACATGGCCGGACTGGAACCGGCGAACACCTCAGTGCCGCTGCGCATCACGCGCGCGATCGACGACGCGCCGGAACTCGCGCGCGTCCTCGCCGATCGGGCCTTGGCGATCGCCCCTGCGCCGGCAGGCCGCGCGCTGTTCATCATCGGTCACGGCCCGAACTCGGCCGAGGACTATGCCGAGTGGATGGCACGCCTGAGAATCGTGGCCGACTCCGTCAGCAAGTTGACCGGTTTCGCGGATGTGCGGATCGAGCTCATGCGCGACGATGCGCCAGCGCACGTGCGAGCGGAAGCGATTCGCCGGATCCGTGACTTGATCGAGCTGCAACACGCGGCCACGAAGCAGGACGTCGTCGTCGTGCCTGTGCTGGTGGCACGCGGAGACGTCAACAACGTGAAGGTGCCACGCGACCTCGCCGGGCTGCCGATCGCGTACCGAGGCGACGGGCTGCTGTTTCATCCCGCGATGGTGGCATGGGCGAAGCGACGGATTCAGGAAGCGGCTTCGGCGCCGGTCTCGAGCCATCCGTAACGCGCAACCGTGGACGCAGGTGCCACTCCGGCCCTGCGTCAGCTCCGGGATGGCTGTGGCTGACGAGGACAGGGATGCGAGTAATGGATGTGAATCGCCTTCCATTGCCCATCGCGCCGCATCCATCCCATCGTTTCGTTGCCGCGTGCATCGATCGGCCGTCCGTCCATGACTGCCCGAATGGAGTACAGGCGCGTCACGAGCGCTACGTCGCCGGCAACCCAGACGCGTACATCGGTAAACTCGGCTTTGGTGTCGGTGAAGGCCTGAACCTCGGGTCTGAGGTGGTGTTCCCATACGTCGTCGAGTCCGATGTTTCGCACGCTGTGCTCGTAGAGGACGATGTCCGGGGCGAGCAGGGCCTTGAGTGCGGGAAGGTTCTTGCTCACGAATGCGCTGTTGTACCGGTCCACCGCAGCGCGCACTTCCGCCTCTGCACTCTGGGCAGCCGCGGGCACAACGGCCGCGACAAGCAGCGCCAGCACACCAACGAGTCGATTGGTACTCATGACGTGGGGTCCTCGGGATTGAGTTGTGGCTGCCGGTTGGCTCGCACGGGGCGGCACGTCGCATCGGCCGCCGCGCCCGGTGACGGTGTTGCCGGAAAAACGAAAGTCCCCAGCGACGGTACGCCAGGGACTCGCGAGCGGATTCCGCCGCAAGAGCGGGCGATGGGGTTCGAACCCACGACATCCAGCTTGGGAAGCTGGCGCTCTACCAACTGAGCTACGCCCGCAAGGAACCCGCACGAATCTAGCGCGACGGTTGGTCCGGGAGTAGCCCGCCGATCGGTGCTGCAGCCCGTCTCGATCCGGCTGCCGGCGACGCAGAGGATTCAGCCGTTTGTCGCGGTCGTTCTGTTCGCTGCTTCGCGTCGTACGGCTGGCGCAACTCTGGTGCCGAACAACTCTATCGAACGCATGACCGCGGCGTGCGGCAAGGTGCCCACGGTGAACTGCACGAGAAAGCGCTGGTTATTGAACAACGAATGCTCGTACAGGATCTTGTCGATCACTTGCTGAGGATCGCCCAGGATCATAGCGCCGTGCGGCGCACGTTCGGCATCGAACTGGCGCCGCGTCGGAGGCGACCAGCCACGCTCGCGTCCGATCTTGCCCATCGTCTGGATGTACGCGGGGAACGCCATCTCGGCGGCCTCGTCGCTGGTGTCCGCGACCAGCCCGTGCGAGTTGATACTGACGGAGAGTCGCGCCGGATCGTGACCTGCTCGACGGCCCGCCTCGCGGTATAACTCGACCAGCGGTACGAACTGCGCCGGCGATCCGCCGATGATAGCGACCGCCAATGGCAGACCAAGGGTTCCGGCGCGGACGACCGACTGCGGCGTCCCGCCAACCGCGATCCATACGGGCAGCGGGTTCTGCACCGGCCGCGGATACACGGCGAGGTTGTCGATCGTCGCACGGTGCTTTCCCGACCATGACACGAACGTTCCTTCGCGGATCTTCAGCAGAAGGTCGAGCTTCTCCGCGAACAGATCGTCGTAATCATTGAGGTCGTATCCAAAGAGCGGAAACGACTCGATGAACGAGCCGCGACCGGCCATGATCTCAGCGCGTCCATCGGAGAGCAGGTCGAGTGTCGCGAAATCCTGAAACACGCGCACCGGGTCGTCGGAACTGAGGACGGTAACCGCGCTCGTGAGGCGGATGCGGTTGGTCCGCTCCGCAGCAGCCGCGAGGATCACGACCGGCGCCGAGGCCGAGAAGTCAGGGCGATGATGTTCGCCTACGCCGAAGACATCGAGCCCAACCTGATCCGCGAGCTCGATTTCTTCGATGAGATCGCGCAACCGCTGCCGGGCAGTCACGACTTCGCCGGTGCGCGGGTCTGGTGTCGTTTCAGCGAAGGTGTAGATCCCGAGTTCCATGGCACACAAAGGGTGGGGGCAGCGGAATATGCCAGCGGGCCATGCGCAGATGAAGCGAATCGCGCTCATCTCGCGGCGTGCCTGGATTTCATTACCAGCGCATCGCATGCACATTGCCAGGCAATGCAACGCGGCGAAAAAAACCAACTCGTTCTGACCGAACGGCAGCGCGCCGCCGTCACTGCCCGGAAAGGTCCTGTGCTGGTTCTGGCGGGGCCCGGCTCAGGGAAGACGCTGTGCCTGATCGAGCGCATCCGCTATGCGATTTGCGAACTCGGAATCGATCCGGCGCGCATCTGCGCGTTCACGTTCACCAACCGGGCCGCCGAGGAAATCACTCACCGGCTTGCCGAAGCGCTGCACGCGGAGGCCGGTCGCGTCAGGACGGGAACGATTCACGGGTTCTGCGCCGAGGTACTCCGGGAGTTCCCCGGCGAGGCGGGCGTGCAGCGCGGCTTCGGAATCGCGGACGAGGACTATCAGCACGGCGTGCTGTCGCGACTGAAGGAGCCCGCACGGTGGCACGGCAGCATGCTGAAGAGCTTCGTGCGATTCCGCTTCCGCGACGTTCCCCTCCGGCCGCATCAGGAGCGAGTGTACCGCGAATATCTTGAGCACTTGGGACGGAAGAACGTCGTCGATTTCGATCAGCTAGTGCTGGCGGCTGCCGATCTGATGACGAACTCCCCCGCGACCGCCGCCTCGCTTCGATCGCGCTGGGACTTTGTGCTGGTGGACGAGTTCCAGGATCTGAACCGGGCGCAGTACCAGGTGGTGAAGGGGTTAGCTGCAACGCACCGCAACGTCTTTTGTGTGGGCGACGATGAGCAAGCGATCTACTCCTGGACCGGAGCGGACACCCGCCAGTTCGTGATGTTCCAACAGGATTTCGATCCGGCATTTCGGGTCGAACTCGACGAGAACCGCCGATCACCGCGATCCGTAATGGAGTACGCCCGCCGCTTGATCGCCCGGAACGTGCCGCTGTTCGAGAAAGCGCCAAGAGCCACCAGGGAGTCCAGCCACCCAGTGGTCGCACGCAGCTTCAACGACGATACGGATGAAAGCGACTGGATCGTGGAGGACATCCGCGCCGATCGAGAGGCGAGCGGGTGCAGTTGGGGCGACTACGGCATCCTGTATCGCAAACATGAAATCGGGGATCTGCTGGAGGCCCGGATGTTGACGGCTGGCCTGCCGTGTCGCCTGGCGCACGGACGAGCTCTCTCCGAGGATCCGGTCGTGCGCCACGTGATCGCCGCACTCCGGGTCATCGCGTCGCCAACCGACGAAGTGTACCGCGGCGACTTCTTCAGGGTCGTGCTTCCCAAGGCCCTGGTGAAGACCGTGGAAACGCGGGCAGCGGACAGTGGAGCACCATTCCTGACCGAACTAAGGAAACACGCCCGCGCGCTGAGGAGCAATCACGAAGACGCCAGGAAGATCCGGCGCGGGTTCTCCGCGATGAAGAATCTTGGCGCCGTTGGCCGGCAGCATACGTCTCTCGTGGCGCTGGTCGAGGATCTCCTGTCGCAACGAGTCGGCGAGTATCGGACCGTCCTGGAACGCAACCACGAGGACATCAGCCCTGTCGCATCGCACGTGGCCGTTGTGAAGCTGGCGGAGCAGCTCCGACAGGCGCGCGACGGTTTTCGTCAGATCTGGCTTCCGCCGATGCGGGGTGCGGAAATCGCGCTCAAGCACCTGCTCCAGGAAGCAGGCGAGTACCGGGCCGACATCGCTCCGAGTCCGCCCGCCGGCGCCGTGATCATCGACGCTGACATGGGGGGCGAACTCGGACTGCCGCTCGCGATGTTCAAGGCTTTGCAGCTCCTTGCCACGGAATCCTTCATCGACGTCTTCCGCGATTTCACGGTAGTCGATCTGGAGACCACCGGAAAGGACGCGGCGACGGCACAGATCGTGGAAGTCGCCGCGGTACGCGTACGCGACGGCATTCAGGTCGACTCGTTCACGAGCCTCGTGAAGCCTCGTGTCCCGATCACGCCGGGAGCGACCCAGACGCATGGGATCGCCGAGTGGGACGTCGCCAAATCGCCGTACTTCGAGGAGATCTGGCCGGAACTCGATGCCTTTCTTGGCACGGACGTCCTGGTGGCTCACAACGGATACCAGTTCGATTTCCCGATCCTGCGGCGCATGAGCGAACCGTTCTCGGGCGGCAGGACACTGGTCACCTACGATACCCTTCCGCTGGCGCGTGAACTCACGCCGGGAAGCCGGAAGCTTAGCGACCTCGCGCACGCGCACGGGATCGACCCCGGCGAGTCGCACCGCGCGCTCGACGACTGCCGCACGCTTGCGCAGGTCTTTCTCAGACTCAATGCGGAGAAGATCGAGCGCGCGCGCAAGACGGCACTCTCCAATCTCCTCGACCACCTGGCCATCGCGATGTGGCTCGCCGACGTGCCTGGCGCGTCAGGCGAGCCGACTGCCTTCAGGGGCTGGATCAGAACGCAGCCATTCCTTGTCTTCAGCGAAGCGCTGACACGTTACCGCGAGACGAGGGAGAGCGCCGGAGTGACGACGGCTCCCACGGTAAGCGGCGTGATCGACGCGTTAGGCGGCACGGAGGCAATGGAGCGCACACGCGCCCGCCGCACGGCGGCTCAACGGTATCCGGCAGCGATGGCGCGACTCCGCCGCCTTATCGAGTCCACGCCCGACGGCACCCTCGACTCCCGGATCGGCGCCTTCCTGGAACGCGTGGTTCTGTCCAGGTGGGATGGCACCGACGCGGACGCCAACCGTGTGAACCTCCTTACGCTCCACGCCACCAAGGGCCTTCAATTCTCGCGCGTCTACATCGTGGGAGCGGAAGACGCGGAACTGCCCGGCCTGCCGGGCGCCCGGCCCATTCCCGAAGCCGAAATGGAGGAAGCGCGTCGCCTGTTGTACGTGGGCATGACGCGCACTGTCGACCGGTTGGTCCTGACCAGAGTCGCACGAAGGCGCGACCGGGAAACCGGCGGCCATCGCTTTCTCGACGAGATGCAGCTGGCGCCGGACACGTAAGTCCCGAACCGCACTCGCTTCGCGAAGGAGCCCTGCCGTTCCTTACGGTTCTGCGCGCGCGCAGAACCGCCTCACCGCCGTTGGGCCCGACATCCCGCCTCCGCGCGACACCGCCTCCTCCGCTTCGTCATGCTTGAAGTAGACGTAGGCGTCACGCCATCCCTGCGCGGCGATCGTCTCGACCCAGCGCTTCAGGTCCGCGTCCGAGTAGTCGAGTCGATGCAGGCGCAGGTAGCCCCACGCGGCGGTGCGCGCTACCGGACTCGCGAAATCCTCCTGATCGATCGCGCACAGGGCGACGTCGTGCGCACGCAGCAGGGCGAACGTCTCCCCGTCGAACCAGCTCGCGTCCCGGAACTCGAAGACGAACCGCCGATCCTTCGGCAGGTAATCCAGGAAACTCGCCAGACGGTCAGCGTCCTTTCTCAAATTGGCAGGGCACTGGAACAGGATGGGTCCCAGCTTCGGGCCCAGAACCGACGTGCTCTGGAGGAGGAAATCCAGCGCACCTTTCGACTCCGGCTTGAGCCGTCCGAAGTGCGTAATCCTCTGGCTTGCCTTTATGGCGAATACGAAACCCTCAGGCACCTGCGCTGCCCAGCCCGCCAGTACATGCTCCTTCGGCAGCCGGTAGAAGGTGTTGTTGATCTCGACCGTCGGGAACTGCGACGCGTAATAGCGGAGTTGTCCCTCGTCAGGCAGGTCGACAGGGTAGAAGGCGCCACGCCATTCCTTGAACGCGAAGCCGCTGGTCCCCGCCAGCACTATCACGAGGCCTTCCGCTCGTCGCTGGCAGCGGCGCCGTCTCCGGCCGCCGTCGCCGTCCGGGCAAGAGACGCCTTCAGCGCCTCCATCAGGTCGATGATCCTGCCGCCGCCGTCGGTGGACTGCTCGGCCGTGATCTCCTGCCCGTCGACTTTCTTCTGGATGGCGTCCAGTACGCGCTCGCGCACCACATCCCTGTACTTGGCAGGATCGAAAGTATCGGTCGCGGTCTGTTCGATGAGTTGCCTGGCAAGCGTCAACTCGTTAGGTTTCACCTCGCCCTCGCCAAGCGGAACCTCGGACGTCGGACGCATCTCGTCGGCGTAGTGCAGTTGCTCCATCACCAGAACGCCATCCCGCGGGCGCAGCAGAACGAGATGTTGCTGCCCCCGCGCGGCATACTGGCCGAGCGCGGCCCGTCCCGTCTCCTTCAGCGCCTCCGCCAGCAGTCGATACGCGCGGTCGCCACCCTTGTCCGGCCCGAGGTAGTACACTCGCTCCAGATACTCGCGGTCGACCTTCGCCAGCGGAACGAACTCGGCAATGTCGATCGTGCCAGTGGCCTTCTCCTCCAACGCCTTGATTTCGTCGGGCGAGAACATCACGTAGCGGTCCTTGGCGAACTCGTAGCCCTTCGCCATGTCCTCACGCCCGACGATCTCGCCATCCTTCGGGCAGGTGTACTGCTGCTTCAGTCGCGTGCCGCAACTCTTATGCAGCATGTTGAACGACACACTGGCCTTCGACTCTGCGGTCGAGTAGATGTTGACGGGGACCGAGACCAGGCCAAAGGAGATCGTAGCGGTGCCGATCGAGCGAGCGGGCATAATGAGGATCTGGCGGAAGAAGGACGCACGGCCGAGTCACTGGCCCACGTGGACGCTTCGCGTTGCGCGTGCGACCGAGCCGTGAGTTAGGCTCGCCGGATCGCCAGATGGACGCAAGGGGCACAGACACCGGACCAGGCAGATCGCACGCGACCGACCCCGTCGGTCCCGGGTCGGCCGGCGACAGCCTCGCCGCCTATCGGGCGAAGCGCTCGGCCGACCGTTCGCCGGAACCTGTCGGCACCGTCCATTCGACGACAGGCCAACTGTTCGTCGTGCACAAGCATGCGGCCCGGCAGCTGCACTTCGACCTGCGTCTGGAGATGGACGGCGTCCTGCGATCATGGGCTGTCCCGCGCGGTCCATCGCTCGACCAGCACGACAAGCGCCTCGCCGTCCGCGTCGAGGATCACCCGCTGGAGTACGGCGACTTCGAGGGAATCATCCCCGAGGGCAACTACGGCGCCGGCGCCGTCATCGTCTGGGACCGCGGCGAATGGGTTCCCCTGGAAGACTGGCGAACCGGACTCGAGAAGGGGAAGCTCCTGTTTGAACTGAAGGGCTACAAACTCCGTGGCAAGTGGACCCTGGTGAAGATCAAGAAAAGCGAGAAGGACTGGCTGCTGATCAAGGAACGGGACGCCTGGATGACATCGCCTGGCGACCGGTTTCCGCAGGAATCCGTCCTGTCGGGGCTGACGGTCGAGGAAGTGAAAGCCGGGTACTCGCCCGCGAGGCGCATTCGCACCGCCCTCGAACAGATGGGTGCACCCCGCACTCCGGTCTCACCCCGAAACGTCGGACTGATGCTCGCCGAGTCGCGCCAGCAGGCATTCTCGGACGCTGACTGGCTGTTCGAGTTGAAGCTCGACGGTTACCGTCTGCTGGCGTCGAAGTCACCTCACGAAGTCCTGCTGCTGAGCCGGAACGGCAACGATTACACGGAAGTCTTTCCCGAAGTCGCACGGGCCGTCGCCGCCATTCCCATCGATCGCTGTGTGATCGACGGCGAGGCGGTTGTGCTGGATGCCCATGGGAAGCCCAGTTTCTCCCGACTGCAGCAGCGCGGTCGCCTCACCAATGCGATCGACATTGCGCACTCGGCGGTGGAACTGCCGGTAACCTATTTCGCGTTCGATCTACTCGGCTTCGAGGACTTCGACCTGCGCTCGCTTCCGCTGGTCACGCGCAAGAAATTCCTGGCCGAGGTGCTTCCCGCACTCGGCCCAGTGCGCTATCTCGATCACATCGCCGAGCGGGGAGAAGCGTTCCTGGACGAGGTCACCACCCTTGGCCTGGAAGGTATCATCGCCAAGAAAGCGGATGCCTCCTACCGCGCCGGACGTTCGGCGTTGTGGCTCAAGATCAAGACGGACAGGACCGGTGACTTCGTGATCGCTGGTTTCACCGAACCCAAGGGAAGCCGCTCGGGCTTCGGTGCGTTGCAGTTGGCGGACTATGTCGGTGGGAAGCTGGTGTATGCGGGCCGCGCAGGCACCGGGTTCAACGATCGACAGCTGACGGACATCCGCGAGGCACTCGGCGCTCACGTGCGAACCGAACCGGCGTGCCTTGGACCCGTGGCATCGCCCGGCACCGAGCCACTGCCTGCAGACGCGATCCCCGAGACGCGGACGACGACGTGGGTGGAGCCGCGCCTTGTCTGCGAAGTCCGGTTCCGCGAGTGGACACCCGACGGCCTGCTTCGCCATCCCGCTTTCCTGAGGATGCGTCCGGACAAGGATCCCCACCAGTGCGACCGGCAGAAATGGAACACCGATCGCGAGGCACCGGATACCGCCAACGTTGTCCCTGACGAGACACCTGACGCTCAGCCGCCCGAACCGCCTGAGAGAGCCGTTGAGAAGACCGTGACACTGTCGAACCTTCGCAAGGTCTTCTGGCCCGTCGAGGGATACACGAAAGGCGACTTGATCGAGTACTACCGCACCATCGCGCCATGGCTGCTCCCATATCTGGTCAACCGCCCCGTAGTACTGACGCGGTTTCCCGACGGGATCGAAGGCAAGTCTTTCTACCAGAAGGATGCACCGGCATTCGCGCCGGAGTGGATACGCACTACCCCCATCTGGAGCAACGATACCCAGCGGAACATCCGATATTTCGTGTGCGATAACGTGGAGTCGCTCACTTATATCGCCAACATGGGCACCATCCCGCTCCATATCTGGGCAAGTCGCGTGGGGAGCCTGGAGCTGCCGGACTGGTGTGTCATCGATCTCGATCCCAAGGAAGCGCCTTTCTCGGACGTTGTCCGGTGCGCGACTGTGCTTCACTGGATTTGCGAAGACGTCGGGCTACCGAACTATGTGAAGACGACGGGCAAGACTGGACTCCATGTACTGATTCCGTTGGCCAGACAATGCACCTACGAGCAATCGCGGACGTTCGGCGAGTTGCTCGCGCGTCTCGTGCTCAGGGAACTGCCGACTATCGCCACCATCACGCGGCACGTGACCAGGCGGGGCGACAAGGTCTATCTCGACTATCTCCAGAACCGCCACGGGCAACTCATTGTCGCGCCGTTCAGCGTACGGCCGCTTCCGGGTGCCACCGTGTCCATGCCCCTGCTCTGGAGTGAAGTGAACGACGCGCTGGATCCTCGCGCCTTTACGATCGCGACTGCACGTGCGCGCATGGACTTGCTTGGCCACGACCCGGTACGCCCCGTCCTGGACGACAAACCGGACTTCGCGCTGATGCTCGAGCGAATCGCGGCGCTGTCCCGAACGTAGGCCGCGGTGTGCGAAATCGCCTCCAAGGGTGGCGCATAGTCCGCTCGGTCGATGGGACAGCAGACATCGTTCCGGTGCGTAGAGGTACCGATTCGCTTCCTTCCCTCAGCGCTGCCAGAGGCTCTATTTCATCCGCGGCCGCTCAGTTCTTCAATTTCCTTCTTTCAGGCCCCATTCCCATGAGGAAGTCGATAATCGTTCTCTTCGCCGCGTTCTCGGCCTGCACCGCTCGCGAGCCGGCAAACCCGGACGTCGCGCGATGGGAGGCGCAAGCGCAGAACGTCACCATCACGCGAGATGACTGGGGTATCCCGCACATCCACGGGAAGACGGACGCCGATGCCGTGTTCGGCCTCGTGTACGCACAAGCGGAAGACGATTTCTATCGCGTCGAGACGAACTTCCTTAATGCGCAGGGTCGTCTGGCGGAGGCCGAGGGAGAGAGCGCGATCTACCGCGATCTGCGCATGAAGCTGTTCATTGATCCGGACAGCATGAAAGCGCAGTTCGCAGCCAGTCCGGATTGGCTGAAGTCGCTGATGGTGGCGTGGGCTGATGGACTCAACTACTACCTCCGCACGCACCCCGAGGTGAAGCCTCGAGTCATCGCGAAGTTCGAACCGTGGATGGCACTCACATTCAGCGAAGGCAGCATCGGCGGCGACATCGAGGACATCTCGCTCCAGGGTCTCGAGGAGTTCTACGGGGATAGAAAGAGCGCTGGACTTGCAGCGGTGACCGACACCAGGGACACCGAACCATCGGGTTCAAACGGCATCGCCATCGCACCGTCCAACACGACTGCCAACCGTGCCCTGCTCCTCATAAATCCCCACACCTCGTTTTTCTTCCGTGCCGAGGTCCAGGTTCAGAGCGATGAAGGGTTGAACGCCTACGGCGCCGTCACCTGGGGACAGTTCTTCGTCTACCAGGGCTTCAACAGCCGCGTCGGATGGATGCACACGTCGAGCGGCGCCGACGTGGTTGACGAATACGCGGAGACGATCGTGCACCAGGGCGACAGCGTCTTCTATAGGTACGGCAAGGAACTCCGTCCTGTCGTCAGGTCCAGCATCGTCGTGTCGTTCCAGACGGATACCGGGCTCGCCAGGCAGGAGTTCACGGTCTATCGCACGCACCACGGCCCCGTAGTTCGCGAGGCTGACGGGAAGTGGATCAGCGTGAGGCTGATGCAGGAGCCGGTCAAGGCGCTCATGCAGTCGTACACGCGCACCAAAGCCACGGACTACGCGTCCTTCCGGCAATCGATGGAGCTACACACCAACTCGTCCAACAACACGATTTATGCCGATGCCGACGGCAGCATCGCCTACTTCCACGCGAATCATGTCCCGAAGCGGAGTACCCGATTCGACTGGAGCAAGCCGGTCGATGGCAGCGATCCGGCGACCGAATGGCAGGGAATCCACTCGATCGACGAATCGCCCTTTATCCTCGACCCGCCTAACGGCTGGCTCTACAACTCCAACAACTGGCCCTACTCGGCAGCCGGTCCCAACAGCCCGCGGAAGGCGGATTTTCCGGCATACATGGACGTCGGCGGAGAGAACCCGCGCGGCGTCCACGCCATTCGTGTCCTGCAGGGCAAACGCGACTTCTCGATCGATGCGCTGGTTGCCGCCGCTTACGACAGCTACCTCCCGGCGTTCGCCGACCTCATCCCGACCCTTGTTGCTGCCTACGACAGGACGCCGGCTTCCAGCGCACTGAAGGGACGGCTCGCCGACCAGGTGGCCTTGTTGCGGACCTGGGACTACCGCTGGGCCGCGGAGTCAGTGCCGACGTCGCTGGCCGTGTTCTGGGCAGAAGAGATGTGGCGGCGCGTTCGATCCGATGCGGAAGGCGAGGAGATGTCCGTCTACGACTACATCGCCAAACGAGTGCCGGCGAGCGAAAAGCTCGATGCGCTCAACACGGCTTCGGAAAAGCTCACCGCCGACTTCGGTACATGGAAGACACCTTGGGGCGAGATCAACCGATTTCAGCGCCTGACCGACGATATAGTGCACCCATTCGACGACGCAGGGCCCAGCATCCCCGTTCCGTTCACGTCCGCGCAGTGGGGGTCGCTGGCGTCGTTCGGCGCCCGACCGTACAAGGGTTCGAAGAAGTACTACGGAACCTCGGGCAACAGTTTCGTGGCAGTGGTCGAGTTCGGTGACTCCGTCAGGGCACGCGCTATCACGGCTGGTGGCCAAAGCGGAAACCCCAACTCGAAGCATTTCAACGATCAAGCGGAGCGTTACAGCAAGGGCGACCTGCGCGAGGTCTACTACTACCCTTCGCAGCTCAAGGGGCACGCAGCGGGAGCGTACCACCCCGGGCGCTGAGGGCCGGAACGAGCCGGCCTGTCAAGCGAAGGCTTGAATGGAGCGCGGACGAGCCTTCGGCAAGTCCGCGTTCTGCTTCAGTTTCTCCACGCCGCAGGCCGAGACTCCTGAGGCCGGCGCTGTCGACGGCGATCCGGTGTGTCCCCATCGTAAGGATGGCTGTGAAGGCATCGACGTACCCTCCTCCTCAAGCCGTGGATGACACCTCGCTTGTGGTCGAACGTCAGTTCGCGCGCGCGGAGCGCATAACGAACTACGTCCGCCTCACGGTCCTCGGTGTGTTCGGCCTCGGCGCCGTCGCGTTTTTCCCGCTGTTTCCACGAGCGGTCAGCCTTGTGAACCTCTCGATCCTCGTCCCGATGCTGTGCTGGAGCGCGGCACAGCACAGGGCAATCCACGCGACGGATCGCCGTTGGGAACACCTGTCGCTCGTGAATGCATTCGTGGATGTCACGGCGGTGACAGCGCTGCTGTTCGGCTACGGCTTGTTCGGGAGTCCCGATCAGGCAGTGAAATCACCCATCTGGGTCGCCTACTTCGTCATTCTCGCGGCACGACCGTTCACCGGGACTGCCCGTCGTGCCGCCGCAGTCACGGCAATCGTGGGCATCGAGTACATCGCGCTCTGGTCGTTTCTCCTCGCATCCGGACGGTTGGCGCTTCTCGCCAACCCCGCCGATACGCTGCACATGTCTGGATCCACGCTTGTCGATGAACTCGCCAAGACGTCGATGCTGTTGCTGGCGGGTGCGGTATCGACGTACGCGACGGCGTGGAACGAGCACACGCTTCGCAAGGCCGTCGAAGCCATCGGCGCCTCCGATGCGCGGTTCCGCGCTATCTTCGAGCACACGGGCGTGAGCATCGCCTTGCTCGATCGTACGGGTCATGTGACGGCATCGAACTCGGCGTTCGACGAGTTCGTCGGCTACGACTCGGTCGCGGTAGCGCAACGTACCTTGCCCGCGTTCTCGCCCGCGGAAGACACCGAGCACTCCGTTGCCTGCGTGGCGGACGTCGTCGCTGACGGACGGACCCGCAACGCCGAGATGCGTTTCGCGCGGTGCGACGGACAGGTCGTCTGGGGAAGCGTGACCTTGTCCCGAATCCGGCATGCGGATGGAGATCGCGTGATCGCGATGATCCAGGACATTACGCAACGCAAGGCGCTGGAAGCGGAACTGATGCATCAGGCGCTTCACGACCCGCTCACGGGTCTCGCCAACCGGACGCTCTTCCGCGATCGAGTCGGGCATGCGCTCGAACGCTCGATCCGCGGTAACGCGGAACTGGCTGTCTTCGTGCTCGATCTCGACAACTTCAAGTCGGTGAACGAAGCATTCGGTCATGGGACGGGCGACAGACTTCTGGTCCACGTTGCGGAACGGCTCCTCAACGCCACGCGCGGATGCGACACGGTTGCGCGCCTTGGCGGGGACGAGTTCGCCGTGCTCGTCGACGGAACCCGGGGCGAGACCGACATTGCGGCGGTTGCCGATCGAATCGTGGCGGCGCTGCAAGCACCATCTGTCCTGGCACCCGGCTCGACTCAATCGACGACGGCGAGCATCGGCATCGCCCGCCCGGTCGCCGGTGAAAGCATGGACGAACTGCTTCGCAACGCCGATGTGGCACTGTCCTCCGCGAAGAGCCGGGCCCGCGGAGCCTGGGTGCTGTACGATCCCGCAGAGCACGCCGCGGTCGTCGATCGCATCGCGCTCGAGCACGATCTTCGCGAAGCACTCCCTCGGCGCGAGTTCTTTCTCGTCTATCAGCCGATCGTCGGACTGGAATCCGGCGACGTTCGGGCTGTCGAAGCGCTGCTGCGGTGGCAGCATCCTGCACGTGGCGTCGTCGCCCCGGATCGTTTCATCCCCCTCGCGGAAGACTCCGGACTGATCGTTCCGTTGGGTGCCTGGATCCTTGCCGAGGCCTGCCGTGACGCCGCCGAGTGGAATCGTCTGCGCGAGGATTCGCCGATCGGCGTGACCGTGAACGTCTCGGCTCGGCAGATCGCGTCCGATCATATCGTCGCCGACGTCGCGCGATCGCTGAGCGAGTCCGGGCTCGATGCCGGTCTTCTGATGCTGGAAATCACCGAGAGTGTGCTGATGGAGGACACCGAACTGACGATCGGCCGCCTCGCGGCGCTGAAGGCGCTCGGGGTGCAGCTGGCGGTCGACGATTTCGGGACAGGCTATTCTTCGTTGAGCCACCTGCAGCAGTTCCCGGTCGATGTGCTCAAGATCGACCGCCGCTTCATCGAGCGAATCCCGCACGACCAGAACAGCGAAGCGCTGGCGCGCACAATTCTCGCATTGGGCGCGATGCTGTCGCTCCGAACGGTCGCAGAGGGCGTCGAGACGAGCGAACAGCGGACGACACTGACCGACATGGGTTGCGACTTCGCCCAGGGGTACCTGTTCTCCAAGCCTGTCTCGGTGACAGAGGTTCGATCGCTGCTCGATAAGCGCGGCAGCCTGCCGCGACTCGGAGCGGCGGCACCGATTGGTGCGTAGCTATCCGGGGCGGTAGAGTCTCGACCCATTCGAGAGACCGTTACGTACCGCTGGACGCGGCGTCCGCCCGCTGCTACCGTCTGCTTCGCCCAGAAACAAGAGGGACCAATGCGCATCCTGCGCGCTGCGTGGCTCGCCAGCCCGCTCGTCATCGTCGCACTTCCGCTCGTATCGCAGCCCAGCACCACCGATACCCGCCTCCTGTCGCAGCCCGCGCTCAGCGCCGAGCGGGTCGCGTTCATCTACGCGGGCGACCTGTGGAGTTCCAGACTGGACGGAACCGACGTGATGCGTCTGACGTCTGCCGACGGAGACGAACAGAATCCAGTGTTTTCGCCGGACGGCAAGTTCGTTGCGTTCAGCGGTAACTACGATGGTAACACCGATGTCTACGTGGTACCGGCGACGGGCGGAGTGCCAAAGCGATTGACCTGGCACCCCGGCGACGATCTGGTGCAGGCGTTTGCGCCAGACGGAAGGGCGGTGCTGTTCACTTCGCCGCGCGCGTCGTATACGACGCGGTACACGCAGCTCTTCACCGTTCCCGTGGACGGCGGCATCGCCACACAGCTTCCCATTCCCAACGCCGCGCGAGCGACGTTCTCGCCCGACGGCAAGCACATCGCCTACAATCCGATCGCACCGGCCTTCGAGCAATGGAAGCACTACCGCGGCGGCCGGACATCGACCGTCTGGATCTACGACGTCGCCACCCACGCGGTGACAACCATCCCGCAACCGCCGTCGCGTTCCAACGACGTCGACGCACAATGGATCGGCTCCCGCTTGATCTTCCGATCAGATCGTGACGGCGAGTTCAATCTGTACAGCTACGACACGGCATCCAGGCAGGTACAGCAACTGACGCGCTATACGGACTTCCCGGTTCTGAATGTCGGGGTCGACGGCGGCTCCGGCAGGCTCGTGTTCGAGCAGGCGGGATACCTGCATCTCCTGGAACCGAGCGCCCGCACGCCGGCACGCAAGCTCACGTTCGGCGTCGCAACTGACCTGCGCGAACTGCGTCCCAGGTACGCCAAGGGACCGCATTACGTCCGAAACGCCGCGATCGGACCCACTGGCGCACGTGTGGCCTTCGAGTACCGCGGAGAGATCGTCACTTTGCCGGCCGAGAAGGGCGATGCGCGCAACCTGACGAACTCCACGGCTGCGAATGACCGCTCCCCGGCATGGTCACCGGACGGGAGACAGGTCGCGTTCGTCACGGACGAAAGCGGCGAGTACCTGCTCAAGATCGTTCCTCAGGACGGACAAGGCATCGCGAAGACGTTCAAGCTGACGGGCAAGGGATTCTACATGACGCTGGCGTGGTCGCCCAACGGAGAATGGATCGCCTATCAGGACAACTCGCAGAGCGTGTACGTCCTGAACGTGAAGACCGGCAGCAGCCGGCGCGTCGGCGGCAATGGCATTTACGGTCCCACACCGGAAAACCCGATGTCGTACGCCTGGTCGCCGGACTCACGGTGGCTCGCGTACGCGGTGCGCGTGCGCTCGATGGTCAATGTGCTCTACCTGTACGATGTCGCCGCCGACAAGTCCACGCAGATCACCGACGGTCTGAGCGAGGTCACCTCCCCTGCCTTCGATCGAAGCGGGAAGTACCTCTACGTCTTCGCATCCACAGATGCCGGTCCCGTCCAGGACTGGTTTTCGCAGGCTACCGTGGACTTCACGCGCACGCGAAGCATCTACGCAATCGTCCTGCGTAACGATCTGCCCAACCCGCTGGCCCGGGAAAGCGACGAAGAAAAGGCCCCGACCCCGCGCGACTCGGCGCGTGCACCGGCCGCGGTCGGAGTGGACTTCGATGGCATCGAACACCGTATCCTCGCGCTCCCGATCCCCGCCGCGGTGCTGGAGCGCCTTCAGGCGGGAGACGTCGGACAGCTTTACTACATCAGGACGCTCGACGGAAAGAACCAGCTCCACCATTTCGACATGGGCAAGCGGCGAGACGAAACGCTGCTCCCCGACGTCACGACTTTCATGCTGTCGGACGATGGCCGCAAAGTGTTGTATCTAACGAACCAGAACTGGTACGTCACTTCGCTTGCCAAGATCACACCCGGTGAAGGTCGACTGGCGATCGGCGAAGTGGACGTGCGGATCGACCCGCGCGCCGAATGGGGACAGATCTTCGCAGAAGCCTGGAGGATCAACCGCGACTATTTCTACGCGCCGAACATGCACGGCGTGAACTGGGAAGCCAACCGCCACAAGTACGAGCCCTTCCTCGCCGACGCCACGACCAGGGCCGACGTGAACCGCATCATTCAATGGATGATGAGCGACCTGGCGGTCGGCCACCACCGCGGCGGCGGCGGCGATCGCCTGAACCCTCCACGCACGGTTCCGGTCGGCCTGCTTGGCGCCGACTATACGGTGGAGAACGGCCGCTACCGGTTCGCGCGCGTCTACGGCGGTTTGAACTGGACTCCGGGTCTGCGATCGCCCCTGACCGAACCGGGAGTCAACGCCCGAGCCGGCGAGTACCTGCTGGCCGTCGATGGCGTCGAACTCCAACCGCCTGCGAACCTGTACGCCGCATTCGAGAACACTGCCGGCAGGATCGTCGCCATCACGATCGGTCCCAATGCGAACGGATCCGGGGCCCGCACTGTCCAGGTCGTCCCGCACGACAACGAGAGCGCTCTCCGCAATCGCGCCTGGGTCGAAGGTAACCTTCACAAAGTCGACTCGGCTACCGCCGGACGGGTGGCCTACGTCTACGTACCGAACACCGCCGAGCCAGGCCACACTTACTTCAAGCGCTACTTCTATCCACAGACGAACAAGGACGCCATCATCGTCGATGAACGATTCAACGGAGGCGGGAGCTTCGCGGACTACTACATCGACATTCTGCGCCGCCCGTTCATCAGCTACTGGGCGATGCGCTACGGAGAGGATCTCAAGACGCCAACTGCCTCGATCCAGGGACCGAAAGCAATGATCATCGACGAGACTGCCGGCAGCGGCGGCGACCTGCTCCCGTGGATGTTTCGGAATCTTGGCCTCGGTCCGCTCATAGGGAAACGCACTTGGGGCGGTCTCGTAGGCGTGCTCGGTTTCCCCGTGCTCATGGACGGCGGTTCGATCACCGCGCCGAATTTCGCCATCTGGACACCGGACCAGGGATGGGTCGTCGAGAACGAAGGCGTCGCACCGGACATCGAGGTCGAGCAAACGCCGGCCGATGTGATCGCCGGACGGGATCCGCAGCTGCAACGCGCAATCGACGTGGTCATGGAAGCCCTTCGTCGCGATCCGCCAAAGACGCCCAAGCGTCCGCCGTACCCGGTCAAGGTGCCGCGGTAATCGGCCCGCACGGGGTCCGTATGCAGGTGCACCTGATCGACGGGACATACGAACTCTTTCGCGCCTTCTTCGGTGCTCCTCCGAAGAAGGCGCCGGACGGTCGCGAGGTCGGCGCCACGGTCGGCCTCCTGAGGAGCCTGCTCTCGCTCCTGGGGCAGCCGGGAACGAGCCACGTCGCCTGTGCATTCGACCACGTGATCGAGTCGTTCCGCAACGACCTCTTTCCGCACTACAAGACCTCGGAGGGCATCGATCCGTCCCTGCTGTCGCAGTTTCACCTCGCCGAGTCCGCCGTAAGAGCGCTGGGACTGGTCGTCTGGCCGATGATCGAGTTCGAGGCCGACGACGCGCTCGCGTCCGCGGCCGCCAGGTTCGACGCCGAGCCGTGCGCGGAGCGAGTTATCATCTGTTCGCCCGACAAGGATCTGGCACAATGCGTTCGGGGTTCACGGGTCGTGTGCCTGGATCGCCGGCGCAATATCGCGGTTGACCATGCCGGCGTGATCGCAAAGTTCGGCGTGGAACCCGAGTCCATTCCCGATTGGCTGGCACTGGTGGGCGATGCTGCTGACGGGTATCCCGGAATCCCGGGATGGGGCGCCAAATCAGCCGCAACGGTCCTGGCGCGCTTTCGTCACATCGAGACCATTCCCGACGACGTCGCCGGTTGGGGCCTCCCCATCGGACGCGCGTTGCGATTACGGGACGCGCTGACCACAGGGACCGCCGATGCTGCGCTATTTCGGCGCCTGGCCACCCTTCGCCTCGACGTCCCACTCTCCGAGACGCTCGACGATCTCGAGTGGCGGGGCGCTCGCCCCGAGATGCGGGCAATCTGCACGGAACTCGGCGAACCCGAACTCGCGAGCAGGATCGCACGCTGGCGCTAACCGGCGCTCGCAGCGGCTCAGTCCCCTCCTGTGTACTTTTTTGTGGCGCGGCGTCACGCGCGCCGCACTCGGCCAACAGCAGCCTCCCTGTCCCCGCGATGCCACACAACGTTCACGACGACATCCTCGGCACGATCGGTAATACCCCGCTCGTTCGGCTGAACAGGATCGTGCGCGCCGTTCGCGCTACCGTATACGCCAAAGTCGAGACCTTCAATCCCGGGCACTCCATCAAGGACCGGATGGCCGTCAGGATGATAGAAGACGCGGAACGGACGGGATTGCTCAAGCCCGGAGGAACCATCATCGAAGGCACCAGTGGCAACACCGGCATGGGCCTCGCGATCGCGGCGATCGTCAAGGGGTATCGCTGCATCTTCACGACCACGGACAAGCAGTCGCCGGAAAAGATCGACGCCCTCCGCGCGTTCGGCGCCGAGGTCATCGTCTGTCCCACGGACGTCGACCCGGAAGATCCGCGGTCGTACTACTCCGTGTCCTCCCGCCTGGAACGGGAAACCCCGAACGCCTGGAAGCCGAACCAGTACGACAACCCGAGCAACACGCAGGCGCACTACGCCACCACCGGTCCCGAAATCTGGGAACAGACTGGGGGGAAGATCGATCACCTCGTCGTGGGTGTTGGAACTGGCGGGACAATCTGCGGAACGGGCAGGTTCCTGAAGGAACAGAACCCGGCGCTGAAGGTGTGGGGCATCGACACCTACGGCTCGGTCTTCAAGAAGTACAAGGAAACCGGCATTCTCGACAAGCACGAGATCTATCCATATGTGACCGAAGGCATCGGCGAGGACTTCCTGCCCGCGAACGTCGATTTCGCCATCGTCGATCGATTCGAGAAAGTCACGGACCGCGATGCGGCCATCTGCACGCGCGAGATCGTGCGGCAAGAAGGCATCTGGGTTGGCTACTCGGCCGGGTCCGCAATCGCCGGTTTGTTGCAACTGAAAGACAACTTCCGAGAGGGAGAGACCGTGGTCGTCATCTTTCACGACCACGGCACGCGCTACCTCGGCAAGGTCTTCAATCCGACGTGGATGCGGCGCATGGGTTACGAGGACGTCGCCGGCCCGACCGCCCGGGTGCTCGTGCGCAACAAGCGCGTCGCCGATTTCGTTGGCGTCGAAGTTACTGCCACCGTGCAGGACGCCGTCCAGCGCATGAGCGAAAACGACTTCTCGCAGATCCCCGTCACCCAGGACAACCGTATTGTCGGATCGCTCCGCGAGTCGCACGCCTACGCAAGGATCATCGCCGATCCTTCCGTGCGATATCAGCCCGTGACCGTCATCATGCAGAAGGCGTTCCCATACGTCGACATCGAGACTCCCGTGGAACTGCTCGCCCCGATGATCACTGCGGAGAACCCAGCCGTCCTCGTCCGGGACTTCCCGGACAACAAGGTCTACATGCTAACGGGATACGACGTTCTGCAGGCTCTATGATCTGACGACGATCAGGCGCCTTCGGAGCGAATCCGCGTACGCTCCTTCGCTTTTTGCATCTCCATTTCGCGATTTCGCGGCGGTGCGTTCGTTCGAAACGATGCGATCAGGCGCGAGGCCGCCTGCGCCACTTCGTCAACCGCCCGATCGAAGGCTGCTTCGTTGGCGCGCGAAGGTCGCGTCGTGCCGCTCAACTTCCTGACGAACTGGAGCGCGGAGGCGCGGATCTCCGCGTCCGTCGCAGGAGGTTCGAAGTTGGCCAGCGTCTTGATGTTTCGGCACATGCAACAGTCCTCAGCGAGTCAGGCGCGCGTTACCTGGAGGGCGCGGCAGGCCATGATCCGACCTGCGTTGCGCCGCCGCGTGATTCCACCAGGGTTCGCTCGACATAACGATAGGCACACGGTGACACGAGGTTCAACTGCGGGCTGGGGTGCCGCGGGACCCTTGCCTGCGCAGAGGCCAACACGCTTGATTGACCGGCGTGACGGACTCGGACGCGCACAGGGCGATCGAAGCGGTCTGGCGAACGGAGTCGGCGAAGCTGATCGCCGGGCTGGTCCGCGTGGTGCACGACATCGGCCTCGCGGAGGATCTGGCGCAGGACGCGCTCGTGGCAGCGCTCGAACAGTGGCCCAGGGAAGGAGTACCGCGTAACCCAGGCGCGTGGCTCATGGCCACCGCCAGGCACAGGGCGATCGACGGCTTCCGTCGATCCTCGATGCTGAACCGGAAGCACGAGCAGCTCGGCCGTGAACTCGACAGACGCGTGGACGACGGCGTGCAGGCGCTCGATGCCGCGATCGACGATCCCGTCGGGGATGACGTGCTGCGGCTCATGTTCATCACCTGTCATCCCATCCTCTCGACAGCTGCCCGGGTGGCGCTGACACTGCGTCTGCTCGGGGGACTGACGACTGACGAGATCGCACGGGCCTTCCTCACGTCAGAACCGACTATTGCGCAGCGGATCGTCCGTGCGAAACGAGCGCTATCGGATGCGCGAATTCCGTTCGAGCTGCCTCGTGGCGAGGCATTCACGGAACGCCTGGCTTCCGTGCTCCGGGTCATTTACCTGGTGTTCAACGAAGGGTATGCCGCGACATCCGGCGACGATTGGTTGAGGCCTGCCTTGTGCAATGATGCGATCCGCCTGGGGCGAATCCTCGCGGAGTCGATGCCGGACGAGCCTGAGGCATACGGCCTCGTAGCCCTGATGGAGCTACAGGCGTCACGCAACGCCGCGCGTGTTGGGCCTGACGGAGCGCCAATTCTGCTGTCTGACCAGGATCGTGGCCGCTGGGATCGGGCGCTCATCCGGAGCGGGCTGGAGGCACTCGCGCGCGCGGAATCGGCAGAAGGCCACGCCGGACCGTACGCGGTGCAGGCGGCTATCGCCGCGTGTCATGCCATTGCGCAATCCGCAGAAGAGACTGACTGGAGCCGGATCGTCCAACTTTACACCCATCTCGTGCAGCTGACACCCTCACCGGTCGTCGAACTGAATCGCGCTGTCGCCGTGGCGATGGCTGACGGGCCGGCGGCCGGTCTCGCGCTCGTGGACCCTCTCGTATCCGCGCCGGAGCTGCGGGACTACCACCTCCTGCCCAGCGTGCGAGCCGATCTGCTGTCGAAGCTCGGCCGCCTGCGCGAGGCGCGCGACGAGCTCGTCCGTGCTGCATCGATGACGCGCAACGTCCGCGAACGCGCTCTCCTGCTGCAACGCGCCCGCACCTGCGAGGAAGATGCGCCGTGATGGACCACCGCTCCCTAACCGCGAACATGGCTGTCGTCGACAACCCTTCAGAGCGACGCTTCGAGGTACGTCTGGGCGACGCCGTGGCGTTCGCCAGCTACCGGCTTGTCGACAACCTTATCGTGTTCACTCACACCGAAGTACCCGTCAGCTTGCGCCGGCGCGGAATCGCGAACCGCCTCGTGCGTGGGGCGCTCGATTCATCGCGGGCACGCGGTCTCAAGGTCCGCTCGGAGTGTCCGTATGTGACAGCGTTCCTCCAGCGGCACCCGGACTATCGCGATCTGCTCGCACCAGGTTAGATCACCGCCTGCGCGTCACACAGGCGAGAATCGTCGGCCCGCCATGCAGCGACCCCGTCACACGCGCGTTTTCAGCAGCTCTTCGAGGCGATCGTACGAAGCCGCCGCACCATCCTCCATGCCGGACCGCACCATGCCATCGCGATCCTCGACCGACTGGAACACCGAATTGAAGGTAAGGCGGGTGCGGCCGTCGATCTCCTGGAACGTGACGGTTTCGAGAAGAACATGGCCGGGCATTTCTTCGAACTCGAACGTGTACACGATCCGCTCCGGGAATACGACATCGTGATACACGCCATGGAAGCCATACGATGTCCCGTCGGGAAGCGTGTGGAGGAACCGCCAGCTCCCAGCCGGTCGCGGATCCATGATTTCGACGGTCGTTACGAACTCGCGCGGTCCCCACCACTGCGGCACCAGATCGGGGTCAGTGAAGACCTGGAAGACGAGATGCCGTGGAGCATCGAACTCGCGCGTGCCGACGATCTGCAGAGAGCCGGGCTCGGCGGTGACTTTCAGCTTTGACATGGTGTTTGCTCGTCAGGGTTCACGAATTCGTTCAGGGAGCGCGTAGCGCCACGCCTGGGGCGATGCGCGCTGCTCTCATGGCAGGAATCCAGCAGGCGGCCACACCAACCGTGGCCATCAGGACCGCGACGGCTGCAAGCGTCCCGGGATCGTTCGGAGAGATGCCGAACAGCAGCCCCTGCATCAGGCGCGAGAGCGCCACTGCACCCACCACACCCGATGCCAGCCCGATCAGCACGAGGATCCCGCCCTCGGAGAGCACCATTCGCTGCACTCTTCCGGAGTCTGCACCGAGGCTCATGCGGATGCCGATTTCGTTGGTGCGTGTGCTTACCGAGAACGCGAGCACGGCCGCGATCCCGATCGCAGCAACGATGAGCGCGAGTACACCGAACGAGGCCACGAGCAGGGCGTTGAGCCGGCGTGGTGCCACGCTCTCGTCGCGGATCTCGTCCAGCGTCAACACATTCTCGACCGGCTGCGTTGGGTCGACGTCGTGCACTACCCGCGCAGCCGCGGCCTTCAGCGCTTCCGGTGTAGACCGCGCCCGAATCACGAACGCACCTGTGGGGAAGTCGCCCTGATCGAACGGGATGAAGAGCGCTGGAAGAGGGGCAGCGTCCAACCCGCCGTCCCTGGTGTCTCCCACGACACCGACGACCGTTCGCCAGGCATCGGACACGCCGACGAACTTCAGGACCTCTCCGGTCCAGGCGACGCGCTGCCCGACTGCATCCTTCCCCGGGAACAGCAGGTCGGCGAGCGTCCTGTTGAGGATCACCACGAGCGGGCCGCCGGCGCGGTCCGTCGAATTGAACTCGCGGCCTGACAGCAAGGGAATACCTGCCGCGCGGAAGTACTCCGGAGCGGTCGTGCGATACTCCGACTGCGGCACCGGCTCGCCCGGCAAGAGCACGCGTCCGTCGGCCTTGACATCGAGCATGATGCCCGAGGAACGGAGAGGGACCGTGGATCCGAGTCCGACCTGCGAGACGCCGGGCAACACGGCGAGCTGCGCCAGCATCCGCTCGTACTTCGCCTTTGTGGCCACGGCCTCGCCGGAGAAGTCGTTCGGTGCTTCCAGCGTCAGCAGTCGCTCCGTGCTGATTCCCGGGTTCACGACAGAGAGACGCTGCATCGTGCGCGTGAGCAGTCCGGCACCCGTCAGCAGCACCACGGACACGGCGATCTGGGCGACGACCAGCCCCCGTTGCAGGCGCTGGCGTCGCACACCCCCCGTGGATCGCGTGGCACCGGACGCCAAGGACCCGACGAATGCCTGGTCCTTCGCCAATCCGGGCACGAACGCCAGCAACAGCGCCACCAGCAGCACCAGCACCAGCGTGAACGTCAACACCGCCATGTCGACGCGAATCTCGCCAGAGCGAGGACTGTATCGCTCGGCGAATCGCGTCAGCATGCCGACGCCGGCGAACGCGATCGTCAGGCCGAGTATGCCACCCATCGCCGCAAGCACCAGGTTTTCCGCCAGCAGCAACGTACGCAAGCGAGCAGTACCGGCACCCAGCGCCGCCCGAACGGACAGTTCGTGCTCGCGGCGCAGGTGCCGCATCAGCGTGAGGTTCGTAACGTTGGCGCAGGCTATGACCATGACGAATGCGGCAGCGCCCATCAGGAGCCACATCGTCAGCCTCGCGCGCTCTCCCAGAACCTCCCGGAATGGCGTGACCGTCACCTTGAATTCCGATCCCGAATCGTAGGCCTCCGGGAATGCCGCGTGGACGCGCCTCGTGATCGCATCCACCTCTGCGCGCGCCTGTTCGACCGTGGCCCCGGGGGCGAGGCGCGAAATCATTCTGGTCATGCGGTGCGTCCGGCCCGTGACCATCGTAGCGCTCAGGTGATGTTCGCTGTTGACCATGTTGGCCAGCGCATCGATCCGCGTGGGGAAGGACGGAGCCGGCTGCAACACCCCGATGACCGTGACGCCCTTCCCTCCCACTCGCAGCGATTTCCCCACGACTTGAGGATCTCCACCGAACCGCTTCATCCAGTAGTCGTAAGTGAGGAGAATCACGGGCGCCGCACCGCGACCGTCGTCCCCCTCGTTGAAGCTCCGTCCAAGGATTGGCGAGAGCCCCATTACCGCAAGATAGTTGCCGGTGACGAGACCCAGGTCGATGCGCACGGCATCCACATCCGAAACCAGGCTGAGGGTCACCGGCGAGTACTCGGCAATCCCGCCTAACGTCCTTGCCGCTTCGCGGAAGTCCTCGATCTCCGGAACCGAAAAACCCATGTCCTCGCGGCCGGGGCCAACGGCTGACTGGCGCAAGTACATCAGGCGATCGCCATCCCGATGCGGCAGCGGACGGAGGAGCACGCCACGAAGGACGCTGAACACCGCCGTATTGGCGCCAATGCCCAGCCCGAGTGTGAGGACAACGCCAGCGGTAAACCCACGAGCGCGGGCGAGACTACGGAAGACGTAGCGCATTGTGAGCATGGGTGCAGACACAGATGAGGTTCAACGATCGCCAGCCGCGGCGAGCAGCCCGCCTGCCTCGTAACGTCGAGCGACGAACCGCGGAATCGACATCACGTCGTACGACGGCGAGCACCCCGCCGTTTCTCGGCCTGCATCGAACGAATCACACCGTCCAGGCGATCCAGGCGCTCCGACCACAATCGCTCGTAGTTGCCCAGCCAATCGTGAACGGCCCTGAGCGGTTCGGGTGCAATCCGGCACGGCCGCCACTGCGCCTCACGCCCGCGCGTGATCAACCCGGCACGCTCCAGCACCTTGAGGTGCTTGGAGATCGCCGGCATGCTCATCTCGAACGGCGCCGCCAGGTCGCTCACGGACAGCTCGCCGCCCGCCAGGCGCGACAGAATCGCCCGACGTGTCGGATCGGCCAAGGCGGCGAACGTGGCGCTCAGTCGATCGGCTGTCATGTAATACACCATCCGGTTAATTAGCTTAATGGTTAAGTAATCCGAGCAAGTGCCCTTGTCAAGAATCCCACCTTCCGTGTGCGTTACCACAGCGCAGGAAGCGGTCGCCCCATTGTCAGTCGCAGATCGTCTCGGGTGCAACCGACAGGAAAAGTCGGGAGACAGGCTGTCCCGACCGGTTCGATCAGCGGTCAACTGTGGCCAGAAGTCACCCGCTCTGAAGAGTGGGACGGCGATCGCTCCCCTGGCATTGTGAGATGTTTGGCCCGAGCGAAGACCCTGGTGCCGTCATCCCGGCGCTTCCAAAATCGGTCAGGCCCATTCCTCGCGCCGATTCGTTCTCGGAAACGGCTCCTCCAATGTCGGCAAGCCGAGCGCTGCACATAGGGGATCCCAACCATCCTGGGCGCGCCATTCGAGCAGCCGATCTGCCGGGATGCTCCTGCGCACCAGATCGTTGTGACGGTCATACGCCGCCATCAATGTGGCCTCGTCATCCCAGTGCAGCGTTCCAGCGAAGCGTTCGAGTAGCGTCAGCAATCCGCGCCCGTCAGGCCAATCGGGCATCATCGCCATCCGTGCAACCGGGAGAATGGTTTCATTCGCACTCTCCCACCACGTCCGCGCGCTGTCCCTCACCGACAGGATGACGAGAGCTCCGGGATTCCTTTCGCTCAATTCGCGCCAGAACATGCTGGACGGCCAATCCACGGCGGCAACATACCCTCCAAGCGCGTGCTCCCAGTCCGTCTCGCGACCGGCAAGCGCTCGATCCCAGTCCGACCCAAGGTTGAACGGATGCCCCGGAATGACGCTCATGTGATGGCACTTGCCGCCCAGGAGACGCTCTAGGGCAATCTGCAACGACTTCGTTGCCGTTCGCGGGAGCCCCGCACCAACGACCCTGAGATTCACGTCGCTCTCCCAGATGCGGGCCAACAATGGTCCATGTGCAGTCGCGAACCGGTGCGCGCCGAAAAATGCCGGCGCGAACTTTGGCGAAAGAATACGCCGGCCGCAACTGGCGGTCGAGAAAATCCGTCGTGATCGCCGGGCGACGCCAAGCTCCTTGAGGTCTTTCGACCGAATCCCGACCTTCAGCATCGTCCGATACTGAACAGACCGACTACGGAGGATCCCTTGCGTCTCCTTCATCCAGTGTTCGCGCTCGTCATCGCCTGCCTAACGTCGCAGCCAGCTCTGGCGCAGCGAGACCTGCATTGGCGCACGGTCGACGTGGTCGCCCGCCTGGACGAGACAGGAACGCTACACGTGCGAGAAACCCAGGCGATCGTCCTCACGGGCGATTGGAACGGCGGCGAACGCAGCTTCAACGTCCGGCGTGGCCAGGATTTCTCCTTCCAGAGGATGTTCGCCGTGGACACGCTCTCGGGTGCCGAACGCGAGATGACGCGAGGCGACCTCGATCAGGTGAACCACTACGACCGGGCCGAGAACAACGCGATCCGCTGGCGCAGCCGCCTTCCTTCCGACCCCGAGTTCGACGGCACCACCCTGACCTATGTGCTCGAGTACTCTTTCTCGAACATCCTGATTCCGCGAGATGGCTCTTACATGCTCGATCATGACTTCGCGTTCAGCGAGCGGGAGGGCGACATCCAGGAGTTCAAGCTCTCTCTGTCGCTCGATGACGCTTGGCAGGCCCCTCCCGGATTCACTGGGCGGTACGGGCCCGTGCGGCTCTCCCCGGGAAGCGGGTATGTGGTCACGATCCCCCTTGGATACCGGCTCCCTGGTCAGCCGACGGGAGTGATCTACGGTCCCGCGACAATCGTCCGCTACAGCCTTGTTGCAGCCCTGCTGGCCGCCACTGCGCTTCTCGCACTACGCTTCGCTGCCTCGGAACGGCAGACGGGTCGGTTCGCCCCGGTGGAACCGATTACCTCGATCGACGACGCGTGGCTCTCGACCCACGTGTTCAACATGCTCCCGGAAGAAGTCGGTGCCGCCTGGGACGACTCGACTGGCGCTCCGGAAGTGACCGCCATCATCGCGCGCATGGTCGCAGAGCAGAAGCTGGGCAGTCGCGTCGAAACCAGGAAGGCCGTGGTCTTCCGACATCACGTCCTGCACCTGTCGCTGCTCGTCCCCCGATCGGCGCTCACCGGATACGAACGCGTGCTCGTCGATGCCCTGTTCGAAACTGGTTCGACGGAGACGGACACTGGCGCCATCAGGAAACGCTACGCAAAGACCGGCTTCGACCCCTCCCGCCTGATCAAGGAGCCGCTCGAACGACGAGTACGCTCGCTAGGCGACCGCGGACCAGCGGTACGCAGGCCGTCCCGTCTGCCAACCCCGATTCTCTTCTTTGTCGCCGTCGCGCTCGCTGGCGTGGCGGCCCTCGCCCGCTCCTCTGACGGGACCGTGATTGCCGTTGCCGCGGGCGTGTCCATGGTTCTGTACGGAATCGCCGTCCTCCAAGCGGTGTTCTGGCGCGTGCGCGTCGAAGACTGGACCGTGCACGCCCTGCGGTACATGGTGCCGTTGCTCGCCATAGCGGGTGGTGCAAGCTGGCTGGCGATCGCCAACCGTTATCGCATTTCCGCGTTGGCGCTGGCGGCGCTGGCCGTGTTGTGTCTGACGATCTGGCACAGCGTGCTGAATCAAGCACGGACTCGTCAGGCGCCGGAACTGATCCGTCTGCGCAAGCGGTTGGCTTCCGCACGCCGCTATTTCGCACACCAGTTGCGGTCGCCCAGGCCGGCGCTCCGCGACGAGTGGTTCCCCTACCTGATGGCCTTCGGCCTGGGACCGGAGATGGACAAGTGGTTCCGGGCCTTCGCCGGTGAAACGGCTTCGACCATCGGCATGGCAAAGCACTCCGGGGGTTCCGGCGTGACCGATCATGGTGGCTCCTGGACAGGCTTCGGCGGCGGTGGGGGCTTTGCTGGCGCTGGATCGAGCGGGGCGTGGGGCGCGGCTGTCAGTTCCCTCGCCGCCGGCGTATCGGCACCCAGTTCCAGCAGTTCCAGCGGTGGTGGCGGCGGCGGTGGCGGTGGCGGCAGTTCTGGCGGTGGAGGTGGTGGTGGGTGGTAGGCGATCGTCTCCTCAGTGGGCGTACGTCGCCATGAGCACCGCACTGGCCATTACATGACCAGCCATGGCGCGCTCCACATCGGCGCGCCGCGCCTTCGAGCCGAGATCCTCCAGCACGATGTCGAGGGCGAACAGCCGGAAATAGTATCGGTGCCGGCCAATCGGTGGACAGGGACCATGGTACCCACGCGTACCCGCGTCGGTTAGTGCATCGTGCACTCCTTCCACAGGCAGCGCGTTCCCTGCCCCCTCATCGAGGCCTCGTGAGTCAGGCGGCAGGTCGTAGCGAATCCAGTGAACCCAGACGCGTCGTGGCGCCTCCGGATCCGGCGCATCCGGATCGTCGACGATCAGCAACAGACTCCTGCAGCCCATCGGAACCTCGGTCCATTCGAGGGGAGGCGAGAGGTCGTCGCCATCGCACGTGAATCGCCGAGGAATCGACCCTTCGTGCGGGAATGCAGGTGAGGAGATGAGCATGGCGAAGTCCCAAGGACTGGCGAAACGATCGTTCGCGCGAACGTTAGCGTGCTGTCGCCGCTCGCCGAGCAGGACGCACCAGCGACTGCGCCTCCCGCTCAGGGACCGGCATCGAGTCTCCGACAAGGGATTCGAACGCATGGGACCGCGGAATGCCAGTCCCTCGACCGGTCTTCCTGACGCACCGGGCCTCACCAGTATTCATTCGGTCACTCGGCCATGACGCTTCCTCCGGCGGAATTGCGCATTGGATGGACGGAAGCACGACAGTTTCGCCGATCCACTGAAAGGATCGGACTCATCTCCGGCGTGAGGCCCACAGCACAATGACGCATCGCCAATCGATATTCGGATCGACCTTCACCCGTCCGTTGTCCTACGCGGCGGCTCTGGCTGGCCTTGTGGCACTCGGTGCCTGTTCGGACAACGGCATCGCGCCAACCCCTCGTCCGGAACAGACAACGAAGACCCAAGCAGTCACGGCTGGTGAACGGGCAAGCGGAACCAGCGCCGGTATCGCAACTGGCTCGTTGTCCAACGGCGCCAATGTCACTGGCAGCATTGCTGCCGCGGGTCAGGTTGACACATGGACCTTCTCCGCCACCCAGGGACAGTACCTCGAGGTCGCTATCGGGGAGGTTTCCGGAACCGCTGACTTTACGCCATGGATCCGTCTTCAGGATCCAAACGGGGCCACCATCGGCAATCAGTGGAATGCTGGGGCGGCACAGATCGCGCTCAATGCTCCTCTGACCGGCACATACACGGTACTGGTAGCCACGGCGGACAATGGCAACGATGCCACCGGCACCTACACGCTGATGGCGGCATGGCTTCCGGGATCGTATTCCGTATCTCCCGGAGATCAGGGAGGGGCGATGGCCAACGGATCGAACCATTCTGGCTCGCTCACGGTCGGGGACGTAGATGTCTGGAGTTTCTCTGCCGCCCAGGGTGACTACATCAGTCTGGCCATAGGCGAAAGCGCCGGCAGCACTGACTTCAATCCATGGATTCGCCTGATCGGCCCGAACGGTAGCGTGGTCGGTAACCAGTGGAACGCCGCCGCGGCGCAGATTGCGGTCAACGCGGCGTCGACGGGGACATATACCGTTCTCGTGTCAACGGCGGATGCCGGGAATGACGGCACCGGGACATACAATCTGACGCTCGCCATGAACCCCGGCCCCATCACGATTTCGCCGGGCGACCAGGGTGGAGCGATGACCAACGGTGCCAATCACACGGGCTCGATCTTCGTGGGCGACACGGACGCATGGACGTTCACGGCCAACCAGGGCGACTATATCGGACTGGCGGTGGGCGAAGTCACGGGCTCCGCCGGTTTCACTCCGTGGATCCGGCTCGTATCGCCTAACGGCACCGTGATCGGGAACCAGTGGAACGCCGCGGCAGCGCAGATCGCGACCAACGCTCCGCTCACCGGCACCTACATGGTGATCGTATCCACCGCCGATGCAGGGAACGACGACACGGGCGACTACAATCTCACCCTGACCAGGGCACCGGCGGCTTTGACGACATCGCCGGGTGACCAGGGCTCCGCGATGACGAACGGCCTCACGTACACAGGCACGATCTTCGTCGGCGACCTCGACAGCTACACCTTCAACGCCAATCAGGGCGACTATATCGGACTGGCAGCGGGTGAAATCACCGGCTCGGCTGGCTTCACCCCGTGGATCAGACTCATCTCGCCTAACGGCACACTGATCGGGAACCAGTGGAATGCTGCGGCGGCGCAAATCGGGACTAACGCCCCACTCAGCGGCACTTACACGGTCATCGTATCGACGGCGGACGCCGGAAATGACGACACCGGCGACTACCGGCTGACGCTGGCACGGAGTTCCGGCACTCTTCAAACCTCGCCAGGCGACGAAGGAGGGCCCGCCACCAACGGAGGGAACAATCTCGGCTCCATCAGCGTCGGCGACATCGACGTGTTCACCTTCACGACCAATGTGGGACTCCCTTTCGCCGTCAATATTGGCGAGACTGCCGCATCGTCGCCCGACTTCACCCCGTGGATCCGTGTAATTGCGCCAAACGGCGTCGTGGTCGGCAACGCGTGGAATGTTGCCGCGGCGCAGATCTCGGTGTTCGCGAAAGTCAGCGGAGTATATACTGTCATCGTATCCACGGCAGACGGCGGCAACGACGCCACCGGCAACTACCAGCTGATCGTCCAGCGCGGTGGAGCGTTCGTCACGCCGCCCGGTGACGACGGCGGTGCGATCGCCAACGGCGCGGTGCAGTCAGGAACGATCACCGTCGGTGACATCGATCGCTGGACGTTCCAGGCAAACCAGGGCGATTACCTTGCCCTCAGCGCCGGAGAGTTGTCAGGCAGCGACTTCTCTCCCTGGATCCGCCTCGTCTCGCCCAGCGGGAAACTGCTCGGCAATACCTGGAATTCCGTCGTGGCCCAAATCAACGCGGCGGCGCCAGAGACCGGGAATTACACGGTCGCGATCGCGAGTGCGGACGGAGGGAACGACGGCACGGGAACCTACAACCTGACGCTGGCCAAGGGCCCCGGTGCATTCGTTGTCCAGCCAGGAGACCAGGGCGGAGCGATATCCAACGGCGTCCAGAACGGGGCGATCGCGGCCGGTGGCGACCTGGACATGTGGAGCGTCACGGCCACGCAGGGGAGCCCGTTGTCTCTGACGGTAACCGAAACTTCGGGCACGCCGGACTATACGCCATGGATTCGCCTCGTGTCGCCAACTGGCGCTCTCGTCGGCAACGCGTGGAACGCCTCCTCGGCTGCAGTCAACCTGACCGCCCCGGTGACCGGCACGTACACGATCGTCCTCGGCACGGCCGATGGCGGGAACGATGCCACCGGCAGCTACACCCTGTCGGTCTCCGGCGTGAACATGGCTCCGCGATCGGGCTTCGTCGAATCCGTCGGAGACCTCCAGGCATTCCTCACGCCGACACCGACATCGTACGACCTGGACCGCCAGCGCATACGTTAGGCGGCGCATCTGTCCTTCGCCGATCCAGACCGCCCGCGGCGCTCCCCGGTCCTTCAGGGGAGCGCCGTGTCGTTTGTCAGGTGCCGAGCCGATCGCGATCCGTGTGAACTACCGTGTGGCGCTGGCCGCGATAGACGATATTGCCCGTTCTCCGGGAACGACCCGGTCGAAGCCAACGCCTTGCAGATCTGCAGGACGAGGGACGCGATCAGTCTCACGACGGCGTCAGCCCGCATGCCTGATCGGTGCATAGCGACTGGTTCGCACCGATGCTCGACAGGCGCGCCGGATGTACTTTCTCGCCTCCGGACCTAACGCTTCGGGACGATCAAGCCGATCCGGTCGCCTCGCTCGATCTCGAGGTAACCGCTGTCCTGTTCTTCCGCTCCCATACCGTGTACGAAGAACTTGACTGCGGCACCGTCCTGCGCCACGAGCGCGGGAATGCGCAGTGTGGCGAGGCTGTCCGCCTGC
This sequence comes from Gemmatimonadaceae bacterium, assembly GCA_019186945.1. GTDB lineage: Bacteria > Gemmatimonadota > Gemmatimonadetes > Gemmatimonadales > Gemmatimonadaceae > JABAQJ01. Next base: position 257,658 of record JABAQJ010000002.1, read on the forward strand.
ACCGTGCCCAGATGGAACTCGCCCACCGCCGCCTCGACATAGACGCGGATCGGGTTCGATTCGTCGTTCTGCACTGTCACGAGCGTCATGTCGGTGGAATCGACTGCTGCGGCTGCATGACTGGGAGTCGTCGCGCCAGCTGGCCCCGCAAGGAGCGCGGCTGCGAGCATGGTCATCATCAACATGGTCTGTCCTTGGCGAGTCGCTCGCCCGGAATGTCGATTGCGCTCGCCCGATCTCGGGCGATACGATCCGCGCGCTACGCGCGGCATGATGTCGACGTCGCCGGCGCGAAGATCGTTAACGAGCGCTGCCTTTCGTTAAGCTGGCGTTTATCCGGCCGCTCATCGCGCCACCGTTGCTTCTCCGGTAGTCGCCGACGCATCTGCGTCCGTGCTACCAAGTCGGTGCCGGTGACCAGTTGCGATCGAGCGGCCGGCAGGTCGCACCCGCAGTGGCGGTTGTGCTGGCCCCGGTCAGCCCCTAACGTGCAAGGTATGCTGGACGCCATCCGAGCTTTCTTCGCTCGACAATCAACACAGGAGTCGAAGACGGACATCGGGCGTGAAGACCCGCACCTGATTCGCGTCGCATCCTGCGCCCTCCTGCTCGAACTCGCTTACGCCGATGGCGAGTTCAGCGACGTCGAGCGCGCGCGGATCGAGGATGCGCTCGGACGTCACTTTGGCCTTGACGCCGCGGCCACCAGGGAACTGCTGGTGCTGGCCGCCGATGCGCGGCGCACGTCCATCGACCACTTCCAGTTCACTCGACTGATCGACGACGGATTCGACATCGGCCAGAAGATGGTCCTGGCAGAAGTGATGTGGGGTGTGATCCTCGCGGACGGACAGCTCGCCGACCACGAGGCCTACCTCGTGAGGAAGATCGCGAACCTGTTGCACCTGGAACCAGCGTACCTGTCCCAAGCAAGGAAAGCGGTGACGTCCAATCATTCGGACTCACCGAACGGCGCAGCGTAACCGGCGGGTGAGGCCTCGCGTCGCGTGGCGAGGGATCCCTCGACGTCGCCGCACGACCGCGCCCGCTTTCTCAGGGCTGTACTCGATGCTCGCGGTGGACCTTGTCCATCATTCGCACCAGTTCGGCGTTGGTCATCGGCTGCCAGCCGTGCGGTTTCATCGGGCGGCCATACTCGAAGACGAAGTTCGCCTTCGGGTTCGTCAGCTTGGACGACTCCTCCTCCATGAGATAGACCGCGAGGTTGAGGTAGTGATTGTCCATGTCGCCGGTGTACATGCGGATTTTTCCGCTCAGCGACGGCCCGATTTTCGGCCAGTTCTTCACCATGTACCACGTTAGGTCGTATCCGTTGTCCCGCCAGTACGCCGCGGCCGTCTTGTCGATTGTGCCCGTCAGGCGGTCCCACAGGCGCACCGGATAGCCGTCGCGCCCGATCGGACCGTACGCGGCGTCCCAGGCGTCGAACTGCTGGCCGCTGCGCGCGTGGCTTCCCAGCACGGCCTCGAGCTGACTCATCTGCCGTGTCGTGACCTGCGGTTGTCCCTCGGCGGTCCGCATCATGTACCGCTCCGGTACAGGCGGCGTGTTCCCGTTAGGCACGAAGGCGTTCGTGTCCGCGTAGTTGTCGGTCAGCTGATTCCGGCGGAAGTCGACTGGATCCGGATAAAGACACCAGGCTCCACCGAAGAAGTCCGGGCGCTGTATCTGGAGGGCAGCGCACTCCCATCCACCGGTCGAACCGCCCGTCAGAAAGCGCGCACCGGACTCCGGCAACAGCCGGAACTGCTTCTCCAGCACCGGCACCAGCTCCGTGAGGAGCGCGTCCTGGTAGGGACCGTTGTTTACGGAGTTGACGGCGTAGGAATCGTCGTAGTACGGCGTCGGATGCTGCCAGGTAATGGCGACCATGCGAGGGAAGTCGTCCCGTTGCCAGTCGCGCGCGAACTCCCAGCCCGGTTCCCGCGCGCCGCGTTGCAGCCGCGCAGCCTTCTGGGCCGGCGTCTCGCTGCCCGCCTCTTCGGTGAATCCGAACGGCGCGCCAAGGCCAAAATGCCCCTGGACGTAGATCGCCGGATATCTACGTGTCGGTTCGTCGTCGAATCCCTTCGGCAGCAGGACCGTGGCCCCGATATACATGTCGCGACCCCAGAATCGCGACAGCATCTCGCTCTTCATCCTGATCCGCTTCACCCAGCGCGTATCGGGCGGAATGGACACTGCGGGAAGCACCCTGGTGAGCGTGAGACGCAGCGGCGTCTTCGAGGCAGGATCGAAGCGGACCTTCCGGACATCGCTGACCAGGTTGCCTGGCGACACGTTGAAACGCTGCCCTTCCCACTGATCGTTATGCGCCCAGACGATGTGCCCGTCGGCGCGCTCGAATCTGGTGTAAACATTCAGCAGAGCCTGGACGAAATACTCGCCTGCTGGCACCTGAGCCAGGCTCCCGTACGGGTATCCAAGCGTGGATCGATCGATGACCGCCGGGCGCTGAGGCGTCCAGGCATCGATGTCGGCACCGAAGAACGGAACACTCCCTCCGTAGGACCCGCCCAGCAGGCGGGGCTCCCGGCTGTCGGTCTTCGAGAAGAAGACGAAGATACGACCGGTGACCGGTTGCGCCGCGATGGAAGGGTCCAGCCTGATTTCGACGGCCTGCGCCCGAACGCCACGGGACACGACCGACAGCACGACGGCCAACCAGAGCAGGTAACGGAGAGAGCGCATCGGGATGTTCCAGGTCAGTATGGAGGCCAGGCGAGCGTTCCCTTCGACGCCCCCAGCCAATCTCATCGTTCAGCCATGGAAGGCCGTATGTCCAGTGATATGCCGGGTGCGATACGGACGTCAAGAGCCCATCGCACCCTGCCACACGCATCGCACGCAACCTGCATGGCTACGTGACCGGGTCCACTCCTGCCGTGAAAGTGGCTCGCGGTGAACACATACGAACTACGCTTCCGTTTCCTCAAGCCGGCTCAGCACCCGAACCATGCGTATTACTCGAATGCATCTCCTGCGGACGGTCTGCTTCGTCCTTGTCGCCGCGCCTCTGGGCGCTCAATCGCCCTCCGGCGACGACCTCGAACGTCGCGAACTCCGCATCCCAACGCGCGACGGCGTGGCGCTCTACACTATCGTCGTCAGTCCCAAAGCCATTTCCACGCCGCTCCCCATCATGCTCGTCCGCACGCCGTACGGCGTGAGTCAGAATCTGCGACCCGGGCCGATGCCCACGGCGTACACCGAGCTGGCAAAGGACGGCTACATATTCGTGTTCCAGGACGCGCGAGGGACCGGCAAGTCGGAGGGTCGGTTCGTGATGAACGGCGCGCTGCGCGATCCCGCGAACCCGAATAGCGTGGACGAAGCCACCGACACCTACGACACCATCGACTGGCTGGTCAAGAACATTCCGGGCAACAATGGACGTGTTGGCGCGATGGGCGTCTCATACCCTGGATGGCTTGCGGGCATCGCGGCGCTGAGCCGGCATCCGGCGCTCAAGGCGGTGTCTCCGCAGGCACCCATGACGGACACCTGGATGGGCGACGATTTCTTCCATCAGGGTGCTTTCCGCCAGTCGTTCGGCGTGGAGTATGCCACGGGAATGGAATGGCCGCGGAACATCCCGTCTCCACTCAAGATCACGCGCTACGACCGGTACGACTGGTACCTGCAGTTCCTGACCCTCGCGGACCTCGGACGGAAGAACGGTATCGACACCCTCCCGTCGTGGCGCGGTTTCAAGACGCACCCGGCCTGGGACGCGTACTGGCAGGCCAAAGCGATGCAGGTCGTGTGGACGGTGCCTAACGTAGCTGTACTCAACGTTGGCGGATACTGGGACCAGGAGGATGTGCTCGGCCCACAGGAGGCGTACCGCACGCTGGAGAAGAACGACAGCAGGAAGTGGAACCATATCGTCCTCGGCCCGTGGTTCCATGGCGGATGGTCGGGACGGGAGACGGACTCGTTCGGCCCGATGCAGTTCGGAACCGACGTGGGACTGTACTACCGGTCGAACATCGAACGGCCATGGTTCTACAACTATCTGCATGGCGACGGCACCGCGACGTTCGCCGAGGCATACATGTACGAGGTCGGCGCCAATCAGTGGCGCACATTCGACGCGTGGCCGCCACGTGAATCCACGCCGGCGAAGCTGTACCTGCATAACGACGGCAGCTTGTCGTTCGACGCACCGACGGCGGCGGGACGCACCTCGTACACCAGCGATCCCCTGCGGCCCGTCCCATACGTGATGCGACCGGTGGACGGGACACGGTGGCGACAGTGGCTAGTGGAGGACCAGCGCTTCGTGCAGAACCGTCCGGATGTGCTGAGCTGGGAGAGCGAGCCGCTGACCGAGGACGTGACGATCGCCGGCGATGTGACCGCGCACCTGTTCGCCAGCACGACGGGCACAGACGCAGACTGGGTGGTGAAGCTGATCGACGTCTACCCCGATTCCGTCGCTGGCAACCGCACGCTGGGAGGCTACCAGTTGATGGTCGCCGGCGACATCATGCGTGGTCGCTACCACAAGAGCTTCTCCAAGCCCCAGCCCATCAGGGCCAACACCGTGACGCCGTTCACCGTCGACATGCACCAGCAGTTGTATCGGTTCCAGAAGGGCCATCGCATCATGGTGCAGATTCAGAGCACCTGGTTCCCTCTGTACGATCGGAACCCGCAGACTTACGTCCCCAACATCTTCGAGGCAAAGGCCAGCGACTTCCGCTCGCGCGTGCACACCATCCACTCCGGTCCTGCCACGCCGACCCACATCGCGGTGCGCGTCCTGCAATAGCGCGAACCATCGCTTCGTCCTGGCGGGACGATAGAGGGGAAAAAAGGAGGGCAGACCATGACGGTCGGCCCTCCTCGTCTGTTCCACGGTGTCGTCGCAAGAGCCAGCGGTCAGGATTGAACTGACGACCGCCCGATTACGAATCGGGTGCTCTACCACTGAGCTACGCTGGCAAACTCCCATGCCCAAGAGCGGACTCGAACCGCTACGCCTTTCGGCACCACCCCCTCAAGATGGCGTGTCTACCAATTTCACCACTTGGGCAATCCGATCGGGCGCTCTTCGGTCCACTGACGATTGAGCGTCCTGCCATGTGTATCGATCAACGACGGGGCTGACGGGGCTCGAACCCGCGACCTCCGGTGTGACAGACCGGCACTCTAACCAGCTGAGCTACAGCCCCCACTGTCCTGCCGCGCGCCTCCGGTCCGACCGGCTGCTCGCGTCCTGCGTCCTTCATAGCCCCAAGGGGAGTCGAACCCCTCTCTGCACCTTGAAAGAGTGCCGTCCTAACCGATAGACGATGGGGCCGATAATCCCGCCGGGAGAATACCTCCCCTCCCCCACAGGGTAACCCGATTCTCCTGCCCACGATCCTGCCAGTAGCGGTAACGGGATTCGAACCCGTGTTCCAGCCTTGAGAGGGCTGTGTCCTAGTCCCCTAGACGATACCGCCAGAGTCCCTGTCACACCGACGCCAATCCAGCCGGCGCCTAACGCCTCACCGCACCCACGGCACAGGCCAGGAGGGAATCGAACCCCCAACCGCCGGTTTTGGAGACCGGTGCTCTACCAATTGAGCTACTGACCTAACGTCGGAATCCGCGGCCGACGCACGCCTGCCGCATCTCCCTCGTACAGACCCAAGGGTGACTGAGGGGACTTGAACCCCCAACCCCCGGAGCCACAGTCCGGTGCTCTAACCGGTTGAGCTACAGTCACCATGTGACGGCTCGATCCGTCCTCGCCCTGCACAGCGCAAGGCACGAACCTCACCGCAACCTCGCCGCCGACGAGTCGGGGAAGCGAGTCATTCTAAACAGCACCTGACCCTATATCAACGTCGCGCCACGCCAAGCCGCTGGCCGGCTCCCGACGTCAATCCTTCGCCCGATCCAGATACTCCCCTGTCGATGGATTCACCCGCACTCGCTCACCCGTGCCCAGGAACTCTGGCACGTTTACCGTCACGCCATTGTTGAGCTTCGCCGGCTTGTACGATGACGTCTTCGTCGCCGTTTTCATCACCGGTGCCGTCTCGACAATCTCGAACGTCAACGCCTGTGGCAATTGAATCCCGATCGGGCGACCATCATAGTATTCGGCGATGATCACCATGTTCTCGACCATCCACTGGGCGTTGTCTCCAAGCGATTCAGCGTCCAGTTCTATCTGGTCGTAGTTCTCGACGTTCATGAAGTGGTAGGAGTCCCCGCCACTGTACAGGAACTGCAATTCGTGCGTTTCCATCGAGGCCTTCTCGATGGCGTCGTCTGCACGGAAGCGATGCTCGAAGTTCGAGCCAGTCCGCAGGTTGCGAAGCTTGGTCTGCACCATCGCCCGCAGATTACCGGGCGTGTGGTGACGGAAATCGATGATCCGACAGGGTTGGCCCTCGAAAACGATCACCATGCCGCGTCGAATCTGTGTCGCTGGAACAGCCATCTGTGCTCAACCAGAACCAAGTGTACGAATGCGTAAAACGAAATAGCCTTTGATTTTAGCGGCCATCGGCATTCCGGTCAAGGCGCGCGATCTCGGGCCCCAAAGTCCGCCAAACGTTCCTGGCGACGATGTTTGCGCCGGCCGCGGTTGGATGAATGCCGTCCGGCTGGTTCAGTGTCGGAACCCCCGCCACAGAGTCCAGGAGAAACGGCAGCAGGACGGCGCCAACGTCCTTTGCCACCGCAGGATATATAGACCGAAACTTGCCCGTGTAACGCTCGCCAAAGTTTGGCGGCGCCTCCATCTGTGCGATGACAAGCCGCGCGGACGGCATCCGCGCCTTCACCTTTGCTGCAATCGCGCGGATATTGGCGGCCGTGGTGTCGGGATCGAGGCCTCGCAGCCCGTCGTTCGCGCCGGTCTCGACGACCACGATCGACGCAGGGTCGTTGAGAAGCCAGTCCACGCGCCGAAGCGCTCCGGCGGAAGTCTCCCCGCTAAGACCGGCATTCACGATCCGAACGCGAACGCCCAGGCTGTCAGCGATATGCTGCAGCCGCGCCGGATACGCCTGCTCGGGATCCAGGCCCAAGCCCGCCGTAATCGACGTGCCGAGTATCAGGACGCGCGGCGGTCCACTCGCCTCCGGCGCGGCTTCGGTTGCCGATGCACTCGCCGAGGACGCTGCGTGCGGAGTGGTCGAACCCTGCACGAGGGTATCTTTCCCCTCGCTGGCGCCAGAGCACGCCAAGGCAACCAGGATTCCACATACGGTACGACGCATGCTCGAAGCTCGCCAGCTCACTAAGGAATTCGATAGCGGAGACCACCGCCTAACGGTTCTCCGCGATGTCAACTTCACGATCCCGCAAGGTCAGTTCGTCGCCATTGTCGGCCCATCCGGCAGCGGCAAGACCACCTTGCTCGGCCTGCTGGCGGGGCTCGACGTCCCGACACGCGGCGACGTCCTGCTCGATGGCGCCAGCCTGACGCGCATGACCGAAGACGAACGTGCTCGGCTGCGGGGAGAGAAAGTTGGGTTCGTGTTCCAGAGCTTTCAACTCATCCCGACGCTGACGGCGATCGAAAACGTCCAAGTGCCGCTCGAATTGCGCGGAGAGCGCGGCGCCGGAGAGCGCGCTCGCGAATTGCTGGAGCGCGTGGGGCTGGCGGATCGACTGGAGCATTTCCCCACACAGCTGTCCGGTGGCGAGCAGCAACGGGTGGCGATCGCGCGAGCGTTCGTGAACCGTCCCCGTATTCTCTTTGCGGACGAGCCAACCGGCAATCTGGACGGCAGCACCGGCGCCCGGATCGTCACTCTGCTGGAGGCCCTGAATCGCGAATCGGGGTCCACAGTGGTCCTCGTGACACATGATCCGGGACTGGCCCAGCGAGCGCACCGGCTGGTCCGGCTTGCCGACGGAGCGGTGGTCGAAGACGTGACGAAGCGCAATGCCGAGAGCGACGGATCCGATCGAGCCGCGGACGCGGGCTCCACCAGCACCGATGCGCGGCCGGCTACCGTCGCCACATCGGCCACGGGATCGAATTGATGGGCGCCGTAAGAGCGCCCGGCGGAAGCTCGCCGCTGATCGGGCTTGCCTGGCGAGAATCGCGAACCACGCGCCGCCGGCTCTTCCTGTACATGTCTTCGATCTCGTTAGGTGTCGCCGCCCTCGTAGGCATCGACTCGTTCGCGAACAACATCAAGGCGTCGGTGGAGGAGCAGGCCCGCTCTCTGGTCGGAGGCGACGTGACATTCTCGTCACGCCGGGGCTGGAAACCAGCGACCGACTCGCTGTTCGCGGCACTGATGGCGAGCGGTACGCCGATTTCGCGCGTCACCACGTTCGGCTCGATGGCGTTGGTCGATCGGACACAGATGACGCGACTGGCCCAGGTCCGCGCCATCGACGAGCGTTTCCCCCTGTACGGCGAGGTGGTGACGTCCCCGGCCGGCGCATGGCAGCGACTGCATGCGGGTAGAAATGCCGTAGTCGATCCGGCGCTCCTCATTGCCCTGAGCGCGCACGTCGGCGACTCGGTTTCTCTGGGATACGCGCGTTTCGAGATCGTGGGTTCGATCGACGCCGTGCCTGGCGATCCCGGTGTCTCCTCGGTGATAGGCCCCAGGATCTTCATCCCGGATCGATATGTCGACTCGACACGCCTTCTGGGTTTCGGCAGCCGGGCAGAGTACGATGCGTTCGCCAAGGTTCGAACGCAGGCGCCCGACGACTTCGTGGAGTCGATCAAGCCGGTGCTCGAACGCGATTCCGTGCGTGTTCGTACTGTCCAGGAGCGGCAGACGAACATCACGAGCGACATCGATGACCTCTCCAGCTACCTCGGTATCGTCGGCGTGGTGGCGTTGTTGCTGGGAGGGATCGGCGTAGCCAGCGGCGTAAGTGCGTGGGTTCGGCGCAAGATCGACGTCGTGGCGGTGCTTCGGTGCCTTGGCGCGACGAGCCGTCAGGTGCTGCTCATCTATGCGACACAGGCCGCGCTGATGGGCCTCCTTGGCGCCGTCGTCGGAACGATTCTGGGCGTCGGAATGCAGTTCGCGCTCCCGATCGCGGCTCGCGACTTCCTTCCGGTGGACGTGCAGGTCCGACTCGATGCCGGTGCGATTCTGACCGGGCTGTCGTTAGGTGTCTGGATTTCGCTCGCGTTCGCCTTGCGGCCGTTGCTGGCCTTGCGGCGCGTCTCTCCGCTGCAGGCGATCCGGCGCGACGAGGGCCTGTCCTCGCTTGGCCGGACGCTGAAGGACCCCGCACGCGTGGCGGTGAATGCGCTCCTCGCGGCAAGCGTCGTCGGCGTGTCCGCGACGCGATCGGAATCGCCACGTGAAGTACTCGGCTTCAGCCTCGCGATCGCCGCCGTCATCGCCCTCCTCGCGCTGAGCGCGGCAACGCTGTCCCGCCTCGCGCGCTGGGCGGCACGGACGCGCCTCCCCTACCTGATGCGGCAGGGGATTGCCAACCTGCATCGTCCCGCAAACCAGACGCGATCGGTGGTGCTGTCGTTAGGATTCGGAGCGTTCCTGATGACGACCCTGTACCTGGTGCAGGCGAACCTGCTCAGGCAGTTCGCCGCCGTCCAGGAGGCCTCGCGCGGCAACCTGGTCCTGTTTGACGTGCAGGATGACCAGATCGCCGGCATCGACTCGATCGTCCGCGCGTCGGGAAGCGAAGTGCTCGAGCGAACGCCGATCGTGACCATGCGCATCGCGGCGATCAATGGCACACCGACCAGCGCCCTGCTCGCTGACAGTACCCGCCGGTTCGACTCCTGGCCGCTCCGGCGCGAGTACCGCTCCAGCTTCCGTGGCGACCTCACGCCATCCGAGCATCTGGTTGCCGGCACCTGGTTCGGCGCCTCGCCCCCACCGGCTGGAACCACCGTCTTCGAGCTATCCCTCGAAGAGGAAATCGCCCGCGACCTGGGCGTGCAGCTTGGCGATACGGTCGACTGGAACGTGCAGGGCGTTATCGTCTCGACCGTGATCACCAGCCTTCGGGCGGTCAACTGGGCCCGGTTCGAGACCAACTTCTTCGCCCTGTTCCAGCCGGGGGCGCTCGAGCAGGCACCCAAGATGTGGGTGGCCCTGGTCCGGACAGCGGGTGACAGCGCCATCGGCCAGCTGCAACGAGACGCCGTTGTGCGGTACCCGAACGTTGCGTCCGTGGACCTGACGCTCATCCGCCGCACGATTGCCGACATCTCGAACCGCGCATCGCTTGCGATCAGGTTTCTCGCCGTCTTCAGCCTCGCCATGGGAATCCCGGTTCTGTTCAGCGCCGTGGCTGCAACCCGGCGGGAGCGTGTTCGCGAAGGCGTCCTGCTCAAAGTGCTTGGCGCCACGCGCCGGCAGATCGGTCGTGTCCTTCTGTCGGAATACTTCGCCCTCGGCGTGCTGGGCAGTCTGGCAGGGATGCTACTGGCCTTCGGCGGCGCCTACGCGGTGATGCACTGGATTTTCAAGCGACCCTTCGATCCCGCCGCAGGCTCGGCAGCAGTCATCGCTGTCGTGACGTTGCTGCTGACGGTCTCCATCGGCGTGCTGAGCGGACGAGACGTCTTCCATGAGACTCCGATGGGGGCGCTGCGAGAAGTCTGAGAGGAACCATGGACTGGGGAGGTGGAGTCATGCGAACCATCGTCCGGCCACTCGCAAACCCGTGCACAGCAATCCTTCAGCGGTAATGCCGGCCCGATGTTCGGCATCGATCCGAGGCACGACGACGCGGATCGCCGCCACGATTGGCGCGATCCGCGTATGATCGTCCCTTAGCTCGCGCCCGATACGGCGCTCCGACTTCCTTCACATCACCGTTTTCCGAGGCACGACGATCGCGCCAAGCCCGAGGCGCTGGAGTAGCTGGTTGAATGCGGGCACATCGCGGTCGAGGATCAGTTGCAACCGTCGCGAAACCGGCGCCCATTCCTTGAGGACGTCCGCCATGCGCTCGTACGCACCGGCCGAAGGGCGTCCCTCCGGACCGCCGTGGATGTACCCGTCGGTGCCTGTGACGAAGCCGTATACCTCGGCAAGGTTGTTGTCGATCTTGCCGGCGTGACGGATCGGATCCTGGCCGCTCTCGCTCTTCACCTGGATCAGTTCCACCTCCACTCCAGTCAGCTTCGTGTTGAGCGAGTCCGCGGCCGGCTTGACTTCGGAGTCGCGTCCGACGCGTGTCGCCTGTTCCAGCGCGCGCTCCGCCTGTTCCTTCACGGCCCTTGCAATCTCGATGGATCGGTTGACGGCGTTGATGCTGTCGCGCAGGGCGATAGCCAGCTTGAACTGCTCCTCGTAATCGGCCTGGGCAACCCTCGTCAGGCGAGGATCGCCGAGGATGCGGAACGACTGCGTTTGCGTCACGCCATTGGCGGAGAGGCGTACCTGGTAGGCACCGGGTGGCGCTTTCACGCCTCCCATGTAGCCCCAGATCACCTGTCCTTTCACCGGCTCGGGACCGGGATACATCACGTCCCACAGGTAGCGATTCATACCTTTCGCGGCCGGCAGGGCCTTGTAGTTGCCTTTCCGCGCCGCAGCGGTATCGGACGTGAACGACCGGACCACATTCCCCTGACCGTCCAGCACCTCGAGCTCGATGGCGGCGCTGGGGGCAGCAGCGAGCACGTAGGTGATCACGACGCCATCGGGCCGGTTCTCCGGACGGACCTCCGCGCCGCCGGCTCCACCTTCGCCAAGGTCAAGGCGATAGGTGTCCCGTGGCTTGTAAAGGAAGGCCGCAGCGGAAGCAGGCACGTCGGCGAGTTGATGCAGCGGCGTCAGATCGTCCAGAATCCACAACGAGCGCCCCTGGGTCGACACCACCAGGTCGTTGGCATGAACGCGCATGTCCGCGATCGGCGTGATCGGCAGATTCAACTGGAGCGACTGCCAGCTTCGGCCACCATTGAAGCTGACGAACAGGCCGTATTCGGTGCCGGCGTAGACGACGCCGTCCTTGACCGGATCTTCTCGCACCGACCGAATGGGATACCCGTCGGGGATGCCATTGGCGCCATCGGTGAGCAGCGACCATGTCTTTCCGTAGTCGTCGGTCCGCCAGATGTACGGTTTGAAGTCGTCGAAGCGGAATTTCTGCGCGGCCAGATAGGCCCGGCCGTCCCTGTGTACCGAGAGGTCGATGTTCTCCACGGTGGCGAAGGGCGGCATGTCTCTGGGTGTCACGTCCTCCCAGTTGCCGCCTCCATTCCGGGTGATATGGACTTTCCCGTCATCGCTCCCCGTCCACAACGTCCGCGCATCCTTCGCGTCCTCGCTGATCGCGAACAGCGTCGTGAAGATCTCGACGCCGGTGATATCGTGATTGATCGGTCCGCCGGCATACTCCTGGAACGGCTTGTGGTTGGTCGTCAGATCCGGCGAGATCGTTTCCCAGGTCATGCCACCGTCGCGCGTCCGATGGACGTATTGCGAACCGTGGTACACGACGTTCGGATCGTGGCGGGAGACGAGCATCGGCGCCACCCACTGAAAGCGATACTTCAGATCCTTGGCAGCCTGGCCGAGTTGCAGCTGTGGGTAGATGATGACCTCGCGGCGCTCCTCCGTGCGGGTGTCGTAGCGATTGATCGCACCGCCGTAGCACCCGCCATAGATCAACTCGGGGTGGTCCGGATGCAGCGCCACGGGTCCGGTCTCGCAGCCCGACGCGTATCGCCACTCCTGGGTCGGATGCAGCGAACTGTGCCCCGTCCACGCCGGTAACGATATGCTCGTGTTGTCCTGCTGCGACGAGTAGACGCGGTACGGGAACTGGTTGTCCACCACGACGTCGTAGAACTCGGCCGTGGGCTGGTTGTTCATCGTGCTCCACGTCTTGCCGCGCGTCAGGCTCACCTGCGCCCCGCCATCGTCGCCAAGAACGAGATACCGATTGTCCCGGTGGTTGATCCAGAGGTCGTGCGTATCGCCGTGAGGGACCTCGATCGGTTCGAACGTCTTGCCGGCATCGACCGAGCGATAGATGCTCGTGTTGAGCGCGTAAACCGTGTTCTCGTCGACGGGGTCGGCTTCGATGCGGGTGTAGTACCATGCCCTCTGGCGGAGCTTGTTCTCGCTGTTGGTGCGGATCCACGTCTTGCCCGCATCGTCGCTGCGATACACGCCACCCTCGGGCTCCGCCTCGATGATCGCCCAGAGACGGTCAGGATTGGCGCGGCTCACTGTCACGCCGATCTTCCCCGTCAGACCTTTCGGAAGTCCGCCCGTCAGCTTCACCCAGCTGTCGCCCCCGTCGACCGACTTCCAGATCCCTCCCTCGCTGCTCCCGGACAGCATCGTGTACGGTTTTCGCTCTGCGCGCCACATCGCAGCATACAGGATGCGTGGGTTGATCCAGTTCACCGCGATGTCCGACGCACCCGTCGAATCGTTCAGGAAAAGCACGCGGTCCCATGTCCGTCCGCCGTTCGAAGTGCGATAGATGCCGCGTTCCGGATTCTTCCCGAACGGATGACCGACCGCTGCGGCCCAAACGACGTCCGGGTTCTGCGGGTGCACGGCCATCCGGCGAATCGCACCCGACTCCGGAAGGCCGGAGAACTTCCAGGTCTTGCCGGCATCCGTGGACTTCCAAATGCCGCGGCCGGCCGAGGTGTTACCGCGAATATCGGCGGATCCCGTGCCGACGTAGATCACATTGGGGTCAGAGTCCGCGACGTCGATCGCGCCGATGGATCCGCCGAAATATCCGTCGGAGATGTTGACCCAGTATTGCCCGGCATCCTCGGTTTTCCAGACACCCCCTCCGGTGGACCCCATGTAGTAGAGGTACGGCTGATCGGCGACGCCGGTCACCGCGGTGGAACGACCGCCACGGAAGGGACCGATCATGCGAAATCGCATCGCATTGTACAGGAGCGTGTCGAAGGCCGGTCCGGCACTTTGCGTCGAGCTGAGCGGCGCGGTGCGCGGGCGCTGGCTCGTGGCGGGCGCGACGAGCGAAACGCTCAGGAGCGCGCCAAGGGCGAGGAAGGTACGGGGGGAGATTGTCATGACGTGACAGTGCAGAACGCGACATCGGAATGCAAGCACCAGCACGATCGTGAGAACGAAGCGCCGTGCCCCGGAGCAGGATTAGCCGGGAGCCGCCAAGATCGGCCGGCTAGAATGGCGAGTCGGCACGCGTTGAGACGCTGTCGGAACTCAGACGTTGAAGCGGACGTGCATGATGTCCCCATCCTGCACGACGTACTCCTTCCCCTCCAGCTGCAACTTCCCGGCTTCCTTCACTGCATGTTCGGAACCGAACGCCATGAACACATCGTACGGGATGACCTCCGCACGGATGAACCCCCTCTCGAGGTCGGAGTGGATGCGGCCCGAGGCCTCGCGAGCGCGTGTGCCGCGACGAATCGTCCACGCCCGCACCTCATCGGGCCCGACTGTGAAGAAAGAGATGAGATCCAGAAGTCCATACGACGCCCGGATGAAACGCGCCAGCGCCGACTCTCGGAGACCCAGATCGTCAAGAAACGCGGTCTGTTCGTCAGGCGGCAGGCCGGCAATCTCGGCTTCGACGCTCGCCGACAGGACGAGCCCCGCCGCTCCGAGGGCCGACAGTCTCGCACCGAGGGCATCCGGCATCGGCTCGGCTGCGCGCGACTCGTCGCGGTTCAGAGCCAGCAGGAGCTTCTGGTCCGTGAGGAACCCGTAGCCACGCAATGGCCCGCGATCGAGCTCGGCCGCCGTCAGTGTCCGCAGCGGGCGCCCGTCCTCCAGAACTGCTCGGATCCGCTCGAAGGTATCGATCTCCAGCTTCGGAGCCTTCTCTCTCCTTGCGCGATCGAGTCGTCGCTCGACGATCTCGAGGTCGGCGAACACGCACTCGGTGTGGAAGTTCTCGAGGTCACGCAAGGGATCCGGATCGCCTTCGACCGCCGGGTTCACGAAATCCCGCACGACCAGGCACAAAGCGTCCTGATCCCGGATCTGCTGCAACGCCTTGGCCGACAGGCCCTTCTTGTCAGCGCCGTGCTCGCCAGGGACATCGCAGAACACCATCTCCGCATAGGTGGTCTTCTTCGGGCTGAAGATCCTCGATAGCGCGTCGATGCGCTCGTCAGGCACCTTGACGCTCGCGATTCGAAGTTCGCCACCGAACCCGACGGGGATCTGGAGCCCAGTCATCGTGTTGAAGACGGTGGTCTTACCGGAACCTGCAAATCCTACGAGGCCAATTCGCATGATGTCGTGTTGCCGTGTTGGGGATCCGTCGAACGACTCTGGCCGGAACTATGGCAGGGGCGTCAGAACGGGCGCGTCGCACTCCCGGGCTTCGACCATTGGGCGACTTTCGCGTCCCGCAAACTAAGCGACTCCGCTCGTGGGAGCATCCATCGCCGGCAGGGTTAGCGCCGGCAAAGCGAAGGCGCGGGATCCTTCCCCGCGCCTTCGCTCCAGCACGCGTATCTCACCGGTTCATTGCCTGCGCAACACGTAGATCCGCGCGCCGTCGAAGCTGACGGGCGTTCCAGCTGCTGCCGTCATCTGGAACTTCGTCTGAGGAGCCGCTGCCGAACGTGTCAGGCGGAAGTAGTTGCCGGAACCGGACAGCGACTGCGTCACGATCTGCCCCGGCAGCGGAGACACGAGCAGCGGGAACGCGCCGTTGTTGTACCTCGTCATCGCATCTGTCAGATTCCAGCTGGACAGCGTGTACCTGTTGCTCAGGCCCGCAATGCCGGCGTCGTCCGCACTCATGGCAACCAGGAAACCGCTGAGGATATCGTCGAACGGCATTCCGGACCTGGCCACCAGGTTCGCAACGTTGATCTGGGGCCCGGCCACGAGCTTACGGAAGAAGGCGCGCGGGTTGCCGTTGCTGTACTGATCCGCGGCGTAACGCAGCAGGAGCCACGCCGCACCACGGGGCGCTAGCTGGCTACGAGCCTTGATCGATACCGGAGATGCCGTATCCGGTCGAAGCATCCACGTCCGTAGCCGGGCAAAGTTCTGCCGGAAGAACGCGTTGTAATCGTCCTGGTTGGCACCCGACGGGTTCACGTCGTCGAACGACAGCGACTGCGAGTCCCCGAAACCGCGGATCGTGCGGCCGACGGCTTCTTCCGCGAAATGCGACAGCCCCTCGTTCAGCCACGGCGTTTCCAGACTGTCCACCGCGGTGCTGAACATCCGCACGCCCTGGTTGATCATGTGCTGGAACTCGTGGGCGATGACGCCGCGGGTGCCCTGCCGAACGGTCACCGTCGTGCGGACGTTCCCATTGATCGTGCCGTTCGGATCCGGTGTCAGGAGGTAGAAGATCTCCATCTCGTTGGTCGCCGGGCACGGGTCGTTCGTGGGGTACTCCGACTTCCTGAACAGGTCACCACCCCAGAAGAAACCGGCGGTAAAACCGGTTGAACCTGCCGGTGTGGCGCGGTTCACCTCCGGCGTGAAGAGGATGACGATGTGTCCATCGGAGTTGCGGTCGGTTGGCGAACCGAACCAGCTCGTATCGGCGGCGTAGATCTTGTCGTCGAACTCCTGCGCGATCGCCGTGAAGTCGGTCGCGCCGAACCCGCCTGCCGGCGCCGCGTTGTCCTGAACGATGATCGCATGTTTTCCCACAGCCTTCACGCTCGCCGTAATATCCGTGTACGACGTGCACAACTTGGTGGCGTTTATGTTCGGCACGTGGAACGTGATCTGATCCCCTGGCGACGGCACTGCCGCCAGCGCAACAGACCGATTGAGGAAACGATCGACGCGCTCAGTCGGTCTGACACCGTGGTCGAACACCCGACGCATCGACGCGCGCTCGTCCGCGCGCACTCGCTCCTCGGCCCAGTCGGCGTAGCTCGTCGCCTCGCGCTCCAGAACCCGGCGCGGATCGATGCCATCCAGGATACGGGCCGCCGCTGCCGACGGCGATGCCTGCGTCAGGTTCACGGAGTACAGGCCGAGGTTGTCGGGAACAGGAGTCGCGTTCGCCGTCACGAAGAGGAACTCTGAAGGACCGGTCGTAGCTGCCAACGTCAGGCAGGAAACCGCGCTGGGGCCGCTCAAAACCCTCACTTCGCCCACACCCAGCGACAGCGCGTTGGTGCAGAAGTCCTTGTTAACCGTGATGGCGACGCTTGCCGATACCGACCCCAACGCGGCGCGGATCGTCGTAGTTCCTTCGGCGGCGCCGGTGACGACTCCTTGCGGGGTGACGTTGGCGACTGCGCTGTTGTCGCTCGTCCAGGTGAATGAACCCGCCGAGAGAACCCGCCCCTGAGCACTGTACGCCGTCGCGGTCAGCTGCGTCGAGGATCCGACGGTCAATGTGGTGGCGCTCGCCCAAATGAGGGCAGATGCCGCACCGCCCGACGGCGTGGGGCCTGTCCCGCCGTCATCGCTGCAAGCAGCCAGGAAAACCAGCAGCGCGATCGTGCTTTTCTTCACGAGCCATCCCCCGATTGAGTACGACGCTTGCGCGCCAGAACCGACATGATCATTGAAAGACACCCGGCATGACGCGCGCCCTCACCGGCGGTCCAGGGACGCCGACAAACCGCCCGTCAGTCGACGCGCCGGCCCTAACGCTCGGCGCCCATGCGGTAGAAATCGAGGCCAGCCGCCTGCTGACCGAGGTCGAGCGAACCAACCGACGAAAACGTCGACAGATCGAACACCTCGAGTGTCCCCGGTTCCGAGCCCACGCCCTCCTGCGTAACGAAGGCGTACCGGCTGTCTGGCGACACGACCACACCGTGGGCGATCCGACGCTTCGTCGGCACCTTCGCAAGCTCCTGTCCACTCGCGATATCGATGAACGACACGGACTTGTCGCGCTTGTTGGTCGCCACAAGGAGTCTTCCGTCAGGTGACACACCCAGGTTGTAGACGCCGTTGCCCGCCGGCATGCGGCGGAGTGCACGCCAACTCGTCACGTCCACTTCCACGATCTCGTTGGATTTGTTGCAGGCGACGTAGATCCGGTCGCCGCTCACCGATGGCTGTGCCCAGGTTGGCGAACATTGCACCTCAGACACGGCCATCGCTGCCGAGTCGTGGTTCATCCCGGCGTGCCCGCCAGCGTGTTGCATGCTGGCTGGCGGACCGCTCATTCCCATCTCCTTCCCGGCCGCCAGCAGGAAATGGCGCGTCACGCCAAAGGTCTGGGCGTCGATCTCGACGAGCAGGTCGTCCATCATGCAGGCCGAATAGTGCCGCGTTCCCTGAGCGTTGATTCGAGAGCCATGTGGCATGGTGCACGTCGTGGTGCGCGCAATCTCCAGCATCTCGTCGGTGGCCACCACGGAGACGGACGACGGCACCATCTCGCCGTGCACGTTGAAGTTCACCACGAACGCCAGCGCGCCGTCCGGCGTCGTCTGAACCGTAGCGGGAAAGCTGCCTAACGTGACTCGACCCACGAGGGAGTCGGTCCTGGCATCGAACTTCCAAAGCGTGCCGTACGGCGTCCCGTGGGCAACACTTACATAGTAGAACCGCCCGTCAGGAGACACGGCGACACCGTGCGGTCCGTTGATCTCGGTCGGCATCAGTCCGACTTTCGTCGATCGCTCGAGCTCGAGTCCGCCAGGGCCGAATCGGACGAACGCGACCTGATCTGCAGATTCGGCTACAACGAATACTGTGTAGTCACGCGTGGGTGACGCGGCCGTGCGCGAAACGGCGGGAACGGGCTGTGCTGGCCCGGGCACGGCCGGCATCCCGCGTCGCGACGCATTACACCCGGCGGCGAGCACGCCGGCCGCCATCGCCTGCAGCGAGTATCTCAGGATCAGCTTTCGCACGGTCATTTCGCAGGGGGGATGGGACGCAAACGGCGCAATACGTCGCGAAATGTACAGGGAGCCGCATCCGTGCACACGTCCGTTCCAGTCGGCGACGATCGGCGACCGTTCGTCGGCCGCGTTGCGGTCTGTTGACCATTCGCCAAGTGAACGCGCGTGATTGGGTTACGAAAGTCCGTTCTGTCCGTCCTTCCACGGGACCGCCCCTCCAAGCCAGCACGTGCACGCGCGACCAGCCACCCCACCTGTTGCCGAACTGCCGATAGGAAGGGCCTCCACGCCGATGTCGAACGTGGAGTTCGACGACGCGCATGTGGAAGCTATCTTCGACCTTGGGCTGAGTGGCGTGTTCCTCGCCGAGTCGAATGGCAGCGTCATTCGCGCGAACGACGAGGCATGCCGACTCCTGATGCGGCCTGAGGATGAGCTGCACCTGCTCCGATACTCAGACCTGGTCGCGATGGACGATCCCCGCGTCGGTGTCGCTCGAGCGCGGTGTCGCGAAGACGGGCAGTTCGTCGGAGCGGTGACGATGGTTCGAGGGGACGGGACGAGGTTCGAGGCCGAAGTATCCGCAATGATGTTCACGGATTCGGCCGGCCGCCGCCGATCGTACGTGTTCTTCCGCGACATTTCCGAGAGAGTGCGATCCGAGCAGGCGCTTCTGGCCAGCGAGCATCGCTATCGGACGCTGATCGAGACGACGGCCAACGTCATCGTCGCCGTTGCCCCGAACGGGATCATCCTCGAATGGAATGCGGAGGCGGAACTCGTCTTCGGATACACCCGCGACGAGGCCGTCGGGCACAACCTGTTCGATCTGATCGTGCCTGCGGACCAGGCGCCAAAGGTGCGAACGGACATCGCCCGGGCATTGACGGACGAGACTGTCCGGCACGCCGAGCATGTTCTCCGCGCGCGTCACGCCGGCGATCGCGTGATCCTTTGGAACCTCACGAGGCTACTCGACATCTCGGCGCAGCCGATCGGCGTGATCGCGAGTGGGCATGACATTACGCAACGGTCGAGAGCGGAAGAGGCATCGCGGCAGCAGCGCGAGATCCTGCAGAAGATCCTCGATCATATTCCACTGATGGTGGCGTTCGTGGACGAGCGGGGCAGAGTCGGATGGGCAAACAAGCATCTGACGGACACGCTCGGCTGGCCAATCGACGTGCTCGCTGGGCAGGACCTCCTTGACGCACTCTTCCCGGACGAAGCGACCCGCCACACCGTCCGCGACCACATGATGGAAAGCACGCAAGGGTGGCGCGATTTCCCGACGCGCACGCGTGACGGGCGCGAACTGATCACGGCATGGGCGAGTGTGCTCCTGTCGGACGGCACGCACATCGGAATCGGACGAGACGTCACCGATCACCGCCGTGCCGAAGAGGAACGGACGCGACTGGCATCGCAGATGCAACATGCCCAGAAGCTCGAAAGCCTTGGCGTGCTGGCGGGAGGGATCGCCCACGATTTCAACAACCTCCTCGTGGGAATGCTCGGGAATGCCTCGCTTGCCCTGATGGACATCGGCGCCGAATCGCCGCTCTACGAAGTGGTGAAGGACATCGAGACGACGGCACTGCGCGCCGCCGACCTGACGAAACAGATGCTGGCCTATTCCGGGCGTGGCCGTTTCGTCGTACGGCCGGTGGATCTGTCCGCGCTGGTCGAGGAGATGGCGAACCTGCTGCACACGGTCATCTCCAAACGCGCGCGCCTGGTGCTCGATCTCTCGCGCGAACTGCCGCACATCGAGGCTGACGCCACGCAGATCCGGCAGATCGTGATGAACATGATCACCAATGCTTCTGACGCGTTAGGTGACGAGACGGGCGATATCTTCGTCCGCACAGGTATTCGGTCGTGCGACCGTGGCTACCTGCGCTCCGACTTCTCGGATGACACGCTGGTCCCTGGCCTGTATGCCTGGGTAGAGGTGCAGGATACCGGCCTGGGGATGGCACCCGCGACGCTGGCGCGCATCTTCGAGCCGTTCTTCTCCACGAAGTTCACCGGTCGCGGGTTGGGGCTGGCGGCTACCATCGGCATTGTCCGCGGGCACCGCGGAGCCATCAAAGTGTCGAGCACCCCCGGCGTCGGGACGATCTTCCGCGTGCTGTTCCCAGTCTCCAATGTCGCCCTCACCGGCCATCAGACGCCAGACGAAGGCATCGATATCGTCCCCGGAACGGGCCTCGTGCTGGTGGTCGACGACGACCCAACGGTGCGCGCGGTAGCGCGGAACATGCTTGAACGGCGGGGCTATTCGGTCGTGATGGCCGCCGATGGCGCCGAGGGCCTCCGCATTTTCGGGGAGATGCACGATAGGCTAGCCCTTGCGTTCGTCGATCTGACGATGCCGAACATGGGCGGCGAAGAAACGATCCGCGCATTCGAGCGAATCGCACCGTCGTTCCCCACGGTCCTGATGTCAGGCTTCAGCGAGCAGGAACTGGCCCATCGCATGACGGACTCCCGCCACTGCGGTTTCATACAGAAGCCATTCCGCATCGAGGAACTGGACCGGGCGCTACGCCGTGCCCTCCATGCCGAGCCTCCGGCTGCTGATTAGCGGACGGCGAACGTTACGCGCACCACCGCCGTGACATCCTTGTCGATCGACGTGAGGTCGTAAACACCGTAGTCCGATACTTCGGTCGAAAAGCGCGGTGTGATCTGGAAAACGCCCATCTTCGCGTCGCGCACGGACCCCACGCGACCGCCGGTACTCCGTGTGATCGCATCCGCGCGCAGCTTGGCGTCCCTGGTTGCTTCCTCCAGGAGGGCGACGCGCAGGTCAGCCAGCTTCGTAAAAAGGTACTCCGGCGGTTGCGTGACCATCGGCACCCCAGCGGAGATCAACTCGCCTGCGTCCTGCGAAAGTCGCGTGATCCCGTCAACGTCCGCGGAGCGCAGCTCAAACGTCTGCGACACACGATAGGCCACGATCCGCCCCGTCTCCCGCCCATCGACGGTCGTCTCGTTGACCGGATACGCCTCGATCGGCTTCTGCGTAACGATCGAGTCCGGGATCCCTTGCTTCTTCAGGAACGCGCGAACCCGCGCTGCTTCCCGCTGAAGATCCTGGGACGATGCGCTCAGTGTCGGCAGCTGCGTGGCCACCGTCGCTCGCCACACCACGAAGTCGGACCGGATGGGTCGCCGCGCAGACCCCGTGACGGAAACCGCGTCGTCACCGCGTCGGATATCCTTCAAGGCACCAGCGATGGCGATCGAACCGAGCAGCACTGCCGCCGCCATGGCATAGCGACCCAGGGGATGCTGTGTCCGTTCGTCCGTCATGATGCCGATCCGGTGCAAGTAAGGTGGCGACGATGTCGTGCCGTCGGTAATCTGTCGAGGCGCCGCTGATCCTGCGATACCCCCGTCCGGAGGCACCGATGTCCCACCCTTCGCTCACCGTATCCGGCCTGGCATTCTGGCTGCTCGTGCTGGCGTGCAGTGGTGAGCCTCGGTCCGGCGACGGGACTGGGCTGGTGATCCGTGGCGCGCGGATAGCGGACGGCACTGGCGCCGCGATGCGAACGGGGAGTGTCCGCATCGAACAGGGCCGAATTGTCGCCGTTGGCGACTTCGCTTCGAAGAGCGGCGACAGCGTGGTGAATGCCCGCGGCCTTGTTCTCGCCCCCGGATTCATCGACACGCATTCGCACGCCAGCAGCGACCTCGCACGCCTCCCGGATGCCCTCGCGGCAGTCAGCCAAGGCGTCACGACAGTCATCGGCGGGCAGGATGGCGGTTCTCCCCTTCCACTCAAGGATTTCCTGGACTCGCTCGGCGCCCGTGGGTCCGCCGTCAACGTGGCGATGTACTCCGGGCACGGATCGATCCGTCGTGCGGTGCTCGGCGAGTCGTACCGGCGCCCTGCGACCGAAGCGGAGATCGAGCGGATGCGACTGCTGCTCGAGGCGGACCTCGACGCCGGCGCCCTTGGCCTCTCGTCGGGGCTCGAATACGACCCCGGCATCTATGCGAGCACGGAAGAGCTGATTGCCCTCGCTCGAGAAGCGGCTGGCGCCGGTGGCCGGTACATCTCGCATATCCGAAGCGAGGATTTCGCGTTCTGGAACGCAATCGACGAGATCATCCGGATCGGTCGCGAGGCCAAAGTACCGGTGCAGATCTCGCACGCGAAACTGGCAATGCGCGATCTCTGGGGTCGTGCCGACTCGCTCGTGACGATCCTCGACCGCGCGCGCGCCAGCGGCGTTGACGTGACCGCCGACGTGTACCCGTACCTGTACTGGCAATCGACGCTCACCGTGCTTTTCCCCAAGCGCGACTTCACCAATCGGGCCTCCGCCGAGTTTGCCCTGACGCAGACGTCGACGCCGGGTGGGCTGTTGCTAGGCGCGTACGCGCCGAACCCGGCCTACGCCGGCAGAACCGTGGCGCAAGTTGCTAACCTGCGTGGCGTGGATTCGGTCACGGCCCTGATCGACCTCATCCGCGACGCCGAAGCGATGGCCGCGAGACTGGGGCCGGCCGCGGACACGATAGCGATCGAGAGCGTGATCGGAACGAGCATGGTCGAGTCCGATGTCGAGACGATCATGCGCTGGCCCTACGCCAACCTGTGTACCGACGGCGAACTCGACGGGCCGCATCCGAGGGGATTCGGCAGTTTCCCCAGGTTCTTCGGACACTATGTGCGAGAGCGGGGCGTGATGTCGCTGGAAGAAGGCGTGCGCCGAGCGACGTCGCTGGCAGCCGCCAACGTTGGGCTCCGAGACCGTGGGACGATAGCTGTCGGCCAGGCCGCCGACCTCGTGTTGTTCGATCCGGCGACGATCGGGGATCGCGCGACGACAGCGGCGCCGCACGCGATTTCGATCGGCGTGGAACGCGTGTGGGTGAACGGAGTGGAGGTCTATCGCGATGGCACGACCACGGGCGCCCGGCCGGGAACCGTGCTCCGCCGTCACGGTTGATCCCGACGGCGCCGTGGACCGATCTTCACCCGCCCAACGCCTGCTGGAGATCGTCGATCAGGTCTTCGTGATGCTCCAGTCCGATCGACATTCGCAGAAGGTTTTCGGGGGCGCGCGTGGCCGACCCCTCGATCGATGCGCGGTGCTCTATCAGGCTTTCCACGGCTCCAAGGCTCGTGGCGCGGGTGAAGACGCGAAGTCGTGCCGCAGTCGCCAGCGCTTCGGAACGGCCGCCTCTTACCTGGACGGATGCCATCCCGCCGTAGAGGTGCATCTGGCGACGGGCGATCTCGTGCTGCGGATGCGTGACAAGGCCGGGGTAATGTACCGCTTCTACAGCAGGATGCGATTGCAGGAACAAGGCGACCGCCATCGCGTTCGCGGTGTGCGCTCGCATCCGCCACGGAAGCGTCCGAATCCCGCGCGCCACCAGCCACGCGTCGAACGGCGCGGCGATCGCTCCGCCCTCCTTCTGGAGCAGCCGGAGCCTCGGAAAGAGGTCATCGTCCCGCTCGCGCACCACCAGCGCGCCACTCAGCACGTCGCTGTGGCCGCTGAGATACTTGGTAGTCGAGTGCATGACGATGTCCGCACCCAGCTCCAGCGGTCGCTGGCCTAGCGGCGTCGCCCAGGTGTTGTCGACGGCGACGCGCGCCCCAACGTCACGCGCAATCTCCACCACGCCCGCAATGTCCGTCAGTGTCAACAGCGGGTTGGACGGAGATTCCACCCAAATGAGGCGCGTGTTGTCCCGCACGGCGTTCCGCACTGCGTCCAGCGTACGCATGTCCACGTAGCTCGCCTGGAGCCCCCATGGTTCGTATACCTCGCGCACAAGCTGCGGCGTTCCGTAGTACGCGAACACCGGTACGACGACGTGGTCACCGGGTCGCAGCGACTGGAAGACCGCGTTGGTCGCGGCCTGACCAGACGACCACGCCAGCGCCGCCTCACCGCCTTCAAGCTCGGCGAGCGCGCGCTCGAGCATCGCGCGGGTAGGGTTGGCATCGCGCGCGTACACGAACCCACGCCGGAACTCGCCATCCGTGTCCCGCTCGTACGTCGTGGAGAGGTACAGGGGCGGCGATACGGCGCCGGTCGCGGAATCCGGCCCGTGCCCCGCGTGGACGCAGAGGGTCTCGATTCTCATCGCGACGTTCGACCGGACGTCTCCGGCACCGCCAGCGCGCGCTCGCCTTGTCCCTCGAAGAGTGGCGTGCCTTGCACGTCCGGTCCAAGCGAAATCACCTTGCCAAGCTTGGCGGCAACCTTGGCCAGCGCTTCCTTCCACTCGACCTGAAGTTCCCCCAGCAGCTTGATCTGGTGTGGCGTCGGAGCCCGGTTGACATCGTCGAGACTGTTGGCAAGCGCTCCCAGACGCTCGGTGATGCGTGGCCCCTCGCTCCAGAATGGTTTGCCCTGCGGCTGCGTGACGGACGTCAGCAGCGAGTCGACGTCGGCGATCTCGGCATCGATGAGCCTGATCTGATCCGCCTTGCTGTCGCTGCGCAAAGTCGCGACGACGTTCTTGCGGCCAACGAGTTGCGCCCGGTAGGCGTCGATCGCGCGCAGGGTATCGTTCATTGCCGAGCGCATCTCGCGCAGGTTCATCGCGGCGTCGAATTGCGCTCTCAGGTCCGCCATGCTCACCTCGACCGCCGGGTCCATGCGCACTTCGACCGGTCGTTCCAGTTTCTCGTTGCCGATCGTCAGCCGCGCCGTGTAAATGCCTGGCACGGCCTGCGGACCTCGAGGCGGACCGAAGAAAAACCCACCCGGTCCCGCGGATTCCCGGCGTGCTCGCGGGGGATCGTATGTAAGATCCCAGTTGATCCGGTTCATTCCGGCGCTGGCCGGCGCTTTCAGGATCTCGCGAATCGTTTTCCCGGTTGCATCGACGATTTCCAGCTTGAGTCGTGTAGCGCTGTCCGGCTTCGCCCCGAGGTAGTAGGTAATCAGGGCGCCGTATGGAGGGTTCGCGCCCAGCCACACCTTGTTTCCGATCATGAAGCGCGTGTCCTTCGTCGAGTACCGATAACCCGAGCGAATGTCGAACAGCTCGGCGCCGGAGTCCTTGACACGGCCGTCGAAGCGCTGGAGCGGCGTCGCGTCATCGAGGATCCAGATCCCGCGTCCATGCGTCGCGACGATCAGATCGTTCATGACCGGATGCACGAGGATGTCGTGTACGGCCACCGCCGGAAGGTTTTTCAGATGCGCGCGCGCCCACTTCCCACCGCCGGTACGTGAGACGAACAAACCTATCTCCGTGCCAGCATAGATCAGGTCCGGTACCTTCGGATCCTCACGCACCACATGGACGTACGCGCCAGCGGGCAGGTTGTCGGTCACGTCCGTCCACGTGCGGCCGAAGTCCACGGTCTTGAAGATGTGCGCACCGAAATCGTCGAACATGTGCCGGTCGTACGCGACGTAGGCGGTCGCGGCGGCGACGCGCGACGGTTCGACATGCGAGACCGGCGAGTGCGTCGGCATCGGTGGCCCCCCCGCCGTGAGGTCCGACCACGTCTTCCCGTCGTCTCGCGACAACTGGAGGTTACCGTCGTCGGTGCCTGCCCACAGCACACCCCGCTGCGCCGGCGACTCGGCGAAGGAAATGATCGTCGGATAGTACTCGGCCGTGGTATTCTCCTTCCAGACCGGGCCGCCAGGGGCAACCTGCTTGTCCGGCTCGTTCTTCGTGAGGTCAGGGCTAATCCGCTCCCATGCGCCAAGCCCGAAGTTCGCGGAACGGAAGATCACGTTGCCGGCGAAGTAGATGACCTTGCCGTCGTGCGGCGACTGAATGATCGGCGAGTTCCAGTTGAATCTGTACTGGAGATCCTTCACCGGACCGCCATCGTTACGGCGCGGTTGAGGCGAAACGTCCACCTGTTCGCGCGTCCGCATGTTGGTCAGGAGGAGCCCGCCTCCCTGCGACTCCGAGAGGAAAACATCCGGGTCGTCAGGATGAACCTGGAGCTGGAATCCGTCGCCGAAGGAAATCATACGCCAATCGTCGTTCATGATGCCGGCGGGTTCGCGCGACCGACTCGGTCCGGTCCAGGTGCCGTTATCCTGCAATCCGCCACCCACGTTGTAGAACGGGGCGCGACGATCCGCGTAGATCGCGTACAGCTGCGTGAGCGGCGCGATGTGGTGCATGGACTCCCAGGTCTCGCCACGATCGTACGACACGGCGCTGCCGCCATCTTGCGCCTGCCACATCCGGTTCGGATTCTGCGGGTCGATCCACAACGCGTGGTAGTCCGAATGCGTCGATGACGATACCAGCCGAAACGTTTTGCCCGCATCGATCGATGTGAACAAGGAGCCCGAGATCGCCCAGACGCGGTTTTCGTCCGTGGGATCGACGCGAAGCTGTGTGAAGTAGAACCCGCGGTTCACGATGTTGACGTCCCGATTCACCGTCGTGAATGACTCGCCCTTGTCACTCGACCGGAAGAGCGTGCCCTCGTTCGACTCGGCAAGCACGTAGACCACGTCGGGATTGCTCGGCGACACCTTGACGGCGATGCGTCCCATGAGGGTCGGGAGTCCGTTGGTGAGCTTCTTCCACGTTCGTCCGGCATCCACCGAGCGGAACACGCCACCCCGGTCAGAACCGCTGGTGTGCGTCCACGGCTTGCGCTGGAAACGCCACATCGCGGCATAGATGACGTTGGGATTCCGCGGATCGATGTCCATGTCGGCCACACCATGTACGTCATCGATGTAGAGCACTTTCTCCCACGACTCGCCGCCGTTGGCGCTCATGTACACGCCGCGATCGGGATTCGGGCCGAAGACGTGACCGAGCACGCCCGCGTACACGACCTGAGGATTCCGCGGACTGATCAGAAGGCGTGTGATCCGTTCGCTCGTCGCCAGGCCGATGTGTCGCCAGCTCGAACCACCGTCGGTGCTCTTGTAGACGCCGTTACCGAACGAAATCGAATTGCGCGGTGCGCCCTCCCCAGTGCCTACGTAGATCACCTCGGGATTTCCCGGCTCCAGGGCGATATCACCCGTCGAGAGAACCTGCTGCCCGTCGAAGATCGGCCTCCAGGTCACTCCACCGTTAGTCGTCTTCCACACCCCGCCCGATGCCGAACCCAGAAGCACGACATTGGGATTCCCCGGTACGCCCTCCACGTCGGCAGCGCGACCGCTGGTGTTGGCCGGGCCGACGTTACGCCATTCGAGCCCCTGCCAGATGGCGGAGTCCGGACTCAGCGCGTTCGAGGCATCGGCAATGCGGGTGCGGGGCGGGTTGCTGGCCACGGGTGGCGTGGCCGGGCGTTGTGCGTGTGCGCCTGCAAGCGGAAGCGCGGCGCTGATAGCTGCGACGAGGAGCAGATGACGGTGGACCATGGGGACGATGGGGGGGGTGCACGGGAGTTCTGCGAACGATCGCTGTGCGCGAAAACTACCGCTTTTCCTGAGCGGCGGCGCCAGGCGAGACTGACCGATTCCGTTCGCCTGCGCGGGTGAACGACGGACCGGGGAACGCTGGCCGAGCTCGAAGCGTTGGCGGCGGGGCGGGACCGTTCCTGAAGGATGACGATGTCGGGCTTCGCGATGCCGGCGAAAGAGACTTGGGCTCCATCGTCTATCCGCGAGCGAGAACGAGGAAGATGTCGTACAGCGCGTGCGTCCACGCCGTGATTCCAAACCCTCGCGTCACGTACAAGCCGCTGAAAGCCAGCCCAGCGACCATCCGGAAAACGAACGACTGGAGCGTGAAGGTATCACCCAGCGGGCCCACATAGTGAACGAGTGAGAAAACCGCCGCACCACCGAGGACCGCCAGGGTCGCCGTGGCGACGGGTCCCCACTTCAAGACGTGTTTCCCGATGCCGATGAGAGCGCTCACCAGGATCACACGGAAGACGAGTTCCTCGTACAGGCCGGCACCTAACGACAACGTTACAGCAGTCGGGACTCCGAAGCGGTCGAGCGTGCCAATCGCCAGCCCAGGGGCCGTAACGACGTTGACGAGCTGGGCGGTCACGAGTCCCACAATCGCGCCGAAAACCGCTGCCAGCACGATCGACTCGACCATCATCCAGGTGAAGACCGATGCTCGCAGGGATCCCGGGTTCCGTCGAGCGTCACGCCAGGCCAGCCCGAGCATGGTTACGACGATTGCCGCCGACACGATGCGCGGTCCTTCCGGTCCGGCGATCGACGACACGAGACTCTTGAGCATGACATCCGCGCCATTGCGGATGCCGCCATTCGAACTCTGCAAACCCGCGGCGAGCAGTTCGTATAGCACCAGCAACGGGAGCGCGAACAACAGGCTGTACCGGGGAGCGCGTGAGACGCGGTAGTAGCCCGACGGGGTCGGAACGGCTGGTGTCATTGGCGAGAGGGAAGTTCACCGTGCGTACGCTCGTACGACAACCTCGTTTCGAATCCAGCGAAAAGGCCGGCCCCCGAGTGGGAGCCGGCCTTCCGTTCAGAAACTGCCTGCGAGATTCTTTAGAGATTCCCCTCGCAGCCGCGAGGCTTCACGACACGAGCGTCGCATTCGGCCTGCGGAATGGGCATGACCTTGGCCCGGAAGTGCGTGGGCAGGTCGAGCGGGAGGTGAGTGAGCCGACCCCACCGACGCAGGTCCACCCAGCGGTTGCCTTCGTACAAGGTCGACATGGACTTCTCGTACTCGATCAGGTCGAGACCCGCGGATCCGGCAGGAACAGCGGCAAGCGGCGCCAGCTTGCCGGACACGGTGCGCACATTGTTCAGGTCAGTGAGCGCTGCAGTGAGGTTTGCAGTCGCCCAATTGGCTTCCGCGCGAAGCAGGATGAGCTCTTCATTGCGGAGAATTGGGGCGGGCGAATTGTTGGCCGGATAGATCTGGAACCGGTACAGAGCGGGAATCCCCAGACCGTTGCCGGGCGCCTGTACCGGGCTCGGCAGTGCAACGACTTTTCGCACGATGCGGTCGTCCGGGGTGACGCCATCGGGCTGCATCTGCGCGGTGGTCGGCAGGTTGGCGTGCGCATAGATGAAGCTCGTCTGCGCAAAGCTGGCTCCGTTCAATACGTCGCCGGTCGTCGACGAGTAAACGTGCTGTGGGCTGGCATCCAAGGCTGCGAGCGTGGTTGCCGCGCCGGGCGCCGTTACATACGACTCGTTGAGTGCGGTGAGCGCCTGGTTGTAGCAAGTTGCGCCGCACCCGAGCGAACCGCGGTGGACCAGCACCTTGGCGGCAATCGCGCGGTTGAACTTGAGGAATGACGCTGGCGTGTCGTAGCCGGCGAAACCGCTATGGAACGTGAACGGGAAAGCCGATCCACCGGCGGTGAGGTTCGTCTTCGCGTCGTCCAGCATCGTGCTGATGAACGCAAAGACTTCATCTCGCGTCTTGAACGGCGCCGGTGACACCGGGTCTGAAGGAATGTCGACCGGCGAGCCAAGCGTGTCCCGCGTCTGGATCAGATAGAACAGGTCCATCGCGTACCACGTCTTCGCAAAGCCCTGTACCGCGGCCTTCTGCGACGTGGTGAGCGCGGACGCGTTAACTGCCGTGATCAGTGCGTTCGCGTTCTTCATTCCCTGGAAGCGGCCGTTCCACTGGCCGCTGGCGAAACCGTTGTAGTCCAGGCGCTGCGGCCCCGGGATCCCGATCAGCGGTCCGGAGATATTCCGCGCGTCCGTGACGAAATAGTTGTAGGTCTCGCGGCCAAAGACACCGACCTGGGTATTGTACCCGGCGAACTGGTCGCGCTCGGAACGCAATATTCCCATCGCAAGGAGCTGGATCCCGTTCGGGTCTTTGGCCATGCCATCGACCGTCGGGCTGTTGTAGTTGGGCACGTCGAGGAAATCGGAGCGGCATGCCGCCCCGAACGCCAGCACCCCGACAAGCGCCAGTTTGCCGAATCGGCGCATATGTGATCCTCTCGAGCGAGCGCTCGGAATAGTCTGGTTGGTAGGCATCTTCGCTGTCATGGTCAGAAGCCAAAATCGAATGACAGGAAGAACGAACGGGCCGGCGGGAATGGCGCCAGGTCGACGAACCGCACGACGTAGTTGCCGCCGTTGTTCACTTCCGGATCGAACCCGTTGTAGCCGGAGATGATGAACAGGTTGCGTCCCGCGAGGCTCACCCGGCCGTTGCGCGCTCCCGGAATCAGGCTGTAGAAGCGATGCGGCAGATCGTAGGAGAGGTTGATTTCACGGATCTTCGTGAAGGAGCCATCGCTGATGTACATCGGCGTGTGCCCACCGCCGTTCCACGTGTCGTAGCGGTACTCGCCGAGCGGAACGCCGGACTGCGGCGACTTGTCCTCGTAGTCCCACGTCGTCTGCCCTTCGTCGTGAAGGTTCAGCGTCATGTTGGACAGATCGCCTCCGTGGCGATAGTCCGCGAGAATGTTCAGGTTGAACGACTTGTAGTTGAAATCGTTCGAGAACGACATGACATAGTGCGGGTTGGCGTCACCAACCGGCACCTGGGCCTTGGTGACGCCGTTCGTGGTCACGTTCCCCCAGATCGTGGAGACCGACGTGCCGGGCGTGTAGAACAACTGGCCGTACGCGTTACCGAAACCGCGCGCTGCCGTATTGTCGCGGAACGGTCGGACGCCGGCCGGGAACGACGTGATGGTGGCCTTGTTCTGGAACCAGGTCGTGCGGTTGGTCCACGTGAAGTTGGCCGTCTGAAGCGGCACGACGGTCGCGGCGACCTCGTAACCGATCGAGCGCATCTTGCCGCCGTTCTTTGTGGTGGCCGTGATACCAGTCGACGGTGCAAGCTGCGGTCGCACCAGCAGGTCCGTGATTCGGCGATCGTACCGCGTCACCTCGAGCCGGACGCGCTCGCTGAACAGCGAGGCATCGAAACCACCCTCGACTTCATTCATGACTTCCGGCTTCACCAGAGGATTCCCGACGGTTCCCGGGAGGCCGAAACCCTGCAGGCCACCGATCAATCCATACGACGCAATCGTCAGGTCGCGCTCGCCATAGTTCGGACGGTTGCCCGATTGCCCGTACGCCAAACGAAGCTTGAACTCGTTGACGTGGTTGATCGGGTTGGGCATGCGCCAGGAAGCCTGCGCACGCGGGAAGTAGTAGACGGTGTCGCGGAAGCCGTTCACGCTCGACTTCTCGGCGCGCACAGCGCCGGAGAGGAAGAGGCGCTCGTTGAACATCAGCAGGTCTTCCTGAACGAACGCGGCCTGGCTGCGAATCAGCGACCGCGAGTTGGACACCGCGGTATTCACGGCGCCAGCGGCGTTCTTCTGCTGGGGACCGAGTCCGCGGCCGATGATGTTGTAGTCGTTCCCTTCCGAGGACTCGAACTGAAGCCCAACCGACGTCGTGGCATTCACGAAGCTGAGCGACGAGTTCTGCCACGTCCCGGAGAGCATCGCATTCGTGAGCAATGAGGTGCCGTTCCCCTGAATGATCGTGCCGGGGAACTGACCGGCCTGCACGGTGCCCTGCCGCTGGAACTGCAACTCCGACGGGGCATAGACGTAGTTCTCGCTGGAGAACCGGTCAGACCCGGTCAGCAACGACAGATTGAGCACGTTCTTTTCCGACGTGTACGCCGAGTAGTTGACCTTCGAGGAGAAGATGAGTCGATACACGTCCTCGTTGTTCAGCATCAAGGCCATCGTCTGGAACGGATTCGATGTGTTTTTCGAGCCGCTCGGGAACGCATTGAGGACGTAGCGACCCTGCGCATCCCTCTTCCGCAGATCGACGACCGGTGGAGCGTACGCAAGCCCGTAGATGGGAGACGAGAGCGCGTTGTCGTTGTTGGACACGCCACGCTGCGAGAACGACCGCATGATCGTGGAGCCAAGGCTTACGCTGATCTTGTCGCCGATCTGCTGGTCGAGGTTGCCGCGCAGCGACTGGCGAAGCGCTGACGTGTTGATCATGATGCCCTTCTCCTGACGGCTCAGACCGGAGAAGAAGTAGCGGGTGTTGTTCACGCCGCCCGAGAAGTTCAATGCTGTCTCGTACGTCGGGTCCGTCTGGCCGTACAGTTGCTGCTGGTAATCCTGGTACGTGCACTTCGGCGTGCAGGCAGCCGTTGCCGCTGCCGTCGCCTCGGCGCCACCGACGACCGAGAGAACCTCGGAGAGGTCTTCGAAGTGCCGCTGGCCAAGCTTGCGGATCAACTGGTATGTGCCAACACGCTGCGTCACGTTGAAGCGGGGAGCGCCGGCCTGGCCGCGCTTCGTCGTGATGACGACGACGCCGTTGGTGGCCTGCGAGCCATAGATGGCAGAGGCCGCTGCGCCTTTCAACACCTCGATGTTCTCGATGTCCGACGGATTGATGTCGGCCAGTCGGTTGGTACCGTTCTCTTCGCCCGAGTTGAGCGAACCGGTCACGACACCCATCCGGTTGGATCGCACCGAGTTGGAGATCGCGACACCGTCGATCACAAACAATGGTTGCGTGTTACCGATCAACGACGAGGCGCCACGGATCTGCACCTGTCCGCCACCGCCGGGGGCACCGTTGTTCATGTTGATCGACGCGCCCACGACCTTGCCCTGAAGGGCACTTTCGACCGCAGGAGCCGGAACCCGGACGAGTTCCTCCGTGTTCACGGCGGCCACGGACGTGGCTGCATTGCGGCGCTCGATCGTAGTAGCCGCACCCGTCACCGTCACGCCTTCCAGCTGGAGTACGTCCTTCTCGAGCGCAAAATCGACCGTGGATTGTGACGCCGGAACACGCACCTGCTGGCGCTTGTAACCGATCGCGCGAACCTGGATGGTGGCATCCCCAGCGGGGACTCTCAGGCGAAATACGCCTTCATCGTTGGAGCGGGCGCCGCCGGCGGCACCGACGACGCCGATAATGGCGTCGGCTAGAGGAGCGGTGGTACCGGAAATGGTCACCTTTCCGGTGATTTCGCGGGTCTGCGCTTGTGCCGCGTTGGGCATCAGCAGCGCCGCCATCAGTGGAACGGCCAGAACGAGGAACCTGCGCACAGGACCTCCCGTGCAGTGGTGTGGAAAAAAGGCCGGGCGACGTTCTACGGTTGGCACCTTACCTGTCATTTCATGCTTGTGACGAGACGTCGCCTTCGGCTCGTGGAGTGGACTCTCCACCAAGCATCCAATTCTTCCCACTCGTCACGGCGATGTCAAGCTGGATCGCTTCCAGCGTAACGCAAAGCCGGATGGCGCGTTAAGCCGCGGGCCATGGTATCGGAAAGCGTATCGGTCTTGACGCGCGGGCCGGACGTGCCCTATGTGGGGAAGGACTGCCTTCTTCGCCAACTCACATGACGCTTCTTCACACGTTCCGCGCGCTGACGATCGTGGCAATTCTTGCCACGAATCTCGGGGCCCAGACGGCGCCAGGCGCCGCGCAAACGTTCGCACCTAACGACGCGCTCGACATCGTCACGTACTCTGTCGCCGACCTCAGCGACGACGGCCGCTGGCTGGTGGCCACGAGTTCAACCCGCCGATCGGGTCTGGGCGTGGACTACCGGCGCGATGGCGATCCGACATACATCCGCCCGGCAAGCGCACGAGTGTGGGTGTTCGATACGAAATCCGGTCAATCGACCGCGGTATTCCCCGACGCGCGCAACGTACGTTCTCCCGTGTGGTCCCCCGACGCCGGCCGGTTGGCCATGCTGGTGGCACGGGACGGCGCGTTCGAACCGACGATCTGGGATCGCCTAACGGGAAAAACACGAATGCTCCCCGTGCCCGCCGGCCGGTATGTCGCCGAAAACAGCGACGTTCGCTGGACGCAGGATGGAACGCGCGTTCTGATCGCCCTGCGTTCAGCAGCCTGGAAAGCCCGCGTTACGACAGAGTTCGAACGCATGACAAAGGGACCGATCTTCGTCCAGGACTCGAAGGAGCCCTTCCTCGCGTGGGACGACCTCAGGCGGCAAGGAAACGTCCGCTCGATTGCTACGATCGACGTGGCATCCGGCCGCGTGACGGAACTCGTCCCAGAGACCATGATCGCGCAGTATGCGCTCTCCCGGGATGACTCGCTCCTCGTCTACCAGTCGGACATCACTCGGAAGACCGACTATGACGTGATCTTCGGGACGGAGAACAAGCTGACCGCGAAGCGTCTGGCCACCGGTGAGATCAGCGACATCTTCCCTACGCTCAGGGGCGTGAACATCCAGTGGGCGGATGACGGCCGAACTTACGCGTTCGGCAGGGACGGACGCGTGTACACGGCGGCCATCGGTGGCGCCCGGCGGCAGGTCGCCGGCGCAGACAGCGGCCGAAAGGAAGACCCGGTAGACACGACGGCAGCCACGAAGGAACGACACGCTCAGGAACGCTTCACACTCTCGCGGATCGCGCCCACTGGCGACGCGGTCCTCGCATCGAACAAGCAGGGGTTCTGGGTGATCGACGCCGCAACGGGAACCAGGAATCTGGTGGTGGAAGCGGGCGACTCGCTCGCGTCACGGCCGCGCTACACGCCGGTCGCATGGAGTTCTGACGGCCGATACATCTATCTCTCGATTTCCGAACGTACGGAATGGGAGCGGGGCTTTGTCCGCTACGACCGATCGAGCAAGCAGCTGGAGCCGCTCGTCAAGGACGGCCGCCTGTACTCGGGACTTCGGCTGAGCAGGGATGGCGGCCTTGCCGTCTACTCGTCGGGCGAAGGAAATCGTCCGACCGACCTGTACGTCGCGTCCGCGTCGCTGACTGGCGCCAAGCGGCTGGTCGATGCCAATCCGCAACTGGCGTCTCTTGCGCTCGCCAGGACGCAGTTGGTCTCGTATCTCGATGCGGATGGCAGAACTCGTTACGCAGTCGTGTATCTCCCTTCCGACTACACGCGCGGAACGAGGTATCCGACGTTGTTCAACGTCTACGAGGAGTTCTTCGACAACACGTTCGATGCCACGATCAACGTGCTCACCGCGAACGGCTACGTCGTGGTGAAGCCGTCTGTCGGTTTCGAGATCGGGTTCCCGGCCGAGGCGTGGGTCAAGGGAGTGACGGCCGCGGCCAACAAGTTGATCGAAACTGGCATCGCGGACTCATCCCGCCTCGGGGTGTTCGGAACCAGCTACGGCGGCTACGCCACCAACCTCCTCGTCACGCAGACGGATCGTTTCAAGGCCGCGGTCAACATTTCGGGAAAGGTTGACGTGATCTCGTTCTACACGGACTCGCCGCGACTGGGTGTTCGCAACACACACGCCGCCGAGAAGAGCCAGGATCGAATCGGCGCAACGCTGTGGGAACAGCCACAGAAATACATCGCACAATCGGCGATCTTCTTCGCGGATCGCATCAGGACGCCGCTGCTGCTCATCACCGGCGCGCAGGACTCGAACGTACCGGCTGACAACACGCGCGAGATGTATTACGCACTGCGACGACTGGGGAAAGACGTGGTCTGGGTCGACTACATGAACAGCGGACATGGCACTCCCGGAACCAACGCCGAGGAGTTCATCGACTACCACAACCGCCTGCTGCGCTTCTTCGGAAGGCACCTCAAGGGAGAGCCGGAGACTCGCGCCGTCGAGGGCGTGTCGCTCCTTGGCGATTCGCTGTACAGAAACTCGCCCACTGGCGAGGCGCGCGAGAAGATGGAGGCGCAACTGGCCTCGGCCCGCGCCGCGCTCGACCGCACGCCAGGAAATGCGGACTCGCTCATCTGGCTCGGACGACGAACGGCCTACCTCGGCAGGTTCAACGATGCGATCGGGATCTACTCGGACGGCATCGCCCGATTTCCGAACGATGCCCGCTTCTATCGACACCGCGGCCACCGGTATCTATCCATTCGGCGCCTCGACGATGCGATCGCGGACCTCGAACGCGCCGCCCAACTGGTCAAGGGCAAACCGGATGTCGTTGAGCCTGACGGGCAGCCGAACGCGCGCGGCATTCCCACCAGCACGCTGCAGTCGAATATCTGGTACCACCTCGGCCTGGCCTACTACCTGAAAGGCGACTTCTCCAATGCGTTGCGCGCCTACCGCGAGGACCTCAAGGTGGCGACGAATCCGGACATGCAGGTGGCGACTTCGCACTGGCTCTACATGACGCTCCGCCGCCTCGGTCGCACCCAGGACGCGGGGCGAGTGCTGGCTGGTATCGCGAACGACCTCGACATCATCGAAAACGGCGCCTACTACCGGCTCCTCCTCATGTACAAGGGCGAAATCGCGCCCGAGGCGCTGCTGGCAAGGAACTCGAGCGGCGACCTGGAGGACGCTACCACCTCGTACGGGGTTGCCAACTGGTATCTGTACAACGGCAGGCCGCAAGATGCAGAACGGATCCTGAGGCGCGTGGTGGCCAATACATCCCAGTGGGCATCGTTCGGCTACCTCGCCTGCGAGGCAGAACTGCAGAGGATGACATCGAGCGCAGCCACACCAGCAGGGGCAACGGGCGCGAGCCATCGGTAGGCGAGCGCGTCACACCGGCGGTGCGGTGTTGGGCTTGCGCAGGTCTTCGGGCAAGCTGTCCAGCATCGCACGCAGATCAGTCGCACGACTGAGCGTCGTGACGAAGGTCAATCCGTTGAGCGAGACGACCAGAAGACCACTCACTCCGTAGAGCACGACTGTCGACGCCTCGGCATGCACGACGTTTCCGGTAGCATCGTGCAGCGAACACGAACCGACGACGCCGTTTCCGTCATCGTCCAGCTCCCGGGCGCGCCGAAGCGACGCCCACGTTCCCACATCGTCCCACCCGAAATCTCCTGGCACGACGATCATATCGTGGCAACGTTCGAACAGGCCGCGTTCGATCGAAATCGACGCGATTGCCTGCATGAAGCCCTCATGGTCGCCGCGCGCCAGCAGAGGCAGGCCAGAAGCAACCTCCGGCGTCCGTTCGGCAAGGGCTTCGAGCAGGACACGAGCGCGCCATGCGAAGATACCGCTGTGCCACAGCGCACCCCGACGCTGCAGGTACGCGGCGCGCTCCGCATCCGGTTTTTCTACGAACGAGAGGACACGTCGCGCGATCGGCTCCGCGTCAGACGGCGTCGAATCTGCCGCCTCGCCTGTCACGACGTAACCGAAGCCGGGCTCTGGCCGCGATATCGGCACGCCGATGCCAACCAGCACGTCGTTCTGCGCCGCCAAGCGCGTCGCCGAACGCAGTGTGTCGTGAAACGCCGCTCCGAAGCCGATTGCGATGTCCGCATGCACACCACAGCAGATCGCTTCCGGCCCCGCCCGACGACGGATCTCGGTCGCACCCCACGCCAAGGCCGCCGCCGTGCCAGATGGTTCGGGCTCCACCAGAATGTTGCGCGCCGGTACGGATGGCAGAGCCGCCGCGATCGCCGGCGCAATGTCGCGACTCGTCACGACGAGCACTCGCTCCGACGGGATGAGTGGGTGCAGGTGGTCGATGGTCTCGGCGATAAGCGGGCGTTCGCTCAGGAGCGTTAGCAACTGCTTCGGTCGATGGGACGAACTCAGTGGCCAGAATCGCGATCCGATCCCACCCGCAAGCACGACGGCCCAGATCGCCACTTCCGACTCGCTACCCGGCGCAGCCGCCGGATCTTCGGCAGTCAACAGTGCAGCGAAAGACTCGGTGGCATCCACCGCTCCTGCGAGCGATCCGTTCGCTGTCGATCTTGGGTCAAGCGGATCCCGGCGGGCGTCTGACATTCTGAGAGTTCCTGAGCAGTGATCGGTCCGAATAAACTAGTACCGCCGGTTCGCTCTGTCCCTTCACGATCAGGAAAGCGTGATCTCCGATTCCCGGGTTCCGTCCGGCGCCGCGGCAGCGCCGGACGATGCCGATGCGGCCGTCTTCGACGGACTCGATGTCGCAGCACACCTCGGCGACCCGACGCGCAAACAGGCGTTCGTCACGCCGATGTTCGACATCGTCGCACCACGATACGACGACTTCACGCGGCGATTTTCGTTCGGCATGGATGCGCGCTGGAAACGAGATCTGGCGGCACGCGCCGTGTGCGCGATGCCAGCCGACGGAGGAGGAAACATGCTAGATGTCGCCTGCGGTACCGGCGACCTCGCATTTGCGTTCGCACGCGCGCGCCCTCACGCCAGAGTACTGGGTATCGACGCCAGCACGCGAATGATCGCGAGGGCGATCGAGCGATCCGGCGTCGACGGTACCGGACCGCGCTTCGCCGTTGGTGACCTCACCGTCCTCGGGCTACCCGATGCGTCGTTCGACGTCGTAACGGCAGGATACGCCTTGAGGAACGTCCCCGTGTGGCGGGATGGAATCCGGGAACTCTCTCGCGTTCTCCGGCCTGGAGGACGTCTGCTGGCGCTCGACTTCTATCTGCCGCCGTCTCGTCTATGGCGAGCGCTGTTCCTTACCTACTTGCAGGTCGCCGGAAACGTTGTCGGGTGGCGCTGGCATGGTCGAGCAATCGTGTATGGCTACATCGCGCACTCGATCCGCGCCTTCACGACCGCGGACGATTTCTCAGCGGCCCTGCTCGAGTCCGGTTTCGTCGAAGTTCGCGTCCGGACGTACCTGGCTGGCGGCATCGCGATTCATGAAGCGATTCGCGGCTGAGACCGCGTTGCTAGCCGGGTCCGGGCGTGCAGATGCGGCCGTGGTACTCGTCGACGTGGATCCGAAACAGCGCGTCGCGGCCGGGGAGCGGGTCGTCCGGAGTGAAGGCGTCCGGCAAGAGGCGCCGGTAGACCGCGATGGCCTGGGCCCGCGCTTCCGGATCCACCATTTCGTCGTCGAGCCAGTAGACCGTCCCCTTTACGACGACACTTCGCCAGCGGAACATCTCGTCCACTTCGTCGATTTCGAAGGCCACCCAGGGACGGTGTGCGAGCATCGTGAGTTTCGTTCCGGCACCGGTGCGCGCGACGACCCACGGATCTTCGTACACGTAGTGGATCGGCTCGACATCGACGCGTCCGCGACCGGTGAAAGCGAGGCGCCCGTGATTATGCGATCGCAGGAGCTGCTGGCACTCCTCCTTCGAGAGGTGCCGGAACACCAGAGTGGATGACGACATGCGGCCTCCGTCAGGTCCGTTGTGGTGCCGCGACCGCGTCACGAGCGATGCCGTCAGCAGCAACTGGGATAGTGAATGCGAACGTACTGCCTTTGCCCGGTGCGCTGGTCACCGTCAGGTGTCCGCCGTGCTTGTCCACGATCCCCTGGGCGATGGCGAGTCCCAGACCGGTTCCCAGCGTGCGCGACGTGCGCCGAGCATGCCAGTATCGGTCGAAGATGTGTGGCAAGTCTTCCCCGGGAATCCCGATCCCGGTGTCGGTTACAGCCACCTCGACCATGGAACCGTGGAGTCGTGCCACGATCGTGACGCTGCCACCGCGCTCTGTGAACTTGATGGCGTTGCCGACGAGATTGGCCAGCACCTGAATGATACGGGTGCCATCGACGTCGAGGAACGGCAAGTCATCCTCGACGTCGACGCGAATCGCGATCCCTGACGACTCGGCGGCCTCACGGTGCATGTCGAGGACGCGTTCGACGAGGTGAGCCAGGTTCTGAGGCGACCGTGTGATCCGCAGGTGACCGGACTCGATCGTGGACACGTCGAGCAAATCCTGGATCATCCGATTCATGATATCCGACGACTGCAGGATCGCCCGGGCAAGATCCCGCTGCGCGCGTTCGTCAGTCGGCGGAGAATCCAGCATGACTTTCGCGCACATGGAGACGGCGCTGAGCGGGTTCCGCAGATCGTGCGAGACGACGCCGAGGAGTTCGTCACGCGCCCGGCCCGCCCGCTGGGCGGTTTCGTACAGCCACGCGTTGTCGATCGCGACACCCATCAATGCCGTCAGCTCAACGGCAAGATGCGCGTCCCGTTCGCCATAGACACGACTGGCATCGGTGGAGATCAGCGTTAGCGCGCCGGTCACGCGTCCGCTGGCCGGCAACGGGGCCGTGATGTAACTGCGCACGCCGAGCGACGCCACCAGCCCATCGGCGCCGCCATCCATGGCGGCGGCTTCGGGGTCGATAGTCGCAAACACCGGCGACTCGTCATCGACCACGCTCGACACCGGGAACGGTCGATCGGCAAGTGTCGGGAATCGTCCTTCGAGCTGCCGGAGCAGTCTGGTGAGGTCGTGGTCCTCGTGGACTGATGCGATACGTCGTGTTCCTCCGTCGGCCATGACGATGTCAAGAATGCAGCAATCCGCCATGTAGGGGATCGGCAGATGGACCACGCTTCGCAGCGTGGCCTCGTAGTCGAGCGACCGGCCGATAGCTGCCGACGCGTGCGCGAGGAAGCGGTCGTCTCCTTCCGTCCGTCGACGCTCCGAGATATCGCGCAGGACGACCGTGAACAGCATGCCGGTGGCGGTCTCCAGGCGCGAGATCGAGGCCTCCGCGGCGAATTCCTCGCCCGACTTCCGCCGCCCGACGATCGTCTGCCGGCTCCCCATGCGGCGCGCGACCTCCGGCGCGTGCGCGAAATCGGCGACGTGCCCGGCATGTCGCTTCCGCAAGCGCTCGGGCAACAGCATGCCTAACGGCTTTCCCAACGTTTCGGCGGACGTCCAGCCGAAGATTTGTTCGGCCCCCTCGTTGTACTGGACTATGTCCTGGTTCTCGTCGATCGAAACGATCGCGTCGGCGGCAATGGCGAGAATGCCCGAGAACTTGTGTTCCGACGCCCGCAGATCGTTCTCGATGCGCTCCTTCTCCCACAGCGCATGCTGCGCCTGCCGCAAGCCGACTGTGGCCAGCACACTTCCGAGGAGACACAGCACGAGCGCGACCGTCTCCGGTACGTCGAAGGGCACCGACCGGGTGCGCTGCGCCACGAACAGGAGCACGGAGGCAACTATCCCCAGTGCCGCGGCCAGCGCCAGCAACGCCGTAAGAGCGGACGGCCGCGACGTGGAGTACATGCCCCCGGTCAGAAGATCCGGACCTGGATGTACCGCTTCGGATTCCGCTGCAGGTCCGCGAGGAAACTGCGGAACTCCTTCAGCAGCGAGTCGGTGTTTCGATAGAGCGACGAATCGTTGACCAGGAGACCTAACGACCCCTGCCCGCGATTGATCCTGGTCACGATCGAGTCGCTGCCGACGATGAACGAATGAAGTCGTTCCTGCGATTTCCCCACTTGCTCGGAGATCGTCAGGAGGTTGCGGCTCGCTTGCCGCAGCTGACGGGCGGCGTCAGCCGCGTCCGAGACAACCTTATCGACCTCGCCGCGCGACGTCGACGAGTCGAAACGAGTGACCACGCGCTCGAGCTGACCAGCGGCATGGGCGAGCGACTGCACGCCGGCCCGCACGTCGCCAGAGACCGAATCCAGGTTCCGCGATTGTTCGCGCACGGTTCGCGCGAGCACCGACGACAGGTCGGAGAAGTTGCGTATCGAACCGCGCAGTTCCGTCGCAGCCCGATCGTCGAATGCTACCTCGAATCGCTCGGCGACCGACGCGACATCCCCAGCGATGCGGCCGGCGACGGCGGTCAGTTTGGCGATGTCCGGGAGCGTCGCGCCGGGTAACACCGTCCCGCCCTGGGCCGCATCCGCCAGTTGACGCTGAACGTCCGCATCCCTGGGCACGCCATCGCGCCCCAGCACGGTCGCCTGCCACTCTCCGAAGACACTCGCCTCGTTGAGCAGGACGACGGGATTCTCGGGCAGGCGCACAGCTGGATCGAGACTCATCCGAACCTCGACCCAGCCACCGTCCGCCAGCGCCATCGACTCGATGCGCCCGCTGCGCACGCCGCGAATCACCACGGGCGTCCCCGGCCTGGCACTGCCCACATCCCGGAAGCGCGCGATGAACTGTGTTTTCCTCTGGCCGATGTCCGCCTGCTTCATGAACACGATGCCGGCGGCAATCGCGACGATGGCGCCGAGAATCGTCAGGCCGACGACGAAATCGTTGGCGCGTTTCATGTCTGTCTCCCGAGGAGCCAGACCACAGCCCAGAAGGCGTCAAGAACGAGGATCATGACCGCCGAGTACACGACCGTGCGGGTCGCGGCCTGCCCCACGCCCTCTGCCCCGCCACGCGCAAGCATTCCCTCGCGGCAGCCAATGAACGTTACCACTGCTCCGAAACTCGCTGACTTGACCAAACCATATTCGACGTCGAATCCGAGAAAGAATAGTCGCGCACCCTTGAAGAACTCCACCGTAGTGAGATCCAGCAGGGCAACGGAAGCCAGCCACCCAGCCCCGATACCGACCACCATCGCTATTCCCACGACAACGGGGAACATCACCGTGCCCGCGAGCACACGCGGGAGTACGAGGTAGGCGAAAGGATCGTAAGTCAGCGTCTCCAGGGCATCGATCTGTTCGGTCACCTTCATTGTGCCAAGCTCGGCCGCGATCTTGGCCCCGACACGGCCGGCGAGCGCTAGTCCTGTCAGCACCGGAGCCAGCTCCATCGTGATCGTCTTCTGGACCAGGGTTCCAACGAAGTACAGCGGGACAGCCCGTGTAAAGGCGTAACTGGCAAGGAGTGCGAGCACCACGCCCGTGAACATGGCGATGTACGATGCGATCGGCAGCGACCCGACGCCTAACGTGCGCGCGTGGAAAGTCGCGACCGGTGCCCAAGTGCCGACGTCGACCACGGCACGGCCGGTGTCCGCAGCGAAACGACCCGTGCGTCCCAACCCTTCGACCGCGGCGTTCGCGTAACGCCCGAGCGATTCGATTAGCGCGCGCGACCGCATGGCACCTCCGTGACGGCGCCGTTATTGACTCAGCAACCCAAGCCGGAGTGCAAGTTGTACGTAGTCCGCGCGGTGCGACAGCCCAAGCTTCTCGTTGATGCGCTGCTTGTACGTGTCGACCGTCTTGGGGCTGATGAACAGGCGTTCGCCGATTTCGGGTGCGGAGTATCCCTGTGCCGTCAGGCGCAGCACGTCTCGTTCGCGTTCCGTCAGTCGTTCGAACCGTTCCCGGTCGACCTGATGCGGATCCTTGCGCGTCAGGCCCTTCGCCAGCACGCGTGCCGCCGTGGGTCTGACATAGACGTCGCCCTTGGCCACCGCGCGCACCGCGTCCACCAGTTCGCGGTCGGCCGCGCTCTTTACGAGGTAACCCGCGGCCCCGGCCTCGAGCAGCGGAACGAGGAAGTCCTCCTCCGGATGCATCGTCAGGATCAAGACGCGCGTAGCTCCCCCCTTGGCGACGATCTCCTTCGTCGCCTGCGTACCGTCCTTCACATCCATGGAGAGATCCATGACGACAACGTCGGGATTGAAGCGGTCCACCATCGCAACCGCTTCCTGGCCGTTGCGCGCCTCGCCGATGACGTCGATATCCCGGGCCGTCCCGAGCACGGCCTTCAGCCCGGCACGCACCACCGTATGGTCGTCAGCCAGTAACACACGAATCACGTCGCTGCTCATTGCCGTACCCCCGGTTCGCTTGTTGCAACTGCCGACATGCCGTCGCGTCGCTGCTGTTGCCCGTTCGAGGATACCTCGGTCGGGACAGTCATCGTTATGCGCGTACCTCCAACCTGCCCGCGCGCGCTCTGGATCTCGAACCCGCCGCCCACCAGCGCCGCCCGTTCACGCATCGTGTAGATCCCCATCCCGGGCCTCCGGCTTTCCGCTTCCACGACGTCGAACCCGGTACCGTCGTCTTCCACGTCGAGACGAGTCACGCCCGCGCGCGTGGTGACGTCGATCACGACGCGTCCCGGATGACCATGGCGGACGGCGTTGCTCACCGCTTCCTGGGCGACACGGTAGAACACGGTCACCAGATCGACCGGAACGGCAGTGGTGCTCCCGTCGCTCTTGACGACCACCGGTATGCGCGTCCGTTGGGTGACCTCGCGCGCCAGGTGCTCGAGCGCCGGTACCAGGTCGCCGTGCTCCAGTATTCGCGGATACATCGTGTGGGCGAGCATCTTGATCTCATCCAGGACGCCTGCCGTAATCTGTCGTGCACGTTCGATCCGCGCGGTCAACGCTTCATCCTGGTTCGAGCGCGCGATCGCACTCAACTCGAACGCCAGCCCGGCCAGAGTCTGGGCTGCCGAGTCGTGGAGTTCGCTCGCGATCCGCGCGCGTTCCGCGTCACCGGCCTGCATGACGTGCGACGCCATCGCGCGCAACCGCGCACGATCGCTGATGAGTCCATCCAGCAGCGCATTCACGGCGCCGCCGATCCGCAGCAGGTCCGTGTCCGCCACGTTCGAGTGCGGGACGCGGGCGCTCAAATCGCCACGCCAGATACGCTGTGCGGTGACCTCCAG
This sequence comes from Gemmatimonadaceae bacterium, assembly GCA_019186945.1. GTDB lineage: Bacteria > Gemmatimonadota > Gemmatimonadetes > Gemmatimonadales > Gemmatimonadaceae > JABAQJ01. Next base: position 302,563 of record JABAQJ010000002.1, read on the forward strand.
GTCGTTCAGCGGTCGGAGCGCAACCAGAACCAGAACCACGTTCACGACCGACGCCACCGCCAGCGCGATCGCCAGCACGATCGCCAGCTTGGGAGGCCAGACGATCCCCTGCCCCATCCGCGTCACCACGAGGGCGGTGACGATCGCCGCCACGACAATGATGGCGTTCGCTCCCGCGATCTTCGCTGCCAAGGGCACGCGCAGAAACCGCTCGACGAGCCGCGACTGCGTGCGAGCCACCTCCAGCCCAGGCTGCTCCACGGGCCGCGCCGGGTTCCGGCTCGTTGTCATCGTGCCCTGCAATGATGGACCTGAAGTCACGGTTGGATGCAGTCGCAAAGTCCCCCACTATGCCCGGCGCCCGCGGATGAGCGTGGTGCCGCTCGGTGAAGCCTAGTTTTCGGTGCCGTTGGTGTGACCAGTGGAATACGGTCCAATCTGTCCGAGATTCCCCTACCTCAACGGCGAAGCCGCAACGCACGACGGGCACCCTCCGGTATCCCGGGGGTGCCCGCCAGATTCAACGCACCACGAACTATCGCGCGAGCGTCAGGATAGTCTGGCCGAGTCCGTGGCGGAGCCGGAGGATCCAGTCACGCCCCTTCTCGTCCCGCAGTTCGTCGATTGACGTCACGTTCGCGATACCACGGGTGAGGTGCCGGCCCGGGCCACCGAAATCGCCCAGCATGATTTCCACGCGACGGTCGTGATGATCGTATGCAGCCCCCAGGAACGGGTAGTCGTGCTCCTGGATCTGCGCACCGAAATCGGGATCGAAGACCTCGAGGGTGGCCCGGCGCCCGGCATTTCGTTTCGTGAACGCATCGAGCGACTTGGTCCACTGCGATTCCTCGACCGAGATCTGATGATGGGGGGGAGCCGCGAGAAGCCGTTCCCCACCAAGAAGCCCTGGCACGGCATACACCGCGTGGACACTGCCGCGAACAAGACCGGTCGCGGTACTGCCAACCAGCAGGCGATCCAGTAACCCGGCCCCTCGGCTGCCAGTTACGAGTAGGTCTGCATGTGTGGAGTCAGCGAACTGCAGCAGCTCGCGCGACGGCTTGCCCTGGAGCGTCACCGTTTCAACGTTCACACGATCGGGAATCTGCAACTCGGCCTTTACTCGCCCGAATGCCGGTTGCAGGCCTTCGCCATATGTCGCCAACCACACTGCGAATGCTTCCGGCTGCAGTTCCAGCCGTGGCGCCACATGTGCCAGATAGACCGTCGACAGCGAGTCGAACGTCGCCAAGGCAGCCTTGGCAGCGCGCAGTCCTCCCATACTGAAGTCCGTGGCAAACACGGCCCGTTCCGGTAGCGCCTTGAAGGACGGGGTCACAGCCCAGACCGGAACCCGTGACTGACGTAGCACGCGCAGTGCGGTTTCGCCCCCGAAAAGCCGGTCGATGAGTTCGTGATGACCGATGCCCATGACGATCATTCTCGCGTTTCGCTCATTTCCGGCGCGGGCGATGACCGATGCGGGATCGCCTTCCACGATTTCGATCGACCACGTGGCGTCGGCGCCCAACAGGTCACGGATCTGAAGGCGTACGCGCTGTTCGAGCGTCTCGCGCCGGGCCTCGATGGCGTCGGCCGGAGGGAGGAGGATGCCGTAATCCCCGGAAATGAGGGGAATCGGTTCCAGGACCGCGATCACGTGGACGTCAGCCGACGAACGCGCGGCCATTTGTGCGGCAGCACGAATCGCGGCGTCCGCCGACTTGGTACCATCGGTGGCGACGACCAGCGGGCCGAGCATGTTCAGGCCCTCGACGGCAAAGTCGGTTCCGGTTGCGGGAGTAGCTGAGGAGAGAGTCATGTGCGGAGTCCTCTGGTATCGCGCGGCCGTGACCTCGGTGCGACCAGCGCTCGATGCGAAGATCGAGCCATGGCGGGTGCTCGTCTGTCGGTTGGGATTCGCGGTACTGTCGGGGAATCCCTCAGCCGCTCGCGACGAGAGTCGTGTCCGGCTCACACTCCCCGTGCTTTCGCGGGTGAGCCGTCACCTGGCATCGCTTCCGTACCGATGCCGCCAGCACAAACGGGCCGAGTCTTGGGGTGATCCCACATTTGACATGAGCGAGCATGCTGGCGGCGAGTATCCCGCCAGCATCAACGCATGGTGTGCAGCGGGATCACCCGATACGCGGTCCTCTACGCTGCTATCGCCGTGGTCCGCGTGGCCTCGGCACGCTTGAGCGCAGCGCGCCGCTTCCCGTAGATGAAGTAGACGGCGAGACCGGCGACAAGCCATACGATCAGGCGTTCCCACGTGGCCCACGGAAGCACGACCATCTGGATCAGGCAGGCGAGCGCTCCCGCGATCGGCACCCATGGCATGCCTGGCGTACGGAACGGGCGAGGGAGATCTGGCGCGCTCCGGCGCAGGACGAGAATGCCGATGCAGACGAGGACAAAGGCAAGCAGTGTCCCCATGCTCACCAACTGGCTCAAGACGTTGAGTGGGAGCAGTCCGGCGCCGAGGGCAACCAGGGTACCTGTGACCAAGGTCGAGATGTGCGGGGTGCGGAAACGTGGGTGAACCGTGGCGAAGGCGTCCGGCAGCAGCCCGTCCCGGCTCATGGAGAAGAAGATGCGCGTCTGACCCAGCAGCTGCACGAGGATGGTACTGAAGAGGCCGAAGATCGCGCTGACCTTGATGACCGGGCTGAGCCATGTGAGCCCGGTGGCATCGATGCCGACCGCAATGGGATCGGCAACGTTCAGCTTCTCGTACGGCACGATGCCGATGAGTACGATCGCGACGGCAATGTACAGCACAGTGCACAGCACGAGCGACATGAGGATGCCGTAGGGCATGTCCTTTTGCGGATTTCGCGCCTCCTGTGCCGCGGTTGAGACGGCGTCGAATCCGATATAGGCGAAGAACATGACACCCGCGCCGCGCAGCACACCGCTCCAGCCGAAATGACCGAACGCACCGGCGTTTGGAGGGATGAATGGGGTCAGATGCTCCCGGTTCACATAAGCGATGCCGGCGATCACGAACACGACCAGGACGGCGCTCTTGATGACCACGAGGATGGCGTTGGCGCTGGCCGACTCTCGAATTCCCAGTGCGAGCAGGCCGGACACGAGCAGGACGATCGCGGCGGCCGGGGCGTTGAACAGGCCCATCACGGTGGCGCCGGATGCGTCGGCGACGGCCTGGCCGGGTGCGGCTGTGAGCGCCGCCGGGATGTGCACGCCCAGGTCGCTCATGAAGCTGACGAAGTATCCGGACCATCCAACGGCTACGGTGGAGCCGCTCAACGCATACTCGAGTATCAGATCCCAGCCGATGATCCAGGCAGTCAGTTCGCCGACGGTGGCGTAGGCATACGTGTAGGCGCTCCCCGCCACCGGAATCATCGACGCCAGCTCGGCGTAGCACAGTCCGGCAAACGCACAGGCGATGCCGGCTATCACCATGGACAGCACGAGTGCCGGTCCGGCATGCTGGGAGGCAGCGGTGCCGGTGAGCACGAAGATTCCGGTGCCGATGATCGAGCCGATGCCCAGCGCCGTCAGCTGCCACCTGCCGAGCGCGCGGCGAAGCGTGCTGTGGTCGGCGTCGGCCTGCAGCTCCGCGACGGATTTCCTGGTGAGGATTCCCATACGTATCTCCATGGAGGACCGACACCGGCCGAAGCGCCGGTGCCGCCACACGATGGTGCTGGAGGTATGGAAAGCGCTGTCCGTCAGGTGTACGGGTTCCGTCAGAACGCGGTGGGCGTCGCGTCAGCGGCGCCTAACGTCTGATCCGGTAACCCGTCTTGAGGACGGTAAGGATATGCTCGGGGTGGGCGGGATCGCGCTCCAGCTTGCGCCGCAACTCGGCGATATGGGTGTCGACCGTCCGGCTCATGACGGAGTCGTCGTATCCCCAGACTTCGCGCAACAGGTCGAGTCGGCTCGCCACCTGGCCGGTGCGCCTGACGAGCGCTGCGAGGAGATCGAACTCCCTTGGGCGCAGAGCGACTTCGGTCCCCGTACGCGTCACGGTCCGCGTGGCATGGTCGATCGTTACGTCACCGAAGGCGGCGATCGCTGGCGACGCCGACGTGGCCGGTAGCACACTGGGTGCTGCTTCGTTCAGGCGCTGTGACCGTCGCAGGAGGGCGTTGACGCGTGCCAGCAGTTCCATCAGGCCGAATGGCTTGGTGACGTAGTCATCGGCGCCAAAGCGGAAACCGCGGACCTTGTCCGTCTCTTCACCTAACGCGGTGAGTATCAGGACCGGTGTCTGGTCGCCGCCGTCGCGGAGGGACCGCAGCAGGTGATAGCCGTGCGTATCCGGAAGCATCAGGTCGAGAATGACGAGGTCTGGACGCTCGGCGGCGATGAGAGACCGACCCGTCCGGGCGTCGGGAGCGACGAGGACACGAAAACCCTCGTACTCGAGGTTGCTGCGCAGCCCCAGGGCGAGCGTTTCGTTGTCCTCGATGAGCAGGACGGTCGTCATCGGGTTGGAACGCCGTTCGAGGCAGGCAAGGATTCGATACCGTGTGCGCTTGCGGGATGAGGGAGAAAGGAGGCATTGGCGACAGAATGGATATGGGGGGGAGGCCCGCCGCCTGCCGCGAGCGGCAGGGCGACTCCGAACCGGGCTCCACGCCCCACATGACGCCCCGAAGCCTTGCCATCGACGTCCTCCACCCACACCCTCGCACCCAACGAACCGGCCAAATCGCGAACTACCGCCAGCCCAAGGCCGCTCCCACCCACGTTCCCGCCACCGATACCGGCCGAACGGGAACGAGTGCCTGCGCTCGCCCGCAGTCGTACATACGGCTCCCACACCCGATCGCGGTCCCGCACCGATATCCCTGGCCCCTCATCCTCGACCGTCATTCGCAACTCGTCGCCCGCGACCGAAACCACGACCGCGACCGACTGACCGTCCGGCCCATACTTGATGGCGTTATCCAGCAGGTTCACCAGGATTTGGCGCAGCATCGACGCGTCGGTGTGGGCCACCCCGCAGGCGCCCTCACGCGCCGCGGGCATCACGGTGACTCCGATTCGCGCGCCGCGGACATCGGCCAGCGGCTTGAATCCCTGCACGACATCCTCCGTCAGTTGCACCACATCGACCGCCTCGAGCCGTGGCGTCATCGGGATGCGACGCGCCCGTTCGAACGACAGGATATTGTCCACGATCCCCATCAGACGCCTGGCCTCCGAGACGATCGTCCGCGCGGCCAGCGCACGTTCGGCGTCGCCCCGCGTACGCCCCAGGCTGAGCGTTTCGCCGAACAGCAGGATCTGCGCGAGCGGCGTGCGAAGCTCGTGCGATACGCTGGACGTGAAGTCCGCTCGCACGCGCGCCAACTCGTGTTCGCGACGCAGCTGGAACAGCGCCACCGCCGCGAGACCTGCCGTAAGTACCAGGAGTGCGAGGAGAAGGGGGACGCTGGAGCGGGCCGGCTCGCCGACGACGAGTCTGGTGGCCGCCGCCGGCTGCACCGCAACCGTCGCTTGCACCCCCAGCGCCGAATCGATCGTGACCGTCGCTGAATATGGGCCGGCGACCGCTCCCGTTCGCAGCAACTCCCGGCCTCCGCTGTCCGTCAGCCGCACCGCCACCAGCGAGTCGTTGGGGAGTGCGCCACGCACGGCTGCCGGCAGCAGCGCATGCGATGCCAGCACGGTACGCACCAGCGGAGCGCCCAGCGCCTCCCGGCACACCGTGAACCCGAACGCCGCCAGCGGCGCTCCGTGCGTCGCGTACTTCACGCCCAGCGCCAGCGCCTCGAACGTGCCGTCGGAACGACGCAACCGTACCAGCCCGTATGGCTGCTCGGGGGTCGCACGCGTCTGTGCGAATGCGCGCATCGCCACAATCGCCGGCAACCGGTCGCCGACCGCCATCGCATACCCCGACGTGACGTAACTCCCGTCACGCAGATCGAGTCGCAGATACGTCCGGGTGGAATCCGGAACGCCGGCCGCGCATGGCAGCAAACCGGCGCCAGGCGACGAGACCGCCGACAGCGGCAGCAGCGTCTCGTACGGCGACGACGCCCATCCGGTCGTCGCCGGCGACAGCGAGCGCTGCAATGCGTTGTCCACGCGCTTCCTTGCCGCCGACTGCAACTCCCAAGCGGCAACCGATGCGTAGTCATGGAGCGCACGTTCGATGGTCACACGCTCGGAACGCGATGCATCGTGCGCCTCGTATGCCAGGAGCGATGCGACCAGTACGGTTACACACAACAGCACCACGAGCACCGTGACGCGCGTGACGCTGGTCGCTGCCGAGATCCGTGACATGCTGCACGCTAAGGTTCCCTGGCATCCCCGGACAAGGCCATCGGAAGACCCGACGGCGCTGCCACAACACGAAAGCAACCGGCTGCCGACGAGTGCGCCAAGCTCACGGTCGAAGCTGACCTCGCGCTGACATTGACCTGACGATGCCCTGACAGTCACGCAAGCGGCGACGCTGTATCGCTCCGCGGCGCCATGCCGGCCCGCAGGGCATACAGGATCACCGCCACATCGATCGCCTCCTGGATCAACGCACCCACGACGGGAACGATGAACCCGGCCGCGGCGACGAGCATGGCAAGGCTCGACAGTCCGAGACCAACGCCAATCGCCTGGCGTGCAATGCGCATCGACCGACGGCTGATCACGATCGCGTCCGCCACCCGCGACAAGTCGTCGTTCAGCAGGACGATGTCCGCCGCTTCCGCGGTGATGCCGCCACCGTGGCCAGCGAGCGCGATCCCGACATCGGCGCGCGCCAGCGCCGGTGCGTCGTTCGTCCCATCACCCACCATCACCACGGGCGCGTCACGCGACAGCCGAGCGACGTACTCGACCTTCTCGTGCGGTAGCAAGTCGCCATGGATCTCGGTCACCCCCACCGCGTCGGCGACCGCTCGCACGTTGGCGCTGCGATCGCCAGAGAGCAGCACCGTCCGCTTCATTCCCAGATCGCGCAGTCGAGCTACCTCGGCGGGTACGTTCGCACGGATACGGTCTGTGAAATCGATGGTGCCGGCGAAGCGGCCATCCAGCGCCACATACGCTCGCAATGCCACATCCTGTCCGTCTCGCTCCACGACGGTCCTGGCGCCGATCACGTCCTCCAGGTACGACTGCGTCCCTATCGCTACCGCCGTGTCGCCGACCAGGCCGCGCACACCCCTACCCGGAGATTCCTGAATCCCGGCGGCAACGGGGATCTCGCCGTATGCGCGCGCCGCATCCACGACCGACTGCGCCAGCAGATGCGACGAACCCACCTCGACGGCCGCCGCCAGCTGCATCAACTGCGAGGCCGCGACTCCATCGCGCGTATGCACGTCTACGACCTCCGGCCGGCCGATGGTCAGCGTTCCGGTCTTGTCGAAGACCGCGATCCGCACGTGGCTCAAACGCTCGAGCGCCCCACCGGTGCGCATGATGATCTGCCTGCTCGCGGCGCGGTTGATGCCGCCGATGATCGCGATCGGCGTAGCTAGAATGAGCGGGCACGGCGTTGCCACCACCAGCACGGAGAGAACACGGGTCATGTCGCCGCTTGCGAACCAGGCCACAACGCAAATTGCCAAGGTGAGTGGCGTGAAGTACACTGCGGCCCGATCGGCAAGCCGCTGGAGTGGCGCCTTGCTTGCCTCCGCCGAGCGCACCAGCTCGACGATGCGCGCGTACAGGCTTTCCGACGAGCGCGCAGTGGCGCGGATGGTGAGCGATCCTTCGCCGTTGATCGCACCGCTGCGGACTTCTGCGCCGGCGCTGACGCGCACCGGCATCGCCTCGCCGGTCAGGCGCGAGGTGTCGAGATGCGACACTCCCTCGATCACGATACCGTCGCACGGGAGCATCTCGCCAGGCCGAACGACGAGTTCGTCGTTCACGTGAATCGCCTCCACCTCGATGTCCACGACGTCACCCCGCTCCTTCCTGTGCGCCACACGCGGGGCATCCGCTTCCAGCGCTCTCACGGCGGCGCTGGCGCGGCCGGCGGCGTACCGCTCCAGCGCTTCGCCGCCAGTCTGCATCAGGACGACTATGAGCCCGGGAAGCGGCTGATCGAGCGCGACCGCAGTCACGATCGCAAGCGTCGCCACGACATCGGCAGCGAACTGGCCGGCGAACATCCCGCGAAACGTGCGAAACACGACCGGGGCTCCGGCAACCAGCAAGGCCGCCAACCAGATCCACTGCGCGGCCGACGCGCCGAGCCCTCCCAGCCTGACGATCGCTCCCAGTGCGAGGCCGGTCAGGACGATGCCAGGCCACAGCAGGGCGTGCCTGATGTCGTTCACCCTGCCGGCGCGATCCGGATATCGCGCCTTTCCGCAAGCCGGTCTCCCGCCACGGTCTGGAGGAAATCCGTGCCTGTGCGCATGCCACTCGGTCCGTCGCCGTCACAAACCATCGCCCAGCGCATGCTGGCCGCTACCGTCCTCCGCGCCGCCTGACTCAGGCCAATGGTCTCCGGCGCAAGGCACGTCGCGCGTGGCATCGCGACGCCCGCCGAATATTCGCCAGCGGAGTCACACTCAGAGCCTTCGGGCGCGTGGGTCCGTTCCGCGACCACGGTCAAGTCGTCCGTTCGCATGTCGACAAGATACTTCGCCGTGGGATCTTCCTGCTCATTGTCCTCTTCGCGTTCTTCGAACTGACTCGTGTCCGCATTTCTCTCGCCGCATCGCGAGCTCACCACGGCCGCAGATCCGAAGGCGACGATGTCCGTTGCTTCGGCGACACCGGCCACAGAGCGTCACGCGCGCCCAAGGAACTCATCCATCGGCAGGTTTACCGCGCTCTTGCGGACCAGTACCGAGTCACGATTTCGGAAGCGCGCTGTGCGGATTTCGGAGAGCCGTGTCGGGGTGTACGGGTGCGGCTGTGCCGCCGGTTCGCTTCCTGACCTCGGCCATCGCACTGTCCGCCAAGGCTCTGTTCTGCGTTGCATCGCCCACCATGAAGATGCCGAACCACGGTGCACCATGGCTCGGCGCGAGCGCCGCTGCCCGTTCGTAGTAGGCTCGTGCCTCCGCGAACCGCTGCGCGCGATACGCCGTGTTCCCGCTGTCGAGCATCGACCGTGCGGATTCGGGAAGATCGGCGGCAGGCGCAAGATCGGGATGCCCTTCGGGAAGCGCAGACGTGGCCGCCGCCCCATCCGCTCCTGATATATTGGGCTTCGTCTCGCAGGCAGATGCAACAAGCGCAGCGAGAGCGCCGGCAACGAGCAACAAGGAACGGCGACGAATATGGATAGGCACAATCAACTCCTGGTCGGATCGGAAAGGTGGCAGCGGAGGCACATCGGCCTTGCCCGCTTCCAGAGGCGGGGAGCATCGAAGCCCGGACCATGCGGGCTGACTCCCCAACCTAACGTCGAGTGACATTGCATGCAGTCGCGCTGTTTGTGGCACGAGGTGCACGCGGGCAGATTCTGTCGCGCTGCGCTCCCGTGCTGCAGAAGCCACTGCGGCGAGGCGTCGTGGAAGGCAGCGAGTCCGTTGCTTCGAGCGCCCACACCGCTGGTCTGGTGACAGGCACGGCAGAAGGCCTCCGTGTTGTGGCAGGAGGCACAGTCGGTCTCCCGGCTATAGGCGGTCGCGGCGTGGCGCATGGCGAAGTTGGCCGGATGATATTCACGGGAGCCCTCACCGGCATGGCAGGAAGAGCACATCGACCGGGCGTGACAACCCTCGCACGTGAGGCTGGCCGACCGGGCTGCTTGCTCGTGGGCGCGCTCGAAACCCGCCGGGTGCACGCTGACTGTCCGCGGCCCTTCGGTCGCTACCGACCGTCCCGGACGCTGTGCGGGCAGCGTGACAGCGGCGACCCGCGTTCGTTGCAGCTGTACGCCGCGCCCTGCTCCCGGTGCCGAGGGCTCGTTAGGAAGGACGTCGATCGCGCGCCGGGCTCCCGGACCAGTGTGACAGGATCGGCAGCTCGGACGGGCGTGACACGCCGCACAGCGTGCGGCATCGCGGGCGGCGTCCCGTCCGTGATCCGATGAGAACGCATCCGCCAGATGACTCGGCGGTACGGGGTACACCGCCGCCTTGGAACGCACCGCAGCAGCAACGCGCGCATCCTCCGCGAGGGCGCGAATGGAAGGGACAGCCGTCGCGTTCATGTGGCAGCGGACACAGCTTTCCCGCGCATGGCAGGTGGCGCACGACGCCAGCGTGCCACCGTCGCGCGTCCCATGGTTGGCGACAAACGCGGTGTCGTTGTGGCTGGCGGGCCGCGGCAGCCGGCCGACGCGCGCGGGGCTCAACGCCGTCGCGGCCGTGAGCGGGACGTGGCAGGTGAGGCAGCGGTTGGATTCGTCGTAGTGCGCGGTGGCACGATGCGTGTGGCACGAGAAACAGCGTGCCGCGCGCGCCGGGAACACCTGCATGCGTGGAGCGCCCGGCGTCGCATGGCAGCTCTCGCACCGACGCCCGACGGAGTCGACTCGCGTCGCATGGTCCACGTGCGCGAAACGCAGCAGCCCTTGTCCTTCACGCACCCGCGGCTTCCATTGCACCGTCTTGGCATCGGTGCCGTTGTGGCACGCTTCGCATTGCCGCGGACTCGGGAACACACCGTCGGCGCGTCCCGACACGATGCCGCTGTGACACCCCTCGCAGTTCGGGAACAAAGTCGCATGCCGCTCGTGCGGGAATGACGACTGGGCATCGAGCGTCCGCCCGACGAGCGACAACGCCAGCAACAGGATCGCGCGCAGCAGTGCCCTCATTGCTTCACCGCCGGCCGCGCCGCGCCCGGGTCTCGGCCGATTGCCCACTCCAGTCGGACCGACGCACGCCGCTGTCCCCAGTCCGTGCCTGACGACGACCCGGACTCGCGATGCGCGTACCAAGCCAGGTCACCACCGATTCGCGTTTCCTGGGACAGCCGGTATGTCGCATGGACACCTAGACCCAGCAACCGACCCGTCCCGACCCGATACTCGAAGATCGACTGCGTGGCGCTGAACATCCCGCCCAGCGACAGGCGTGCCCCAACCCAGTCGCCGCGTAACGCGCCATCGCTCCGGGATGCTCCCGGCCCGACGTCGATCGCGTAGTCGCCAGCCAGCGACAGACGGTCGTTCGGTGCATATGCCAGGTTGCCGGTCACCCGCCAGCCATCGTCCCTGAGCGGCGCCACGGCAAGACCGGCGCCGGTCGAGTCATACCGACGGTATCCTCCACCCACGGCCGCGGTGAGGCGGCCGGCACTTGTCCGCCGCAACAGGCCACGCACCTCGTCGAAACCCGCGGGCGAGAACGCTCCCCAGATCGACCAAAGCTCGAAGAACGGCCTCGATCGCCTGCCCTCGATGCTGCCGATCAGCCCCTTCGGGAGGCTGCGCTCGGCCCGCAGACGCGCCTCGTTCACCGTGTTGGTCAGCAGATCCTGCGTCCACTCCCCGTCGAGTGCAACACCGGCCAGCACTGCGCTCCCGGCCACGGCCGCTCGCTCCGAGTACAGGCCGCCGCGATCGTTCCGAATGGTTCGCTGATACTCGGCGCCGAGCGCGTGGCGGGCTCTGGGTCGAAAGCGTGCCCGAGCGCCGACGAGCCAGGCACGCTCGTCGGGCGGAAGATCGTCCAGCGCCGCCAAGTCGCCCGAGAGGTGAGTCGCGTCCAGTCCTGTCACGAGACTGGCGCCTCCCAGCCCTTCCACGCTCCACGACGTCTGCCTCCAGGCGAGCGCCACCCCATCATAGTTGTAGCTGCCGAGCGCACCGGAAGTCCACTGGCGGCCAAGCCGCGCACGCCAGCGGTCGCGTTCGACGTTGAGGTAGGCGTCGAGCGCATCGAAGCGGTCGCTGGCGCGCGGCCAGGACAGATCGCCGGCGCCGAGCGTCTCACGTGCGCGCAGATGCGCGTGCGCGGAGATTCCTTCGCCAAGACCCCATCCAGACAGTTCGAGGTCCTGCAGGATCGGTGACGCCGTAGCGCGGTCGCCCGAAGCGAAGAAGTGGCAATAGGCGGAGGTGCCAGCACAGCGAACAGGCTGCCCACGCGCGTTTGTGCGATCACCGCCAGAGGCAACGATCGTTGCGGAGAACGGCACCGAGTCCAGGCGTAGCGGACGCAAGTCGACGATCTGCGCCCATGTGGTCCCGACGATGCGCACGGACTGCGCTGCCAGCTGCATCGGCTGGCCAGCGAACGCAGCCAGCGTCAGCATCGCCGCCAGACTTCCCCGCCGGCGGCGCGGACGCTGGCAGGCGATCGCCGAATGAGCGAGTGTGCCGATCATCCGCGGCGTGCCTGCGCCCAGTTCGCGAGGTGGCACGCCGCGCAGTCCTGCCCGGGCTTGTGATCGTGTTGCGCCGTGTGACAGGCGATGCAGACGTTGCGCGTCGGGGAGATCGCTGCCGCTGGTGCCGCCGTGTGGCATCCCGATCCGGCGCATCCCGTCAGATGCACCTCGCGCGTATGCTTCGCTCGCGCATCCGCATGGCAGTCCGTGCAGGTGCGACCGGCCGCGTGGTGGTCTTCGTGACAGGACAGACAGTTCGTTTCGACTTTTCTGCTTGCATCCGCCGTATGGCAGCTCGCACACACGAGTTCAGTGTGGTCGCGATGGGCGAACGACAGCGTGCGTTCCGTCGCCGGCCGGTCGTCGATGCGCATCGGCACGGTTTGCGAACGCGCCGGGATTGACTGGGCCGAGTGGCATGACTCGCACTTCAGGCCCCTGGCATCGTTGGCGTGGTGACACGAGCGGCATTGCTCCCTGGTCCTGACAGTGGTCGCGCCGTGCGTCCTGGTGCTGGAATGGCAGGTAGTGCATTCGAGCGACCGATGACGCCGGTGCGAGAAGGTCGCCGTGTCCACGGCGACCTGTCGGGAAACCCCGGTAATCGTCGTTCTGCTGGCGCGCGGCGGGCCGTGGCGAATGGCGCGACGCACGGAGCCAGAGGTGGGGGTACCGGTCCAAGACACCGGGGCCACGACCGTCGGCGGCGACTCGGTGCGAAGCGGTGCGCCAGACAGGCGTGTTCCACCGCGACGGGTCCGCGTGCGGTCGCGCTCGATATCCTGATGACAGGTCTTGCAGTCGGTGGCGCGCGCTTTCCAGGTGTGGGCCAGATGGCACGCGCCGCAGTTCTCGAGTGCGTGGTCGGGCAGTCCACGGTGCATGGCTGTGAGTGTGTCCGCCTTCGCATGACATTGCGATGTTGCGCAGCTCTGGAACGCCCCAAAGGTCGTCGTCTGGCTGTGCGGGTTGTGGCACGTGCCGCAGCCCGCCTTATGCGGTTCCTGCTCCGGATCGAACTTACCCAGCCGCTGTTGCATCTGGTGGCAGCCCAGACACTCCTTCTGCGTGGGTACGAGGATTCGCCTGGAGGAATCTACCGGAGCGCCTTCCGTGGCGGCCGCTGTGAAGGAATGGCACGTCACGCAATGCAGGTCCGTCTGATTGGCCATCGCGCCAAGCTGGATCGACGTGTCGTCGTGGCACCCCGATTGACTGCACGTCTTGTCGTCTGCCTTGAACCGATGCACTTCACGCGCGTGACAGACGATGCATTCCAGCTTCCTGAAGAGCGGCGACTTGCCGTTCAGGTGCACCTGATGTCCAGCGGTGGCGATCACGCGCTTCCAAGTGCTGTCGGGGTCCGCCTTCTCATGACATTCCGCGCAGACGCGGTTCGGGACGTTATTGGCGTGCGCGGGGATCTGGTCCGGGCGGTCCTTCACCCAGACATAGAGTTCCTTCATGCTGGCGAAGATCGACTGCTGATGGCAGTCGTGACACAGCAGCCTCGCGTGCTTGTTCTCGGCGTCGCCGAACTTCTGGAACGGCGCGTTCATGACGTGGCAGCCGGAACAGAATGCGTTGTCGTGCATCATGAAGTTCCACGTCTTGACCCCACCGTAGGTCGCCGTTCCGGCGATCATTACCACGACGAGAGTGGCCGCCGTCTTCCACACCCTGGACTTGACGGCAAACCAGGCGAGAACCGTGCGCCAGTGACGAACGCCAAGGACGAGGAGCGTGACGGCGATGATCGCGCCAAGAATCACGCCGCCGATCTGCACCCACTGCGGTACCGTGTTGAGCAGGAACCTGGCGACCGTCGCCGGTCCACCGGGAAGCGGTGGAGGAACACGCACCGAGATGCTGTCCAGAAACGCCTGCTGGCCCGAAGACCCGGCTCGCATCGCCGTGTCTTGCAGGAGCACCAACAGGCTCAACGGTGTCATCGGCAGTCGACTGGAAGAGTTGGTCCGATGCTGCTGAGAGTCCGCCGGGAAAGAGGTTCCTGGAGCACGCGCGAAACTACGCCGCGGGCGGACACTGGAGCCCGCCCGCGGACGTCACCACCACCCACATCGGGGAATCAATTCGAATCCCCGCCCACCACGAGCGGACGAGTTGGCATGACCCGGGTGTCGTAAGGCGCAAGCATGCGGGGCGTGATCCCTGGCGGCAACGCGACCCCGTACTCCTTGTTGACCTGCACCATGCTGGCCCTGAGCAGCGCTTTGACGAGGAACGGGTTGTGAGCCGCCGCTCCAGCGCTCGATGCCAGCGCGATGTTGTACGCCGCACCGCGCGCGGAAGTCACCTTACCCGCAGCCGCCGGGAGCTTCTGCGACGCCGGTACCAAGGGAGAGTTCAACATGACCTGCAACGTTGCGGCCAGGAACTCGATGTCGGCCTCGGCGGTCTCGAGCGCCGTCCGCGCCGATGCCTCCGTATGCGAATGGCATGACGCATCCGCGCAGGACTTGAACGAGCGCGCTGTGATCGCGCAGTCCTGGTTGTCCGTCGGATTCTTGTTGCCGTCCACACAGGGCGTGGGCAGGAACCGATGTCCCACGACCTGAACCTGGAACTTGCCACCAGCGTCACTTACCGAGTAGTTCTGCACGTGACACGTTGCGCACAACGTAGGGTTCTTGCCTGCGCCATGCGACGACTGCGTTTCCTCGAAGTTCACGCCGGGCGGCCACCAGCCAGCGGTTCCGAACACGAGCGGACCGTGCGCAGCATGTGGAGTATCGCGATTGCCGGTGAAATCCGGGTTCCCGCGACGGTTGTGGCACTTCACGCAGAGGTTCTGTTCGGGATCGCTCGACGTGACGGGGAAGCGCAACTGATTGGGGTTCGAGGAACCATGCGGATCGTGGCACACGATGCAGGTGACGCCGAACGGGGTGTCGGCCAGCTTCGTCGCCTTGTCCTTTTCCACGTAGTTCGTATTGACTCCCCACGCCTTGAGGATCGTCTGACCGATGTGGCACGACTGGCACCCCGGATTGGGACCAAGCGGGACCAACGGGGCCGTCGCCGTCGCCCCGTTCCAGACAGGACGTGTGTACGACGTAGCGTGGCGCGACTTGCTCCACTCCTCCACGAACGGGTGGTGCGTACCGCTGTGGCACTCGCCGCAACCGTTGGTCAGGTTCTTCGCGGCGAGCGCCGAGGGCAACATCTGCCCTCGCGCCGGTCCGCTGACATGCGTCAATCCCGCACCATGGCAGCTCTCGCACTGCACATCGTGATACCGCTTGTCGCTCGTGGCCGTCCATCCGACGCTACCGGTTGCCGCGTTTCCGTTGGCACTCACGGTATGGCATCCTTCGCATAGCGCTGCCTTGCCGGCGTTGGCTTCCAGCGTCGACCATGCCTTGGCATGACCAGTCGTGGCCCATTTCGCCTGCTGCGTCGCATGGCAGGCACCGCACACCGTCTTCTTCGCCGCCTCGTCGCTATACCCGATGAAATTCGCGGCTGACGCGGGAGGCGCGACGAAGTTTGGGCCGTCTCGATAGACGATCTTCTCGTCGACACACGAACTCAACACGACTGCCGCCAGAAGCGCGCTCGCACCGTGCGCGAGCCACCACCTTGAGTTGCGTTTCATGTCTGGGTCTTCCTCCGTCCGGTTTGGACTATTCCCGCAGGTCCACGACGACCGACCCTGTTCACCCGATTCACACCCGAAACTACGGTCGGGGCGCTGGCTGCCTATAGGGATTCACCTGACTCGTCACATGACCGAACGCAAGTCGTTAGGTTCCGAAGCGTCGCCGCGCCGCGCTGTCCGGCCACATGTCTATCCTTGCCACCGGGAACTTCGCGCTCAGTGGGCATGAGCGACGTTTCGTTAGGTTCCGAAGTGTTGCGGCCTGGTCCGCGATCGACGAGGATGAGTGGCCCTTCATGTCATCGCGACGCCACCCAAGGAACGGACATATTGGTCAACGCGCAAAGCAGCAGCGCGACCTCGCGCGCACCGCGGCGCCACCGGTCGTCAGTGCTCTCGGCTTTCGGTCGACTCCGGCGGTGTCCCCGTCGCCGTCGCGGCGCCGGCTGACCAACGCCGTACAGCGCGCCATACGACCACGAAACCGGCCCCCACGAGCAGCACCGGCGCGAAATACAGGAGCAGATTCGCGCCGCGCGGCTTGGGCTCCAGGAGAATCCACTCGCCGTAACGGTCAACGAAGTACTGCTTCACCTCTTCATCGGTGCGCCCCGCTCGAAGCTGGTCGCGCACCACGTCGCGCATCTGCGCGGAAAGCTCCGACGGTGAATCCTGGATGGACTCGCCCTGGCAGACGGGACAGCGCAGCAGTGAGGAAATGGCGCGGGTTCGCGCCTCCAGCACAGAGTCGTTCGCGCTCGTCTGGCCACCGAGGGACGAGCCTGCAAGCGCGAGACTCGCTCCCACCAAGCCGACCAGGCGCCGGAATCTCATTCGCCGCCGCTGGCGACGAGCAGCGAGTCGACCTTCCGGCGAAGCACGGCCGCAGTGACTGGACCTACGTGCTTGTAGGCGACCAATCCGTCAGGCCCAACAAAAAACGTTTCCGGGACGCCATACAGCCCATAGGCGATCGCCGTCCGTGCCCGCGGGTCATCCACGGACGGGTACGACTGCCCACCCATCTGCTCGATCCACGCTAGTCCGTTCCTTGGTACGTCGTTGTACAGTACGCCAAGGAAGTGCACTTTCGTGCCCGCATACTGCCGAGCTACCTCGGACAGCGCCTCGTGCTCATCGCGACAGGCCAGGCACCACGAGGCCCAGAAGTTCAGCACCAGCACCTGTCCGCGCATCGTGTTCAGCCGGATCGTATCGCCGATCGCACGAGCGAGCGGGGGCTGTCCTGGCGAGAATACCTCGAGCGCGAACGACGGCGCTTCCTTCCCAGGGAGGGGGGACGGGATCTCTTTCGGATCCTGCGTGAGCCCGTAGGCGAGCAACGCAATGACCGGCAAGGCAACCGTGCCCGCGATCGCTGAACGTTTCCAGTTCATCCCGCTGCTCCTCCAACGACGTGCCCGACCGGCGGTCGCCCCTCGTCACGTCGAAGGCCTTCGGCCGCCGGTGCCACCGCCCGCTTCCGTGCGGGAAGCGCCGCGACGATCGCACCGAAACAGATGACGAATCCCCCGAACCAGATCCACGGCACCAGCGGTTCGAGAATCACTCGAATCGTCGCCTGCGATCCGTCCGGCTGGAAGGCCATCAGGCTCATGTAGATGTCGCCGGTCACGCGGCTACGCACGGCCGGCGTCGGCACCGGCTGCTGCGACGTCGGATAGAAGTTCATCCGCGGTTCGAGTTCGCCCAGCCTCGCAGCGCCTCGCGAAATGGAGACGGTTGCCCCAATCACCTGACGCTGCGGTTCCTCTCTGCCCCAGATATCGTCCAGCGTGAATGTAAGGCCAGCGCGTTGCGTACTCGCACCCTTCCTGAGTGTCGCTTCGTGCTCGACCTTGAACGCGGACGAGGCCGTGACGCCGAGCGTGACGAGGATGACGCCAAGGTGGGCGAGGTAGCCTCCGTATCGACGGCGATTGCCGGCGGTCAGCCGACCGAGCGCGACCAGCCATCCCTCGCCGTGCGCCGCCCGGCGCGCCGCCGCCCCGCTGACGAATTCGCGCACATTGGCAACCGCCGCAAAGCCAGCGAACGCGAACGCCAGATACGCGTACAGACCACGCGTGCCGGCCACGAGCGCCAGGACTGCAGCAACGACGGCACCGATGGCCGGTGGTATGAGCTGGCGGCGGACCACGGCCTCGGATGCGCGTCTCCACGGCAATGCCGGCCCGACACCCATCAAGAAGAGCAGGGCCACGCACATCGGCAGCGTCATGCGATTGAAGAACGGCTCCCCGACGGACACCTTCACCCCGCGCATCGCTTCGGCGACCAGCGGATAGAGCGTTCCCACCAGCACCGTGACCGAGAAAGCCGTGAGGAACAGGTTGTTCAGCAGAAAGACGGACTCACGTGACACCGCGGAATCGAGCTGGCCGGTGGACTTGAGCGAATCCGACGCCCCTGCCACCATCGTCAGCGATGCCACCAGCACCACTGCGATGAAGCCAAGGAAGTAGTAGCCGATCGGTCCCTGCGAGAACGCGTGAACGCTCGACAGCACGCCGCTGCGTGTGAGGAAGGTGCCGAGTATCGTCAGCACGAACGTGCCGACGATCAGGTTGAGGTTCCAGACGCGCAGCATGCCTCGTCGCTCCTGCACCATGACAGAATGCAGAAAAGCCGTGGCGGTCAGCCATGGGATGAACGACGCGTTCTCGACCGGATCCCACGCCCAGTAACCGCCCCAGCCCAGCACTTCGTACGACCACCACATGCCGGCGACGATCGCGGCCGTCAGGAACATCCAGGCCATCAGCGTCCAGCGCCGCGTCAGCCGGATCCAGTCATCCCGCCCGACTTCGCCAGAGAGCATCGCGCCGACCGCGAACGAAAACGGCACGGTCATTCCGACATAACCCAGGTACAACAGCGGCGGGTGCACCGCCATCAGGATGTGGTTCTGCAGCAGCGGATTCGGGCCGGGGCCATCTGGCGGAATCGGAAACACCGGCGTGAACGGATTCGCGGGTCCGACCAGCAGCACGAGGAAGAACGTGGACACGATCAGCAGCGTCATGCCGGCATATGGCACCATCGCTCCCACTCGGTCCCGATTCTGATGGATGACCGCGGCCGCGTAAAGCAGCAGCACGAGCGCCCAAAACAGGATCGATCCCTCCAGCGCACCCCAGAGCGAGATGACGGTGAAGAACAGCGGCGTCGCACGACTCCCCACCTGCGCCACATAACCCACGCTGAAATCGTGGCTGACGAGTGCGTACACCATCGCCAGCGTCGCCACGGCCACGAGGCCCGCTGTCGTGTACAGCGCGGCGTAGCCGGCACGGAGCAGGTCGGCTCGCTGGCGGCGCGCCCCCACGCCTAACGAAATAGCGCCAAAGATCGCCGCGCCAAGCGCGACGATCAGCGCGTCCAACCCGACGAGTCGGGTCACGACTTCGATTCCTTGATGAGGGTCTTGTACATCTCGCCGGGGCTCTCGCCCGGCTTGGGCGGATGGTACTCGTTCGAGTGCTTGATCATGAGATTCGACGACTCGAAGACGCCGTCGCGCCGGTAGCGTCCCTCGACGACGACACCCATGCCATCGCGAAACATCTGCGGCGGTGCGCCCTTCGAGTGCACCGTGACACTCCCCTCCCCGTCGTTCACCACAAACCGCAGGTCCAGCTTGTCCGCGTCCCACTTCACCGAACCTGGCGCCACCATCCCGCCCAACCTCACGGGGATGTCATAACCCTTCTCTCCCTTCGCCAGCAACTCTTTCGGGGTCAGGAAGAACACCACGTTCTTGTCCAGGCCGCCGACCATCAGGTATCCGAACACGCCAAGCACGATCGTCGCCGCGATCGTGAACGTCGCACGCTTCCTTCCCGATACGTTACTCATGAGTCTCTCCTGCTCTCTCCTGCGCCATTCCGTTCTGTATAGCGCGCCGCCGCACGGCGCGTCGATCGCAGCAAGTGGATGCCGTAGCCGATCAGCGCGATCCAGGTGACCGCGTATGCCGCAACAATGTATCCAGCCGTGTTCGTTTCAGGCATGCACCGGTTCTCCCGCCATGATAGCCCGCTCTTCCTCGCGCTCCAGTTCCCGCTCCCAGCGAAGCGCGCGGTAACGCGTCATGATGAAGTAGATAGTCAGTAGCATGAACGCGATCGCGTTGAGTCGCAGTCCCAGCACGTAGTTCGGATCGACGGTGCTTGGACTGGACTGCGGTTGATGCAGCGTACGCCACCACTTCACGGACATGTAGACGATCGGCACGTTGAGCGCGCCGAGAATGCCGACCACGGCGCTCCACTGGGCCCGCCGCTCGCTATCCTCGACGAAGCTCCGCAGCGACAAATAGCCAACGAACACCAGCAACAGGACGGCGGTCGAGGTCAGCCGGGCGTCCCACGTCCACCAGATGCCCCACGTCGGTCGCGCCCAGATCGATCCCAGCGCCAACGTCAGGGCGGTGAGCACCGCGCCCACTTCGGCGGCGGCTGCCGCCAGCAGGTCGTGGCGCTCCCGCCCCTTCCACAGGTAGAGCAGACTCGCGATCGCGGTAACGAAGAACGCAATCATCATGTTCCAGGCCGCGGCCACATGCACATACATGATCTTCTGCAGGTGTCCCATGTCCCGATCCGGGGGGCTGATCGCGAACCCGATGACCTGGGCGGCGATCAGAAACGCGAGCGACGCGATGCCGAACCATCGAAAGGGCATGGCGCCGTCAGGCGGCGGAACGGCGGACTCTCGATCGGCCATGGATCAGACCTCGATGACGAATTCGAACGCAACCACAGGAGCAACCACGAACAGCACGTCGAACGCGCCGAGCAGTCTGAGCCAAGCGCCACTGTCACGCATGGGATCGCCGGCAAGGAGCGACGTGGACGCCTCGGTCGCGGCCAGCAGCACCGGCACGAGCATGGGGAAAAGCAGCAGCGGCAGCAGCACTTCGCGAGCACGACTGCGACTGGCCATGGCCGCGTAGAACGTACCTAACGACACGAAACCGACGCTGCCGAGGACGAGCACCGCCAGCTGCGCAGGCCATCCGGGCGGCAGCGCGACGTGAAACAGGATCATCGCTACCGGTACCACGATCGCCTCCACCAGCAGCACGAAAGCGAGGTTGGCAAGGAACTTTCCGACGAATATGGTCCAGCGCGGCGCCGGAAACAGCAACAGGGTCTCCAGCGCCCCGCTCTCCAGTTCGAGCTGGTACGAACGGTTGAACGCCAGCACGCCGCTGAACAGGATCGCCAGCCAGAGCGCACCGGCGGCCGCCTCGCGCAACGCGTCCGCATCGGGGCCTAACGCGAACCCGAACAGCAGCAGGATCAGGATGCCAAGAAACGCGACCGCGTTGAAACCGGCCTTCGTCCGGCGCTCGGAAGTCAGATCCTTCCATACGATGATGCGCACACGACGCCAATCGTCGCGCCACGACATCAGGCACTCCACGCCGCATGCCGCACCGGCGCCCGCGCTCCTTCCTCCGACAGCAGCGCACCCTGCGCCAACTGGATAGCCCGGTCGAGAACGTCTTCCGCCTGGCGTCGATCGTGCAACACCACCAGGGCCGACCCGCCCCGCGCACGAGTCTCCTCGATCACCGTATGCAGCAGCGCCACTCCTTCGGCGTCGAAATTGTTGAACGGCTCGTCGAGTAGCAGCAGGCGCGGCCGGCAGAGCAGCAGCCTGCCAAGCGCCAACCGGCGTTGCATACCGGCCGAAAAACCGCGCGTGCGCTCATCGGCCACCGACGCCAGGCCAACACGCGACAAGGTCGCGTCCAGATCCCTCACCGGAAGCCCGGACATCACCGCGGCAAATCGCAGGTTCTCCCGCGCCGTGAGATCGTCGTAGTTCCCCGGCGAGTGGGCAAGGAAGCCGACCATGCCGCGCACGGCGTCCGGCGACCGAAGCAGGTCGTGCCCGAACACGGCGCCCCGACCCAGTGTTGGACGCAACGCCGTGCTGATGACCCGTAGCAACGTGCTCTTGCCGCTCCCGTTGTGACCGAGTATCCCCACCACCTCGCCGGGCATCACCGCGAAGCTGATACCGCGCAGCGCCCACCGCCGCCCGAAGCGACGCGAGATGCCCTGCACTTCCACTGCCGCCGACGACATGGTCATGTCATCGACGCCAGCGACATCGCACGGCCACCGATGCTGTTACCACGTGGCACCCTGGTGATCATCAAGTCAGCCTGATTCGTTTGCCGTGAGCGCTTTCGGACCTGGGACGGCCAGCCTATATAAGGTATCGCCGCGACACGATGGAAACGAAACACCGAGGGTGCTCCGAGCTACCCAACCTGGCAGGCAGCTCGGCCGGGGCCATCGGGAGCCTTCGACGGCCATGCCAGCTTGACCCTGACTCTCCAGACGCGCAGACGTTTATGCAGGTGAGCCATTGAGCGATCCGATCCGCACGAACGATCCGCAATCGAATGACCGGCACGCGCCGGCAATTCCAAGTCCGGACATGCGCCTGCCACGAACCGTATTCGTGAATGCCGCCGGCGTGCTGAGCCGAGACCTGCCGCTCAAGGAATTGATCGAGTGCCGAACACACGTCGACGGCAGGCTTTGGGTCGACATAGACACTACCAGCCGCCAGCAGGTCGCCATGCTCGACAAGGTCTTCAATTTCCACCCCTTGGCCATTGAAGACGTCCTCAATCCAAACAGTCGACCCAAGGTCGAGCCCTACGACGGCTACCTCTTCATCGCACTCAGGGTGGTGCGGTTCTGCGACGACACCTCCGACCCATACGACTTCGAGACCGCGAACCTCTGCTTCTTCCTTGGCCCGAACTTCCTCGTCACCGCCCACGCGGGCAGCTCGCCGCATGTCGACAGCGTGATGGATCTTGCGCTGCGGAACCCGGACGTCGTCGGTCGCGGGGCAGCTCGCTTGGCACATCACCTGATGGACGCAGCGGTCGACGCGTTCTTCCCGATCATCGATCGCGTGGACGATTTCATCGACTCTCTCGAAGAACGGGTGTTCGCCGCCTTCGACGAGGAAGCGCTGCGGGACATCTTCGCGGTGAAACGGATGGTGCTGTCCCTCCGAAGGTACCTCGCACCACAGCGCGAGATCTTCAACGTGCTGACCAACCGGCCGTCGCCATTGCTCAGTGTCGATATCCAGCTCTACTACCGCGACATCTACGACCACATGCTGCGGATCAACGACTCCCTCGATACCTATCGGGATCTGTTGAGCTCGACGATGGAGAGTTACCTGTCGCAGGTCTCGAACCGATTGAACCTGGTCAGCAAGGGCCTCGCTCTGGTGGCCACGTTGAGCGTGCCATTCGTCGTGGTGAGCGGAATGTGGGGGATGAACTTCGGCCGCATTCCACTCTCCGATCACCCCTACGGGTTCGAAATCATGCTGGTGGCACAGTTGGCGTTAGGCGCCCTGCTCATCGGGATCCTCAAGTCGCGCAAGTGGCTGTAGTTCGGCGGCGAATCGCACGGCCCCAGTCGCCTGCCAGCATGCGGGGAGGAATCCCGGTGGCCGATGCGAGCGGGGCTTTCTCCCGACGCACAACGAGTCACGGAAGCGGCCCGCGCCACGCACTCAGGCCGAGTTCCACCAGCAAAGCGAGCATCGCGAGCGCCAGCGGCCAGCGATAGAGTTCGCCGTACTGCGTGTGGACGCGCGTGCGAACCGGTGTGCGTTCGAGGCGATCGATCTCCTCCGTGATCCGCTGGAGCGCCGCCGCATCGCGTGCGCGGAAATACCGTCCACCGGTCCGTCCCGCGACCTCGGTCAACAACGAGTCGTCGATCTCGACCTGTCGGTTCTCATAACGCAACCCGAACACGCCTCGGCCGACGGGAACGGGCGCCATGCCTTCGGTCCCCACGCCGATGGCGTAGATCCGGATACCGAATGCCGCCGCGGCCTGCGCGGCCGTTCGCGGGTCAATGGCGCCACGGTTGTTCACACCATCGGTGAGCAAGACGATGACACGCGACCGCCCAGGCGCCGAGCGCAGCCGATTGGCCGACGTCGCAATGGCCGTCCCGATCGCTGTCCCATCCTCCAACTGGCCTGGCTGCAGGTTATCCACCGCCGCGAGGATGACGGGATAATCGGTCGTGAGCGGAACCTGCGTGAGCGCCTCTCCTGAGAAGGCTACGACGCCAATCCGGTCGCTGGTACGCATCCGGATGAACTGTTTCACTTTCTCGCGCGCCACCTCGAGGCGGTTCTGCGGCTGGAAGTCCTCGGCAAGCATCGAGCTGGAAATATCGAAGGCGATGACGATGTTGATTCCTTCGCTGTTCGACTGCTCCGAGCGACCGGCGATCCGCGGGCGCGCCGCTGCAACGACCATTCCCGCAAGCGCCAAGCTCCGCAGTACCACGAGGGAGCGCGCAATGAACCGTCCTGCCCTCGGCCCGCGAACAAGGACCGGGACACGCGAGAATACGATGGCCCGTGGCTCCCGCCGGCGCCGCCACAACCACCACCAGGGCAGTACCAGCAGCACCAGGAGCAGCCAAGGGCTATGGAAGTCGATGCGTGACAGGAAGTTCATTGAGAGGTTCGCTGGCGCGATGATACCGCTCAGGCGATCATGAGTGCGTGCGCGAGCGTCATGTCGTTGAGACGTAGAAACCGTTCAAGCGTCTTTAGTTGCGGCCGGTTGCCACGCCGCCAAACGTGCCGCTGATTTCTCGGAACACATGGGCGATCGTCGTTCACTCCTTACCGTTGTTGGTACGACGGGATTGGCGTTCTTCGCGGGCGGCGTGCTGGCTGGGACTCTGGCGGGTGCCCTTCCGTTCGCGTTGGGCCAAGTCTTGCTGTCTGGATTGCTTGCCGCAATCGGGGTTGCGCTTTGGTGGGCGTACCGTAGACCTCTTCCCGTCTTTCGGTCCATGGACGAAACCGAAATCAAGCAACGCGAATACGCTCTGTTCGAACGCCTGGCCGACCCGGTGCTGGTGGTGGACAGGGGCGGCGCGATCTCGCACGTGACCGCAGCTGCCCAGCGATCGTTGGGTCTGACTCGCGAGGCGCTGCTGGGGCGTTCGCTGGCGAGCATTGTCCACGAGGACGACGCGGACACGGTTCGATCGCTGTTGCAGAGCACAGCCGACGGGACTCGACTGGGCGCCCCACCAACCTGGCGCGTGCGTTGTCTTGATGGCGCATGGCTCTCCGTGGAGGCCTTGGCGACGAGTCTTCTCGACGAACCGGCGATCGGTGGGATTGCGATCGCCCTGCGCGAGCGGACGATTCACGTCTCGCCGCATGGCACGCCGTCGGAGAGTGCGCTACACGATTCGGTGACTGGATTGCCCGGGCGTGCGCTCTTCCGGGACCGAGTGGTCCACGCACTGACGCGCGCGCATCGGCAGCAGCTGCCCCTGGCGGTGCTGTTCCTCGATTTCGACGATTTCCGCAGCGGAGGCGTCCGCGCGACGTTTGAACAGCTCGAACGCATCCTCGGAGTCGTCGCGGTGCGCCTGGCAACCTGCCTGCGGGCTTCAGACAGCGCCGCGCGTCTGGAGGGTGCGCGTTTCGGTATCCTGCTGGAGGACATGTCGGACGAGAGCAACTTCGTGCAGGTAGCCGAGCGAATCGGCAAGGTGTTCGCATCGCCGATTTCGGTCGGCGGTCACCACTTCACGAGCGGCGCGAGCATGGGGATCGCGAGCGCTGTCCCCGAGGACTCGCCCGATGACGTGATCCGGCACGCCGACGTAGCTCTGCGCTCCGCGAAGCGGCGCGGTCGCGGGGCATGTGAACTGTTCGATCCCCGAGTCCACTCCGCGGCCCTCGGCCATCGCGACCTGGAAGACGATCTCCGGAAGGCGTTGGAACGCGGCGAGTTCTCCCTGCTGTACCAGCCGATCGTGATACTTCGCAGTCGGCGGATAGCCGGTGTGGAAGCGCTGGTGCGCTGGAACCACAGAAAGCGCGGACTGATCCCGGCCGCGGCGTTCGTCCCGCTGGCGGAAGAGACCGGCCTGATCGTGCCACTGGGAAGGTGGATACTCGCGGAAGCCTGCAAGCAGTTGAGCGTGTGGCAGGATGCGATCGGGCCGGATCGCGCTCTGACGATGACCGTGAACGTAACGCCACGGCAGATTCTGCATCCGGGGTTCGTTGCCGACGTCTCCGCGGCGCTCGGGATATCCGGCATCGAACCGCACCGGTTGGTGCTGGAGATCGGTGAGGGAGCGCTGGCGCGCAACATGGCCGACGCTCCCTCGCGCCTGAGAGAAGTACGGGCGCTGGGTGTGCGCCTCGCGATCGACGACTACGGATCGCGCAGCACGACTTTGGGCGATCCGGCGAACATCCCGGTGGACATCCTCAAGATCGATCGCAGCTACATCAGTCAGGTGACCCAACGGCCGGAGGAGCATGCGGCCACGCGCGCCATCGTCGCGTTGGGCAAGCTGAAGCAACTGCGCACGGTGGCAGAGGGCATCGAGCGCGAGGAGCAGTTGGTGGAGCTGCTGCGCTTCAAGTGCGAGTACGGACAGGGAACGTTGTTCTCGGAGCCGGTTACGGCCGATGGCCTGCTGAACATGCTGCGACTCGACTAGCGATCGCGACGCAGCGACCGCCGATGGCGCGAATCGTCTACGGCGCCTGAACCACTGAGATCCGTACGACCTGACGAACCCACCGCGTAGCCCGCACATCGCCCGGCACCACGAGTTGCCATGGTGCGTCCTTCGCCTCCAGCGGCTTGCCATCCACCTCATCGGCCAGCAGCATCCGCCGTCCCGTGAGTGCTTCCGACAAGTCCGTCATCCCCATGACCACGCGATACCCGTCCTTTGCCTCGAATAGCGCGTATTGGCCGAGCCTGGGTCCGTGCACCGAGTCGACCGCTATCCCCGCCAGATTGAACACCTCGCGCAACGATGGGCCGCGGAACACGCCTTCGCCGTGATGCATCGCGCTTCGCACGCTGTCCCGCGGGAGGCTCCGCAGGTCAGCAGCTCGCAGCGCCACCGGCGCTCGCCCCTCCACGCGGATGACCAGGGAGTCGTTGGTTGCCTGCGCGCCAGCGAACGCGGGCGCACCGAGCATCAATACCACGAGTGCTGTCGACTGCCAGATCATGCGACTGCTCCTTTGCAATGTCGAAAGTCATCCGCCGTGCTTCCGGACGGGAATATGCCAGCGCCGGCCACGCTGTGTCCCAGTCAGCTACTCGCCGACAGCGCTGGGTCCCCGCCAGTCGCCGCCAGGGGAGGCGCGTCGTCCCCGCTCCCGTACTCGCGCTGGTACAGCTTGATGAGTTCGAAAAAATACGCGATTGCCAGCGGCCCGAGCAACACGCCTAACAACCCGAAATACTTCACTCCGGCGAACGCCCCGATGAGAGTGATCATCGGGTGGATGTTCGACACCTTCCTGTAGATCAGCGGCCGGATCACGTTGTCGATATTGCTGGCAACCACGCCACCGATGATCGCCAGCGCGATCGCCCGGCCGAACTCCTCCTGTAACAACAATCCCAGCACGGCGGGCAGCCAGACGAGCGCGCTCCCCAGCACCGGCAGAACGGAAGCAATCGCCGTGATCGCGCCCCAGAACGCCGGACTCGGCAACCCCACGAGAAGAAAGCCGACGCCGATGAGGCTCCCCTGCAGGATCGATACCAGTGCCGTCCCCAGCAGTGTGGCCTTGGTGACGCTGAAAAACCGATCCTTGAGCTGATCGGCGATCGCCGGACTGAATGGCACGTACTCGCGCACCGCATGCCAACCCTTTTCCCCGGACGTGAGCAGGTAGAACAGCCCGAAGAATGAAATCACCAGGTTCAACGTGGCGCGGGCCGCGCTCCCCACAAAGACGAATGCTTGCCCCGACACCCAGCTCACGATAGTCCCGCTGGCCTTCGCGATCTCTGCACCAACCTGAAACTTCCCGATGCTGATCGCCGCAAGACGCCCAAGGAAGGAACCCGACTGGAGCGACCGGAGCGTCTGCGGCGCCTGGTCGACGAGCATGCCGACCAGCCACGTCAGCGGCAACACGATCACGAGGATAGCTGCAACGAGCGTGAGCGTGGCGGCGGGATCCGGCGGGAGAACGCGACGCAGCCGCCGATATGTTCCTGCGAACATCACGTACATCACGCCAGAGCCGAGCAGGCCGATCGCGAACGACGAGATCGCGACGAGAACCGCGATCCCCAGAATGGCGATCAGCAGCCCTGCTCGGGTCTGGCGCGAGTGGAGAAACCGCACGAGCGACAAGCGATCGAGTACGAATCGCTACGGGTTCGATCCTCCGTTGCTGCTGGTGGCGGCGCGCGGTGCAGCCTTCCCGGCGTCGAGGTCGTTCCAGTTCAGGATCGCGTTGAAGCCGAGGAAGAACGTTCCCTGCGTTTGCCAGCGCCAGAAGGGCCGGATGGCAAACGTCACGACGTGTCCCTGCCCGAGCTTCGAGTCGATTACCTGCGCCCGGCTGGCCAGCAGTTGGCCGTTCTGCAGCGTCCCGGAGAGCAGCATATCGGCGGGGTTCGCCGGGAACTGCATGACGACTCGTGGCCGGCTCTCGTCGATATTGACGCCGAAGGCACGCGCCATTTCCCGGAACTGCGCGGTGGCGTCCGCCTGGGCGCCGGGTCGCTCCGTGGCCGTCGAGTCCTTTTCCCACGGCGACAGTTGCAACCGCGTGGCCATCGGCGTGATGTTCTGGCTGGGGCCTCCACCGCCACCGAAGAAGCTGGCGAACTCCGAGGGAATGCCGCTCCCGCCGGCATTCAGCACCGGTGCCTGGTTGAAATAGATCGGAAGCTGTGTGCCATCGTACCCATAAACCAGCGGGCTCTTGCGATCGGCAATGATTCCGCGCATGACCGATCCGCGGGCAAACAACGCCTGCGGCTCCTCCACAGTGACGCCACTGGACAGGCCGTACTGCGGGAAAATCGTGGACGTCGACCCCTCGACGATCAGCGTACCGCCAGCCTGAACGAACTTCGTCAGCTCGAGCAACCCTTCCATCCCCATGCCACCGCGGATGTCGTCGCTGGAGTCGTTCGCACCCAGGTTCGGAGTTGCGTCCGTCTTCCGGTACGGCAGCGCCGGTTGATTGGGATTCTTCGCGATGCCGTTCACCTGCGAAATCGCAGAACCGCCGACATGCGGGAACACGATCACGTCGTACTTCGACCTCAGGTTCCCTTCGCGCAGCTTCTGATCGGCGAAGTAGGTGTAGGGCACGCCGTACGTGTCGAGCGCCGCGCGGACCCATCCTTCGTCCTGGGTCCGCTGCCACGCATGGATATAGCCGATGCGCGGTACGTCAAGGTCGTGCGTCTTCACGCTCGGTGCCTGTGCTACCGCCCACGCGGACAACCCCAGATCCCTGATCATGGGCTCGAGCCTGGCTCGGTCCGCATTCGGGATGATGAACGCACCGGCACGGAAAGTCCTGCCGTTCAGATCGAAGTCTTCCTCGGCCGCCTGCATCGGTACTGCGGCATTGGCAAAGCGGAACTTCATCAGGTTGTTGTCTGTCGTGTGTTCGACGACCAGCACGCTCCCCGATCCCTCCACGCTGCCAGGCGCCTTTGCATCCTTCGTCAACAGCGTCATTGGCTTGTCGAGGATCGCCCTGTCCGCGACCGTGGCCACCGTGAAGTTGCGCATCAACTGGTACGTCCAGCCGGTGTCGTCGTACGGGCGCGGGTTCGACGGCGAGTAGTTCTGTACCGCGAAGTACATGTCGGGCAGGATGCGATACGGTTGGTCGCCACGGATGATGTAGTCGCCGGCCTTCACCTCGGTCGAGCCAACCTTGAAGTCCGCGTTGGCAGTGTGGAACTCGACACCCTGCACGCGGAGCGCGTTGACGGCGTCGGCAGCCTCACCCTTGCGGCGCTGCAGAGCCGGAATCACGTACGCATAGATGGGGCCCGTCTTGCCCTTCTCGATCTGTCGCTTCCCCTTGAGGTAGAAATTGTCGAGGTAGGTCTCCTTGTTCTTCGCCACATGGTTCAAGGCGATCAGCAGCGCCGACTGCTGGATATTCGTGTTGTTGCGCGGTCCCCAGGCGATCGAGGGCAGCGGGGGGTTGGCCCGGAACCACTCGCGACTCGTGGTCGTGGCGCCGGCACGCACGGTCGTGGTGTCAGGACCATAACTCTGAACTTCGTAGAAGCGGCCCGTCCCGTTGTGGCCGTGCGCCGCGAAGAACATGTAGTTAGGCACCCACCCGTCGTAGAAACCGTACGTCCACACTCCGGGGATACCGCGCTTCGTCATCTCCATCACTTCCGTCTTGGCCAGCAGCCACCACTCGTCGATCGTGATGGGATCGAGCGCTTCGTTGTACGGGCCGGTGCCCGTCGACGTGTACAGATAGGTCGCCGCCTCGTGCAGGTCGTGCATGATCGGCGGATGCCACTCCAGCCAGAAGTTGTTGACGACTTTCGACAGATTCAGGAACTGGCCGATGTTGTCCCGGTTGTTGTCGTGGGCCACGTACTTTCCCCAGTACATGAGCGGGAGGCGCGTGGCATCGCGCGGGAGCTTCTTGTTGAAGTAATACGTATCGACCTGCTTCTCCCGGCCGTCGACCTCGATCACCGGCGTAATGAACGTGATCACGTTGTTCCGGATCGTCTGGATGAAGGGCGTCTCTTCGACCGCCAGCCGATACGCCATCTCCTGCAGCATCTCCGGACCGCCGGTCTCCGGCGAGTGCATCCCGGACGTGATCCAGTAAATCGGCTTCGCCGTGCCGATGATCTGTCTCGCTTCCGCTTCGGAGATACGGCGCGGGTCCGCCAGCTTGGCGAGCATCTCCTTGTACCGGTCCAGCGACGCAATGGTCTTCTCGTCGGCCACGGCCAGGACGATCATGTCCCGGCCTTCCTCCGATTTCCCGATCGTCCACGTCTTGATGCGCGGCGACGCCTTGTCGAGGGCTTCGAAGTAGCGCTGGATGTCCTTCGCGTACGTGATCTCCCCGGGCTGCCCGATGATGCGGCCATGGAACTTGAGCGGGCTTGGTACCGTGGCGGAGTACGGCAGATGATCCACGAGCTCCGTCGTAATGCGCGGGTCACGCAGGTTCTCCTTGATCTTTCGCGTGTACTCCTCGTCGATCCGCTGCGCCTGCGCGTGCGCGAAACCGGCAAGCAGCGCGATGCCGAGTCCCGCGGTACCACCGCGACCAAACCATCGGGCTGACGTCAACCACATGGACATGTCGTCACCTTCACTGGAGGGGGTCGAGCGATTGGGGGAGATGTCGCTTGAACCTCCCCGCCGCGCAGGGTACGCGCAAGCGGTGCTGTTCGCTCAGGCGCAGTGCATGACGCGTCCCCCCGGTCTGGGCGCGTTGCGGTGCCGGCCAGCCGCGGCAATCCACCCGTCTGTCCGAGGCGCCAACCTGTTGCCGCGGCATCCGAATTGGCTCAACTTCTCGCAGCCGTTCGACGTATTCGCTGCGAGTGGAAGCCGTTGATCATCGCCGGAGGTAATGCCATGCCCGTGTACCGTTCATTCGTCCCCCTTCTGACAGCCTTGGTCGCCACGGCCGCCGTGTCGCCGTATGTGATGGCCCAGAACGCGACCGGGACACGCTCCGTCGACGAAACGATCAAGGCCGAGACGTTCGTCAAGCCGGACGACCGCGTTGCCGACGCGGTCCTCGCGCCACGTTACCTCAATGTGACGCCAGCGAACTTCAACGCGAACCATACATGGTTCGCCAACGAAGTGAGTGACGGGCCAGTGACGATGGAAGTGTTCTCGAAGCCGTTTCACGGACTGGGCGGCCTGTTCGTCGCCTTCCGGGCCAACCGGAACCGGAATCTGACGATCCGCAACAATGCCGCGCTGCGTCTGATAGCCGTAGACGGTGGCACTACTGTACCGGTTCAGGCCCCCGTCGGCGCCCGCGTCTCTAACGCGGTCTGGAGCCCTGATGGCAGGAGTCTGGCCTTCTTCGTCCACACGCCGGATGCTACCCACATCTGGGTCACGGACCTCGCCGGCAAAGCACGCCAGCTTTCGACCCGGCCGGTTCTGGCAACGCTCTCAACCACGTTCGACTGGGAGCAGAACGGCACCGCGATCGTAACCGTGCTGCCGCCAGAGGGGCGGAGTGCGATGCCGCAACCTTCCGCGGTCCCGCTCGGTCCTCAGGTCAAGGTCGCGGAAGAGCACGACAAGAATCGCCTCCGCAACTACGCCTCGCTGCTGGCGACGCCGTACGACCAGGCGCTCCTGGAATGGCACATTACAGGCCAGGTGGCGGTCATCGACGTCCGCACGAAAGCAGTAAAGACGGTCGGTCAGCCGGCCATGATCTCGGATATCGACCCGTCACCGGATGGGAAGTACCTGCGCGTCACGCGGATCGTCAAACCGTTCAGCTATCTGGTGCCTTACAGCAACTTCGGGACGGTGCAGGAGATCTGGGATATGGACGGACGCGTCGTGGCCAAGGTGAGTGAGGAACCGCTCAACGTCGGCGTCGATTCCACCCGCGGCGTGGCCGCGCCCGGAGCCGGTGACGTGACGCCCTTGGCCAACGGCAAGCGCGAAGTTACGTGGCGCCCCGATGGGCAAGGACTCTCGTATCTCGAAGCCGAGCCAACGGCGGCGCGTGGCGACACTACCGGGACGCCTCAGGGCGATGGCGACCAGCGTGCTGCACGCCGCAAGGATCGCGTGATGCAGTGGGCTCCGCCCTTCGATGCGAACGGCGCCAAAGTCGTGTACACGAGCGACACGCGCATCGCCTCACATCGTTTCTCGCCGGATATGGCGGTTCTGTTCCTCACCGAGCGGCAGGGCCAAACGACGCACGACTACGCCGTCATTCTCTCCGACGCATCGAAGCCTCACACCCTGGCGCGATACCGTGCCGATGACGTGTACGCCAATCCGGGCCAGATCGTGATGGCGCGCGGGCCAATGGTCGCCGCCGGCGGCTTCGGCGGATTCGGCGGCCCGAACGCGAACCGCAGCGATCGCGTCGTGCAGATGTCTCCCGATGGAAACGCGGTCTACTACTCAGGTACCAAGTACGACAGGAACCCAACGGAGGTCGGACCGCGATCGTTCATCGACCGTGTCGACATCAGGACCGGCACGAGGACGCGCCTGTTCGAGAGCGACAACAACAACGTCTACGAACGCGTGCTCGGCTATCAGGATATCGAGGCGAAGAAGCTGATCGTCGCCCGGGAATCGTCGGTCGATGTGACACAGGCGTATTTGCGCTCGGGCGACCAGCTCGCGCAGATCACGCAAAACAAGGACTATACTCCGGACCTGACGCGGGCACCGAAGGAGAGCTTCGTCGTCGAACGCCCCGACGGCTTCAAGTTCAAGGTCAACGTCTCGCTGCCGCCGGACTACAAGCCGGGCACGCGACTGCCCGCGATGTTCTGGTTCTATCCGCGAGAGTTCGCTGGACAGGACGAGTACGACCGCGGCGCGCGCACATTCAACAGGAATGCCTTTCCGAACTTCAACGCACGCTCGATGCAATTCCTCGTTCGCGAGGGCTACGCGGTCGTTGAACCTGACGCGCCGATCGTCGGCGCGCCAGGCCAGTGGAACAACAACTACGAGAACGACCTGCGCAACAACCTCGCGGCGGTGATCGACGAGGTGGATCGCCGGGGTCTGGTGGACCGCACGAGGATCGGCATAGGCGGACACAGCTACGGCGCGTTCTCCACCGTGAACGCCATGGTCCACACCCCGTTCTTCAGGGCAGGGATCGCTGGCGACGGCAACTATAACCGGACGCTGACGCCGCTCGATTTCCAGAGCGAGCGCCGCACCTTCTGGGACGCCAAGGATACGTACCTGTCGATGTCACCGCTGCTCTATGCCAACAACCTCACCGGCGCCCTGCTCATGTACCACGGGCTCGGGGATCAGAACGTCGGCACTGACCCGATCAACTCGCCACGGCTCTTCCAGGCGCTCAACGGCCTCGGCAAGACGACGTCGATGTACCTCTATCCGTTCGAGGACCACGGCCCGGCCACCCGCGAGACGCTGCTCGACCTCTGGGCTCGCTGGGGCGCTTGGCTGGACAAGTACGTGAAGAACCCGAAGAACAAGACGGTCAGCTGAACAGGACGCACGAGATGCCTAACGGCGCTCCGGTACCCGTACCGTGAGCGCCGTTCGTTTTCCGTCGGTCCGGACACCACGCACGACAGTCGCTTCGCGCTGTCCGGCACGCGGAAACGTCACCTCGACGTCCACACGGTCCGCGGTCCCGATGCCGAGGTGCTCGGGCGCGTCGTTTTGCGCGTTGTACCCCGATCCCGTGTCTGTCAGCCTGGCGGCGAGCAACGTGCGCGTTCCCGCCAGGTACACCCGTATCTCGGCGCCGGCACGCGTCGACCGACCATCCGCATCCACCACTCGCACCGATAGCGACCGACCAACGGGACGCTCTGGCGCATTGCGAAGCAGCAGGTGCATTCCATCGGCCTGCGCACCGGTCAACGCGAGATCGACCAGACCGTCGTCGTCGTAGTCCGCCCACTCCGCCCCGTGGTCCGCCTGAAGGTCGAGAAGGTTGCGCGGTGTAACGTCTTCGAAGCGGGTTCCGGTGTTGCGGAACAGGTAGTCGCGGTAGCTGACACCGCCGGTCACGGTCCCGTTCACGTACAAATCGATCCGGCCATCGTTATCATAGTCGGCGAACGCGCATGCATCGTACTTCGCGTCGATCGCGATCCCCCACGCATCCGAGGCGTCCTCGAACCGCGTGCCGCGGTTCAGCAGGAGTCCATTGCGCCCGTAGTTGGCGCCAAACAGATCGAACCGGCCGTCGCCATCGACGTCGGCGGCGCATGGTCGAACGGAGCCGTTGGTCTTGTCGTTCGGGAGGCGACCAGCCCAGGCCACGCCCAGCTCGCCGGCGACGTCCGTGAAGAGACCGCCGTCATTGCGGAAAAGACCGTTGGAATCTCCATCCTGGTTGGCAACGTACAGATCCAGGTCGCCATCGCTGTCGTAGTCTACCCAGACCGCACCCACGCTCCGCCGCGGGTCCGACAGACCCAGGGCTGGCGCGACGTCGGTGAAGCGTCCGGAATCGTTCCGATACAGAGAGTTCGGGCGGTCGCGCAGTGCCACGAAAAGATCCAGGTCGCCGTCGCCATCGACATCGACCCACGACAACTGCCTGACCGCTGCGGAGTCCCGGCTCAGGCCGGCATCTCGCGTGATGTCGAGGAAACGACCGCCGTCGTTCCGATATAGGCGCAATACGGATCCGGGCGAGGGCGCGTAACCCAACATCAGGTCGGAATCGCCGTCGGCATCGAAGTCGCCCCACGCCGCAGCACGCGTAGAGCGACTATCCGCAATGCCGGCCACCGGAGCCACGTCGGCAAACAAGCCGGACGTATTGCGATACAGCCTGTTTGGCGAACCGTTGAAGCCGACGAACAGGTCGAGATCCCCATCGCCATCGTAGTCGGCCCAGGCATTTGTGAGATTCGCGCCGGCGGCGAACAGATCCGGCTGTGCGGCGATGAAACGCGGCGGCACGCTCTGGGCGGCCGCAGCTTTCCGGTTGGGCGATACGCTCTGTGTGCGCGACACCGACGGGCCAGCGAGGAGCGCGACGGTCACGGACGCGGCGGCAAGAATCGATCGACGCATTGGAACGGGGCGTTGAGGTCAGCGTCAGACGCCGCGCGTCCGCGGCAGGAACAAGGAAGTTAGGCGCCCGCCCCGATCGTGACGAGAACGACAGGAACTCCGGAAAGCTCGTCGTCACGCTGTGGTACCCTTCCGGAGCCCCGATCGCTCAGGGAAGTTTCTGCTGACCCAGCGCCTCCCAGACCAACCCACTGCCATGACCGTTGTAGCCGGCGTTGACTTCGGCACCGAGAGTGTCCGCGTTTCACTCGTCGATGCCCAAGCCGGCGTCATCGGCGCCGGCGTCAGCGAGTTCGACGTCCGTCGCGACCCATCGAATCCCGACTTCGCTACTCAGTCGCACAACGCGCATATGCTCGCCCTCGTCGACGCTACCCGGCAGGCGCTCGACAGCGCGCGTTTGCCCGGGAACGCCGTGCGGGCGATGGCGATCGACACCACTGGCTCGACGGTGGTCGTCGTCGGTCCCGGCCTGGAACCGTTGGGCGACTACTACCTGTGGTGCGACCACCGTGCCCGCGACGAGGCAGCCCGCATCACCGCCGTCGCGCACGAGATGAAGCTGCCGGCAATCGAACGCTGCGGAGGCACCTACTCCTCGGAGTGGGGGTTTGCCAAGCTTCTGCATTGGCTTCGCCACAACCCCGGCCAGCGCCATCGTGCCGTCGCCGCGCTCGAGCATTGCGACATGGCCGCTGCGATGCTCTGCGGCATTTCGGACCCGGCCCAGCTGCCGCGTTCTGTATGCGCCATGGGCCACAAGTGGCTCTGGAACGCGGATCTTGGCGGACTGCCGCCGAAAGAGTTCCTCAGTGCTGTCGACCCACTGCTGAGCGACTCGGCCAGCTTGCTTCGCGGGCGCTATGGTACTTCCAACCACCATGCCGGCACGCTCACGGCCGAGTGGGCGGCACGACTTGGCCTGACGGCGGGAATCCCCATTCCCATCGGCGGACTGGACGCGCACTGGGATGCGATAGGCGCGGGCATCGGCGACGGTGACATAGTGAACGTCGTCGGAACCAGCACGTGCATCATGGCAATTGCGGAGAACGCCGGCTGGGTACCGGGTGTCTGCGGTGTCGTGGATGGGTCGATCCATCCGCATCGGCGAGGCATCGAGGCAGGTCTCTCCGCGACGGGAGATCTGTTTACGGCCATAGCTCGCCGGGGCGGCGCGACGCTCGCCGAGCTCACGCGCATGATCGAATCCTGTCGCGCCGGTCAGAGCGGGCTCCTGCGTCTGGCGTGGGACAACGGAGACCGCACGGTGCTGGTCAACCCGCATCTCGGTGGCGTCACGCTTGGCTGGAACCTGCGACACACCGCCGCCGATGAGCTGTTCGCTGCGATCGAGGGCACGGCGTTCCACACGCGTATCATCCTCGAGCGCATGAACGAGCACGGGGTACCGATCGAGCGTGTCATCCAGGCGGGCGGCATTCCCCAGAAGAACGAGACCCTGAATCGCGTCTACGCAAACGTCCTTGGCAAACCGCTGCTCGTCCCCGAACGCCCCATTACGAGCCTCGGATCCGCCATCTTCGCGTTTCTTGCCGCGGGTGTCTTTCGTTCGGTCGAGTCGGCGCAAGCTGCCCTCTGCCCCCCGTTTCGCACAGTGGCACCGGATCCCGTTGAACATGCCACGTACGAACGACTGTACCCGCTATTTCGGACGCTATACTTTGCGCTCGGCGTCCCGGACTCATCGGGGGTAGCCCTTGGCCATCTGCTGCCCGAGCTTCAGGCCTTGGCACGTGCCAAAGTTGCATCCGGAGCCTGACGGCAACCCGGCCAGCGCTCAGGCCCCTTCGGCGTTTGACTTCGGGGGCAGGTGGCACTACTTTCTGGTGTCGCGAATCCGGGAGATGCGCGACCCTGATCAGACGCGGGGCCAACGCAGCTGCGCTGGCCTCGTCGCATTTTCGGGAGAACGCTGGCGGTAGCTGGCGACAACCCGCGTGGGGGTTCCACGAAAACATCATGTCGTCGGCACGTACGGATATCCGGACTCCGACTACACCACACTGAAGGAGCAGGTATGCGTACGACCGGTACCGTGAAGTGGTTCAATGACGCGAAGGGCTTCGGCTTTGTCACGCCGGAAGGTGGACAGAAGGATTGCTTCGTGCATCACTCGGCGATTCAGGGAAGCGGTTTCAAGTCGCTTCAGGAAGGCGAGCGCGTCGAGTTCGACATCGTGCAGGGGCAGAAGGGCCCGGCTGCCGAGAACGTCGTCAAGCTTGGTCGCTAAAGCCAAGGGATGATTGAACCGAGAGGGCCGGCTCACGAGAAAGCGAGCCGGCCCTTGGTGTCTCACCGGCGGCAGCGCCGCCACATTACGGAGATTGCATGATCGACATCAAGTTGGCCGAAGGAGACAGCGTCGAGCGCGCGCTCAAGGCGCTCAAGAAACAGGTACTTCGCTCCGGACTACTCAAGGAACTGCGACGTCGGCGTCACTATGTGAAGCCGAGCGAAGCCCGCCAGCTAAAAGCAGCCGCTGCCCGCCGTCGCTCACGGTCGGCCACACGACGCTCCAGCAGCTGATACACGTGGCGGGCCTGACCCGATCAGGAATGGGTTGGCTCGTGCCTCGAACCGTCCCCGGTATCACGCGCGAGTGCAGCCTGAGTCGATCGTACGTCTTGCGAAGCCTCGATCCATGACGTCCTCCCCGAGGCTTCCGATGCGACTCCTGGTGACGGCGCTCCTCGCGATCGCGTCTGCCTGCTCGACCGGCGGACCCCGCACGGTGCCTGCAGCACCGGAACCGGCCGTGCCGCAGCGAATCGTTCAGTCCGCGACCGCGCAGGCGATCTCGCTGGATGCACTGGCCCTCGCGGCCTCCCGCGCCGACGTAGTGTTCTTCGGCGAGCAGCACACGGACCCAGAGACGCATCGCGTCGAGTTTGAGCTGCTCGAGGCAATCGAACGGCACCGTGCCGTGGTGCTGTCGCTCGAGATGTTCGAGCGCGACGTGCAGGCGATTTTGGACGACTATCTCGCCGGCCGTATTCCCGAAGCGGACTTCCTCGCTCGGAGCCGGCCCTGGCCTCGTTACGCGACCGACTACCGGCGTCTGGTGGAGCTGGCGAAGACCCGCGGTTGGCCGGTGATCGCCGCCAACGTTCCCAGACCAGTGGCGTCGGCGGTCGGAAGGCGCGGACTCGCCGCCCTCGATTCTCTCCCCTCGGTCGAGCGCGGCGTTGCCGCCACCGACATCCTGTGTCCTGACGATGACTACCGGCGACGTTTCATGGACGAAATGAAGGGGCACTCGTCAGGCTCGGCGGCGCCAGCAGCCGGCGACACCCTCCCGACGGCCGTCGCCGAGCGGTTCTACTTCGCGCAGTGCGTCAAGGACGAGACGATGGGCGAGTCGATCGCGCAGGCACGGTTGCACCACGGCCGCGACGCGGTGGTGGTGCACTACGATGGAGCATTTCACAGCGACTTCGGCGCCGGAACCGTCGAACGCGTGCGGCGCCGCGCTCCCTCGGCCCGGACGCTCGTCATCACCGCCATTCCCGTCGCGGATCCGAGCGCAGCCGTCGTTTCCGATCCGAAGCGTGCCGACTACGTGATCTTCACGAAGGCGCCGCCGCGTTAGGTACTGACCGCTCACCTGGATCGCGATCACTCGCGCTCGCCAGGCAGCAATCCGTCGCTCCCGTGCACGTACAGGCCTGCTTACATCTCCCGTACACCCGCGCGCTCGGGGATCCGGATCGGTTCGGCCGGGCCCTGACCGGCGGGGAGCGACGCCAGACCGTTGGCCTCGGCCAACAGACGCGTCGCATAGCGCTGGTTCTCGGCCACCCGCTCGACTTCGAGCGCGATCGTGTCGATTGCCTGTTCGATCCGCTCCATGCGTCGCTCGGCGTCAGCGTCCTTCGGCGGCACACGCACCGTGGCGCGCTTCCACATCAGGCGAGCGAACGCCAGCGTTAACGGGAACAGGACGAATATCGTGAACGCGCCGGCAAGTTGCGTGAAGTTCCGTTCTTCGAGCCCCATGATTCGTGCAGGGGGTTCGGTCGAAGTCACCAGTTCCCGAGGTGCGTTCGACAATTCCCGGCCCGTTGCAGCAATATCCGTCTCCAGTTGCACGATCCGGTTGTCGAGTACCTCGATTCGGGCCAGCAGTCCCTGCCTTGCATCGCCTTCCGTGCCCTTGAGCTCCTTCGCCAGGTTTTCCCTGCGCTCGGCCGCCGATGTGAGCTGGCGGGACAGTTCGGCTCGCTGTTCTCGCAGTGCGGTGACGTCGCGTGCCGAGAGAACGCGAGTCGTCTGGCCAGGAACCTGGGGCGCAACGGGTAGCCCGGGAGGCGACGGCGGCTGTTCGGCGGTAACCACGGTTTGAGCGCTCATGCCGGGAATACGGTAATGAGCCGGCGAAGGTTACGCCATTTTCGGAGCCGCAAGAAAGCTCCGAACCGCTAGCGGTTGGCGCAAAGGCTGTTGCACCCAGACAGTGCGCTTCGCTCCATTCGCACAGCAACACAGGCAGGGATCCTGAACGCGCTCCGCAACAAAGAAGGAGCGATGGCCTCGACGCGCCGTGTCAGGTTGCATGCGCTGGGTCCGCGTGGTGTGTCGTCTGCTCCCGGTAAGCGGAGCCGCCGGACACGTTGGGAGTCCGGTCCGCCAGGCGGCGGGTGACTGATGATACAATCGCGATTCGCCAGGCAGCAGATCGGGATTCTGTGTGTGCGGGCGCGGGGAGAACCTGATGGCCGCGCAGTGAAGCACCTGTGGAAGTTCGTGAAGGTGCGGTAGCGCGGCCCGTGAACGAGCACGCCACGGGTGCAGACGTCGGTCGCGCTTGCCAATCTCCATTTCTCGTGCGACCCCCGTTAGGCGCCTCCACCGGCGACCTGCCCACGGTTGACGTCGCCGGCGAAGGTCTGATGCCCCAACGCCGCCTTCGGATTCGGACGCGGCTGCATTCGTTGGGGACCTCGGAGCCGCTCGACTGGTCCGATGCCACGAACGAACTACGCGGAGACGAAGATCACGAGTGTGAAAACCCCGCTCGGACGGCAAGTCCAAGCGGGGCGGTCAATATGACTCAGTGGGCCTGGGTAGAGTTGAACTACCGACCTCACGCTTATCAGGCGTGCGCTCTAACCACCTGAGCTACAGGCCCCTCGCGAGCCGATCAACCTAACCAGCCCGGACCCTCGGATGCAATGTGCGACTGCCGCACGGACGCGACACGCATGAGGGATCTGTACCGCCACAGTAGCGGGCCAGTACATTCTCTGACGCCGGTCTCGCAGGTTGACGCCAGCGTTGCACCACGAACCCACGCCGGGCGCATGACTTGCAAACGTGCGTCCGGATCGGTCGTCCTATTCTCACGAACTGACGTTTCACGAGGGCTGGGCCTATTCAATTCGTCGTCGCTGGGGTCATCGCACTTCTAGTCGTCGCAATGGCGATCCTTTTCGGTTCGGTTCTGCCGAAGCGGCGGCGCGCGCGCGCGCGCACGGGTCAGGTCGAACTCATCCCGTTTGGCACCCCGAACGCTGCCATTCCGCCGCGTCCAATCCTCCAGCGCCAGGCTGCGCCCACACCGCCGATGTCACCCAGGGTGGTCGAGCAGCCGCCGCTCCAGAACACTGGCGTGCTCGTCTCGGAGGCGCAGATGGCGGTGGCTCAGCCGGCGCCCCCACTTCCCATGCGAACGGAGTATCCACCGCTGCGCCTGGAAGTCGGGGGGGGTATTGATGCCGGCATCGCAGTGCCCGATTTCCGATCCTCGACACTGCGCGTTCAGCCAACGCCAATGCTCGACGGCACCCTCCAGTTCCTGCCGGGCCGTTTCGAAATCATCGAGGGTTCCGACAGCGGCCAAGAGGTTCGCTTCGTCAAGACGCCTGGCCCGGACGGAACCTCGATCACGTTCGGTCGCTCGGATGGCCCCACTTACCGGCACGTCACGCTCAACGCCGCCACGGTCTCCCGCCAACACGCCCGGATAGTCCAGGAAGGACGGGATTGGCGCCTTTTCAACCTGTCCAAGACCAACCCGGTGGTCATCAACGGGCGTGCCATGGACGGCGAAGGGGACTCCAGCCTCCTGAACGACGGCGACCGCGTGGAAATGGGCGAAGTCGTCTTCCGGTATCACGCCCACTGACCCGCAGTAGCCACCGCAAACCGATGCGCAGTCGCAGGTTCAGCATGCGCCGCCGCTTTCTATCGTCGCGGCGCTGGCTCTGGCGTGTGCGGACGTAAGACACGACATTGACGCAGTAGTCTTTTCAACGCGGAGCGGTCGCGCGCCTGTCCGGGCTCCGACGCTCCGCTCGTTGTCGGGGTCGACGGGCGAAAGGCAGACCGGTTGGTCGGCTCTTGCGCGCGGTTCCGATGCGGAGAATCGGCGAGGAATGGGAGTAAGCCTCACGATCATCGGCATCATAGCTGGCGTACTGTTCGCGACGGCGGTTGCCATCGTGATCGGGCTACGGGTGCACCGCCAGCGCCGAGACCACGACCTGGCGCATCACGCCCTGCCGCAACTGGTCATGCCTGTGACCTCCAGCACAGCGGCACGGCCCCGCTTGGCACATAACGTTTCGTCGGTCCGCTCGTCGCCCCGCTCTGTGTCGGTGGTCACGCCGGAATCGCACTTCCAGGATCCCACCGCCACCGACGATATCGATGAAGACCTGCTGCTTCTGGTCGACGACGACCGGAATGAATCGCCGACCCCGACCATTCCAGTGGAGGCGGCTGCGCGCGCCCCACTTCTGGTCGAAGGGACGTCACTTCGCTACTACCAGCAGGCAGAAGAAGGAACCCTTGAGTTCCTACCCGGACGATTGGACGTCATCGGCGGAGCCGATCGAGGGCAGGAAATCCACTTTGTCCGACCATCGGACGACGAACTGCCGTCAGTCACGTTCGGACGCATCGAGGGACCGCCTCATCGTCACGTGCAGCTTCTCGATCGCACGGTGAGCCGCCAGCACGCCCGACTCACCTACGCGGAGAATCGCTGGCATCTCACGAACCTCTCGCGCACGAATCCCGTGTTGTTGAACGGCGCCGCGCTTCCCAACGACGGCCCGGCGATGACCCTCGTGTCCGGTGACCGGATCGAGATGGGCGCCGTGGTCTTCGTGTTCCAGGAGCGGTAGTCACTATGCCGCGCTACATACTTTCTGGCGAGTACCGATGGAGCAGCAAGACGCCGGCGTGACGGAGACCACCCTTGGTGGCGGTAGTCCGGAGTCCCGCGTCTTTGGCTGGCCGCAGGAACTGGACTCGGAATA
Source organism: Gemmatimonadaceae bacterium (assembly GCA_019186945.1). Lineage (GTDB taxonomy): Bacteria > Gemmatimonadota > Gemmatimonadetes > Gemmatimonadales > Gemmatimonadaceae > JABAQJ01. The sequence goes on from JABAQJ010000002.1 coordinate 345,366, forward strand.
CGAGTTGCTCGGCGAACTCGGACGGGGCGGGATGGCTGTGGTTTACCGCGCTCGCGACCGGGAACTCGGCCGAGAGGTCGCGGTCAAGGTCGTCCGGCCACGATATGCCTCCGATGAAGACGCCGTGGCCCGCCTGGCCCGCGAGGCGCGTACCGTTGCCGCGCTCGAACATCCGAACATCGTTGGGTTGTACGCGGTCAAGCGACTCCCGGACGCCACGCTTGCCCTGGTCATGCAACTGGTGCCCGGCCTTACGCTCAAGGCAGCGCTCGAACAATCGGGACCTTTCGCACCCGTGCGCGCCGAGCGGGTCATGCGCGACATTGCGCGCGCCCTGGCGTATGCACACCGCTGCGGCGTGGTGCACCGTGACGTCAAGCCGGAGAACATCTTCATCGACGCGGTGACCGGCCGGGCGCTCCTTTCCGACTTCGGCGTTGCCCGCCAGCTCGACCAGAACACGGATCTTACGGCTACCGGGACGGCGATCGGGACGCCAACGTACATGGCCCCGGAACAAATCGACGGCGGCCGCCTGGACGGGCGATCGGATCTGTACTCACTCGGCCTCGTTGGATGGGAACTCCTCACCGGCCAGCGTCCGTGGGCAGGCGAGTCGCTCTACTCAGTCATCTACCGGCAGAAACACGATCCGCTGCCACCGATAGACTGGTTCCGTGACGACGTTCCATCGCGGTTCCAGTACCTGATCGAAGGGCTCCTCCCCAAGAACCCGGACCGGCGGTGGAAGAGCGCATCGCGCTTCCTGTCGCTGATGTCCTCGGAAGCCGAACTCCCAGGGTTCCGGGACTGGCAGGCGGCGTCGAAACGCCGAAAGCGACAACGCGTGTACGACGACGCCCGCGCGCGAGGGTCCAATCCGCTGGCGGCGGCGTACGAGACCGTCAGATTGAACCGCACGGACACACCGGCCGGCACGCCAGTGCTCGGTCCGGCGGAAAGCGAGTCCCAGCAGATCGAGATTCCGGCGGATTCTGGCGAGCACGTTGCGCACGAGGTCGATGTCCAGGAGGGCCCGCTCGCGGAGCCGGCCGCGCCGCCCCGGCGCTGGCTGCAGCGTTCGCTGCTCGCGATAACGGTGATCGCGGGCGTCGGTGGACTGGGCGCCGTGATCTGGAACGCGCGTCAGAGCAACACGCTCCCGGCGCCTACGGTGGCGCTCCAGGACAAGTCGAGCATCGAGGTCCCGGTCTTTCCGTCGGTGTCGGACTCCGCAGCCAACGACTCCGTGCTGCTGGCGGCCGCCGCCGACTCGCTGTCGCTTGCCGCGCGCGCCGATTCCGTCATGGCCGCCGCCGGGGCAGACAGCGCCGCCACGGACAGCGCGCGGCGCGTGGCCGCTGTGAACCGCGTGGCTGGCGACACCGCGCGACGCCGCGTCGTGCCGCCTGCGGTTGCACCGGCGCCTCCTCCGCCAGTACCAACGGTAACCTTCCCCTCCGAGCGCGCGCTGATTGCGGCTGGCGGGAGGCATTCCTGCATGGTTGGCGAACGCGGCGCGCTGCTCTGCTGGGGAAACAACGAACGCGGCCAACTGGGTGACGGCTCGTTCGACGCCCACCAGCATCCGACGCCCGTGGAGAGCGATCTCGCGTTCTCGCAGGTGTCGGCCGGTGTCTGGCACACATGCGCGCTGGCGACCACCGGCGACGTCTACTGCTGGGGGAGCAACGACGCCGGTCAACTTGGCGACGGCACTACCGCCGCGCACCCGGTGCCCGTGCACACGGGCGCGACGACCTTCCGGATGGTCCGGACCGGCCAGGCCCACACTTGCGCCCTGTCGCGAGGCGGAGCCGTTCTTTGCTGGGGCGCCAACTCAGCCGGTCAACTTGGCGATGGCACCCGCAGCATCAAGACCTCCCCGACGTCCGTATCTCTCCCGTTGCCAGCCGGTGCGATCACCGCTGGCTGGAACCACAGCTGCGCCTTGACCACCGATGGGACGGCCTATTGCTGGGGTCAGAACACGTCCGGACAGCTTGGTGACGGAACCACCGCGGACCGAGCCGCCCCAGGGGCCGTCAGCGCAGACGTGAAGTTCGTCAGCATCGCCGCCGGACGCGATCATACCTGTGCCGTAGCGACGACCGGAACGCTGTACTGCTGGGGAGGGAATGCGTACGGCCAGGTGGGAAGCGGATCGATGGGTGGCAGCATGCTCTCCCCGAAAGCGGTGGACTCGGAAACGAACTTCGTGACAGTGGTTGCGGGACTGGTTCATTCGTGCGGGCGCGCCAGGGACGGCCGCGCCTTCTGCTGGGGCCGCAATGTGTATGGACAGCTTGGCGATGGGACGAGCACGGATCGTGCACGACCGGTCGCGGTCCGTGGCGCCTTGAGTTTCGTATCGTTGGACGCCAACGGTTCTCACACATGCGGCCTTACCGTTAGCAGCGATGCCTACTGCTGGGGCTTCAACATCGATGGACAGCTCGGAAGCGGAAATAGCGACAACGCAGTATCGCCCGTGAAGGTTACGGCACCGGGACGTTAACTTCTGCGCATGCGAAGGGTTGGTTCGGGGATGCACGCGGTTTCGAAGCGGAATGCCAGGCGCACGTCGCAGCTGCTGGCGTACGCTCTTCTGCTCGTTTCCTGCGAAGACCCGTTGGGACCGGATTCCAGGACCGTCGGGCGCCTGGAAATACAGCCGGCAGGCGTCAGCATCGCGGTTGGCGCATCGGCATCGCTGCGTGCCGATGTGTTCGACTCGAACGGTGAGCGTCTTGCCGGTCGACGTGTGTTCTGGTCTTCCCAGAACCTCTCGATTGCGGCGGTCTCGCAGACCGGCACCGTGACCGGCGTTGCCCCAGGCATGGTGGCAATTTCCGCGAACAGCGGCGGCAAGTCGGCGCTGGCGAACGTCACCGTGACTGCCCGTCCGGTCAGCTCCGTGCGGGTGACGCCGACGAGCAATCAGCTGACGGTCGGAAGTTCGTTGCCGCTGATGGCCGAAGCGCTGGATGCCGGCGGTCTGGAAGTGACGGGCAAGGTCTTTGCCTGGTCTTCGACCAATACGGCGATTGTCACCGTCAGCTCCACCGGTGTCATCACCGCGCTCGCGCCGGGAAACGCGACCATCACGGCGAGCGTGGACGGCGTATCCGGGTCCGCCACAGTCACGGCGATCGCCGTTCCCGTCGCCTCCGTTTCGGTTTCTCCGGCCTCGGGCACGATGACGGTTGGCGACAACGTGCAGTTGCGTGCCACACCGCTCGATGCCAGCGGCAACGTCCTGACCGGGCGCCCGGTCGAATGGGGATCGAGTGACAACGCGGTCGCCACCGTAACCTCGACGGGCCTGGTGGTCGGGCTGAGCCCCGGGAGAGCCACGATCGCGGCCACGATCGGCGGCATCTCCGGGAGCGCGACCATCACCGTCACGCTCGTCCCGATCGGGAGCATCTCCATTACGCCGGCGCAAGCGACGATTGCTGCTGGCGGAACGGTGCAATTCACCGCGACGCCGAAGGACGCCAACGGCAACGTGCTGGTAGGGCGGGACATAGCCTGGACGAGCGATCAGCCGTCGATCGCGACTGTCTCCGGCGGTGGCGTAGCAACAGGGGTATCGCAGGGCGTGGCACGTATCACCGCGGAGTCCGAAGGGAAGACGGCCGTGGCACTCGTTACGGTTACGCCCGTAGCGATTTCCAGTATCGATGTCACGCCAGCCACGGTAGGCCTGGCACTGGGAGGCACGACGCAACTGACGGCGACACCCAGGGACGCGCGCGGCCAGCCCCTCCTGGGACGTGTGATCACGTGGATCACAGGAGCCCCGTCGGTAGCCACCGTGTCGCAGACTGGCATGGTCACGGCCGTCGGGACGGGGAGCGCGATCGTCTTCGCCGCTTCGGAAGGAGTCAGCGGCAGTGCCGCCATCAACGTTTCGTCCGTCGCCGTCGCGAAGGTGATCGTGGCACCGGCCGCCTCGAACATCACCGTCGGCGGATTCGTGCAGCTGACCGCGGAAACCCGGGATGCCCAGGACAGTGTGCTCACCGGCCGCACGGTACAGTGGACGTCGAGCAACCAGTCGGTGGCCGTGGTGTCGGGCACCGGGCGAGTGCAGAGCGTGTCCGCGGGTACTGTGACTATCACAGCCACCAGCGAAGGCGTAAGCGGATCGGCAAGCGTCACGATTGGCAACGTTCCGGTTTCCACGGTTCAGGTCACCCCCACGAATGCAACACTGGTCATCGGGCAGATCACGACCTTTCTGGCAACGCCGCGTGACGCCCACGGAAATGTCCTTACCGGCCGGGTGATCAGTTGGGAAAGCTCCAACCCGGCCGTGGCGACGGTGAGCACCAACGGCACCGTCACGGCGATCAGTCCCGGGTCGACGCAGCTGACGGCCACCTGCGAGTCGATCTTCGGCACCGCGTCGGTAACGGTGACCAACGTGCCGGTGGCGAGCGTCACGATGACGCCATCGACGGCATCGCTGACTTCGGGACAGACACAGCAGATGACCGTCACCGTGAAGGACGCATCCGGGAAGGCGCTTCCGAACAGAACGGTGTCGTTCACCTCGAGCAGCGTCCCCACGGCGACGGTCTCGCCATCGAGCACGACGACGAACACCAACGGGCAGGCGTTCACCACGGTCACCGCGGTTGGAACCGGGGCGTCCACCATCACCGCGACGAGTGGCGGCTTGCAGGCAACGGCAACCATTACCGTGACAGTCGTGCCGATAGCCTCGGTGACGGTCACGCCCGGCACGCCGACGGTCGAGGAAGGACAGTCGGTGCAACTGACGGCCACCGCGCGCGATGCGAACAACGTTATCCTGCCCGGTCGCACGATCGTCTGGGCATCCAGCAATCCCTCGATCAGCGTCTCCCAATCCGGCATGGTCACCGCCGTCGTGAACTCGGCGACGCAGACGGCGACAATCACGGCCTCGGCGCCTAACGCGGGACCGAACGGCACCACGCCATTCGGCACGGTAACGGTCACGGTTACCTACGCCCCCGTCGCGAGCGTCACGATCCTCCCGTCGCCTGCGGTGGTCACGGTCAACGGAGTAATGACGCTGAGCGTCACGCTCAAGGATGCCGCAAACAACACCCTCAATCCCACCGGACGGATCGTCACCTGGGCGAGCCAGAATACGTCGATCGTGACCGTCAGCCCCGGGGGTGCGATCACTGGCATCGCTACCGGCCAAACCACCGTCACCGCCGACGCAAGGTCACCGGGGCAGGCCACGGCCGTCCAGCAGGTCGTTCAGGTCAGCGTGTCGAACGTGCCGGTGGCGAGCGTCACCATTTCACCGAGCCCTGCAACGATCCATGTCGGCGCGCTCTACCAGGTCGCGTTCAGCGCCGTGACCAGGGATGCTGGCGGCGCCGTGCTTCCCGGACGTCAGGTGGTGTGGGGCAGCTCGAATCCCGCGGTACTTTCGATCGACGCCCTCTCCGGCGTGGCGGTCGGCGTCTCGACAGGCTCGGCCACGGTTACCGCCACCAGCGAGGGCGTGCCCGGCACGTCCTCGGTAACGGTTGACCTGGTCCCGGTCGCAACGGTCGTCGTAATGCCAGGAAACGCCACGCTCACTCCTCCGCAGACCGTGCAGCTCGCTGCCACACCGAAGGATTCGGCAGGCAACGACATCACGGGAGTAGCGTTAGGCGCCAGGAGCACCAGCTGGAATTCGTCCAACGCTTCCGCGGCAACCGTCAGTGCCACCGGACTCGTGACGTCGGTCGGGCTGGCCGCCGCCAACGTAACCATCACTGCCACCGTCGGCGGCACGAACGGCGTCGCCGCCATCACCGTCCTCGCTCCGGTCGCCTCGGTCACGCTCACGCCCTTCAGTCCCGACTCGATCATCGCACCGAATTCGGTCGCCGGCGTCGCCACTGTGCTCGACGCCGCAACCAACCCCCTTGCTGGCCGGCTGGTCAGTTTCACATCGAGCCTGCCATCACGCGGAGCGGTCACCGCATCCGGTACGTCCGACGCTTCCGGACACGTGTCGTTCACGGTTACTGGTGTGGCGGCAGCGGCAGGCCCCGCGACGGTCAACATCACCGCCACGAGCGAAGCCCAGACGTCCCCCGCCGAACCGGTGAAGGTGCTGAACCCCGTCGCCACGGTGGCGCTGACCACGCCAACGGATTCGCTGATCGGGACCGGCGGGACGATCGCGTCCACGGTCGTCCTGCACGACGCATTCGCCAATACGATCGCTGGCCGTCCCATCAGCTACACAAGCAGCAACCCGGCCGTTGCCACCGTAAGTACGACCGGCGTGATCACGGCGGTATCCATCGGCACAGCCACGATTACCGCAACCAGCGAGTCGAAATCGGCAAACGTCACCGTGCGCATCCTCCCTCCGGTGGCCACGGTCAGCGTGACAGCGCCTGCGGATTCGCTCGGCGTGGGGCAGTCGTTGCAGGCGACGGCAACCCTGAAGGACGCAAGCAACGGAACGATCGTCGGCCGACCGATCGCCTGGAGCAGCGCGTCGCCCTCGATTGCCACTGTTCATCCCACGACGGGTCTCATCACGGCCGTCGCCATTGGAAACTCGTTAATCACCGCGACCAGCGAAGGGCAGCAGGGATCCTTCACGGTACGCGTCATTCCGGCACTCGACACGATCGCTCTGAAGGCGTTCGCGGATTCGTTGATCGGGCCGGGGACCATCGCGGTCACGGCGACCGCCCTGGACGCCGCGGCGGCGCCGGTGCCCGGGCGGCTACTGACGGTGTCCTCCTCGAATCCGGCAGCAGCAACGGTGCTCCCCGCGAGCGGAATCACCGATGCCTCCGGATCGCTCTCGATCACGGTGACACATGTATCAGCCGGAACCAGCACGATCTCCGCCTCGGGCGGGGGAAAGATCGGGACACTCGTGTTGAGAATGCTCGCGCCCGTGGCGACGGTCACGCTCACGGCACCGAGCGATTCGCTCGTCGGCGCCGGGTCCATCCAGACCGCGGTCACGCTCCGCGACGCGGCCAACAACACGATTACCGGCCGTCCGATCGTGTACACGTCTTCCGATCCCCTCGTGGCGACCGTCAGCCCCACGGGGCTGGTCACCGGAGTCGCAACGGGGAATGTCACGATCACGGCCACGTCGGAAGGAAAGTCCGGAAGCGTGGCGCTGCGTATGCTGGCGTCGGTCGCGTCGGTCACCATAGCCTCTGCAGCTGGCGACTCGGTGCTCGCCGGGTTCATTACCGTGCAGACTTCGGTCGTACTGCGTGACGCCGCCAGCAACATCCTCACCGGACGACCGATCTCCTATGCCAGCTCCAACGCATCGCTCGCCACGGTAAGCGCCGGAGGGCTCGTGAGTGCCGCCGGTAGTACGCCGGGCACAGCCGACATCAGCGCTACCAGCGAGGGCGTGACGAGTGCCACACCACTCGCCATCCGCATCCTCGCTCCGGTTGACACGGTGATAGTGACGGCGCCGGACTCAACCGTGCCCGTCGGCAACACTGTCACCGCGACGGCAACCCTGCTTGACGCCAGCAGCAACACGCTAACTGGTCGCCCAGTCAGCTGGTCATCGTCGGCGCCCTCTGTCGCGAGCGTCGGCGCGACCACCGGGCTGGTCACGGCGCTTGCTCCCGGACAGACCGACATCGTTGCCAGCGTCGAGGGCAAGACCGGAATGATCCAGACGTTCCGATCGCTAGGACCGCTGGACTCGGTGACGGTGGTTCCGGCCACGGTAACCGTCGCCGCTGGCAGCAGTGCCCAGATCACCGCCACCGCGCTCGATGCCGCCACGATTCCTAACTCGCTGCCCGGTATCAACTGCTCGATCTCCTCGAGCAATGCTTTCAATGCGATCCCCTTCCCACTGACCGGGACGACCAATGCCAAGGGTCAAATCGCGATCAATGTGTTTGGGCTCTCGACGGGTACGGCCAAGATCACGGTGACTTGCGGTGGAAAGAGCGCGCACAGCGACATCACGGTCACACCATGACGACGCGCCGCGCCGGTTCAGCCACCAGATGCGGCCTCGCCAGCCGACTCGTCCTGTACATTCTGGCGCTCGCGGCCGCTACCCATTCCGTTGGCGCGCAGAGTCTCCAGCCAAAGGAAGCGCTGGCCGGCGCAGGAGCAACCGGGTGCGCGGCGTTCCCAGCGCCTAACGTCTCGTCGGCTCCTGCCGCTCCCGCGGTGGATGCCGAGGCGCGTCAGTTGCTCACGACGGCGCAGGACGCTGCACTGCTTGGCGAGCACGCCGCCGCGCGCGATGCGTTCGAACGCGCCGTGCGCCTCACACCCGCGAACGCACGCATCTCCTACTACCTCGGACGGGAGCACGAAGCGCTCGGCGATGCCTCGGCCGCAGTCGTTGCGTACTGTCGCTACCTTGCGCTCGCTCCGTCGGCGCCGGACGGCGACGAAGTGCGAGGCCGCGTTGTGCGCCTGGTGCCGTCAACCGAACTCGCTCGCATGGATGAGGCGCGCTCGACGTTCCGGTCCGCGCTCGCGCTCCTCCAGCGCCGACAGTACTCGGCCGCGGATTCTGCGTTCGGATTCGTGGCTCAGGCGCTCCCGTCCGCGCCAGAACCGTACTTCAATCGGGCGCTGGCGCGCGCGGCGCGTGGCAGCCGCCAGAGTGCGCTCGATGACTTCGACAAGTATCTGGAGCTTTCACCTGGGGCGCAGGATCGGGGCGCAGTTCGCTCCGCGATGTCGCGTATCCCGGACGGTTTGTACTCGTCTTGGGCGGCGTTCGGGTCCGGGCTGCTGATTCCAGGGTTGGGTCAGATGACAACCGGCAGGCCATTCCTCGGGATCGTCAGCCTTGGCGCGGTGAGCGGAGCCATGGTGCTCGCGCTCCAGTCGAAAACGGGGATCGAGGCGGGTACCTTCAGCGATCCCTTCGGCAACTCATACGCCGATTCCATCCCGACCACCTCACGGCCGAACCTTGTTGCGGCTGCCATTGGCGCTGCCGCCGTCTGGGTGGGAAGCGCGATCGAGGCGTCGGCTTTCGCGCGACGGTCACGCACTCGTGCCGAATCGATCCTCTCGCGGGAGCCTGGCCGAGCGGATCCTCGTGTTTCCCTGTATTTGGTGCCTCGTGGCGGCTCGCTCGCGCTCGGTATCCGGCTAGCGACGCATCCCTAGGCAGCGACCGGAGGGGACGGGGTCGTACGCCTCGTCCCCTGAGGCGTCAGCGACCGGACTCAGTCGTCGTAGTGCGAGTGCCCGGGCCTGCGGCGCTCGTCCTCATCGAAGTCGTCATACTCGTCGTCGAGGTCGATCAAGTCGGAGTTGAGTTCGCCGTCGAGTTCGTCGACTTCGTCGTCAGGGTCCGGATCCTCGTCCAGGGTGTCGAGATCCGCCTCATCTTCGTCGACCTCGTCGTCGTCCTCCTCCTCTTCCTCCTCGTATTCGAGATCTTCGTCGTCGTAGTCCTCGTCGTCTTCGGCATCCAGATCGACGCCCTCGAGATCGTCGTCTTCCTCCTGCTCGTCAGCTTCATCATAGTCATCGTCGCCATCCTGCCTCGGTGAGAAATTGGCTCTCCCCGCCAGCTCCCACTCCTCATGTCGTGTTTCCGACGACTCCCACGCGCCTGACATGACTCGCCTCCTCAACGATGATCTAAAGGGTGGCCTGCGCTCGTTCGCGCTTCGCTTCGCGCGACAGCTTCCGACGATCGATGGTTCCCAACTCTCGCTTCCGAAGACGGATCGATCGAGGGGTCACTTCGATCAACTCGTCGTCCTCGATATACTCCAATGCCGCTTCCAACGTCAACTCCCGAGGCGGCTCCAGCGTGATGTTCTCGTCACTCGCCTTGGACCTCATATTCGTCAGCTTTTTCTCTTTCGTGGGATTCACGTCCATGTCTCCCGAACGCGAGTTCTCGCCGACGATCATGCCTTCATAGACCTGGTCGCCTGGGGCGACAAAAAGCGTCGAGCGTTCCTGTAACGTAAAGAGAGCGAAGCCTACGACTGTTCCGTTCTCCATCGACACCAGCGTCCCCCGCGAACGTCCCGTGAGCGCGCCAGCCCACGGACCGTATTCGAGAAACCGGTGGTGCATGATGCCCGTCCCGCGCGTGTCGGTTAGAAACTCGCTCCGGTACCCGAACAGACCACGCGCGGGAATGCGGTACATCACGCGAACCATCCCCTGCCCAGGATTCCTCATGTCGATCAACTCACCCTTCCGCTGTCCAAGACGCTCGATGACGGCGCCAAGGTACGACTCGGGAACGTCGACCATCAGTTCCTCGTAAGGCTCCAGCCGCTCCCCGTCAGGCCCCTCGCGTTGAATGACGCGTGGCCGTGAGACCTGGAATTCGTATCCCTCGCGGCGCATCGTTTCCATGAGGATCGACAAATGCAATTCGCCGCGCCCCGATACGGTCCACGTGTCGGTCGCGTCCGTGTCTTCGACCTTGAGAGCAACGTTGCGTTCCAGTTCTCGATACAACCGTTCCCGCACCTGTCGCGACGTCATGAACTTCCCTTCCCGTCCGGCGAATGGAGAGTTGTTGACGACGAAGTCCACGGAGATCGTCGGCTCCTCGACCGCGATGCCTTCAAGGCGCTCACGCGTATCCGGGTCCGTGACCGTCAGACCGATCTCGATTCCCTCGAGGCCCGCCAGGGCGACGATGTCGCCGGCGCTCGCCGAGTCGACTTCCTTTCGTTCCAAGCCATCGTGCGTGTACAACTTCGTCACGCGCGCGGTCTCATCCGGCAGAGAAGGATCCTGGGAGAGAAGTGCCACGTGCTGTCCGACGCGTACCGTCCCCCGTTCCACGCGACCGATCGCCACCCGCCCCAGATATGGCGAATAGTCGAGGGTGGAAACGAGCAGCTGAAAGGGGCCGCTGGCATCGCTCGGCGGCGCCGGCACATGCGCGACGATAGCCTCGAAGAGGGGTGTGAGATCCACTGGCGGGATGCCAAGGTCGGTTGTCGCCACCCCTTCGCGCGCGGACGAATAGATGAACGGCGCGTCGAGCAAGTCGTCGTCGGCTTCGAGTTCGATCAGCAGATCCAGCACCTCGTCGTGCACACGAAGCGGTTCCGCGCCCACACGGTCGATCTTGTTGATCACGATTATCGGACGGCGCTTCAGATCGAGCGCCTTGCGCAGGACAAAACGCGTCTGCGGCATCGGCCCGTCCGCGGCGTCCACTACCAGCAGAACACCGTCCACCATGCGGAGGATTCGTTCAACTTCGCCGCCGAAATCCGAGTGTCCAGGGGTGTCGACAATGTTGATTTTCGTGCCGTGCCAAGCGACTGCGGTGTTCTTTGCGAGGATGGTAATGCCCCGCTCGCGCTCCAGCGGATTGGAGTCCATCACACGCTCGGCCACGACCTGGTTCTCGCGAAACGCACCAGCCTGCCGAAGCATCTTGTCGACCAGCGTAGTTTTCCCGTGATCGACGTGCGCAATGATGGCAATGTTCCGAATCTGCATAGCCGCGAAGTATCGCGGACTCGAGGATTCCCGACAAGCTCTTGCCATCAATTCTCATGTGGTGCAGCGTGAGGGTGCTACTTTCTCGCCGGAGGTGTTGCCGATGAACCATCAGCAGGAAGCCAGCAGGGATCAGTACCCCCACGGTCGCGGCTACGGGCATGACTACATGAGAGGCGGCGAAGTGAACGGAGGCTATGGCTACAGCGAGCGCGAGGCGTACGAAAAGTCTCGCGGTGAGTTGAGCGGCGCCGATTACCCCGCCCCATCGTCAGGAGCGGACGTTCCGCCGAGCACCTGAAAAACCGACCGCCGGGAACCTAACGTCGGATCGTCCCGCCTACGGCGAGTGACACGCCGGCACGCGGGGAGCGAGAGGGCCTGCTGGACTGCGGGGCGCGACACGGTCGCCGCCCCGCACTGCATTTCACGAATCCCGTAAGTATCCCCGGCGGAGCCGGGGCCTCCCACTGTCCGGCTAGCGCCGGCCAGCGTGCGTCGGCCGCGGCGTCTGGTGCCGCACCCCTGCTCCCGATTCTCCACGCATCCCATCGCTACCCGCAGCCGCAACGCTCCCCGGGCCGCCAGCTCCATCGAGAGCGTGGCAATCGTGCCCACGGGCTTTCAGCATTTGGGCCACGCTCGCCTTGTCGATCGCCTTCAGGTAGGCCTCCTGCGGTTCCACCAAGCCGTGGTCCACCAGTTCCAGCAACGCGTCGTTCAGTGTCACCATGCCCAGCTTCCGCGACGTCTGCATGACCGAGGGAATCTGGAACGTTTTCGCTTCCCGAATCAGGTTCGACAGCGCTGGCGTGGTAAGCAGGATCTCCATCGCCGCTACGCGCCCACCGCCCACCTTCCGGCAGAGCGTCTGCGCAATCACGCCTTTCAAGGATTCGGAGAGCATCACACGAACCTGCGACTGCCGGTCCGCCGGAAACTGGTCGATGATGCGGTCGATCGTGCTGGCGGCGGTCGACGTATGCATGGTCCCGAACACCAGATGCCCAGTCTCTGCCGTCTCGATCGCGATGCCGACGGTCTCCAGATCCCGGAGTTCGCCAACCAGCACGACATCCGGATCCTCGCGCAGGGCTGCCCGCAGCGCGTTCTTGAAGCTCGCGGTGTGCACGCCGACCTGACGCTGGGTGATCAAGCATCCCTTGCTCTCGTGCACGAACTCGATCGGATCCTCGATCGTGATGATGTGATCCTGCCGGGTCCGATTCACCAGATCGACGAGGGCGCTCAACGTGGTCGACTTGCCGCTGCCAGTCGGCCCGGTCACCAGCACCAATCCCTTGCTCAACTTGGCGAGCGCCTGCACCTCGGGGGACAGTCGCAGTTCATCGGCAGTGACAACTGTCGAGGGAATCGCGCGGAAGACGGCACCAGGCCCGCGACTGTCCCGGAATGCGTTCACACGGAACCGTCCCACTCCGTCGATCTGATACGCGAAGTCGGTATCCGCGGTCGCGGCGAACTCCTCGCGATTGCGCACCGGCATGATCGCGCGAAGCATCGCTTCCACGCGAATCGGCTCCAGACTGCCTGAGTCCTGCATTGTGACGATGCTTCCACTCGTGCGCAGCAACGGAACAGCGCCGCTCCGCAGATGGAGGTCCGACGCTCCCCGCTCCCGCTGCGTCTTGAGCAACACGTCGAGTTCCGCCTGCGCTTCGAGATCGACGCCGCGATCGTCGGCCTGAACGGTCGGCGAAGTCCTGCGCACCGCATGACCGTCGATCGCGCCGTGCTGCTCTCCCCCGGCGGCAAAGGTCACCTCCGCCGCCAGGCGACCGCCATCGCGTCGCACGAGCACCTGATACGTCGTCTCGCCGCTCCGGTATTCGAACGCGCGCTCGCCATCGCTCGATCCCACCGACGCGGGTAATGCCTCGCTCATCACGGACGCGAGATGCTCAGCCGACAGCGGCTGCCTCGTGATGGGATGCTCGGCGCCGCCGCGCACGACCCGCGCATGCTCGTCCGTCGCCAGCAGCAACCCAGTGGCACGACTGGATTGCATGGCGGCAATCAGGCGGTCAAGTTGCCGCATCGACCAGTTGCCGGACGAGGACCACTTGCGACAGGGCGACGAGTACCAGCCCGTCTGTTCGGTAGACCGGAAGGAAGCGATCCGTCGCCCTGTTGAGATAGTCGAGGGCGCGGGCGCTCCGTGGCATTGGATCGACGCAGAGCTTTCCTTCCACCTCCGCTCCGTCCAGAAGCTGAATGCGGACCGGAGTTGGCACGCCAACCGACCAGTCGGGTGGTGCACTGTGGTCTGCCGCAACGTGCACCTCGCGCACCTGGATCTTCGAGATGAGTACCGTGGTGCCGTTCGACAAACGCAGCGGGAAGAACACGCTCGGATTGTTCATGACCTCGATCGCGTCTTCCTGCTCGAAGCGATGGCGCGCACTTGCCTGGACGAACACATCTCCATTCAGAACCTGCCCGTCCATCAGGCGAAGGCTCACGGGTAGGAGGCTTTTTTCGATGCGGAACTCGTTCAGCATCATGTAGTTCGGTGTGGTCATGGCACTGTATGGACGTTCGGCGAACCCTGCCGGTCACTCGGAGCGGCAGGATTCCGCGCCGGACTTCACATGCCTGGTCGCCACCCTCGGGTAGGCGGTCGATCGCGAAGGCGGATAGACTTCAGCCGATGCTGGCACGCCTCTCCGGGATCATTTTCCTACTCGTCCTCAACGCCGTGTTCGTCGCCGCCGAGTTTTCGCTGGTGCGGGCGCGGCGCTCGCGACTGGAGGGCATGGCTCGCGGTGGCGACCGAAAGGCCAGCGTCGCTCTCCGGGCCGTCAGCAACCTGACACGAGTCCTGTCGGCGAGTCAGCTCGGGATCACGCTAACGAGCCTGGGTATCGGATGGTTGGCCGAGAGCGCGCTTGGCGATTTGCTCCAGGAGTGGCTCCTCGCAATCCCTGTTCCGATCGAGGTCTCGCTTCGATTGAGCATCGCCGCTGTCGTGGCTATTTCGATAGCCACGTTCATGCATGTCGTGTTCGGCGAACTCGCTCCTCGCGCCCTGGCACTCCAGCACCCTGAGAAGTTCGCTCGCTGGCTCGCCCCACCGGCGCTTTTTTTCGCGTGGCTCACGGCTCCGATCACGATCCTGCTCAACGCGTCCGCACAGCTCGTGCTGCGTCTTATCGGACAGAAAGCCGACGTCCAGGAGGAGCCCGTCCACTCTCCCGAGGAACTCCGCATCCTGGTCGAGCACAGTGAGGAGGGCGGGGCGATCCCGTCACAGGATGCGGCGCTCATCGAAGGCGTATTCGAGTTTTCCGAGAAGAACGCCCAGGAAGTCATGACGCCGCGCACCGACGTCGTCGCGATCCCCATGGATGCAACGCTGGAGGAAGCGCTTGCGATCGTCGAAGAGAGCAACTTCTCGCGTTACCCGGTCTACGACGGGACGATCGACAACGTCGTGGGATTGATGCTCGCCAAGGATCTGATCCCTGCGCTGCATGGCGGAACGGATCGGTTCTCCATCTCGCAGTTCATGCGTAACGTCCACGTCGTTCCGGGATCGCGAGAGGTCGAGGAGGTACTTGCCGACTTCAAGCGGCTGAAGGAGCACATGGCGATCGTGCTCGACGAATACGGCGGAACGGCAGGTGTTGTGACGATGGAAGATCTGCTCGAGGAAATCGTCGGCGAGATCCTCGACGAGCACGACGAACCGGAAATCCACGCGACTTCAGCCGGCGGCGAACTGCTCATCGCGGGCGACCTGCACATCACCGAAGTGAACGAAACCTACGGACTCGCGGTACCGGAGGACGACTACACTACGATCGGCGGCTTCGTATTCGGCGTGCTTGGCCGTCTGCCAGTCGTTGGCGATCGCGTTTCCGGGGGAGGCGCGTCGTTTACCGTGCGGGAGATGGACGGTCGTCGCATCTCGCAGCTGCAACTGATCCGCGCCGAGATCGATGCGGTGGACACCGGGAGCGATCTGACGGCTGCGATCAAGTCGACCTGACAGTCCCACCGAGGCCGGCGATCCGGGCGCATTCGCGCATCGCCGCCTTCATGCTCCCCGCGTCAGCGACTCCAAGACCGGCGATGTCCACCGCTGTGCCGTGATCGGGTGAGGTTCGTGGGAACGGCAGGCCGAGCGTAACATTCACCGCCGCCCCGAACGACGCCACCTTGATGGCCGTCATGCCGACATCGTGATACGGCGCGACGACCGCGTCGAACTCGCCGCGCATCGCCCGTACGAACACGGTGTCGGCCGGAAACGGCCCGGCAATCCCCGCGGTTCTGGCTGCTGGATCGAGGATGGCCTGGTCCTCCCGCCCGAAGCGACCGCCGTCACCGCCATGCGGATTGAGCGCGCACAGCGCGATCCGCGGGTCCGGGATCCCGAACCATCGCTGGAGTCCAAGGCGTGTGATGCTGGCGGTTTCGACAATAACTTCTGCCGTCACGGCATCCGGCACATCGCGGAGCGCCATGTGCGTCGTCGCCAGGACAACCCGCAGCCGATCCGACGCCAGCATCATCGCCGTTCTCGATCGGGTCAACGCCGCCAGCATTTCCGTGTGGCCCGGGTAATCGTATCCACCGGACAGGAGTGCGCCCTTGTCGATCGGCGCGGTCACCAGCCCGGTGGCGAGACCACTCTGCACGAGGGCGACCGCTCGTTCGATCGCCCGACCGGCAAGGCGGCCAGCCTGCCGGCCGTCCCCGCCGGAGGTCCAGGCTCCGACGCTTTCGTCTACTGTAACGCCGGTGCCCGTCGGCCCCACGATCAGGGGATGGAACACGTCGCGTATCCGCGCGTCGGCAAGCGCCTTGACGACAAGCTCCGGCCCGATGCCACGCGGATCACCTAACGTGATGGCGATGGTCGGGCGCATATCTACGGTGAAGCGGCGGGAAGGCTGTCCAGGCGGATCGAAACGTAGATCTCCTTCTTCAGCGAATCGATCAGACGCCGGAACGATTTTTCCTGTTGCAGCTGCTCGCGTATCTGCTCTCGGAGATCCTTCACCGTGTAGTCGCCTTCGTCCTGTGCGACCAGCACCTGCCCGATCACGTATTTCGGCAGTCCGCGCAGCTTGTCCTCGATAGGGAACGGGCCGAAGAAGTCGCCGGACTTCGCGCTCTTCATGCCTTCCTTGTACGATTCCGGCAGCTGATCGCGCGGGAATGGATCCAGGCTTCCCGGCAGTTCATCTGCGTCATGAAACCGGGCTACGAGCGTGTCATACGATGCACCGGCCTTCCACGCGACGAGCAGGGAGTCAGCGAGGTGCTCGGCGCGCTGCGCGTCGGCCGAATCCAGCGCTGGCTTGATCAGGATATGTCGCGCCTTCACTTCCGACGGCTTCACGCGATCCACTTTGATGATGTGGAATCCGTACGCCGTCTCCACTACCGGACTCACCTGTCCCGGGTTGAGCGCAAACATCATCTGATCGAACGCCGGAACCATCACGCCACGGCGGTTCCAGCCCAGGTCACCTCCCTGCTCCCTGGATCCCGGATCCTGCGACTCGCGTTTCGCGATGCTGGCGAAATCGCCTCCCCGATTGATCTCGGCAAGGAGGGACTCCGCCTTCACGCGCGCCGCTTCCTTCGCGTTTGGCGTTGCTGCCGTGGCGATGACGATCTGGCGGAATGTCAACGTGGCTGGCCGTTTCGGAAGCTGCAATCTGTTCTTTTCGAATGCTTCCGTGATCTCCGCCTCGGACACGGCTGCCGAGATCATCTTCCCCGACTGCTGCAGATGCTGGATCAGGCGCTGCGACAGAGCGCGCCGGCGGGCCTGCTCCGTCAGCCACCGCCTGTACTCTTCCTGGTTTCCGAAACCACCCGACTTCAGAGCCTGAACGTACTCCTGGTCCGACTTGAAGTTTTCGCGCAGACGTTTCATCTGCTGCTCGACTGTGGTCGCGACGTCAGCGTCGGCGACTACGATGCTGGTGTCGCTCCGCGCCTTCTGGACAAGGATTTCCTCGTCCACCAGTTCGCTCACCACCTGACGAGCGAGCGTCACCATCCCCAATGAATCGTCCGGAATCTGCATTCCCTGGGCGCGCCGCTGGTTGATGACTTCGAGCACCTCGGACCACAGCAGGGGGGTGGAGCCAACCACCGCGACGATGCGGTCCATGGGGAAGTTCCTGAGCCCG
This sequence comes from Gemmatimonadaceae bacterium, assembly GCA_019186945.1. Lineage (GTDB taxonomy): Bacteria > Gemmatimonadota > Gemmatimonadetes > Gemmatimonadales > Gemmatimonadaceae > JABAQJ01. The sequence continues at coordinate 363,008 of JABAQJ010000002.1, forward strand.
CCCCCCTGAGCGTGCGCCAGCGAGGCGACGGTCAGAAACGCACCCACAACCCAGGTTCGAACGAATGGAGACATGGTGGCAACCTACCCAGGAATCACGGGTGCGGTCCAATGCGGCCGAACCCGGAACGGCGCGCGCGGGCCCATGGCCCGCGCGCGTGTCGAATGGCGTACTCCAATTTCCCTTCCGGCTACTTCTTTGTCGTATCCTGCGCGCCAGGGGTTGCTGGCGCTGACGGGATCGGGACGGTGGACTTCGGTTGAGCCGCGGAACGCGCGGAGTCGGCCGCGGAGCGGATCTTCAGCGCTGCCTGCACGGCTCGGTCGAGTCCGGCGTCGTTCACCTTGCCCTCGTACTTGAGGTGCAACGCTGTCGACAGTGGCGCCGGGATCTCCACGAATCTTTCCTGCTGCTGGATTAGCCGATCGACGTAGGAGTCGACGCGCGACGCTGCCAGTCGCGCCTTCTCGTCTTTCGTCCGCGCGCTATCCGCCAGAGCGGTCGGCGCGACGCCCAGTCCTGCCCACGAATTCGTGACGAGCGATTCGAAGGCGCGGCGAATGTTGTTCACCTCGGCGGTGTCCAGCTGGATCTTCACGCTGTCCGCCTGCAACAGAAACAGCTCGTTCCTGACCACCGACTTCACGAACATCTGCAGCACGGAGTCCGGAGCCTGCTGCAGCTGCATCCGGACCTGATCCGGCTGCGGGAAGCCGCCGATCCATTTTACGAGGCGGCCCGCGGTCAATTCGCCGCCCTTGTAGGTGGCCACGACCGTCTTGTCCTTGCGATGCTGCTCAGGATCGGCCGCGATCTCTTTGACCAGCTTGGGCACGGTCGGCTTCAGCTCGACCTTCCCGCCATTCTCGACGTTCGTGACATAGGTGCTTTCGGCGGCGCGCTTCCCGATCGCCTCGTACTGCTTCGAGAACTGATCCTTCACTTCTCCGTACGTTGACCGCCGGATGATGTGATAACCGAATTGCGTCTTGACGAGCGGTCCGATTTCCCCGGGCTTGAGCGCGCGCACGGCGTTCTCGAACTCCGGTACCATTGCCCCTTTCGGGAACAGTCCGAGGTCACCGCCCTGGTCCTTCGTACCGTCGGACCCGTACTGTTTGGCGAGCGCGGCGAAGTTTGCGCTGGTCGCGCGTGCCAGGACGGCCTCGGCCTTCTTCCTTACCGAATCGCTTCCCGTGGCTTCCTGTCCCGCTGGCACTGGAAAGAGAATGTGACGCGCCGCCAGCAGGGCTCCCTCGTTGAACTTGCCTTCGAGATTCGAGGTGTCGCTCACGAAATTGGCAGACACCTTGTCGTACCACTTGCGTGTCCGCTCCTGCGTGTACACGGACCACATCGCGTCATCGACGACGTCCGGATCGTTGAGCGAGTCGTCGTTCGCTGCGGCGAGAGCAAGGAGCTGGTAGTTGACCCAGACCTCCGCGATGTTCTGCGCAACTTCCTTGCGAATCGGCACCTGGGACTTGCCCATCATGTCCGCGAGGTGCTGGACCGAGAGCTCCTGCGATCCTGCCTTGGCGGCGACATCGACGTGGGCGGTCATCGCCTCCTTGAAGCCTTCACATGCTGTGACAGAGACAAGGATTCCAACAACGAGCAGTCGGGAACGTGACATTGGGAACGGACCTGAATGGGGGCGAGAGTTTGGGCGGGGATCGTGCAGAGCGTTCACGCGCTACGCGCTTCAGGGTTTTGGCGAAGGAGCTGGAGCGCCCGCACCAGCCCATCCACAATCCCCGATCCGCCGAGCCGCGTGAGTTTGAGCGAAAGTGGGTGCGCCCGACGCACGTCGGCGCGGAACTGTACCTCGTGAAAAGCTGCGGACAGCCCCTTCATCCGGGGTGCCGCAGAATCACGAAAGGTAATACGTGCTTCATCGCCATGCACGAGGATCCCTTCGATCCTCAGCTCGCCCCCGACGACACGCAACTGCGCGCTGGCCAGCAGGTGTTCGACTGCAGGCGGTATCGCTCCGAACCGGTCGCGGAGTTCCCGCCGGATGTCATCGATGGCCGCCGGATCGGTGGCGGCAGTCAGCCGGCGGTAGACATCGAGCTTGACCTCAGCCGATACTATGTATTCGTCCGGGATGAAGGCTGGCACGTCGAGCGATACGTCCGGAGGGATGGCCTTGGGGGCGTCGTCTCCCGCCTGGACTCTGCGGACCGTTTCATCGAGCATGCGCAGGTATAGATCGAACCCGACGGCGTGCACGAAACCCGACTGCTCAGGGCCCAACAGGTTGCCCGCTCCGCGCAGTTCCAGATCCTTGAGCGCGACGCGATACCCGGAGCCCAGCTCCGTATGGTGTTCCAGGACCTGCAGGCGGCGTTCAGCGTCTTCGTCTATCGAATCCGGCACCATCAGGTAGCAGTACGCGCGCCGATGCGATCGACCCACGCGCCCCCGCAACTGGTACAGCTGAGCGAGGCCGAAGTGATCGGCGCGGTTCACGAACATCGTATTGGCGTTGGGCACGTCCAGTCCGGATTCCACGATCATCGTGCTCACCAGGACGTCGAGGTCACCAGCGACGAAGCGCCGCATGACATCATCCAGCTCTCGCTCCCGCATCTGTCCATGCCCGATGCCCACGCGGGCGCGCGGAACCAGGCGTCGGAGGTGGCTGGCGATGCCTTCGATCGTCTCGATCCGGTTGTGGACGAAGAAGACCTGCCCGCCACGATCCAGTTCGCGTCCGACGCCTTCCTCTATCAGCCCATCGTCCCACGGCTCGACGAACGTGAGGACCGGTGAGCGATCGCGCGGCGGCGTTTGCATCAGCGTCATGTCGCGCAGACCGGCGAGCGACAGGTGCAGGGTACGCGGGATCGGTGTCGCGGTCAGCGTCAGCACGTCGGTCTCCAGGCGCAGCTGCTTCAACCGTTCCTTGTGCTTCACGCCGAACCTGTGCTCCTCGTCGACGACAATCAGGCCTAACGAGGAAAATCCGACGTCCGAACTCAGCAATCGGTGCGTTCCGATGACGATGTCGATCCGGCCACCCGCCAGCTCAGCCAGTTCCGCCGCCTGCTCTTTCCCCGTTCGGAAACGCGACAGCGTAGCTATCCGGATCGGGAAGTCAGCCAGCCTGTCGCCGAACGTCCGGGCGTGTTGTTCGGCAAGGATCGTCGTCGGGACGAGCACAGCGACCTGGCGGCCCGACTGCACTGCCTTGAACGCCGCACGGACGGCAATCTCCGTCTTGCCGTAGCCCACGTCGCCAACCAGCAGGCGATCCATCGGGCGCGGGCGCTCCATGTCGCCTTTCACGTCGCGTGTCGCCTTGCGCTGGTCAGGCGTGTCCTCGAACAGGAACGACGATTCGAGCTGACGCTGCCACGCGGTATCCGGCAGATGCTGCGGACGTGAGGCCAGTTGGCGGCGCGCGTACAGATCCAGCAACTCCTGCGTCATCTCCTGAATGGCGCTCCGCGTCTTGTCGCGCTGGGCGGACCAGCGGCGCCCGCCCAGCTTGTGCAGGCGCGGCGGCGGCGCGTCGTCGCCGATATCGGCCGCGGACCGATACCGTTCGATCTGATCGAGCCGATACAAAGGTACGTTGAGTCGATCGCCCCCCTCGTACTCCAGTACCGCGACTTCGATCGTGCTCTCGCGAAAGTAGATCTTCTCGATGCCGCGGTATATGCCGACGCCGTGCTCCAAATGCACCACGTAGTCGCCGGCCTTGAGTGCGGAGACGGTGTCGAGGAACGACCCGCCCGAATACCGCCGCGCGCGACGCAGGCGGCGTTCGCGCCGAAAGATCTCGTGGTCCGTAAGCACACGCAGTGCATGCGCACCGGACAGCACGAAGCCGCCATGCAGGACGCCGATCACGAGTGCGGCACCGCTCGGCGCGTAATCCGTCTCGTTGAGGAGCTCGTCGAGTCGTTCCGCCTGGCCGGTATTGTCGCAGAGAATCATCGTCGGCGTGCCATCCCGGACGATGCGGCGCAGCACCTTCATATCGCGCCCGATCGGCTCCGGCGGGCGGATGGGAAAGACGATCGCATCCGATACCGACGCCGACGTCTGCTCGAAAATCGTTCCAAAGGTTTCGAGCTGGCGGGCAATCTCGCCGGGAACAAGGAAGACCCGGTCGCGACCCGGAGCGTCCTCTCCGTGGCGGCGGGCAAGGTCGGCATGGTGTTCCGCCTCCTCCCACGTGCGCCGCATTTCCGCGTCGGGATGCGAATCCGCCGGGATGAACACGACGCTGTCCGGCGGGAAGAGGTCGAGGATGCCGGCTCGCTCGAGCTCCTGCCCCCTGTCGATCCGTGCGCCGTCCACCGGGAGGATGAGCGCGACCGGCGCATCACGCGTACTTCGCTGCGTCGCCAGATCGAAATGCCGGCAATCGACGATCTCGTCTCCCAGGAACTCCATCCGCACGGGGTCCGCCATGCCGAATCCATAGACATCGAGAATCCCGCCACGCACGGAAAATTGCGTGACATCGTCGATCGCATCCACGCGCTCGAAACCGATGCTCGTCAGGTGGTCGACGAGATCGGTCAGTCGCTTGACGTCGCCTTTTCGCAGTTCCAGCCGAGCGGCGCGAAGCGCACGGGGAAGCCGGGTGCGTTCGAGGAGTGCCCGCGCCGTCGTGATCACGATGCGAACGGCACCCCGCATCACCAGCTCCAAAGTCTCCACGCGTTCGCCGGCGATCTCGGCATGCGGTTCCGTCTCGCGGAACCCTTCGCGCGGGGGATAGAACGCCGCGAAACCGGGACCGACGAGGACATCGATATCCGCCAACCAACGCTCGGCCTCGGCGACGCCATCAGCTACAACAATGAACAGCCGGTTGACGTGCGCGCGCGCCAGCCCGGCCACCAGGACCGCGTCCGTCGATCCCGCCAATCCCGTCACCACCACGCGCGCGGATGGCTGCGGCAATTCCGACTGCAGACGCCGGAAGGACTGGAGTCCCTCGAACGCCTCGATCAACGACTCAAGCGCCATCAGGCCGCGCGAATCGCCTTCGGTTGGCCATCCCGCCTGACGACCATGAGTTCTCCAGCGAGACACGCCAGCGCGAGGAGCAGCAACGATGGCTGGAGCGGGCGACGGGATCCCACATCGAACACCGCACGCTTCCATGCCCCGTCGTCCGACACGACCACGCTCTCCCGCACGCGAATACGACTGCGCAACTGGTCCAATGGCAGACGACGCAAGTCAGACTCCTCGGGCTCCGCGTTCACCACGACCGCGCCCACCCGCTCGGCACCCCGGCGCAGGAAATACACTCCTGCCCTGCTCGGCGCGATCAGCGTACGCGATGTGAGCTTAGCAGCCTGTTGATCATCGCCCTCCAGCGCGTCCACGCCGGATGGGACGGTGACTGATCCGCCCGGTACAGTGTTGAGGACGATAGTGGCATCACCCGCCAACCGTTGCGCGAGGACATCCCCGAACCAGGGAAGAAATGTCGCCCGTAACGGAAACGTCGTGGCAACAGGATCGACCGGCGAACCCACGATCGCGTAGTGTTCGCCGGCGACGATCCATGGCTCACCAGCCACGGTTGCCAGCGTATCTGCCGGCGCTGCCACCGTTGCCACCAGCGGATATCGCACCGTAGCCGCGGCGCCGTCGAATCCAGCGCCTCTGACAACTGTCTCCTCGCGTCGCGCCGGCCCAAACCGCCATGGCACATTCAGTCGCTCGAGGGCACGATTGGCTGCGCCAAGCCGTACCGCGTCCCCTGGCGGGAGGATCAGTGCCGGCAAGTGAGTCACCGCGTCGGCTGGACCGATTTCGATCTCGTTCCCGAGGGCAAGTCGACCGCTCTGTACTAGCGCGTCAACCGCTGTCTTGACGAAGGGGCCGGAACCTGGGAGCAGACGCACGCTTGGCGCGCCGCCCATCCAGACGGCGAAGTAGCGCATGTCGTCGGCACGCAACTCGTCAGGCGCGAGCTCGATGACGCCGCGTTGCCAGCCCCGCTCCGCCGGTTCCGCGCGTACGCTGATCTCTTCGCCACCTCTCGTCAGGCCGCGCGCGAGCGTCCTCTCACCTAACGAAACGCGAAAGGTGGCCGAGTCCACGCCGCTGGTCTGGCCCAGCACCGTGCCGCGCGGAGTCCAGCGCGCCGGCCGGGCGTCAGCGGCAACGATCGCGCGATTGGGAGGCGCCGCGACCGTCGGCGCGTACACCACGACGCGAACGTCGCCCAGCGGAATCTCGGATGACCACGACGTCGCCTGAGCATCCGTAACGATCGCGACCTCTCGCGACGGGAGACCGGCGGCCATGACCAGTCCCGCGGCTCGCGTCACTGCATAAGGCAGGTCTCCTCTCCCACCAATCGCCTCGATGCGCGCGAGGGCGTCGCGGACAGCCGCTCTGGTTCCCCCCACGACCTGCCCGTCTGCCGTTACCAGCCACAGCCGGTCACTGGCTGACGTTCCATCGATCGCAGTCGCCGCGGCCCGCTTCAGCCGGTTCAGGAGCGGAGCCCCGTCGACGATCACGGACGTGCTCATGGAATTGTCCAGCACTACCGCGATCGCCGTCGGCACGTGACCAGCACCGATCAGTCGTCCCACCGGTCGTGCCGCGGCAAGCGCCAGAAACAATACGGCCAGGACCCGCAGCATCATCAGCAACAGATTGCGGATCCGCATCTGGCGCACGTTTTCCCGTTCGGCGCGTGCCAGGTACAACACAGCCGGGAAATCGAACGTGATCTCGATCCGCTTGCGCATCAGATGCAGGACCAGCGGTACCGCAACGGCTCCTGCCAGCAGCAGGTACAGCGGAGCGAGAAAACTCACGGGATCCTCTGACGCGCGGCGAGCGCGCGGCGAAGCGGAACGCCGAACGGCGTGTCGGTTGGCACGACCTCGTATGCCGCACCGAGCGACGCGAGCATGGAGCGCCACTCTTCGATCGCTCGATCCACCGTCTTCCTGTAGGCCGTCCTCACATCAGCCACCGTAGCCGGGATGGCGAGCGACGTCTCGGTGTCCGCGAACACCGCCTCTCCAACCATGTCGAGATCCCGCTCCAGCGGGTCCATGACGTGCAGCACGATAAGCTGATGGCCCGCCGCACGGACGGCACGCAGTGCGTTCTGGATCTGCTCGCGATCGATCAGCAGGTCCGACACGAGCACCACGAATCCAGGGCGCTTGACCAATTTCGCGGCCTGCACTACCGCATCCGCCATCCGGGACTCACGCCCCGATCCCGGCTGTTCCAGACCGCGAATGATCCGCATCCATTGAATACTTCGCGCCCTCGGCGGGATCACCGTCCGGAGCTGCTCGTCGTATCGGATGAGTCCGACCGCATCCCGCTGTCGTATGAACAGCAGCGCCAGGGCAGCGACGATCTGTTCGGCGTAGCGGAGTTTGGTAAGGCGGCTGGTGCTTCCGGTCCAATCCATCGACTTGCTGACATCGAGGACCAGCGCCGCCCGTGTATTCGTCTCCTCCTCGAACTGCTTGATCATCCATCGATCGGCGCGAGCCACGATCTTCCAATCGATATACCGCAAGTCGTCGCCCGGCATGTACGGCCGGAACTCGGCGAACTCGACCGAGAAACCTTTGCGTGGCGATCGGTGTAACCCGGCCAGAAATCCGTCCACGACCCAGCGAGCGACAATTTCTATCCGCCCCAGACTCGCAATCGAGGCTGGGTCGATCAGGTCGGCTCGGCTTGGCTGGCTTTCCATCGCGGACGAAGCTTAGAGGAGACGTCAAGGCGGGTCAATTCGACCGACGCAAAGGGCTGCATGGCGACAATCGTCGCGAAACGTTAGGTTGGAACGCGCGGACTCCCGGTGAGCGTTGAATCCGGGCCCGCCCTTCGCTTGGAGGATCAAATGCGGCATCGGCTCCTGCTCTCCTCGGCGCTTCTGGTCGCGCCTTCGCTGGCCGCCTGCGCGCAGACGACCCGGTGGAACGATCGAGCGATGGATCGTTTCACGGAGGAAGCCCCCATCGTCTCCGTGTGGTTCGAAGATTCTCGCCAGCTGAGGTTCGGGAGTTCCCCGCGCGTGCGCTTCCGCGTGGAAGACGACGCCTATGTCGTCGTCGGGCGTGTCGACAGCGACGGACGCATGACGATCCTCTTCCCGTACAATCGTAGCAGCACGACGCGCGTCCGCGGCAATTCCGACCATCTGGTACGCAGCCGACGAGGAGGTACGAACTACAGTTTCACCGCGTACGAGCGCTGGGGGATGGGCTTCGTCTTCGCGATTGCTTCGAACGAACCGATGGATCTCTCCAAGCTACGAAACCGGGACTTCGAAAGCACTGGTATCGTCAGCGCGATTACCGAGCGCTACACCGGCAACCCGACCCGAATCGTTGAGCGGTTCGCTCCCTGGGTGCTGTACGATCGGGATACGCCTTACGACTTCGACATTGCCAACTACGCGGTCGAAGGATCCGCCTACACCACGGTGGCGTCGTTTTGTGGCAGCTACTCCGGTTTCGACGGCTTCTACGATCCATCGTTCTGCCACCGATCGTACGGCTACTACGGGTTCTTCTGCTCCACGTACCTTGGCTTCGGTTCGGCGCTTTGCTACGACCCCTACTTCGGGCGCTTCTACAATCGGAACGGGATCATCGTCTCCGGTCCGCAAACTCCGCCCACGCAACCGACAGCACCAGAGAGCACGCCAAACACCAAACTCATCCCGCAGATTCCGGCGCCGGGCGACGATGGAAAGATCACGGGTGGCCAGAAGGCACGCGTGGCAGCGGGCCAGCCGGACGTGGGCGGTACTGCCAGCGACGAAGAACTCAACCGCGTGTATTCGATTCCCCGTCGCGCGCTGGACGACCTCCGGCGGCAGGAGATGATCGAGCGGCGTCCGCTCTCCGAGACTGCTGGCGGGTTGCGCCTCGGCGACGCCGGCCCGCGTCCCACACCGGGATCTCGCGGGGAAGGCCGGCAACCGGGAGGCGACCGTCGCCAACCTAGGGACGATCCGTTGGGCCGGTCAGGACGGGAAAACTGGGTGCGCGGTCAGGATAACCCTACGACTCGCGGGGACACCCGGCAGCAATTCGATCCCCCACCACGTGAGAGCCCGCGAACGTTCGACGCTCCGCCACGCGGCGGTGACAACGGTGGCAGTCGCATCGGCAGGGGAAGCGAGCGCTCATTCGATCCGCCGCCGCGCTCGTTCGAGCCACCGAGCCGAGCCGGGGGTCGCAGCGACGCCGGCGGAGGTGGCGGGCGCATTCCGGGAGACCGGACGATGGGCGGAGGGATCCCTGGCAGCGGCGCACATCCGGCTCCGTCCACGCCTACGCCTCGGACACAGGCTCCCGCGGTTCGTGAACCCGCCGTCGAGAAGAAACCGGAAAAGCCCTGAACTTCGATGATGCCAGCGAGGGCCGGCCCCAGTGCCTGCCCTCGCTTTGCGTCGGTGACAAGTTGTGCCGACGATGTCTCGTGAGGGGCGCTCCGGACGAACAGGCGGATTCGTCGGCGTTGGGGCAGCTTCGTTGGGTCGCTAGATTCTCCACCGCAATTTCTTGCGTGGCGAAGACTGCCCGCTGGCGCCTGACCGCGCGCCGATTCTCCTGCCCTCTGTCACTTGCAGCTCGACCACATCCGCAACTTTTGTATCATCGCGCACATCGATCACGGCAAGTCCACGTTGGCCGATCGGCTGATCGAGGCCACCTCGACGATCGAGAAGCGCGAAATGAAGGAGCAGGTGCTGGACACACTGGACCTGGAGCGGGAGCGCGGCATCACGATCAAGCTCAACGCGGTCCGCATGACGTATGAGGCGCCCGCCGGCGGCGTCTTCGAGCTGAACCTGATCGACACACCGGGACACGTCGACTTCACCTATGAGGTGTCGCGTTCGCTCGCTGCCTGTGAAGGGGCGATCCTGGTGGTGGACGCGTCGCAGGGAATCCAGGCGCAGACGCTGTCCAACCTGTTTCTTGCGCTCGATGCGGGACTCGACATCATCCCCGTACTCAACAAGATCGATCTGCCGGGTGCAGAGCCCGACCGGCGCAAGAAAGAAGTGCACGACCTGATCGGGGCCAACGAAGAGGACATACTGCTGGTCAGCGCCAAGGAGGGCGTCGGCATCCCGGCGCTGCTGGACGCGATCGTCGCGCGCGTGCGCCCTCCGGTGGGCAAGCCGGATGCGCCGCTTCGGGCGCTGATCTTCGATTCGTACTACGACCGGTATCGGGGCGCCATCCCCAGCATTCGGGTGGTCGACGGTTCCATTCGCCCTGGTATGGAGATCACGTTCGGTGCCAACGCCGGTCAGTACGAGGTGGCGGAGGTCGGATATCTCCAGTTGCGACAGGTCAAGGCCGCAGAGCTGTCGGCGGGCGAGGTCGGTTACGTGGTGGCCAACGTTCGCTCCGTGAAGGAGACGCGGGCCGGCGACACGATTTTCGATGCCAGTCATCCTGCCGGAGAGGCGTTGCCCGGCTACAAGGAGGTCCACTCGATGGTGTTCGCGGGCATATATCCCACGGACACCACCCAGTACGAGAACCTGCGCGACGCGCTGTCCAAGTTGCAGCTGAACGACGCGTCCCTCCGATACGAGCCGGAGACCTCGGTCGCGCTGGGCTTCGGCTTCCGTTGCGGATTTCTCGGTCTGCTTCACATGGAGATCGTGCAGGAGCGCCTGGAGCGTGAGTTCAACCTGGACCTGGTAACGACGGTGCCGAACGTGGAGTACCGCGTCTACTATCCGGACGGTACCATGGGCCTGATAGAGAATCCCTCCCGCATGCCGTCCGCCGGCACGCTCGATCGGATCGAGGAGCCGTTCGTCAAGGCCCGGATCGTATCGCCCGTCGACTATATCGGCCCGATCATGACGTTAGGCACCGAAAGGCGCGGCGTCTACCACGGCATGCGGTACCTGGATACCACTCGCGTCGAATTCGACTGGGAGTTCCCGCTCGCGGAGATCGTCCTCGACTTCTACGACCGACTGAAAACGATCTCGCGCGGGTATGCGAGCCTGGACTACGAACTGGGCGACTACCGCGCCAGTGAACTGGTGCGGCTGGACATGCTGATCAATGGCGATCCCATCGACGCGTTCAGCGTGATCATCCACCGGGACAAGGCATACGAGTGGGGGCGCAAGATCGCCGACAAGCTCAAGGAACTGATTCCGCGGCAGCTGTTCGAGGTGGCGATCCAGGCAACGATCGGAAACAAGGTGATTGCACGAACCACGGTGAAGCCGCTGCGCAAGGACGTCCTCGCCAAGTGCTACGGCGGCGACATCACCAGGAAACGCAAGCTCCTCGAAAAGCAGAAAGAGGGAAAGCGGCGGATGAAGCAGGTCGGAGCGGTCGAGATCCCCCAGGAGGCGTTCCTGGCCGTCCTGCAAGTCGATTAGCCGGATCGTCCGCTGTCATGGCGCACCTGTCGCTGGTGGTTCAGACGTCTTTTCTTGGCGATGTGGTGCTGGCTACCCCCTTGCTGGCGCAGCTGGCGACCGATGGTCCTGTGGATGTGGTGACGACGCCCGCGGCAGCCGGCCTGCTTGCGAACCATCCAGCCGTGCGGCGGGTGATCGTGTACGACAAGCGAGGGACGCACTCCGGTGTTGGTGGCCTTGCCGAGCTTTCGCGCGCGATCCGCGCGCCCGATCGGTCTGCTATCGCCTACTGTGCTCAGGGTTCGCTCCGAACCGCAGCCCTCGCGTTGGCAGCCGGCTACCGCACGCGCATCGGCTTCGACCGCTCGGCCGGCCGGTGGTTGTATACTTCCCGCGTTGCGTATCGACGAGAGCAGCACCATGTGGAGCGGCTTTGGCGCCTGGCAGCCGGCAGTGGCGCCGTGGCTGACCCGGCGGCGTTGCTCCCGCGACTCTATCCGGGAGACGATGACCGCGCGCGCGTCAGCGAGTTGCTCGTCAGAGAGGCGTCGCCCGGCGGCGAGCCGCTGATCGCGCTGGCCCCGGGAAGTGTCTGGGCGACGAAGCGCTGGCCGTACTATCTGGACCTCGCTCGACGCCTGACTTCTGCCGGACAGTTGGTGGTAGTCGGGGGCGCCGCAGACCGCGACATCGCGCGCGCCATCGTGGACGCAACGTTCGGCGCGGCCATCGATGCGACCGGGTGCTTGTCGTTGCTGCAGTCGGCCGAACTCATTGGCCGGTGCGCGCTGCTGATCACCAACGATTCAGCGCCGCAGCACTTGGCCAGCGCCATGCGCACGCCAACTGTCGCGATCTTCGGCTCCACCGTTCCTGCGCTCGGGTTCGGGCCGCTGGCGCCGCAATCAGCAATCGTCGAGCATTTGGGGCTGGACTGCCGCCCGTGCAACGCCCATGGGCCGGTGCAGTGCCCACTTGGGCATTGGCGCTGCATGCGCGACCTCGACGCCGATCGGGTTGCACAAGTGGCAATGCGATTGGCGAATGCCAGGGAGCGTTGACGCGTATTCCGCGTTCCGTGCGCGGCTGTTTTCTTTCCCATCGCCATGGACGTCATAGGAACAGCGCTTGCGTTGGCGGTCGGCATTGTCCTGGGTTTGCTGGGCGGTGGCGGATCGATCCTGGCGCTGCCGATCTTCCTGTACGCATTTCATGTCGATACCAAGCCGGCAATCGCGATGAGCCTTGCTGTCGTGGGCATGAGCGCGTTCATCGGGTTCCTGACGCACTGGCGGCAGGGGACGGTGCGGCTCCGCGTCGCGATACCGTTTGGCGCGTTTGCGATGGTCTCTGCATTCGTGACCGCGCGATTGACGCACCACGTGTCGGCGGCCGTGCAGCTCGCACTGTTCACAGCCTTCGCGTTCACGGCCGCGATCTTCATGTTTCGGGACTCGCTCAGGGACGACTCCGCGACCGGTGCACCTAACGATGTCGAGGCGATCCGATTCACCCCGGTGCTGGGGGTTCAGGCGCTCGGCGTGGGTACGCTCACGTCGCTCATCGGGGCTGGCGGCGGTTTCGTGATCGTTCCCGCCCTGGTGCTCCTTGCCGGCGTTCCGGTGAGGCCGGCAGTGGGGAGTTCGCTGCTGATCATCGCGATGAACGCGTTGAGCGGCCTCCTCGGCTACATCGGCCAGGTGCCGATCGACTGGCCGCTGGTCGGGTCGTTCACGGGCTTGGCGGCAGTGGGCGCGGTACTGGGCACCCGATTCAACCGCCTGGTTCCCCAGCGCCGCATAAAGCAGGGATTCGCGCTGCTCATCGTCGTCCTCGGAAGCTATCTTGTGGCACGCAGACTGGCTGCGTTGTAGCCGCCGACGATAACCGTCATCTGCAACTCCTCCTTCCCCCCTCCCTCGCTCCGATGTCCACCACAGTTCGCACCCGTTACATCGTTGGCGTCGATTTGGGCGGTACCAACATCGTAGCAGCGGCTCTGCCCGAGGATGGGAGCCGGACGTATGCCGTACGCACCGAGTTGACGCTGGCATCGCAGGGTGCCGATGCGGTGGTTGACCGGATGGTGGGCATGATCGAGAGCGTGATCGCGGACACGATGACTGTCACGGGGGCCGAGCGTGGCGATTTCGCCGGCGTCGGCGTGGGAGCGCCGGGGCCGCTGGATCGCGATCGCGGGATCGTGATCACGACGCCGAACCTAGGCTGGACAAATTTCCCGCTGCGGGACGTGATTGCCTCCCGGGTGGGGTTGCACGCCACGATCGACAACGACGCGAACTGCGCCACGCTGGGCGAGTGGTGGCTGGGCGCGGCGGCGGGCGGACGCAACGTGGTCGGCATGACGATCGGCACGGGTATCGGCGGAGGTTTGATCCTCGATGGGCAGTTGTACCACGGTTCGGCCGACGTCGCTGGCGAAATCGGACACACCACGATCGACATCACCGGCCGGCGCTGCAAGTGCGGCAACTACGGATGCCTGGAGGCCTATGCGTCGGGGCCGTCGATCGCCGAGCGGGCGCGAGAGGCGTTAGGCGGCGATGCGGACTCGGTGCTCCACACCATGGTGGGTGGCGATCTGGATCGACTGACGGCGGCTATCGTTTACGAAGGCGCGCATCGTGGTGACGAGTTGAGTCTCGAGGTCGTGCGGGAGACAGCCCGATTCCTGGGCGCGGGCATCGCCAATCTGCTCAACATCTTCAACCCGGACGTCGTGGTGATCGCCGGCGGCGTTACCCAGGCCGGCGACAAGCTGTTCGATCCTCTGCGCAAGGAGGTGCGCAAGCGCGCGTTCCGGCCCGCGGTCGAAGCGTGTCGTATCGTGCCGGGATCGTTGCCGGGGACGGCCGGCGTCGTGGGAGCGGTGGCGACATTCAGGCAACAGGTGCCTGGCGTTTCCTGAACGAGGCAGCACGGGTGAGGCGCGTTGGCGTGCTGGGATCGTTTGTCTGGGACGTGATCCACGGACGCGATGTCCGATCGGCACCGGTGGAGGAGTGGGGTGGAATTACCTACGCGCTCGCCGGTTTCGACGCCGCGCTGCCGGCGGACTGGGCGATAGTGCCGATCGCGAAGGTCGGCCGTGATCTGGCCCCCCGGGCGCGGCAGTTCCTCGGCAGTCTGAAGCGGCTGGCTCCCGGTGCCGGGGCGATCGAAGTCGACGCGCGAACCAACCGCGTACAGCTTCGCTACGTCAACGCCGAGCGCCGAACGGAAGTGCTTTCCGGTGGCGTTCCGCCGTGGACGTTTGCGGCACTGCAGCCGCTGTTGAGGGATCTGGACGCCCTGTACCTGAACCTGATCAGCGGGTTCGAGCTGGACTTGGCCACCGCGCAGGACGTGCGCCGCGCTTTTCATGGTCCGATTTACCTGGACCTGCATTCGTTGATGCTGGCACTGCAGCCGGATGGTCTGCGCACGTTGCAGCCGCTGCCCGACGCTGCCGGGTGGTGCGGCTGTGCCGACCTGTTGCAGGTGAACGAGGACGAGATGTCGATGATGGCCAGCGATCCGCTGGCGTTGGCGGCGATCGCGATGGCGCGCGGCGTCCGGTCGCTCGTCGTGACGCTGGGCGCGCGAGGACTCGTCTACGTGAACGCCCCGTCGTTCGAACGTCTCGATCCCGGACGCGCATCCGGAATCGCGCCGGTCGGTGGCGCGATCCGCACCGCCCTCGTGCCGCCGATGCCGCGATCTGTCAAGACCGAAGGAGACCCGACAGGGTGCGGCGACGTTCTTGGCGCGACCTATTTCTCACGGCTCCTCGCGGGTGATATGTTTGCCGAGGCGCTCCGCGTCGCTACCATTGCGGCAGCGCGGAATGTGGACTATCGGGGCGCGAGCGGGCTCGCGTCGTATCTTCGTGGAGAACTGATCACATCGTGACTACCGTCATCACCGTTCCGCCTTCACTCGATGACGAGACGTTTGAACAGGTGTTCGACCAGCTTGCCCCGGTCCCGGCCGACGAGAAGGTTTTGATCGACGCGCGCCATACTCGATGGTCCTCGCCATTCGGGCTGACAGCGCTGCTGACCGTCGGACAGTCGCGGGAGGTCCGCGCCGACTTCACCGGACCGGAGGCAGAGGACACGGCCAGCTACTGGCAGCGCGCGGGCTTCTATCGGCACGCGGAAGAATTGTTTGAGCTGCACGGCCACGTACCTCGCGCCCGGAACCTCAGCGGCGAGTCCAACGTTCTGCTCGAAATCACGCCCGTCGAAAAGAGCGACGACGTTCATGGCGTCGTCGAACGCATTCAGACGAAGGCGCAGGTCATCCTCGTCAATGAGTTGAACCTGGACGCGCAGACCACGATGCGCTTTGCCATGACGCTGTCCGAGGCTTGCCAGAACATCGTCGAACATGCCGAGGCGCGCGGGTGGGTGGCGGTGCAGACCTATACCTGGCGCCAGCGGCTGGGTCGCCGTGTGGTCGTCATCGCCGTTTGCGACGCAGGCATCGGCTTCCGTCGATCGCTGGAAATGGCCCAGGGACGGAAGCGGATCGATCGCTGGGATGACGGAGTAGCTCTCGAGGACGCCGTCGTCCGCGGAGTCAGCCGCTTTCATGACCCAGGCCGTGGCCAGGGACTCGCCGGTGTCCAGCGTTTCGTGGCAAAATGGGACGGCAAGCTGTCGATCCGCAGCGGTACTGCGCGCATCGCCATCGTGCCACCGTGGGATACGGACACCCCACTCCTCAGGCACCTCCCGCCATTCCCGGGCGCGCAGTTGCAGATCACTATTCCGGAGCGAGTAGTTTCACGGTGAAACACTTTATTGATGTCAGTGTGGTTCTTCGCCAGACCGGTTCTGGCCAGTATTCGAACCTGGTCACGCGATCGACTGGCGCCGCCGTGCGGCAGGAGATCGAGCTGGCGGTGGCTGCGCTGCCCGAACGCACCCTGACGATTATCGATTTTTCGTCGGTGGGAATGATGGACTTCTCGTGCGCCGACGAAGTGGTGGGCAAACTCCTCAACGATATCCGGCGCGGCCCCGAACCGCGCGAAGTGTACATCGCAGTGAGCGGCGTGGGAGATTCGCACCTCGAGGCGATCGAGACTGTGCTCGAATGCTACGGGCTCGCGGTCGTCGTGGAGGACGCACACGGCCCCTGGCGTGTCGTCGGTCCGCTCGACGACGATTCGCGCCGTGCCTGCAATGCCGTCAACCGGCGCGGACGGGCATGCGCCGCGGACATCGCTCCCGAACTGGGGGAATCGGCCGACCTCACGGACCGCACGCTCAATACGCTCTGGGAACGCCGACTCGTTATGCGCGACGCGAACGGCTATTTGGCGTTGCAGATGGCGCTGTGACGCGATCTTTCAACCCGCCCCTGCAGGTGGTCGGGTTCATCGGCACGCGCGCCGGCGAACCGGACCGCGGCCCGCTGGTCCGACTCTCCACGAGCGAAGCGTCGCTCCGCATGCTCTCCCGGGGAGAAATGGTCTGGGTCTACGGCCCGCGACGTCACGACCTCGCAACGGTCGAGATCGACGACACCGTTCCCAAAGGCGGTGTCGTCGTCCGCGACATCGCCGGCATCGCCGTGTCCGAAATCGTGCGCCTGGTCAAGCCCGACCTCGATCGCCGCGGCGGCAGATTCGCCTGAGACGACCGCATGCCCGACTGCGACCCAGGCTCCGTGTCTCTCGCCACGTTGCTCCTCGGGGCGGGCCGCACCAGGGACATTGCCGGAGTGCCGGCGGCACCCCCGACGGATTCAGGGAGCATCACCCGGATAGCCGGCGAGCGACCGGCTGCGTTCCAGCCCGACGCGGTCGACGTCGTCCTCCTTCACAAGCAGATCGCGGCCATCGAAGGCGCCGAGGACGCGCTCATCCTCGCTGGCGGTGCGGTGTTACCCTGTGCCCTCCTCGCGCTCCTGCGCCCCGGCGATCATCTCATTGCCAGCCGATTGGTCGGTAGCGCCGAGCGATCTCTCTTCCAGCACGAGTTCTCTCGACTCGGCATCGACGTCACCACCGTCGATCCCCTTGCCAGTCGCGCCTGGCGCCAGGCGCTACGGAAGGAAACGCGTGCTGTGTTCGCCGCGACACCCAGCGATGTGGCTGGTCGCGTGCTGGATTTGCGACCGCTCTCGCAGCTGACGAGGGATGCCGGCCTTGCCCTGATCGTCGATAGCACGCGTGCCTCGCCGATCAATTTCCGAGCGCTCGACCTGGGTGCTGACGTCGTCGTCCACGCTGAAGCCACGTCCCTGAGCGGCTTCGACGAAGTGGCCGACGGCATCGTGGTCGGCACCGCGCCCTATATCGACGAAGTGCGCCACAAGATGATCGAGAGGAAAGCCACGCCGGATTCGTTCAGTTGCTGGCTTCTCGAACGCGGACTGCGAACGCTCGATGTACGCAGACAGCGGCAGAACGACAACGCTGTCGCTCTTGCCCGCGTGCTCGCGAACCATCCCGACGTCCGTCGCGTTCACTACGCCGGCCTCGAATCCCACCCGGATCACGAACTGGCCAGGGATACAATGTCGGGGTTCGGTGCCGCGCTGACCGTCGTGCTGGACGACGTAGCCGCCGCCACCCGTTTCTTGTCGCGACTCAGGATCTTCGCCGTTTCAACACGACTGGGCAGCGTTGCGTCGTTGGCATGCGAACCCCGGATCTCGCCGCACAACGACCTCACACCGTCCCAACGCAGCGAACTCGGGATCCCGGACGGCGCCGTGCGTTTGATCGCGGGAATCGAGGCTGCCAGCGATCTAATCGCCGATGTCGTGCAGGCGCTCGAACGCTGAACGAGGACGCCACGCGTGACGCCGCCGCAGGATTTCGCTTGGGGAGGCCTGCATTACCGGGCAGTTTGCAAGCCTTCGTGGATCCTGATCGTCTAGATTGTGGTACGCGTCCAGACACCGGACCCTCGACTCGTGATCCGATTCGCTAGCGTCTTCAAGGAATACCCGCGCACTGGACTGGCGCTCAGTGACGTCTCGTTCACAGTGCAGAAGGGAGAGTTCGTCTTTCTCACGGGACCGAGTGGCGCCGGCAAGAGCACCATCCTGAAACTCATCTATCTGGACGAGTTTCCATCCAAGGGGGACGTCTGGATCGCGGGTGCGCGCAGCCGACAGGTCAAGCGGCGCGAGGTACCTCTGCTCCGCCGCAAGCTGGGCGTCGTCTTTCAGGATTTTCGACTGCTGGACGATCGTACTGTGGAAGCCAACGTCGGTTTTGCGCTGGAGGTGACGGGCGTTCCGCGCGATCGGATTCCGCCCAAGGTGTCGCGTCTGCTGACACAGGTCGGATTGGCCTCGAAGGCCACGGCGTATCCCCGTGAACTGAGCGGAGGGGAGCAGCAGCGCGTCGCAATCGCCCGCGCACTGGTGAACGATCCGATGGTGCTGGTCGCCGACGAGCCTACTGGGAACCTGGATGAGCGCGCCACGCGCAGCGTATTCCAGCTCCTCAGGGACATCAACGCCTTGGGCACGGCAGTAATCATGGCAACCCATGACCTCGATGTCGTGCGACGCGCGGACCTCCGCGTGCTGGAGATCAATCGTGGCCAGGTAGCTTTCGATTCGGCCGACGACTCGCGGGCCGGGACGAGGGACGCGTCGTGAGGCTCGCGCTTCGCGAAGTGGCACTAGGCATGCGGCGCGCGCCGCTGCTTGGCATGCTGAGCGTCACGACGATCGCCTTCTCGCTGTTCGCATTCGGCCTTTTCTCGCTGGTAGCACTGAACATCCGGGAAGCGCTCCGCGCCGTCGAGTCGCAAGTGGAAATCCGCGCCTTCGTCGCGGATTCGACATCGGTAGACGACGTCGGGCGCGCGATGGAGGATGTTGCCACATACCGTGAGGTCGAACGCGTCGAGTACGTCTCACCCGACCAGGCGCTGGAGCGTGCACGGCAGGACTTGGGCGAGTTCAAGGATGTCTTCGATTCAGCATTTCTCCCCGGGTCGATCGACATACGGCTGCGCGATGGTTTTCGAGATCCAGCGACCGTGAAGAGCGTGGCTGACCGGCTGCGCGCGTTCCCGATCATCGAGGACGTTCGGTACGGCGAGGAGTGGGTGTCCAAGCTGCATCGTATCCGTACTGTTGCGACGGTTGCGGGTGTGACGCTTGGCCTTGCATTCGCCGCGGTGGCGGTGATCGTCATTGGCGCGACGATCCGCATGGCCGTGCTGGCGCGCGGCCCCGAGATCTCGATAATGCGAATGGTGGGTGCTACCGACAGCTTCATTCGACGCCCATTCCTCATCGATGGATTCCTCAAGGGCATCGCCGGCGGACTGCTGGCGCTACTGCTCACCTGGCTGGCGAGCGTGTTGATCACGCGAACCTTCATTCAGACGGAGTTTTTCGATGCAACTCTGGCGGCATCAGGCGTGGTGGGTGGGGCCTTGATTGGTCTTCTGGGAAGTGCCTTCTCCGTCAACCGTCACCTGCGACTGGTCAGGTGATGCGGCGGGTACCGGTCCTGGCCGTGGCCACGATCGTGGCATGCGCGACGCCTTGGCCGACGCTCATGGCCCAGTCTTCCGTGGACCAGCGACTGCGGGCACAGCGCGAGGAACTGGACCGCATCCGGCGCGAGCGCGACGAACTCCAGCGAAAGCGCTCCGTACTGGCGGGACGGGTACACGATCTCTCGGATGAAGTAGTGAATTCGCGCCGCCAGGCGGAAGCGACGGCTCGGCTCGTCCGCTCGCTCAACGCGCAGTTGGTCGCGATCGCCGCCGAAGTGGACTCGGCCTCGGCGCGCGTCGCCGCGGCACAGGATGAAGTCCGGAACAGGAACCGGGTGCTGCACCGTCGCGTCACAGACATATACAAGCGCGGTCCCCTGCACACGACGGAAGCATTGCTCTCCGCGCGATCGTTCGCCGAACTGGTGGCGCGCTACAAGTACCTGCACGAGCTTGCCCTGCGCGACCGATCGATGGTCAATCGCGTGCAGCAACTGTATGCCAGCATCGCGTCGCAACGGGAGCTGCTGGTGCGTTTGCAGGATGAGCTGGCCCGCAACAGGTCGGAGAAGCAGCGGGAGGAGCAGCGCCTTCGGAATCTGGTCGGAGCACGACAGGCGTCGCTCCTCCAGGCGCAGCAGACCGCGGCCGACGTCGAGGAACGCCTCAAGCGGATCGCCCGGGACGAGCAGCGGCTCGCCGACGTGATTGCGTCGCTCGAAGCGAGTCGACGCAAGGCAGAGGCCGCGCCTAACGCTGCCGCACCGACGACCAGCTCGATCCGGACGAGCGACTTCGGCAAGCTCGGCTGGCCGGTCGAGGGCGACATCCTGTATCGGTTTGGACGCCTCGTCAACCCGAACAACACCACGATCCGATGGAATGGCATCGGAATACGCGCGGATGCCGGCGCGCAGGTGAAGGCGATCGCGGCCGGCGAGGTCATGGTGGCCGACCAGATCGGAACCTATGGCCAGACGGTTATCGTGCAGCACGGAGGCGGCGACTATTCGGTGTACGGTTCGTTAGGCCGGATAGACGTCCGGAAGGGGCAGCAGGTGATCAAGGGACAGGTAATCGGAACGGTAGGGCGCGCCGATCCGGACATGGATCCACACCTGCATTTCGAGATCCGGCCTAAGGGCAGAGCGATGGATCCGCTCGCCTGGCTGCAGGAGAGAAGCGGCCGTCGCTAGCGGCGCGAAGCGCGGTCGGAGCTGACAGGCTACGTTCGGCGCGACAGATATCCGGTCGGTCTGGCGCCGGCGGCGACCGCGGCGCACGTTTCCGGCGTGTCCAGGCGCCGACTGATTACCGAACGCGACGTCCGGCGTGCCGTTCGGGAAGGATTGACCGCGATCGATGGGAGCGGAGCCGTCGTCACGCCCGCCGCGCTCGACGTGGCTCGCAAGCTGGGCATTGGCCTGAGCGGCGTGACG
The DNA here is from genome assembly GCA_019186945.1 of Gemmatimonadaceae bacterium. Lineage (GTDB taxonomy): Bacteria > Gemmatimonadota > Gemmatimonadetes > Gemmatimonadales > Gemmatimonadaceae > JABAQJ01. The sequence goes on from JABAQJ010000002.1 coordinate 384,307, forward strand.
ACGACGGACCGATCGTTTCGAAAGACCGGCATACCGGCCTCGGAGCACCGCTCCAGAGGCATCAGCCGACACTCGACCGCGCCTGTCTCCGCTCTCGACGCTCAGGAGGGTGACAGAGCCACGCGAACTCCGCTCCGGATCTCCATCGGATGCGATCACGGCGGGCTTGCCCTCAAGCAGCAGATCATCCAGCGGGTTCGTGAGCTCGGACACAGCGTTGACGATCGAGGAACGACGACACCAGAGGCGGTCGATTACCCGGACTTCGCAGTACTGGTCGCGCGCGACGTGGCTGCCGGGATCGCCGACCTCGGCATCATGGTGGACGGCGCGGGCATCGGCAGCTGCATGGCAGCCAACAAGGTTGCCGGCGTGCGAGCCGCGATGTGTTACGACGTCACGACCGCCCGAAACGCCCGCGAGCACAACCACGCGAACCTTTTGACGTTAGGTGCCGGACTCACGGGAACGCGCCTCGCATTCGAGATTGTCGATGCCTTCCTGTCCACGCAGGCGGGCGTGGGACGTCATGCTTCTCGTGTTGCGAAGATCGACGCCCTCCTGCGATGAGGCTACTCCCGACAGCCTCGCCAGACCGACCTTCGACTCGCACCGTGAGGAGCTTCGCCCTGGCTCGCGTGACGGATAGTCGATCGTTGGATTCCCTTGTCCCGCGCCTCCCGTGATACGCCCGATTCATTTCGCGGTCCTGCTGGCCGTCGCATCTGCGCTCCAGGCCCAGGATACTCCGACCGAACGTGCCGCTGCCTCGCAGGTCGTGAAAAAGATGGCCGAAATGCAGCAGTCCCTCGCCGTCCCGACCCTCGTCGCACGCCTCATGCGCCCGAACGCCGTGCGCGACGCTGTTGCCGCCCGCGCCAGGCAGCTGATGGACACCGAACTGCTGGCGATGTCGGACGACCTGACGCGGCACCCGGAGGTCGGGTTCAAGGAGGAACGCTCGGTCAGAATCCTGACGGAATTTCTCGAGGCGCACGACTTCATCGTCACGAGAGGTGTGGCTGGCCTGTCCACCGCATTCGTGGCGACGTACCGCCATGGCACTCCAGGACCCAATCTGGGTGTGATCCTTGAATACGATGCGCTTCGTGGCACGAAAGGCGATTTCCACGGGGACCAGCACAGTGCGCAGGGCCCGACGGGGATCGCGGCGGGCCTCGCCGTGGCAGAGTTCCTCACGCGATCGAAGACGCCCGGTACGGTGACGTTCTATGGGACACCGGCCGAGGAGATGATGCCACCGCCGTCCAAGACCGTCATGCACGACGCCGGCGTCTTTTCCGGAGCCGATGTGATCGTTCGATCGCATTCGAGCATGGCCACGGAGCGTGCAGCGCACGGTTTTGGCACGTGCTGCCTGAATATCGACGGGGTCAGCTACATCTACTCGGGCGCCCCCGCGCATCAGATGACAGCGTGGGAAGGTCGCGACGCGCTGACCGCCGTCATCCACCTCTTCAACAACATCGACGCCATTCGCCGCACCCTGAGGCCGGAGACACGCATCCAGGGAATCATCACCGAAGGCGGTAAGGCGCCTAACGTGGTGCCAGACCGTGCAGTCGCCGACTTCTACATAAGGTATCCGGATCAGGTGTACCTGACTCAGGTGCGCGAGATGGTGGACAATGCCGCGCGCGCCGCCGCGCTCGCCACCGGCACACAGGTGAAAATCGAACCGTACGGCTCCATGCGCGACGGTATCTCGGTCGCCACGTTGAACGAGGTGGCGTTCGCGTACCTGAAGAAGTTCGGTGGAACGAACGTGCAGGACGAGCCGGGCAAGCCTCAGGGCTACGAGGAGACGGGGAGCGTGTCGAGCGCCATTCCCGGTGTGGGGTTTTCCGCGCACACGTCCAACGGCGGGTTCCATACTTACGAGATGGAGTCGGACGCGTTAGGCGCTGTTGGACACACCGGCTTCGTGGTGAACGCGCAAGCGATGGCGTCGCTGCTCTACGACTTCGCGACGAGTGCCGAATATCGGGCCCTGGTGCAGCGGGAGTTCGCCGGGACCAAGGCGCTGTTCGGCGAGTACGTGGCTGCCCTCGAGAAGGCGTATCCACGACCGGTCGTGAAGGCTCCCTGAGCACGAGGCGCGATGCCGGCGACAGGTCGAGACATCGGTCCGCCACCTGCCACAACCGTTATCTTTCGGTCATGTACAAGACCGATTCACTGGAGTACCACGCGGAGCCCAGGCCCGGCAAGATCGCCGTCGTCCCGACGAAACCGCTCACCAATCAGCGCGACCTCTCGCTCGCCTACTCGCCCGGAGTGGCTGAGCCCTGCCTCGAGATCCGCGCTAACCCTGACGAGGCCTACCGCTACACCGCGAAGGGCAACCTCGTGGCAGTCGTCACGAACGGCACCGCTGTCCTCGGACTGGGCAACATCGGCGCACTGGCCGGCAAGCCCGTCATGGAAGGCAAGGGCAACCTGTTCAAGCAATTCGCGGACATCGACGTCTTCGATCTCGAGGTCGGCTCGGAGAACGCCGAGGAAGTGATCCGCTTCTGTCAGTTGCTGGAACCATCGGTCGGCGGCATCAACCTCGAGGACATTCGTGCCCCGGACTGCTTCTACATCGAGGAGACGCTGCGGAAGACGATGAAGATCCCCGTCTTCCACGACGACCAGCACGGCACCGCCATCATCTCCGGTGCGGCCTTGCTGAATGCGCTGGTGGTAGTGGGCAAGAAGATCGACGAGGTGCGCGTGGTCTTCTCCGGAGCGGGCGCCAGCGCGATCGCCTCGGCGATGCACTACGAGCGGCTGGGCGTGAGGAAGGAGCACATCGTCATGTGCGACAAGGCCGGCGTCATCTACGAAGGGCGAACGGAGGATCTCGATCCGTACAAGGCTCGCATGGCCAGCCGCACAAGGGCGCGCACCATCTCCGAAGCGCTCGTGGACGCTGACGTCCTCGTCGGGTTGTCGGCGGCGGGCGCCATCACGCCAGAGATGCTGGTTCCCATGGCGCGAGATCCAATCATATTCGCGCTGGCGAATCCCACGCCGGAGATCATGCCTGACGTCGCGCACGCGGCGCGGCCGGATGCGATCGTCGCGACCGGCAGGAGCGACTACCCGAATCAGGTCAACAACGTCCTCGGGTTCCCGTTCATCTTCCGAGGCGCACTCGACGCCCGCGCCACCGAAGTGAACGAGGAAATGAAGATGGCGGCAACCCGCGCGCTCGCCGCGCTCGCTCGCGAGGACGTCCCGGAAAGTGTTTCGTCGCTCTACGGACTCAAGCGTGTGACCTTCGGGCGCGAGTATCTGATTCCCTTCCCGTTCGATCCGCGAGCGCTGCTCTGGGTAGCGCCAGCGGTGGCGTGGGCAGCAGTGGCGAGCGGTGTCGCCCAGGAGTTCATCGAACTCGAGGAGTACCGGGCGCAGCTCGAGGCCCGCCTTGGCCGAGCCCGTGGCATCATGCGCGGCATCATCAACCGCGCCGTGCAAAACCCCAAACGTCTGGTGCTCGCGGAAGGCGAAGAACGCAAGATCCTGCGCTCGGCGCGCATCCTGGTCGACGAGGGCATCGCACAACCCATCCTGCTTGGCAATCGCGACCGCATCGAGCAGCGGGCGCGAACCGAAGGGATCTCGCTCGATGACATACAGATCGAGGATCCGCAGAAGTCTCCGCGCCGCGAGCGGTACGCCGAATACCTGTGGCAGCGCCGCCAGCGCAAGGGGCTCAGCCTGGCAGAAGCGCAGCGCCGGCTCTTCAATGGCAACTACTTCGGAAGCGTGATGGTTGCACGCGGCGACGCCGATGCGTTGTTGACCGGTATGACCACGACGTATCCGGAAGCCCTCCGTCCAGCGCTCGAGGTCGTTGGCGCCAATCCGAAGGAAGGATTAGTGAGCGGGATGTACATGCTGGTGTTCGAGAAGCACGTCGTGTTCTGTGGCGACACCACGGTGAATATCGAGCCGACCTCCGAGCAGTTGGCCCAGATCGCTTTTGCCGCCAGCCGGATCGTTCGGACATTCGGAGAAGTGCCGAAGGTGGCGATGCTCTCGTTCTCGAACTTCGGGTCCGTGCGGCACGCAGAGGCGGAGCGAGTGGCGCGCGCGGTGCGATTGCTCAGGGAACGCGATCCTTCGCTGATCGTCGACGGCGAAATGCAGGCGGATACCGCGGTGGACGCGAAGGCCTTGGTGGAAGCATACCCGTTTTCTGCCTTGAAGGAGCCGGCCAACGTGTTGATATTTCCCAACTTGAGTGCCGGCAACATCGCCTACAAATTGCTCCATCACCTGGGCGGCGCCACCGCAATCGGTCCGATCCTCGTGGGAATGGCGAAGCCAGTGCATGTTTTGGAGCGTGGTGCCGACGTTCAGGACATCGTCAACATGGCAGCCGTCGCCGTGATGGATGCGCAGGATCGCGTACGACCGACCAAGGGTCAGCTCGCGCCGCCATCGAGCGCACGCGCCTATTCGTTTCTCTAGACCCGGATTTCTTCCTATGGCAACGCAGACAACTCCCACTCGCGAATCGGTTCACGGTCTCGACGCGCAAGGGCTCGCCCCAACGGGCATCGTCTACTGGAACTTCGTTGCACCTGAACTGGTGCAGGCGGCCATCGAGCGTCGCGAGGGAACGCTGGCGGACATGGGCCCGTTCGTGGCAGTGACCGCACCGCATACGGGCCGGTCACCTAACGACAAATTTGTCGTGAAGGAGACCACCACCGAAGCCGACGTCGACTGGGGGAAGGTCAACCAGCCGATTGGGGAGGACAAGTTCGAGCTGCTGCTCGGGGACGTCCGTGGTTACCTCAACGGCCTTGGGGAGTTGTTCGTCCAGGATCTGTATTGCGGCGCTGACCGCACCCACCGCCTGAGCGTACGCTACGTCACGCCCAACGCGTGGCATGCCAATTTCGTGCGGAACATGTTCATCCGGCCGGATGCCACGGAGTTGCCGACGTTCAATCCGAACTTCACGGTCCTGCACGCTCCTGAGTTCCAGGCGACGCCGGAGCGTCACGGCACGCGCACCGGCACGTTCATCGTGTTGCACCTCGCGCGCCGGATGATCCTCATCGGCGGCACTCGCTACGCAGGCGAACTCAAGAAGGCGATGTTCACGGTGATGAACTACCTGATGCCGAAAGCGGGCGTCATGTCGATGCACTGCTCGGCGAACGTTGGCGACGCCGGCGACGTGGCTCTCTTCTTCGGCCTTTCGGGAACCGGCAAGACGACGCTGTCGGCGGATCCTGACCGATCGCTGATCGGCGACGACGAGCACGGCTGGTCCGACGACGGCGTCTTCAATTACGAAGGCGGATGCTATGCGAAGGTCATCAACCTCTCGCGTGAACACGAGCCCGACATCTATGCCACCACGCAGATGTTCGGAACGATCCTCGAGAACGTGGTCCTCGATCACCACCGCCGTGTGAAATTCGACGACCGTTCGATCACGGAGAACACGCGCGCCTCGTACCCGCTGCACTACATTCGCAATCACGTGCCGAGTGGTGCCGGCGGACATCCGCGCAACGTCGTTTTCCTGACCGCGGATGCGTTCGGCGTCCTTCCGCCGGTCGCGCGACTGACGCGCGATCAGGCGATGTACTACTTCATGTCCGGTTACACGGCCAAGGTTGCCGGTACGGAGCGCGGCGTGACCGAGCCACAGGCGACGTTCTCGTCGTGTTTCGGCGCCGTGTTCCTCGTCTGGCATCCGACCAGGTACGCGGAGATGCTCGGTCAGCTGATCGACCGCCACGGCTCGCGCGTCTGGCTGGTGAACACTGGCTGGAGCGGCGGAGCCTACGGCGAGGGTTCGCGCATGAAGATCGCCTACACGCGGGCAATGGTGCGTGCCGCGTTAGGTGGGCGCCTGGATGCGGTGGCCACGTTCCAGGATCCGATCTTCGGACTGCACATCCCGACGGCGGTGCCCGACGTCCCATCGGATGTCCTGAACCCAAGGAAGACGTGGAAGGACGGCGCGGCCTACGACGCCCAGGCGCGGAAACTCGCGGACATGTTCCGGAAGAACTTCGAGAAGTTCGGGACCGTGAGCGACGCCATTCGCGGTGCCGGCCCGAAAGGGTGAGCGAGCCGGCATCTTTAGCCTCGATGGCCACCGCGTCCCGGCTCGCGGTGGCCACGATCCCCCAACGGGCACTCGCCTCGACGACGCGTCTGGCTGCCCGCCATCCCGGATGAGCGACGCCTCGACTCCGTGTTCGACATCATCCGCGACCCGCTCTGGAACAACATCAGGCTCGATGCTCTCGCCATCCGGCTGATCGACACACGCGCGTTCCAGCGCCTGCGATATGTCCGGCAGCTCGGACTGGCGCACCTCGTGTATCCCGGCGCCACCCACACGCGATTCGAGCACGCGTTAGGCGCCTACCACCTCGCCGGCCGCACGCTGGCAATCATGGACGAGCGTGGCGAACTTCGCGACACGTCGCGCATCGATCTGGCCATCGTCCGCGCCGCCGCGCTCCTGCACGACGTCGGGCATTACCCGTTCTCGCATGCGCTGGAGGAAATCGGCGCGCCGCACCACGAAGAAGTCGCCCTGCCATTGATCGCCGACGGCGAGATCGGCGCCATCCTCCGAGCCGACCTCTCGACCGACGCCCCGGAGCGCATCCTCGCGCTCATTCGCGGCCTGAGCGCGTCACCGCTGCAAGGCCTCGTCTCCGGTTCGCTCGACCTCGACAAGATCGAGTACCTGAAGCGTGACGCAACCATGTGCGGCGTCCCTTACGGCGAAATCGATGTCGACCGACTCATCAATTCGCTGACCCTCGTCCCCGCCCCGTCAGATCCAGCGACTCTGACGATCGGCGTCGCCGAAAAGGGCCTGTCGGCACTCGAGTCGCTGCTGTTCGCGAAGTACCAGATGTACCGAAACGTCTACTGGCACCACGCCGTCCGCAGCGCGACGGCGATGTACAAGCGCCTGGTGGACGACGCGCTCGCCGGCGAGTCGCTGAGCGCGCGCGAACTCGCCGCACACACGGACGAGTCGCTGCTATTCGTGCTGGCGGAACGGGCTCCGTCGACAATGCTCACCGCGCTGCGCGAGAGACGTCTCTTCAAACGTGCGTTCGAGTGTCCCAGCGCAGAACTCCCGTCCGCGGAAGCCGCCGAATGGATTGCCGCCGATCGCGCGCTGTGCGTCGCGGCGGAGGATACCATCGCCGCCGAACTGGGCCTGAACCGCGGTGACGTGCTACTCGACTACCCGGAGAAGACGCAAATGCTCGGACTCGACATCCCGGTCCGGCGCAGGGACGGCGAGGTCCGGCGCCTTACGGGCGAAGGCATCGAGGGAGCGATCAATCTGACGCGCCTGTCGGACGAGCTATACCGCTCGGCGCGCTGGCTGCGCGTGTTCACCGCACGGCCGGTGGACCTGCCTCGGAAACGCGTGCTGGCCCTTGCCGCACTCAGCGCCGACGAAACCGCGTCTCGCCTGGCACATGGACGTCCGCTGCTCGTCGGCTAGGCGCTACCGCCTGGAGTCTCCATTCCGCCGTCCAGCCCCGCCCGCTCCCGACCCCGCGCCTCCGCCAGCTTTCGCGCCAAGCCACGGTAGAACGCAGCGCCATCCGGCTGCCCGTCAGCTTCAAGCGACATCGCACACCGTTCCAGGGCATACAACAGGTTACCCAGGTACAGGGATGCGACTCCGGCGACACTCTCGTCGTTGTCTCCCACACCCCCTCCGTCAGCGGTAGGCCGGGTTCTCGAGCGTCGGCTCGGCGGCTGGAGTTATCGCCTGCACCTGGACGACGATCGCGGTGATGTTGTCAAGCCCACCGCGGTAGTTCGCCTCCGCGATCAGCGCATCCACCACCCGTCCCGCGGTCGCTCGCGACAGCAGGAGCTGCTGGATCCGCCGATCGTCGACCATTCCGGTCAGCCCGTCGCTGGCGACCAGAAAGACATCACCGGTCTTTATCTCTCCGGCATACGTGTCGGGTTCGACTTCCTCGCTTGCGCCAACGCACCTCGTGATGACGTTGCTGTACGGGTGGTAGCGCGCCTGCTCAGGCGTCAGGAACCCGGCATCGACCTGTTCCTGCACATAGGAGTGATCCCGTGTCAGTTGCTTGAGAGCACCATCGCGCAGCAGATAGATCCGGGAATCGCCGACCTGGCCAATCAGGAACCTGCTTCCGGAGACGGCAAGGAGCGATACGGTCGTCCCCATCCCCTGCTTGTCCGATTCCGATATCGTCCGCTGGTAGATCGCGCGATTAGACGTCCGGATCGATTCCGCGACCCTTTCTCGCGCTGCATCGCTGTAGAGGTCGTTCAGAGGCGCCAGCTCTCGTGAAACGATCTGTACCGCCATTTCGCTCGCCACTTCGCCGGCAGCATGGCCACCCATGCCATCGGCGACTATGAACAGCCCGCATTCCCTGTTGGCATGCGCGTAGAACGAATCCTCGTTCCCGGATCGAATCATGCCCACATCGCTGCGGGCAGCCACGGTGAGCTCCACTAGGCGCCTTGCAGGATGAAGATGGCGACGACGATGGCAAGCACGATTACGGCAATCAGAATGAAGGGTGGTATTCCCAGGCGAATCGGTTCTGTCGTCGGTTCGCGACGGGGCATCGGTGCGCGCGTCGCGTCCGCGGCGGCTCGCACCGGATCCGCTCCCTTGAGACCGACAATGACGCGCGTGCCATGCGGCGCATCGACTGCTCCACCCTTGGCACGGAAAAGGAACTTCATCCCACCGAAGCGCAGATCGACATTGGGATGCAATCGCGCCTCTCCACTCACGCGCTCTCCGCCGACGTACGTCCCGTTGGTGGAGCCCATGTCCACCACGTACCACCCGTCCTCACGAAGCTGCACCTTTGCATGCAGGTCGGACACGCTCTCGTCCGGGATCGGCACATCGTTATGCGTCCCACGACCGATGTGGGACAACGGCGTCGTAAGATCGAAGCGCTGCCCCTTGGCGGGTCCCTCGTTGATGACTTCCAGGGTTGCCAGCACTGGCCGTCGCGCCGCGGTCGCGACTTCCGCAGCCGGCCCCTGTGTCCTCCCCGCCGTGGCGCCTGCCGAGGCTGGCGGCGTTGGCGGGAGCACGGGCTCCGCGTGAAAGCGAAACTCCTCCGAGCCAACGCGAATCGTATCGTGACGTCCCAGTGAGGCGCGGCTCTGGACTCGTTCGCCATTCAACAGCACGCCGTTGGTGCTGGTATCGATCAGAACGTATCCGCCGGCATCCGGCTCGATGCGCGCGTGTCGGCGCGAGACCTCGGTCACGGCGACGACCACGTCGCACCCGGCATCACGACCGATCGTGATCGAACCATCGCCAACACGGTATTCTCGTCCGTCGGTCAGCGAGATCAGTCGGCCGCCAGTCAGCGCCGCCTCACCCGTCCGCTGCACTGGAGGTACTCCTGTCGCCAGCGGTACCGTCGGCATGGGATGTGTGATCATGCCCTGCAATTCATCGGCGAAGCGCAGCTGCACACCCGCCAGCTCGATCCGATCGCCATGCTGGAGCGGCGACGCTTCGCGGCCCAGAACGATCCCGTTCACCTTGACCGGGAAGGTATCGCTTGCGCCCGCGATCGTGGCGGCGTGATCGTCACCCAGGGTGACCACCGCGATCAATTCCGTTTCCTCGGCTTCCGATCCCGGTATCAGGATGTCAGCGCCGACACCTCGCCCAACGTGCGTCTCCCCAACGAACAGCGGGTACTGCGAGTCGTTGAGCTGGATGTAGGGCATGAAGGGCCGGTGAATGCGGAAGTCCGCCTGGCGTCCGCGGGCGCAGCAACTCGACGCTTCGAGACCGAGTTGAGCGCCGGAAGCTATTCCCGCATCCGTAGCTACCGCAAGCACCTACCGCCCCTCGCGGGTCGACGATTCGAGGGCTCCAATCTGCAGGCGATACAACCGCTCGTAGAGCCCTCGAGACGCCATCAATTGGCGGTGCGTCCCTCGCTCGCGGACCTCGCCGTGGTGGAGCACGAGTATCTCCGTCGCACGAACGATCGTGCTCAGCCGGTGCGCGATAGCGATGGTCGTGCGTCCCCGCATCAACACTTCAACCGCCCGCTGGATCTCGCTCTCGATCTCGGAGTCTACCGCGCTCGTGGCTTCGTCGAGAATGAGAAGCGATGGATTGGCCGCCACGGCTCGCGCGAACGAGAGCAACTGCCGCTCACCCACGCTCAAGGAGGCGCCGCGCTCGCCCAATTCCCGACCCGTACCCTTCGGGGTTCGCGCGATGATACGCGTCGCACCAGCGGCGCTCAGCGCCGCCGCCACAGATTCTTCCGAAGTCGGGCTCGAGAGCCGGATGTTCGACGCGATGTCGCCGGCGAACAGGAAGATGTCCTGCTGCACGTAGCCAATGCGCTCGCGCACGTCACTGGTCGTGAGCGTTCGGACATCCACGCCATTCAGAAGGATGCGGCCGCGCTGGGGATCGTAGAACCGGAGGATGAGGCTGACGATCGTCGTCTTTCCGGCTCCGGTGTGACCCACGAGTGCCAGCGTGTTCCCCGGCGTCACCCGGAACGATACTGCCTTGAGCACCCATTGAGGCTCAGACGGCGCGACTCCATCCGCGGCGATGTGCGCCGCGTCGTACGCGAACCAGACATCCTCGAACTCTATCGTCACGGGTTCGAATGCCGCCACGCCGTCCACCGGGCTTGGTCGCCGCGCAAGCGCCCGGGTTCGATCCACTGGCTCCGGGATCGACGGTTCGTCCATGACCTTGAAAACCCGCTCCGACGATGCCATCGCCTGCTGCAACGTGTTGTACTTGTCCGAGAGATCCTGCAGCGGGTCGAAGAACCGGCGGACAAGCTGCAGAAACGCCGCTACCGTTCCCACAGACAGCGCACCATCTCCCACTCCTGTTCTACGCGCGCCCGCCACCAGAAGGCTCGCCACGGCCACGGTCGTGAGAATCTCGATGAGCGGGAAGTACAGGGCATACACCGTGATCGAGCGCAATTGCGCCTGGAGATGATCCCGATTCAGTCCGTCAAAGCGCTTCGCCTCGGCCTGCTCTTCGCCAAAGAGCTGGACCACGCGCATCCCCGTCAACCGCTCCTGCAGATACGCGTTGATCCGCGCGACCCGCACGCGGATGTCACGGTAGGCGCGCCGGACGTGCACGCGAAAGAGGTTCGATACCAGCAGGATGAAGGGGATAACCGCAAACGCAGCCAGTGCGAGCCGCCAATCGATCGCGATCATCAGAATGCTGATCGCCAGCAGGGTGAACAGATCGCCCAGGCCCGCGACCACGCCCGACGTGAACAGTTCGTTGAGCGATTCGATGTCCGACGTAACGCGAGTGACCAATCGCCCCACCGGGGTCCGATCGAAGTACGCCACCGGCAGCCGCTGCACGTGCGCGAACAGCTGCGTCCGCAGATCGTGCATGATCCCCTGACCCAGCCGCGCGGTCAGCAGGGTCTCTCCGTACGAGCACACGGACTGTCCCGCCAGGGCACCGAGGAAGGCGAGCGCAGATCCGACTATGGCTGTCCGATCCGCTGCGGGAACGGCAACATCGATTACGTAGCGCGTGAGCAGGGGCCCGGTGAGCTGCAACGCCCCATCGATCAGCAGCAGGGCGAGCGACGCGGCGACCAGGCCCCAGTATGGCCGGGCGTACCTGAGCAACCGACGCGCCAGGCGCGCGTCGTATGCCTTGCCCAGGATCTCGTCGTCGTGGATCGGCCCGGTGTCGCTCACACCGAATGGTAGCAGCAGCCGCGGCATGGCAGCAGCCGCCGGCGCAATTTCCGATACCTAACGATCACAACGAACCGGGGGCCGGCGCAGCGCCGGCCCCCGCGTCAGATGTGTCACCTCGCCCGCTACCCGGTACAGAGGCTCGACTTGAGCACGTCCAATCGTCCATATCCGAATATCCGTGGACTGCCGACGCGCTTCGCCGGACCCTTTAGGCACTTCTCGACCGTCGCCGGTGACGGCGCGCCCAGCACCGCCTGGATGATGGCCGCCGTTGCCGAGACCTGCGGCGCCGCAAACGACGTCCCCCCCGCCAGCACGTACTGGTTCCTGGTGCCGCATACGACCGTGCTGCATACCGACAGAATCAGGTCGAAGGGATTGTTGGCATCCGGGAGATCGCCGCCAGGAGCAACAAGGTCCACGCCAGTCTGACCGCCAAAGTTGGAGTAGCTCGCCAGCGCATCGTAGTTGAAGTTCAGATCCGGGCCCGTGGCGCCCACGCTGATCACGCGATCCAGCTGCGCCGGAAGACTGATCCAGGTAGGCCCGTCGGCATCAAGGTCGACACCGTCGTTCCCGGCCGATGCAACCACGACCGCGCCCTTTCGGTTGGCGAAATCGACGGCGGCCTGCATCAGACGGAGGAGTGCCACGCCGCCCTCGGTCTTGCTGTCGAAGTAGGCACCAAGACTCATATTCACCACGTTCGCGCCGACGTCGGCGACGAAGACCAACGACGAAGCCAGGTCGCCGAAAGTACCCTTGCCGTCCTCAGACAGCACCTTGCGCGTGCAGACGCGAGCCGACGGCGCCACGGAAGCCATGCCCAGACCGTTAGAGGCAATGATCCCGGACACGAAGCTTCCGTGAAAGTTGAAGTCCACAGCATACACGTCGCTCATGAACCGCGGCACCGTAATTCCAGTCGAGTAGCACGGCTGGTGCCCGCTCAAATCGATGTGGTACGGGTCGTATCCGGTATCGAGTACCCAGACAGTCCGACCGGCACCACTGTTCGTCTGCTGCCACGCAGTGTTCGCGTTGATCCGCGGAAGATTCCACTGCGCCGGATAGAAGTACGCACCGCTCTGATCCGGCCCTTGCGCGCGACCGCCGGCCGGCGCGCTCAGCGGCTGCCCGTATCGCTTGGGCAGTACGGTCGAGATCATCACGTCACGATACACGCCGACGACGTCCGATCGCTTGGCCAACGCCGCAGCGCGCCCGGCATCGAGTCCGGCTGCGCTAATCATGCGGATCTGCGGAACATTCGATCGGATCCGGCCACCAGCCTGGCTTATCGCAGCCACGACAGGTTCCGTCGCACCTGACGTCTCGATGACGTACAGCCCCTGCATGTCCTGTTGTACCTGCCCGAAACTCGGTGCGCTATCCCGCAGACGAGGAGACGTCGGACTGTCCGATGCACATGCCGTAACCCCGAACGCGGTGACCAGCAACGGCAACCGCACCTGTAACCACGCGCCACGCGACATGAATTACCTCCAATAATGGGCCTGACCTGCGCGAAGTTGTGCCCGCAGACGAACGCTGTCAATTCCTCAGCACGCCACGGCACTCTACTGTGCTGCTGACTTATCCGGCCGCGCTGTGCACGGCGCCACGCGGCCTTGAAGCCCGGGATTACCTTTTCAGCGTGTCATCTGCCATCGTCGTTCGGGGCGCGCGACAGCATAACCTCAAGAATCTCACTCTGGAGATTCCCCATCGCGCCATTACAGTCGTTACCGGACCGTCCGGCTCGGGCAAGTCTTCGCTTGCGTTCGACACCGTGTTCGCCGAAGGTCAGCGCCGGTACGTGGAATCGCTCTCGGCGTACGCTCGGCAGTTCCTTGACCGGATGCAGAAGCCGGACGTCGACTCCATCGAGGGAATCGCGCCGGCCGTTGCGATCGAGCAGAAGAACCCCACCCGGACGTCCCGGTCGACTGTCGGCACAGCTACCGAAGTCTATGATTACCTGCGACTTCTGTTCGCGCGCGTGGGCAGGACATCGTGCCCGCTGTGCGGGCGCGCATTGGCCCCGGACACGCCGCAGTCCGTCTCCGACGATGTCGGAAAGCTCCCTGCCGGAACGCGCATCGTAGTCGCGTTTCCGCTCAGGCTGTCGAAGCGCGTGACCCATGCCGTGGTAATTGACAACCTGCGAGCACAGGGATTCCTCAGAATCAGCCTGGATGGAGGTCGGACGAACGTTCACCTGGACGAAATCCGGGCGGACGTGACCAAGGTTCCCGAGCTGCTGGTCGTGGTAGACCGCGTGACGAGCGATCCCGATCACCACGCTCGTGTGTCCGAAGCGGTCGCCACGGCATTCCGGGAAGGGGACGGCGACACCGTGCTGGCGATCCAGGGTGACGCTGGGACGAAGCTGGCGCGATACACCGACCGGTTCGAGTGCCCAGACGACGGAACCCGGCTCCCCGAACCGACACCGCAGCTGTTCTCGTTCAACAACCCGCGTGGGGCATGCAGCCGCTGCAACGGGTTCGGTGCGGTTCTCGAATACGATGAGTCTTTGATCGTCCCTGACACGTCTCGCACGCTCCGCGAGGGTGCAATCGACCCTTGGACGAAGCCGCGCTACGACGGACGGCGCCGGACACTGGCCGATTTCGCGCGCCGCGAGAAGATCCCCTTCGATGTCGCGTGGTCGGAATTGAGCGAGAGGGATCGCCAGCGACTTCTGCATGCGCGCGGGCGTGCTTTCACCGGCATCGTCCCATTCCTCACTGGCCTCGAAGCGAAGAAGTACAAGCAATACATCCGGGTATTCCTGCGGCAGTACCAGACTGCACAAACGTGCCCCGTCTGCCTTGGCAGCCGACTGCACGTCGATGCGCTCAACGTACGGGTGGCAGGGCGAACGATCGCGGAAGTGTCGCGATGTCCGCTCGGGGAACTGCGTGACTGGATGGACGCCCTGGCGCTATCGGGCGCCGACCGGACGATCGCACAGCACGTTCTGCGGGAGGCGCACGACCGGGTGCGGTTCCTGTGCGATGTTGGGCTTGGCTACCTGACTCTCGACCGGGCAACACGGACGCTCTCGGGCGGCGAGGCCCAGCGGATCGCACTGGCCAATTCGTTAGGATCGCGTCTGATCGACACGCTGTATGTGCTGGACGAGCCATCGATCGGGTTGCATTCCCGCGACATGGATCGTTTGCTCTCACTCCTCGTCAGGCTGCGGGATGCCGGCAACACGGTGTTGATTGTGGAGCACGACCTGGACGCCATCCGCATCGCCGACCGCATGATCGAGTTGGGGCCCGGCTCCGGCGAACGCGGCGGTCAGGTGGTGTACGCCGGTCCGCTCGCTGGCTCTGAGACAACCACCGTCACCGGTCAGTACCTGAGCGGCGCGAGGACCATCCCGCTTCCGCAGCGACGCCGCGCACCGCGCCGCTGGTTGGAACTGAAGGGCGTGCGCGAACACAATCTGCACGATGTCGACGTCCGCTTCCCGCTGGGTGCGCTGGTCGCCGTGACCGGCGTGTCAGGATCGGGAAAGTCAACGCTCGTGCACGATGTACTCTACCGTGCTCTCGAAACCGCACTGACCGGCAAGACATCCGCGAAGCAGCACCTGGGCGAGCGCATCGGAACCTATCGGTCGATGACGGGGCACGAGGGCCTCGCCAGTGTGGTCCTCGTGGACCAGGAGCCGATCGGCCGATCGCCGCGTTCCAATCCCGTCACCTACATCAAGGCGTACGACGAAGTCCGTCGCATCTTCGCGGAGACGCCACTCGCCAGGCAGCGCCGCTATACCGCGGGAACGTTTTCCTTCAACGTGAAAGGGGGGCGCTGCGAAACTTGCGAGGGAGCAGGGTACCTGCAGATCGAGATGGTCTTCATGGCGGACGTCTACGTTCCGTGCGAGGCCTGCGGCGCCAGGCGGTTCAAGCCGGAAGTCCTGGACGTGAAGGTGCGAGGACGCTCCATCCACGACGTCCTCCAGTTGAGCGTGGACGAGGCAATCCGTTTCTTCCCAACCGAAGACACGCTCGGACAGGATCTCTGGCAGCTACAACAAGTTGGGCTCGGCTACCTCAGGCTGGGACAGCCGGCGACGACGTTGTCGGGTGGCGAGGCACAACGCGTCAAGATCGCCCGCGAACTAACCCGGGCCGCAAAGGACGCGACTCGGAAGCTCTATATCATGGACGAGCCGACTACCGGACTGCATGTGGAGGATGTCCGCACTCTCGTCGATGTGCTGCAGCGGCTGGTCGATGCCGGCAACACGGTTGTCGTGATCGAGCACAACCTCGACGTGATCAAGCTGGCGGACTGGCTGATCGACCTCGGTCCGGACGCAGGCGACGACGGCGGACGCATCGTTGCCATGGGCACGCCAGAGGACGTGGCCGGTGTCCTGGCGTCTCACACTGGCGCGTGGCTCAGGAAGGTCGGGATCGTCCCTCGCGCGAGCGGCGGCGGCGCTCCTGGATCGCGCGCACCGTCCGCAGGACAAACCCCCGTGGCAGCAGGCGGCTGAAGGCGACGACGATCCTGTTACGGATCCCGGTGACCTCGACGCGGGTTCCTCGCATCATGGCATCGAAGCTCAGACGGGCTACCGCAGACGAGGTCATGGCCGGAGCGCCGCTCGTCGGGGCATCCGCATGGAAGCCCGCGGCCACGCCGAACTCGGTCGTCGTCGGTCCAGGACACGCCGCCGTCACGGTCACGCCCGTGCCCTGGCACTCGTTCGCCAGCGCCTCGGAGAGCGAGAGCACGAAAGCCTTGCTGGCGTAGTAGACCGCCATCAGCGGTCCTGGCTGAAACGATGCCACGCTCGCGATGTTCAGAATGCGGCCCGACCGGTTGGCTATCATCCACGGCAATACCGCCTTCGTCAGCTGCACCAACGCCCGGCAGTTGACGTCGATCATCTCCAGGTCCCGATCCGTGGGAATGTCGTGGAAGAATCCGTGCGTACCGAAACCGGCGTTGTTGACGAGGATCGCAAGCCGTGACCTGTCCGGTGCCAGCGCCTCGATGAGCCGCTGAACCTCGGCAGGACTGGCAAGGTCGGCGGCAAACGACGTGCAGGTCACCGCATGCGATACGGAGAGGCGATCTGCCAACTCGCCCAGCCGATCGAGCCGTCGCGCGGTCAGCAGCAGGTCATAACCGGCCTCCGCCAGCAATTCGGCCAGGTCCGTGCCGATCCCGCTCGAGGCGCCGGTGACAACGGCGAGCGACCTGCTCATGGAGTGCGCGGAAGGTCATGCATGGTGGATAGGATTCTGCATCGTGGACATGCCGGTATGGTGGACATGATAGTCGCGCTGTCATCTCTGCGCCTTGACCCTGCTCCCCTATGCCATCTAGCTTTCGCGCCCGATCCCGAGTAGCTCAGTTGGTAGAGCAGGTGACTGTTAATCACCGGGTCGCAGGTTCGAGTCCTGCCTCGGGAGCTCTGCAGGACAGCGATCTACGACGAAAGAGATGGCCTGACGGATCGGGACAGGGAGAATGGTGAAATCGGCGGCTCAGCGAGGCGCGCTTCACCCCAGTGGTGGTAGTGCCCCCACGAGGTGTTCGCGGGCGGAAACCGCCGACGCCCGAGCCGCCAATCGAGGTGAAGGCGCTCCACGCCATGATCGGCCAGCAGGCCCTGGAACTGGCTTTTTTTCACCTGCGCTCGGACGCGATCCAGGCCTGAGCGGAAAGCGATTCTCGATCGCCGCCGCCGATTGCCGGACCGGTGCTTGCCTGTACAGCCGTGTCCGTGACGTTTGAGCTGGGGGGCCGGCGGTTCCATACCCTCCACGTTGCCCGATGGACGAGTTCACGCGCGCGAACTTGCTCTTCGTGAATCGCGAGACGCCGAAAGAAGCAGGCGTCACGCCGGCGGACGCCCAAAGGGCCGATGCCGGGCGTCACGGCAGCGCTGTATCTTTCCTTTCCACGCTTTCCGCATCTGGCGCCGACGGTTCCCGTTAGGCATGGCCGGCGGATCGCTCACCCTGACGGAAACAGGATTCGTCCTCATGATCGATCGCACAGCAGGAGCGCGCTGGGAAGGAAACCTCAAGGACGGCAATGGTACGGTCCGGCTCGGCAGTGGCGCGTTCGAAGGCAAGTACGCATTCGGGACGCGATTCGAATCGGCAGCCGGAACCAATCCCGAAGAACTGCTGGGCGCGGCTCATGCCGCGTGTTTCTCCATGGCGTTGGCCGCTGGGTTGGCGCGGGCCGGCCATTCCGTGAAGAGCGTGGATACCAGCGCCGTCGTGCATCTCGCCAAAGTCGGCGATGCCTTCACGATCACCGGAATCGATCTGGTGACGACCGGAGACGTCCCGGGGCTGGCGGCGGCGGACTTCGCCAGGGCCGCCGAGGATACGAAGAAGAACTGCATCGTCTCCCGGGCTCTGGCGGCGGTACCGATGAAGGTCGAAGCGCGCCTGGCGTAGGCTGGCGTAGCGTCAGCGGATTGGTTGCAGCTGAATATTGTGCGCACGTGGATCGCGACGGACCCGGAACGCGCGCCCGTTGGCCACAACGACTTCCGGGCTGGCCAACCGTCGTATGTCCTGCAACGGATCTCCATCTAGAAGCAGCAGGTCGGCAATCTTTCCGGCCTGCACGGTCCCCAACGAATCCTCGATCCCAAGGAAGCTGGCCGGTTCAAGCGTGGCCGCGCGGAGCGCTTCGAACGGCGTGAATCCAGCCTGGATGAAGTACTCGAGTTCCTGATGCAGGCCGAATCCGGGCGGACTGTTGCGCAGCGGCGCGTCTGTCCCGGGAAGTATGCGTACGCCGGCGCGGTGCATTGCCCCCACGATCTCCACGCGCTTCCGGAACAGAGCCCTGCCAACGACATCCGCACCCGTTGGCACATCCGGCGGCATCGGAAAGATCTCCGCCACATGGTTCTTCAGCGAATCTGGCAGGTATGGCGCGAATACGTCGCCAGGCACGTCGCGCACTGGCCAGTTCGCCACCTCGACCTGCGCAGTAAGCGTCGGAACAATCCACGTACCGTTTCGCACGAACCGGGCGAAATAGGGCGCCAGGTCGTAAGTCGCGCAGCGATAGAACACCGATTGCAGCGGATACTTGGGCTCGAGTGCCTGCTGCTCCCCTGCACCGCACGAATTGGGGATCGTGAGCAGGTGCTCCAGGCTGAGCTGCCCCGAGTCTGATGCGTCGGCGGCCCCAACGGAGCGTGGCACATGGCCAACGAACGGAATGCCTCGCGTGCGAGCGGCACGCGCTATTGCATAGTAGCTCTCGCGCGTAAGCTGCCCGTGTACCTTGATGAAGTCCACGCCAAGTTGGACAAGCGAGTCGACTGCCGCTCGAGCCTCGCGTGGCTCCTTCACGGTGAGATGCGGAACGGGCACGTCGCCGCCCTCGAGATAGGGACCGGACACGACCATGCGCGGTCCGACTCGTTCTGCTCGCGCAATCTCGTCGCGCCACCGTGTGAGAAGGGCCCAGTCACCTGCCATGTCGCGCACTCCAGTGACGCCATTCGCCACGTACAACTTCAGAACGTCCGCCCCACCAGGTACCGCGGTATGGACGTGCATGTCCCAGAGGCCCGGCACCAGGAACTTCCCGCGGCCATCCACGACTCGCGCATCGCTCGGCACCACGACGTCTCCCGCGGCTGCGACCGCCACGATCCGATTGCCGCGAATCACTACGGTGCGATCGTGGAGCGGTACCTGAGTCCGACCGTCAATGATCGTCACATGCGAAAACGCGAGCTCACGATCTGCCAACGACTGGACAGGCAGCGCGCCGGTCACCACGCCTGTCAATGGCAGGAGCCAGCGTGACAGGTGCCGACACACGGGAACGCGCAGGCCCCGGCGACGACACTCGCGTTGGCCGAACATCGAACGAAAACCGTCGTCAGCTTCCGGCCGGTGCTCCCTCCGGCACGGATACGTTTCGTTCCGCCATCGCCGAGCGGAGCATCATGAATGCGGTAACCAGCACGACGACCACCACCAGCACGCGCACGGTGTTGAGTTCGAGCGACTTGACCCAGAACGCCGCCACCAGCACGGCGGGAATGCCGCCTAACGCCAAACCCAGAGCGGGCTTGAGGCTGTAGCGGCGCTTCTGGATGAACTTGGCGCTGCCGATGGGCATCAGGAACGCGCAGGAGCCCATCATGATCGGGTAGGCAGCCGTCGGATCCATGCCGAGCAGCGAGACGAGGATCATGCAAGGCGCGTACAGGCCGATTCCCAGCGACATCAACGCACCCAATGCGAAGTTGCCGGCCAGGCCGATCGCAAGCTTGATTCCCGATAGCTCCAACGCCGTGCCGCCTGCGGGGCCGATCCCGAAAATGCGCATCGAGAACAGGATCGCAGCCGCCAGCAGCGCCATCCCCATCCCGATCTGAACGTTCCTGCGAGGCCACGCCGAGACCACGCCGGCCCCGAGCTTCGCACCAAGGACAGCGGCGGCAATCATCAGGACGAGCGTCCAGAAGTGCACCTGCACGAGCAGCGTGAAGATGAACGCCTGCGTGATCGTGGGCAGCGTGTGACCGACGTTCAGCGTACCGGGTATGCGTTCGTCGGGAACCATCTTCGCGAACTTGAACACCGACGTCGTCGGCGCGAACGATCCAATGCCTAGCGTGTCGAAGAAGTTCGTCAGGAAGCCAAGAATCAGCTGCCCCGGACTCGGCGCGCCAGTGACGTCACCCGGCGGCACGTCTCCCGCTCTCACCGCGCTCGACCATCGCCAGATGTAGTAGAGCGTAAATGCCGCAAGCGCCGCCAACAGCATGAATCGCAGGTTCATCGCGCAGGACTCCGCATGGGGTAGGTGTGGCCTCGTGCCCCATCCCGGCCACCCGGTGGTGGATCGCCCTTCAAGTATCACGAAGAACCCATGCGCGCCAGTGTCCCCCCGACGAAAACCGGGGGAGGCATATGCCTCCCCCGGCAACGCGCCTTGGACCGGAACTATGCGTTTCGATCCGTGCAGGCCTTGAAGTTCTTGTTGTTCTCCTCGTCGGTGTGAATCGGGAAGTTCACGTCGTCGCCGTAAGCCGTGGTCTTGTAATGAGTGCCCACCGGGAATGTGGTGGCGGGCGTACGGTTGTACTGGCGGATCAAACGGCGCAGGTCGCCCAATCGCTGCCCTCGGCTGAACGTCCAGAACGCTTTCTCGTAGAAGACCAGGTTTACGCGGGCATCCGCCGTCCCGGGGTCCGTCAAATCCGGCAGTGCGGCGAGCGTTACCGTACCGACAGACGTGACACGATCCGGACCGTTCCTGAGGGCGTTGAGGATCGTCAGCCACGAATCGCTTCCACGCTTGAGCGCCGCCTCCGCCTCGATCAGGCGCGCATCGACTCCGTTCACGACATCGATCGGCGTCAGACGATCGTAGAGTGTCGTGGTCCGAACGAAGGTACCTCCATCCTGACCCGGCCGCTTGGTATCCACGACGGGAAGGCGGGGATCCTTCGCGGAATAGAAGGGGATGGCGTTCGCGATCACCAGGTTGCGGCTGTTGCCTTCCAGGTTATCCGCCACGGTGTATCGCTTCGCACTCATGCCCTGATCCCAGATGATGTTGCTTGTGGTCGTGAGCGAGAACGTGGTTTGATACCGGAAGTCAGTGGGTATGCCCGCGACTGTCGCGGCGGCCTCCTGGAGCAGGCCGTTGCCAAGCTGGGCCCGTGCCATTCCCACCTTGGCAGCTCGCTGGACGAGGACGGACTGGGCATCCGTGCCTGTCGCCGTCTTCAGCGCCGTATCGAACGACGCGATTGCGGCTTCGAATACCTTGGATACCGGGAGCGGCCCGCCATACTTGATTTCCGTTCCGGATCCATCGCTCAACGGAATCCCGTTGCAGAAGTCCGACGCCAGCTGCAGCTCGGCGAACCCGCGGGCGAAGTACATCTCGCCAATCAGCGACGTACGCGTGGGCTGGAACTCCTTGAGGAGCGGAATTGCCTGGTTTGCATACGTGCGAACCTGATAGAGCCGCCGCAACATGCCGCCCACAGAGCTGTTGTTCGGCTGCACTTTTCGCCAATCGGCTTCGTCGTTCTGGATGAACGTCGAACTGGTCCCCCACTCGTCGGCAAGTAGTCCGCCGAACAGCCAGGTACTCTCCGATCCGGCGGTGACATTCCTCAAGCGGCCGAGAGCGCCGTTGGCGACGGCGACCGATCCCGCTGCCGAACGGGCGTTCTCAGGCATGATCAGATCGGGGTCTTCGGCCTGGAGCAGCGAGTCCGTCAGACTGCCGCATCCGGTACCTGCGACAAGCGCGGCGCCCAGCAGCAACGTCGTGACGCGCCCGCCGAAATGAAATGCAAATCGCATGGTTTCGTCTCCCGGTGAGCGTTAGAACACGACGTTGAAGCGGACCACGAAGTACGTCGGCGGTCCCAGCGTCTGGAACTCCGACGGCACGTTGTTGTCTACGGTGGCCGTGTAATCGGATTCCGGATCGGTGCCACGATAGGCGGTCCACAGCTTCAGGTTTCGCGCCGACCCCACGAGGTTGGCGCTGCGGGCCCGGAAGAGGCGTCGCGCCACGTTCTCGCTCAGCGTGTACTGGACCGACAGTTCGCGGAACCGCACGTATTCGCCAGGCTGGAAGTAGCCGGCATTCGTGCGCGCCGGATGCTCGAGGGCGGCGATCACCATCGCCTGATCCTCGAACGAGGCTTTGGGGTTCATCCGCCCGCCACAGTTCGGCCGGGTGCACCGGATGCGTTCCGTGTTGTTATACCAGCGGTGTCCGCCCCGGTAGTCGAACAACGACTGGATGCGCAGGCGTCGGTTCAGCACGTCTACTCCCGTGGTGAGCGTCGCCAGGTTCCGCGGCTGCGTGTAGCCGATGAACGAATCGACAGAGTCGACGAACACTTCGTTCTTGTCCGGGTCGGACCAATAGGTGAGCAGTCCGTCGCCGTTCTTGTCCTTCCAGCCGAGGATCTTGTTCTCCCAGAAGCCGAAGAGCGGATAGCCTTCGACGACGCGCGTGGTCGTCCCGATCTGCGGCGGTGTACCACCGAGCGACAGCAGCTTGTTGGCGTTGGTGGAGTAGCTGAGCGACATGTCCACGCCAACGGCGCGACGGTCGACGATCTGCGTCGTTCCCAGGAACTCGAAGCCGCGGTTTTGCACCGCCCCGAGGTTCTGGCGCACGCTGGAGGCGGATCCGGCCGACGGAGCGACGATGGCGGAGATCAGCGCGTCCTTGGTACGCTTGGTGTAGTACGTAACGTCGATGCTGGCGCGGCTATCGAACAGCTTGGCCTCGAAGCCGGTCTCGAACTCCGTGCTCCGCTCCGGCCGCAGGTTAGTGTTGCCTAACGCGCTGATCTGCAGGCCGGACACATCGGTGGACGCGATGTTCTGCGAAGACGTCGCGAAGTAGCGGAGGGCATCGTTCGGGCCCGGCTGCACGCCGGAAGCGCCGTAAGCGGCGCGGTACCGGAACTGGTTCAACCAGCCGATCTTCGGGAAGAAAGACTCGTCGGAGAGGATCCACGAGATACTCCCCTTGGGGTAATAGACGCGCTGGAAATCCGTGCCGAACGCGCTGTTCTGATCGGTCCGCACGGCTGCCGTCAGGAACAACCTGTCGTTGAGGGCCGCGGCGCCCTCCACGAACACGCCGAATGTCTTGACCAGCGTCGTCGTTTCGCTGCCGGTACGGGTGACGGCACCGTTAGGCGTCTGTGCACCAGGCGGCAGTTCCGTCCCGGATGCCTGACCCATCTGGGAGAGCGAGTTGACGTACTGCGCGCCCACCGTCGCCTTCAGGTTCACCCATGCCAGCGGGTTGTAGCTGGCGGTACTGCCGAGATCCAGCGTAGTGTTCCGGAGATCCACACGGGTGTTGGTCTTGAAGCCGTTGCGGTACGTGCTCGTGATCGGCGGCCCTTCGCCATTGGCGAGGAAACGGTCGTCGACGCGGTCTGCGAAGTCGTTGCCAAACGTCATCCGGTTCTGCAACCACGATGTAGGCCGCCAGTTTGCGTTGGCGCTGAGTATGAACCGGTTGACCCGCTGCTCGTTCTTCTCCGACCAACTGTATCCCGGCGTCCAGGCGCGATATCCGTACAAGGGCGTATTGAGCGGCGCCGCCGAACCGACCAGGCGATCGGGGAGGCAGGTTCTGCAGCCCGGTCCTCCGAAGACCTGCGAGCCCAACCCGGCCGTGGCGTTCGATTCGAGCGAGAACCGCTGCGTCAGGTTGATGAATCCCGAGGACAAAGACATGTCGAGCTTGGGGTTCACGGCCGCGTTCAGATTCATGCGAACGCTGTTCTTGGCCAGCGCGTTGGGTCGATCCGTCCAATCGTGTATCGGCAGCTTCTGCGCCTTCATGCGTGCGACCTCGAACTCCGGCAGCTTCATCACGCCGGTTTCCTCTTCGCGTTCGCCGGACAGGAAGTACCGCACTGCCTCAGTCCCACCCGATAGCTGCACGCCGTACTGGTCCCGATAGCCCGTGCCGACGGGCGTCAGATCCGGCTCGGAGAAGATATTCAGCTTCGCTACGCTGTCGATGCCGCATTGCCCGACACCGACGCGCTGCAGATTGCAGAAGTTGAACGGCGCCTCGTTCGACTGTCCGGGCTGCTTCCCGAACAGCGTGTAGGCGGTCATGTAGGTATTGCGGTCCTTCAGGATGCCGCCTTCGAAATACGTGGTCCATCGTGCCTGGCCGGCGCGCCCGCGCTTGGTAGTGATCACCACGACGCCGTTCGCGGCCGCGGTCCCGTACAGCGCCGCCGCCGACGGCCCCTTCACTACTTCGATATTCTCGATTTCCTCGGGATTGATGTCCCCCACGCGACTCGGCGTGGCTCCGCCAGTCGGAAGGTTGGTGTCGTCGGCATTGCTCGTCATCCGCACGCCGTCGATGATGAAGATCGGCTGGTTGCTCAAGCTCAGCGACGACTGCCCACGGATCCGCATGCGGCTTCCTGAACCGGTCTGGTTCCCCTGAGTGACCGCAAGACTCGTGGTTCGCGCCGTGAGCAAGTCATCGACGTTCTTGATCGGCGTAGCCTCGACCGTCTTGGTCGCGTCGATGGCCGCGACGGCGTTCCCGATCTCTACGCGCCGCTGATCGCCGGTCGCCGTCGTCACCACAGGCGCCAGGCTGACCGCAACGGCGTCCAGGGCGATCTCGACGTTCGCCTGTTCCCCAGCGGTCACCGTAACCGGTTGTTTCACTTCCGAAAATCCGACACGGAGCACACGGACAGTGTGACCTCCGGCCGGGACGCCGCGGATCGTGAACCGACCGTCGGTATTGGTCAGTCCGCCGAGGGTGGTGCCGATGATCATTACCTGCGCCTGATCCACGGGCCGGCCACCACTGGCCTCGGTCACGCGGATCGCCACGCTACCGGACTGCGCCTGCACGGCCACGGCACTGGCCGAAACCGCCAAGCCAATCGTGGCCAACCGCAGGGCACGTGCGATGAACGAGGGCGTGTTCATCACTGCCTCTCTTGTGGGGGGACTGGTTTTCGCACGCGAGCCGGCAAGCACGCGTGCGTGTGGGTAAGCATGCTGTTCTTCCGTGCCAGTCGCGCTTGGGTGGTAGGCGGGGTAACGCGTGGCCAAAGCGGTCAGGACAGCGCGACCAGAATAGGACGCGGATGTCGGTCCGTCAATCATGGGGACGCCTTGGCAGGTATTCCGATAACGTACATCATTCTGCGCTTGCGGTTCTTTCGCGCGCGGCGATGGGAGCCGGGACATCTGCTGGTTGCGGTGCTCCAACCGAACCCGGCGCACGCGCCATCGCCCGGTTCGACGCGGCCGGCAGATCGCTGGACGCCGGCGTCGTCCCGTGCCATGGGCCTGGGGGCGACGGCATCGCGCGGATCGATTAGTTTTCGCGCACGACCGCGTCGAGCGACGTCGCGTTAGGCTCCGGCGCTTCACTCCCTTCCTGCTCCGTGTCCACACCGCTCGTCGCCGTCATCATGGGCTCCACGTCCGACTGGGAGCACATGCAGCACGCTTGCGCAACGCTGACGCAACTTGGCGTGCCTTTCGAGGCGCGCGTGGTGTCTGCGCATCGGACTCCGGATCTGATGTTCGAGTATGCGTCCCAGGCGGAGTCGCGCGGTCTGATGGCGATCATCGCCGGGGCGGGCGGCGCGGCTCATCTGCCCGGTATGACGGCCGCCAGGACACTGGTGCCGGTGCTTGGCGTGCCGATCCCGGCCACGGTACTGAACGGCCAGGATGCGCTGATGTCGATCGTGCAGATGCCTGCTGGCGTCCCTGTGGGCACGCTGGCGATCGGGAAGCCGGGAGCGATCAACGCCGCGATTCTCGCCGCCGAGATCGTCGGCACGATGCACAAGGATGTGCGGGAACGGCTGCGCGCGTGGCGAGATGCGCGGCGCGACGAGGTGCTGGGGCAGACGCTTCCGTGACGCTGACAGCGGTGCTGCCGGGCGGCAGTGCGACGATCGGGCTGCTTGGCGGCGGGCAACTGGGGCGCATGACCGGCATGGCCGCGCGCTCGTTAGGTTACGACGTCCAGGTACTGGACCCTGATCCGCAGTGCCCGGCACGGGCGATTGCGTCGCGCACGATCACGGCGCGCTTCGACGATGCTGATGCGGCTGTCCGACTAGCTCGCGAGTGCGACGTCGTGACGCTGGAGATCGAGCAGATCGCGCCGCCGGTGCTGGCCGCGGTCGCCCGCGAGACGCGGCTGTGCCCGAATGCCGAGGCGGTAATCGTGGTGCAGGACCGAATCCGCCAGCGGACGTGGCTCGACCGGCACGGTTTCCCGATCGGGGCGTTTCGCATCGCCCGCAGCGCCGCGGAATGCGCCGCGGCGGTGATCGCGATGGACCGCTGCATTCTCAAGGCGCCCCATGGAGGGTACGACGGGCGCGGACAGGTGCGCGTCGCCACGACTGGCGAGGCCGAGCGAGGCTGGGAATCGTTAGGCTCGCGGCCGGTAGTGGTCGAGCAGTTCCTCGATCTGGAACTCGAACTCAGCGTGATGATCGCCCGCCGCGCCGACGGCGAGGCCCGTGCGTTCCCGCCGGCTGTCAACCACCACGAACAGGGTGTGCTCGACTGGTCGGTGTGCCCGGGCCAGTTGCCCCCGGCGGTCGGCGACGAAGCCGTGCGCATCGGTCATGCGATCGCCGACGCACTGGACATCGTCGGCGTGATCGCGATCGAACTGTTTCTGGTGCGCGACGGACGGCTGCTGGTGAACGAACTCGCACCACGGCCGCATAACACCTATCACCACACGGAACGGGGCTGCTCGACGTCGCAGTTCGAGCAGTTCGTGCGTGCCATCTGCGGATTGCCGCTGGGCTCCGTCAACGTGGTTCGGCCTGCGGCCATCGCCAACTTGCTGGGAGACCTGTGGCGGGAGGGCGAGCAGCTCGACTTCGGCCGGGCACTGGCCGTACCGGAAGTCCGGCTGCACCTGTACGGCAAGACGTCGGCGCGCCCCGGTAGAAAGATGGGCCACCTGTCCGCGTTAGGCGGC
This sequence comes from Gemmatimonadaceae bacterium, assembly GCA_019186945.1. Taxonomy (GTDB): domain Bacteria; phylum Gemmatimonadota; class Gemmatimonadetes; order Gemmatimonadales; family Gemmatimonadaceae; genus JABAQJ01. The sequence goes on from JABAQJ010000002.1 coordinate 411,604, forward strand.
ACGACGGAAGAAGCGCGCCAACGGGTGCTTGAGGCGCGTCGCCTGCTCGCGCGCTAGCCGGCGCTGGCGGCGCGCAGCCCGCCGAATCGCCGCTCCCGGCCGCCGAACTCGGCGATCGCCGTCTCGAAATCCTCCGCACCGAAATCCGGCCACAGGCAGCGAAGGAATACCAGCTCCGCGTAGGCCGATTCCCAGAGGAGGAAGTCGCTGATCCGCTGCTCTCCACCCGTACGGATCAGCAGGTCGACGTCCGGCGTGCCCGCATGATCGTGGATCGCCTCCGCCATCGCGCGTGACAGAGAGGCGCGCGTGACCGGTTCCCCATCCCGCAGCGCATCCGCCGCCGCAACGATCGCCTCCCTGGCGGAATAATCGACGGCCAACCTCAACTGCAATGCACGACATCGACCGGTGGCGGCCTCCGCCGCCTCGATCGCGCGCACCAGATCCGGCGCCAACCGATCGCGCCTCCCGATGACGGTGAGCCTGATATCGTGTTCAACGCACCGCGGCACTTCAGATGCGAGGTAGCGACGGAACAGCATCATCAGCGACTGGATTTCCTCCTGCGGGCGAGCCCAGTTGTCCGCCGAAAAGGAGTACAGCGTGAGGACGCGGACGCCGCGACGTCGCGCGAACTCGATCGCGCGACGAACCGCCTTCGCGCCGGCGATGTGTCCGGCCGTCCGCGGCCGACCCCGCTTCTGGGCCCAGCGCCCGTTGCCGTCCATGATGATCGCCACGTGCGCCGGATCGCCAGCGCATGGCAGTTCCCTCCCCTGACGTGCCGCCCCGCCAGCAACAACTGCGGTCCGGGAACCGATGTCCATTACCGTTCTCTCGTTTGCCTGATGAGTGCTTCCATGTGCTCGAGGTACCGCTCGAGCGCGCGCCGGCCGGCTGACGTCAGCGCGTAGTCCGTTCGCGGAACTCGCCCGTCGAACGATTTCCTGCAGGACACATACCCGGCCTCCTCGAGCTTGCGCGCGTGCACACTGAGATTCCCGTCGGTCGTTCGCATCAGTCCCTTCAGTTCGCTGAACGTGAGGGACTCGTTTACGGCGAGCGCGCTCACGATCCCGAGCCGCATGCGCTCGTGTATCAGACGATCCAGGTCGATGGGAGTCGCATCGGCAAGGCGCCCGTCTCCTTTCAGGGGACGAAGCCCTCCCGACCTGGCCACGCGCGCGTCACGCGACGCGGGTGCACGGTCGCCACGCCCCGTCGTGCCGCGTGACGTGAGGCCGTCGCGCTCCGGACCGGCCCCCGCGCTCCGGCCATGACGGCGCTCATCCGCCAGTGCGTTTCGTTTACCCACCGTACCTCCGGGCGATGCAGGCGCCAAACAGAATGTGAAGTCCACCGAATCCGGCGAGCATGAGCCACGGCTGCCACGACGCCGGCGACAACAGCGCCACGCCTCCAACCAGAATGAACGAGACGCCCATCACGGGGACGACAGGAACCGAGAGCGCACCGCCAGCGGCTACGCCTGTGCCGTACAACAACAACCAGGTGCCCGGCACCAGCGACATCAAGCCGTGACGGATGAGCACCACTGTCACGAGAGCGCCGGCGAGCAGGGCTGGAGCGAAAGCCAGCAGCAGTTTGCGTCCAGGACCGGAAGTCACCGGAACGCCCAAAGCCCGCGCCTTGCGAATCGTGAGACCGCCAGACAGGGCTGCCGCCACGACCGCGGCAGACACCCAGCACGCGAACCATCGAACCGTGGCCGCATCGCGACCGGCCAGCGCGAATGCCAGCGCACCGGTGAGCCCGGCAGCGACGATGCCCGATCCGGACACCGCCGTGAACGTACCGGCCCGTTCCATCGTCTCGCGAATGAAACGGAGGTTGTCGATGGCACGATCCTGCAGAGCGGGCGGACTGTCGGTCTCCGCCAAACCGTGCGGACTGGCGGAGCGCGGCGTGGTCACGGCAGCAGTATCGCGATTGCCGCGACTATCGTCAAGTACTTTGCGCCAAAGAGTGCGACGGCCGATGCCGTCCACGTTGCGCCGGTCGAAGCACGATAGGCAACCAAGCCGCTCCGCACGGCAGGATGCCAGATGTGGCACCTGCCGCGCGCGAGCGGTCCAGGGACGCTACATCACGCGGTTCGCCGGCAGCAGCGCCTTCGCTTCCTTCTGCCGTTCGTCCAGTTCCACGCGCAGCGTCCGCAGTCGTTCGACGGCATCACGCCCGACCTTCTGATCTGCGCCCAGCGTCATGCCGTAGAGGTACTGGATCTGTGCCTGCAATTCCGGTTTCGAGTAGCGGATCGGCGGTGTCACCAGTTTGGCGCGAAGATCGTTGAGTCTGGCCAGAGTGTCGGCGGCGGCGCCAGACGCTCCCGCGAAACCCTTCCGGGCGGCATCCACTCGAGCCACCAGCTGATTCACCTCGGTCACCAGATCCCGGGTGCGCCTGTTGTGCGCGTACTGCTCCTGGATCGTGGCGACCGTGACGCCGTCTCTTATCACTCGAGGATCCGCCTTGACCACGAGCGGCACTTCGGACTGCCAGCTGCCCACCTTCATCCGGAGTGTGTAGGTGCCGGGCGGCACCATCGGGCCATTACGGCCGCTCTGCCGCGTGTCGGCGGTCCACGGCCCCGGCGCCGTCAGATCCCAGAAAAAGCGATTGACGCCGGCGGCATGAGGCAGCGCCGGTGTTCCGACCCGGACCATCTCCGGGGCGCGCATCCCCGGTTGTTCCGGATCCTGGAGCGTCTCGCCGGCGCCGCCGCTGGAGAACGACCGCACCACGTTGCGGCTGGCGTCGAGCACATCGAGCTGGACGGCGTCCGCGCGAGCCGATGCGGCCGAGAGCCAGTAATCGATCTGCGCTCCAACCGGCGGGTATTGCGGATCTGCCGGTGCGCTCCGGCTCGATTCCACGCCGCCGAATCCGGCGTAACGGAACCGGACGGCGTCGCGTGGAGCAAACAGGTGTGCCGCGGCCCTGCCGGCAACGTCACCCGCCTGGTGCAACGACGTCAGATTGTCGAGAACCCAGAAAGAACGCCCCTGCGTCGAGAGTATCAGATCCTTTCCGTGCACACGGATGTCGGTCACCGGTACGTGCGGCAGGTTCAACTGGAAGTCCTGCCAATGCGCGCCGTTGTCGAACGAGACGAACATCCCATACTCGGTTCCGGCGTAGAGCAGTCCCTCGCGATCAGGATCCTCTCTGACGACGCGAGTCGGCTGGTCCGTCGGCATACCGTTGTCACCGGGGGTCAGCAATGTCCATGACCGGCCATAGGTATCGGTGCGCCAGATGTACGGGCGGAAATCGCCCAACTGATAGCACAGCACGGCGTAGTACGCGCTGCCCGCACGGTGTGGCGACGGCTCGATGTTCTGGACTCTGCAGCCCGGCGGCTGGTCCGGCGGAGTAATCTTCGTCCACGTCTTCCCATTGTCCCGGGTGATGTGGAATGGTCCGTCGTTCGCGCCGACCCAGATGACGCCCGCTTCCTTCAGCGATTCGCGGATGGCGTAGGTGACGCTGTAGTACTCTTCTCCCGTCACGTCGATCGTGATCGGTTCCCCACTCGACTTCTGCTGGCGTTCCGGCGGGAACCAGGTCAGGTCGGGTGAGATCGTCTCCCACGTCACGCCTTCGTCGCGCGTCCTGTGAACATACTGCGAACCGTAGTAGACGACGCGCGAATCGTGGGGCGAGATCTCCAGCGGCGCGACGCGCTGGAAACGATAGATCATGTCCTTGCCTGGATTGCCGTAGAGGGACTGCGCGCCAACCCAGTAGTTCTTCTCCTGGCCCGCGCTCATCCGCATGCGCGAAAACTGACCCTTGCACGCCCCGTATACCGTATCAGCATTGGTCGGGTGCGGCATGATCGGCCCTGTCTCACAGCCCGGACCGGCCTTCCATTCCTGCATCGGGTCGTCCGGCCGGCCCATGGTCAGCGGCAGGTTGGGGACGATGAGCGTCGAGTTGTCCTGCTGTGCACCGTACACGCGGTACGGGAACTGGTTGTCGCCGATGACCTGATAGAGTTCTGCCGTCGGCTGGTTGTAGATCGAACTCCACGTGCGGCCGTTGTTCAAGCTGACCGTCGCGCCGCCGTCGTTGGCCTCGATCATGATATCCGTATTGAACGGATTGATCCACAGATCGTGATTGTCGCCGTGCGGAACCGGCAGCGACTTCCAGCTGCGTCCTCCATCCATCGACACCCAGGATCCCTCCGAGCCAACCCAGACCTTGTCCGGGTTCTTCGGGTCTGCGGAGATGTTCGTGTAGTAGAAGGGGCGCGTGTACAGCTGCGCGAAATCGCTCACGCGCGTCCACGTCTCGCCGACGTCTTCCGAGCGATAGAGTCCCGGGCCCGGCTTGGCCTCGATCAACGCGTACACGCGGTTGGGTGCCGCGGCAGTCACCGCCACGTTGCTCTTGCCGAACAACTGGTTAGGCAGTCCACCGCCCAGCTTCTTCCAGGTCGTACCGCCATCGGTCGACTTGAACAGGCCGCCTTCCATCGAACCGGAAATGATCGTCCACGGCTTGCGCTCCGCGCGCCAGATCGAGGCAAAGACCACTTGCGGATTTCCCGGCTGGAACTCCACATCCACGGCACCGGTGGAGTCGTTCACATACAGCACCTTCTCCCAGTGCCGCCCGCCGTCCCGCGTCCGGTAGACGCCCCGATCGACGTTCGGCTTGAACGGATTCCCGATGGCAGCGACGAATGCGACGTTCGGGTCCGTCGGGTGGATGATGACGCCGCCGATGTTTCCGACATCCGTCAGACCGACGTGCGCCCACGTTGCACCTGCATCGGTGGACTTGTAGACGCCTTTGCCGATCGACACGTTCGATCTCAGTCCGTCGGATCCGGTCCCTGCGTAGATCACGTTCGGGTCGCTCTCGCTGACGGCGATATCCCCCATCGAACCGACGGCGAAATACTTGTCCGTGAGGTTCGTCCAGTTCTGTCCGGCGTCGGTGGTTTTCCAGACGCCGCCACCCGTCGAGCCCATGTAAAACACGAGCGGCTGCGTCGGCACGCCGGTGACCGTGGTAACTCGACCGCCTCGCGCCGGTCCGATCATTCGGTACTTGAGGGCGCCGAACGATCCCGAATCCACGGGCATCGCGACTGGCTTCTGTGGACGCGGCGGCGTCAGGGTGGACGGACGCGGCACGGATCGCTGCTGCGCCATCGCGCCGGGAAGGATCGTCAGGCCCGCGAGCAGGGTCGCAGCGAGGTAGCGCAGGCCGGTGAGTCGGTGGCTGAGATCAGGCATCGGCGGTGTCGTGTGGGGGGGTGGGAAACGTGAAGGAAGCGGTTCGCAGAAACAGAGTTCGAGAAGACGAGTGCCTCAACGAGCGAGCACGCGCGCTGTATACGCGACGCCATCCGGAGTATCTCCGGCGGCGACATGGCCAACGACGACGCGCTTGCGCAAGTCGATGATGGCGACGCGCGCCTGTGCGCTGAGCGACGCCATGGCAAAACGGCTATCTGGCGTTACCGTGATGCCCTGCGGAGCCCCACCGGGAAACGACAGCCGTGCAAGCTCGCGACGGCTGGCGCGGTCGAGGATGCGCAGCTCTTCGCGCTTCAGATCCGGCAGCAGCACGGTGACCAGATCCGGCGCGAAAAGAACGCGATACGGCCAGCCAAACCCTTCGGCAGCCGCCGTCACCGTCGACGTGGCGGGATCGATCACGCTCACCTTTCCGGTGGCATTGCTGCCGACCCAGACCTCCGAACCATCCGGCGTGACGCCGATTGCTTCCGGCTGGGCGGGCACATCGAGCGACCGTACGAGGCGTCGCGTCAGCAGGTTCAACTCCGAGACGGTATTGCTGCCGATGTTGCCGGTAAATGCACGACTCCCGTCAGCAACGACTCCGACCATGTGGGAACCGTTCTGTCCGGTCGGTATCGCATAGAGAACGGCGCCTGCCACGACGTTCACGACTACGAGGTGCCGACTGGCCTCGGACGTTACAGCCACGAGACTGTCGCCGCGCAGGAATACCATACCGTGCGGGCGCCGGTAATCGCCCAGATCGATCGTACGGACTACGCGCAAGGCAGAGACATCGATCACGGTGAGCGTCCTGCCCGATTGGCCGCCGTAGTCGGTTACCACCGCAAGCCTGCCATCCGACGAGACCACGACTTCATGCGGTCCCTCGCCGGTCGGCAACGTGGCGAGCGTTCGTCCGGATGCCAGGTCGACGATCGTCGCGGTCGATGGCGCCTTGTTGGTGACGATCAGCGTGCCCGTCAGGCCGTCGGCCTGCGCGAAGGCAGAACGCGGAATCGCGCCAGCGCTCGCGGCCAGCAGCAGCCCCAGCAACCTGCGCGCCGCCAGATCGACTGCATGGAGGAGCGTGCCCGACATATCCATCGTCATTAGGTAGCTCCGTGGTGGTATTGCTGCGTCGGCTCGCTATGGTACGTCGCGCAGCCGCACTCCCGATAAACTACGCAGGTCCTCATCGATTGCGCTGACGCGAGGACGACCGCTACCCGGTGGCACGCTGCGATCCGGCCATCCCACGCCGCTCACGCACGACGTTCCAGCGCTGCAATCCAGGAAAACCTCCGATCGTCACGGTCGATCAGGCGAATGGCGCTGGCAAGCAGGTCGCGCCACTCGGGTCGCCAGAAATCGCTGTCGGAGAGTGCGGAGATGCGATTCGCGATCAGTTTGGCGTTCGCTCGCGTCGCTGGGCCGGCCGTGGCGAGCCATCCGTCTGCCAGTCGCACCGCGCGTTCCGACTCGCCGATTCCAGCCATCGCTCCAAGGATCGTGGCTGCCTCCCACGCATCGTCCGCTCGATCGAACTTCTCCTCTAGCTCGCGGCCGCTCGACGATTCCACACGGTCGCCGGCAGCTTCGTCGGCGGCGACGGAACCGGCAAGCGCCCGGAGCGCGAAGTTCGCGAAGGGCGTGTCGCGAGAAGCGTCCGCTCCCGCGAGCAGGAAATCCCGCCCTGTATCCTGCCTGAGGACATGCGCGAACCAGCTCTGGGCAACCGCGCCGATGCCTGACCTGTTCCACACGACTTCGAGCTGGCGGGCGTCCGCCACCGGATCGCCGGTTCGATAGAGCGTATCCAGCCACCCGAATAGAGCGCCTGGATCGAGTCGCCACGCGACGTCTACGATGCGCCGGTTCAGGTCTTCCGTAATGACATCCGTGCCGTGCTTCAACAGTCCGCGCAGGACTGCCAGCGCTGCCACGCCTTGTCCCCGATTGAGGAGAGCGTCAGCGATGCGCTCGCCTTCCCACCGGAAGACCGTCTCCTGTCCCAGAAGATGCAACAGCACGGGCACGATGCGATCCTCGTCCGGACAGTGACAGAGGGCAAATACGACCGCGCTTCGACGCGACCGATCGGTCAGCGTAACGTCGACAACGTAGTCGGCCATGGCAGCGATCGCTCGTGGCCTCAGTTCCGGAACTTGCTCGACGATCCGTGGACCCAGGTACCAAAGAAGATCCGGATGGTCGAGCGTCGACTCGAGGAGCGCGAGGAGTCCGGGCGTACATTGCAGCTGCACCAGATCGAAGGCTGGATTCAGATCCGACCGCAAGCGATCGGAACCAGCGAAGTCGGTGGCGCCGGTCTTGACGGTCCTGTGGACTGTTGCCAGGGCGTCCTCGAGGAGCGGATTCGTCGGTGCGATGCGCCCCCGCTGGCACGCCCACACGAGGTCTGCGAGATCCGGACCTCGTGCCAGCATTCGGTCGATCAGCGCATCCGCCGTTTCGACGTCGCCCACCTCTCGCAACACCCGATCGATCGTCTGACGATCCGTCAGGTCGCCCGCGTCCTCGAAGAGCGCCTGGAGCCGCAATCGCGCGGTGCTGGCGTCGCCCCACTCGCTTCGTAGCTTCAGGCATGTCAGGGTACTCTCGAGGTCGGGGGCGTCAGGTTCCACCAGTTCCAGGTGTCGCAATCCGGCTGCAGATCCTTCCGCGCGGGCCAGCGCTTCCACTGCGCGCAACCGCCACGGATAGGATACCGACGACCTGGAAACTCCCCCGTATCCGGGAGTAGCGGGCGCCAGTGCATCGCCCGCCGCCATCGCAGCGAGGGGCGCCCGGGCTTCCGCATGCCGGGCGAGTCCGATGAGAGCCGCACAGGCGTCCTGTTGCCGGTAGCCGCGCCCATCGATCACCACCGCCAGCTGCGATACCGTGGCAGCGACCAGGTCCCGTTCCGGATTCGCGACCTTCGACAACAGCCATGCCACCAGACGGACGCGGCGGTGCAACAGATCCTCGCTTGGCTCGTCGAGGTCCCGTACGGCACGCAGCAGGTCGTTGTGGAGATCGCCATCGTTCGCCATCTGCGACACCGCAAAGCCAAGTGGCTCGCGCCAGTCGTCGCGGTACCATTTCCCGGCCATGGCACCGATGAAGCCTGACGCGTCGTCCGCGAACATCGCGGCAGCGTGCGCGCCAGCCAGGAACTCCTGGATCTGCAGGTGCGCGAACTGGAGCAGCGGCGCGGCGTGCGGACTCGAATCGCCCGAAACGCGAACCAGGAGACCGCTTCGGAGCACGGCCCAATCGAGCATGGCGTCGCGGGCGGCCGTCGACACTCCGCCGAAGATCTCCCTGAGCGCCTGACGTGCAAGCTGGCGGGAGAACGTCGCCGCCGGCTCTCCGCGCTCCTGGACAGCCCACGCCAGCACCTGCAACGCATCGAGTCGCCGTGCCAGTTCGTCGTCGCTGGCACGTTCGCCCTTCGCTTCCTCCCAGGAGACGCACATCGTACGAACCCACCGCTCGAAGACGGACGCGGCGCTCGAGGGGAGACCCTGGCGTGCGGCGACGCCGGCAAGCATCGTCAACGTGAGCGGCGTGCGCGTCAGCGGCTCGAGATCGTCCCTGGCGGCGATCGCTGCCGCCAGAGTCCCGTCGTCGTCAGCTGCCACTTTCAGAAACTCCCGCATGTCGGCGGGGCTCAGCGGTCGCACATCGAGTCGCGGCCATCGTGGAGTCTCGTCAGGCCGCTGAGTGCCGGAAGGTTCGGGGAAAGGCCCTTCATCGTATGCCGCGGGACGCGAACCGAGCCACATGCGACACGCCGGCCAGGTCTGGCTGAAGCTGGCAATGGCATCACGCACCTGCTGCCGCCTTGCCTGACCGCCAGCCTCATCGAGGCCATCGAAGGCGATCGCGGCAACGCCTTCCGACAGCAGGCTCCTGAAGAACTCGGGATTCACTTCTTCCAGAAGGAGCTGGCGGCGGGCCTGTTCGACGAGGACGTCCACCAGTCGAGGAGCCGCGATGGCGCCTCTGTCCGGCAGCTCCGCCAGGGACAACCAGATCGGGACCGTGCCCGGCCGATCGCTGGCGATCTTCAGTGCCAGTTTTAGCGCCGTGGACTTCCCTGCCCCAGGTTGCCCGGTGATCGCGGCCCGCGGCAGCTGCGCCAGATCGCGCACGCCGAGCGCCGGTCCACCCGACGGCGCGACAGGCGACAGCGTCATCGCCGTGTAGAAGGTGCGTCCCTGCGGCGCGGCAGCAAGGCCGGTGGTTGGAAGCCCGCTCCGGTCCAGCTGGCACCAGGTGTCGAGGACAGCTCGCGCATAACGCGCCCGCAGCCCTCGCCAGTGCCCGCTGGCCGGAATCGCCGCCAGTTGCGCCGCGTCGACTACCGGGAACGGAAGCGCAATGCCAGTCGCTCGCAGCATCGCCAGCGCATCCTGATCCTCGGCGAGCCGCGACACCGGTATCGCGACCAGAGCCGCGCTGCCCAATCCCTGTGGCACGTGCACGAGGTGTGCGACAAGAGCGTCCCCGGCGAACACCGGGCCGCCGGAAATCCCTTTCCAGTCGCGGGCGTCGGTCGGCGCGACTCCGCGCACGTCCAGTGTCAGCGTGCCTGAGCGGACTCCCGTGGCCGCGTTGATCGACGCCTTCAGCTGCACAAGGTCGGTTTGCGCACCGTGTGAGGCATACCGAGGGAACCCCGCTGCGTCTACCATCAGTTCCTCGCCAATCGCCGGTCGCGCAAGCCGTGCGGCACCGACGTCCGCCACAAAGACGCCGCCGCCCCGCGGGGAAAGCAGCGCCGTATCGCGCTCTTCCGAAACCCACAACACCTCCGCATCGAGGAATGGCGTTGGCAATGCCGAATCGCCGCCTGCAGGAAACGTCAGGCGTCGCCACCGACAGACGGCACCCAGGCCGCCCACGACATGCGCCGCCGTCAGGATGACGCTCGCGCCGATTAGGCAGCCGCTGCCCCGCGACCCGCTGCCGGGGACATGCAGTTCGACGACGCGATCGAGATCCATCGCCGCGCCTGGCTGCTACTCTGGCTCCTGCTGCTGTTCGTCGCCCACGAGCACGGGCCCGCCGTCGACGGAGGGTGTCAGGACGAACTTGATCCGGTGAGCACTGGTCGTCATGGCCTTGGCCTCGCCACCAATGGAAACGACCACCCACTTGAGGCCCGCGCTCGCGGTAGCCGTTGACTGGAGCTGAAGCTGGAGCTCGACTTCCACCGGCCCGAGGGCGAACTGCAGCGAATCGTCCCGCGCCATGCGCATCGCTTCCGAGATGTCGTTGCGCAATTGCGCGATGGCATGCGCCACGCCCAGTTCCTTCATGTGGCAGTCTCCCCGTTTGGACCGGCTGACGCGCGACGCCAAAGGGTAAGGAATGCCAGGCACCCACGCAACCATGTCGAGCGAACGTGCGGAGAGCCGATGCCCGTTACGTATGGAGTGGCAAGCTCGAGGCGATCTCGACATACTAGACGCCACGTTGCGCCGACAACCACTTCCCCAGGACGCCCCCCTACTCCGCCAGATCATGTATCTCGTTATGCGCTGGTTGCCGCTAGTGGCCATGCTGCCACTCTCCTGGTCGCAGACACCGCTGCGCGCCCAGTCGGCCAATGAAGCGCGGGATCGCTGGGCCCGGTTATGTCAGATCCGCCGGGAGAAGTTCGACTACATCCTTCCCGAAGCCATGCGGGAGAACGGGATCGACATGTGGGTCGTGGCCATGAAAGAGGGTAACGTCGATCCTCAATGGGATCTCCTGGGCAGGGGATACGTGGGCAGCACGGGGTATTTCGTCTTCACGGACCGTGGCGGCGATCGCATCGAGCGCGCGGCGCTGGGCATCGAGGATCACCATCGTGAGGCGTGTGGCGACTACGACATTCCCGATGGAAGTACGGACCTCCTCAAGTTCGTCCGGGAGCGAAACCCGAAGAAGATCGGCCTCAACATGTCCGAGGAGATCGGACGGGCGGATGGACTGACGCACACGATGTACAATCGCATCGTGAAGACGTTAGGTCCGGAATACGCATCCCGGATCGTCAGTGCCGAAAAGCTTGTCTCGGATTTCAGTTCACGGCGCGTCGCATCCGAGATCGTCGCCTTTGGCGATGCCGGCGAGATTGGCCGAGTCCTGCTCGAACGTGCGCTCTCGAACGAGGTCATCGTACCGGGGAGGACGACACTCGCCGACGTCTCGTGGTGGCTACAGAACCAGATGCTGCAACGCGGCCTGGGTTCGTCGTTCGAAGCGCCATCCGTCTACATCACCGGCCCGACAGGGATCGAGGCGACGTCGAACGATCGTGTGATCCAGCGCGGCGACGTCGTCATGATCGACTTTGGGGTCGGCTATCTGAATATGTGGACGGACCAGAAGCGAATCGCCTACATCCTGAAGGAAGGCGAAACGCAGGCGCCACGCTGGCTCCAGAACGCCTTCGACCAGGCACGCAGGATCCGTGACGTCATTCACCGCACGATCAAGCCGGGGAAGACGGCCGGTGCGATGTTGCAGCTGCTGGAGCAGGAGATCGCGAACGCGGGCTTCCGTAAGGCCGCGGCGTTCGACCGTATCGCCAACGATGCCGTCACCGAGTTCTTCATCGGCTGCCATTCCGTCGGCGATTGGGGGCACGGCCTCGGCCCATCGATCGCCTTCTTCAATCCCACGCAGCTCACGTACGAGATCCGGCCGACCAACCTGTTCTCGATCGAGCTCTTCGCGTGGGTACCGGTCGATGCCTGGGGCGGCCGGAAAGTACGCATTCCGCTCGAGGACGACGCGATCGTGACCGGTCGCGGCGTGGAATGGTTGTACCCGGCGAATCAGCGCATCCTGCTCGTCGGGTAGCAAGGCGCCAGCGGTCTGCAGGCAGCGAAGGCGCGCGGCGATGCCGCGCGCCTTCTGTCGTGGAGCGTCAGTTCGCTACTGGATCACGGCGGAATGACGTGTGGTGTCATCCCCCATCAGGTGCTCGACGAAATACTCCATCATCATGCGGTTGAAGTAGGGTTGCATATTGCCGTACCCGTGCGGTTTCCCCGGGAACACCATGTAATCGAAGCGCTTGTTCGCCTTGATGAGCGCATTCACGAGACGGACCGTATTGCCCGGGTGCACGTTGTTGTCCATATCCCCGGTCGTCAGCAGCAACTTTCCCTTCAGGTTGGGAGCGAGTTCGATGTTGGTCGGGACGTGGATGGTGTAGACGAGCGAGTCATCCACGAACCCGGTATCGACCCCAACCGGGCTCCCGCCTCCGCTGCTGACGCGCCCGCGGCGCGCCGTATCCGCCCGACTGCGCGGCACGGCTTTCAGTCCATGATACTGCTCGCTCCAGTTCTGGTTGTAGATGTTGTTATCGTGATTTCCTGACGAAGACACCCCGACCTTGAAGAAGTCGTTGTAGGGCGGCAGCATGAGCGCTGCGGCCGTCAGGAAGCCACCCCCCGAGTGCCCGAAAATGCCGACCTTGTCCACATCGATCCAGGGATACCGCGCCGCCAACTGTTCGATACCGGTCTTCTTGTCGGCCAGGGCGTAGTCGCGCAGGTTGCCATAGCTGAAGTTCTGGTAGGCGTTCGATCGCAGGGGGTTGCCGCCACGATTGCCGATCTGGATGACGATGAAGCCGAGTTGTGACAGTTGCTGCTGCACCCCCCCGGAGACGAAGCCGGTGTTCACCTGCTCGGTTTGCGGACCGGGATAGACGTTGGCGATGATCGGGTACTTACGCGTGGAGTCGAAGTCGGCCGGTTTCCACAAGTTGCCGTAGATGTCGGTGACGCCATCGGCTGCCTTCACCACGAACGGCATTGGGGGCGTCCAGCCCAGCGCCTTGAATCCGCCGACATCCATTTCCTCGAGGTTCATGACCACCTGTCCGGCGGCATCTCGAACCACGCTCTTGAAGGGCACGTCCGGCCGCGAGTAACTGTCGACGACGTACTTTCGCGTGGGCGACAGCGCGGCCGTGTGATCGAAGTTGCCGGCATTGACGATCTGGAACCCGGATCCATCGGCGTTCACACGATAGAGGTGCCGGAAATACGGGTTCTCTCCTGGCTCGCGTCCCACGCCGCTCACCCAGATCACACCGCCGATGGAGTCGATTTCGGCAATCTGGTCCGCGCGCCACGCACCCTGCGTCAGGGGCCGCTTGTACGTTCCGTTGTGATCATACAGGTAGTAGGCGCCCCATCCGGACCGCTCTGACCACCAGATCATGTCGCCACCACCCTTCACATAGCGTGGCGCCTGCGACTCCAGGTTTGCGTGCTGCACCGATTCCGTCAGCAGCGACTTGATCGCCCCAGTGGCCAGGTCTATCTCGATCAATTCCAGCGTGCGCTGCGGGCGGTCACGCCTGACGAGCCGCAGCTTTTCGGACCCGGTGGTGAAGTGGGGATAAAGGAGCCGCTGGTCACGCCACTTCCTGACGTTCACCGGTTGCACGGACGCGTCGCCACGCCGGTAGGTGTACAGCTCCATTTGCGCGACGCTTTCCTCGCCCGGCATCGCGTACGAATAGGACGACAGCACCGGCCGTGGGTCCACCACGACGTTCACCAAGTACAGTTCCCGTACCTTGCGCTGGTCCTGCCGCGTGACCGCGAAAGCCCTCGAATCCGGCGACCACACCACGTTCGGGCGCACGCGTGGGTCGCGACTGCGGGACTGTCCGCCGCCATCCTGCTGCTGCGTGTTGTCCTGCAACTGGCTGAAGGTCGTATCCCGCGCGCCGAAGGAGTGGTTCTTCTCGCCGTCAGTCGTGATCCGTACGGTATCTGACCGCCCCTTTTCAACCAGATACAGGTTGTGATCGCGCGCAAACACGAATGCCGTGCTGTCCGGCGACCAGTTCCGGAAATCGGCGTTCTGGTTACCGAAGGGTCCGCCGCCACCGCCGAACTGCTGCTGGCGCTGAACCTCGCGCTCCTCGTCAGGCGGTAAGGAATCGTCACGAGGCGGTCGTCCCATGTTTCTGATGGTTTCCGTCGCGAGATTCCATTCGTACCTGGTGCTGTCCACAGTGAACCGGATCGCCTTGTGATCCCTGGTGAAGTTGAGCGTGGTGAACGGGAGCTTGTTGGGATCGAACGGCTTGCGATGCGCCGTTGCGAGTTCAGCCGCCAGCCTCACGTGGTCGAACAGCGGACGCTTCAGCTTGAGCGGCGGCACGACCAGGTAGAACGTCGACCCGTTGTGGTCCCGCCAGTTGTACCAGAGCGAATCGGTCCTGCCCAGCCACCGCGGCTGGACGGTGGTGCTGTACGTGATCTGGCGCAGCGCGTCTGGCGAGAACCTCGATGCAAGTTCCCAGTTCGCGCGAACTCCCGACGTGACGGCTCCTACGGATGCGCCCTGGGCCCCTGCCGGCGCCGACAGCGCCACCAATAGGACCGTCGCACCGACGGCGCCTGGAATCGCGCTACGCGACCGAAACCGGGGTCGCTCGATCAGAACCGGCGGATGCATGAGGTCTCCTGTGCGTTGTGTGGTCCCTGGTGGATTGTCCCCGGAATCGCTCATCAGCGTCCAGATGTCGGGCAGTTGGCTCGGCAATGCGTCGAAGTTATCGATGGAGCGGAAGGTCGGCTGTGACACGATTCGAGTCGTGGCTCTCCGCGCTGCGGTGGCGCGCTCCAGGATCGTGGTAGCTTGGCCCGCGGCCTGCAAACCAGCCACGCAACACGTTTACGAAGCACGTACCGGGAGTGTTCGGAGAGGTGAAGCGCTAGACCTCGCCGGCAGAAGAACCGATCGCCATCTTTCGCCATTCGCGCCCGCATCGGAGCAGTGCCACGTGCTCAAGGACTTACTCGCTCGATTGACGCATCTCGGTGGCGAGCCCGCACGCGCCGGTACGGAAGGCCTGCCGATCGTACGCGGCATCCCGGTCCTGGTGGAGAACAGCAGGCCTGACATCGCCACGGCGGACGTCATGGAGCGACTGGACGAGGCGCTTGGCTTGATCGAGCGGTTCCAGCCGTGGCGCATGGCGCACCTCCGCCGCGACCTGCATCGCATCTGGATCGTGCGTTACCCGTGCCGGGGAGCCTACCTGCCCGAAGAACGCACGTGCATGACCGAACTGACGTTCCTCGCGCGACGGGATATCAGTGCCGCGCCCGTGGCATCGTCGATCCTGCATGAAGGCGTCCATGCGAGGATCGATCGCATGGGAGTTCGACGCGAGGGACGCGATCGCGCACGCGAGGAACGGATCTGCCGGCGCGCGGAACTGGACTTCGGCCGCGCCCTGCCCACGGATCTGGGCGCACCAGTCATCGAGCGCGCGCTGGCCAGCCTCGAGATGACGGACGATGACGTAGCCCCACGGATCGACTGGGCCGTGGCCATGCAACGAACCGCCGACGTCGATCGCGGTGCGAACCACGGCCTGCACTGAGAGCCGGCCGTCGATGCAGCCAAGTGACCGCGGTTTCGGAGGCGAACGCGTAGCCGAGCGACTGAATCGTGTTCGTCGCTCTGGCCGAGTCCACCGATCGAGACCGCAAATGGCACGTGCCCTGTTCTGCCTGACCGTCGCGCTCCTGGTGCCGTTCGCCACTCACGCCCAGGTCCCGGGCATGGGTCTGTCGGCGTACACGCGTCTCTACGAACTACCCCGACTTCGGCAGTCGATCGTCATCGGCAACGTGTCGAGCCATGACCCGAGCGGAAAGAATGACGACGGGTTCAGTGGCGCACACTCGTTCCTGAGGAAGGAAGGCGACGGGCTGGTAATAGCCGACATCGCCGGACCCGGCATCCTGTATCGCTTCTTTACGCCGACGCCAACGGAGGACTCCATCGAATTCTACTTCGACGGCGAGGAGCGACCGAGGTTGAAGCTTCCGATGCGCGATCTCTTCTCGGGGAGGTATCCGCCGTTCACCGCGCCACTCTCCGTCCATGGTGTGGGCGGCTACGTCACATACGTGCCGATCGCCTTCGCTCAATCGCTCAAGCTCGTGATTCGGACAAAGCTGGTGCAGTTCATCCAGCTCAACTATGCGCGGTATGCATCGTCCGCGGGGATTCAGTCATGGCGGCCGTCCGGCGGTATTGGCGAGGATGCGGTACAGCTGGGACGAGCACGTGACGTGCTGTCACGCTCCACGCAGAACGTCAGCGCGCTCGCCGCGCCGCCTGGCGCGCATATCGTAACGCGGCGGGTTACGCGAAGCATCCAGCCGGGCGTTCCTGCGACGCTGCTCGACGTCGCCACGCCGGGTCGGATAGTGGGAATCCGGTTGAGTCCCGCCAGCGCTTTCGCCGGGACGGCGCGGTCCACGCAGCTGCGCATCTACTTCGACGGGAACCCGACACCGGCGATCGCGGGGCCGGTGGGCGATCTCTTTCTCTACGCATGGGGAAAGCCGACGGGAGCCTCCCTGCTTGTCGGGTCGGCGCGCGATACGGCGTACATGTACTTCCCCATGCCCTACGACCGACGTGCGCGCGTCGAACTGGCGCTCGATCCCGGCTTGGCACCGATCGCCATCCACGCCGAGTTTGATCTGGCGGACGTGCCGCGCCGGGAGGATGAAGGACGGTTCCATGCCCGCTGGCACCGCGAGAACCCGACAGCGCCCGGGCGACCCTTCACGTTGCTGCGTACCGAAGGGCGCGGGCATATCGTCGGCGTCGCATTGCTGGCGCAGGGCATCGGCACGGACGGTACGCCCTTCTTCGAGGGAGACGACCGCGTCGTGATCGACGGCGACACGACGGTTCGCGGCACCGGCTCCGAGGATGCGTTCAACGGCGGATGGTACGACGTGCCGGGACGATGGGACCGCGCTCGTTCGTTCCCGCTGTCCGGTTCGTTAGGCTACAGCAACGCCTTGGCCCGGACGGGCGGATATCGCCTCTTCCTCGGCGACGCATACCCATATTCCCGCAGTATCGATTTCACGATCGAACATGGCGAAGACGTCTCCAACGGTATTTCCGGCGACTACTCGGCTGTTACCTACTACTACACGCGGGATGAGACCCGCGTCACGTGGAGCGATCTGCCGCCGGACGGGCGTGCCGTCCGCGATGTGGATCGTATCACCCTGAATCCGGGATGGGTCGCACCAGTGGCGTCGTTCTCCATCAGGAACGCGACCCTCGAGAAAGGCGGTGAACGGGAGATCGGGCGATTCCTCCGGCTTGCCGCGGACAGCACTTGGACGGACTTCGGGCCGCACGGCGTTGACCTGATCGCCCCGGCCACTACCGCTGGACGCTACCGGGTCAGCGTTCAGATGGTCGAAGGTCCCGCTCAAGGCATCGTCCAGCTGTTCGAGAATGACCAGCCGGTTGGACGCGCAGTCGACACGTACGCATCCGAGCGGCGCAAGGGCTCGATCGAGTATCTCGCAACCGTTCAGTTGGAGCCGGGCGACAACGTGCTTCGGTTCAAGCTGGTGGGGAAAAACCCGGGCGCGACTCGGCTGGCGTTCGATCTGATGCGCGTCGTCCTCGAGCGGGAACGCTAGCCGTCGCCGGGCGGCAGCCCGGCATCCGGAACGCGCCGATACGCGTCGAGTAATCGACGGCGCCACGCTTCAGATAGTCGCCGACATACCAGATCGTGCAGTCGTCGGACGGGTCGACTGCCGTCTGCGTATAGTCCTCCCAGCGCGACGTTCCGGTCTGCGATGCCTCTCCGTCGACGAGCACCGCTTCCCTTAGTGTCAACACCCCTTTCGGATCGCCGACGAGACGCCCGGCGAAACGCTGACCCGCGAAGTGCGGCGTGCCACCATACGAATAGCCGATGCCGATATTCCCTCGAGCATCCATGGCCGGACTCGCCATCCAGCGGTAGGCGATGTCCGGCGCGTAAGTACCCTGCTGAAAGAGTCCGAGCTGGCGGTGCCTGTCGAACCGGAACTCGTACCACCGCACCCCACCGGCGCCGGCGGCCGTATTCACGGAATGCACCGCAACGATCGACTCCCGATTCCCGATGCGCCGATACACCACTCGGGACATCAACTTGTCGCCCTGCGCATCCAGCCGTCGCTCCGTGCCCGGCTGCGGAACGCAACTCGTGAGCTGACCGCCACAGAGGTACCGATACGGCGCCACCGGAATGCGGCGGGGACCGGAAAGCGTGGTCCTGTCCGGGTCATCCCAATCCACGTGAAAATCCCAGGCGTAGATGGCATCGTCCGCCAGAACCTGCTTCAACTGCGTACCGCCGGCGGCGAGCACCACGTTCGGCGCGCCTGGCGGCGGCGGCCGCGTGCCATCGAGATCCGCATCGTTGAGGAAGTTCACGCCGTCGATGATGACGCACTGCTCGGTGGCATCCTCGCCACGCAACATGCGTGTACGATCCACTACGCAGGCGTGCTTCTGGATGACGTCATCTCCCGTGCTCGACGGCACGTAATATCCGTCCGGCCATACTGCCGGACGCGGATAGTCGGGGAAAAGCGGTCGAACGAACTCGTAGCGATAGTAGGGACCGAACGGGTCCGTTCCGACGCTCACCGCATAGCACATCGCATACGACCCCTTCTCCGATGGAGGCGCTTGCGCCGGCCGAGCATCCGGGCCGGGTGGCGGAGCGGCCGGAGCGACGAGACGCTCCGCCGCACCGGGTTGCGTCTGACGGCCAGCCACGCTGCGCCGAGCGCCGTCGCCGGACACGCCGGGCACAGGTTCATCCGGACGCAGCGGCTCACGAGAGAAGATCGGCATCACGATCAGCCAGCGATTCGCCAGTTGATCGTATCGAACCACCGCATCGCCGTTGTTCCGGCGCTCGCACGGCCCGCCGAAGTCCCTGAACACAGTGTTCGTCGGCGCCGCTCCGAACAGCACCCGACCGGTCGTATCGAACAGCGCGCCACGCTTGGTGAAGATCGCCATACGGGTGTTCACGACCTGGACGATGTGATCCGGGCCGACGGCGAGCGAGTTGTCCGAGGGATTGCGCTGCGCGGAACCTCCCTGCGGCCCAACGAACCCAACGCCGAGTCCATCGAAGCTCGCAACGAGCTGCGCCGGTGCGCGCGCGCCCATCGTCCGCTGCTCCACGTCCTCGAAGCTGGTTTGCACCTTCGCCAGCATCGCCGGATCGGCCACCAGCGCCGATGAGGTCGGCACCGCGTAAGACAGCGCAGATGCGCCGGGACGCGTCGGCCGAGCTCCGATTGCGGTCAGCCCGTCGGAGGCGGCAGCGCCGAGACGTGGCGAGAGATCGCGCGCCGCGGCATGCCTTACGGTCGCCACGCGCGCGTGACGGGATGATGAAACGTCGGACACCAGCCGCACATTGTCGCCCACGACCAGAAAACACGTGACGAGTGGCACAAAACGGACAATGGCGACGCGCGGATACCGCATCAGCACTCCGTCGGTCAGATGTCGTGGTGCCAAGTTACTCGCGCCTGCTGGCGAGTCCAGCCCGAGCGCAGTTGGAGCTGAAACACGACGCGCAGCGCGCGCGGAACGCCATGCGTAATACTGGGTACGTTAGGCCCCTCTCATGAAGTCGATGTGCACTCCGTATCGCACCACCAGTCAAGCTAGATTCACTGCGATACACGCCACCGCTCGCATGAGCCGCAGTCATCCCACGTTGAAAAATTGGAGCAGGTAATACATGCGGTACGTAGCCGTTCTCCTCGCCGGGGTCGGGCTTCTGGCGAGTTGCAACCAGACCCCAGAACTTGCCGCCGGAGCAGACACCGGCCTGGCCATCGCACGGTCCAAGCGAGCGAAGGACTCGCTCATCATGCTAAAGGACAGTCTCCTGGCCGAGAAGGAAAAGCAACTCAGCGCGCAAAGCCAGCTGATCGGCGATGCCGCAACCAGTGCGCGCCTGGTTGCTGAAATCGATCGCGACCTTTCCAAGGTCCGTGGACTTCGTGTGGCGAAGGACACTGCCACGAGCGAGTCCTCGATGGAGAATGCGACACAGGAACTGGCCGCCGTGCAGAAGAAGGTCAACCTGCTGATCGCACGACTCAACTCCAGCGAGACGCGACTCAGGAAGATGCGCGAGGACAGCACTACGCATGCGAGCCTGGATGCCGCGCAGCTCACGCAATTGCGGGAGTACGAGCGGTCGATCGCGGATCTGCGGGCAAGCGTCGAGCAGCAGCGGCAGGAGATCGCGGTGCTGACGCAGCGGGTAGACAGCATGGGGCGCGCCAACCTCGTGCTCGCCGCCCGCAATGACTCGGTAGTGGCCCGCGTGAACGCCCTTCAGGCACATGACGACTCGATGTTCGTCGCCATCGGCACCCGGGACGAACTGTTGACCAAGGGGCTGATCACTCGCGAGGGAGGTACGTTGCTGATGTTTGGCCGCGGGAAGACGCTCGTCCCGGCCCGCACTCTGGATCCGTCAGCCTTCCAGGTTGTCTCGAAGTCTCGCGACCTGACGATCACGCTCCCGCGCACGGACAAGGACTATCAGGTCGTGTCGCGACAGAGCCTCGAGTATACGAGCCTTGCCAACATCAAGGACGCAAAGGTGCGTGGCTCGATCACGATCACGGATCCTCAGAGGTTTTGGGCCCCATCCCGCTACCTGATTCTCGTGCAGCGTTAGGACGACCAAAGGAGAAATCGGTGCCCGCCGGCGCACAAGCGTCGGCGGGCATTTTTTCTTCGCTGGTGCTACTGGACGCCCGATTCGAACACACCCCCGGAACGGTCGTCAGGCCGGCGCGATTCGCTCGAGCAGCGCGACACCCGCCATGCGCCGTGTCTCCTCGCGCCGTTTCGGTGCCTGCATCCGATCGACCAGCCTCCACATCCAGCCAAGGCGCGCCTCTCGCTTCAGTCGATGTGCCTCCTCGACCGAGGAGCGGAACTCCCGCTCGCGCCAGCCGAACGATTCGAAGAACCCAGTGCCGCTATCGGGCGCAAAGCGAAACGGAGCGTTGCCTTGCTCAGTAGCCTTCCCCCACGACCGGGACATCCACTTCAGCAACCTGGGACTGGCGATATCGATCGCCCACCAGGCGAACGAAGGCTGCGCGGCCAGATCGGCGGCCAGGGCGCCAACATCGGCCTCGCTCAGATAGATGAGGAGCCCTTCGGTGACGACCATCGCTCGCCGCTCTTTCGCACCGAGGCGCGCGAACATCTCGCGACGCTCCGCAGTACTCGTGAGATCGGCGTGGATCGCCTCATACTGGCACACGGGACGCTCGTCCCGAAGGGCGTCCGTCTTGTACGAGAGAATGCCGGGCAGGTCCACGTCGACCCACTGGATAGCAGGGAGCAGAGACAATCGCCATGGACGGGTGTCCAGACCCGCCGCCAGGTTCACGACGAGAGTGACCGCATCTGCGCGGATGGCGTTCAGGATCAGCTCGTCGAAAACGGCGGTGCGCACGATCATGGCCCAGGCCATCGCGCGGCCGCGCCTCACCCCATCGACGATCTCCTCTCCCTTCGTGCCAGCGAGGCGGCGCGCGAACGGATCGCGGAAGATCGCGTCCGGACGCTCCGTTTCCATGGCCCGATACACCGCGACCCAACGTGCCGTATCCGAAACACTCTCTATCGGCATGTCCTGACCTTCCCGTCGGGCCGCACCTGCGTCAATGCCGCCCAAGCACAAGTCATTCCGGAACGACCCGGTGAACCACTACCACATCGGCGGTCGCGACCGCGACCGTACCATAGAGCGGTCAACGCCGCTTGAACCCCTCGACCAGGGCAGCCGCCTGCGCTCCGTCGGCGCCCGAGAGCTCAAACTCCATGCGGACGCTGTTGAAGAGCGTCACGTCGGAACGCTGCTGCTGCCCGCGGTCCACCATCGCCAACATGCGCGCGCCGATCCGCCGCACCGGAATCCCCTGCTCCCGCGCTATCACCTGAAGCAGCTCCACGCCACATGACGCAACCGCACTCAGGAAGGCTTCTGGCGGCGTCAGTTCTTCCCCGGGACAGCCGTTCTGGACGGGACCGTCCACGATGAAGTAGTGCTGTCTCGCGTTGCAGAGGACGCGGCCGAACGTATCGGTGGATTGGGCACGAGCCTCGTACTCACGCACGGTACTGGGAGCGGCCATGTTCACCTCGATGACGTTGTTTCCACAGTGCCGACGCGCCATCTCCCAACAGGCGAATCGTCGAAGGCACATCAATTTCGCGTGCGGACTCGCGATGAGGGAATGGGTCTGCGTACCCGATCGGCGCACTCCGACACGCAGGAAGTGCGCACCGGTCCGCGGCCGACCCGCATCGGCCGCTATCTCTTCTTCCGCTTGCTGGCTGGCCGCGAAGGCTTCAGCCGTGCCCGGACAAAGGCCGTGACGCGAGAGCGAACCTGATAGTAGATCGCCATCGCATGCCCGTCACCTGCAACCACGAGCGGTGTCACCTGCCCGGCCCCTTCGGACCACGATCGTACGCTGGCAGCGCCATCGAACGGATCTCCCTCGGACGAGGCGAGCAGATACGGGACGGTCGTGCCGACGCACTGCTCCCGAATCAGCGTCGGCGCGTATTCCCCGTGGGCGAGCGCGCCGGCGGCCCCAAGCGTCACTACACCCATCAGGGCCTCACCCAGGCGCGATGCCGCCAACAGCACGCCGGTCCCACCGACGCTCGCACCAACGAGGAGGATACGGCGACTGTCGACGAAGTTCTGCGCGGCACCCCAGGACGCCACGCGAACGATGTCGTCCGCGATGTGCGGGAACGCCACCTTCGCGATGCTCGACATGAACGCGTTCGCGAAATCCCTGGCGGTGAGCCCGACAGGCGTATCGATCACCAGGTCGGCTGCGCCGCTGTGGCCGGATATCCGCGTGGACTTCCCGTGGCCGCGCATGTCGAACGCGAGCGTCGCATATCCCGATGACAGCAGATCGGCGACGAGTGGTGCGAAGCTGTCCTGCGTTGCCGGATACTGATGGGCGAGCACAGCCAGCGGCGAACGCTTGCCCGCGACCGCGCGCGGGTAGCTGAGCGTGCCGCGAAGGAGGAGACCGTCAGCGGCCGGAATGGTCATGCGGAGTGGCAAGAGCGATGACGTTGGCATGGCAACGATGGGCTGAGTACAGGAGACAATGACCTCGGCGAAATCTATCAGAAGTCGGCTCGTGGTCGCGCGATCTCCTGGATCCGAGGCAGCAGCCGCTTGGCGCAGCCGATATCGCTCCCGTATGCTTCGGACCGCAATTCGAATCCGCGCTACGGCGCCGCGTCATCCGCTCATGCACAGTCTCCATCCGTCAACTCCGGAATCCAACGAGTACGATGCGAGGCACGGGCATGGCTAACGCACAGGCCATCGCTGGCCCGGAGTTCGATCCTGGCGCCCCCTACGCGATCGAGCTTCTCTCACGTGCCCTCCAGCGCCTGACCCGTAACGGTACGAGCCTGTGCGAGTCGATCCCTGTCGCGACGTTCTTTGCGCCGCAGCGGGATCGATGGTCGCCTGCCGAGCATGTTCGCCACCTGACCATGGGATCCCGACCGCTGCGGCTGGCGTATCGCCTCCCGTCCTGGTTGCTTCGAGCCCGCTTCGGTGCGGCAACGTCGCCTTCACGCACCTTCGATGCCTTGCGTGCCGATTATCTCCGCGCTCTGGAGTCGGGAGCGAGCGCTGGTCGTTTTTCCCCACGGCCAGAACGCGCACCGGCCGATCCGGAACAACGTCGACGGCAGATCCTGGCGCGCTGGGCCAGCGTCAACGACTCCCTGACATCGGCGTGGGGGACATGGCGCTCCCTCGAACTCGATCGCATCCGGCTGCCGCACCCGATCCTGGGAAGGCTGACTGCCCGCGAGATGGCGATCTTCACGGTTTACCACACCGCCCACCACCTGACGCTACTGGCCGGTCGATTACGCTGACGGGCGCGTCGGACCCGCTGCGCGCTTGGGCTTGAGGATACTGCCACGGCATGTCGCCGCTCCGCACGAGCACGGATACCGCCGCTTCGCTGAGGGAGTATGCCGTTCCGGAAGCACGTACGCGTAGTCGTAGACCAGTTCCTGCCTCGGTTGCACCTCACGGATAGTCTCGATCCAGATGCGTTTGTCTTCGATGACAGCGTCACAGTTCGGATCGCAGCTGTGGTTGATGAATCGAGCGTCGTTGCCCCCGACGGATGCATCGACGACGACATCGTCATCGATCGCGAACAGGAAGGTGTGGTGTCGCTCGCCATGTCGGTCCGGGTAACGGCCTTCCGCCATTTCCGGCGTGAGCCGCTCGCCAGTGTACTCGATCAAGCGCACGCCGGCAGGTATCCTCCGTGTGGCGAAGGCGCCGAATCCCTGGATCGGCGAGTGTCGGATCTCGAACGGCAGGGAAGGGCTGGCATCACGGTCCGGCATGCCGACAAGATAGACGCGTTCCGAGCGATCGTCTGGCGTACCCGCGTCGCGTGGGCCATATCCCATCGTGCTCCGCCACCGAGAGAGTCCCATGCTTCGAAAATCGTTAGTTCTCGTGCTCCTCGCTGTCATCGCCAGACCTGCATGCGGTCAGGGAAGCGCGCCAGCCATCGATCTGATCACCGCTGCCAAGCTTCGTGCGGACCTGACTTTCCTTGCGGGAGATGGATTCCGTGGCCGTCTGACGAACACGCCAGAGAACGATTTGGCGATCGAGTGGGTGAAGTCGCGGTTCGAGGCCTTCGGCCTGAAGCCAGGAGGATCCGCGGGTTCGTACTTCATGCCGTACAACCTGATGACGGCTACACTCGGAGGGACCAACCAGTTGCAGGTATCGATCGGTGGTGGAACCGCGACGTACGCCATCGGAACCGACTTCTACCCGCACCGATTCAGCGCCAGCGGCCAGACCACCGCGCCGGTCGTCTTCGCTGGTTTCGGCATTTCGGCATCGGCGTTAGGTCACGACGATCTCGCCGGAGACGTTCGCGGGAAGATCCTCCTCGTGCTCAATCACGAACCGGGCGAGAACGACGCCGACTCACCGTTCGATGGCCTCGTGACGTCCGAATACGCGAACCAGCTTCGGAAGACCTTGGCCGCCCAGGATCGTGGAGCCGCCGGCGTCCTCTTCGTTTCCGACGTGCACAACCATCCGGGGCCGGAGAACCTGGACGCCGCCGCACGCTTTTATTGGCCAGCGACGCCACCGCGCATGGAGCGGTACATGCTCGGGCTCTGGGCCGAACGCGTCCGGATCCCGGCAGCAGAGATCTCCGTGGCCCTCGCCGAGTCGATGGTACGCGGAAGCGGTCAGACCCTGGCACAGCTCGGGCGGACGGCTGAGGGGCGGAGGGTGACATCGGCACCGGTCGCGCTGCCATCGGTGGCGGCCACCATGACGACGTCTGTGCACCGCCATGTGGTGCGAGACCGCAACGTGCTGGCAGTGCTGGAAGGAAGCGATGCGCGGCTCAAGGAAGAATACGTCGTGATCAGCAGTCACCCCGATCACGACGGAGCCGATGGCGCGCAGATCTTCAATGGCGCAGACGACAACGGATCGGGGACGGTAGGTCTCGTGGCCATCGCCGAGGCATTCGCCACGGCGGCCCGGAACGGCCAGCGTCCGCGCCGATCCATCCTGTTCGCGTCGTTCAACTCGGAGGAACGGGGGCTGTTAGGCGCGTGGGCATTCGCGGAGGATCCGCTGATCCCGCTGGACAGGATCGTGGCGGTCCTGAACATGGACATGATCGGTCGCAACGAGGAAGTACCCGAGGGTGGCGGGATGCGATTCCGCGGGCTTCCGGTGCAGACGGCAGAATCGAACGCGAACTCGGTCTCCATCCTGGGATGGAGCCGGAGCGCGTCCTTGACGTCCGTAATCGAAGCGGCGAACGCTTCCTTTGGCCTGACGCTGAAAAAGTCGTACGACAACAACCTTTCGAATCTGATCAGGCGCAGCGATCACTGGCCCTTCCTGCAGCATGGCGTGCCCGGCGTCTGGTTCCACACCGGTCTGCATCCGGACTACCACCTGGCCGGCGACCGTCCCGAGAAGATCAACTACGCGAAGATGGAGAAGATTGCGCGACTCGTGCATCAGGCCGGCTGGGATCTGGCGAATGCCGCCACGCGGCCGCGATTGAACGGCGGCACGCAGTAGGCCCGGTGAGGGGTCGCCAGCTTCATCGGGTTGGGCGGCCGGGCCGGCCCGGCTGGCTGGCACCGGGCAGCGCGAGCTGCAACGGCGACGGACGCGAAGCGTCGGCCGTGTCTCGCGGGCGCTCGCGCTCGGCGGTGGCATTCGCCATACTGTCGTTGTCGCGAGCCTCAACACTATTTGGCACCCGCGCGTAGAACCGGTACTTCCGCCGTTTTTCCCACTTCCCTCCCACCACACCTCGACGTATGCCAGCACGCCGCCCTGCCAAGAAGGCTCGTACGCAATTCTCGAGCACCCGCCAGCCCCGGAAGTACGGAGGCGCCGCTCACCGCAGAGGAAGCGACAACTTCGCGTCGAAGCTGACGGAGAAGGACGTCGTCAAGGCCCGCCAGGCGCACAAGAAGGGGGCAAGCGTCACGGACCTCGCTGCGAAGTACAAGGTCAACAAGTCGACGATGTCTCTCGCACTTCGTCGCAAGACGTTCAAGCACGTCAAGTAGTCGGCGCGCTACGGGCGTTCCGGTCACCGGGCGTCCGAGGCCGGCAGATGCGACGGCAGAGGGAGCGGGTGGGCAGTGCCGGTCGTATCGGCCCGGCCCCGGGCGCTCCCGCTGACCGTCGCATCCTTGCATCTTGTCCCGACGGACAATGACCTACACGACCCTCGGGCGCGACACGGCTTGCAGCCGCTGGCGAATCGCACACACGGCTTCCCTGGCGCTCGCCGTCGCCATGACGTACACCAACCCTCTCCAGGCGCAGCTGCGGGCAACCGTGATCCTGCCCGGGTTTCGATCCCCGGTCAACATGGATACGCTCGGTCGAGCAACACCCGTGGCAGCACCGGCTGGTGCGGTATTCGCCGCGCTTGTGCGAGCCTTCGACCGACTGAGGCTGGAACCGGACGTCCGCGATTCGGCATCGCTCGCGGTCGGCAGGCTCAAGTTGCAGGCGCTTCACAGTTTCATGGGGGCGCCGCTCTCGCGCTCCGTCGATTGTGGCACCGGCACAGGGCTTCGCGGTTCGCGTGCCGATTTCGATCGCGTGCATCTGGCGATTCTCGCCACGGTCAGAGCGGTCTCCGATGGCGCATCGGAATTGAAACTCGCGGTAGGCGCCGGATCCCAGGCGCTGGGAGGTACCCTCAATGACCAGATCTCCTGCGTCAGCACCGGTCGCATCGAGGAGCGATTGCAGAAACTGGTGGACGATGACTTGGCAAGAAGACGTCCGTGAGAGCCAGCGGCAATGCCACCGTGGACCGCGTCAGGGCGGACGCGGCAAGGCGACTGACCGCCTCAAGGGCACTCCTGCTACGTTAGGCGGCCGGCGTGACTGACGTTTCGCGATCGGCTGGCTCTGCAGCGACGGTACACCGGCGATGGCGTCGTGGCTTGGCCGCAATCCTGCTCGTCGTGGCGGCATCGGCGTGGCAGCGCTCGTCAACCTCGCCCTGGGGTGAGGCAACGACGGCAGCGGGAGATCGAATCGAAGTGAGCCCCATTGGCCTCTCCGGCACCGATGCAGCAGGCGGCGTGCACAGCTGCCGCTGGTGGCCGGTCGACGGCGATGAAGACCTCTGTCGTGCATCCACCAGCGATGCGGCAATGTCCCGTCTGAGGCTTGCGTATCCGTTGCTCCAGATCGGCTTCTGGTTGGGGATGATAGCGCTCTTTCTGGTGGTGCTGCGTGCGCCCCGACGCCCGATCCTGCGTGTTGCAGCTACGTCGACGGCCACGGCGTGCGTCGCAGCCGGCATGTATTTGGCGATGCGCGTGACGCCGGCGGCGCTCGACGTCCTGACAGGCGTTTCCATCAGCTTTCAGATGAGCGGTGCGCTCCTGGCTTGGGCCGGCCTGGGCGCCGCGCTCGTGAGCCTGCTGCTGCAGACGGCCGGCGACTGACTGCGTGGCGAATAGTGTGCGCCACAGGCAGATTCTGCTTCGCCCCGCCCATCATGACCGTGCCCGTGCGCGACCGCGCGCGGTGTAATCCTCGTTCTGTCCTGGATTGACGATGCTCTCGATGATTCGATTGGTGGCGTTCTGGAGCGCCATACTGGTGGCGTTCAGTCCTCTCTCCGCACAGCAGTTCGATCGAGGCCTGTTTCGGGAGCTGCGTTGGCGAGGTATCGGCCCGCACCGTGCCGGCCGAATCAAGGCCGGGGTCGGCGTGCCACAGCAGCCTAACGTTTTCTATTTCGGAGCCGTCAACGGAGGCGTGTGGAAGTCGACGGACTACGGGCGGACCTGGATGCCGGTTTTCGATGCCGCCGGAACGGGGTCGATCGGCGCCATTGCGGTCGCTCCATCCGACCCGAACGTCATCTACGTTGGAAGCGGCGAAGGACTGCAGCGCCCAGACCTGTCGACGGGCGACGGGATCTACAAGAGCACGGATGCCGGTCGAACCTGGACTCACCTCGGCCTGCGCGATGGACAGCAGATACCGCAGATCGTCGTCGATCCGCGAAACCCGGATCGGCTGTTCGTGGCGGTCCTCGGCCATCCGTACGGTCCTAACGCGGAACGCGGTGTTTTTCGCAGCACGGACGGCGGCCGAACCTTCGAAAAGGTGCTCTACCGAGACGAGAACACGGGCGCGATCGACGTCATCTTCGCTCCCAACGACCCGAACACGCTTTATGCCGCGTTGTGGGAATCACGGCAGGGTCCCTGGGAAAACGGGCAATGGCAGGGACCGAATTCCGGCCTCTTCAAGTCGACCGACGGCGGCACCACATGGCGTCCGATCATGAGCGGACTCCCCACGTACGAGCAGGGTCTGGGGCGCATCGGTATCGCAGTCGCTCAGAGCGATCCGAACCGGTTGTACCTCTCGGTCGACGAGATACGCAGCAACGCGATCTATCGCAGCGACGATGCCGGTGAGAGCTGGCGGAAATCCACCGATGACCCGAGGATAAATACCCGCGCCTCGGATTTCGCCGAAGTTCGCGTCGACCCGAAGAATGCGGACATCGTCTACTCCGCAAGCATCGCGCTCTGGAAATCGACGGACGGCGGCAGGACGTTCCACATGATTCGCGGAGCACCGGGAGGCGACGACTATCATCGGATCTGGATCAACCCCGACAACCCGGACGTGCTCCTCGTCGTGAGCGACCAGGGAGCGATCGTGACGGTGAACGGAGGAAGCACCTGGTCGTCATGGTACAACCAATCGACAGCGCAGTTCTACCATGTGAGCACGGACAACGCGTGGCCGTATCGTGTGTGTGGCGGACAGCAGGAGAGCGGGTCGGCGTGTGTGGACAGCCGCGGCAACGACGGCCAGCTGACGTTCCGCGAGTGGCGTCCGGTGGGCGTGGAGGAATACGGCTACGTCGCGCCCGATCCGCTCAACCCGGACATCGTATACGGCGGCAAGGTCACGAGGTTCGATCGGCGCACGGGACAGACGCAGAACGTCGCCCCGAAGGCGTTTCGAGACGCCAACTACCGTGCGCTGCGCACCGCCCCCGTGCTGTTCGCACCGACCAACCCGAGAAAGCTGTACTACGCAGGGAACACGCTCTGGCAAACGACTGACGGCGGGAACAATTGGCAGGAGATTTCGCCTGACCTTTCTAGACGCGACTCGATAGTCCCGCCAAACGTGGGGAAGTACAGCGATACGCCGTCGGCGCGAGCCAGGCATCCTGGCGTGATATATACGGTCGCGCCATCGTACCTGAAGGAAAACATCGTCTGGGCAGGAACCGACGACGGCCTCATTCACGTGACATGGAACGGCGGGCGAACCTGGAACAACGTCACGCCACCGGCGCTGAAACCATGGGCCAAGGTCTCGTTGATGGACGCCTCGCACTTCGATACGCTGACCGCATACGCCGCGATCAACACGTTGCGGCTGGATGACCTTCGACCGCACATCTACCGCACGCGCGACGGTGGCAAGACCTGGAAAGAGATCGTGTCCGGGATCGACAGCGGCGCGACGATCAATGCCGTGCGCGAGGATCCCAAGCGGCGCGGCCTGCTTTTCGCCGGTTCGGAGACTCAGGTCTGGGTATCGTTCGACGACGGCGAGCAGTGGCAGTCGCTCCGCATCGACATGCCGGCGACCTCCGTGCGGGATCTCGTCATCAAGGACGATGACCTGGTGGCCGGCACGCATGGGCGTGGCTTCTGGATCCTCGATGACATCACGCCGCTGCGCCAGATATCGCCTGAACTGGTGAACAGACCCGCCCATCTGTTCGCCCCGCAGTTGGCGACGCGGGTGCGGTTCAGCATGTACACGGATACGCCGCTTCCACCCGACGAGCCCCGCTCGCCGAACCCGCCGGATGGCGCAATTCTGCACTATTACCTGCGGAACCCGGCCAGCACGCTCACGCTCCAGATCCTCGATGCCTCTGGGAGAGTGGTGCGAACGTACAACAAGGGATTGAACCCTGATCCCGATCCGCGCGATGCCGGCAACTGGGCGGACTACTGGATTCGTCCTTCACCTGTGCTCAGCCCGGAACCCGGCTTGCATCGCTTCGTCTGGGACATGCACCACGAGCGGCCGAACGTGACATCGTTCTCGTTCCCGATCAGCGCCATTCCCGGTCAGACGGTCCCGGAGCCGCTGGGGCCGTGGGCGGCGCCGGGCGTCTATACGGTGAGGCTGACGGTGGATGGCATCATGTATTCGCAGCGGCTCGCGATTCGTATGGACCCGCGCGTGAAAACATCTGCCATCGACCTGGCTGCCAACCATGCACTGTCCATGCGACTGTACGATGGGATCAACCGTGCTGGCGACGTCCTTGCTCGACTGCGACCTCTCCTGGATGCTGCGCGGCGCGCCGGCGATCAGCAGCGCACGCGCGAACTCGGCGAACTGATCGGAACCGGCGGCGGGTTCGGGGGAGGCGGCGGACCGCCCAGCTTGTCGCGAGTCAGTTCGAACCTGACGCAACTCCTGGGCGCACTCGAGGAAGCGGATCGCGCCCCCACCGCGGCAACACGAACCGCCGCGGCCCAGACGCTGAGGGCGCTGGATTCTCTCCTCGCCAGGGCGAACGCGATCCGATGAACGAGCGCGGTTGACAGTCGAGAGACGGACGCGCGTCGGAACTGGCAAATCGACTCCGTGCACCGGCGTTGCGCTCCGTCAGCGCCGATGTCGCCTGTCGTAAGGCGCAACACCGACGGGACGGAGCCGGCACACTGGTGCTGGGCTCTCGATGCGCTTCAGAACTCCAGGTTCCGCAGATAGGCGAAGTCTTCGGCGGCGCTGGCCAGGGGATCGGTCGCCCCTTCCTGCTCCACGAAGCAGGGCTTGGCGTCGAGATCGGAAACACCGGCGAGGAATCGAGCGATCGGCAGCCGCCCCATGCCCAGCCCCGTGTCCCTCGATCCGTCAGCAACCACGTCCTTGATATGGAAGCTCCAGAAGCGATCCGGATAGCGCTCCAGATATCGGATGGGATCGCCGCCGCCCATCGCCATGTTTCCGATGTCCAGTTGCAGGCGCACCACATCGGGTGCAGTGCGCTCGATGAAGACATCGAGCGGAGTCCCTCCATCGACCTGTCGTACATGCTCCGGCTCGTTATGGAAGGCGAGCCAGATCCCGGCTTCCCGGGCGCGTGCACCGGCGGCGTTGAACCGATCCGCCCACTCTCTCCAGTCGTCCAGCGTACCGGCCGTCTCCCCCGGAAGACTCGGGACGATCAAATAGCTGTGGCCGAGCGTGCGGGCAATGTCGAGCGACCGTTCCCAGCCAACCAGAATCGTGGCGGCTGACATGTGCGCCGATGGCGCGGACAGCCCGGTGTTGTCCAGCGCCGCGCGCACCTGGGCCACCGTGCGTCCGAAGTTGCCGAACGACCACAGGAGTTCGACGTCCCGATAGCCGATCCCGGCCACCGCCGCCATGGTCCGCTCGGGGTCGCGTTGCATCTCCGCACGAACGGAATAGAGTTGGAGTCCGATGCGTTTGAGCCGCCGAGCTGTTGCGGGAATCGGGTCTACCGGCGAGCGGGCGCTGACACCGGCGGTGAGGGCCAAGGTCGCGGTCCGTCGCAGGAACTCTCGACGATCGATCACTTCTCGATGTTGCGAATTGCCGCCTGCGCCTGCCAGCGAATGAGCGGCACGGCGGCCAGTTCGCGCAGGACTGGCAGTGCTATACGGGCATCGGCCCCTATCGAGCCTAACGCCGTGGCAACGCTACGCAGCACGTGCCGGTGCTCACCTGGAACCTTCGCGGCTGCGATCAGCTGCGTCAGCCCGCGTTTGGCGACGTCCGGGTGCGCGGCGATGGCATTGGCCACCACCATGCGCACGTTCTCGTCCGGATCGACCAGGTGAGCGAGCAGAGAATCGCCGGCGGCGGCGTCCAGCTTGCCGACTGCACCCATGGCGATAGCCGCCAGTCCCCGTACCACCGGATCGCTGTCCGCCAAGGCAGCCGTCAACGCGGGCACGAGGGCCGGAGTTGCAGCGCCAAGTTGCGTGGCCACCCAGGCCGCTGCCTCGCGGACCTCCGGATTCGCGCTGGTGAGCCCAGCCACCACCGAATCGGTCTGACGCGCTGTGCTGCCGCGGAGCAGTACGCGCCGCATGGCATCCGCCGGATTGGCCGCCGAAGCGGAATCCTGCGTGACGACACCGGCGCTACCGGCCACCCGTGAGAGCACCAGACCGTCGAGTCCCAGATTGTAGCCGCTGGACTGCGGATTCTTCCCGATACAAATGAAGCTCACGAGGTGGCGTCCCTTGGTCAGCGTCGGCCAAGCGATGACTCGATCCTCGCCTACGAACACTTCGTTGAAATAGCCATCCATCGCCCCCTGACTCCCGACATTCGCGCCAGGCTCGTGTTCCAGTTGCCCGCTGGCGCTGGGCACTCGGCCGTCGATCAGGACGCGATAGATCCCATAGTCCGGCGCTTGGGCAACCTGCGCCAGCAATTCGTACCGGCCATCAGCCTCGACTTCGAGCGGCACGTCGAGCCGCGATCCTGGGCCCCTGGCGCTAAAGAACAGGAGATCCTTGCCCCAGAATACCTCCTTCTGGACCTCCGTCTGCCCGCCTAATGCTTTCGTCTCGCCAATCAGACGTTCGACTTCTATCTGCCGCGCGTTCCCATGCGGGAGACGGGCAACGCCATATGGCGGCTCAGGTTGATCTCCAGCGATCCCTTTCTGGTACCAGAATGCGACGGAACTGAACAAGTCGGGCCGTTCTTCGAACGCGCTGCGTGCGCTCCCATCTTCGTTGAAGGTCCATCCCCCATGCTCGATCGATGCTCGAAGCTGTCGCGTGAAAGGAATCGGATCGAGCAAGTGCCAGCGGTAGGCCGTCATTCGCGCACCGGTCTCGGTGCCATCCGCCACGGTCACTCCCGTGTACGGACCGTCACCGATCCGGAAACTCCATGCGTCGTTGGCATAGTCCTCGGTTCCCGTGCCTTCGATCACCGGCTTGGGACTGCCGTCGACGTAGAACAAGTCGTCACCTTCCCCGAACCACCCAGCAGCAACCTGGACGGCGTTGAGTACCGTGCCCACGTAGAATCCCTCGCCCTTCACGCGCAGGAAGTCGTACCAGTCCCCGCCCTTCGCGGGGAGTGCCTGACGGTACAGTGCATGGAAGTAGCCGGTGTTCTCCGGGAGCGACTTGTACGTCTGGTAGTCGACATGGTAGTAGAGGTTGTAGAGGCGGCGCTTCCCTTCATTCGTGATCGTGATCCTGATCGACTTGCGGTAGGGCATCGGCCAGTACGAATTGCGCGACCGACCGCTGGAGGAGTTCCGGATCACGACCGAATTCAGCGGTCGCTCGAGACCGTGCCCCACGCCGAAGAAGTCGCCCACGGGTGCGTCGACGCTGGGGATGGGGCTGTCGTCGTAATACACGCGGAGCCGCAGCAGTCGCGGCCACGCGTACTCGTTCCCTGCCACCGTCAACCAGATGTGCGTGACGACCCCGGGTCCCTTGAGGTCGGCCAGGACTGTGGTCTCCCCGGGAATCGGGCGCTTGCTGTCGTCGTTGGATGTGGAGTCGGCGTTGTTGCTGGACACGCGGTGCGCGGTGAACTCCTTGAGTTGCGGGAAGCCTAACGCGTCGATTGCACCGACACCGGGAATTGCGGGCGTATCGCGACCCGCGCTGCAGGCCATGCCCAGGCTCGCGATTGCCACGATCGCAAGACGACGGCCGGTTCCGACGCGGGTTCCGTTCCGGGACGCCCTGCTCGCTCCAAGTCTGTCGGAGGGCACGATCCGACCATCTCGCATGACAGTCTCCACCTGGCGAACGAAGGAAAGCCGGCATGGCGCACGGCTACGAACGTCGCGATCGCGGCGAAAATGTCGCCCCGGTCGCGCCATCACAAGCGCCGCGCGCGGTTCCCGCTCCCGGTCGCGACATTCCGGGCGCGGCAAGGGTGCGGGCTGCAAGCGCAGCGGCTGGTCGCTGCGTTTCGCGAATTCGGGAATTGCGTCGCCGCGTCTTGACTCCGCCCCGTCTGGCGTGCATCTGCCAGCGGCGCGGCAGGATGTCCCTTGCCTGCCGCCGACCACTCTCCGACCGAACCATGTTGACCGAAGCGCAGACGTCAGCCCTCGATTCCATCTCGCTCGATCTCCCTTGGCCGCTGATCGAGCGGTTCAGCACACTGCAGCGGGAACATCCCGACGACGTTCGCGTTGCTGCCGAGGAGATCTCGGCGCGCCTTCGCGCCCATGGCGTGCCGGTCGAGGTTCACGATCCCGAAGTGTTCCTGAGTCTCCCCGGTGCGGCCAGTCTGACGGCTGGCGACTTCACCTGCCGAGCCAAACCGATGGCGATGAGCGTGTCCTTTCCCGACGGTGTGACGGCGCCGCTCGCCTACGTGCCTGCTCGTTATGCACGCAATGCCGACGAGATGTTCTCCAAGGGATTCGTGAGCGACGACGACATGGAGATTGCCGGCAGGATCGTGGTAAGCGAGGGATTCGGCATGCCGGGTAAGGTCGCCTACTTCGAACAGCGCGGCGCGATAGGCATGATCGCAGTGAATCCCGGAAGGAATCCGCATTGGGGAATCTGCACGACCGTCTGGGGAACTCCCGATTTGCGCGACCTGCCGCGGAAACCGAAGATCGCGGTGGTAGCGGTAAACAACCCCGACGGCCAGGCGCTGATCGCGCGGGCGCGCGAGGGCGGCGACGTGACATTGAGATCTGTCGTGACCGAGGGCTGGTATCGCTCCCCGATCCCGACGGTCACGATTCCCGGCACCGACGAACCGGACACCTTCGTGCTGCTGCACGGTCACTACGACTCATGGGACGTCGGCGTGGGAGACAACGCCGTTGGCGACGCCACGCTCATGGAGGTGGCGCGTGTCCTGTGGCTGCACCGCGCCCAGCTCAAGCGAAGCGTTCGTATCGCGTGGTGGCCAGGGCATTCCACGGGCCGCTATGCGGGCTCCACATGGTTCGCTGACCGCTTCGCCATCGACCTCTACGAGAACTGCATCGCCCAAGTGAACTGCGATTCGCCCGGATGCCGCTGGGCAACCGAGTATATCGACGTGTCCCTGATGGACGAGACGGAAGCGTTCTGCGCGTCCATCATCCGTGACGTCGCGGGCAAGACGCTGCACGCCGAACGCCCGCATCAGGCTGGAGACTACTCATTCAATAACATCGGGATCTCGTCGTTCTTCATGCTATTGTCCACGATGCCGCACGAGCTTCGCGAAAAGCTCGGCTACTATGCCGTGGGCGGCTGTGGCGCGAACATCGAGTGGCACACCGAGGAGGACCGGATGCATGTCGCGGACAAGGAGATCCTGCAGATGGACATGCGGATCTACTGCGCAGCGGTCATGGGTGTGGCCAACGCTACTATCGCGCCATTCGACTTCCAGGCAACCCTGGACGGGTTTGCGAGAACGCTGGACAAGTACCAGCAGGCGATCGGCTCGGCGTTTGACTTCGGCCCGGCTCGGGACGCCAACCGCGAGCTGCGTGCCGCGTTAGGCGACTTCGCCGAGTACACGCGCGATCTCGTGACGCTCGATGTGGGAAATCCAGCCGTGCGACGCGCCAACCGGGCGATCCGGCGTCTTGCTCGCCTGCTGGTGCCAGTGAACTTTACGCGCGGTCCGGAGTTCTTCCACGATCCCGCGGAAACGACGCCGCCGCTACCCGACCTGGCGCCGGCGCTGGCCGCGGCCACGACGCCGCCGGAATCGTCCGGATTCCTGCTGACACACCTGATGCGCGGACAGAACCGGCTGGTGGCAGCGCTCCGGGATGCGCGCCGCGTCGTCCAGGACGCGATGGCGTGAAGCGCGCGACGGCTTGCCTGGTGGCGGCGATCGCCGGCTTCATCCTCGCATCCTGCGGGGAGCCGACAGCGCGCCCCAACGCACTGCGCCTGCCGCTGATCAACGATCCCGTCTTCAATCCGATCATTGCCGCCGACCTCGGATCGATACTCCCCAACAAGATCATCTTCTCCGGCCTTGTCAGGCCGGACGAGAACCTCCGGCCCACGCCGGACCTGGCCGAGTCATGGACGGAATCGGCTGACGGACTGACGTATACGTTCAAGCTCCGACCAGGAGTCTATTGGCATGATGGCACGCCGTTCTCTGCGGTGGATGTCAAGTTCACGTTCGATCGGATCGCCGACTCCACGTCCGGCTCACGACTCCGTTCAGACTTCGCGGCTGTTGCGCGCACCGAGGTTGTCGACTCGCTCACCGTGCGTTTTCACCTCAAAGCGCCGTTCGCTCCGTTTCTTGCCCTGCTCGGCTACAATGCCGGGATCGTGCCAGCACATGCTTTCACGGGCACGACGCTGTCGGCGGCCACGGATTTCAACCGCTCGCGTCCGATCGGAACTGGACCGTTTCGCGTGACAGAAAGCATTCCGGGGAGCGTGGTAGTGCTGGAACGGAACCCGCGATATTACCGCGATCCGCCGGCCCTGGATCGCGTCATCTTCAAGGTCGTGCCGGACATCAACGTCCAGGTCGCACAATTGCGCGCCGGAGAGATGGACATCGTCCAGCTCGAGCCGGCCAACCTCGCGAGCGTACAGGACGCGAAGGACGTGGCGATCGTCCAGACCCCGGTGGTGCAGCATTATTACGTCGCATTCAACGCCGATAATCGCCTGTTCTCGCCCCCCGATGTTCGTCGCGCGTTAGGCATGGCCGTGAACCGCCAGGCCATCATCGACGGAGTTCTCAAGGGTTACGGCGACTTGCCTCGAGGCACTATCCCGGCGGCGCTCAAGGATTTCTTCGCCGACTCGCTCCCGCCAGTTCCCTATGCGCCGGACTCGGCACGCGCACTGCTCGCGCTCGCCGGATGGACGCCGGGGCCGGACTCCCTCTTGCGCAATGCGCGCGGTGAGCCGTTCCGATTCGCCCTCCTCGTCGACAAGGGGAACCCTACGCGCGAGCAGTCCGCGCTCGCCGTGCAACAGGATCTGCGCTACATCGGGATCGACGTGACGATCCAGACAATGGAATTCGCGTCCGTCGTTCGCGATTTCGTCGTACCTGGGAAGTTCGAGGCGAACCTGATCTGGTGGACGACACCGCCAGACCCCGACCAGTTCGGCTTCTACGCCACGGGGCAGGATAACAACAACGTCCGGTACTCGAACCGGCGCGTCGATTCCCTGTTGGCGCTTGGGCGCGCCACGCGCGATCCGGCGCAACGCCGCGAGATCTACCGCGCTTTTCAAGCCGAGGAACAGCAGGATCCTCCCGTCCTGGTGCTTTTCTATCCACGGGAGATCCTCGCCGTCAGCGCCGCGCTTCGCGGCATGCCAGCGCTCACGCTCAGGGACGCCCTTCGCTGGAGCGAGCGCTTACGCATCGATAATCGTTAGGCGCAGGCTGTCATGACGCGTTTCCTGCTCGAACGTCTGGCTCACGCGATCACGGTAATCGCCGTCGTCTCGCTGCTCACGTTCTTCATCATCCATCTCGCGCCGGGTGGTCCGAGTCTGCTGGCGGACCCAAAGCTCAGCCGCGTGGAGCGCGCAGCGATCGAACGGGAACTGGGAGTCGATCGGCCACTGCCGCAGCAATTCGCCACCTGGGTGACTCGAGTGGCACGCGGCGATCTGGGCCGTTCTTTCCTCTATCAGACACCGAACGTCGACACGATTCTCGCCCGGTTCCCGAATACACTCCTCCTTGCCGGGAGCGCCCTGCTGCTGTCGATCGTGCTCGCCATCCCGCTCGGCGCGTACGCCGCGGCCCACCCCGGCTCGCTGCTCGACCGGACCCTGGGGCTCGCCAGCTTCACCATAATGGCCGTCCCTGCCTTCTGGCTGGGGATTGGCGCGATTCTCGTGTTTGCGGTTGGAACTCACCTGCTGCCCGCGGGCGGCGCGTCCACGCCGGGACTCGGCTGGTCGGTGGCGGATCGCCTCCGGCATCTCTTACTGCCGGCCGTGGTGTTGTCGGCGGCTACTTCGGCCGAACTCTTCCGCTACGCCCGAACGAGCGCCGGTGCCGCGTTCAAGCTTCCGCTTGTCCGGACGGTCAGGGCCAAGGGCGGTCGACGGCGCACTGTGGCGTGGCATGCGTTGCGGAACGCATTGATCCCTGTGCTGACCGTCATCGGATTGCAGCTGCCGCGACTCGTCGGTGGGGCGGCGATCACCGAGACAGTGTTCGCGTGGCCCGGCATGGGGCGTCTTGGCGTCGAAGCAGCGCTCGGCCGCGACTACCCACTCGTCATGGCCATGACGTTGTTCGTCTCCGCGGCAGTGGTTCTGGTCAATATCGCGATCGATCTGTGTTACGCATGGGCCGATCCACGCATTCGCCTCGACGCGACGGGCGCTCGTGGCTGACAACCAAGCCATGCCCACGACGCCGAGCGGGTCGCTCCGACGCGCGATCGCCTCGACTGGGGCCCGCTGGTCGTTGCTGCTGCTGGGCATGATGCTCGCGGCAATCGTGTTCGGACCTGTGATTCGCCCGGTCGACCCGAACGCCCTGGATCTGGCGAATGCCGCCGCGCCGCCCTCAGTCGCGCACCCGCTCGGGACCGACGAAAGCGGCCGCGACGTCATGGCCCGACTTCTGTACGGGGGCCGCGTGTCGCTCGCAGTCGGTCTCGCATCCGTCGTCTGTTCGCTGATGGTCGGCATCTCGTTAGGGACCGTCGCCGGCACCCACCGGGGTACGGTGGATGCGGTCGTGATGCGGTTCACGGATGCCATGCTGTCGATCCCGACGATCTTCCTCGTGATCGCGGCCCTGACGTTTCTTGGCGCCTCGACCGTCGGCCTGATCGCCGCCATCGGTGCGACCTCGTGGATGGGATTGGCGCGGCTGGTGCGCGGCGAGATGCTGTCACTGCGCGAGCAGCCGTTCGTCGAGGCCTCGCGCGCCCTCGGCGCTCCCGAAGCACGCGTGGCCTGGCGCCATGTCCTTCCGCATGTCGTCCCGAGCATCGTGATCACAGCCACACTGGGTGTCGGGACAGCGATTCTGACGGAGTCGGCGTTGTCGTTTCTGGGTCTGGGGGTGCAACCGCCAGCGGCCAGCTGGGGCAACATGTTGAGCGGCGCCCAGAACTACCTTGCGTCGACACCCCGGCTGGCTCTTTTCCCCGGCCTTTCCATCGTTGCCACCGTTGTTGCCATAAACGTGCTGGGCGATGCAATGCGGGACGCGCTCGAGCCGTCCGGCGCATCGCCGCGATGAGGCGACAGACTGTACTCGTCGGGCAGGCCAGTGCGGCAATCGCGCCACAGTCGCATGCCGCCACGCGTTCCCGCCGCGATCGACTTGCCCCTGGAGGCCCGCTTCGTGCTCAGCCGACTCGTTCTGATTCTCGGCGTTCTTCTTCCGACAGTCGTCGCCGGCCAGGCGCCGACTCCCTTCCGTGTCGAGGAAGCGACAATCACCGATATTCACGCAGCCATGCGGCAGGGCCGGATCGACTGCCATGGCCTCGTTCGCACGTATCTACAGCGCATCGAGCGCGTCGATCCCGCGATCAATTCGCTGATCGTCGTCAACAGCAGGGCCCTCGACGTCGCGGATTCGCTCGACCGACAGTATCGCTCGTCAGGCATGATCGGGCCGCTCCACTGCGTGCCGGTCATCGTCAAGGACAACTTCCAGACGACGGACCTGCCGACGACGGCTGGCTCCCTGTCGTTCGCGGGGTGGGTGCCACGACGCGATGCCTTCATGGTGCGTCGCCTTCGAGAAGCTGGAGCGATCATACTCGCCAAGTCCAACATGGCGGAGTTTGCCTTTACTCCGTACGAGACGGTGAGCTCGATCCTGCCGGGTTACACCCGGAACCCGTATGCGTTGGACCGCGTGACGGCAGGATCGAGCGGTGGAACGGCCGCGGCTGTGGCGGCGAGCCTTGGCGCGGTGGGCTTGGGAACGGACACCGGCAACTCGATCCGCGGTCCGTCGTCGCACCAGGCGCTGGTGGGGATTCGCTCGACGATGGGCCTGACGAGCCGCGCGGGCGTTGTACCGCTGATCCTGGCATCGGACATCGCGGGCCCGATGGCCCGCACTGTCGCGGACGCAGTGGCGGTGTTTCAGGTCGTAGTTGGCGAGGATCCCGCTGATCCGGTGACGTCGGCGGCGCACGATCATCCCGCCCCCGACTACTCCCGGTCGCTCCGCCCGGATGGCTTGCGAGGCACTCGGCTCGGTGTGCTCCGGCAGGCCTACGAACGTCCCTCCACCGACTCCGCGATCCTCGACCTCTTTGGAGGCGCACTCGATGACCTGCGGCGCGCCGGAGCGGAAATCGTCGATCCGGCGACCATTCCCGGCCTCGATTCGCTGCTCCGCATCGCAACCGGCGCCTGCAACCCATTCAAGCATGACATCAACGCGTACCTCGACGCGTTAGGTGCTGATGGCCCACCGGTTCGCTCGCTGACGGACATCGTCCGGTCCGGACGCTTTCATCCCACGATCCAGCGTCGGCTGGAACAGGCAGACCTCGTCGCCGCGACACCGGAAGATACTCCCGGCTGCCAGGCGCGTGACCGCTTTCGCGCCGCACTGCGCACCGCAGTGCTCGGTGTCATGGACTCGTTGCGCCTGGACGCATTCGTCTATCCGACGTGGAGCAATCCACCGCGGCTCATCGGTGACCTGAACACGCCGCATGGTGACAACAGCCAGCTGTTTTCGCCAAGCACCGGTTTCCCGTCGATCAACGTTCCCATGGGCTACACGCGTGGCAACACGCTGCCGGCTGGGCTAACGCTGTACGGGCGGCCCTGGGACGAGGCGACGCTCATCCGGCTGGCCTATTCCTACGAGCAAACTACACATCACCGTCGCCCGCCTCCGCT
Source organism: Gemmatimonadaceae bacterium (assembly GCA_019186945.1). Taxonomy (GTDB): domain Bacteria; phylum Gemmatimonadota; class Gemmatimonadetes; order Gemmatimonadales; family Gemmatimonadaceae; genus JABAQJ01. Next base: position 453,282 of record JABAQJ010000002.1, read on the forward strand.
CGCAAACTCACCGTAGCGGCGAACAGGGAACGCCTCGCGTTACATTCATCGCATGCCGATAGTGCCGCTTTACGGCCATATGGTTCTGCGCGAACGATTCGAGCGGGCGCGTCGGCATGGCGTGCTCCCGCAGAGCCTGCTGTTGCACGGCCCCCATGGCGTGGGGAAGCAGCGCCTCGCGCTCTGGCTGGCCCAGTCCCTCGTGTGCGAACGCGCGGACGCGCCGTGCGACCGATGCCGGCATTGCGACTATGCGCGCCGGCTCACTCACCCGGACATCAAGTGGGCGTTTCCGCAACCGCGTCCGAAGGGCGGGGACCGTGACTTCGATGAGGCCAAGAGGGATCTCGAGGCAGCGAATGCAGAACGCGCGAACGATCACGGTCTATACGGCGCCCCTTCGGGATCCGACGGCATCTTCGTCGCCACGGTCAGGATGCTGGTGATGAGCGCGGCGATCTCGCCGGCCATGGCCAGGCATAAGGTCTACGTCGTCGGCGACGCCGAGCGAATGGTGGCCCAGGAGGGAGCCGAGCAGGCAGCGAACGCGTTCCTGAAGCTGTTGGAGGAACCGCTGGCCGATACGTTCGTGATCCTCACCAGCAGCGCCGTGGGCGCATTGCTCCCGACGATTCGATCCCGTACGGTAGCGGTGCGGGTGCCGCCATTGAGCGCGCACGATGTCGGGGCTTTTCTCGACGATCCGATTGTCTCCGATGTGCTGGGCAAACGCAAGGTGCCACCCTTGCGCGCGGATCGCGTCGCGCTAGCCGGCGGCGCGCCCGGACGATTGCTGTCGTCAGCGGAAGCCGATGCGGCCAACCGCGCGGCGCAACTGCTTCTGGACGCTGCCCTCGGCGGAGACAGGGCTACGGTCCTGCGCACCGTGCTTGCCCAGGGAGCGGCGGGAGCGCGTGGCCCGTTCAGCGACACGCTGGAGGCACTCACGTTGAAGCTCCACGCACGTGCCAGGCACGCCGTGGAACGCGGAGACGCGCGAACGGCATTGGCCGCGAGCCGTGCCGTCGATGCCGTCGAGGATGCGAGGCTCCTCGCATTCAACAACATCAACCCGCAGTTGCTGAGCGCACGTCTGATGAACGACCTCGTGTCCACGCTTGCCTAACGATGACGGCATCGACCCCTGACGACTCGATGCGTCTGACGCATACCGACGAAACCGGCCAGGCCCGCATGGTCAACGTCGGCAGGAAGGCAAGTACGCGGCGCTTTGCAATGGCTCGCGGTGTCATCCGGATGCGGCCGGAGACGCTCGAAGCGATACGAACCAACACCCTCCAGAAGGGCGATGCCCTCGGCGTTGCACGCGTCGCCGGGATCCTCGCGGCCAAGCGTACCAGCGATATGGTGCCGCTGTGTCATCCGCTCCAGCTCACCGATGTGCAAGTCCGGTGCGAACTTGACGCCGACCTGCCCGGCGTGGCCGTGGAGGCCTCTGCCGAAACGACAGCTCCAACCGGCGTCGAAATGGAGGCGATCATGGCAGTGAGCGTGACGTTGATCACACTCTTCGACATGGCGAAAAGCATGGATAAAACGATGTGCATCGGCGAGATTTGTGTCGTCGAGAAGCGCGGCGGAAAGAGCGGCGACTGGCGTCGCGCCTAACGGGCGAACTCGGCTTCCTGACCGACAGCATGCGAGGCGCGACACTACGGTGCTCGCGCGTCCTGTTTCAAGAGGTGTCGATAAATGAAGAACCTGCGCGGAACGTACGTCCACCGCGGCGATGTGGAACGTTTCAAGCGCCGGATGCGCGCGACGATGATGGCGATCGGGCTGGTGACCACGGCGGTGATGGCCTCGCAACACTGGGCTCCGCTCGATGCCGACGCAGCACCGCTTCCTTCGTTGTCCTCACGACCTGAGCTGCGACTGCTCTCTGCACGTATCGCCCAGGTCCGCACCGGCTTCTCGCCAGCCGATCACCAGCTCGAACGATGGAGCAGCATCTTCGGGTATTCGCGCCGGTACCGCGTCGATGACGTGCTGGCCGCGAAAGTCTACGACGCCGCCGTTGCCACGGGTATCGACCCCGAACTGGCCTTCCCCCTCGTGCGAATCGAGAGCGGCTTCATTCCGACGGCGGTCAGTCCGGTTGGCGCCCTGGGGCTGACACAGCTGATGCTCCCCACCGCGCGTGCCTACGAACGGCATGTGACGCGCGAAGACCTCCTGACGCCAGAGGTCAACCTCCGCATCGGATTCAGCTACCTGAGAGATCTCATTCGCGAGCACGGCAGCGTGCCGCTGGCTCTACTGGTGTACAATCGCGGCCCCGCGGCGGTCGAGCTCGACCGCGAGCTTGGCGTCGATCCGTCCAACGGATACGAACGCGTGGTGCTCAGGAGCTATCGGGGAACGGGACTCCTCGACTGACGGAGCCTGACGCTACCGACTGGAGGCCGCCTTCCCTGTGGGGGCGGCCGTTTTTCTGCTTTGGGGGGTCGCCTTCCGAGTCGACGTCGACGACTTCTTTGCCGAGACCCTCGATTTTGCCGAGGCGCTCGACGCCTTGCGCGTTGCGGATCGAGAGCTGCTTCCCGAGACGACGATCGTCTGACCGGCATAGATCACATGGCGCTTCAGCCCGTTTAGCTTGGCCAGCGTATTCACACTGGTTCCATACCGCCGCGCGATTCCCCCGAGCGTTTCACCGCGCCGAACGACGTGTGTGCGAGCACCGCGCACGGAACTGCCATAGCGCTCGATTGCCGGATCCGGGACATCGAACGCGGCGAGCACCACGTCTGCTGTCGGTACCTGCACCACCTGACCAGCGGTCAAGGTTCCTCGCTTGCCGGTCTTGAGCCGCGGGTTGTACCACGCCAGTTGGTGCACGCTGATCGCGTTGGCACTGGCGATCCGCGCCATCGTGTCCCCCTTCTTCGCCTTGTGCGGCCTGAGCGCAATGCGCTCGGAATCCGGCAGGGTCACGAAAACCGACTCGGCGCCGATGGCCGTTCCCAGCGGAACGCGCACGTAGATCGAGTCGGCCGGCGGTGTGAGGCCGCGCAGGATGAACGGATTCAACTCGCGAATCCGGGCCAGAGGGGTGCCCGCCGATCGCGCCACCGCTGCGAGCGCTGTCGACGGAGGGACACGAAGCGAATCGTAGACGTAAGGGGGAGAGGAGTCGAGTGCGATGCCGAACCGCAATGGATCCTTGCCGATGTACGCGGCAGCAATCAGCTGTGGCACGTAGTTCAGCGTCTCCGTACGCAGATACCCAGTCTCCGCGAGCGCGAAGAAACTGTCCTCACCGGAACTCTCCTCCATGTCGTCCGCATGACGGGCGAGCCCGCGTTTCACGCGCCCCGGGCCCCCATTGTACGCAGCAGCCGCCAGGTAGAACGATCCAAACTGATCCTTGAGCGAGGCAAGAAAGCGTGCAGCGGCGTCGGTTGCCTTCATGGGATCCCGGCGCTCGTCCAGCCACCAATCGACGCGAAGACCGAACCCGCGCGCCGTGGCGGTCATGAACTGCCACATCCCGACAGCGTACGCACGCGATACCGCATGCGGATCGTAGCCACTCTCCACAGCCGCCAGATAGTACATGTCCTCGGGAACCCCACGCGCCCGGAACGTCGATCGGATCATCGGCTCGTACGCACGTCCACGCTGCAGCCACGTAGAGAATCGGTCGCGCGCCGTCCCGGTGAAGAGCTGAATGTACCGGTCCACGCGCTCGTGGGTGACGAACGACCGGACCTCGATGTCCCAGGATGGCTCCAGCGGCCGCGCATTGAAGCTGGCCGGCGCCGAATCGTCCGGCGTCTCGCCGCCAGCAGAAACGGCGATCGACGAGTCATCGAACAGATCGAGGGCCTGGATGGCGAGGTCGACCTTTCCCCGCACACTGTCGGGAACGGGAGGCGGCAGACGCGGCTCGCCATCCGTGGCGGAGCGAGAGTCCTCGTCCGACCCGGGTAGCTGCGGCGCCGACGGCCCGGTCACGGGCGCTATCATCGGCGTGAGCGGGCGTGCGCACGCTGCCGCGCACACAATGATCGTTAGGTCGAGCAGGCGCCGTAACCGCACCAGATCGGCTCCGGAATCGAGTGACGTGCCCAATCTGGCACCGGAACGCCAGTTCCGGTACCGCTTCCTCCTCTTTACGACGGATGTCGGCGACACAGGTGACCATTTGCCCCGTTTCCGCACATGGCGATATTCCGGGCCATGACATCCTTCACGCTTGGTCGTGCTGCTGGTGTGGCGTTCGTCACGTCGTTGTCGTGCATTCCCGCCCGCACCCACGCCCAATCGCGCGCCAGTGCATTGCGCGACAGCCTGCAGGCGCGAATCGCGCAGGTTCCCGGCGCGGTCGTGGGACTGGTCTTTCACGATCTCGCCTCTGGCGCCCTCGTGAAGATCAACGCCGACACGCTCTTTCACGCAGCGTCCACGATGAAGGTTCCGGTGATGATCGAGTATTTCCGCGCTCGGGACGCAGGCCGCGTCGCACCCGGTCAGACCGTGCTGCTCCTGAACCGGTTCGCATCTATCGTGGATGGATCTCCATACAGCCTCGATGCGGGAGAGGACTCGGACAGTGCGCTCTACGGGATGATCGGCACACGCATCCCGGTGTCTCAACTGGTCGACCGCATGATCACTCGGTCCAGCAACCTCGCGACAAACGCGGTGATCGCGCTTCTGGGCGCGACAGCGACGACCGAGACCGCACGCCATCTGGGTGCATCGACGATTCGCGTACTGCGCGGTGTGGAGGATGGCCTCGCCTACCAACATGGGCTCAACAACGTCACCTCAGCGGCTGACATGGCCGCCTTGCTGGAGGCGATCGAGACGCATCGCGCCGCCTCACCCGCCAGTTGCAACGCCATGATCCAGACCCTGGAACGGCAGGAGTTCAATGACGAGATTCCCGCCGGACTGCCGAAGGGAACTCGAGTCGCACACAAGACGGGATGGATCGCAGGCGTCCTGCACGACGCTGCCCTGGTATATCCACGCGGACGCGCGCCGTACGTTCTGGTGGTGCTTACCAGAGGCATTCCGGACGACAAGCTGGCGCGAGCCCTGATCGCCGATCTCTCGCGCATCGTCTGGCAAGCCCTGCCTGGGCTGCGGTAGGCCGTGTCGCACTCCTCGTGAATCGCAGCCCTGCGCCGTCACCTCGTACCGACCGCTTTATCCAGCGTGGACGCTACCGTCGCTGCTGGACGTTTGTTTTCGCCGTCAGACTCCCCTCATGATTCTTCCGACCATCACACTACTGCTGTTGCAAGCTGCCCAAGGAGTGCAGGCTTATCCCGGCGCCGGGCGCCCGTCGGTCCCGGTCCCGCGTATTGCTGCCGAACCCGCCATTGACGGCGACCTCGCCGATTCGTCCTGGCAGAAGGCAGCCCGCCTGACCGGTTTCAACACGTACCAACCCGCCTCCGGACGAGCGGCAACCGAAGAAACGGAAGTGCGAGTGATGTACTCGCGCTCGGCCATTTACTTCGCCGTAACAAGCCGAACGCCGAACCGGAAGGCGAACGCCACGCTGGCCAAGAGGGACAACATCGGGAACGACGATCGCTTCATCATCTACCTCGACACGTTCAACGACCGCCGGCGCGCCTTCATGTTCGGTGCGAACCCGTTAGGTGTGCAGCTGGATGGCGTCCGGAGCGACGCCGGTGTCAGCGCGGGGAGTTTCTTTGGCGGCTCGATGGACTTCAATCCGGACTACCACTTCGAATCGCAAGGTCGCATCACGGACGACGGCTATGAGGTCGAGATGCGCATTCCCTTCCGAAGCTTGCGATTCCCTTCGTCGCCGGAGCAGGTCTGGGGGATCAACATTTCGCGCTTCAACCCGTCGGGTGGAACCGAGGACACGTGGACCGACGCGACACCCTCGGCGGCATCGTTCCTGGCACAGTCGGCGACGCTCGTCGGCATAAGGGACATCGACCGCGGCATCGTTACCGAAGCGCAACCGTTCGTGACGTCATCGCTCGATGGCACGCGAGACGAAGGTACGGGAGCGTTCGACCGCGACAGCCCGAACACTCAGATCGGCGCCAACCTGCGAGTCGGGTTTTCGGCCGTCTCGCTCGACGCCACACTCAATCCCGACTTTTCGCAGGTCGAAACCGATGCCGGCCTGGTCACGGTGAACGAGCGCTTTGCGCTCTTTCTCCCGGAGAAGCGACCGTTCTTCCTGGAAGGAATCGAACTGTTCGGCGGCCCCGGAATCTTCCTCAGCGGCGGGCTCAGTCAACTCGTCTACACCAGGCAGATTGCCTCTCCGATCGCGGGAGGCAAAGTGACGGGCAAGATTGGCCGCTTCGGCGTCGCCTACCTGACGGCCCTGGACGACACGCCTCATGAGAACGCCCTGTTCAACATCGCCCGGTTGCGCACTGACCTGGGTGGCAGTTCGGTGCTCGGGTTCACCGCCACCGACCGCCGGCAGGGGAGCACGAGCAACAGCGTGGCGTCGGCGGACACCCGTGTGGTATTCCGGGACGTTTACTACGTCGAGGCGCAGGCGGCTCTCTCGCGCACGACGCGCGGCACTGCCATCGCGACGTCGCCAATGTTCAAGGCGGAACTTGACCGGACGGGTCGAACCTGGGGCTTCAACGTACTCCTCGCAGGCGTCGGAGACGATTTCGAAAGCCAGGCAGGCTTCATCCCCCGCACCGACATGGTCACGGCCCATGTCTTCAATCGGATCGCATTCTATGGGAAGACCAGTGCGTCGCCGATCCAGAGCATCTCGATCTTCGGCGGTCCGACGCGCTTCTGGCGATACCGGCATTTCGATAGCTCCACCCCCGAGGAAGGAGAGGTCAACGCGATGCTGATGGCTAACCTGCGCGGCGGATGGATGCTCAACGCCACGGCGGCTCGACAGTTCTTCACGTTCGACACGGCATCGCTCGGTCGATTCCGGGTGCTGGACAGCGGCGGACAGTTCGTACGCTATGCACCGGCGACGCGCATCGATGGCCTCACGTATCTGACGGCGACGCTGACCACGCCGGTGTTCGCGACGTTCAACGCCAACGCGTCAGCGAACGTCGGCGACATCCCCATTTTCGGCGAAGGCTCACGAGGGCGTGAGTTGCGCCTGACGGCATCGCTCGGCGTTCGGCCATCGCAGGGCATACGCGTCGAGGGACAGCTCACTCGCTCCCGCATCGCGCGCCACCGCGATGCCTCGGAATATGCCCGTACCACGATCCCACGTCTCAAGGCGGAGTACCAGCCGGCGCGTGCGCTCTTCTTCCGCGTCATCAGCGAACTGCGCGACGAACGCATCGCCGCGCCGCGCGATGCCACGAATGGCTCTCCCCTGTACCTTGGCGATTCGATCGCCAGTGGCGCCCGACTGCGGATGCTGCGAACCGACTGGCTGATATCGTTCGAACCGGCACCCGGCACGGTGGCCTTCTTCGGCTACGGCTCCATGCACGACAATCAGGACAGCGTCCGACTCGAACGCATCAGGAGAGCCAGCGACGGATTCTTCATCAAGCTGGCGTACCAGTTCCGTAGCTGACCCTGGAGGAGCCGTCACTACATGACCGGGCGGCCGCTCTCCTTCAACACTTTCCCGGACTGCATCACGAATACGACCCGCTCCGTGGTCGTGATGTCGTCGAGTGGGTTGCCTGGCACCGCAACGATATCGGCCAGCTTGCCCGGCGCGATGACTCCCCGGTCGTCAAGACCTAACAAGTCGGCGGCGTTAACCGTTCCCGTGCGCAGCGCCTCCGCGGGCGACATGCCCAGCTTGACGTAGATACCGAACTCGTGCGCGTTCTCGCCGTGCGGGAAGACGCCGGCATCCGTGCCGAAGGCAATCCTGACGTTGGCGGCGATCGCCTTTCGCAGCCGCTCGCGAGCCACCGGGATGATCGTCTGCGCTTTCGCTCGCACGACGGGAGGCAGTACGGCGAGGTCGATGCGGTCGATCAGGTACGTAGTGGGCACGAAGTACGTCCCGCGCTCCTTCATCATTGCGATGGCCTCGTCGTCCAGCATGGAGCCGTGTTCGATCGATGCGACGCCGGCGCGAATAGCGGCCTTGATGCCCTCCGTTCCATGCGCATGCGCCGCGACCTTCACGCCGTGTCTCGCTGCCTCGTCGACCATCGCTTTCAGTTCTTCGTAGGTGTATTGCTGCGCTCCAACCGGCCCTTCCATCGAAAGCACGCCTGCGGTCGCGCATGTCTTGATCACCTTGGCGCCATGCTTGATCTGGTAGCGCACTGCGTCCACAACTTCCCACGGACCGTTCGCCACACCGTCTTTCGGCCCCTGTTCGAGCACACCTGGAGCATAACCGGTCACGTCGCAATGCCCGCCGGTGATGCCGAGTGCGTTGCGCGACGGCACGATGTGGGGCGACGTGACGTCACCCCGCTCCACCGCCTTCCCCAACGCAACGGTCACGCTCCCGCCGAAGTCCCGCACCGTCGTGAAACCGGCCAGAACCGTCGTCCTTCCGTTCCTGGCCGCGTGATACGCGCCATCGACGTCCGTCTCCGTCACCGGAAGGAGTTGCATGTTCGGACCGATCTCGCCGGCAAGATGCGTATGTGCGTCGATGAAACCCGGCAGCAGCGTCACGTCACCGGCGTCAATCACGCGGGCGCCGGCTGGAAGAGTCGCCGGGTTGACGCTGACGATTCGGCTGCCCTCGATCACGATGCGCGGGTTAGCCACCAGCTGGCCAGTCGTCACATCGACCATGCGGGCAGCCCGTAATACCACCGGTGTCGTTGCGGGCGCCGGCTTCTGAGCGATCGTCGAGCGCGGACAGAGCCCGGCGATGGTCGCGAGCCCAACAACGAGAACGAGTGAAGTGGCGCGTGAAGGAACCATGGATGTTCAGCATGTGGACGGAGACAATCGACGCAATCGCATTGCGGTCCAAACTACTGCCGCGTGCCGGACGAGTGCCACCACGGCGTCGGCGGCGCCTTCCTTACTGGCCCGATCTCGGCCAGCCCCATGGCGTCGTAGAGACGTCCGTTCTTCATGACGTAACGGATCGAAGTGGTGTTGCGAATGTTCTCCAGCGGATTCGCGTCCGCACCTGCAGGTCGGCCAACTTCCCGGCTTCGAGCGATCCCAGGTCGCCGCCAACACCGATCGCTCCGCGCCCAGGATCGTACCGACACGAATGACATCGAGCGGCGCCATGCCACCGGATGCCAGCGACCACATCTCCCAATGCACGCCCAGCCCCTGCATCTGACGGTGGCCGCCCAAGACTACTCGACCGCCAGCTGCAAGGATCTCCCGCGCCTGCTGCGCCATCGCCACCTGGACGTACTGGTCGTCCCGGAACCACTGTGGGCGACGCAGGGCGCGTTGCGCGATGTCGGCCGGCGGCATGAAGCGCCGGACCCTGTGGTCCGCACCGATGTCGTAGTGCTCGTACCAGTAGTTCTAGGTCCAGGGACCGCCGTACGCGACCGGCAGCGTGGGCGTATAGGTGATGCCGCTCTGCGCCACCAGTTCCACCACGTCCCTGGACAGCGGATAGGTCGGGTAGTTGTGTTCGTGCCCGGGATAACCGTCGAGCAGTTCCGTGATGTTCATCTTGAGGTCGAGGCTGCCTTCGGTCGTCGGCATCAGGCCGAGTTCGCTGGCCGCCATGATCACCCACTGACGGACGTTGCGCTGGCCCGTTTCGTACTGCTTTATGGTTGGCGTCGCATAGAACTCGGAGTATCGGCGAAGGATGTTCCGCGCATCGTCGAGCGACCGGATGCGCTCGAGCGGGTTCGGCTCGCAGTCGCAGTGAACCTTGGGGGTCGCACTCCACGATGTCAGTGTCGGTCAAAGGCCAGTGTCACCTCTCGCACGGCCACCGAGCGTTCTCGCTCCGCCTCCTGTAGTCATCCGCCGAACGATGGATGCCGGGCGACGGTCAAACATGGCTGGCGTCGTCCTGTAACGTCGCAAGACGAAATCTGACGTTGGCGCGCCATAGGGCGCACGCAAGGGCCAGCGCCGCCTCGTGTCAGCGCTATCGCAAGCTCCCTTGGTAAAACGTTTTGGACAACTGGCAATCCCAGGTCGACGGCGGCACGATCAATGCTCCGGCCTGAACCGATTCTGGGTCACGTGAGGAGTCAATTGAGCGATGGTTCTCTGAGGGTCGTCGGCGCCTGGAGGCTCCCGGTGAGGATTCTCCTCTCGGGTTTGTGGTTCGCGATTTGGGCCGCATGGGGTGAGTTGGCCATCCTCGGCTTCCGCAAGTACGTGCTCCATCGGCCCACGTTTTCGATGGATCAGAAGATGTCGTTGCTGTCGGACTACCGTGTGTTCTGGATGGTGCCGCTGGCCGATGTCCTGGTGTTCCTGATCCCGATCGCCTTTCTCGCGCTCCTCGCCCGGCGCTGGTCGGGGCCGCGCACGCTCTTTGCCGCGACGGCCGTCTTCGCGACTCTCACCGTCCTCAGTCTCCTCTTCAACTTCACGTGGCTGCATTGGGGCGCAGCTATCCTGCTCAGTGCAGGAGCGGGAATCCAGCTTGCCCGCTTCGCGACCCCGCGAGCCGACGCCCTGCACGCAGTCGTCAGGCGGTCATTGCCGGTCATGGTGCTGATCATAGCCCTGGCCGGCCTGGCATCCACCGGTTGGAGAGAGCTGAAACAGCGTCGGCTGCTGGCAAGCGTTCCTGCGCCGCCAGGCTCACCCAACGTGCTTCTGATCATTCTCGACACCGTGCGCGGATTCAGTTTGAGTACATACGGCTACGAGCGTGAGACGACCCCCAATCTGTCGCGAATTGCCAGCGAAGGAGTACGGTTCGAGCGCGCGTTCGCTACGGCTCCATGGACGCTGCCATCGCACGCCAGCATGTTCACCGGCAGGGCGCCGCACGAACTGTCGGCGGACATGGTGAGCCCGCTCGATGGAGAATGGCCGACGCTCGCCGAGGCAATGAGCGCACGAGGGTACGCCACGGCCGGCTTCGTAGCCAACCTTGGCTACTGTACGGCCGAATCCGGCCTCGACCGCGGGTTCTCGCACTATGAGGATCTGACGACGTCGTGGTTGCTCGTCGCGCACTCGTCGTCGCTCATCCGGGTGACTGCCACCAAGGCTCTGGTGAGCCTCCTCGGCGGCGGCGAACGTTCCCGTCTGTACCGGAAAGACGCCGACCAGATCAATGGCGATTTCCTGCGGTGGATCCCCACCAGCGAGGGACGACCGTTCTTCGCGTTCCTGAACTACTACGATGCCCATCGGCCGTACCTGCCGCCATCTCCGTACGAACTGAAGTACTCCGCGAACATCCGCGATCGGTTCCGCGTCGTGGCCAGCGGTTCCAAGAGCAAGCTGCCGCCCGAAGCAGCGCAGGTGCTCACCGACGCCTACGATGGGTCTCTCGTCTACCTCGACGACCGCATCGGAAAGCTGATGGCCGAACTGGAGGCGCGCGGCACGCTGGAAAACACCATCGTGATCGTCACGGCTGACCACGGAGAACAATTTGGCGAGCACGGCCTCTTTTTTCACGCCAACAGCTTGTACACGCAGCTCCTTCAGGTTCCCTTGATCATCACCGGCAAGGGTCGTGTGCCGCGCGGTCTGACGATCCCCACGCCCGTCAGTCTCATCGACGTTCCGGCGACGATCCTCGCCATGACCGACCCTGAGGGAAACGAGGACTTTCCCGGCGAAACACTTGGTCGCCTGTTGTCCGCCGATTCCACTGCGTCGCAGCGGCATCAGCCGCTGGTTGCCGCGTTGGGCACGAAGGCCCAGATGATCGAGTACTTCGCACCCAAGGATGGCCTGCGATCGATCATGATCGACGGCCTGCACTACATCCAGGGCGGGAGGAGCAGGAGGGGCGAGGTGCGGGAGGAACTGTTCGATCTCGTGCAGGATCCGCGGGAGGAACGGGATCTGGCAGCGACGGACAGTGGGCTGGCCGTGCTGCCTCGCTTTCGCGCGGCCCTCGACTCGCTGGTACCGATGGCGCGCCGCGGAACCGTCGGTGCTGGCGGTCGCTAGCGTCGCAATTCTCCAATTGCCAATTGGGGTTGCCAATTGGGGTCAGACTCCATCGGGCTAATTGGGGTCAGACTCCATCGGCACCAGCAGGGCGGCATGCCTACGCATGCCGCCGTGTCGCCGATCGAGACTCCTCCCTCGATAATGCAAGCGACCGATGGTTGCGCTCGGCAGGCCGCGGCGATCAGTCCGCAGTCGCCGCGGCAGCAACGAAGCGTTGCGGACCCATGCGACCGTGAACACCCGTGCGTTGGGACCGTTCGAGCCGCGGAATGGAGTCTGACCCCAATTCCAGAATGGAGTCTGACCCCAATTGGCGCTACCGGCTCGATCTTCCCATAGTTGCGGCTGGCGGCGCAGCCGCTGGCCTCGCAGCATCAGCGACGGCCTTGCCGTAGAAGGCGGCGTTGAACACCACGCGGAACGTGCCGAAAGGCTGCCCGCGCCACTGCGGCCGGAAGCCAAGCAGCACCACATGTACCTAGCCATTATCGACGTCGAGCGCGACGGCCTTGCCCTGTATGTACTTCTCCCCCAGCAGATATCCCGACAATCGCGGCGAACCATCAGGCGCGAAGGCCGCCAGTACACGGCCGGAGAAACCGTCCAGCGTCGAGAAGACGGGGCTCCCGTCGACAAAGACCTTGGCGCGCCCCGGCATCCCCGCCATGACCGGGTGCGTGGGGTCGGTGGTAACCTCCAGGATCGAGCCGCTGGAGAAATACTGCCGTCGCGAGAGCGTGTCGACCGCGTTCTTCACCTTCAGATGCAACGCAGCGATCGCCCAATCGGCACTCGCGTTCAGACAGACCAGCGTCCCGCCGCCGCGCACGAACGCGTCGACGGCCCGCTCGCCCGCATCGCCCAGACCACCCGCGTAACGAAATGGCACGGTTCCCGGTGCGAAACCGTCGCGAATCGTGCGCGCCCGATCGGAGGCCATGAGGATGACGTCGAATCGCGAACCAAGGTCGCCGCCCCGCACATCCGCATTGCTGATCGTGGTGTAGCTGAACCCATACTGGTCCAGCAGCCACTCCATCCAGCCCTCGTCCATGCTGGCGGTGTACGGCTTGTACAAGGCAATCCGCGCCCGCACCGGCGCGGCATTGGAACCGGCGGACACACGCTCCGCCCGTACCGCCAGCTCGGACGCCCACTCGGCTATCCGTGCCGGGGCCACGCCACTCAGCAGATAACGACCGGATCGCCCGCCTGTCCCCTGAGCAAAACGAACGGTTCCCCCAGCCGCCAGCGCCCGGTTGATCGCGCGGAACGAGTTGTTCTCCGCAGGATCGACGGCAACGAGCTCGCCTGCACCGGTAATACGACCGGCTGGTGCGACGATGCCGGCAGCAATCGAGTCCGTGGTCAGCGGCGCATCATCGGCGCTGACGTCACTCGGCCTTCCCTTCGCCAGTACCAGCGCGGCACGCGTATCGGCATCGAGCGGTGTGCGCACCTCTACGACGCGAACACCCATCTGATAGGGCAGCGTCCAACCCGCCGCGTCGTACGGCTGCTCCGGAGGTCCGTCGGGAGACTCACGCAAATCCGGGTAGTCCTGGATGTCGAACAGCTGCCTGACGAGTTCAGCGTACTCCTGGTCCATCGGGATCACCCACGATCCCCTGGGATAGCGAAGACCGTCGAACGTGGCGTCGCGCTGCAGGATGCTGACACGGATGCCGTTGAACGCGAGCCGCCGGAGCAACTCCACGGCCGCCATGGGATCGCGTTGCTCCTGTGGGATCACATAGGCATAGGGCGCACCATTGCGATAGCGCCTGATGGCATCGCGCCCAGCCTGGTATCGGTTGTACAACAGGTCCACTCGGTACTTGGATGCGTAGGAAAGCACCGCCATGGAACCGACTTCCATATAGTCGATAGCATCCCCTATGCGCCACCAGCCGCCGGGCCACGGGCTGGCGTAGAGCGACTGGGGACGAAGGTCGCGCATCTCGCGCGGAAAGTCGTCGATCGTATAGAAATGCGGCGTCGCGTACCGGTACAACGCCGTCTCCGTCCAGAAAGAGGCGATGTTCTGCAACATCGGCATGTAATCGATGTAGCCTGGGTACCAGGCGTCGAACCCGGTGCCCATGTGCGTTGCACCTGGCATGCCTCGCGACTCGAGCTCCTGAGCGATCGTCATCCCGATGGTGTTCACCTCGCGAGACATGATCGCGGGAACACGCGGTGCAATCGGCTCGGCGAACGGCGGCAGCCAGATGCGCGTCGGAAATGGCGCCGTCTGATGCTGAACGTAGATGATCTGCGGCTCCCAGTCGCGCCATGTACGCGTCACGACTCGCGACTCCACCACGTTCAACATGTAGGCATCGCGGTTGTTGTCGTGCCCGATGTACTTCTGGTAGAGCTCGTGGAGCGGAGAGACTTCGTACGGCGTACCGACATTCTCGCGATACCAGTCGACGACGATGTTCTGTCCATCCGGATTGATCGACGGCCACAGGAACAGCACCACGTCGTCGAGGATCTCCTTCGTGCCCGGTTCGTTCGCTTTCGACAGGAGGTTGTAGGCGAGCTGGATCGTGTGTTGCGAGCCGGCGACCTCCGACGCGTGCAGCCCGCCGCTGATATCCACGAACACCTTGCCCTCGCTGGCGAGCTGTCGCGCCGCCTGGTCGGTCAGGTTGCCGGGGTGTGCGAGCTGGCGAGAGATCTCCTTCAGTCGATCGAGCTTGGCAAGGTTGGCTGGAGAGGAGATGATCGCCAGCGTCCACGGATGCCCCGTCGACGTCTTGCCAACGTTGACGAGCCGCATGTAGGTGCTGGCCCGAGCCGCCTGCTCGAACCAGCGGATGGACTCGTCGTAGCTTGCCAGCTTGAGGTCAGTGCCGACGGGGAAGCCGAGCACGGACTCCGGGGTCGGGATCGCCGCTACCTGCGCTTCGGCGGCAACCGAGGCGCCAACAACCAGCGCCAGAGAAGGAACGAGGCGAACCACGTGGCGAGCCGAAAGCATGGGAACGAGGGCGAAGGAAAGTTCCTGGGGTGGTGAGATGATGCGCACGATAACGGGATTTCACCAGCCGTGCGACACGATCGCGGCGATGGTTCCGGGCCACGAGCGGCAGTCCCACACTGCCCGCCGACGGATGGCTTGGCGGGAACGGATCGATTATGGGCAAGGCATGAGGTCAATCCGCCAGCAGCAACCTCGCAATACCTGCCATCGCGTTCCGGCGTTTCGCCGACCTTCCTCCCAGACTCCCTCCTGGGCTGCCCAGAATGGGAGCTGCCCACAGCGGCAGCATGGACCACCTTGGCGCGCTATTCGGAACCGGTATGCGGCGGAAGCGCAAGCCACGTCAGTCCTGAGCGCGGTCACCGTCCCAGCAGTCCGTGCAGAGCTTTGCCAGTCAAAGAAATCGAGCCGGCTTTCGCGCTCGCCACCTCCCTCGGGTCACCTACGGCATCGTCAGGCCGGCCATCGAATGACCCGGGCGGGTCTCGAACCCGCGACCTACGGATTAAAAGTCCGTTGCTCTACCAACTGAGCTACCGGGTCGCCGCCTGCGCCAGCACGCGGCTCCGGAATCTAATCCGCGACCGGCCGCGATACCTAAGGCTTCGCCGCTGCCACGGGCGCCAGCGCGCCAAGGATGATTGACGCCAGGTCTTCCGCATCCGAGGCGTGGATTCGGTGCGAACCGCTGCGCTGGATCGGCATTACCAACGCCCGCTCCACTCCCCGACACGCCGAGTCCTTCTCGTCTTCGCCATAGATGCATATCATGCGCTTCCCGCGGAGCCGCTCGAGTTCCGGAGCGACCGGCAAGTCGGTCGGCCGGTGCGATTCCATCAGCAGGTCCATCCAGTGGAACTCGAACGATGCCCGCAGCGACATCCCCAGAAGCGCTACCAGCGCAATTCGGTCTCGCAAGTCCTGTCCGATCCGGTTGGCAATGAACGGCACCACGTCCGCGCCCCGGGAGTAGCCGATCAGCACGACGTCGTCGCGCTGCCACGCGTCCGAATAGTGACGAATCACCCGTTCGGCATCAGCCGCCATGGTCGACGGTGTTCGCTTCGCCGCTCGCAGGTAAGCCCGCACGTCGAGCGCTACAACGGGAAGCCCATTGGATGCCAATTCCCTGGCCAGCCCGCGGTCCGCGTCCACCCAACCGCCATCCCCAGTGACCAGGATCGCGAGGGACCGCCCCGCGACATGCGACGGTACCTCGTGAATCGGCAAGTCCACGACGGATAGCGACAACGAATCGTTCGCCGCAACCTGAAGCGCACGCGCGACAACCGGTGTCGCAAGCATCGCCAGAGTTGCAAGGCTTTGAAGCTGCCGTCGACAGATCACCGCAGTCGCACCGAGGTTCGGCCCTCGATCGGGTAGGCATCGTCCGGCCGACGACGCGAAAGGGCAGAATCCATCGCCTTCACGATACTGGCAAGCCGGACCGGGCCATCGACGAACCCGTGACCATGTCCATACAGCGCGACATGGTGCGCTCCCCGTACCCGGTCGACGAAATCCGCGGGTGGCAGCGTGCGGAGCGCGCGCGTGGTCGAACCTATGCCGGAGATCTCCAGAACCTGCAGGTGACGCATGTCACCTGGATGGATCCTGGGCACATCGGACACCGAGGCTTGCCGAGGACCTGTGCCGCGCGAGAGGTGCGCCATGGAAGGCTCGCTCACACAACGCGCTGAAGCGCGAGATGAAACATGACGCAAGATTGAGCCTTGCCCCTTAATGCATGATGACGTTCGAGGCATCCCGCTACTCCTCAGCGCCTAACGACCGCACGCCGGCCGCGAGTATGCCGCGACCGGCGTGCGCTGTTCGGCGAAGGGTTCCGGATTCAGCCGCCCCGGCGCTCGCGAACGAACGAGCCTGCCAGAGCAGCGGACGCTCCGCAATACTGAGCCCCCCGACTCGAGTATGCGAAGCGCCGCATATGGGCCCGCCACCCTTGCGGGCTACGGAGCCCGGCCCTCTATGAGGCCTTCTTGTGCCGCTTCGCCTTCATCTTGGAGACCTTCGCGGACGCCTTGGCGCCGACGGCCTTGCCGCTATCCGACTTCGCCACGGTGGTCGCTTTCGCCTTCTGCTGCCCAGTAGTAGCCGCAGCCTGAGTCGCCGCCTTGTGTTGCCCGGCGATGGCAGGCTTGGCCGTCGCCTGCTGCTGCGCGCCTACGATCGGCGCGGCGATCGCGAGGCCTGCCAGCATTGCCAGGATGGTGCGCTTCTGCATACTGTGCTCCTGCTCGGAGAATGGTTCGATCGCCTTGGTTCGAATACGGCGATGTGGTGCGTGCCGGTGCCGTACATCTCGTCCATGCTGCGGCAGCACGACGTGCAGGAACCTGTCAGGTGCCACCTCTACGGCGGCTAACAACCCACGACTTTTCTCGGGGAGCCGTTTTCATGCGATTGCTGGTGGTGGAAGACGATGCCCGGCTTGCCGATATGCTCGGCCGGTCGCTGCGCGAGAAGGGCTACGCGGTCGACCTGGCGCCGGACGGCGAACAGGCGACCTACCTGGCGGCCGTGAACACCTACGATGCCGTCGTGCTGGACGTAGGTCTGCCGGACAGGAGCGGGACGGAAGTGGCACGCGAGATCCGGCGACGCGCCAACCCGGTCCCGATCCTGATGCTGACAGCGCGCGACTCGTTAGGTGATCGCGTCAAGGGACTGGACGCCGGCGCCGACGACTACCTCACCAAGCCCTTTGAGCTGGAAGAACTGTACGCGCGTCTACGCGCCCTCCTGCGACGGATGCCCGCGATGCTGCCGTCGATCCTGCAGGTGGCTGACCTGGAGATAGATACTGCCGGGCAGACGGTGCGGCGCGCCGGGCGCGAACTCCCGCTCACCGGGAAGGAATACGTCATGCTCGAGTATCTGGCGCGAAGCGCGGGCCGCGTCGTTGGCCGGGCCGAACTGTGCGAGCATGTCTGGGACGAGAACCATGACCCATTCTCCAACGCCATCGAAGTCTACATCAACCGATTGCGCAAGAAGGTCGACGAGGGGTTCGAGACGCCGCTAATCCATACCAGGCGCGGCGCCGGATACCTGCTCGCGTCGCTGGAACCGAGCGAAGGCGAGGGAACCGAGGCCGCCCGGAATCCGCATCGGACCTGACGATGCTCCACCCGATCCGTGCCCGGCTGGCAGGGTGGTATGCCGGCGTCTTTGCTCTGTTTCTTGCCCTGTGCGGCGCAGCATCCTACGGATTCCTCTCCTACACGAGTCGCGAACGGATCGACGAGTTCCTCGCTGAGACCGCGGCCGCGGTCGCGGGCGCGATGGAGTTCGAACGCAAGAACGGCGCAGATCCCGAACAGGCTATCGACAACGTCCTCAGGGAGTTCCGACTGCGCGAGACGCAGATTGCGGTCTTCGATCGCCAGGCGAACGCGATGCGTGACGCCCACCTCCTGCTCGACTCCGGCACGACAGCCCAACGCGTCAACGTCGCCCCGCTGCTGCAGGATCCCGGGCCCCTCCTCAGTGCCGCCGGTTCCGTGCCATCGGTAAGCACGCACCGCCAGGACAGACAGCTGATACGCCTGTACCTGCTGCCCTATACGCTTGGAGCACGCCCGCTGGTGATTGGCGCCGCACAGAGCATGCGCGCGCAGCAGCGAATGCTGCGTGAGGCGGAAATCGTGCTGGCGGTTGGCATCCCTGTGATGATCGCGCTCGCATCGATCGGCGGATACATCCTCGCGCGCCAGGGGCTGCACCCAGTCGTCGCCATGAGCGAACGCGCGGAGGCAATCGGAGCAGCGAACCTGCATGAGCGACTCCCGGTGCGGAACGCACGCGACGAACTGGGACGCCTGGCCACGGTCTTCAACCTGCTGCTCGCGCGCATCGAAAGCTCGTTCGAGCAGCAGCGGCGCTTCATGTCCGACGCTTCACACGAACTACGCACGCCCGTCGCGATCATCAGTGGCGAGAGCGAACTGGCGTTGTCCAGGACCGATCGCGACACCAGGGAACTCCGTGCCTCCCTGGCTGCAATCAAGGATGAGAGCGCACGACTTCGGGGCATCGTCGACGACCTGTTCTGGCTGGCGCAGTCGAACGCAGGCGAGCCGGCGTTCCGGCCGGAGGAACTGTATCTGCGGGATGTCGTGGAGGTGTGCCTCCGTGGCGCGCGCACTCTGGCCTCGGTCAAGGGAGTCTCGCTGAAAGCGGACCTGTGCGACGACGACCTCGCCCTCCGTGGCGACGAGGCACTGCTCAAGAGGGTGGTGATGAACCTCCTCGACAATGCGATCAAGTACACGCCCACGGGGGGGCGAGTCACGCTGTCCACCAGTCGTGAGGAGCTTATGGCTGTGGTCCTGGTGTCAGACACCGGACCCGGGGTCTCCGTCGAGGACCGGGAACGGATCTTCGACCGCTTCTACCGGTCGCCGTCGATGGTGGCCAGGGGCTCGCGTCCATCGGGCGCCGGTCTGGGGCTGGCGATAGCGCGATGGGTGGCACGGGCGCACGGCGGTGACGTGACGCTGGCGAGCGCCGAGCCCACGGGATCGGTCTTTCGACTGCAGGTTCCGCTCCCATTGGCGAGTACAGACAAGAACCGGGTCGTGAGCGGACGAGCCCACGACCCGGTCTGAAAGCACCGAAGAGTCGTCTACTGGATGCTGCTCGTGACCTGACCGCTGGCGGCAGGCGTTTCCACGACGAACACGACGCGGCGGTTGGCCTGCGCTCCCGGCTGTTCCTTTTCGGCTCCGGGTGCAACCTGGCGATCTTCGCCGTAGCCGACCGTCTTGACGCTTACGCCGGCGAGCCCGGCCTGGGCGAGATAGGCGGCCACGTTGTCCGCGCGGCGGCGCGAAAGGTCGAGATTGTACTTGGTTGATCCTGACGGGTCGGCGAATCCTTCCACCGTCAGCATCGACCCGCCGTAGTACTTGTTCACGATCCGGACGAAACGATCGAGCAGCGGCCGATCGTCGTCGCGCACTGACGCGTCGTCATAGGCGAAAGTGACCGGCATGGCGAACTTCATCCCGTCTTCCATCGCCGTGATCTTCGCGCCGAACTCCGTGCGGAGCGCCGTCAGGTCGCGACGGAGCGCTTCGACATCGGTCTTGACGGAGGAAATCTCGGTGCGCACGGCCGCGAATTCGGACGTCATGGTATTGCTCAAGCTGCTGTCCCCGGAGGCTCGGGCCGTCCGTTCGGCAGCGACCCCCGTTTCCACCTGTTGGCGAACGAACCCCTTGGTCGCGCACGCGGTCAGGCTGAACGCACCGAGCGCGACCGCCGCTAGCGTTTTGACACTGCTCATGACTCACTCCACGTGAAGAGTGTTGGCTGTATACCGACAACGCGTCGCGGGAAATCGCGATCCCCCGGAAGCGCGAGCGGAGTATATGCGCGTGTCAATCATTCGCGCGTGACGGCAGTCACAACCGCCGCGGCCTCATGAAAGTTTAATCCTGCTGGCGGCCGGGAGCGCCGATTCCGGTGACCGTGTGGTGCGATGCAGCTGGCGGCGAGCCCGGCTATTCCAGGTCCAGTTCCAGCTGCCTGATCCGGAAGCTGGCGCGATGATGCGGCGTGGCGCCCCAGAGGTCCAGTGCCCCGACATGCTCGGCCGTGGCGTAGCCCACGTTGCGCTCCCACGCATACCGGGGGTACCGGACCGCGAGGGCGCGCATCAACCGGTCGCGCGTAACCTTGGCGATGATCGAGGCGCAGGCGACGGAGTAGCAGCGTGCATCGGCATCGACGATTGCGGTATGCACGATGCCCAACGTGCGAATCGGTTTCCCGTCGATCAGAACGTGGTCCGGCGCAATCTCCAGGCGGCCGACCGCCCGCCGCATCGCCAGTGACGTGGCGTGATAAATGTTGAACCTGTCGATCTCGCGGACCGAGGCCGCACCGACGCCGATGCCTAACGCCACGGCCCTGATGCGCGCCGCCAGCGCGTTGCGCTGGGACTCCGCCAGCGCCTTCGAATCCGCCACCCCGCGAATGGCGCGACGATCCGGCGGCATGATCACCGCACATGCGACGACGGGGCCCGCAAGGGGGCCCCGTCCAACTTCGTCGACACCTGCCAGACACGGACCGTGAGCGGCCCGTAGCTCACTCTCGCAGCGGCTCCAGCGCATCGCGGTTCGGTCGCTGGTGCTCGGCGGCCGCCCCGGCGTCAGGCCGGCGGCGTCTCCGTGACCGGAACCGAAACCCGGAGCTTCTTCTCCCGGATACGAGTCGCCTTGCCCGTAAGGTGGCGCAAATAGTACAGCTTGGCCCGCCGCACCCGACCGCGCCGGACAACGACGATGTCCGCGAGTAACGGACTGTGAACCGGGAAAATGCGCTCGACTCCGACACCGTTGGAAATCTTCCGAACGGTGAACGTCGCGCTGACGCCAGATCCACGACGGGCGATGCAGACGCCCTCGAACGCCTGAAGGCGCTCCTTGTCCCCTTCACGAACGCGCACGCTGACGCGCAGCGTATCGCCGGCGCGGAATGGAGGAATCTTCGTGCGCAACCATTCCTTCTGGGTCTCGATAAACGGATGCATATGACGACCGGGTCGTTGCCCGCAAAGGGTCAATCCAGAGAGACCCGTAACGTAAGCCTCTCCCGCACCTTACGGTAGCCCATGGAGAGCCCCAGGCTGGCTCACGCGCCGTGCTGGGCCGCGATCCCGGAGCTAACGACCTCCGAGCGGTCCGGCAAGCGTGCCCGAAGCAGGCTGATTGCCGCGAATCACCACTCGGTACTCCTCCGGATGCTCCCGAATCCGCGCGAGCAGCGCCTCCGGAGGGAGGAACCGCGACAAGCTCGCCGTACCCCGGACCGAAATCCGTGCGCCGCGCATCGTCACGTCGGCGAACAACGTAGCGATCACGTCGAACGTGCTGTCGCTCGCGACATGCACTACCTGTGCCTGCGTAAATGTGTGGCGACTTGAATTGACGATCCGAACCCGGTACTCGATGACGTTGTCCGGACGTAGCGACAGAGTCGCTGATCCACTGGTGACAGCCGGTTTCTCGGCCTCGCTACCAGATACGGCATACAATGGGATGGAGAACGAGGACCGCTCGGCCGCCACTGGGCGAACGGCGGCCCCAGCCGGGATCGCTCGCAGAACATGGCTGGCGTTCCTTGTCACTCCAGAACATGCCGTCGCGCCCCAAACGGTAGCGGCAGCCCCTAGGAGCAAGGAATGCGGTCGGCGTCGGCAAGCGGTAGCGAGTCTCACGCGACCCCCGACGTGCCGTGGCGCTCCCGCGACAGCCGTTCGCCCTCTTCCCGCCGCCAATCGGCAATCCGCTTGTGATCGCCGGACAAGAGCACCTCGGGCACACTCAACCCGCGGTACTCGACGGGACGCGTGTAGCTCGGTGCCGAAAGCTCCCGGTCGAAAAACGAATCCGAATAGGCGCTGTCCAGGTCGGACATGGCGCCGGGGAGGAGGCGCACAGTGGCGTCGATGATCGCCAGTGCGGCCGGTTCTCCACCTGACAGCACGAAGTCACCTAACGAAACCAGTTCCGTGGCCAGACCATCGGCGACGCGCTGGTCGACGTCCTTGTAGTGCCCGCACAGCAGGAGCAGTTCCTCGCAGCCGGCATAGCGCCTGGCATGGTCCTGCGTGAACGGCGTGCCACGGGGAGTCAGCAGCACCACGGGGCCGGTCGGTCGAAGTGCGTCGACAGCTTCAAAGAACGGCTCGGGCTTCATCACCATGCCCGCACCGCCGCCGTACGGGTAGTCGTCGACAGTGCGATGTCGGTCATGCGTGAAATCGCGAAGATCGACGATACGGTACTCCACCGCCCTGCACGCGGCAGCCCGCGCCGGAATGCTCAAGGAGAGCGGTCCGGCGAAGAACTCGGGGAAGATCGTGAGCACCGAAAGTCGCAGCATTCTAATCGAGAAAACCTTCCGGCAATTCTACCGTGATTCGTCTTTCCCGGGGATCGACCTCACGAACGAACACATCGTGAAAGGGAATCAGTATTTCCTTGCGCTCCTGCCGCACCTCAAGCATGACGCCCTGCGGCAGTTCGTACCAGCCCTCTACCAAACCCAGGTCGGCACCGGAGGTGGTTGCAACCTGCATGCCGATCAGCTCGTGGCGGAAGACTTCGCCGTCGCGGGGCGCATCGAGCTCGGAACGGAGCACGAACAGCATGCGACCGCGGAGGGCGACCGCGCTGTCCCGATCGGCCACGCCCTCGAGGTGCACACGGATACTCCTCCCTCGGCTTGCGGCCTGACTGACGGTAAAAGGCCGTAGCGTCCGGGGTTCCGGGCCCTGGGAATCGCCGAGGAACACGCGGGCGCCGGGCGCGAAGACAACGTCCGGCGCGTCGGTGTGCGACTCGACCCAGAAGTCACCTCTGACCCCGTGGGCCTTCCTGATGTGTCCGACAATCGCCAGGTCCGGAAGCGCGACTGCCGGACCCTGCGATGCGTGAGGCACGACCCGGTACTACGCCTCTTCGGCGCGTTCCGCGAGCGGTATTGCGCTCGCCTGTCGCCTGATGGCGACGCGCGATTCGTGGCGTGCCTTGAGGATGCCGGCGCGCCGCAGGATGGAGCGCACCGTGTCGCTTGGCTGTGCGCCAACGTTCAGCCAGTGCTCGATGCGGGCGACGTCGAGATTCACGCCCTGGTTGTCCTTGGCGCGTGGGGCGTACTGGCCGACGATCTCGATGAAACGTCCGTCACGCGGGCTTTGGGAGTCGGCGACAACGATGCGGTAGATCGGCTGCTTCTTGCGGCCGACACGTCGAAGGCGAAGGCGAACCATGAACCGTGTCCTCGTTAGGTCTGTACGATCGAGCAACTGCGGCGGGCTCCTCGCGACATCCGGCATTTCCGGTGCGCACCCGCATTTCCCCGCCCAATCCGACGGGCGATGCCGCTACCTCATTCCGAACATCCCGGGTGGCATGCCCATTCGGCCCCCGGACGAGGCCTTCTTCATCATCTTCTGCATATCCCGGAACTGCTCGAGCAGGCGATTGACTTCGCTGATCGGCCGGCCGCTTCCTCTGGCGATGCGCGCGCGGCGCGATCCATTGAGCAGCGATGGCGTCTTGCGCTCCTCTGGCGTCATCGAGAGCACGATCGCCTCGACGTGCCTGATGCGCCTGGGATCGAGGTTGGCGTTCTTGAGCATCTTCGCATTCACGCCGGGCAGCATCTTCAACACGCCCTCGAGCGGGCCGAGCTTCTGCATCTGCTTCATGGCTGTGAGGAAGTCGTTCAGGTCCACGCCTTCCTTGCGGACCTTTTTCTCCAGCTTTTTCGCCTCGGCGGCGTCGAACGATTCCTGCGCCTTCTCCACCAGGGAGAGCACGTCGCCCATCTGCAGGATGCGTCCGGCCATGCGCTCCGGATGGAACTCTTCCAGCGCGTCCGATTTCTCTCCGACGCCGATATACTTGATCGGCTTCTTCGTGGCACCGTAGATCGAGAGCGCAGCACCGCCGCGGGCGTCTCCGTCCATCTTCGTCAGGATAATCCCGGTAACGCCTAACGTGTCGTTGAAACCCTGAGCGATCCGGACGGCATCCTGGCCAGTCATGCCGTCGGCGACGAGGAGGATCTCATCCGGTCGGACGGCTTCCTTGAGGCGCACGAGTTCGCGCATCATCTCGTCGTCGATCTGCAGGCGCCCAGCCGTGTCCAGAATGACGACCCGGTCGCGCGCTCGTCTGGATTCCTCGATGCCTGCCTTGGCAATCCGGACCACATCCTTCGTCGTTCGGTCTACATGGACGGGGACTTCCAGCTGGGCGCCGAGTGTTTCGAGCTGGTCGATCGCGGCCGGCCGGTAGACGTCGGCAGCGACGAGGCGTGTGGGGCGGCCTTCCGCTTTCAGCCGGCGTGCCAGCTTGGCAGCCGACGTGGTTTTCCCCGATCCCTGCAGGCCGACCATCATCACCACCGTTGGCGGGACCGTCGAGAGCTTCAGCCCCTCACGGCGCTCGCCCAGCATGGCGGTGAGTTCGTCATGCACGACCTTGACGAGTTGCTGCGCCGGCTGGATGGAGCGGAGCGCGGCCACACCGACGGCCTTCTTTTCGATCCGTTCGAGGAACTCGCGCGTCAGCTGAAACGAGACGTCGGCCTCGAGCAGGACGCGTCGGATCTCGCGAAGGCCGTCCTTGATGTCGGCATCGGTCAGGACCCCGCGACCACGGAGCTTCGTGAAGACGCCGCCGAGCTTTTCGGAGAGTTCGTCAAACATAGCGAGCCGGGAAAGGTATCCGAGTGCCTTCCCGAATACCAGCTACAGCATGTCTGGTACGCTGGCCCCGCCGAGCCACCGAGCAAGACTGCCGGCATCGTTGCCGATGGCGCGGTCCATCCGTTGTGCTTTCGGGGCGGCGACGACTCCCCTAGGGGGGCCGTGAGCCGAGACTTACTTTTGTCCGTCGGTTGTGGCGACGATGGATGGCGCTCGGTCGGCGCGCCGATCCGTTGCAGCCGGCGCCGGGATCGCGAACGAACTCAGCCAGCACAATCCGAATGCCTCGTCCACAGCGTCGCGACGAAATCCTCGGGTCCGAACTGCCGCCGACTCTGCCGCTCATGGCGCTCCGTTCGACCATCGTATACCCACTCGGTACGATCGCCGTGCAGATGGGATCGCCGGAGAATATGGCGCTCCTCAGATCGCACGAGGAGCCGGGCCTGATCGTCGCGCTCGTGGTGGCCAGCGGAGACCTGGACGAGGCTATCGATCCGCGCAAGTTCGTGGATCGTGTTGGCGTCGCCGCGCGGGTGCACGAGCGGATCAATCTTCCGGGCGACACCGTGCAGATCACGCTGCAGGGTTTGCGACGAATCACCGTCGAGTCGATCGAGCAGACGGAGCCCTACGCGATCGCGGGTGTACGCGCCGCCAGGGAATCGCTGGCGGAACCAGCCGAACTCGACGACCTGGTGGCGCGTGTCGTTGCAGCTGCAGAGTCCCTTGCCGACATGGTGGAACGCATTCCCGACGAGGTTCCGCAGATCCTGAAGATGAACGTCTCGGACCCGGGGCGCTTCGCCGATCTGGCGGCGACCAACATGAACTTCCGTATCTCGGACAAGGACGAGGTATTGCAGCGATTGGACGTGGGGCAGCGGCTGCGGTTCATCCTGTCGAGGCTGGAGCGTGAAGTGGCGCGGGCCCGCGTCATGGAAGACGTGAAGAAGCAGACCGAGGTGAAGATCGAGCAGCACCAACGGGAGTTCTACCTGCGGCAGCAGTTGCGCGCGATCCAGGCCGAGCTGGGCGAGACGGACCCTGGAGAAAAGGAGTCGGTAGAGCTTCTGAAGAAGATCGACGACGCGCGGCTTCCGGAGCGAGTTGGCCAGGAGGCGCGCCGTGAGACGGAGCGGCTGAAGATGCTGTCGCCGGCGTCCAGCGAGTACCAGGTGATCCGGACGTACCTCGACTGGATCCTCGCACTGCCGTGGCACAAGCGATCCGGTGACGAGCAGATCGAACTGGCCAAGGTGGAGGAACTGCTGGACACCCGACACTACGGGTTGTCGGAGGCCAAGGAACGCATCATCGAGTTCCTGGCGGTGCGCAAGCTTCGCGGAGGAGATCCGCATGGCCCGATCCTCTGCTTCGTCGGGCCACCGGGCACGGGAAAGACCTCGTTAGGCGAGGCGATCGCCAAGGCGATCGGGCGTGCGTTCTACCGGATTGCCGTGGGTGGCGTCCGGGACGAAGCCGAAATCCGTGGACACAGGCGCACGTACGTCGGCGCGATGCCCGGACTCCTGCTGCAGGGGCTCCGCCGCGTGGGCGTGCGGGATCCTGTCCTGATGATCGATGAGATCGACAAGATGTCCGGTGGCGGCGCATCGGGCGATCCGACGGCCGCCATGCTGGAGGTGCTGGATCCGTCGCAGAATCATGACTTCGTCGATCACTACCTGAACCTGCCGTTCGATCTGTCGAGCACATTGTTCATCTGCACGGCCAACAACTTGTTCGACATACCGCCGGCGCTGCGCGACCGACTCGAGGTTATTCGCATCGCCGGCTATACTATCGAGGAGAAGGTGGAGATCGCGTGGCGGTATTTGCTGCCGCGGCTGCTCGAGGAGCACGGTATCACCGGCGCCGACATCCAGTTCACTGACGACGTCCTGGGGTTCATATCGCGTCGCTATTCCCGGGAGGCAGGGTTGCGGAACTTCGAACGCAACCTGGCGGCGCTGATGCGGAAGCGTGCTCGGCGGAAGGCGGAGGGCGACGACGGAGCGTGGCTAATCGACTTGGCAAAGGTCGACGAGGTGCTGGGAGCACCACGGTTCGCGGCGGACGAGGCGGAGCAGGAGCCCGAAGTGGGAGCCGTGACGGGCCTGGCGTGGACCGCGACCGGTGGGGATTTGATGACGATCGAGGCGATTCGGATGCCGGGTGCCGGGAAAATGACAGTGACCGGCCAGTTGGGCGACGTGATGCGCGAGTCGGTGGACGCAGCATACTCCTACGTGCGTTCCCGCGCCGAATCGCTAGGCGTGTCGGTGGCGCGCCTCAGGGAGTCGGACCTCCACATCCATTTCCCGGCGGGAGCGATCCCGAAGGACGGGCCCAGCGCCGGCGTCGCCGTGACGCTGGCCGTTGCCAGTGTGCTGAGCGGCCGCCGGGTGCGACGCGACGTGGCCATGACCGGCGAGGTGACGCTCAGGGGAAAGGTGCTGGAGATCGGCGGCGTGAAGGAGAAGGCGTTAGCCGCCTACCGCGCCGGAATCCGCCAGGTCCTGTTGCCGTCCGGCAACCGAAAGGATCTTCGCGACATCCCCATGGAAGTGCGCGACAACATGACATTCACGTTCGTCAGCACCATGGATGAAGTGTTGCAACTGACACTCCTGCCGGGCAACCCGCCGACGGCGAGCGACATCACACTCGGCGACATGCCGGAGCCGCTTCCCGTTTCGGTCGAATCAGCGCCGCCGCGGCCGTAGCCGCGGGAGACGCAGTTACATGGACGACACCGATCGTCGGCCCGTGGGCGTGCAGCTCTCCCTGACGGATCGCGCGTGCGCCTCCGGACGACCGATCCGGCGCGGAGAGGCGGTCACGCACCCCAGTGGATTCGCAAGTCGTGACCGTGGCCCCGAAGTTCTCGCTCCCGGCGCCCTTCGCTGTGGCACTAGCCCTTCGCTGTGGCACTAGCCAAGGGGGATTCCTCCCGCCGGGAGCGCGAACTCGCGCGAGAGATCGATCGACTTCTCGCGAGGCGCCATCAACGGAAAGGGGCCACTGGCGATGGCGACGGAGGCCTTCAGCCTTCCCGACTTGAAGCCCGTGATGCACGCATCGCGAATCACGAGCGTGGCCGCCTCGACCTTCACTGTGCCGACGACATCGAAACGCATCGCCGGCAGGTCAACGCCGTTGAGGCTGATCGCTACCGTTGGGTGCAACGTCAGGCCGACGGTGTGATCGTACAATGTGATTTCGCCGACAACCGGTTTCGCCGCCGGACCCCGCTTCGCGGCCGTGACCAGTTCCCTCCGCTGGCGCCAGGTCTCCTTCAACAGGTCGGCGACTGGCCTCCTGAGCGCGCTACCCAGCAGGCCCAGTATGTCTTCGCCCAAGGCTGTCCCGGACAATTGGTTCACGGCGCGTGCCCGGCTCGTCAGCGCATCCACCAACTTCCTTCGTTCGGCGGCGCTCAGGGCAAGCCCCTTCGCCTCGGCGTCGAGCCCGGCAACCGCCTCGAAGGTGAGCAAGTCGTCAGACATTGTGCCACTCCTCCGATGCGATCATCGTCGGCGCTTCCGTGTGGACCACGACCGGGTCGCGCGTCACTTCGATCGTGAGGTACAACGCCCGCTCGACGATCGATCGGTCGGTGGCGCGATCTATCGTGGCGGCGTCAGCCGGTCCGGTCACCAGCCGCAGACTGACGGACGGCACGGCGGTGGTGGGCGGACGTCCCGGCCACGCCAGGATGACGACACCTGCGAGGAGGACGATACCGGCCGCCAGCAGTGCGATCGGAGGAACGATCGGGATCACGAGTCGCGCCGCCACGGTGCTCGAGCCGCGCACCACTGCGTCGAACGGCGGGAACTGACTGTCGACGGTGGCGCGCAGGACCAGGGCGCGCCGCGGCGGGAGCAGCGGCATCGAGAGTCCATCGCGACGCGCGCGATCCCGCGCCCGACTCTCCGTCAGCCCAAACAGATTCGGCACACGTACCACGAGACTGTCGGCTACCAGACCCACCGTGGAATCGGCCGAGGCGATCGCACCCGGCGCCGGATCCTGGTCCACTACCACGGCGGAGGTATCGAGGAAGCCACTGATCGCGACACGGCCGAAGCCCTCCCCTCGCAGGACGCGCTGTGCGCTATCCAGCGAGAGGCGCCGGACATCGGGTAGGCGCAGACGTGGCGGCGAGTGCGGTTCCATGCCGATCGTAATCGCGACCGCAGCACCGGCTGGCAACGTGTCGCCGGCAGCCGGACGCTGGCGAAGGACCAGGGCCGTTGTATCTGACGGCTCGACATCCACGGCGCCCAGGGAGAGCCCGGCGGCGGCAAGGATCGAGTCCGCTCCGGCAAGCGTACGACCTCCAACGTCGGGTACGCGAAGGGAGATGACGCGCTCCGGATACCCGATCGTCAGCTCCACTTGCGATCCAGCCTCGACCAGCGTTCCCTCTTCGGGATCGGTGGCGATCACGCTCCCGGTGCCGCCCCGAATCGCTCGTCGCCGGACCCCGCGCAGCGCCAGTCCCACCGACGCGAGAAGGCTCTCGGCCGACGCTTCGGTGCGGCCGGACAGACTTGGCACGGCCACCAGCGGTGGCGGCATGGCGATCGTGAGATCTACGCGATCGCCAGGATGGGCGCTCGACCCCTCATGCGGTTCCTGGTGTTCGACGCGGCCGGATGCGCCCCGACGCGCGATGGCAATGATTCGCCCGGTATCCAGGCCGATCCGGAGGAGAACATCGCGCGCCTGCGCGATCGTCAACCCGTAGAGTGCCGGTACAGAAACCGACGGCAGGGCGAGATGCGGACCTCGCGATACCCAGACGACGACATCGCTCCCCGGCGGTACCCGCAACCCGGATTGCGGACTCTGACGGAAGACGCGGCCGGCAGGCTGCAAGTCGGAATAGTCCATCGAGTCCGCCGCCAGCCGCAACTTGTTGGCGCGAATGACTCGCAGCGCCGTGCGCCGCTCCATCCCGTAGAGGTCAGGGACGATCGCATCCTGAGGCACGAGAGTTGGCGGAGTATCGCGTTCTCCTTGCGTGCTCCCGGTCGGCCGTGGGCGCGAAGTGTCCGTTCCAGGCGAAAGGCGTCGCGGGCGAGCACCCTGCCCCAGGATCGCTCCCGCCATCGCGGATCTCCGGGGAATCGCGACCCAAAGCGTGTCGACCTTCGTGATCGCAACGGGCCTTCCGGCGGCGGGACGCTGCCGGAGCACCTGGTTTGGCGGAACTCCCGGAGCGACCGAATCGATCTGCACGATGGTATGTGCGGTGAACGAAAGTGCGGCACGGGCGGACGCGACGCTCATGCCGACAACGTTCGGGATTCGCCGCTGCTGCGCCGTGCGGGCCTGGCGCTGGAGCGTGACAGCGTTCGTCGCGGCGCTCGCTCGGCGGCTGTCCGGCCGCTGCGCGCCCAGCGGTGCCACGACAGCAGCGTCGCTCCCGAGCGCCATCAGCAAGAAACCGAGGTGCCAGCGACAGGACATGGGCAACGAAATCCGTCCGTCTCGCGCGTCACGCGCAAGATACCTTGATTCGACGCGGCTCGCAGGGGCGGTCCGCGGACGACTGAGGTCTCACGGTCGAGCCACGGCCGCGCCTCGGTCGAACAGGTCGCGAATCAGAAGAAACGCTGCGCCACGTACAGCAGGAGTCCGGCCAGTCCGCCCACCAGAGTACCATTGATGCGGATGAACTGCAGATCCCGGCCGATCGCCAACTCGATTCGTCGTGAGGTCGCCTTTGGATCCCACTGGCGCACCGTATGCGCGATCAGGTCAGCGACCTCCTGTTCGTAACGCCTGACGACTGCGACGACGCCTTCGGAAATCCAGCCATCGATCCTGGCCTTGAGCGCCGGATCGTTCAGGATAGCCTCACCCATTGCGCTGAGCCCGCGCTGGATCGCATCCGGATTGAATCCTTCAGGTGACTCGGCGTGGCGGGCGATCGAGCCCTTTGCGTCACGCCAGAGCGACGCCGAAAAGGCCCGAACGGCCTCCGCATTCAGGATCTCTTCCTTGATCTGCTCGGCCTTGAGGATGACCTCCGGCGATGCCTGCAGTTTCACGATGAACTCGTCCAGGGCGAGATCGAAGCGTTGGCGAAGCGGGTGATTCGGATCGTTGTGCACATCCTGCATCGTGCGGTCGAGCGCAGCGACGATCTTTCTGGCGATGCGGTCGTCGATCGCCCCGGGGATCCACCACGGGCTTTCCGACTCGACGCGTTCCCGGATGAGATCCTGATTCTCGGCGATGGCGCGGGCGGTGAGGCGGATCGCATCGTCGAGCAGCGCCTGATGACGGTTTCCGGCGGTAAACACGGACAGCATGCGTCCAAGGATCGGGGCGACCTGCATGCCGCGGATACGTTCCAGCACGGCGTGGCCGATCAGCCCCTGCACGTAGTCGTCACGGAGGACGTTGGCGCCCGCGGACAGGCCACGGGCGACCTGGCGTGCGATCGCGCGGCCGCTGGACGGGTCCATCATCCAGCGGGCGATCCTGTCCGCCGGCTGCAACGAAGCCAGTCGATGGGCGACGACGTCTCTGTTGAGGAAGTTGCGCTGCACGAACAGGCCGAGCGTGACGCCGACGCGGTCCTTTCTGGTCGGGATGATCGCCGTATGAGGGATCGGGATGCCTAACGGGTGCTTGAACAGAGCCGTAACGGCAAACCAGTCGGCCAGTCCCCCCACCATCGCCGCTTCCGCCGTGGCACGGACGTACCCCAGCCACGGGAAGGACGGTTCGAGCAGGCGCGACACGACGAACACGGCTGTCGATAGCAGCAGCAGGCCAGTGGCCCAGCGCTTCATCCGATCGAGTCGTCGCTGCCGTTCCGCCTCGTCCTCCGGCCGCACGGGTTGCGGCTGGGACAGCGCCGCAGCTCCGACAGTCACCGCCCCGTCCCCACTCGTACGCATGGGAACCTCGGTCGCGCTGCGCACGTCAATCGTGGAGCGTGACCGTCTTCAGGTTCAACACATCGGCGGACACTCCGGCGGGGACATCCGCCAACACAACCGCCGGCCGTCCTCCGATCTCCACGGCCGTCACGGCGATCGTCCGCCCGTCCGCCGCGTACGTCCGCCGCTGTTCGGTCGCCGTTTGCGGACGCATCGTGCCGAAACGCTTGAGCAGGCCCGTGTCCAGGAGGTCGAAAAACTCTCCCGCGTCGACCGCGGAGTCCCAGACCGTTACCCAGACAATGCCATCGCCACGGCCGGTGTTCACCAGCATGAACCGATCGCCATCCCACCCGCTGGCTCCGCGCACGGCGCCATTCTGGTCCTTCAGGTACTCGTACAGGAGCAACCGCGTCTCGAACTCGCCCAGCCCGTTCTGATAGACCGACCGTCCAGACGACGGCGGCGGCAGCACGACGGTCGTCGGCTCGTCGGGTGCATCGCCGAAGAAGCGATCCTCGTGCATCACCTGCTCGGTGGAGACGGGCAGCTTCTCGAATGGCGGTACATCCGGGTAGTGCCCCTTGAATCGCCGAATGAACTCGGCGCCGCTCAAGTACGGGAAGAGCAGCGTCTCCTGCAGTATCAACGGCGCGGACGCGAACGTCGGCATCGATGCCTGCGAGTCTCGTATGAGCTGGCGGACGCGGTCCCAGCCACCGGGGAGTGCCGTGGCGAGGTTGATTCCGCCCAACTGTTCGAGCGTCGCCTGCCCCTCGATCACCGCCTGCGACGCCATCTGCCGATCGTTATCCGTGCGCGATTTCTGCAGCGAATCCAGATTCACGTACTGATCCTGCAGGGCATGCACGAGTTCGTGCCGGATCGTGATCTCGACGATTTCCGGAGCGGCGCCCTTGACCACGTAGAGCGTCTTGGCTGACGGATCGTAGTATCCCGCGACCTGCTCAGTCAGCAGGTCGAGCATGAACTTGCGCAGATCCAGCGAATCCGGCAGGAGCCCCAGACGCTTGTATGCGCGCTCCGTGCCGGTGACCTCGCTGTCGGGGAGCTCGGTGTTGAAGCGTTGCTCCAGGAACTGGCGCACTTCGTCTCTGGTCCGTTCCTCGAGCCTGGGTGGCTGCTTGAACTTGAGGCCAATCGACCGCTCGAGCCTGGGTACTGCGTCCGCCACCTGCGACGCATACGGCCCTCCGTCACCGGCTCGGCGTTCCCCACCACCGCAGGCGCCAAGCGCGAACAGCGTCAGACAGATTGCAGCATTTCGACCCATGTCACCTGATGTCCCGTGGCAACCGCGACCACGCGCGCGATATCCGCGCCCCGGACGACGATGCCACGCAAGAGGAGCTGTTCACGGATTTCCCGATCCAGGGTGGCAAGATCGTCGGTTGGCAGCGTTGCTGCCATCGGGTCGGCCGATTCCGATGGCACCGAGACGGCCGCAGGACGCGACGGTGGCGTGGCGGCGGGCGCCCCGACCAGCATAGCCTCGATTTCTGCCCCGAACCGTTCCAGGGCGGCGAATCCGTCGCGAGCGATTTCGGATACCTCCTCGCTCACCAGGTCGTCAGGCGACTCCGCACGAGCCCGCTCCTGGTCACGTCGCTGCGCCATGCTGCGCAACAGCGCGCGCCGGCGGCCAACAAGCGGTTCGACGTCTGCTGAGTACTGGGCAATCGCTTGGAGATGCGCGCACGCCTCATCCAATGCGTCGATCGCCCGATCAGGCCGACGGCGATCGGTTTGGTGCTCGTCCGTCAAGCGGACCGCGGCGTGAACGGCGTCGTCGCTGATTACGACATTGTGGTGTCTCTCGAGACGCAGGAGCCGCGCTCGGAGGATGTCCATGGTCGCTTCCGCGGAGAGTTCCCGTACCAAGACGCGCTGGAAGCGACGTTCCAGCGCGGGATCTCCACAGATCCAGCGCTCGTACTCCTCGCTCGTCGTCGCACCGATGACTCGAAAGTCGCCTCGGACCAGAGCTGGCTTGAGCATATTGGCGGCATCCATCGCCACGCCAATCGCCGTCCCCTGTCCGATCAGATTGTGCAGTTCATCCACGAACAGGATCACATCCGGATCGGCGCTCACTTCGGCAACGAGTACCCGGATGCGCTCCTCGTATTGGCCGCGGTAGGACGTTCCGGCAAGCAACGACGTGTGGTCCAGCGCCAGCACGCGAGCGCTTCGCAACGCCAGCGGAACCTGACCGCCAGTCAACCGTTGGGCCAGGCCTTCGGCAATCGCGGTCTTGCCTACACCGGCCGGTCCGACGAGCGCGGGATTGTTCTTGCCTTGGCGCAGCAGAATATCGATTACGCGGGCGATCTCCTCGTCACGACACCGCACCGGTTCGAGCCGATCGGCCCGGGCATCCGCGGTAAGGTCTCGGGTGAATTGCGCGAGTGCCCCAGTCAGGGGCCGAGAGAGGTCGTCGTTCACGGGACGAGGAGGACGCTGCGAAGGTACCAGTCGATCAGAGGCTGTCCCCAAAGCAACGCGGCGAGCGCTGCTGGGGCAAGGAAGACACCGAACGGTACCTGAGGCATCGGTTCGCGTACGCCCGTTTCGATGAGCTCCAGTTGATCGCCGAGCCGCCGACGCCATCTGACAACGGGGTACACGATCGCGATGAAGCCGATCGCACCGAGCAGCGCGCCGAGGAAAATCGTCAGGAGCGTTCGCGGTGTACCAAGTGCCGCTCCAACCACAGCCATGAGCGTGACGTCGCCGAAACCCATCGCTTCTCGCTTGAGCATGACTTCACCGAGCCAACCGACGATGGAGATGGCCCCAGCCCCGACGCACGCCCCGACCATGGCATCGTACGGCGACGCAAACGCCGACGTTTCGCCGAGGAGAGTGAAGATGACTGCGGTCGCCAACGTCCAGACGATCCCGAAGACAGTAAAACCGTCAGGAATGAGGTAGTGCTTTGCATCCGTGAGGGCGATCCCGAACAGCGTCGTGCCAAACACCGCAACGCGGAGAGCCTCAGCCGTCGGGCCAAAGCGCATGACGGCCGCCAGCCAGCCCGAGGCGACCAGCAGCTCGACCAGCGGATATTGTCCGGAAATGGGCAGTGCGCAGCGACGACACTTGCCGCGCAGGATCAACCAGCTCGCGATCGGCACGTTGTCGTACCACGCTATGCCGGTGCCGCACCGCGGGCACCGCGATCGCGGCCTTACGACCGAGAGGTCGAGCGGCCAACGCGCGACACATACGTTGAGGAAAGATCCCACGCACGCCCCGACCACGAAGGCGTATACGCCAAGGACTGTATCCGTCACACGCGCAATTCGTACAGGAGAATGCCGGCCGCGACGGCGACGTTGAGCGATTCCACGTCTGGCGAAATCGGCAACGCGATGAGTCTGTCGGCAGCGTCCTCCACATGTCGCGATAGACCGGCGCCTTCGTTTCCGACGGCGAGGGCAAGCCGCGTTGGCACCACGGACGGAAGAGGCGACCCCTTGGCATCCGCGGCCCAGAGCGGCGTCTCGGTTTCACGCAGGAACGGATCGAGCTCTTCCCACGTAACATGCATCGCCAGATGACGGAAGTGCGCACCCATTGAGCTACGGACGACTTTCGCGTTCCAGACGTCAACGGTTCCCGGCAGGGCCAGTGTGGCAGTCGCCCCGAGGGCCGCAGCCGTACGAAGGAGCGTGCCGACATTGCCTGGATCCTGGACGGAATCCAGCACGAGTAGCCGCGTTGACGGCCGTTCGCGCAGGTCGGCTAGCGTCCGTGATGGGATTCGGGCGATCGCCAGCACACCCTGCGGCGATTCGGTTTCCGTTGCGGATTGAAAGTCGCGATCGTTCACGTCTGCGATCTCGACGCGACGTTCGGCGACGATGGCTCGGAGCGCGACGCCACGCGGCGATTCTGACAGTCTTGGCGCCGTCAGAACGCCGACGACTTCCAATGGAGATCGAAACAATTCCTCGGTCGCGCGCACTCCTTCCACCACGAACAACGCGTCGCGTTGGCGTGCCTTGCGGCGTCTCAAGTCCCGGGCTAAGGTCAAAATGCGCATCGGTCTCTTGGCGGATAGAGCAGGTCGGTGGCCGACCGCTGCGTTTTCCTTCGAGGTAATATGACGCGTTTTGTCGTCGTCGGAGCGCTCGCACTTGTGGCTGGCTGCGCGATATCGACGCAGCAGGAAGTCGACATGGGGAAGCAGTACGCGCAGCAGATCAACGCGCAACTGCCGATTATCCGTGACCCCGAGGTAAATCGCTACATCAATGTGCTCGGGGACTCGATCGCCCGCGTTGCCGACGAACGTTCCCTCGACTGGCACTTCGCCATCGTCGACAGCAAGGAAGTGAACGCGTTCGCTGTGCCGGGTGGGTTCGTGTACGTCAATCGAGGTCTGATCGAGCGTGCGACGAAGCTCGATATGCTGGCAGGAGTACTGGGCCATGAGATCGGGCACGTCACCCAGCGGCACTCGGTCAAACAGATGCAGAAGGCGCAGGGAGCGGACATCGGGATATCGCTGGCGTGCATACTCACCGGCGTTTGCAACAATGGAGTGGCGAACGCAGCCATCCAGGTCGGAGGCGCAGCGGTGTTCGCCAGGTTCAGTCGCGCGGACGAAGCGGATGCGGATCGCGTGGGAGTCCAGTATGTGATGCGTGCGGGAATCGACCCGCGAGGCATACCGGAGATGTTCCAGGTACTGCTGGACGAACGGAAGACGGCACCCGGCGCACTGGACGCGTTCTTTCAGACGCATCCGATCGAAGAGAGCCGTATCGCTGCGACCGAGGCTCAGATTGCCGGTATTGACCCTGCAGTGCTGAACTCTCTCACCAGGGATTCGCCGCGCTACCAGGAGTTCAGGCGGCGACTGACGTCGCTGCCTTCGCCGAGGCGCTGACAAGCGACGCGCCGCTCCCGGACGGGGACGGCGCGTCGTGCATCAGTCGCTAGTTGACGGTGATGGTCTTCGCCAGCGTGTTGTTCGAGCTTGCAGGATCCGGCTGTTGCGCGATGACGCTGATGGTCTTGTTGAAGGTTCCGCGTTGCGCGGCCTTGAGCGTCAGCGTGAGCACGGCGTTCGCACCCGATGCCATACCCGGGAGAGTGCAGGTCAGGCCGCTGGCGCTGGCAGTGCAGGATGCGCCCACAACGCCGAGGTACTGGAAACCGCCAACAGGTTGAAACGTCACAGTCGCTCCCGTACTGATCGTCGGGCCGTGGTTGGTAACGCGGAATCCAACGGTGAACACCTGGTTAAGGGTGAGTGGGGGCGGCCCCTTGGAGATCTTCACGTCGAGGTCGGTGCTGCCGTCGTTGTCCGCGATATTCGCGACGAGTAGAGCGACCGGCGCGTTGTTGTAGCTGGCGTCAGCGCTGGACACGACATGGGTGACCGAACCAGTATGCGGTGGTTCGATCGCGGCATCGTCCACGGCCGTAGCCGTTATGAACTGCGGCATCTGCCAGGCCGACGGCGTGAAGACGAGCGCTGGCGCGGCCGTAAGCTGTGCATCCGGGGTTGGCGTCACGGTGACGCTGGATGTCGGTGCGTGATCGAGACACACGGCGTAGGAGGATCCCGGCTGGCCTTCTGCGAGCGCGAGCGGATTGGACCCGATCGATACCTTGGCCGTCGGATCGTATCCTGCGAGCGACACCTTCTTCGGTGCGATATTCTGGTAGATCGTTCGGAAAGCGTGCCCCGCCCCTGGTGTCAATCCAGTCACGGTCGAGAACGCCCCGGAGCCTCCAGCCGACGAGTGCAGTAGCACGTCGTAGACGAGCCCGCAGCTGGCACTCGCCGGTGTTCCCACGATACTCAGCGTTCCGTTCATGGTCGCTTGCCCGCTCACCACGAGTTGATCGTACGTGACACCGGCCTGCGACCCGGCGACATCGATCGTCAGGGTTCCCGTGGCATCGGGAGAGAAACCCGTGACGTTCAGCGTTCCGATCGGATCGCCAGG
Organism: Gemmatimonadaceae bacterium; assembly: GCA_019186945.1. Lineage (GTDB taxonomy): Bacteria > Gemmatimonadota > Gemmatimonadetes > Gemmatimonadales > Gemmatimonadaceae > JABAQJ01. The sequence goes on from JABAQJ010000002.1 coordinate 491,454, forward strand.
ATCAACAGTGCCGCCGTTAGTGACGGCGACGGTCGAGACCGAACCGGTACCGCGGAGGTGTCCTCCGTTGATGATCAGTGAAACGAGCGAGGCCATCGTCCCGCCGGCATGCGACCGGTACGTCGCACCGGACGTCACGTGGAACTGCGAACCGCCCACGGCCCCCACGATCCCATAGTTGTCGAAGAACCCGGCGGCCTTCTCGAAGTACACGACGCCGTTCAGCTCGAACGTGCCGTGGTTCTCGATGTCGATCGCGTAGTGGAACGCCTGCGGCGTAACGACCTTCGGCTTCACGGCTCCGTTGTTCACCAGAGTGCCGCTTCCCGCGATCGTCACGTTCGTACCGCTGAAGCTATACATGTTGGGCCGAACGATCCCATCGACCACGGGGCTGCCGTTCCACGTGATGCTGCTGTTGCCGGGCTGGCCAGGTCCCGTGATCCACAGTGTCGTTCCCGATGGCACGTCGCCCGTAATGCTGGTGGCCCCCGCCGACGTGGCGGCAATGGCGATTTCCTGCGCTCCGGCGAGCGACGCTGCGAGGACAAGGGACGCGCCGTTCAGTCGAACGACCGGGAGCTGCGTCGATGGCGAGAGTGCGATCGTACCCCCGGAGAGCGTGTACGTCCCGGATCGCATGGCGAGAACGGCCTGAGTGGGGGCGGACACGGATCCGCCAGACTGCGTGAAGCTGGCGGCTCCGGTGGATGCCAGGATCTCGATGCCCGTACCACCGGCCAATGTTATCGCTCCGGAATTGACGTACACACCTGCGACCTTGTCCAGCGTCAGCAGTCCCGTGATGTTCATGCTGCCAGTGTTCGTCAGGTCCGACGTCAGCGTGTTACCCAGGCTGCAATTGCCGCATAAGGTGGCCACGTTGATGGTTCCGGCGTTGGTCACACCGGCTCCTGCCGATACCTTGGCGCCCCCAGTGAGGTTGTAGCTGAATGTTGCGCCCGTGGCGATGTCGATTGCCATCGTCACGTCGAAAAGAACGTCTGCGCCCGCCATGGTGAGCGTAGGGTTCGCGCCGCCCCCACCCAGAGTCAATCCGGTGACCGCCACGGGTGTCGCATCGTTGGCGGGGTTCATGGTCACGGTATACGCGCCGGCGGCATCGACGCACACGACGTCAGACCCGCCCGGGACAACGGCCGGGCTCCACTTGGTGCTGTCGAACCAGTTCCCCGACACGCCACTCGCCCAATGGACGGTACAGGCCGGATTCGAGATGACGTGACTCCCCCATGGCCCGGCATTCTCATCCCGAAGAGACGTTCCGACTGGAGAGTCGGAGCACGCCAGGCCAAATGCCGCCACGACAGCCACGGTTGCACATACGCGCCTCATGAGTCTTCTCCGCGCAAGGGTGAATCGACTTCTCCGGCTTGCGATGCCCGCCCGTCGCGCGCTCGGCGCCGATAACGCGCAATTCGGGTGTCGATTCGGCTCATCTCCCATTGCGACACCTCGGAAGAGGCCGTAGCGTCGGGTTGCGAACCCCTTCCTTCTAGTGTGGATGGCTCCCGAAGACAGTCAGGACGTCACGTCGCTACTCCTCGATCTGCAGCATGGCCGGCCAGAGGCCATGGACGATCTCATCCCGCTGGTCTACTCGCAGCTGCGCACACTGGCCGCCAGCTACCTGCGGAACGAACAACGCCAGCATACGCTGCAACCCACGGCGCTGGTCCACGAAGCCTTCCTCCGGCTTGTCGATCAGCGGACGGCCACATGGCAGAACCGCGCCCATTTCCTTGGCGTCGCCGCGCAGGTCATGCGCCGCATCCTGGTCGACCATGCACGGCGTCGAACCGCCGGGAAGCGCGGTGGGGGGAAGATCGTTACGCTCGACGAGGAACTGACGCCGCAGGCGGAACGGCTCGACCTCGTGCGGGTGGATGAAGCGCTAGATGAACTGAAGGCCGTCGACGAGCGGCAGGCGCGGGTGGTCGAATTGCGCTATTTTGGCGGGCTTTCCATCGAGGAGACTGCACAAGTCCTCGACGTCTCCCCGGCCACGGTCAAGCGGGACTGGGTTCTGGCCAAAGCGTGGCTCTTCCGCGCCCTGAGGGACGGACAGGACACGTCGTGAGCCGATCGCGCCCCGGAAATGCGCGTTAACCGACGGCTCGACTTCCCCACGCAACAATGACCGTTTCCCCTGAACGCTGGCAGGTCATCAAGACAGTCTTCGGCGAGTCGCTCGATGTCGACGCAGCGGAGCGAGCGGACTTCGTAGCCGCACGCGCCGGCGGCGACCGCGAAGTTGAACGCGAGGTCAACAGTCTGCTCCTCGCCCTCGCGCAGGAGGCCGATCTGTTCGAGCGGCCGGCTCTTGCCTCACTCACCGTTGACGATGCCGCGGACTTCCCGCCACCTGCAACGCTGCTTGGGCGCCGAGTCGGGTCGTACGATGTACTGCGCGAGATCGGGCATGGCGGCATGGGCGTGGTATACGAGGCGGCGCGCGCGGACGATCAGTTCAGGATGCGCGTCGCCATCAAGACGATCTGGCGCGGTATCGAGAGTGCGGCAATCGTCGGCCGCTTCCGCCAGGAGCGCCAGATCCTCGCCGCGCTTTCCCATCCCAACATCGCGGCATTGCTGGATGGCGGTGTGACGGACGATGGGCAGCCGTACCTGGTAATGGAGTACGTGGACGGCGCACCCATCGACTCCTGGTGCGACCAGCGACTCCTTCCGGTCCGCCAGCGTATCGGCCTGTTTCGCCAGGTTTGCGATGCCGTCCAGTACGCGCATCGCAACCTGATCGTGCACCGCGACCTCAAGCCCGGGAACATCCTCGTCACTGCCGACGGCACGGTAAAGCTGCTGGACTTCGGTATCGCGAAGCTGCTCGGCAACCGCGAGGATGGCACGGACTCCATCACTCGTGGCGCTTTGCATCCGCTGACGACGGTCTATGCCAGCCCCGAACAGGTCCGTGGCGAGACCATCACCACGGCCTCGGACGTGTATTCGTTAGGCGTCGTGCTCTACGAACTCCTGGCCGGCCGGCCGCCGTTTGCGCAGAACGACCTTTCGCCGCTGGAACTGCAGCGGCATATCAGCGACGAGCCCCCACGACGGCCGTCCGGCGCGGTCACTGCGGTGACGGCCTCACGAACCGGAGAGCCCACGCCGATGAAGCTGGCACGACAGCTCGAAGGTGAACTCGACGCCATCGTCCTCATGGCGCTGCGGAAGGAGCCCGAGCGTCGCTATTCCTCGGTCGAGTTGCTGTCGCAGGATCTCGACAGGTACCTCGCCGACCTGCCGGTGGTCGCCCGTCCGGACACGATCGGCTACCGCGCGCGAAAGTTCGTCCGCCGCCATGGCGCCGCGGTGGCGGCGGGCGCGGTGGCCGCGGTCGCCCTGCTCGCCGGGAGCATTGGCACCGCGATGCAGGCGCGAGTCGCCGAACGCGAACGTGACCGCGCGCGAACCGAGGCCGCCGCCGCCCAGCGCGAACGGGAAAACGCCGAGCAGGTCAGTCAGTTCCTGCAGGGCGTCATCGCCACGGCCGACCCGTCCTGGGACGCACCGACACAGCGGCTTGGCGGCGACTCGGCCAACAACGCCATGCTCGATGCCGTCGCCCGCCGCGTCGATTCGGAGTTGCTCGGTGTGCCACAGGTGCGTGCCACGATCCTGCGCACGTTAGGCAGGGCGAATGCCGCACGCGCCCGTGTGGCGGTGGCCGAGACGCAGCTCACCGGCGCCCTTGCCCTGCACCGCCAACAGAACGATGCCAGCGGACTCCGGGACGTCGCGATCGACCTTGCCGCCCTCGGTTCGTTGTACGGTCAGGTAGGACGCCTCACGACGGCGGACTCCGTTTTCCGATTGTCAGCGGAGACTCTGGGTCGTCTTGGCGATTCCTCATCCATCGATTTCGCTCGTACGTCGAACGACTGGGGCCTGGTGGCGTTGGCGCAGGGTCGCGTCCGCGACGCCGCACCCCGCATCGACGCCACGCTCCGCGCCCTGCGCGGGCTCGGCCGCGACACCACGGGAGAATACGCGATAGCTATGGGCAATGCCGCACTCATCGCGGACAACCTCGGCCGAATCGACGAGGCCGAGCGGCTCTATCGCAGCAGCCTCGCTGTCTTCGCGCGCGTCCGCGGCCGCGACTTCTACGAACGTGGCTTCTCGTTGCACAACCTTGCCATCGTTCTCACACTCAAAGAACAGCACGCGGAGGCGCTGTCCCTGATGGCCGCCGCCGACAGCGTGTGGACATTCTTCCTGGGCGCGAATCATCCCAATGTGGCGGTTAGTCAGATCGGTCTCGCCAAGGTTCTGCACCAGGCGGGTCGGGACTCGGCGGCGCTATCGCATCTTCTTCGCGCCGAAAACATCCTGCGACGAAACAACATGCCGAAGGACCATCCGGATATGGCACGGCTGGATGCGGTCTATGGCCAGGTCTTGCTTGGTCTGGGTCGACTGGACGCAGCCGAGCGCCGCCTCGCTCACGCGATCGCCATTCGTCGTGTTACGCTGAAGCCGCGCGACTGGCGTTTGGGGGACGTCCTTGGCTCGATGGGTGCCGTTCTGGTCGCCAGGCATCGTTATGCAGACGCGGAACCCATGCTTCGCGAGAGCTACTCGATGCTCGATGAGGAGTTCGGACCGCTACACCCCCGAACCGTTCTCATGGCCAGAAACCTGATCCTGCTGTACGATGGATGGAACAGGCGGGCTACTGCCGACTCGATCCGCGCCACCCTGGCCAAGGCGAGGTAGGGCAGCAACGAAGTCGATCACGAGTTGCTCGAAGCGCGCCGCCGCGTGGCGTGTCGCGCGGAGGACATCGGCATGATCGACCTTCCCTGGAGACATTCCCGCGGCCGGGTTCGTGATGCAACTGACGGCGGCCACCCGCATCCCGAGCGCCCGGGCCACCAGCACCTCCGGCACCGTCGACATGCCGACCGCGTCCGCGCCCAGGCGGTCCAGCATCCGCACCTCAGCGGGCGTCTCGTACGCCGGTCCCTGCAAACCGGCGTACACGCCGTCGTGCAGGCGCAGGCCCCGGGCCCGCGCGCACTCGTGCAGCAGCGCACCGAGCTCGACGTCGTACGGCGCCGACATGTCCGGGAACCGGACCTGACCCATGCCAACGGGACCGATCAGCGGATTCGTCCACATCAGGTTGATGTGATCCCGGATCACCATCAGGTCGCCTGCGCCCATGCTTCGCCGGATGCCGCCGGCGGCATTCGACAGCAGGAGGACTCTGGCGCCTAACGCATGAACGAGGCTTACCGGAAAACCCGCCCGCTCCGCCGAATGTCCCTCGTACATGTGAAAACGTCCCGCCAGCGCCAGTACGGGGCGACCGCCGAGCCGTCCGGAGATAAGTTCGCCGGCGTGGCCATCTACGGCCGGCACCGCGAATCCCTCGATGTCACGGTACGGCACGGTCCCCAATCGCTCGATGCGATCAGCCAGGCCGCCAAGCCCCGAGCCGAGAACGATGGCGAGGTCCGGCGGCGTTGCTTCGAGTCGCTCGCGAAGAGTAACCGCGACCGCCGCAGCGTTCATGGCCCGCGACGCAGCAACGCGATCGCCGCTTCCGCTTCCGCCACCAGGCGGCGGCGCTCTGCTTCCGGAAGAAACGCGCTCTCGAATCCGTTGAGCGCGATGCGCGCCAGCTCCTCGAACGTACAATCGAGGGCCCTTGCAGCGTGTTCGTACTCGTCGACAAGTGTCACACCGCTCATCAGCCGGTTGTCGGTATTCAACACGACATTCATGCCGCGATCGATGTACGCCCGCGCCGGATGCGCCTCGTACGACCGGGCCGCCCGCGTCTGGACGTTGCTGGTAAGGCATATCTCGAGCGGGATGTGAGCGTCCAGCACCTCGTCGGCGAGCGCGTCGTCGTCGATCAGGTGTGTGGCGTGCCCCAGTCGCTGCACTCCGCAGACGTGGAGCGCCTGCCTCACGGAGCCGGCGCCATCCCCTTCCCCGGCATGGCAGGTGCATGCCAGCCCATGCCGGCGAGCGTACGCGAATGCTTCGGCGTGATCGGCGGCCGGATGGTTGCGCTCGGCTCCCGCCAGATCGAACCCGACGACGCCCATGTCACGACAGTCGACCGCCAGCTTCGCCAGATCGAGGGATACCGCCGGTTCCCACGTCCGCAGCGCACAGACGATGATGCGTCCCACGATGCCAAACTCGCGCTCGGCTCGGGCCAGGCCGCGCATCGGCGCCGCGACCGTCTCTTCCAGCGACAGGCCGCCTTGCCGGTTCAGGACGGGCGCAAAGCGCGTCTCGATGTATCGAACGCCCTCTCTTGCCGCATCCTCCGCCAGCTCATACGCGATCCGTTCGAGGGCATCCGCGGTCTGCATCACGGAGAGCGTCACGCCGAAACGTTCGAGATACTCCTCCAGGTTCTCCGCCTGTCGGACGACCATGTATTCGCCGAGCGCCTCGGCGTCGTCGCGGGGCATCGGTACTCGATACTCGCGACCGAGTTCGAGCAGCGTCGCCGGTCGCACCGAACCGTCGAGGTGACAGTGCAGCTCGGCCTTGGGGAGACGTTCGAGGAGCGTACGTGTGATGACCGGCGCCACGCCGTGACTCACTCCGCTCCCGCCGAGCGCACGGACACGACGCGAAGGATCGTCCCTGCGACTAGAGGCGTCGTCGTGTCGAGCGGTAGCCCGCGCGAATCGGTGATCGCGCGCGTGCCGCCCGCGACATCTTCAGCCAGAACGGGGTCGAGCACGCGAACGGCGTCGAGCGCCGTGCTGCGGGCGGGCGCGTCGATCGGGCGAGCGTTCACATATACGCGGACGGACTCGGTCATGGTGTCGTTGGCACCAGGCGGCGGTCGGTTGGAGCGCGCACAGGCTCTGGCTGCGAACGAAGATAGTCGATCAGTGCGTCAAGGTCGACGATGTTCAACGGTTCGATCCGCACCGCGGTACCACTGAGGTTCAACCCATCGCCCCCGGCAACCAGGAAATCCGACAGCACCAGTCGATAGGTTGCCTCGTCGTCGATTGCCCGGCCACTGGCCAGTCTGACTTCCGTCACGCGACTCCCCGCGGGACGCGATGGATCGTACCGCACCTGGGCCCCGCTCAGGTGGGCCCGAACGGGACTGTGGCTCACGACACGCTCCAGATAGTCGCGAAGGGCGCGGCCGGTCACCGTCAGCCGCACCAACCTGTTCCCGAACGGCGCGACTTCGAACAGCATGCCGTAGGTCACGAGACCGGTATCCAGCGACGCACGGACGCCGCCGGTGTTCATCACCGCCACGTCGCCGCCACCCGCTGCGCGCTGGGCGTCGGCGATCAGATCGCCTAACGTACCGCGGCTGCCGGACGACATCCGCTCGCCGATCCGGACGATTGGCTTGCTCATCCGCTCGCGCAGCGATGCGGTGGCGGATTCGACGACCGACGAAACGACCGAATCCGCGGATGCAGCGCCCGCGGGAAGCACGTCACGCAATGCGATCGCGGAATGGCCATGGTTCGGCTGGATGTCGATCACCCCCAGGGTAGTTCCGCGCGAACGTGCCTGCACGATCGCCGCGCCTTTCACCACGGTCGCGACGGCAGAGTGCGTGTGACCGCTCACGAACGCGTCGATGCGCTCAGTCACACGCTCAGCCAGCGTGACGATCTCCCCCTCGCAATTCCGGGCATCCTGCCGGTTGCAGAATGCCCCCGCGTGGGCCACCACCACGACGTATTGCGCACCGCGGGCACGAAGCGCGCGAGCGCGCTCGTCGACGATCGGCGCCGGATCGACGAAGCGCAGGTCGGCGACCAGAGTCGGGTTGGTCGTGCTGGACGTTTCCACAGACGCCAATCCGATCACGCCGACGCGTACGCTGCCGGCCATGAGAAGCGTGTCGTCCGGAATCCAGGGTACATCGCGACCGTCGGCGTAGCGGACGTTGGCGCCGAGGATCGGATAGCGTGCATCTCGCATCCGCTGGCGGAGCGTTTCCTGGGTCCAGTCGAACTCGTGATTGCCTAACGCGGCCGCTGCAAGCCCCAGGCGATTGAACAAACGCACCACAGGCAGGCCGAACGTCAGATTCGACGCTGGCGTCCCCTGAAACTGGTCGCCGCCATCGAGGTAGATGCTCTCGCAGGCGGGCGCGACGCATTCTTGCCGGGCGCGCGCCACCTCGGCGGCGAGCGCGAGCGCACCGCCACGCACCACGCCCTCGGCATCCCGCCGCGGCTCGAGCGCGCCGTGAAAATCGTTCGTGGCGATGACCCGCAGGCGGGGAATCGACGCTGCTCCGCCTGGAGCGGCCTGCATCGAACGGTACGCAACGGCGCGCGCTTCCGCCGGTTCCAGACGCCAGTTCCTTGTCGCGTAGTCGCGCGGGTCCAGTGTCCCCCGACGTCTCACTTCATCGATCAGGAGCTGCCGAATGTCCTCCTGACGGTCGTACACGACCGGTGCGCCCGTCAGCATGCCGTAGCCGCCACTCCCGGCCTGACGGTAATTGTTGAGCGCCAGCGTGAACGTATCCGAGTCCACCACTGGGCGTCCGCCGACATCGAGTCGCGTCAGTCGACTTCCAATCGGACGCGCGATGTCGATTGTGTAGTCTGCGCCGGCAACTATGTCGAAGTTGTAGCCAGGAATCGTCTGATCGACGCTCCCAAGAGGCGCTGCCGTCGAGCTGGTGTCCCGAAAGTAACGGGCGCTGTGCTCCAGGTACGCCCGCAACTCCGCGCCACTCACCCGCACCGCACGCAGCGTGTTCTCGTACGGATACAGCCGTGAAACCTCGGCCACGGGAATCGCTCCTGAATCCAGGCGGGCGCTCAGTGAAAACGACGCCGTCGCCGCCAGGTTGGCGCCGCTGCGGCGTCGCATCACTTCGAGCATGAAGTCGACCAGCGGCGTGTCCGAAACGCGAGAGGAGTCAGCCCGCCAGCTTACTGTCGTCGTGCCGATCGGCGCCCGAACGTAGCGAAGCGTCGCAGTGTGTTGACGCGCGGTCGCGGCCAGCACGGCCGGGCTCTCCACATGCCCGCTCGTCGGCACCAGCTGGCCACGATGACTTCGCACCCGCCACGAACCACCATCGCGTTCCAGCGTCAATGTCGCCAGCGCCACCGAGCCCGCCCAGTTCCGCGGCTGCAACAGCAGGGTGTTGCCCACCGTGGTGTCAGCCATCTCCTTATGCGTGTGCCCGTACACGATGGCATCAATCGCCGGCACGGCCTCGGCCAGCCGTGTGGCGACATTTTCCCCGCTGAGACCCGTCGATGCGGTATCGTAGCTCGCAGGTTCGTTCAAGCCGCCGTGGATCACGGCCACAACCACGTCCACTCCTCGGCGCTCGAGCGTTGTGACCTCGCGGGAAATAGCTTGCACCATGTCGCCGAGCGTCAGGCGCCCGCGCAGCCGATCCCGATTCCAGATCGATGCCCCCGGCGTGGTTGCGCCAACGATCCCGATGCGGACACCAGCGCGAATCACGACACGGCTGGCGGCGTAGGGGCGGCTTCCGTTCGGCCCACGCGCATTGGCCGACAGCATCGGGAACCGCGCTTGGCGGCGCGCGCGTGCCAGATAGTCGAGACCGTAGTCGAACTCGTGGTTGCCGATCGCTACGGCATCGTACCGCATGACGTTCATGGCCGCCACTGAGGCGATCGGTTGGTCCTGGCGGACGCGAGCGCTGACGAAAGCCAGCGGGTTCCCCTGCAGGAAGTCGCCGGCGTCCACCAGCACCACACGACCTGGGTTCGCCTCCCGCACCGAATCGACGATCGTCGCCGCCCGCGCCAGACCTCGCGCGGTGTCCGCCATGTCGCCGTAGTAGTCCCATCCACGCACCCGTCCGTGCACGTCCGTGGTGGCGGCGATAACGATCTCAACGTCGCGGCGAATCTCCGCTGGCCGCTGAGCGGCACCGACCACGGGAGACAGGCACGCTGGCAGCCAGTATAGCAGACGTCGTCGCATCGCCATGAACGTTAGCGGCTCAGCCAAGTGCAGGCGACTGCGTGCAGCGTGTTGACGCCTCCGCCTGAGATCGCGAGCTTCTGCCCATGAACATTGCGGGCCAGGCTTCCGATTAAGAACCGTGACAGCGGCACCTCCATCCCGGTTGGCAGGTATCGGACATCGCGGTCGCACCTCGGCTGACGGCCGTGCCACCACGTGAAACCGCTCATCATCGGAATCGCGGGCGGGACAGGGTCCGGGAAGTCCACAGTGGCGCGGAAGGTCGCCGATGCCCTGCGAGGCAGGTCGGCGGCGTTCATCGACATGGATGCGTACTACCGGAACTTCGCGCACCTCCCTGTCGAGGAGCGACGACGCATCAACTGGGACCACCCGGAAACCATCGACATGGAGTTGCTGGTAGGTCAGCTGGAGCGACTGGCTCGAGGGGAAGCTGTCGACAAGCCCGTGTACGACTTCGTGACGCACACCCGCAGTCCGCGCACGGAACGCGTCGACGCGGTGGATGTCATCGTGGTAGATGGGATCCTGCTGTTCGTCGAGCCGCGGCTGCGTGACTTGTGCGACGTGAAAGTGTTCGTCGATGCGGACGCGGATATTCGCCTGATCCGACGCATCCAGCGAGACTCCGTGGAGCGCTCCCGACCCCTTGACGAGATTCTCGACCAGTATCTGACTACCGTGCGGCCGATGCACCTGCAGTTCGTCGAACCGAGCAAGCGATGGGCGGACGTGATCGTTCCCCGCGGTGGGCACAACAGTGTGGCGATCGAGATGATCGTGGCGAAAATTCAGCAGCGACTGGAGCAGCGCGGCGTATGACGGATGCGAGCGTGGGGGCCATGGGCCAGCGGATCGTTGCAACGGGTTGCGCGTCGTTCGGCCGGTCTCTCGTCGTCGTTTCCTGACCGTACGGGACCGTGCGACTCGCAGCCATCGACATCGGCTCGAACTCCATTCGGCAGCTCGTCGCCGACGTGACGCCAACCGGCGAAATCCGCGTCATCGACGAAATGAAGGCGGCCCCTCGCCTCGCGTCCGGGCTCGATCGCAACGCCCGGTTGTCGGAGGCCGCCATGCGTCATGCCCTCGAGGCGGTGACGCGCATGGCGACGCTCGCTCGTCAGATGGGAGTTAAGCACATCGATGCCGTGGCGACGAGTGCCGTGCGTGAGGCGTCCAATCGCCGTGAGTTCCTCGACAGGCTGCGGCAGGAGACAGGTCTTCGCGTAAGGGTGCTCGACGGCGAAGCAGAGGCGCGGCTTTCCTTCCGATCCGCCCTCGCCCACTTCGACCTGGGCGCTGGTCGGGCTGTCGTGATGGACATCGGCGGCGGTTCGCTGGATCTGGCGCTCTCCGCCGATGGCCTGGTCGAGCGTCTCGTCTCGCTGCCATTCGGTGCGATCCGGATGACCGAGCAGTTCCTTGGCAATCGCCCGCGCCGGAAAGACGTCCGGAGACTGCGCTCGCACGTGCGCGACGACATTCGCCGCGCGCTCCCCGTGCGCGACTGGCGCGGCGCCCGGGTCATCGGGTCCGGCGGCACGTTCACGAACCTGGCCGGAATGCACCTGTACCGGCAGGGTTTCACATCGGCGGTGGGCCGTGTGCATGGGACGCGAGTGCCGCGAGAGGAACTGGAGCATATCATCGATCTCCTGCAGGATACCTCGCCGGTCGAGCGACCGAACATCGCCGGACTGAATCCCGGCCGTTCCGACATCATCCTGGCCGGCCTGGCCGTGGCCGCCGAGGTACTGGCGCGCGTCGACGCACGCGAACTGATGGTATCCAGCTACGGGCTTCGCGAGGGTATCCTCCTGGAGCGCGCACGTATCAGTCCCCAGCCGGCCGACCCTGGGGAGGGTCGCGAGCGCGGCGTGCGTACCTTCGTCGAGCGGTGCCACTGCGACGTGAAGCATGCGCAACAGGTGCAGCGTCTGGCGCTGCAGATGTTCGATTCCTTCGGCCACCGGCTGGGTTGCGAGCCGTCGGAACGGCAAACGCTGGCAGACGCCGCGCTGCTGCACGACGTCGGATATCACATCAACTACGACGGCCACCACAAACACTCGTTGCATCTCATCCGGCACGCGGACCTGCCGGGCGTTCCGCCGGACGAAAAGATCGTGATGGCACATGTTGCCCGCTACCACCGAGGCGCCGCACCGCGGCGCTCGCACCTCCCCTACGGAACGCTGGACAAGGCCACGCGCGCCCGAATCAAGAGGCTGTCGGCCATCCTGCGGGTGGCCGACGGGTTCGACCGTGGCCACATTGGCGCCGTCCGGAGCGTGAAGGTCCGATGGCTGGATCGTGCTTTGCGGCTGACGGTTGTAGGGAATCCGCGCGCGCGCTCTGTGCGGCTGGAGCTGTGGGGAGCGAGCCGAAAAGCGGGATTGCTGTCGAAGCTGGCCGGGATCCCGGTGGAAATCGTCGCACCTGACGGGCGAGTGGCGAACGCATAGCCAGACCGGCGCGACATCCGGCGCGACGCACCCATCAATCCTGTTCCACCGCGCGGCCCAGCGGCGAAGTCCGGCTCACCCTATCGAAGAACGTCCACGCCGCCAGAGCAACACGTGCGATCGCCTGCTCGGCGGCACGGTCGTCCCCGCCGTAGGCCGTCATGACGGCAATGGCAAACGGACGGCCGGGCACGAACACGATCCCGGCGTCGTTCCTGACGGCATCGAGATCTCCGGGTTTGTTCGCCACTTGCACGTCCGGCGGCAGGAAGCGCGGGATGTAACTGCTCTTCTGCGTTGCCAGCATGCTGAAGTAGTCCCGGGTCGCTGTCTTCCCGAGCAGGTCGCCGCGGTACAGCGCCGCCAACAGCGTCACCAGCTCGTGTGGTGTGGCGGTATTCTCCCTATTCTCGCGCACCGCGTTCACGTCCATCATGCGACGGCGCAAGCGCGTCGCGGTGAGCCCGGCATCGCGCAGCAGCGCGTTTACATTGTCCATCCCCACGCGATCGATCAGGACGTTCGTCGCCGAGTTGTCGCTGACGGCTATCATCATGGTGGCGAGGTCACGGTTCGTGAGGCGGGTGACGCCGGGTGTGAACCCCTGCATGATGCCGCTCCCGCCAACGCCGTCCTTCGCGTTCACCGTATGGAGATCCGTCAGGCGCGCGCCGCCGGACGCGCGTTCGTCCTGCCTATACAGCTCCGCCAGCACCGCGATCTTGATCGTGCTCGCTGTCGGGAAAATCTCGTCCGCGTTGAGCAGGAACGCGCGTTCGTCGGTGAGATCCATGACCGCCACGCCGACGACCGCATCCGTTTCGTTAGCCACGCGACGGATACTGTCGGCCATGCGCGCCCACAGCACGTCCTGCTTGGCGCGCGTCGACTGCGGGGTGTCTTGCGCAGCCAGTATCGGCGCGAAAGCGAACGCGACGGTGAGGCTGGCGAGGGCGAAACGCCGGGATGTGTGTCTCATGATCGGGTGCCTGGAGCGACCGACATCTCCGTCTGGTCGACGAACGTGGCCGTGGGAGGACGTGACTGGGTGCCAGGCGATGGCGCGGAGGATCACAGCGCCACACGCGCCATGGCCATGGCGTAGAGCAGCGGCCCCCACGTCAGGATCCGCGGGATCGCAGTGCTGCCGCGCTCAGCGTTCACGCGTTGCACCAGAATCGGGAAGCGGCGTTGCACCCACACGGTGGCCAAAATCAGGAGCAGCCCAAGGATGGCGAGCGCGACCGGGATCGACAGATAGGCCTTGAAGACGTCCATGGCGAGGTAGGCAAGGTATCCGAACAGGGCGAGCAATCCGAACGCGAGGTGTGTGCGCCGCCTGGTGCGAAGAGATACGACTATCAGCGTGGCGGCTACGCCCAGCAGGAGATGTCGCCATGCTCCGGACTGTGTCCATATCGGCACGTAGCCGACGACCAGGGCCAGCAGACCGCCCAACCAGAGGAAGAACGCGAAGTCGCCGTCGCCTTCTCCTGTGGACGCCCGCCTCCGCGTCTGCCATCGATCGACTTCTCCAGCGACCGTGCAGACAAGCAGCCCGTCCGCCAGCATCAACCACCGGTCGAGCGCGCCCGCCGCCGAAGTTCCCGCGATCGCACCCGAGACATGGAATCCGAGCGCCCAGAGGACGATCGTGATGGGAACGGTGAGTGCAACGCTCGGCCGCCAGTGAAACAGCGCGACGGCGGCCAGCAGGGTAGCAACGTCGGCGGCCGCCCACTGCAGTGCCATCGGCCGACTGGAATCGCCGATGTATTCGCTTACCGTACCCGCGGGCCAGAACCCTGTCACGTTCTCCAGACACCATGCAAGGATGGTCACCAGCGGAACGACGAGCATCAGTGCGATCGCCGACGCGTGCCGGAATCCGCGCCGGTCGAGCCAGACATGAGCTCTCAGGAGCACGGCCATGTACGCGCCTGCGACGAGCAGGACGCCCCACGCACCGAGCCGATCCCAGCGCTCGACGAGGAACCAGAAGGAAGCGAACACCACGAGCATTGCCCCGACGACGTAGGCAACCGTGACGGAGTTGAGCCCCGGAGCGGGGTCTCGGGCGGGTACGGTTAGCGGATCGGCGGCACCGCTCGATGCAGCCAGGGCGTTATCGCCTTCACGCGTCGCGCCTGCGCCCGGCTGCGCCGAGGCACTGCCGTCCATCAGTTCATGCTGGAGGCTGCCTAACGATTGCCGCAGGGCGTCGTCGATGATTCCGCGTTCGAGCGCGCGATCGAGCAGGTTCTCGATCGGATCGATGGATCCCGGCGTCATCGGTAACCCTCCGTTGGTGGCGCTCCGCCGACCGGTTCGAGGAAGCGCTGGATCTACGGCACGTGCGGCGTCGCCGGCGGACCGCGCTTGCGCGCCGTCCGTCGCTTGCCATTGCCCACGGGAGCCGGTTCGGCTCGCGGTTCAGGCGTCGGCGGCAACGTCGTCGCACGCATTTCGGACGTGGTGTAGCGCGAGTCGGCGCGATCCATCCCCCATGGATCGCGCAGCAGTCGGCGGTGCGCACCGCGATCCGGTTCATCGCCCGGTTGCCGCTGCACGTAGGAGCAATCCGGACGCAGATCCCACGCCTGCCGGTTGTCTTCCAGGTAGGTCGTCAGCAGCGAACGCAACCTGGGATGCAGCGCCACGTCCTCCACCGGCACGACCACTTCCACACGACGCTCCAGATTGCGCGGCATCCAGTCCGCCGACCCCATGAAGAACTCCTCCTCGCCGCCGTTCCAGAACGCGAAGATGCGCGAGTGCTCGAGGAAACGCCCCACACAACTGATCACGCGGATGCGGTCGCTGACGCCGGGAATACCGGGGCGGAGACAACAGATGCCGCGGACGATCAGGTGGATATCCACGCCTGCTCCTGATGCCTCGTACAGCGCGGCGATAACCTCCGGCGATACGAGCGCGTTCATCTTGGCAACGATGCGTGCCGCCTTGCCGCTCCGCGCATTCCGTGTCTCGCGCGCGATCAGATCCAACAACCGGTCGCGCAGGTTCGCCGGGGCCACCAGCAGCTTGCGGTAACTCTGTTGTCGCGAGAACCCGGTCAGCAGGTTGAACAACTCGGACACATCCGCCCCGATCGCCGGGTGGCACGTGAACAGTCCAAGATCCGTGTAGATCCGGGCCGTTCGCGAATTGTAGTTTCCCGACCCGATGTGCACGTACCTGCGGATCCCGTCGGGATCCCTGCGCACTACCAGCGCGACCTTCGCATGCGTCTTGAGCCCGGGCACGCCGTACGCCACGTGAACGCCGAAGTTCTCGAGCGTCCGCGCCCAGTTGATATTGTTGATCTCGTCGAATCGCGCCTGCAGCTCCACGAGCACCGCGACTTGCTTGCCGCGCTGCGCCGCTTGCGTCAACGCCTCCACGATCGCCGTGTCGCCAGATGTGCGATACAGCGTCAACTTGATCGCGAGAACGTTCTCGTCGGCAGCAGCCGTTTCCAGAAAGTTCTCGACCGTGGCCGCAAACGACTCGAAGGGATGATGGACGAGCAGGTCACGCTCCCGCATCGCGTCGAAGATCGTCCGCTCGGGATCGCGCACTTCCGGCGGCGTCACCGGCGCATACGGCGTGTCTCGCAACTCCGGGATCTCCAGGGCCGCCAACGTCAGAACGTCAGCGACGTCCAGGAGCGTCCCGGCCTCGAAGACGTCCCGTTCGGCCAGCGGAAGCGTCCCGGAGTCCGCGGTCGCCCGTAACTCAGCGAGGAGCACGTCCCGAAGGCGCGGCGGCATTCGCTCGTCCACCTCCAGACGGACAATCTCGCCGAAGCGACGCTGGAGGATCTGCTCCTCTATCATTTCCAGCAGGTCGTCTGGCTCGTCCGGGGCGGGCACGTCCATATCGGAGTAACGCGTAATCCGGAACGTGTTCGCAGACTGGATCGACATCCCCGGGAAGAGCGATCCCACATGGGCGGCAATGAGATCCTCGAGCGGGACGAAGTGCAGATGCCGAGCCAACGGTACCCAACGCGGCAGGCTCCTCGGCACTTTCACGCGAGCGAACAGTTCGTCTTCGCGCTCAGGATCGCGAAGCAGGACCGCCAGCGAGAGCGAGAGATTCGAGATGTACGGGAACGGGTGGCCGGGATCGACAGCCAGTGGGGTCAGTACCGGAAAGACGTGCTGCTCGAAGTAGGCATCCAGCGTCCGCCGTTCGTCCGCTGTCACGTCGTCCATACCGACGATCCGGATCCCGTGCAGGGCAAGCGCCGGGAGCACATCCTTGTGCAGACACCCGCGTTGTACGGCGAGAAGCCCGCGGATCCGCGAATCGACGGCATCCAGTTGAGCCTGCGGACTCATGCCATCCGGTGGCGTGGCGTGGACACCGGCAGCGACCTGTCGCCGCAGACCAGCCACGCGAACCATGTAGAACTCGTCCAGATTGCTGCTGAAAATACCAAGGAACTTGAGACGCTCCAGTAGCGGCGTGCGCGCATCCAGCGCTTCCTGAAGCACGCGCGCATTGAAGTCGAGCCACGAGAGTTCGCGATTTATGAACAGATCCGGGGCGACTGGCGTTTCATGCATACGTGCGAGGAAACGAGACAGCCCCGGGTGACGGCTGGGGGCGACCGGCAGTAGAGAAAGATACCGCCTCGATGATCCCTTCGGGACGGACGACAGCTATCCCGGCCCCTCGGGCTGCTTTTTCCTACAACGGATGAAATGCCTCGAGCAGCCGTAGCGCCAGCGCGGACATCAGCGCGGCTGCCGGGATCGTCAGAACCCATGCCCAGACGATCCGGCCAGCTACTCCCCAGCGCACCGCCGACAGGCGCGTCGTCGCCCCCACACCCATGATCGCCCCGGTGATCGTGTGCGTCGTACTGACCGGGATTCCGAACGTCGTGGCGATGAGGATCGCCAGAGACCCCCCGGTCTCGGCCGCGCATCCGCCAACGGGACGCAGCTTCGTGATCCGCGAGCCCATCGTGTGCACGATGCGCCACCCACCGAACAGCGTACCGAACGAGATAGCCGTGTACGCCCCGATCTCTACCCAGTAGGGCACGACCTCCGCGTTCTCCAGGTAGAAGTGGCGCATCCACCCCGTTCCGTCGGCGAGCACGGCCTTGGACGACACCAGCAGGCCAACGATGATGCCCATCGTCTTCTGCGCGTCGTTGGCTCCGTGCGACAACGAGAACAGTGCCGCACTCACCAGCTGCAGCCGCTTGAAAATGGCGTCCACACGGTACGGCGACGAATGCTGGAACAACTGGTAGAACAGGACCATGAATGCCCAGCCCGCGCCCATTCCGATCAGGGGCGACACGACGATGAATACAACGGTCTTCGTCCACCCGGACACGATGATCGCGCTGAACCCCGCCTTCGCGACTGCTGCTCCCGCATAACCGCCAATCAGCGCATGCGATGAACTGCTCGGCAGCCCGAACCACCACGTGATCAGGTTCCACACTATCGCCCCCAGCAACCCGCCCAACACGACGTTCGGTGTCACGACGCTCACGTCGATCAGCCCGTTCCCCACCGTCCTGGCGACCGCCGTCCCCACGATGAACGCGGCAGCGAAGTTGAAAAACGCCGCCCAGGCCACAGCCGCCAACGGACTCAACACGCGCGTCCCGACCACGGTTGCGATCGAATTGGCCGAATCGTGGAATCCGTTGATGAAGTCGAACAGGAACGCGATCCCGACGATGACCAGGATGTACGTCGTCACGGTCAGGTGTTCTTCAGGGAGATGCTCTCCAGCAGGATCGCCACGGTATTGCAGCTGTCAATCGCATGCTCGAGCGTGTCGTACAGTTCCTTCCACTTGATCACATGCAGTGGATCCGGAGAGCCCTGGAAGAGCTGCCCCACCGCATCGTGGTACAGCATGTCGCCTTCCTCCTCGTACCGCTTCACTTCGCGCGTCCAGCGGATGACCGAGCGCGGATTCTTGATGTCGGTGACGGCCTTCTCGAGGGAGTCCACGGTCTTGACGAGGATATCGGCCAGGTCTCGCGCCGCGTCCTGCGTGGCCTCGATGTGAAACATCTGCGCTCGCCGTGCGGTGCCGTCGATCAGGTCCACAACGGTATCGAGCGCCGATGCCAGGTTATGGATGTCTTCACGATCCAGCGGCGTGATGAAACTGCTGTCCAGCCTCGTGCTCACTTCATGCGTCACGTCATCGGCTTCGTGCTCGACTGCCTTGATGGCGGCGGCGAAGTGCTCGAGTTTCGAGGCGTCGGTGAACAGGTCACGGAGCAGGACGGCCGCCTCCTTGTTCTTGGCGGCCAGCTGATTGAACAGGTCGAAGAAACCTTTGTCACGCGGGATGATGCGCACGAGGCTCGGAGATGTTGGGAGGGAAACGCCCGGTAAGCCATCGCAGACACGCGGGGATCGAGGCGGAACCGGCCTCAAACTTACGGGCAGTCACGCTTGGCGGGAGGGAGCGCGGCACCGGCTCGTCACGACGCTGGCGGCATTCGACTAGTACGATGACGGCTCTCCCGACGGGCCCGGTCGAACGGGCGACTGGCAATGAGTACACGACGCACCATGCGCCTGCGACAGCGAGAGAATCTCCGAGAGTGGTAGGGGGCCTTTCCCAATACACTCGGCCATCGCCACACCGCTGGATGTGCCAATACGGGTCGCACCGCTCGCTATCATGCGAAGCGCGGTTGAGCAGTCACGCACCCCGCCAGAGGCCTTGACCCCAAGGGCGTCACCCACGACCAGGCGCATCAGGGCGACCGCTTCTGCGGAGGCGCCTCCGGCTGGGTGGAAACCCGTGCTGGTCTTTACGAAGTGCGCCCCGCACTCCTTCGCCAATGCGCTCGCCTTGATGATCTCGACCGGCGTCAGAACGGCAGATTCGATGATGACCTTTACGAGCCGGCCGCCACTACCGCGGACAACGGCGGTGATGTCGTCGGCGACATGCCGCCAATCTCCTCCCTTGATGTGTCCGATGGCTGCAACCATATCGATTTCGGTTGCCCCCTGGTCTACGGCCAGTGCCGCCTCGTTCTGCTTGATCCGGGACGCCGACGCACCCAGAGGAAATCCGACCACGGTGGCGAGGCCAACCCCGGATCCTCCTAGGGCGGTGGCGCAGTGCGGCACCCACACCGGGTTCACACACACCGCAGCGAAGCGCTGCTCGCGTGCTTCCTGGCAGAGCGCGTCGATGTCGGCGTGCGTGGCTTCAGCCTTGAGCAGGGTATGGTCGATGAAATCGGTAATGCGCTCTGCACGTCCGTCGAGGCGGGGCCGATGCGATGCGGATGGCGAACCATTTTCTGGCGATGGGCCGATGGCTGCTGCAACAGGGAGATGAGAGAGGATGGAAGCGGCGGCGTTATCTTCCTTTTCGGGGGGGGCCCCCTGCCGGCTGCCCAAATCTCGTGCCGCCAGCTCCGACGCCACCCTGGCCGCCAGTTCTCTCAGCCGCTCGCTCATCGTGGCGGCTCCGTGCTTCCGCTGGCGCCATCCGCAACTGCTCTGCCTCCCTCCGCGACGTGGAGCTGGACGTCGTCCACGACGCCCGCGATCACCGCCTGCACGGGAATCCGGTCATTCCTGAACAGCGTACGCGCCGCGTTCCCCTCCTGCACAATCAGCACTCGCTCGCCAACACCCACTCCGACCACATCCAGCGCGATCACCTCGGCCCCACCCTCTTCCGTGCCATCCAATGCCAGACGCTTCACGAGCAGCAACTTGTGCCCGCCAAGGTTCGGATGCCGATGTGTCGCGATGACGTCACCCACAACACGTGCGAGGTACACGAGAGCTCCAGCCAATATGGTTCAGCGTGCATGACGCCCATGAAAGCTCGCTGCCGGACACGGCGCGGTCTACTCTCGCACCGCCAATCCGTCCGCCAACTCGCAACGGTCCACCCTGGCCACGATACCGGCGTCCACTGCCACGAACGGCTCCGCAAGAGTGAGCGTCGCTTCACGTGACGTCACGTAGACCACGACTTCACCCGGGCCCGCCCCTATCCCGTCTACAGCGACGAGCGGCTTCCCTGCCATGGCCCCATCCGCACCCAGCGGCTGAATCCACTGCAGCGTGACGCCAGCGAGCGTCTCCTGCTTCACCGTGGCCACCACGCGGCCGATTACCCTGGCAAGTTGCAAAATCGTCTCCACCATGTGTCCTGTCGCTCGCACGCGGCAGCGGAACTCACCGCGCGTCGGGATCGAAAGCCGCTCGGGTGTCGCCTAACGCCACGCGCCGGCGATGCAGTGTGTCGTCGACGAAAAGCCTAACCATCAGCACGCCTGCCACGAAACCGCCCACGTGCGCCCAGACCGCCACACCACCGGAAATCCCAGGCTGCAACGCCGTCAGTTGCGGAATCGCGGACAGCAGTTGCCACCCGAACCACCACAGCAATACCAGCCAGGCCTGGATCGGGATCACCTTCCAGAAGATTATGAAGATGAACAGCATGCGCACGCGAACTCGCGGATACAACACCAGATACGCTCCAAGAACCCCGGAAATCGCGCCGGAGGCCCCCACCGTCGGTACTGGAGAAGCCGGATCCATGAAACCGTGCACGCCGGCAGCGATCAGCCCGCACATCAGGTAGAACAGGAGGAAGCGACCGCGCCCCATGCTGTCCTCGACGTTGTTCCCGAAAACCCAGAAAAAGAGCGCGTTGCCCAACAGATGCACCCAGCTGCCATGCAGAAACATGGAGGTCAGCGGCGTGACCGCGTTCACCGGCTCGTTGTCCACGAGGCAGGCAATTCCTCGACCGATGGGTACCGAAAAACCTATCGGACGCGTATGAAAAAGCTCGGCCGGAACCATCCCGTAGTTGCACACACTGGCCGCCACCTTGTATGCGTCCAGCCCTGCCCCCTGAACGAGCACCCAGACTGCAGCCATCGCCCCCAACAGCAGGTAAGTAACCACCGGCGTTCGGATGGTCGGGTTCTCGTCGCTGAGCGGTATCATTCAGGCCCGGTGCTGGTGTTGATCAATCTGCCAATTCGACCGATCGGATGGGAACGGATCGGCTTCAGAACGTCAGACTGGCGCAACCGATCGGTCCTGTGCTTGCAAAGAGTCCGAGCACTCGAACGTTGAAGTTGGCCCGACGGGTTTCCCGTCTTCACTTGGACTATGCTGGGCGCGCGGCGTCCAGCGGTCAACACTGAGGCAGAGATGGCGGACAAAGTCATTGGCATTGACCTGGGAACGACGAACTCGGTCGTTGCGGTCATGGAAGGGGGCGATCCGGTCGTCATTCCCAACTCGGAAGGCGGACGGACGACTCCGTCGGTCGTCGGGTTCTCGAAGGACGGCGAGCGTCTGGTAGGCCAGATTGCCAAGCGTCAGGCTGTTACCAACCCGAAGAACACGGTCTTCTCGATTAAGCGCTTCATGGGCCGCAAGGTCTCCGAGATCGCTGAGGAGTCCCGGCGGGTTCCGTACGTCATCGCCTCCGGACCGAACGATACAGCGGCCGTCGAGGTCGCGGGAAAGCGTTACACGCCACCCGAAATCTCGGCTATGGTTCTCCAAAAGATGAAACAGACGGCAGAAGACTACCTCGGCTTTTCGGTATCCAAGGCAGTCATTACCGTGCCCGCCTACTTCAACGACTCGCAGCGACAGGCAACCAAGGACGCCGGCAGGATAGCCGGACTGGACGTGCTCCGCATCATCAACGAGCCGACCGCGGCTGCTCTCGCCTACGGGCTCGACAAGAAGGGCAAGGACGAAAAGGTAGCTGTGTTCGACCTTGGCGGCGGTACCTACGATATTTCCGTGCTGGAGTTGTACGACGTCGAGGGCACCCGGCAATTCGAGGTCAAGTCGACGAACGGTGACACCCACCTCGGTGGCGACGACTTCGACCAGCGGGTGATGGACTGGCTGGTGGCCGAGTTCAAGCGCGATCAGGCGATAGACCTGTCGAAGGATCCGATGGCGATCCAGAGACTCAAGGAAGCCGCGGAGAAGGCGAAGTGCGAACTCTCGTCGACAATGTCGACGGACATCAATCTCCCGTTCATCACCGCGGACCAGTCCGGACCGAAGCACCTCAATTATTCGCTGACACGGGCCAAGTTCGAGCAACTCGTGGATGATCTCATCCAGCGCACACTCGAACCGATGAAGAAGGCCCTGGCTGACGCGAGTCTCAAGCCGACCGATATCGACGAGGTGTTGCTCGTTGGCGGGTCAACGCGAATCCCGAAGATCCAGCAGGTCGTGAAGGATTTCTTCAACAAGGAACCCAACAAGGGCGTCAACCCGGACGAGGTCGTCGCAATCGGGGCCGCCGTGCAGGGAGCCGTGCTCACGGGCGAGCAGAAGGACGTGTTGCTGCTCGACGTCACGCCACTCTCGCTCGGCATCGAGACTCTCGGTGGCGTCATGACCACGCTAATCCCGCGCAATACGACGATCCCGACTCGCAAGGTGGATACGTTCTCGACCGCGGACGACAACCAGACGACCGTGGAGATCCACGTATTGCAGGGAGAGCGTGAACTGGCCCTCCACAACAAGACGATCGGCAAGTTTCAGCTGACAGGCATTCCTCCGGCTCCGCGCGGCATGCCGCAGGTCGAGGTGACATTCGACATCGACGCCAACGGGATTCTCCACGTCTCCGCCAAGGACAAGGCAACGAACAAGGAGCAGAAGATCCGCATCGAGTCATCGAGCGGTTTGTCGAAGGACGAGATCGACCGCATGGTGAAGGACGCCGAGCGGAACGCGAACGAAGACAAGCAGAAGCGCGAGGAGATCGACACCCGGAACCGACTCGACTCGCTGTCCTACGAAGTCGAGAAGAACTCGAAGGAGTGGGCGGATCGGTTGAGTCCGGAGATGAAATCGCGGCTCGAGGGCGCAGTCGAGCGTGCACGCAAGGCGCATCGCGGTTCCGACATGGGCGAGATCAAAGCCGCCCTGGAGGAGCTGACAGCAGCCTATCAGGAGGCTGGCCGGTCGCTATACTCGCAGGCGCAGAGCGCACCGCCGGACGGAGCACCCGCTGGCGAAGCCACGCAACCCGGTGGCGAGACCGGCGGTAAACCCGAGGACGTCGTCGAGGCGGACTACGAGATCGTGGACGAGACGAAGAAGTAGATGCCGGCGGGAGTGACACGATGCGCCTCGTGTCACTCCCTGTTTAGCACCCGCGCCCTATGTTCCTCTGTGCCATCGGACGGCTCGCGATTGTTGTCCTGCGGGGCGTACCGGGCGTTCCGGCAGCGTGTGGCTGGTTGCCCCACGTGACGGGATGACGTCAGTCTTCGGATGCATGCGACGTGTAAGGAAACCGTCGGTGAGTTCCTCGTGACTACTGGTGTAAGGCACAGAACTTGAACATCGTGTTGGCAAGTGGCAGGCGCTCTTTCCGAATGGGTATCGCACATGACTGGATCATTTTCGACGCGCGCCAAGATCGGTGGCGGACTGGCGATCGCGTTTCTTTGCGGGTTGATATTCGCCTCCGGGTTTGACCTGACGAAGTTCGGTTTTGCGCAGGGAAGCCGCCCGATCGTTCGGACGGCGAGCGCGATCTCGACGCCCTCCACGGTGGGCGACCTGAACAACGGGTTTACCGCGATCGCGGAAGCCGTCACGCCTGCGGTGGTGTCCATTCAGGCGGAGAAGACCGCGCGCGAGACGGTGCAGCAACAGCAGCGGAGGAATACGCCTCCCAACTTCGAGGATTTCTTCGATCAGTTCGATCCTCGCCGGCAGCAGCAACCACGTGAGGCGTCCGGGTCCGGATTCATTGTCAGTAAGGACGGATACATCCTCACCAACAACCACGTCGTCGCGGACTTCGATCTTGTGACGGTGCACCTGGTGGACCATCGTGCGTTCAAGGCGAAAGTCATCGGCCGCGATCCGTCGACTGATGTCGCCGTCATCAAGATCGACGGCACGAATCTGCCGACCGTCGCGTTAGGCAACGACGACGCGGTGCGCATCGGCGAGTGGGTACTGGCCATCGGCAATCCGCTCGGCCTGGACTTCACCGTGACGGCAGGGATCGTGAGCGCCAAAGGACGCGGCAGCCGGGATCTCCCGAACCTCAACAACGACCCGTACGCTGTCTCGGACTTCATCCAGACGGACGCGGCGATCAATCCCGGCAACTCGGGCGGCCCACTGGTCAACGTCCGGGGCGAGGTGATCGGCATCAACAGCGCCATCGCCTCGCAGACGGGATACTACTCGGGCTACGGGTTCGCCATCCCGATCACGCTCGCCAAGAACGTGATGGATGACATCGTCGAGCATGGCCGCGTACGGCGCGCCGTGCTGGGCATCCGTATTCAGGACGTGGAACCGGCAGATGCGGCAGTCGCCGGCCTAAAGGACATCTCCGGCGTCAAGGTCGGTGGCTACAGCGGCGACAGCTCGCCCGGAGAAAAGGCCGGGCTGCAGCCGGGTGACGTGATCGTGCGTGCCGACGGAAAGCCTGTGGACCGCGTCAGCACCCTGCAACGCATCATCCGCTCGCACCAGCCTGGCGACGTCGTGGAACTCGAGGCGATGCGCTACGGCCAGAAAAAGTCGTTCAAGGTGAAGCTGACGGAAGCCCAGCCGGAGAACGCTACGGTCGCCCGGGCGACGACACCGAACGAAGATGCCTCGAACGGTGCCACGGCGGAAAAGCTCGGCCTGACGCTGGAGCCCGTGACGCCGGAAGTGGCACGGGCCAACCGGATCCCGGATAATCGGCGCGGACTGCGAGTCGTCGGCGTTTCGCCAAACGGCGCGGCCCGCGATAGATTCATCCCCGGCTCCGATATCATCGTGGAAGTCATGTATCCCGCGCCACGCAGACCGATCAACAGCGTTGCCGACCTGCAAAGCGTGCTCGGCAAGCTCAAGGATGGCGACTACATCAGCGTGCTGGTATACGACTCGCGCCCGAATGTGCGGGACACACGCGTGGAGAACATCAGGATCGGCGGCCAGTTCTAGCGGCGGCCAGCTCCAGCCCAGAGAACGGTTCGTCAGACAGCGGCCCGTGGACCACGTCCGCGGGCCGCTGGCCACATGATGGAATCTCACCCGGAGTGCTCGCCTCGAAACCGCGCTCGCCAGAACAACACCCCCCCGACCAACACAAAGAGCGCCGCCCCGCCCACTACCTTCAGCTCGAACTGCCACACGCTCGGCGTCCCTGGGGGAGGAACGCAGGCAAGCCCCATCGCCAGTAGAGTCAGCAGTATCCCACTCATCCCCAAGAGGCGGATGCGCCAACGCGCCCATGCGGTCGTCGCACCAGCACGCAAATCCGGGTCGGACAGATACACGAGAAACAGGTACACGAACGGTATGAAGTAGATCAGGATCATGGTGTCGAGCAGGACCAGGTACGCGTGCTCGACCGTCGTGCCTTTGCCGATGACCGATAGAAGGAGGAACAGCGTGGCCAGTGTCGATTGGACGAGGACGGCGACATACGGCGTCTTCCACCGGCTGTGCAATCGCCCGAAGGCCGGAGGGAAGTAGCGGTCCAACCCGATAGCGAACGCGACCCTGGCCGGACCGGCCAACCATGCGCCTACGCCGCCAAGGTTACTCACGACGTACAGTACCGCGCTCAACGTCACGACCCACGCCAGCGAGCCCGTCGCATCAAGCCCGGCCTGTAGAGCCTGCAAGAACCCGGAGACGACGTTCACCTTCGCTGAGGGGACGATCCAAAGGACCGACGCCGTCCCCAGCAGGTAGAGCCCCACGATAGCCGGTGCGGATACGAGAACCGAACGCGGCAGCGTCCGACGGGCGTCCGCAACCTCTTCGCTCATCGTCGCCCCAAGCTCGATTCCGGTGAACGCGAAGGCGATCGACGCCCACAAGTTCAATTCCCTCCGCTCGCCAAGGTCCGGGATCACCGTACTCCAGGCAATGTCGTTCGCTGGTGAGCGCGTCACCATCGCGTAGCAGCCCAGGGCTATCAACACCAGGCCCGGGATCACCAGGCAGATCGCCCCCACGTTCTGCAGCCACTTGCCCGTCCCCACGCCGACTACGTTGAATGCGGTCGCCAGCCACAACATCGCCAGCGTCGCGGTCAGGACGTAAGTCCAGTTGTCCTCCAGACCCGTGCCACCCTTGCCGATCGCATAGGTCGCCATCACGGCCGAAGCCATCAGAAGGTTCGGGTAATACAGAAGGTTGTTGACCCAGTAGCACCAACCGCAGAGAAACCCGTGGCCCTCGCCGAATGCCGCCTTCGTCCAGGCGTACACGCCGCCCTGCTGAGGGTGGCGCGACGACAGTTCGGCGACGGCCAGCCCCAGCGGAACGAAGAAAAAGAGCGCCGCCAGCACCCACAGAGACAGCACGCTCGGACCGGCAGCGGCGGACGTTGCCAGCCAGCGAAGGCTCGTCACCCCGACGACGTTGAGCAGAACCAGATCGCGAAGACCGAGAACCCGTGGAAGGCGGACACCGGCCGCCGACGACGACGCAGCGCCGGTCACCGGGATCCGGCGGCCAGGCACTCGTCGATGATCCCGAGCCCGGTGTCGATGTCCTGGGCGTCGACCACGAGCGGCGGTGCCAGCCGCAAGGCGCTCTTGCCCGCGCCTAACAACAGCAACCCGCGGGAAAACGCGCGCTCAACCAGCGCACGCACCACGTCGGGAGCCGGCTCACGCGTCCCCCGATCGCGGACGAACTCGATCCCGACCATCAGGCCGCGCCCACGCACGTCACCGATAATGGCGTGCTTCTCCATCAGCGCCCGCGCGCCATGAAGCAATCGCTCTCCCATGGCGGCCGCGTTGGCCATCAATTCGGTCTCCACCGCATCGAGCGTCGCCAGCGCGGCGGCGCAGCACACCGGGTTCCCGCCAAACGTGCTCCCGTGCGCACCACCCTGCCATCGGTCAATGCTTTCGCGAGCGATCATCGCCCCGATGGGCATTCCCGATCCCAAGCCCTTCGCCGTGAGAAGGATGTCCGGTTCAACGCCTTCGTGATCGCAGGCCCACATCTTCCCCGTCCTTCCGATTCCGCACTGGATCTCGTCGAATACGAGGAGGATGCCGTACGCGTCGCACAGCTCGCGGAGCGACCGGAGAAAACCGTCTGGCGGCACGATATACCCGCCCTCGCCCTGAATCGGCTCGACGAAGATCGCAGCCACGTCGTGCGGATCCACGTGCCGGGTGAACAGGTCGGCCCGAATGTTGTCCACGCACGCCAGACCGCAGCGATCGGCACGCGAGCACCAGGCGCATCGGTATCGGTACGCATACGGGACGTGATGCACGTCGGGAAGCAGCGGCCCGAACCCGGCGTGTTGTCGCGCCTTGCTACTCGTCAGGCTCACCGCCCCGGTCGAACGTCCGTGGAATGCTCCGTGAAACGCCACCATCGCCGTGCGACGCGTCGAATGGCGGGCGAGCTTGATCGCTGCCTCCGTAGCCTCCGTCCCGGAATTTGTCAGGAACACACGCTTCTTCGTTGGACCAGGCGCTAGCTTCGCCAGCCGCTCGCATAACGCGGCCATGCTCTCGTAATAAAAGTCGGAGCCGCAAATGTGCAGGAATCTGGACGCGGCCTCCTGCACCGCGCTAACCACGCGAGGATGCCCGAACCCGGTCGAAGCCACCGCGATCCCGGCCATGAAATCGAGATAACGATTCCCGTCGACGTCCTCGACCATCGCTCCCTCGCCTCGCGCCACTACCAGCGGGTATTCCTTGATATAGCTGTGCGACGTCCAGGCGCGGTCGCGATCCACGATCGCCCGGGCGCGCGGGCCCGGCGGCATGGTCACCATCGCCGGATAGTTTCGCGTCGTCATGACTTCCTGTGTGTGAAGGTCTCGCCCCGACATTCGTCCAGAGCTGTTCGGAACCGAGAGACAATCTCGGCAATCTCGTCGCTGCCGATCGTGAATGGCGGTGCTATCAGGACCAGATCGCCGTTCACGCCGTCAGCATGGCCGACGTTAGGCCAGACAATCAACCCTGCGTCCTGCGCCGCCTGAGTGAAGTGCTCGGCGAACCGCTTGGCGCGTGGTATTGGTGTGCGGGTGGACTTGTCCGCCACGAACTCGATACCAGCCAGAAGTCCCCTTCCGCGGATGTCGCCGACAAGTGGGTGATCCCGCAAGACGGCGAGCGCCTCGAATAACACCGGAGACATCGCCGCCACTCGCTCCACCAGACGGTGCGCATCGAGGTAGGACAGTGCTGCGACGCCGCCAGCACAGGTCACCGCGTGATGCGAGAACGTCTGCGCATGCACGAAGGCACCCGAACCTTCGGCGATCGGGGCTACGACTCCCTCGGTCGCCAGAATCGCCGAGAGCGGCGCGTACCCGCCCGATAGAGCCTTGCCGATCGTGACAATGTCTGCGTTTACACCCCAATGCTCCAGAGCCAGCCACCGACCGGTACGGCCTGCCCCGCAGAGAATCTCGTCGGCAACGAACAGGACGTCGTACGCATCGCATATCTCCCTGATGCGCTCGAAGTACCCTCGCCGCGGAACGCTCGCGCCCGTCGAGCTTCCGCCCACCGGCTCGGCTATGAACGCCGCAACGGTCTCGGAACCTTCGCGACGAATCGCTTCCTCCAGAACGTCTCCGGAGCAAATTCGACAACCCGATGCCCCCGCACAGCTGCACCGATACGCATAAGGCGCAGGAATGTGCACCACGTCCACCAGCCACTCCCGATAGAGTATCCGATAGTGCTCGCGTGCAGACGCCGACAGCGCGAGCAGCGTGTTCCCGTGATAGCTCGGCGTCAGCGCGATGACTTTGTGCTTGGACGGACGCTTCCGCTCGACCCAGTGTTGGCGCGCAAGCTTGAGCGCCGCCTCCACGGCTTCCGATCCGCTGCCGAGGAAATAGGACTTCCCGTAGGCCGGCGATCGCTGGCACAGGTCCGACGCGAGTCGCTCGACAGGCTCGGATGTGAAGGCGGTGCCGTTGACGTAGGCCACTCTCTTTGCCTGCGCCGCCATCGCTTCCGCGATCTCGGCCACGCCGTGGCCGACGCTCACGACCATTGCACCGCCGGTAGCGTCGAGGTAGCGCCTGCCTGAGGTGTCTACCAACCAGCAGCCCTCGGCGCGATCGATCAGCGGATACGATCGCCGGAGGTTTCGGTAGAAGACGTTCGAGTCGGGATAGCGGTGTGGCTGCAGCGGTGGCATGACTCGGGCTCCGGGGCGCGGCGCCAATGTGTAGCTCGAGTGCGGTTTGTCGCCAGTAGGATCGGCTCGAACCGGTTCGCTGTACCTGAACTTCCGCCACGAGTATTTTCCGCGCGTGTCCACCGTTTCGAACGACAACGTGGCCACGATGCGGAAGTGGCGGAATTGGTAGACGCGCTGGACTTAGGATCCAGTGGGGCAACCCGTGCGGGTTCGAGTCCCGCCTTTCGCATGGGCGGCAACGTGTGTCGCAGTAAACCCTTAACCTGAGGACAGGATGCCTATGCGGCCTGCGCTGTTCGCAATAGTGCTGCTATCCAGTGGCTGCTACACGTACCAGCACGTGGACACGGCGGCCGCGCCTGCTACGGCAGTCGCTAGAGTGGAACTGACGGATCAGGGATCCGTGGCGCTCACTCAGTCTCTTGGGGAGTCGGTGACCTACGTCGAAGGACCGGTCACGCAGAACGCGGGATCGTTGCTAGAAATCTCCGTGACGTCGCTCCGACGGCGTGGCAGTAACCTGATGTTCGGATGGCCGGGCGACCGCATCTCGATTCCGTCTTCGAACATTCGCGATGTGTCCTTGAGGACGATGAACCGCGGTCGGACGACCGCGGCGGTGATCGGCGGCACCGTCGCAGCGATCGCCACGCTCGTGGTGGTAGCCAAGAGCACCAGCATTTTCGGTGGCGGCGACGGAAAAGTCATCCGGCCCAATATCCGTTAGTCGGCCGGTCGTCCCAGATGCGCGACTGATTGGGTAAGCCGAACACGCCGCGGTGGAGCGTCGTGAAGCGAAGCGGGGCAGGATCCTTTCGGATCCTGCCCCACCTTGTTGACGCTACCTGGAGTCGTCAGTTGCAGACACCTTGGTACTTTGTGCCCTTCACTCCACTGAGGAACTCGTTCGATTCACGCTCCGACAAGCCGATCGGGAAAAGGCATCCCGGCAGCCTGACGGCTGTCGAGTTTGGATTCCATTCCGGATCGACGATCTTCCAGCGGTACATGTCGTTCAGGCGGCGTCCCATGAACAGCAGAGCGACGCGGCGCTCGAACTCCAGCACCTGACTGCGTGTTTTGGCAACGGCACCCTGATACGTGCCTGCAACGTATGCGGGCGCCAGTCCCTTGGTCGCACGGAAGTCGTTGATGGCGGCATCGAATCCGTTCAGGTCGTTCGCCGCGAGCTTGGCTTCGGCGATCAACAGCCGCATTTCGTTGTCGGACACGATGCGAAGGGGCGGCAGATTCGGATCGCCTGAGTATTTACAGGTTGGATCGCAATCCGCCAGGTTCACCAGCGCAATGTTCTCCTTGGAGAACGGCTCGAGCTTGCTGGTCTCGACCAGATCGGTCAGGACCATTTTCGAGGGCTTGTTCGTGGTGCCGAGGTTGACGAAGAACGTCGACGTGGTGATTTCCACGCGGTTGTTCATCTCGAAACCGAACGGCGGATTGCCCGTGTTGGTATTGGTCACGAGCACGTCGTAAGCCGTGAGCCCGGCATTCAGTGCGGCCTGCGCATCCGCGGCGTAGCCGTTGTCGGCTACGAGCGGATCCGACGGCGACGCCGGCACCGGGTTCAACTTCGCGAACACGCCCTTCGCGTGCTTCACGCGTGCGCTCATGCCCAGCAGCGTTGCCTTGTAGCTGCCGTTCATGGCGATGCCCTTCGCGATCGCGCTTTGCGCGCTGTCGTACATCTTCGACATGTTGGCCGTCCCGACTGGCGAGCCGGCTTTCGTTCTGTCGGAGATAGTGAAGTCGTCGTACATGTCCCCGATCATGGCGTACATGACCGCCTTGTTCAGGTACGCGCGTTCGAGATTAGCCGCGTCCTTGAGCTTCCCAGCCTTCTGGAAGCCCTCGAGGAGTAGAACGGCATTGTCAGCAAGCCAACGCGCTTCGTTGACGTTGAACGAGGCGGCGTTCGTGTATTCGTTGGCTGCGTTGCCGCCGAGCCCCTGGTCCAGCTGCTGATAGTCGTCCCGCGAGCCACGGAAAATCGTCTCGTCCGTGATCGCTGCATAAGGCGTGAAAATCGACTGCAGCGCACGCACGGTGCTGTTTTCCGCACCGTTGATGATCGTTGGGGCGGCAGCAGGATCCTCCAGCGCCTCCGCCGTCACGTTGTTCGGGTTGTCGACCTCCAACAGGCTGCTGCACGCAGCGAGTGCCAGGACCGCGAGCGATGCCGCCGTAGCGCGCACCGAGGTGCGCGCCAGGCGGGACATGGTAAGAGTTGTCATGTATGATCGCTCCATTTAGTAGCCGAGGCGGATCGAGAGCGCGACACGCCGTGGGATTGGCATGCCGAAGCCGTCGATGCCTTCGTTGAAGTTGTTCTGCAACCCGGCCCCGACGCCCGCCGAGTAGATGTTGATTTCCGGATCCTGGCCGATGTACTTCGGCGCCCACAGGGTCAGGTTACGGCCCGTCAGCGAGAGCGACAGATCGCGCGCGCCCAGCCGCTCGGCGAGCGAACGAGAAGCCGTGTAGGTGATCGAGAGCTCGCGCCAACGCACCCAATCGCCGGGTGACTGTTGGTTGAGACCCGGGTACCCGTTCAGTGCGACGATGTCCAGCCAGTCCTTGGCAGCCGCCAAGCGCTGCTGCGCCGTGCTGGCGGGATTGATCATCACCTCTTCGACCTTCGCGGACGCGAGCGTGTTCTCACCGCGCGCGTTCGAGTTCCGGAAAGCGCAAGTCAGGCAACTGTACTGATAATCGCCCGCCTTGTACTCGAACAACGAGTAGAGCTTCCAGTTGCGGCCGATGTTGAGCGAGCCACCGAAGGAGCCCGTCCAATCCGGGAACGGCTTGCCGCCGTAATGGTCCAGCGGGTCGCCGTCGCCATCTTCGTCCACGCGGTAGATGACGTTACCGGCGATCAGCTTGGGCAAGCCAACCGGTCCGGCGAGCACCGCGAGGATCTGTGCTTCAGTGTCCGCCTTGCCATCGCCGTTGAAGTCATAGGCGAGTTCTCCGGGGTTCAGGCACTGATAGGTCTTCCCAGCCGGGCGTTCGGAGCACGGACGCGCCAGCTTGGAGTTGAACATCGCGCCAGGCGTGTAGCCTTCCTTGATGTAGTTGCGGTATCTGGGATACGAACCGCCAACCTTGATTTCCGCAGCGCCACCTAACGAGGTCACGGTCTGCTTCAGATACGCGCCGTTCACGAACACGTCCGCGGACAGGTTGGCGCGCTGGATCAGGAATGCCTTGATGCCGATTTCCTGACCGCTGGCTTCCATCTCGCCGATGTTCGACAGCTGCGTGTTCTGGAAACCGCCAGAGATCGGGTACTGCTTGTCGACCAGCAGATCCTTGACCTTGCGGTTCCAGTACGTGTACTGCAGACCAAGCTTGTCGCCCCAGATACCGACTTCGGCTCCACCTTCGATCTCTGTGGAGACTTCCGGCTTGAGGTCCGGGTTGCCGATGTTGCCCGGCGAGAGACCGGAGCCCGCATCGCCCGACAGCGGGTTGAAGGTGGTCAGCTTGTCGAACGCGCCAGGCTGCCGGCCCGACTGACCCCACGCACCGCGGAGCCGCACGGACGAGATGCCCAGCATCGGCTTCCAGCCTTCACGGTCCGACGGCACGACGGAAATCGAGGCCTTGGGATACAGAACGCCCGAGGAACTCTTGCCGAACGTGGAACTGAAGTCGTAACGAGCCCCACCGGTCAGGTAGATCCAGTTCGTCAGGCCCAGCTGCTCCTGCACGAAACCGCCGCCGTTCACCGTCTCGCGAATCACCTCGAGGGCGACCGGATCGTCACCGGCCGACACGACGTTGATGCCTGGGCCCGGGAAGTTGTGGTTGAACGCGCCCGGCTGCGCCGAACGCGAGAAGAAGCCCTGCACGCCGACGACGAACGACGAGTTCATTCCGAACAGGTCGCGGCTCCAGTTGAGCTTGGAGTCGAGCGTCATTTCGCGCTGGTTGCGGTCCTGCACCGTGCGGTTCCCGGCGGGGTCGTTGTTGTAGATCCCATTGAAGTCGGTACCGAACGGCTGCCACGAGAAGTTCTGACCGCCGGTGTAGTCCACACCACCGGTGGTGCTCCACGACAGATCCTGCCACGGCGTGTAAGTCACGTCGATGGAGCTGACGACGCGGTCGATCTTCTGCTGGGTGCGAATGTACATCAGTTCTTCCGGCGAGCCGAAGCCCTGCACGCCGAAGGTGTTTCCTGCACCCTTGCAGGTGCCGTCGCCCACGTTGCCGACAGCGCCATCGTTGCAGGCGGAAAGCTCGGGCTTACCGAACAAGGCCTGCGTCACGGGGGCATAGATGTTGTTGGCGTTCTGCGGCGTCTCCTGAGACGTGTTCGTGTACGCCGAGCGGACACCGATGCGCAGATTGTTGTATGGGACGAATCCCAGGTTGATCGTGGCGTTGGCACGACGAACCTCGTCAATGGCCGGCCCGTACTGCGTGCCACCGAACGGACCATTCTCCTTGTAGTAGCGGCCGTTCACGAAATACGTGATCCCCTCGGTACCGCCCGTGATGCTGAGCGATCCGGTCGTGGACTTGCCCACGTCGTAGAACCGCTTCACGAACGGCTCGTCGAACTTCTTGTAGGCCTGGATGTCCGTACGGCCGAAGAACGCGTTGAGCGCGCTGGCGTCGGCCGCGGTCTTGGGAACGCCCCAGTTGGAATCGAGGCGATCGTCCGGGTAGCGGAGAAGGTCGCCCTGCAGCTGGAAGTCCCATTTCGGCTTTCCGGCCGAGCCCTTCTTCGTGAAGATCTGGATGACGCCGTTCGAGGCTTCGGTGCCATAGAGCGTCGCGGCTGCTGCACCCTTCAGGATCTCGACGCGCTCGATCGTGCTCGGATCGATGTCGTCCAGACGGGAAGGAGCGGCTGCGCCACCGTCGCCGATGTTCGCAGAGAAGTCACCGGACGAATTGATTCGGATACCGTCCACGAAAATGACTGGCTCGTTCGACTGCGACAGCGATGCGTTGCCGCGGATACGGATGCGGGCGCCCGTGCCCGTCATGCCGGACGAGGGGAGACCCACCACGCCAGGCTCGCGTCCCTGAAGCAGTTCGTTCGTGGTGGCGATTGGCGCGAACTTCGGCGCCTCGATCTGCGCCACCGTGTTGCCGAGGTGTTTCACCTCCGTCGCCACTGCCGTTCCGGTCGTCACGACCGCTCCCAGTTGCAACGCCGATTGCTGGAGTTGGAAGTCGACCGTCACGGACCCGCCAGCCCGAACCGTGACTTGCTTGTCGACGGCGCCGAACCCGATGAACCGGGCGCGCACCATCAGACCGCGTGCCGGCGCATTGGCGATCCGGTAACCGCCGTCGCGGTTCGTCATCGCGCCGATGCCCAAGGCCACCAAACGGCTAGGGCCCAACTGGTCGTACACCGCCACCTGCACACCTTCGAGTGGCTGGCCGGTCTGAGCGTCTTTCACGGTGCCCTCGATCACGCCGACTCCGCCCGCCTGGGCGTAAACCGACGTCGCGGACAGTGCGCTGAAGACTGCCGCAGCCACTGCCCTGCGCCAACGGACATTACTGCTCATGTTTCCCTCCGAGGGGGTCTCGTTAGGGGTGGAAACTCGCGGTTGCGTAACGGTGACCAGCACCCCGGGGTACGTCGCCTTGAGCACGAGGCGTACGTGTCCGAACTGCGGCCTCCCAGCGCACTCCCGCACTCGCCATCGATCCGAAAAAGCAAAGCCCGGCACGGTAACGTGGCTCGCAAAGGGACGGCTGCAACGCCTGCCTCCCAAATTGCGGCCCCTCCACCGCTCACAGACTTCGCCATTCCTGACGCGCGGCGACGATGCACCTGCGAGATTCGCTTGTCAATAGAAGAGTTACGAACCGGCTACCGGTGCAACACGCCAGGCGTCAGCCTTCTCGGCCACAAGTGATTGACCTGCCGGGAGATACCCCCACTGGCGGTGTGAGGCGACCCCGTCCGCGCTTTTTCCATCAGGACCTCGACGGATCGGCAACGCGCTGGCCCGTTGCGCCTGTTCGTCCCAGGACACGTAGCCGCCATACCGGCGGAGGAGCGCGCCATCGCTGCACTACGGTAGATTCCGGGCGCACCTCCCTGGCCCGCTTCTCCCATACCATGAGTGACGCGCGCATCTGCGCCGAGATCGTCAAAGGCCATGGCCGAACCTTCGCGCTGGCCAGTCGCCTGCTCCCAAGGGAGAAACGGCGTGGCTCATGCGCGCTCTACGCCATGTGCCGCCTCGCTGACGATATCGTCGACCGCGCACGACCAGGAACCCCCGCCTCCCTCGTGCGCCAGGAACTCGACGCCTTCGAGGCAGGCATCCGAAGGGCCGTTTCTGGATTCGCATCCACGCCGGTCGAACGAGAAGTGTCCTGGGCGGTCCAACGCTTCGAGATACCGCCCGCCACGATAGAGGAACTGCTAGCCGGCATTGCCAGCGACATCGAGCCCCCAAAATACGCCACCTGGGACCAGGTACAGCGCTATTGCGCCGCTGTCGCGAGCAGCGTAGGCGAAATGTGCGTGGCGGTCTTCGGCGTGTCCGCTGCATCCGAAGCGCGCACGGACGCGATCAGACACGCGCGCCAGCTCGGCGCAGCCATGCAACTGACTAACATTGTGCGCGACGTCGGCGAAGACCTGGAACGCGGGCGGTGTTATCTGCCGGAAGAGGATCTGCGACAGCAGGGTTTTTCCGCTGAAGACGTGCTCACCCGCCGAGTACTGCGGAAACCCGCCCAGTGGCAGTCGGTGATGGAACTTCAAATCGAACGCGCTCGCGCGCTGTATCGTGCCGCCGCGCCCGGGATCGCGCTCCTTGCCCCCGACGCCCAGGCATGCGCTCTGGCGTGTGCCACGGGATACTCCGCCATTCTCGATGTGGTTGAGCGGAACGGCTACGACAACATCACCCAGCGAGCGCAGGTCGCCTGGGGAAGCCGCGCCCGCATCCTGTTCGCTGCCTGGCGTGGAAAGGACGGCGACGTCCGACCGCACAACGCGAATTCGGCGGTCGCGTGACTGCTCCCACGGCACGGATGGGGACGGCTGGCTCTTCGAGCACGACCGCTTCCGGAACGAACGAATGGCACTCGTGGGCACGGTCGCTTCTGGCCAGCCATGTCGCACTCGTCCTGTTTTCCACCATCGCGCTGACAACCATCCTGAACGGGCCACCGTCGCCCCTGCTGCTGCGCGAGCCGAACGCTACGATCATGCGTTTGGGCTGGACACTCTCCGGTCCGACGTACGTCGTGCTCGGCGCGCTGGCGGCTCTGGCACACGCCACAGGCGCCGTGGGCGCACGGCGAGCCGTGGCGCTGTTCTCGATAGCCTCCGGAATTGCGTTGGCCTCCGAACTGCTCGGCACTTCGACGGGACTGCCCTTTGGCGAGTACCGCTACACCCCGCTCCTTGGCTACCGCATCCTCGGGCTTGTGCCATTCCCCATCCCGGTGTCGTGGTTCTACATGCTGTATTCGTCGCTCGCTATCGTGTCGCGGCTGCGGCCGGCCCGGGACGATGCCGCCACGCGCTGGAAATGGGCCGCACTGGCCGGCCTGGTGCTGCTGGCGTGGGATGTGTCGATGGACCCGGCAATGGTAGCGACAGCACACTGGGTGTGGGGTGCCGGGGACGCCTTTCATGACGCCGCGATCCCTGTCTGGCTCACCGCTTTCTTCGCTCACGATGTTTTCTACGGCATGCCACTGAGCAACTGGTTCGGCTGGTATGTGACCGGAACGCTCATCGCCTGGCTGATGCTGATGATCACGCCGCCAACCTGCATCGCCCAGCGGATCGCGCCATCGCGCCTCCCACTGTTCCTGTATCTGGCGAATGGGATCATGCCCGTTGCCCTGTGCATCCGTGACGACTTGCGGTTGGCAGCCTTGTTGGGCGGAGTGGCGATGCTCCTGCCGTTCGTCCTGGCGTGGCGCGCCCGTGTGCCGGCGATGCCGAGAGCTGTCACGAGGGGCGCCGCCTGAGAATCGTCGTCATAGGCAGCGGCTTTGGTGGCCTCGCCGCCGGCATTCGACTGCGCGCGCAAGGACACGAGGTCACGATCGTCGAGAAACTCGGCCAGCCAGGCGGACGGGCCGCCGTGTTCGTCCAGGATGGCTTCACCTTTGACGCCGGGCCCACGATCGTAACCGCGCCGTGGCTCATCGACCAACTGTTTGCGCTGGCGGGGAGGAGCGCATCGGACTACGTGACCCTCGTTCCCCTCTCGCCGTTCTATCAGGTCCGATTCGAGGACGGCACCGTGTTCCCCTGCACTGGTCGCGATCACGAAACCGAGACGCAGATCCGCCGGCTCAATCCCGCGGACGTCGACGGATTCCGGCGCTTCTCCGCCGCCGCGGACGAAGTCTTCGACGCCGCCATGCCACTGATCGATCAGCCGTTTCATACGCTGCCGCGCATGCTCCGCCAGGTACCCGCGCTTGCACGTGTTCGAGCATGGCGATCCGTGGCGAGAATGGTCAGCCGATATGTCTCCGACGAGCGCGTGCGGCAGGTCCTCTCGTTTCACCCCCTCCTCATCGGGGGGAATCCCTTCGAAGCCTCCTCGATCTACGCCCTGATCCACTCGCTGGAGAAGCGTTGGGGAGTCTGGTACGCCATGGGAGGCACTGGTGCGCTGGTTCAGGCCCTGGCAACGCTGTTCAAGGAGACCGGTGGCCTGCTGAGGCTGAAAGCGGAAGCCCGGGAAATCCTCATCGACGACCGGACGGGGCGGGCAACGGGCGTTCGCCTGGTGTCTGGCGAGGTGCTGCAGGCCGATGCCGTCGTGAGCAATGCCGACTTTGCCCACACATACCTGACGCTGGTTCCTGCGCGCGCACGAAAGGTGAACACGGACGCACGCGTGCGCCGCCGCCGGCAGGCGATGTCGCTCGTGGTCATCTACTTCGGGACGGATCGACGCTACCCGGACCTCGCTCACCACGAGATCCTGATGGGGCCACGATACCGCGGCCTGCTCGAAGACATTTTTCGGCGTAGACATCTGGCAGAAGACTTTTCGTTGTACCTGCACAGACCCACCGCAACGGATCCGTCCCTTGCCCCCGACGGCTGCGATGCGTGGTACGTGCTGTCACCCGTGCCTAATCTGGGCGGGAACGTGGACTGGGAGGTCACGATCGACCGCTACCGCGACGCTATCGTCCGCTATCTGGAAGCGCGCTATCTGCCGAACCTGTCGCAACACATCGTCACTGAACGCCGCGTGGACCCGCGCTACTTCCGCGACAGCCTCAACAGCCATCTGGGTAGCGCATTCTCTGTGGAACCGACGCTCACTCAATCAGCGTGGTTCCGTCCGCACAACGTGAGCGAGGATGTCCCCAACTTGTTCCTCGTGGGTGCGGGTACGCATCCCGGCGCGGGCATTCCAGGCGTGCTCAGCTCCGGCAAGATCGTTGCTGACCTCATCGGACGTGCCGGATAACGCTCAGTACCGGAAAGCGAACCCGACGAACGGAATGCCGGGGAAGAACTTCTCTCCTTCCATGGAATTGAGGAACGCAAGGTCCACGGCTATCCGTTCACCCAGGAAGCGAACGCCATACGAGAGGATTCCTTCGGTCTTTCCCCCCTCGACGAGAACCCAGTTCTCCGTGAGCAGCGCTATCTGCTTGGCAATGCGCCCCTGCGCACCAAGCATGACCACCGGCTGATCGGCCATCTCCCCGCCAAGGTATCCCCAGCC
The DNA here is from genome assembly GCA_019186945.1 of Gemmatimonadaceae bacterium. Taxonomy (GTDB): domain Bacteria; phylum Gemmatimonadota; class Gemmatimonadetes; order Gemmatimonadales; family Gemmatimonadaceae; genus JABAQJ01. The sequence continues at coordinate 530,820 of JABAQJ010000002.1, forward strand.
CAGTCCAAGACTGACGTTGGACTCTCGCGTCCCCGTCGACGCTACGCCGTACAGGATGCCGAGGGAGTTCATGTCGCGATCGAGCTCACCTGTCACCAGTCCGGCAGCGCCAAGGAACGCCCCTAGTGAGAACTTGAGTCGCGGTGCGTCCACGACGGCAAGTTTCGGCGTCAGGTACACGAGGTTGTCGCCGAAGTTGATTCCGGGGAACACCGAGATTCCGGCGCCGAGCGAGAACCGGTCCGTGATCCCGTGCTGTACCGCCACGAAGAACAGGTAGATATCGGAGAAGTAACCGGTTCCCTTTTCCAGTGGAAATGCGGTTGGCGAGAAGAGGAGCCGCGTCGAGTGCGGGTTAGGGAACCAGAAATCGCCGTTACGAACCGCCGTGCCTGGCAGCTCGCGGACCTCCACAACCATGGTACGCTGCACCGTTACGCTGCCCGCGCGGAGGGCCATTGTCACGCTGTCGGCCGTCAGGCGCGTGATGCGACCCACCAACTGCGTTCCATCGGTGAGCCGGAGGATGTGAACTATCGAAGTGTCCCCAAGACGGAGCCTGTCCAGCGTCGCCTGTTGCCCCTGCAACACGAGCGGCCCGAACAACAGCAACAGTGCAAGCGCGACCTGGCGTGTCGACCGCATCGTGACTTCCTGGATTCGAGTGCCTAACAATACAAGACACGTCCGGGCCGTTCCATTCCCCGGGGCCGCTACGGCGATGTCGTGCCTTCGACTCGTTCGAAGCGCCCAAGCGCTTGGGGCGCACCCCTCCCTGGCTTACCTTTCGGATCTTCGAGGCGGCGCAGGGCCGCCGCCCAGGGAACCACCGCGCGAACATGGATATCCAGATAACCCCCACGAAAACGGACGGCATCGAGCGCCTTGTCCGCGTCGAAGTTTCAGCGGAATCGTTCCGTGAAGCCCAGGAACAGGCCGCGCGTCGCTACTCGTCGAAGGTCCGACTCCCCGGATTCCGTCCCGGAAAGGCTCCGGCGGCCATGGTGCTCAGGCGCTTCGGCGACGCCATCCGGCAGGAAACGGTCGAGACGATCGTCCAGGAAGCCTATAAGCAGGTCGTCGAGGGGGCGACGTTCAAATTGGCAGCCCAGCCTCACGTTCACGACCTGAAGTTCGAGGAGGGTCAGCCCTTGAGCTTCGAGCTGCACCTCGAAGTTCGACCGGAACTGGACCTCGCCCGCACTGGCGGATTCCGTGTCACCAGAACGCAACGGACCGTTGGTGACTCCGATGTCGCTGAACAGATCGACTCGATGCGCGAGCATCGCGCGACGTGGAGCCCCATCGACGAGAAGCCACGCGAAGGCGATATGGTCACTGCCGTCCTCGCCACCAGCGAAGACGGTGGCGAAATCGGGGAGGGCCGGGAGTTCAAGGTGGTGCTCGGCGCGGGTCAGGCCATCGCCGGCATCGAAGAGCTGATCATGGAGACGGCTCCGGGCAGTTCGACCGAACGCCCCGTAAAGTGGCCGGATGACTTCCCCGACGAAGACCAGCGATCGAAAACGAAACTGGTTCGCGTACTCGTCAACGACGTGAAGCGGAAGTCGCTCCCTGAAGGTGACGATGCCTTCGCGCGTGAAGTCGGTGACTTCGAGTCTTTCGAGGCCCTCCGAGAAGCCGTGCGAGCGGACCTCAGGGCGGCGGCGGAGCGTGACGCGGATGCCGAAGTGCGCCAGAAGCTCCTCGACGAGATCATCGGCGCCAACGAGTTCGAGGTTCCGCCCAGCTGGGTGGCCCAGCTTGTTCAGGCGTATAGTGACGCATATCAGATCCCGGCTGAGGAGAAAGAACGGTTCTCGGCGCAATTCCGCCCCATGGCGGAACGCCAGGTTCGGCGCGACCTGATCCTGGAGACGATTGCCGAAAAGGAGGCCCTGGCAGCCACGGAAGCCGACCTGGATGACAAGGTCAGCGAAATGGCTGCCAAGCGCGGGGTTGAAGTCGGACAGCTGTACGCCTCGCTCCAGAAGGCCGGTCGTCTCAAGGAATTGGAGCGGACTCTCACGGAGGATAAGGTGTTCGCGTGGCTGTATGACAAGAACACGATCGACTCGGCGTGATCGCTCCGATCATACCTCAGATTCCATTGGGAATCGCCGACACTTCCAACCACCGACGTTTCGAGAAGACCATGGCGACTCTGTATCCACCGTACGTCATCGAGCGCTCCAGCCGCGGAGAACGCACATACGACATCTTCAGCCGATTGCTGATGGATCGGATCGTCTTCCTCGGGACGCAGATCAATGACGATGTCGCGAACATCGTCATCGCACAGTTGCTCTTCCTGGACGCGGATAACCCGGATCGCGATATCCATTTGTACGTCAACTCGCCGGGAGGGAGCGTGTCGGCCGGGCTCGCGATCTACGACACGATGCAGTTTCTCAAATCGCCGGTCAACACGACCTGCATGGGACTGGCCGCCAGTATGGGAGCCTTTCTTCTGGCGGCTGGCCGGAAGGGAAAGCGTGCGGCTTTGCCGCACTCGCGTATCATGATCCACCAGCCGTCCGGCGGGGCCCAGGGTACGGCAGCAGACATCGAGATTCAGGCCCGGGAGATCATTTACCTCCGCGCCAAGATGAATGAGCTGATGGCCAAGCACACTGGCCGTGCGGTGGAGCAGATCGAGCGCGACGTCGACCGGGATCGTTTCATGTCCGCTGACGAAGCCAGGGAATACGGCATCATCGATACCGTAGTGGTGAACCGGAGCGAGGTTCCGGATGGGGTCAGGACCGCAGCGCTGGCCGGGTGACGGAACGTATTGTGAGAAAAGTCACCGGATCGCCCCTCGGTTTGCTTGACGCGCGAGCGAAGCGTCTATTAGGGTATCCCCCGCGGTGCCGAGTCGGACCGATCCACATCCCGGCCATGAGCAATGTCGCACGATAAACACCTTCGCTGCTCGTTCTGCGGGAAATCCAAGGACTCCGTCCGGAAGTTCATCTCCGGGCCGTCGGTCTACATCTGCAACGAGTGCATCGCACTGTGCAACGAGATCCTGGCGGAGGATGAAGAGCGCGAGGTCGCGGAAGCGATCACGCAGGTTCCCACGCCGGCTGAGATCAAGGACGTGCTGGACCAGTACGTCATCGGACAGGAGCACGCGAAAAAGGCGCTCGCAGTAGCGGTCTACAATCACTATAAGCGAATCAATTCCGGTGCCGCGCGCGACAACGAGGTCGAGCTGGACAAGTCGAATATTCTGTTGCTGGGACCGACAGGCGTGGGCAAGACACTGTTGGCGCAGACGCTCGCGCGGATTCTTGACGTTCCATTCACCATCGCCGACGCCACCACGCTGACGGAGGCGGGTTACGTTGGGGAGGACGTCGAGAACATCCTCGTGCGACTGTTGCAGGCGGGCGACTTCAATGTCGCCGAATGCGAACGGGGCATAGTGTACATCGACGAGATCGACAAGATCGCGCGGAAGAGCGAGAACCCGAGCATTACCCGCGACGTGTCGGGCGAGGGCGTGCAGCAGGCTTTGCTGAAGATTCTCGAGGGCACGCTGGCGTCGGTTCCACCGCAGGGCGGGCGGAAACACCCGCAGCAGGAGTACATCCAGATCAATACGAAGGACATCCTGTTCATCTGCGGCGGCGCATTCGACGGGCTCGACAAGATCATCGAGTCGCGAACTGGCCGAAAGCAGATCGGGTTTGGCCCATCGGACAACAGGGACGGCGCCGAGAAATCCGTCAAGCAGAATCCCTTCGTGGAAGTCGAACCTGACGACTTGCTCCGGTTCGGCCTGATCCCGGAACTGGTCGGTCGACTCCCGGTCATGGTCCCGCTGGATGCGCTCGACGAAGGCGCGCTCGTGCGTATCCTCAAGGAACCGAAGAACGCACTGACCAAGCAGTACCACAAGCTCTTCGAGCTGGAGAACGTCAAGATCACGTTCGAGGAGACCGCGTTGAAGGCCGTCGCCCAGAAAGCGCTGAAGCGTGGCACCGGGGCGCGTGGCCTGCGCGCGATCGTGGAGGAGACTTTGATGGAAGTGATGTTCGACCTCCCCAGCCGCGACGATGTCGTAGAGGTCAAGGTGACGGAGGCCTGCATCACCAATGGCGCACCGCCGCTGCTCGAAATCAGTACCAAGCGACAGAAGAAGGAAGCCTGACCGGCCCGGTCGGCCAGGTGCCCGGAGCGTATCCTGCGCTCCGGGCTTATTTTTTCCTGTCTCCATTCTCCCCTCGCCGCCCGTTCAGTGATCCTGTTTCGCGATATCGAGAAGTTCGAGATTCCCGACCGGCTGCCGGTGCTGCCGTTGCGCGACGTGGTGTTGTTCCCATACGTGGTCATGCCGCTGCTGATCGGGCGTCCCGGATCGCTGGCCGCCATCGAGGCTGCCGAACGGGAGGGCGACGAGTACGTACTGCTCGTCGCGCAGCGCAGTGCAGAGACGTCCGATCCCGCGCCTGCGGATCTGTACCGCACCGGAACGGTTGCGCGGGTGTCGCAGCTGTCGAAGCTCCAGGGAGGAACGATCCGCGTACTGCTCGAATCGATTGCGCGCGTACGCGTCACGCGTTTCGCGCACGCGCAGGATTACCTCCGGGCGAGTCTGGTTCCCGCTCCCTGGTCTACCGACGATGCGGAGAGTCGCGAACGTGAGGCCGTGCTGTCCCGTCAGGTGCTATCCTCCTTCGAGGAGTACGTCTCGCTGCATCGCCGGATACCGCAGGAGGTCGTCGTGGTGGCGCAGGCGGCGCAATCGGAGGAACGGATGGCATGCGTGGTCTCTGCGCACCTCGCGGTCCGCCACGAAGTCCGGCAGCGGCTGCTCGAAGCGCCGCAGCTCGCGGACCTCTTGAGCGGCGTGCGCGATGCCCTCGCGACGGAGATCGATCTGCTCGGGCTGGAACGGAAGATCGACGACGACGTGCGCGGTTCGATGTTCCGGAACCAGCGCGAGTTCTATCTGCAGGAACAGCTCAAGGCGATTCATCGGGAACTGGGTCAGGAGGACGCCGACGATCTGGACGAGCTGCAGGAGGCGATCGCCTCGGCGCAGTTCCCGGATCCCGTTCGAGCCCGCGCCGATCGCGAACTGCGCAAGCTACGTCGGACGTCGCCGATCTCGCCCGAGGCGACCGTCGGCCGCAACTACCTCGACTGGCTGGTGGCGTTACCCTGGGCCAAGCGGACCGATGACGTCCTCGACGTGGCCCACGCCCGCCGAGTGCTGGACGAGGATCACTACGGCCTTGAGGATATCAAGGACCGTATCCTCGACTACATCGCCGTGCTCGGGCTCGTCGGCAGGCTGGACGGTCCGATCCTCTGCCTCGTCGGCCCGCCTGGCGTCGGGAAGACGTCGTTAGGCAAATCGATCGCCCGCGCCCTCGGACGACGGTTCGTCCGGATGTCGCTGGGCGGCGTCCGCGACGAAGCTGAAATCCGCGGACACAGGCGCACCTACATCGGCGCGATGCCGGGCCGTATCGTCCAGGCCATGCGACGCGCAGAAACCGTGAACCCGGTCCTGCTCCTCGACGAAGTCGACAAGCTCGGCCACGATTGGCGCGGCGATCCATCGGCCGCACTGCTCGAAGTCCTAGATCCGGAACAGAACCGCGCCTTCAGCGATCATTACCTCGAGGTGGACTACGACCTGTCGCACGTGTTGTTCCTGACGACGGCCAACTCGCTCGCGGCGATCCCGGACCCCCTTCGCGACCGCATGGAGATCCTGCGCCTTGCCGGATACCTCGACCACGAGAAACAGGCGATCGCGCGTAACTTCCTGATCCCGCGGCAGCTCGAACGCCACGGCGTTCCCCCGGCGTCGGTTCAGTTCGAGGCCGATGCCGTACCCGCGATCGTGCGCGAGTACACGCGCGAGGCCGGTGTCCGCGAACTCGAACGCCGGATTGCCCGAGTGGCCCGAAAGCTGGCCCGCGCCCGGTCCGAATCCGCGAGCGTCGCTCCCCCCGCCGGCACTACGCCGCCCGGGGCCACAACCGCTGTCGTAAGGGCCGCCGACCTGCGCACGCTCCTCGGCGTTGCACCGTTCGATCCCGACGAAAAGACCCGCGACGATCGCGTGGGCGTGGCCAACGGGCTCGCCTACACGGCCGCTGGCGGTGAAATACTGGAAATCGAGGTTGGCGCCGCGCCCGGTCGCGGGCGACTCCAATTGACGGGCACTCTCGGCGACGTCATGAAGGAATCGGCATCGGCGGCGCTGTCGTACCTGCGTGGCCGAGCCAGACTGCTCGGCCTCGACGCCGATTTTCACCGCACACGGGACGTCCACGTGCACATCCCGGCAGGCGCAACCCCAAAGGACGGCCCGTCCGCCGGCATCGCAATCGCGGCCGCCATGGCGTCCGCCCTCAGCGGCGTACCAATCCGGGGCAACGTCGCCATGACCGGCGAGATCACCCTCCGGGGACGTGTCCTCGGAATCGGTGGACTCAAGGAGAAATCGGTGGCAGCCCTGCGCAGCGGCATCCATGAGGTTCTCATCCCCGAAGCCAACCTGCGGGAAATCGACGAACTGCCAGAAGATGTGCGGAGTCGGGTGCGCTTCCATGTCGTGACGACCATGGACGACGTCTTGCGCCTGGCTCTCGTGACGCCCGCCACACACGCCGGCGTCACCGTGACACCGGAACTGACCGCGCACTAGTGGACAGCGATCGAGCCATCGCCAAAGACCCGCTCGCGATCCGCCAGCTCCAATTCCTTGGCGGGATGGCGACCGCAGGCGGGTGGCGCCCAGACTCGCGACTGCCGGAGATCGCCTTCGCCGGTCGCTCCAATGTCGGGAAGTCCTCGCTCCTCAACCTTCTGCTCAACCGGCGCAAGTTCGCCCGCGTCAGCAACACTCCCGGCCGCACTCGCGAAATCAACTTCTTCGAGGTCAACGGCCAGTTCATCCTCGTCGACTTGCCCGGCTACGGGTACGCGCGCATATCGAAGGAAAGGCGCAGCGAATGGAAACCGCTCATCGAGGGATACCTTCGCCATGCCACACTGCTGAGAGGAGTCGTTCTGCTCCTCGATGTTCGCCGGGATCCCTCGCCGGAAGACATGATGATGATCGAGTTCCTGGCCGATACCGGGATCCCAACACTGATCGCCGTGACGAAAACGGACAAACTCTCGGCACAGGCCGGCACCGTGCGCATCGCAGATCTCGCGGGCGAACTGGACCTGGATCCCGAGCAGGTGATTCCAGTCAGCGCACACACTGGCGCTGGCCGAACGGAGTTGGCCCAGGCCATGCTCGACCTCATCGCACAACCCCCATGGCGCGCCTGACTCTCGTGGTCGTCGCGGTGTGCCTGGCCTGTGCGCCCATTCCCGCTCCGAGCACGCAGTCAGCCGCGGCTCCTGTCCCGCCTGGAACAGATACCGCCGGACTCGTTCGAGCAGGCTTGGGTTCGCTGAGGCAGGAGGATGTCGCGCTCCGCCTGCAGCTCCAAGGCCTCGAAGTGCGTGCACTACCGCTCGACGAGAGCATCATCCGCACGCTCTCCCCCGATTCGTATCGTTCCCTCCACGAACTGGTCGCCAGCCAGCGAGAGGCGGTCTCCAAGGTCGAGCGACGAACCGGCCAGCGAGCGGTGAGCGTTTGGTACGTGTCGTTCTTCGGAACCGAAGTGGGTGAGGTGCGCTTCAGCCCGATGGAGATGATCGTCACCAGCGTGGGACGCGACTTCCGCCCGCTGGACGTTGTGCCTCTTACGCCGGGATTCGGCGCTCAGCGCTTGCGTCAGCGAGAAACCCAGAGCGCGCTGTTCATCTTCGACGGGCAGATCGACGTCAACCAGCCGCTGAGTGTCCAGTTCGAGACCGCCCAGAACAGCGACTGGCCTGCAGTTCTGGCCAGAGTCGAGCGCGAGCGAGCCCTGATCCGGTCGCGCTCCCGATAACGCATCCTAGAGCACACGAAGAACGTCCTCGACTGCTCCGGCGTCCCCTCCCCGGAGCAGGACCCGAATCTCCGACAAAGCCTGTCTGGATCTGGGCCAGGCAATCCGCTCCATCGCTATCTCGAAAGGGAGCCACTCGAAACGGTCGTGCTCCGGACCAAGTATGGGCGTGGATCGTCCGACCAGTGCCGCGAACGACACCGACATCAGTACGACGTCCGGTCGATGGAGATAGAACGCCTGGCAGCCGACATTGTAGAGGCGATCGACCTTCATCCCCGTTTCTTCGGCGATTTCCCGAATTGCGGCCTCTGGCGGCGTCTCGCCAGGCTCGATTCGGCCATGAACGGCCTCCCATGCTCCCGCGCATCGCACGCCAGCAGCCCGCCGGAGCACAAGAACGTCCCACGGATCATCGTGGAGATTGAGTAGATAGACGTCGATCGCACCTACCCGAAAATCCGTCACGACACTCCCCTAGGCGTCAGGATTGGAGCACAGACCTGTGCTCCCGTGCTCCCGTTTTCTTGCCAGCTGAACGGCTACGTTCGTCGGATCAAAGCCTTGAGGCGAGACACCAACGCCCGTGGACGGAACGGCTTGGCAAGAAAGTCGTCGGCACCGGATTCCAGTACCTGCACTTCGATCTCCTCATCGGTTTTCGCCGTGAGGACAACGACCGGCAGGTGTAAGGTCTGCGGCCGCGAGCGAAGGTGCGACAGAACGCCGAGCCCGTCCAGCCTTGGGATGTTAAGATCGAGGACGACCACGTCGGGCGCGGTGCGGTCGATCTCGTCCAATGCGACGACACCATCGCCAGCCTCGACCACGTGGAAGCCGTCGTGTTCCAGGAGATCGCGCAGAACGATACGAAGGGGTTCCTCATCCTCGACCAGCAACACGGTACGTCGATCGGGCGTCTGCTTCAGTCCCCCGCCCAGCGCGTCATCGACGAGTTCGAAAACCGAATCCGGCAGTTGTGTCTGGTGCTGCGCAGGTGCGGGACGTGCCGGCGTGAGCGCGCGGTAGTACGGCTGAGCCGCCGTCCGCATCGTTCGAGAATCCCCGTTGGCGTCGGTCGAACGTCGTTCGTGCACCCGCGGCTCTGCCGCCGGCTTGGTCGCCTGGACCTCCTGCGGAACCTCGAGCACCCGAAGAAGCTCATCGATGTCGGTGAGGCCATTCAGGACGTGATCGACGCCGGCATCGAACAGGGAACGCATGCCCGACGCGCGAGCCGCCTCGGCTATTCTGTCCGTGGTCTGTGCCTCGCCGATGCGGCGTTCGAGTTCGGCATCCGCAATCAACACCTCGGTCACAGCCAGGCGCCCCCGATATCCAGAACCTCCACATTCGGGACAGCCGCTCGCCTGGAAAAGCTCCACGCTGTCGGGGATGCGGCGCCTGAGTTCTCCCGGGACCGGATCGGTGGCAGGCTTGCGACAGGCCACGCACAGGCGCCGCAGAAGTCGTTGCGCCACGACGCCCTTCAGCGCCGCCGCGATCTTGAAGCTCTCGATGCCGATGTCGAGCAATCGTGTGACCGCGCTTGCCGCGTCGATCGTATGCAGCGTCGAGAGTACCAGATGTCCGGTGAGCGACGCCTGCGTGGCGATGGACGCCGTCTCCTTGTCCCGAATCTCGCCGACCAGCACAACGTCGGGATCCTGCCTCAGAATCGATCGGAGCGCTGCCGCGAAGGTCAACCCGGCCTTCTCGTTGACCTGGACCTGCACGATCCCGGCGAGCTTGTATTCGACTGGATCCTCGACGGTCACGATGTTCACGCCGCGCGCCTGGATCGTCCGCAGCGCAGAGTAGAGCGTCGTGGTCTTTCCCGACCCCGTGGGTCCTGTCACGAGGACGATGCCTTCGCGCAGGTTGGCGAGTTGCTGCACGCGCCTCAGGTCGTAATCGTTCAGGCCTAACGTGGCCAGGGAGAGCGTCGCACTTCCGCCGTCGAGGACACGGATCACCACCTTCTCGCCGGTCGACGCCGGCAGGGTGGAAATCCGCAGGTCTACCCGCTTGCCATTAACGGAGACGCGAGCGCGTCCATCCTGTGGGCGCAGCCGATCCGCGATGTCCAGCCCCGACATGATCTTGATGCGCGACACCAGCGGAATGCCGACCGCCCGTGGGAGCGACATCGTCTGTCGAAGCACGCCATCGATACGATAGTTGACGACGACCCCTCCTTCCTGGGACTCGAGATGGATGTCGCTTGCCCGCTGCGAGATGCCCTCGGCCAGAATGTGGTCGACCAGACGAATGATCGGGCGATCGCTGGCGTTGTCCGACGTCAGATCGAGTTCACCGACGTCGGGCGCGGTTTCCAGCACCGACTCCACGTCGTACTGATGCATGCCGTCCAGCAACCGCTCGACGGCCGATTCTGGACGGTAGGTCTCCTCGATGCGCTGGAGAATCTCCGCGGGAGCCGCCAGCTGCATCCGAACCGCTCGCGCCGTCGCAAACTCGAGCGCCCGCTCGCAATCCAGGTCGTTCGGGTTCGAGGTCGCGATCTCGAGCACGGTATCCGTGCTGTTGAGCGGGAGAATGCGATACTTGCGCGCCAGGGATTCCGGGACGAGCGCCCTGGCCGCCGCCGAAACGCCGGTCAGGTCCGCCACGGGCAGCCGGAACCTTCGGGACAGCGCCGCCAGCATGTCGGCATTGGTCGTCAGGTTCCCGCGCACGGCGGCGTCCCACAGGCCGTCCGGCGCCTCCAGCTTCAACGCCGCGAGATCGCCGGCGCTGAGCAGTGTTTCGAGCGTGGGAATGAGCCAGTCGTCGTGCAGTTGCCGCATTGTCGCGATTGGTCTCGTTGGAGAATGCGTCACTTCGATGGAGCGCGCCTGGAGAGCGAATCCGGGGGTTGAATGTAGGGATGCAGCGTCACGTTCTGCCGGGAACGGCCGTCACCTGGTAGTATCGACCCGCCGTCCCGCCATTAGAGGACGACTGGTTACAGAATCCGCCAAAAATCCCGACCGAGGTCGACCGTCACGGCCCAGCGCCCGTCGCGAATGGATCGGCTCAGGTCCAGACGCAGGAGGTCGAAGGCCGGCAGAATGCCGATGCCCGCCGAGGGATAGAGCCCTTGCGCGGGGATCCGGAAGCCGGCGCTGCCATCGACCATCAGAAGATGCAGGAACGGCACTAGAGTGGCGCGTCCAGGTGTCTTCCCCCATCGGCCCAGGGACAGCGACGGCGCTCGAACCGGAAATCCGAGCTCCCCACGGAGCGAAGCGAGTTGTCGTGCCGCAAACCGGTCGCCGCGATAGCCCGGCGCGGAAACAGGGCCGCCCGCATAGAAGAGCTCCTGCGCCGGGATGTTCGATGCCCCTGCGACGGTGCCGCCGTTCGCCCTCAGACTCAGCCGGGCACTCCGCAGTTCACGATGGGCCTCGATACTCGCCCACGCCCTCAGCGTCGTGAGCGGTGGCCCCGAATCCCTGTCGGTGCGGGCCAGCCTTAGATCGGTGGACCCGGAGAGGCTCGTCCGCTTCCACTCGAGACGTGGCGACCTGAAGCCGAGTGCAACTCGGCCCACGCGACTGGGCAGCACCGGGATGGTCGGCCAGAACGTCCCGCGCACCGGCCGAGCCGACACAGGGACGGAATCGACGTCAGCGATCTCGAGGCTGACGCGCCATCGCGCCGCGCTACCCGTTCCCACGGAGGCCGTGAACGACCCGCCGCGCGCGTCATATGGTTCCGTATAGTCCGTGCCAAACTCCTGCGCCGCGATCGAATTGACCAGAGCACTTGCCTCCGGGACATCGCGCGCATCGAGATAGTCGCGGAACCCAGCCAGCCGGAACGTGGTGCCGCCGCGCCGCTCCCAGGTCAAGCCTGCTGTCGCTTTCGGTTCGTGATCGGCGAAACCGTACCGAGCCAGCACGTCCGCCGCCAATCCGTGACCGAAGCGGTGGCGGATGCCACCGCCTAACGCCAACCCCTCGGCGCGCGAGATGCGCGCCATGTCGCTGACGCGGTGCGCCGTCAGCGAGGTGGTCTGCGCGCGGGCTAGCGCACCGGCACGGACCATGGCGCGGGCCTCGGCCTGTATTCGTACCACGTCTTCGTCGGTCGCCTCTCGCACGTCGGGCGGAAGCGAGTCGAGGAGATTCCCCTTCCATGCGAAGGCTCGCAGGCTTTCCGGCGGAGCGGTGACGATCTCCGGGCCGGGAAGGTACGCCTCGTTGGGGAGCCGTACGTTCACCTGGTAACAGCAAATCTCCCACCGGCCACGAATGATCCCTCTCGCCGGAAAATCCATCCACGTTCCCGTGCGTCGAATCTCGATCTCCTGGCGACGCGGCAGCCAGAACCGGGCTTCCTGCAGCGCATTGTCGAGTACGATCGAGACATCCTCGAGGTACTTGTCGAGCAATGCAGCGCGCGTGAACGAGAAGGCCATACGCACGATCTGTGCGTCTTCTCGGGAGAGATAGACAGCGCCAACGGCAGCCGCGCTGCGATCGTCCTTGGGCCGCACTTTGACTTCGTACACGTCGAGTGCCCGCCCAGGTAGCTGGAAGCGAAGCGAGTCAGCGATGCGATAGTCGTACACTGCAGCTCCGACAGCGGACATCGGATGTGGCACGTCCCGCACCTCGTCTCCATCGCCCAACCGGATGATGTCCGAGAAATTGTTCTGGACGATCCCGAGATGGTCGCGATGGTAGTTGATGTCGGTCGGCAGGAGCAGCGTATCGCGGCGGCCCACGATCCACTGCTTGCTGTAGTTCGGCGCGCGCCAATAGACTTCCAGCGCCAGCTCATCCGCCTTGACGATTTTCGGTGCATCGGGGAAGCCTTCACCGACCTGGGCGAGGAACGTCAGGTATCCACGAGCGGAAGCGGTGTAGCTCGCCAGCCCCGTGTCCGCTAGCTGCTTCTGGCGCAATTCCGTGGCGCGCCGGACAAGGGCGGTGGTACGCTCATCGTTCCACGTCTCGGGCACCGTGGCTTGGGCGCTGGCGCGCGTGGCGAGCACGACGACTCCGAAAACGAGCAGACGATACATGATCGGCGAATATCCCCAGCGGGGAATGGACGTTCAAGCAAGCGTGCGGTGACATGACCTTCGAACGTTTTGTCGCCCTCGCGAAAGAGGCCTCTCTGGTTCCGGTGTGGCGCGATCTCCTGCTGGATACCGATACCGCGGTGTCCGCTTTCGCCAAGGTTCGCCGGCCGCCGTTCGCGTTCTTGCTCGAGTCTGCCCCTGCGGGGAGCGAAACCTGGTCGCGCTACACATTCCTCGGAACCGAACCTCGGGAGGCGTGGCGTTACACGGATGGCGTGGCAGAGAGGTGGCTGCCTGACGTCGGTTGGCACGGCGCTCACGTCACGAGCGACCCGATCGGCGACCTCCAGACGCGTATCCGGCGCGATCGACCGGCGCGCGTCCCTGAACTGGGGGCGTTCTGGAGCGGGGCGGTTGGCTATTTCTCGTACGACATCGCGCGCACGATCGAGCACCTGCCGGCGGCGCCACCGCGCGCGATCCCGGCCCCCGATGCCCAGTTCGTCTTCACCGATGCACTGATCATCATCGACAATCTCAAAGCCAGCGCTCGAATCGTGGTCGGCGTTCCGCTGGGGGACATGCCTCGCACGGACGTGGCCGGGCTCCGTAACCGATTCGAGCTAGCCCAGCAGACGATCGACCGGATGGAATCGCGCCTGCGCGGACCATCGCCGCTCGCCGCGCTTTCGATCGACGAAGCGGCTTGGCCGGCGACGGGTACGTGCGCCTACACGCGCGAGCGGTTCGAGCTGGACGTGCAACGCATCAAGCAGTACATCGCCGCCGGCGACTGTTTTCAGGCCCTGCTGGCACGGCGCATCGCCGTGCCGCACGATTTCGACTCGACGTCGTTGTATCGCGCGCTACGTGCGCTGAATCCGTCGCCCTACATGTACCACCTGGCTCTCGACGGTACGGAACTGGTGGGCAGTTCTCCCGAGTTGCTGGTCCGGGTGGCGGACGGTCGGGTGGTGTTGCGCCCGATCGCCGGCACACGACCCAGAGGCGGCACGGACGAGGAGGACGCAACCCGGAGCGCCGAACTCAGTGCCGACGCCAAGGAATGCGCGGAACACGTCATGCTGGTCGATCTCGGCAGGAATGACGTCGGCCGAATCGCCAAGTACGGCACGGTTCGGGTCACGGATCTGATGGTCGTCGAGCGCTTCTCGCACGTCCTTCACCTGGTGAGCCAGATTCAAGGCGAGTTGCGCGATGGGCTGTCCTGTCTCGACGTCCTTCGGGCGACCTTCCCCGCGGGGACGATGACCGGGGCGCCAAAGGTCCGGGCCATGGAGATCATCGACGAGTTGGAGCCGGAGCGACGCGGGCCCTATGCGGGCGGCGTGGGCTACATCGCCGCCGGCGACGACCGGATGGACGTCGCGATCACGATCCGCACCTGTGTGATTGCCGGCGGCACAGCGTCCGTGCAGGCCGGAGCCGGAATCGTCGCGGACAGCGTCCCGTCGACAGAATGGGAGGAAACCGAGAGCAAGGCACGGGCACTCCTGACGGCATTGGGTCGCGTGCGAGCGGCGCGCTAGGCACGGCAGGTCGGGAGCGCGATATTCCGGCCATGACGTATCGACTGGTGAGTGCCAGTGGCGAGGTGACGTTTGAGCTGCGGCCCGGCGCGCCGCACGTGCTGGGGCGTGCCCTGAGCAGCGATCTCCCGGTCCTCGACCCCACGGTCTCGCGACGACACGCCGAGTTGACCGTGGAATCGGGCGGAATCACGCTGCGCGATCTGGGATCGAGCAACGGCACCTTCGTCAACGGCAACAGGATCACCTCCGCACGGGTCGTTGCTGGCGACCGCCTGATCTTTGGCAAGGTTCTCTTTGAACTGCGAGAACTCAGTCCGGTCCTGATCGACGACGGAACCGCCGAGAGCCTGCGGCGAGCCGCGCGCGCGGGTACGACGATCGTGCGCCAGATCCCCGTTCCCGATGCGGACCAGGCACTGGAAAGCGCCCTTCGCGCCAGCGGCGTCCAGAAAGCGGTCGACGAAACCGCCGCCATCCTGCCACAGGCCGAACGCGACCGGTTGCGGCTGACGCTCCTCCTGGAGATCTCGAAAGCGCTCACCCGCGCGACGGATGTCGACCAGATGCTGGAGAAACTCACGCAGTTCTCTTTCAGGCTGATGGGAATCGACCGCGTCACGATCCTCCTCTGCCAGGACGACAGCGACCTCGAAGCCCGAATCTCTCGCCAGCGTGACGGAGCCCCGTCCAGCCGCCCCGTATCCCTCAGGCTGGCGCGTACGGCGATCGAGAAGAAAGTCGCGATCCTCTCGGACGACCTCGCCGTAACCAGCTCCGACAAGGGAGAGCCCAGGAGCGGGGGAGGGACCGGCCAGGACGCGAGGACACCAACCGGCGCTACCTCGCACTCGGCGGCCTGTGCGCCCATGGTCGCGGGCGAAGGCCGCGTCCTCGGCGTCCTCTATGTCGATTGCGCCACGAACAACTATCGCATCAGCGAGGAGGATCTGGATTTCCTCGTCGCTTTCGCCGGTATCGCCGCCGTCGCCGTGGACAACGTGCGGTTTGGGGAACGCATCCGTCACGAGGCGAACGTGCGCGGCAACTTCGAGCGCTTCTTCGCACCGGCTCTGGCGGCGCGGATCGCGGCCGCCCCCAGTGCCGTAAGCCTTGGCGGCGAACGCCGAGCCGTAGCCGTGCTCTTCAGCGACATCCGCGAGTTCACGGAACTCGCGGCGCACCTCCCGCCTGACGAGACGGCACGCCTGCTCACCGAGTACTTCACGGAGATGGTCGACTGCGTCTTCCGGCACGGCGGTACCCTGGACAAGTTCATCGGCGACGCGGTCATGGCGCAGTGGGGGGCACCGATCAGCGAGCCTGACGACGCCGACCGTGCTCTGGACGCCGCACTCGACATGATGACCGCCGTCGCGCGGCTCAACGCGCGCTGGCGCGGTGAAGGACGGCCGGAAATCCAGGTCGGCATCGGCGTCAGCTACGGCGATGCTTTCGCGGGATACCTCGGATCCGAGCGACGTCTCGAGTATACGATCATCGGCGATACTGTGAATACCGCGAACCGGCTGTGTGCTATCGCGTTGGGCGGAGAGATACTCGTTACCGAACCGCTCGGCCGAGCGCTGACCCGACCACATGAACTAATGGAGTGCGACCCGCTGCCGCTGCGCGGCCGGATGGAGCCAGTTCGCGTCTTTCGCGCGACAGCATGATCGGGCGCGTTCCGCCCGGCTACTCCAGCCTGCGACTCGGCCAAGCCACCGCGGTAGCACAGGATGGCCTCGTCTCCAGCGTGCGGGAAGCGTTAGGCGCCGGCACGCTGTACGACTACGCCGCGGCGCACCCCGAGCGCCGCGAACTCGCAGGCCGGAAGACGGCGTTCGCCGTCCCGCTCCCCGGTGGCGGAGCCCGTGTGGTCGTACGACGCTCGCATCATGGCGGACTGCTCGCGGCAGTAACCGGAGACCTGTTCCTCCCCCCCACGCGAGCGCCATACGAACTTCTCGTCTCCCTGCTCCTCATACGTGCGGGAATCCCCACGCCGCCGGTACTGGCGTATGCTGTCTACCACGCGGGCCCGATCCTCAGACGATCGGACGTGGTCACCCTGGAACTCCATGGCGACAACCTGGCAACCGTGCTGACGCAGAACAGCGGCATCGCATGGGTAGAACCGGTTGCCGACTTGCTCCGCGACCTGGCCAGGACGGGGGCGTGGCACCCGGACCTCAACCTCCGGAATATCCTCCTGTCCAGCGACGACGCCGGCAATGCTCGCGCCTGGATCCTGGATGTGGATCGTATCCGCTTTCACCCACCGGGCGATCCCAACGTGCGTTCGGCAAACCACCAGCGCCTCGATCGGTCCCTGCGGAAGTGGAGTCGCCAGGCCACGGTCGCGCTCGATCCTCGCGTTCTCGGCGACTTGCGCCGGCTCGCCATGGCGTCGTGATCGACAAGCCGCTGGATCGCGTCGGCGTCGTCATGATGAGCGCCGTCGGGGATGCCGTCCACGTCCTGCCGGTGATCAACGCGATCAAGCGCAGCCGACCGGGTACGCGCATAACGTGGGTGTTGCAGCCGGGACCAGCGACCCTGGTTCGCGGGCACCCGTCGGTAGACGAGATCGTTCTGTTCGATCGCTCACGTGGCTGGCGTGCGTTCGTCGACGTGAGACGGGCGATGTCGGGGCGGCCACAGGACGCGTTGTTGGCCTTGCAGGTGTACTTCAAGGCTGGACTGGTGACGGCAATGTGCCGCGCGCCGGTCAAGCTGGGCTTCGACCTGGCGCGAGCGCGCGACCTGAACTGGCTCTTCACCACGCACCGAATACCTGCACGGGCCAGCGGTCAGCACGTCCAGGATCAGTACTTCGAGTTTCTGGAAGCGTTAGGCATCCCACACGAGCCGGTGACCTGGAACCTCGGTCCGTGGGATGCGGAGCGCAGCGCACAGCAGGAGTTCTTTCGCGAGTTCGAGCGGCCGGCAGTCGCGATCGTCGTTGCCACCAGCAAGCCGGAGAAGGACTGGCCACCGGAACGCTGGGCGCAGGTCGTGGACGCGCTCTGGTCCGACTTCGGACTTCAGGCGGTGCTCGTAGGTGGACGCTCGGCACGGGAACTCCACGCCGAGGGGGTGATCCTGTCGCGAAGTTCGGGGCGGCCGCGCTCCGCGTTGGGTAGCGGTCTGCGCCCGCTCGTCGGGATTCTAGATGGTTCGGCGCTGGTTATCTCTCCAGACACCGGTCCCCTCCACATGTCTGTCGCCCTCGACCGCCCGGTGATCAGCCTGATGGGCTACACCAACCCGAAGCGCACTGGCCCGTATCGGCGTTTCCATGACCTCATCGTCGACGCCTATGGCGATCCGGGAGAAGACTACCCGATCTCCATGGAGAACCGGCCGGGGCGAATGGCGCGGATCCAGGTGCGCGACGTGCTCGACCGGGTCGAGCGGTGGCGAACCACGTACGCTTCCGGGCGATGTCAGGGTTGATCTCCTTGGCGCCGGCGATCGGCCACGCGCTTTTCGCGCAGGCGACCGAAGTCGTACTCGACGCCAACGGCCGCCAGCAGTTCGACCATTCGGCCTAACGCGAGTCCCATCACAGCGAAATAGTCGCCGTGGATGCATTCGACGAGGGTTGCACCGAACCCCTGGATCCCGTAGGCCCCCGCCTTGTCCATCGGTTCGCCGGTCCGGACATACGACGCGATCTTCTCGCTCGTGAGGGCACGAAACGTCACATCGACAGCTTCCACGCCCGAGACGACCTCACTCCCACGCGCGACCGCCACCGCGGTGAAAACGACATGGGTGCGGCCACTTAACAGCTGCAGGGTCCGCCTGGCATCGTCTTCGTCCACGGGCTTGCCGAGGATCCGGCCGTCGAGGACCACGATGGTATCCGAGCCGATGACGACCGCATCCGGGCGATCGATCGCGACAGTGGTCGCCTTTCCCCGCGCCAAACGCTCGGCGTGCACGCGCGGTTCTTCTCCCGCGAATACCGACTCATCGATATCTGCCGGTCGAACCTCATGTGGCAATCCGATGAGCGACAGCAATTCTCGACGGCGTGGCGACTGAGACGCGAGGATCACGCGGATCGGCGTCATCGCTCGAGCCAGAGTGTCACAGGGCCGTCGTTGACGAGCGACACCGCCATCGAAGCGCCGAACTCTCCCGTGGCCACCTGCACTCCACGCGCGCGCAGCTGCGCGACGAAGCGTTCGTACAGCGGAACGGCAAGTTCGGGTCGGGCCGCGTCGATGAACGACGGTCGCCGGCCCTTCTGCACGTCGCCATACAAGGTGAACTGGGACACTACCAGGATGGCGCCACCGACGTCCGCGAGCGCGAGGTTCATCTTGCCGTCCGCATCGGAGAAGACGCGCAAGCCCACGACCTTGTCCGCCATCCAATCGAGCTCCGCATCGCCGTCAGTGTGGCTGAAGGCGACCAGCAGCAGGAAGCCGCGTCCGATGCTCCCCGACGTGCGCTCGAGGCCCGGGGTGTCTCGCACGGAAACCGACGCCTGCGCGACGCGTTGGAGCACGAGGCGCATGTTGCGGCGCTATTCGACCGTGACCGACTTCGCCAGGTTGCGCGGCTGATCGACGTTGGCGCCGCGTTTTACCGCGATGTAGTACGCCAGCAGCTGCAGCGGGACACTCGCCAGGATCGACCCCAGCAGGTCCAGGGTTTCCGGGATGCGGAACTCGTAATCGATCTTGCCCTTGAGCGCCGGTTCGTCGCGGCTGGTGATCGCGATGACGCGGCCCTTGCGAGCCTTCACCTCCTGGACGTTCGACGTGATCTTGTCGAACACCGAGTCGTGCGGCGCGATGAACACGACGGGCATCATCTCGTCGATCAGCGCGATCGGTCCGTGTTTCATCTCCGCCGCCGGGTACCCTTCGGCATGGATGTAGCTGATCTCCTTCAGCTTCAGCGCACCCTCGAGCGCGGCCGGGAAGTTGTAGCCGCGACCCAGGTACAGGAAGTTCGAAGCGCGCTTGAACTCCTCCGCAAGCGCTTCGATCTCGTCGGCGCGGCTCAGGATGTCCCG
Organism: Gemmatimonadaceae bacterium; assembly: GCA_019186945.1. Classification (GTDB taxonomy): domain Bacteria; phylum Gemmatimonadota; class Gemmatimonadetes; order Gemmatimonadales; family Gemmatimonadaceae; genus JABAQJ01. The sequence goes on from JABAQJ010000002.1 coordinate 550,362, forward strand.
CACCTGACCGGGGATCGCCTTCATGGCGTCGATGATCTCGCGCCCGCGCAGGATGCTCATGTCCCGCAGGCGGCCGAGCTTCAGCGTAAACAGCAGGAGGGCAGTCACCTGCGAAGTGAACGCCTTGGTGGACGCAACCCCGATCTCCGGACCTGCGTGCAGATAGATCCCGCCGTCCGACTCGCGAGCGATCGTCGAACCTACCACGTTCACGATGCCTAACGTGCGCGCTCCGCGTCGCTTCGCTTCGCGCATCGCCGCCAACGTATCCGCGGTCTCTCCCGACTGCGAGATCACGATGCACAAAGTGCGTTCGTTGACGATGGGGTTCCGATACCGAAACTCCGACGCGTACTCGACTTCGACGGGTACCCGCGTCAATTCCTCGATCAGATTCTCCCCGATCAGCGCCGAATGCCAGCTTGTGCCGCAGGCGGTGATCACGATGTTGTCGAACGACAGCAGTTCGTCATCCGTCAGATTCAACCCGCCGAGCCGCGATGTGCCGTCGTCCGGCAGCAATCGGCCGCGCATCGTATTCTCGATCGTGTCAGGCTGCTCGAAGATCTCCTTGAGCATGAAGTGCGGGAACCCGCCACGCTCGATCTGGTCCAGATCCCAATCGACGCGCGACACCTTCTTCTGCAGCTCGGTCGCATCCAGATCGATGATGCGATAGCCGTCGCGGTCGAGCACCGCGAGGTCCCCATCGTCCAGATACACGACCTGCCGCGTATGCGCCAGAATCGCCGACACGTCGCTGGCGACGAAATACTCCTGGTCCCCAAGCCCGACGAGCAACGGACTCCCCTTCCTTGCCGCCACGATCTTGTGCGAATCCGTCGCAGAGATCACCGCGATACCGTACGTCCCTTCCACCATGCGCAGAGCCTGGATCACGGCCTCCTCCAGGTTCCCCTCGAAAAACTCCTGCGTCAGATGCGCCAGGACTTCCGTGTCCGTGTCGGACTGAAAGGTGTACCCGCGTCCCTCGAGCATCTGCTTGAGCACCATCGAGTTCTCGATGATCCCGTTATGCACGACGGCGATCGTCCCGTCCTGACTGACGTGCGGGTGCGCATTGACCTGGTTCGGCTGGCCGTGCGTCGCCCACCTCGTATGCGCGATCCCCGTCGTGCCGACGACCGGCGTGGCGGAAAGAAGGGACTCCAGACGCGTGATCTTCCCCGACTCCTTCACCGTCTCCACGCCGGACCCGTTCATGATCGCGACGCCAGCAGAGTCATAGCCACGGTACTCCAGCCGTTTCAGTCCCTCGATGAGGAGGGGAGTCGCGAGCTTCGGGCCGACGTATCCAACGATTCCGCACATAGATGGTCTGAATTGACGAGTTACACGTTCAGCGCGTCAAGCGGCGCGCGGCAGCGCGCGATCAGACTGCGCGCCTCCTCTGACGTTGGGGCTTCGGCAATGACACGCACGATGGGCTCCGTTCCCGACGGCCGAACATGGACCCAGCGGTCCGGCCAGGAGAGCCGCAGCCCGTCCTGAGTATCGGCCTCGGCATCCTCAAACGTCGCGCACAGCGACTCATAGACGTCACCTAGATTGCCGCCGGGTCGATCCAGCTTGTCCTTCACGATCGCGTACTGCGGATATCGTGCCACAGTCGCGCTCAACGGCTCGCTGGTCTCGTGCAGCAGCTGCAGGAGCAGTGCAGCTGCTACCGGGGCATCCCGGCCCAAGTGAAGGTCGGGCAGAATCACGCCGCCATTCCCTTCGCCGCCGATCGCCGCGCCCTCCTGTCGCATCCGTACCGCAACATTGACCTCACCCACGGGCGCCCTGATCACTCGCGAACCGGATTCAGCCGCAACATCATCGACGATACGGCTGGTCGAGAGGTTCGTCACGACCACCCCGGGCCGCCTGGCCAGCACGACTCGGGCGGCGAGCGCTAGTGTATAGTCCTCGCCGATGGCCCGACCGCCGTCGGCGACCAGGGCAAGCCGGTCCACGTCCGGGTCGGTGGCAAATCCGATCGCGGCGCCGCTCTGGCGCGTGAGCGCTTCAAGCTCGCCCAGGTTGTCTGCTACCGGCTCCGGGGGCCGATGGAATCTCCCGTCCGGCTCCAGGTAAATCCCCTGCACGACGCACCCCAGTCGCTCCAGCAGCGAGAGCATGATCGCCGCGCCGGCGCCGTGACAGGTATCGAGTGCCACCGGAAAGCGCCGGCGCCTGATGCCTCCGACGTCGACGAACGGGAGGGCAAGGATTCGCTCGACATGCCGTGCGACAGCTCCGTCGTCCTGTCGGACCGAGCCTAACGACTCCCACGTCGGGAAACGCACGCCCCGATCGATGAACGCGCGCATGGACCCGCTTTCGTCGGGATCGAGGAACAGGCCGGCAGAGCCGATGAACTTGAGAGCATTCCATTCGATCGGGTTGTGGCTGGCGGTTATCGCCAGTCCGCCGGCGGCTCCGTGCTCCTCCACCGCGAGTTGCACGGTCGGCGTCGGCGCCATCCCGATGTCGACCACGTCAGCCCCCGCGGCCTGCAGCGATCCAGTCACCAAACGATGCATCATCGGTCCCGAAACCCTGCTGTCGCGCCCGACGACGATGGCGCGCGACGTGGAGCGCGCCAGCGACCAGACGCCAAAGCCAGCCGCATAGCGCGCCACGACCTCCGGCGTCAGACCCTCGCCGACTCGACCCCGAACTCCCGACACGCTCACCATCAAACCGCCAAACGACATTCGGCCCCCGGTGGAAATGCAGAACAAGGATTGACGAGAAGTCGCCCGGAAAACGGATGAGGAATCTACAAGGTGCGCTGTCCGCCGGGCGACACCCGGCGATGTCACGCACTACGGTCGCGTCACATCCTCGTGACCTGCCTCACGATTGACGTCACCTGCCCCGTGCACACTGTCGCGGCGTACTGCACCTGTGGTGCAATCGGTTTCGCAGCGCCCGCGCCAAGCGCTTGCGACACCCACGAAACAACGTCAGGACGCGCGACCCGCCGCCGAGGGCACGGTCATCGTGCGCACAGCGGCCACCATGTTGGAGTCGATCTCGCCAGCCTCAACCGCGGCGATGAACGCGTCCACCACACGAGGATCGAACTGCGAGCCGCTACAGCGTCTGAGCTCGACAAGCGTGGACGCGACCGGCACGCCCGGCCTGTACGGCCGCACGCTCGTCATCGCATCGAACGTGTCTGCCACCGCCGCGATGCGTGCCTCGAGCGGAACTTCCTCTCCAGCCAGACCGTCGGGAACGCCACGACCGTCGAACCGCTCGTGGTGCGACCGCACCACGTTCAGGGCGATCGGCTGCTCGGCGAGCAACGGCGAAAGGATGCGCCAGCCCACGATGGGATGCGTCATGATGTGCTGGTACTCCTCGTCCGTCAGCGGGCCGGGCTTGTTCAGAACTGCCTCGCGCACGCCGATCTTGCCGATGTCATGGACGTGGCCACCCAACTCGATCTGCGCGACGACGGGCCGATCGAGGCCCAGAGCCCGCGCAATCACGCCCGAGTGCCGACTCACGCGCAGCGAGTGCCCCAGCGTGTATGGATCCTTGACTTCCAGCGCGTCGGCCAGCGACTGGATGCTGGCGAGAAAAAGCTCCTCAAGCCGGCGCGCCTGAACACGCACCCTGTCCTCCAGGCGCTCCTGGTAGTCGCGATTCTCGATAATGAGCCGCCGCCGTTCGAGCGCCTGCCTGACCCGCGCTCGCACTTCCTCCAGATGGAACGGTTTCGTCAAGTAGTCCATCGCCCCGACATTCAGGCAATTGACGGCAGTCCCGACATCGGCCACGGCCGTGATCATCATGACGGCCGTATCCGGATACCGCTGGCGAAGCTCGCGGAGCAGTTCGATGCCGTCCATCTGCGGCATGTGGAGGTCCGTCACCACCAGCGTTGCCGGCCGAGTCGCCATTTGTTCGAGCGCCTCCACGCCGTTGCCCGCCTCGTCGCATGAGAATCCATCCGTTTGCATCAGCCTGACGAGAACACGGCGCAGGTGAGGCTCGTCATCCACCACAAGGCAGTGCAACGCCGAAACCCCATCGTGTCGGACGGGCACGGACATCGTCAGCCTCCCCGAAGTGTTTCCGCGCCTTTCGGGATGCTGCTGAACATCCCGAGGGGCGTGTATCTTTTGGCTCTCGCTTTCACTGAGTCCAGCATGGCCCGCATTTTCGACGAAGACCTGCGCACCGGTTTTGGCACGCGTGCCGTGCACGCCGGACAGCGCCCCGATCCCGGCACGGGCGCCATCATGACGCCCATTTTCCAGACGTCTACATACGCACAGGAAGGTCTTGGCCGAAACAAGGGATACGAATATGCCCGCGGCAGGAACCCGACGCGGGAAGCCCTCGAACGGAATATTGCCACACTCGAGGGAGGTACGCACGGCTTTGCGTTCAGCAGCGGGATGGGATGCCTCGACTCGATCATGAAGCTGCTGCAATCCGGTGACGAAGTGATCTGCGCGGAAAACATGTACGGAGGAACGCCCCGCCTGTTCGATCGCATCCTTGCCAATTTCGGCCTGGTGTTCCGGTACGTCGATACCCGTGACCCTCAGCGCGTCGAGGACGCGCTGTCGCCGCGGACACGGGCGATCATCTGCGAAACGCCGACAAACCCGCTCATGCGCCTGACCGACCTGGGGGCGATCGGCGAGATCAGCAGGCGCGCTGGCACGCTCTGCATCGTCGACAATACGTTCGCCACGCCGATCTTCCAGCGACCGTTCGAATACGGGGCGGATGTCGTCTACCACTCGACTACGAAATACCTCAACGGCCACAGCGACATGATCGGCGGGATCGCCATCGTGAAGGACGACGACCTCGCGGCCCGCCTGCAGTTCATTCTCAATGCCGCCGGCGCCGTTCCCGGACCGTTCGATGCCTGGCTCGCACTACGTGGTACGAAAACACTCCACCTGCGAATGAAGGCGCACGATGCCAACGGCCGCCGCGTCGCGGCCTGGCTGGCCCAGCGCCTCGGCGAAGAGCGCGTGATCTATCCGGGACTGAACTCGCACCCCCAGCACGCGCTGGCCTGCAGGCAGATGACCGGGTTTGGCGGCATGATCTCGATCCAACTCCCTGGCCGCGAAGACGCGGCCCGACTGCTCGGTCGGGTGCGCGTATTCGCGCTCGCCGAGTCGTTAGGTGGCGTCGAAAGCCTCGCCTGCCATCCCGCGTCGATGACGCACGCCTCGGTGCCGCCAGAGAAACGGGCGGCGTTGGGCATTCGGGACGGGCTGGTCCGCTTCTCGGTTGGCATCGAGGATACCGAGGATCTGATCGCGGACCTGGATCACGCGCTCCAGGGAGTGTAACGAGACACCTTTCCCGCCCAGGTATCGTAGGACGAGCCTACCGTGCGGCGCCTCGGGCTCGGGTTCGCCGCCCCTCACCCCGGTTCGAGGTATTCCATGCCAGACCGCATCAAGCTCGCCGACATCGCATCGACCGCGTGGGAGCATCCGGCGGATCGCGCCGCGTTGAACACCCTCCGCGCCATCCCGGGTTTCGACACGGTAGTTCGCAAGATCGCCGGCTTCTTCGGCGAGAAGGGAGTTCGCCAACTCTTCCTCGCTAACGCCGTCCGCGTGGGCCCCGACCAGCGGCCAAAGCTGTGGGCCCGCTATCAGGAGGTCTTGCAGACTCTGGACTGGCCCGAAGTGCCCGAACTGTACGTGTCCCAAACCCCTTTGGTGAACGCGGCCGCCGTCGGCTTCGACAAGCCGTTCATCGTCCTCAACTCGGGCACGGTCGCCCTCCTCGATGACGAAGAATGCCGCGACGTACTCGGCCACGAGTTGGGCCACATCATGAGCGGCCACACCACATATACAACCATCGCGATCATCATCCTGACGGTCGGGTTGAACAACCTCCCGTTTCTGGCTGGTATGGCCCTGCTGCCTTTCCAGCTTGCCCTGATGGAGTGGTACCGAAAAGCCGAACTTTCGGCAGACCGCGCCGGACTGTTGACAACCCAGGATGCCAACGCCTCGATGGGCACGTTCCTGAAAATGGCGGGCGGCGGCGCCGGCGATGACACGATTTCGATAGAAGCCTTCAAGACGCAGGCGAAGGAGTATGAGTCGGCAGATGATCTTGGCGATCGTGTCTGGCAGGTCATCAACACCGCCTTCCGCACGCATCCATTCGGAACAGTACGGGCCGCCGAGCTGTCGCGGTGGGTCGAGTCGGGCGCCTACGCGAAAATCCTGAGCGGCGACTATCGCCGTCGAAGTGACACCAGCACGCCGCCACTCGCCGACGATTACGCCGATGCAGCCGGATACTACGGAGATCAGGCTCGCGGTGCCGTCGATACCCTGAGCGGTATTCTCGATCGCGCGAAGGATGCGTTCAACACCGCGTTCAAGCCCAGCGGTGGGGCTTCGTGAAAGTCTTGATCGTTGGCAGCGGCGGTCGGGAGCACGCAATTGTCCGGAAGCTGCGACGCGATGATCCCGGATTGGAAATAGTCGTCGCACCAGGCAATCCCGGTGTCGCGAGACTGGCTCGCTGTGCTCCGATTCCTGCGACCGATATCGCCGGAATCGCCGACTTCGCCAAGGCCGAAGCCGTTGATCTAGTGGTCGTCGGTCCGGAAGCACCCTTGGCAGCAGGACTGGCAGACCGGCTTGGTTCCGATGGCATTGCTTGTTTCGGCCCTACAGCGGCCGCCGCCAAGATCGAATCCTCCAAGCGTTTCGCGAAAGAAGTCATGCTCCGGTCCGGCGTCCCTACCGCGTTCGCCTCGTGGCATACTGATGAGGCCGGCGCCAAGCGAGCAGTTCGTGATTTGGGAGCACCGATCGTGATCAAGGCATCGGGACTTGCCGCTGGAAAAGGCGTCTTCGTCTGCCAGAGCGTTGAAGAGGCGGACCGGGCCATTGAGCTCATGCTCCAAGCCACCGCGTTCGGTGCTGCCGGTACGGAGATCCTGGTGGAGGAGTTCATGAGCGGCGAGGAACTATCGCTCTTTTTCCTGACTGATGGCGAGAACTTCCTGCCGCTGATCCCAGCCCAGGATCACAAGCGACTCCTGGAGCACGACCTCGGTCCAAACACAGGCGGAATGGGAGCATACGCGCCTGTCTCCATTGCATCGGCGGCCCTGATAGATCGAGTCGGGCAGGAGGTTGTTGCGCCGACGCTCGATGAGCTGCGCCATCGGAGCACGCCGTTCCGCGGCCTGCTGTACGCCGGTCTGATGCTGACGGAGACTGGACCGAAGGTCGTGGAGTTCAACTGCCGGTTCGGAGATCCGGAAACCGAGGCCGTGCTTCCGTTGATGACGTCTCCGCTCCTTCCTTTGCTGGCTGGAGCATGCCGGCCAGACGGCTTGACGGGAGTCTCCCCTGTTTCTTTCTCCGGACAGTCGGCGTTGACTATCGTCGTCGCTTCTCCCGGTTATCCGGAGGCGCCGCGGATCGGGCGGGAAGTGTCCTTCGCGACCCCCCCTGCCGGTGCCCTCGTCTTCCACGCCGGAACGGTGATCGACGCGCGCGGCGTACTTCGGACGTCGGGCGGTCGAGTCTTCGCCATTACCGGCATCGGCGACTCGATGTCTGAGGCACAGCGGGTGGCCACGGCTGGTGCCGAAAGCGTCAGCTTCGATGGCGCGTACTGGCGACACGATATCGGCTGGCGAGAAATGGCACGCCATGCCCGAACTTCCTGAGACCGAGACGATCGCTCGGGACCTCGATCGCCTGGTTTCAGGCGGTGAGGTTCGAGGATGCACCATCCTCCGCCCTGACGTCCTTCGTCGAGTCAATGCGGCATCGATCGGGACGAAGCTGATCGGCCGACGCATCGAGCGGACTTGGCGACGAGCGAAGATCGTCGTTCTGGACTTGAACGACGGCCAGCGTATTCTCGTGCAGCCGCGGTTCACCGGCAGCATGCGTGTTATTCGAGACTGCGACTCACCGACCCTTCCGCACGAGTGCGTTCGCCTGGCGTTGGCAGACGGTCGGGCCTTGCTCTACTGCGACATCCGTCGACTCGGCACATTCTCTGTCGTGAGTGAGGGACAGTTTAGCGACATCGACTCGACACTTGGGATTGAGCCCCTTGACCCGGCGTTCACAGGGGCGCGACTTTCGGGTATTCTTCGGTCAAGCGGGCGATTCGTAAAGGTGGTGCTGATGGATCAGCGTCGGATTGCCGGATGCGGCAACATTTACGCGTGTGAAGCGCTCTGGCGCGCTGGCATCGATCCGTCGCGCCGGGCGGACCTGTTGAGCGGGGACGACGCCCAAGCGCTCCGCGATGCTCTGGTCGGGGTTCTGTCGGCAAGCATCGAAGCGCGTGGAACGACCTTCCGCGATTTCCGCGATGCACGGGGGGAACGCGGCCAGTTCGCGGCATCGCTGGAGGCATACGGTCGTGGTGGCCAGCCATGTCGGCGGTGCGGACATCGGATGATCGAAACGCACGCGATTGATGGGAGAGCGACGCATTTCTGTTACCGTTGCCAGGAATGAGCCAGCGCCGTCGTCGAGCGCGATCGCCCGACGGTTTGTGCGAGGCCGCCGAGCCGCAGATGGAGTCTGACGTACAGCCGCTCGAGCGCCTTCGGGCACACGTTGAAGCCGAGGCCACGAATCTTCCCGGCGTCTATGCCATGCGATCTCCCAACGGTGAGATCATCTACGTAGGAAAGAGCAAGCGGCTCCGCACGCGACTGCTGTCGTACTTTCGCGGCAGATACCCGTATCACAAGGGTGCCCGTATCGTCCGTGAGGCCGCAGCGATCGAGTGGTCGTACCTGCCTAGCGAGTTCGCGGCACTGCTCGAGGAATTGAGGCAGATCAAGCGATACAGGCCGCGCTTCAACGTCGCGCTCAAGCGAGACGACCGGAACTACGCCTTCATCAAGCTGACGCGCGGCAAGGCGCCGCGCTTTGCCGTGGTACGTAGTGCGGGAGGCGACGAACGCGCGACATACTACGGTCCGTTCGTCGGGGCCGCGCGGTTACGGGACGCCGTGCGGGAGTTGAGCGATGCCCTGGGGTTACGGGATTGCTCGCACGACGGGCGGATGGCGTTCGCGGACCAGGTCGAGTTGTTCAACGGTCCTGCCAGGACGCCTGGGTGCTTGCGCCATGAGATCGGCAAGTGCCTGGGTCCGTGCGTGGCGGCGCCGCGTGAAGACGAGTATCAGGCGCGCGTGCGCCAGGGGCGTGCCTTCCTCGATGGTGAGGAATCGGCGGTGCTGAAACCGCTTCAGCACGCGATGGAGCTGGCGAGCGAGCGCCTGGCGTACGAGCGCGCGGCCGTGCTGCGTGACAAGTTGCAGCGACTCGAATCGCTCCGCGACCTGTTCGCCCGCCTCCGTTTTGGCGTGGAAGCGCTGACGTTTGCGTATCGTGTTCCGGGCGTGCAGGGCGACGATCGAGTGTATCTCGTTCGTCGCGGTCGCGTTCGCGCGGAGGTGCCTGTGCCGCATTGCGCGGGTGAGTGGGAGTCGCTCCGCGACCTTGCCGGGCGACTCAACGCACCGACTGAGCGTACGTCTGCCGTCCCCGGGCACGAAGTAGATGAGCTGTTGCTGCTGACGTCGTGGTTCCGCGCTCGGCCGCAGGAGCTTGCGCGCACGGCACCGCTCCCCGAGTTGTCGGTGCTGATGCAAGCCTAAGTCAGCTCGATCAGCTCTACGACTGGCTGGCCCTCCACCACCGTCAGGCGCGCCACGCTGGGCTGGAGGTCGAAGCGTCGCGGACCGGCAGCGCCGGGATTGACGATCATCTTCCCCTCGATGCGGTCCATGCGCTGCCGGTGCGTGTGTCCGTAGACGATCACGTGCGCGTCGTATCGCTCGGCAAGACGAGCCGGCGTGGGAACGCCAAGCTCGTGCCCGTGGCTCACGTGGATGCGGACACCATTGACGTCGCGTACCTCACGGAGTTTCAGGCGCGCGTCCTGGGGATCGTCGCAATTGCCCCGGACGGCAATGATCGGTGCGATCATGGCAAGCTCGTCCAGCACGTCGTCGCCTCCCACGTCCCCCGCGTGCAGAATCAGTTCGACGCCAGCGAGCGCGTCGTGTACGGACGCGCGAACCAGGCCGTGGGTGTCCGAAATCAAGCCGATGATCAGTCGGCGCTCCGTTCGTTCACGCAGGCCCGACAGCGACGCCAAATGCCCATCGGCGTCAATCCCAGGCAGGGCGAAATCGAGATCATGCGTCGAGCGGTCCGTCTCCCCATCGATGCACGAGAGTGTGAGGCACGTCCAGCAAGTCGAGGATGCGGGCGACCACGAAGTCGACCAGGTCGGATATCTCCCTCGGCCGGTGGTAGAAACCGGGGGCCGCGGGGACGACGATGCCGCCGGCCCTCGTCAGCCGCAGCATGTTGTCGAGATGGATCTCGCTCAGGGGAGCCTCTCTTGGAACCGCGATCAGGCGGCGGCGTTCCTTGAGACAGACGTCGGCCGCACGCTCGATGAGCGAACGGGACGAGCCGTGAGCAATGGCGGACAGCGTGCCCATCGAGCAGGGACAGATCACCATTCCGCCGTGCCGCGCCGATCCCGACGCTGGCCTGGCCCCGCGATCGGTGTCCTCGTAAAGGCTGACGAACGCATCCCAGCCGGAGGAGCCCACGCGGGCGCGCAGGGTGTTCACGGAATCGACGTCAGACTCGGTGGCCAGCAACCGCGATCCGTGGCTGGAAACGATCAGCCAGATCGGTCGTTGCGCGAACACCAGCGCTTCTACGAGCCGGATCGCGTATGGCGCCCCAGACGCTCCCGTGATGGCGACAACGATCGGCAGCCGGTCCGTCACGTGGCTGAGCCTCTGAGCACGCGCTCGACCAGGACGAACGCGAAGAATGTGAGGCTGATGATGCCGTTCATGGTGAAGAACGCCGCGTCCAGCCGCGACAGATCTGTGGCGCGCACGAGCCGGTGCTCGTAGAGTAGCAGGCCGCCAACGGCCGTGGCACCGATCCAGTAGAGCGTGCCCACCGGACTGACAGTCCCCGCCAGCAGCAACGCGACTACGGTGACGACGTGCAACACGCGCGCGACGTCGATGGCACGGCGCACCCCGAGCGCCGCCGGGAGGGAGTACAGCCCTTGGGCGCGGTCGAACTCGATATCCTGCAGCGCGTAGAGGATGTCGAAGCCGCTCACCCAGGTCATGACCGCCAGCGCCAACACAACGAGCAGCCACCAGGGCTCACTCCACTGTCCGCCGATAGCGAGATAGCCGCCAACGGGCGCGATGCCAAGGCCCAGTCCGAGAACGAAGTGCGCCAAGCGGGTGAACCGCTTGGTGTAGCTGTAAAGCAGCACCCATCCCAGAGCGATCGGGGACAGGGCCGCGCAGAGCGGATTCAGTCGCCACGCGGCAAGGACAAAGAGCCCAGAGGCGAATGCCACGGCCAACGATGCCTCCCGGACGCCTAACGCTCCAGCCGGGATCTCGCGCATGGCCGTGCGCGGGTTCCACGCATCGATGTCGCGATCGACGACGCGATTGAAACCCATGGCAGCGAACCGTGCCGCCGTGAACGCGACCACGATCCAGGCAACCCTGGATGTCGTCACGGCATGCCGGTAGGACGCGAGGATCGCTCCCACCAGCGCAAACGGCAGCGCAAACACGGTATGCGGCAGCTTCACGAAATTGATATACCGTATCCAGCGTGACACGCCGGCGAACGTCTGACCTTCGCGGAGAGTCGTTGGTGACGGAGCGGCCACGCCTAATGCCCCCCGATGCCGAGCGTCGGCCAAAGCACGTCAATGCGCGTCCTGGTCGCCTCGTCCATGGCGATCACACGCGGCCAATTGCGGGTGAACCCCTCCTCCGGCCACTTGCGCGTGGCATCGATGCCCATCTTGGATCCGTACGTGAACGCTCGACTGGCATGGTCGAGAACGTCCGTTGGACCGAGCGTGAAACGCGTATCGCGCTCCGGGTCGATGTTGTTGAGAGCGATCCACCATGCCTCCTGCTCGTCGCGCACGTTGACGTCCTTGTCCAGAACGACGAGGATCTTCGCGAGCGACATCAGGCCCGCCCCCCAGAGTGCGTTCATCACCTTGTATGCCTGGCCCGGGTACTGCTTGTCGATGGAGACGAAGACGAGATTGTGGAAAATACCGGCCGGCGGCATGTGGTAATCGACAATCTCGGGCACCGTCAACTTCAACAATGGGAGGAAGATGCGCTCGGTGGCGTGTCCGAGGTAATAGTCCTCCATCGGCGGACGTCCCACGATCGTCGTGGCGTACACGGGCCGCTGCCGCATCGTTATCGCGGTGACCTGGACACGCGGGTACAAATCCGCTTCGGAATAGAAGCCGGTATGATCCCCGAATGGCCCCTCGGTCACCAGCGGTTCCGCGGGGTCGATCGTCCCCTCGATCACGATCTCGGCGTGGGCCGGCACATCCAGGTCGCTCGTGATGGCCTTCGCCAGCTGCACCGGCGACTGGCGCAGGAACCCCGAGAACAGGAACTCGTCGACCGTCGGTGGCAGCGGTGCTGACGCGGAGTAGACGGATGCGGGATCGGCTCCGATCGCGATCGCCACCGGCATGATCTCTCCACGCTCGGCCATCTCCCGCCAGTGCGCCGCTCCCACCTTGTGGCGCTGCCAGTGCATGGCCAGCGAGTCCCGTCCCAGAACCTGCACGCGATACATCCCTACGTTGCGGATGCCGCGCACCGGATCCCGGGATATGACCATCGGCAACGTGATGTACGGACCGCCATCCTCCGGCCAGCACGTGATTACCGGCAGCTGCATCAGGTCGATGTCGGCACCACGCCACACGGTTTCCTGGCAGGGAACGACACCTCCCTTGAATGCGCGCGGCGGAAACCTGGAGATTTCGATCAGACGCGGCAGCAACTGCAGCTTGCCGAGCAGACCGTCGGGAACCTTCAGATCGAGGAGCCGCGTGATACGAGCCCCGACCTCATCGAGCCTCCGGACGCCCAGGGACATCGCCATGCGGCGCATCGACCCAAAGAGGTTGATCGCCACCGGCATCCCGAACCGCGTGCCATCCGCTCGCAGGACGTGCTCGAACACCAGGGCTGGTCCGCCACCGGGCAGCTTCATCGCGCGATCTGCAATCTCGCAAAGCTCCAAGTGCGCCCGCACGGGCGCTTTCACCCGCACCACCTCGCCGGCATCGTCCAACGCGGCGATGAAGTCCTGCAATGAATCGTAGGTCATGTGACTCCCGCGCCGTGAGGCGGCTCCCCTGCCCCCACCGGCTGCTCTCCCACATGGATCGCGACGACGCCCCACGTCAACGTCCGCCACCGGACTCGTGTGAAACCGGCGCCTTCCATCCGCGCTGCAAGCACCCGCTCCTCGGGGAAGGTTGCTACCGATTCCGGCAGGTAGCGATAAGCAGTCGGGTGATGCGAAACCAACTTCCCGACCAGCGGAAGGACATGATGAAAATACGCATGATAGCCGGCGCGCACGAACGCCGAGCGGGGCGTCGAGAACTCGAGAATGACAAAGCGTCCACCCGGCGCCAGCACGCGCCGTGCCTCGCGAAGGCCGGCGTCCAGATCGGCCAGGTTGCGAATGCCGAACGCCACGATCGCCCCGTCAAAAGCATGATCGGCAACCGGCAGTTCCTGGGCGTCGGCAACCACGGGAACCACCGGCCGACCATCCCGCTTCCAGAGCCCGGAGCGAAGCATCGGCTCTGCGAAGTCCGCGCTCGCCACGGTGCCACGAAATCCCTTCTCTCCGGCGAGCTGCACACCCACGTCCAAGGTACCCGCACAGAGATCCAGGTACCGGCCCTCCGGCCGTTCGCGCCACCCCAGGTCTTCGAGCGCCGCCGCACGCCAGCGGCGGTCGATGTTGAAACTCAGCAGGTGATTCAGCAGGTCATACCGCGGCGCGATATCGGAAAACATGCGTTGCACATACGCACGCTTTCCCTCACCTCCTGCGGCGGCCACCTGCGCTTGAACACGTTCCGCTTCAATGGCGTTCATCGCCGCGAAACTTCGCGGGTCGCCATGAGAGCGGCAAGCACGCGCTGGCCCGCCCTCACCACGCTACTTAGGTTTTCTGCTTCACGATCCGCGCAGCGCGCAATGCAGCCGTCGCGCCCGCATGTCCCGGATGGCGCCGAGACTCGACCTCACAAACCTCCCCGACGCCGATGTCGTCGCGCTTGCCCAGGACGGGCGGGAAGCGGCGTTTCGTGAACTGGTGCGACGTTACGAGCGACCGGTGTTTTCACTCATTTTCCGAATGGTACGCGATCGGGAAACAGCGGAGGATCTCGCGCAGGAAAGCTTCATCAAGATCCTGAACCACATCGATCGCTACCGCCCCGAATTCAAGCTGTCCAGCTGGCTGTTCAAGATCGCGAACAACGTTGCCATCGACTACCTGAGGCGGCGACACGTCGACACGATCAGCCTGGACGGATCGCCGCATGCGGCTTCGCAGGCCGAGATCGAGGCTACGTCCTTCGACGTCGCGGCTCGGCAGGAGACGGCGCTCGAGGAGTTGGAGGCAAAGGAACTCGGAAGCGCGATCGAGCGGGCCATCGGCCAACTGCGTCCCGAGTACCGGTCATGCATTCTGTTGCGTCACGTAGAGGGTCGCTCGTACGAAGAGATAGCTGCCACCCTCGACCTGCCATTAGGAACAGTTAAGACATACATCCATCGGGCGCGCCATCAACTGCGCGAGGCCCTCGGAGGCGAGCGCCAATGAACCCGCATGGAATGCAGTACGCCACCGCTGAAACCCCGCCACACGCGGGTTCGTAGGCCCAAACGGAGGATCCCTTGGAACATCGCCACTTACTCCCGGACGAAGTCGAACTCCTCGTTGATGGCGAGGAAGGCTTCGGCATCGCACCGCTGATCGCGCACGTCGAACGATGCGTGCAATGCCGCCGCGAGTTCGAAGCGCAGCAGCAGGTGGCAGCGGAGTTGGAGCGCCTCCCGCACTACACGCCGTCGCCCCTGTTCGCCTACAAGGTGATGAAGAACGTCCAGGTGTTCGAGCCGTGGCAGGTGACGGCGCTGGACATGGTTCGCCGGTTCGTTCCACGGTCACGAACCGGAAGGGTGCTGGCTGGAGTCGGCGCCGGACTCGCGGGAACGACGATGGCCATGTTCGCGGTATGGGTAATCCTCCGATTCGAGTCTGCGATTTTTGTGTTCAGCCTGGCACTCCAGCGGCTGCGTGAAATCGCCCTCGGTGTGACGTCATCGCTTGGCTCTGCCCTTCTGGGCGAGGGAGCGGCAGCGGCGATGCGATCGAGTGGGGCGCTCTCGCTCACCGTGGGCGCTTCGGTGCTGCTGATTACGGTCGTTGGGGCTACACTGGGCCTGCGCCGCATAACGGACGCCTCCCGTCGTCGGAGGTCGTAACATGCGTCGGACCGTACTCGTCGCAGCCGCCCTGCTGGCGGCGCCGCACCCTTTATGGGGTCAGACTCCAGACACAACGTCACGGCCCTCCTCGCCCAGTAGCGGTACGCCGACACGCGTGGTCGCGGTCGGCAAGGACACGCTACACATCGCCGGTCTGACGATTCCAGCGGGTGAGCGACGGAGTGGGCCGGTGGTCGTGGCGGGCGGCGACCTGGTTGTGCGGGGGACGATCGACGGCAACGCCATCGCTATCCTTGGAGACGTGGTCGTACCGGCCGGTGGCCACGTCACTGGCTATGCGATGGCGGCCTTGGGCACCGTCCAGGCCCAAGGACAGATCGACGGCGAACGACGAGAGATCAACACGCTGACGGCCGGTGGCGAGACGAGAACAGCAGCGGGATCACAGAGGACGACCAGCACAACGGATGCCCTCAGGCTATCCGCGGGGTGGCTTATCGTCCTTCTCCTGATCGGTATCGGCGTCCTGGTATTCGCCGGGGCGCACCTGGACGGAGTCGTGGATACGCTGGAACAGAACTTCTGGCGCTCCTTCTGGGTCGGGGTTCTGGGTGGAGTCAGCCTGGTCCCCGCGTTGGCCCTCTTGACGGCCGCGCTGGCCATCTCGCTGATCGGCATCCTGCTGATTCCGTTTGCGGCGGTGGCGTACCTGCTGGCGGCAGCCGGATTGGTCACGCTGGGATTTCTGGCAGTGGCACGGGTAACCGGGGCGAGCATCGGCTCATCGGCGGTGCGTCGCCTGAGTGCGAGAGGAAGCACGTTGCGCTCGCTCATGATCGGCATCGTGCTGTACATGGGCTTGTGGGTGATCGCGGCGGCGTTCTCATGGGCGCCGGTGGCGGCGGAACTGCTTCGCGCGATCGCCATCGTGGTGACCTGCATTGCGGCAACGGCCGGGTTTGGCGCCACGCTGCTCTCGCGGGCGGGATCGCGCCGGGAATTGCCGGCATCGGCACCTTCGCCCGCATCGGACGTGGTGGGATGGCAGACTCCGACTCCGGTCACCGGCGTGGTCGCAGCTCGGCGACCAGTCTCACCAGCCGGCCACGGCTCGGATATCTCCCGTTAGGCGATCGCCGCTCGTCAGGAGCGACGGAAGATGACCGGAGCGCCGCGCGTGAGCTCCAGCTCACGCGCGGCGCTCCCGTCCCTGATGGCGACTTCCAGCAAGCCGCTCGATCCAGCCAGTGCCAACGCGGATCCTGCCGGTACGTCACCATACGTGCGCACCACATCCACGTACCGCCCGCCGACGTCCAGCCGTCCGGCGTGTGCACCCAGGATGTTCGTGACGGCGTTACCGTAGCGGTCGATCGCGATCACCTCACCGGCGATCGCGCCATTCGACAGCCGCGTTGGCTCCCTGGTGCGCCGGATGACCGGCGACGGAAATGGTGCACCAAGCGACTCCAGGGCCGCGCCCGCCGCGATGGCCGCGGCGGCGGGGGCGAACACATCGCGACCGTGGAACGTGGGAGCCGCGCTCGGCAGAACTTGGAGCGCAAAGGCCCGCGCATCTGGCCGCAGGAGCGCCGGAGACAGCACGCCGTTATCGGGACCAAGGAGCATCCGTCCGTCAGACTCCACCACCAGCGACGCCCGTGTGGTCCCGACCGTGGGATCCACGATCACGAGGTGGATCGTCCCTGCCGGAAACCGATGCCAATACCGCGCCACGGCCAGACGTGCCAGCTCGATGTCCTGTGGCGGGATGTCATGCGACAGATCGACTACGTTGGCATCCGGCAGCGCCGTATACAACACGCCTTTCAGCTCGGCGCCATAGCCGTCGGCCGTTCCGAAGTCCGTCAGGAGGGTGATCAGCGGTCGCATGTCACAGGGATTTGCGCTGCCAGCGTCCGCTGCGCCAGAGCAGCATCATCGCCACACCACGTGCCGCCGCGGTCAGCGCGATCGTCCACCAGATCCCGGTCGTTCCCCAACGGGCGGCCGACCATGCGGCGAGGGGAATGCGGAACGCCGTCAAAGCAGTCGATGTCAGCATTGGCGGGAGAGTGTCGCCGGCACCTCCCAGCGCCCCCTCGAGCACGATTTCCGCTGGAAGCAACAACTGCGCGAAAGCATTGATCCGCAAGTAGCGGGCGGTCTCCGCGATCACGGCCGGATCGTGTGAAAAGCGACTCGCCATCCATTCGGGCACGGTAAGCGAGGCAGTGCACAGAAGGAGCGCCGGAAGCATGGCGTAGCTCATCGTGATCCAGCCAGCACGTGACGCCCTGTCGAACCGTCGCGCTCCCAGGTTCTGACCCACGATCGCGGCGCCACCGGCGCCGAAGCCGACGCCGACCATGTACAGCCAGCTTTCGACGCGATGCCCCACGCCAAGCGCCGCCAGCGCGGAGGTTCCGAACGTGGTCGTCGTCCGCGTCATCAGAACGTAGATGAGGCTGAAGAGCACGCCCGTGGCGGCGGTGGGGAGGCCTACGCGAACGACCGAGGCAATGGTGCTCCGTGACGCGCCACGCGCGATCATCCCCCGACGAATCAGGATCGCGGCACCGATGAAGAAGGCAGATCCTCTGGTGGCGGTCAGGGCAACGGCCGCACCCGCGATACCCAGCGGTGGCACACCCCAGAGTCCGAGGATAAGCACCGGATCCAGCACCAGCGTACACACGACAGACACCAGCAAAAGCGCGAGTGGTGTGCGGGTGTCGCCCGCGGCACGAAACGCCGCATCCACCGCGAAGTAGCCGAAAATGAAGGGAAGACCGAGGAGGTACGTCCTGAGATAGTCGCGACCGAGCGCCGTCACTTCCGGCGGCGTCCGCATGAGGGTGAAAAGCCAGTCGACGCCTAACGCGCCGATGATGCCCAGGGCCGCGCCGAGTATCAGGGCAAAGCGGAGCGAGACACCAACGGCAGCAGCCGCCGCGAGACTGTCTCGCTCGCCATGACGCCGCGAGGCCACAGCCGTCAGGCCGACGCTGACCATTTCCCCGATGGACACGACGACCCAGATCCAGAAGACGGATGTGGACACGGCCGCCAGCGCCTGACTCCCCAGATGCGTGCCAACCCAATACGCGTCGGCGGACGCGAACAGGGTCATGAGCAGATTCGAGACAACGGCGGGAATCGCGATCCGCCGCACGACGGCGGGAAGCGCGTCGGCCGTTATGCCCGGTCCACGCAAGGGCGCGACGTCGACTTCGATCGCGCCGTCGGCCGCAACTGGGCTGGCGACTGGGAACGTCAGCGGCGCCGCGGCGGCGCCCGGACTGCCCGTACCCTCAGGCTCCGGCAGGAACGTCAGCGTTTCATCGTCCCGCCGGAGCACCTAACGATTCGTGAACCGCGTTGGCCAGTGCGGCGAGCGCGCGGGCGGCGCTCGATGCCCCGTCCACAGCTACCACCGGGCGACCTTCGTCGCCTCCCTTGAGCAATGGGGGATAGAGAGGAATCTGCGCCAGCAGCGGCAACTCGAGTTCCTCCGCCAGTTGTTGTCCGCCACCGGCGCCGAAGATCGCCGACGGCTTGCCGCAATGCGGGCACTCGAACCAGCTCATGTTTTCGACAACGCCCAGGACCGGCACGCCGACGCGCATGAACATCTTCGCCCCGCGCAACGCATCGCCGGTGGACACGAGTTGTGGCGTGGTGACGATCAGCGCGGTGGAAACCTGGGTGGCCTGCACGAGCGAGAGCTGGGCATCTCCCGTACCCGGCGGCATGTCCACGATCAGGTAGTCGAGCGTGCCCCATGCGACGTCCCGCAGGAATTGCGTCACGATCTTCATCACGATCGGTCCGCGCCAGATGGCTGGCTGGTCCCGCTCGATCAGCAGACCTAACGAAATGGCTTTCACGCCATAGGCTCGATGAGGGACGATCTTTTCTCTCTCGACGAGCGGAGCGCCGTCCAGCCCAAGCATACGGGGCAGGTTCGGTCCGTAGACGTCTGCATCCATCAGACCGACGCGCAGGCCCTGCTGGGCAAGCGAGACCGCCACGTTCACCGCGACCGTGGACTTGCCGACGCCACCCTTGCCGCTGGAAACGGCGACGATACGGCCCAGGTGCGGATACTTCTCCGGGGCGGGCACGGACGCGCGAGGCGCTGCTGGACGGTCGTCCATCACTGGCAGCGCGCGCTGAGCGCCACCCGCGCGTTGCGCGGGATCCTCGATGTCGATGGCCACGTCGTTCACGCCAGCCACTCGCGCGACCGCCTGCCGCACGTCCCGCACGATCGCCGGATCGTCCTGCGCCGACAGTGCAACCGCCAGGCGCACCGTTCCATCCTGCGAAATCCGTACGTCGCTCACCTGCGCTGCCGCGACGACGTCCTTCCCCGTCCGCCGATTGATAACCGTCGACAGCGCCATGGAAATGCGCTCCTGTAGCGTCTGGCTCATGGCTCCGGCGCACTCTGCGCGGAAAAAACGTGAGGCGTCACGCGTGGGCGTGCGAACGGGATTCCATCGCGGCGCGTGGGCCCACGAACGCCCGTGCCGCGTTCACCACGCGCTCTCGCACCTGATCGAGAGTTCCGGGAATCAGCGCACCGGAAGCCTTGGCATGACCGCCACCACCGAACTGACGCGCGAACTCGTTCACGTCCACGTCTCCCGTGCTCCGAAACGATACTTTCACCTTGCCATAGCCAAGGTCCCGAAAGAACAGTGCCATGCGGGTACCGGCTATCGACCGTGGATGTTCGACGATCCCGTCGAGATCCTCCGGACTCACTTCGTAGCGCTCGAGGGAATCCGCCGTCACGCTGATCCACGCCAACCCATGGGCCTCATCCACGCCTAACGAATTGAGGGCATCCCGCAAGAGATGGATGCGACCGGGCGAGACAGACGCGTAAATACGACGATACGTCTCCTCGGGGTCGACACCGAATCGCAGCAGCGCCGCCGCGATCGCATGACAGCGCGGCGTCGTGTTGCTGTACCGGAATCCTCCGGTATCCGTGAGGATCGCGCAGTATAGCGCGTGCGCCGTGCGAGGCGTGATCTCCAGTCCCAACACGACTGCGAAATCGTAGACCAGCTCACCGGTCGCGCAGGCGCTGGTGTCGTCCAGCATCAGTTCGCCCGCGGGTTCGTCTGTCGGCACGTGGTGATCTATCACGATGCGCGGGACCTCGAGCGCGCGCACGGCATCGGCCAGATGCCCCAGTCGCTTCATGTCACTGACATCCAGCGCCACCAGGGCGTCGATCCCAGCCAACGAAGCAGCCCCTTTGCCCCCAAGATCGCGAAGCCCGCCATCCAGCAGGAATCCGAACGTGGACGGCCACGGCGTCGGATTCACGATCCGAGCCTCGATGCCGAGCTGTGGGAGCAGGCGCGCCAACGCGGCGACCGATCCGGCCGCATCGCCATCTGCGTTTATGTGCGTCGTAATAGCCACGCGTTTCGCACCGCTCAGCGTAGCCGCAATTCGTGCGATGGCATCCCTGCGTGCGGGATCCACCGCCAACAGTTCATTCATGCCAGAAGCAAAGCTCGAAAAAAAAATGGGCGGCGTCCAGAAGGACGCCGCCCGGAACATAACCTGCTAACCGGCTGAAACCGACCTGTATTCTCCCCTGGTTACGCCTCGGCTTTCGCCAGCTTCGAGTTCTTCTTCCCGAAGGCGAAGTAGATGACGAGCCCCAACGCCATCCAGATCAGGAGACGCAGCCACGTGTCCGCTGGCAACCCATACATGAGATAGCCGCAGAACAGTATCGACAGGACAGGCACCAGCGGCACCAACGGTGTCTTGAACGGCCGGTGCAGATCAGGACTGCGATAGCGCAACACCAGCACGCCCGCGCTTACGATCACGAAAGCCAGCAGCGTACCGATGGAGACCAACTCGCCGAGCAGCCCGATCGGGAACAGGCCGCCGATCAACGCGGCCACCGTGCCTGTGATGATCGTGGAGATGTAGGGCGTCTGGAAGCGGGGATGGACCTTTCCAAAGATCGGTGGCAGCAACCCGTCGCGTGACATCGAGTAGAAGATTCGCGGCTGACCGAGGAGCATCACCAGTACCACGGACGCGAGGCCGGCGATGGCGCCGATGTTGATCAGGTACGTCAGCCACCTGAGAGG
Source organism: Gemmatimonadaceae bacterium (assembly GCA_019186945.1). Lineage (GTDB taxonomy): Bacteria > Gemmatimonadota > Gemmatimonadetes > Gemmatimonadales > Gemmatimonadaceae > JABAQJ01. The sequence continues at coordinate 571,869 of JABAQJ010000002.1, forward strand.
CGGACCGGCCTTCTCGATCGCCACGAAGACCGGATGCGGGACGTTCAGTTCCTGGTAGGGTGCAAGTCCCGTCATCACTAGCGCCATCAGGATGTAGAGCACCGTGCAGATCGCGAGCGATGCCAGAATGCCGATGGGCAGGTCGCGCTGCGGATTCCTTGCCTCCTGCGCAGCCGTCGATACTGCGTCGAACCCGATATACGCGAAGAAGATGACGCCCGCACCACGTACGATTCCGCTCAAACCGAACTTGCCGAACTCACCGGTTCCGGGAGGAATGAACGGATGCCAGTTCGCGGAATTGACGTACAGGAAACCGAAACCGATCACCAGGGCGACGATCGCGAGCTTGATGAAGACCGCGATGTTGTTGAGAGTCGCGGACTCCTGGATGCCGATCACGAGCAGCGTGGTGATCAGGCCTATGAGCACTACGGCCGGAACGTTCAGCACCCCGGCCACCTGAGTGTACTGCGACAGGTCGCACGCACCCGTGACCAGTTTCTGGGTCGCCGGATCGACGCACAGCATCGATCGGACAAGCGTATGCGTGCCTTCGACCGAGAATGGCGCGGACGTGAACTGATGCGGAATGTGCACGCCCAGGCTCGCCATGAACTCCGTGAAGTAGCCGGACCAGCCGACGGAGACGGTCGACGCAGCGAACAGATACTCGAGAATCAGGTCCCAGCCGATGATCCAGGCGACCAGTTCGCCTAACGTGGCATAGCCGTACGTGTAGGCGGAGCCGGCGATGGGGATCATCGACGCGAACTCCGCATAGCAGAGTCCCGCGAATCCGCAGGCCAGCCCCGCCAGGATAAACGACAGGACGATTGCCGGTCCGGCATACTGCGCTGCCGCCGTCCCTGTAAGGACGAAGATACCGGCGCCGATGATCGCGCCAATGCCCAGAAGCGTCAGGTTCATGGCGCCGAGCGTGCGCTTTAGCGACGGCTCGCCACCATGCCCTTCTGCTTCCGAAATCAGGAGCGTCAGGCTCTTCTTGGACCACAGGCCCATATCGAAAACTCCGTGCGTAGCGTCATTATGGCCGAAACGGCAGCGAGAGGCCCGCGCTGCCGTTCACGACGAGGCGCGGCCAAGGTCATGCCGCGCCCAGAGGTTGTCAAGCACTGACGATGTGCGAACTCCGTCAGACGGAGTAGTTGGGCGCCTCCCTCGTAATCGTTACGTCGTGCGGATGGGACTCCCGCAAGCCAGCGGTGGTGATGCGGACGAACTCCGCGTCCGTGCGAAGCGCATGAACTGAAGCGCATCCCACATACCCCATGCCACTCCGCAACCCACCCACCATCTGGAACAGCACATCACCCACCGGACCCTTGTACGGCACCCGTCCCTCGATGCCTTCCGGAACGAGCTTCTTTGGCGACATCTCGCCCTCCTGGAAGTAGCGATCGGCGCTGCCATCCTGCATGGCAGACATGGAACCCATCCCGCGTATCATCTTGAACCTTCTTCCTTCCAGCAGGAAAGACTCACCGGGACTTTCTTCGGTGCCCGCGAGCATCGATCCCATCATCACGCTCGACGCTCCGGCAGCAAGCGCCTTCACGATGTCACCCGAATACTTGATGCCGCCATCGGCTATTACGGGGACGCCGCCGGCACCTTCGACGGCATCCAGAATGGCCGTGAGCTGTGGCACTCCCACGCCCGTAACCACGCGCGTCGTGCAAATCGAACCGGGACCGACTCCGACCTTGATGGCATCGACACCCCGCGCGACGAGGGCCGCGGCGCCTTCGCGCGTCGCCACGTTGCCCACCACCAGTTGCACCTGCGGCAACGCTTCACGCACCCGCGCGGTCGCGAGCAGGACGCCTTCGCTGTGGCCATGAGCCGTGTCAATCACGATCACGTCCACGCCGGCGTCGATCAACGCCAGCGCGCGGTCCAGGAAATCGCCGCCAGCTCCGATCGCTGCTGCCACACGCAGCCGTCCGTGCTGGTCCTTGTTGGCATTCGGATGTTGCCGACGTTTGTGGATGTCCTTCACGGTGATCAGGCCGCGCAACGTGCCACTGTCGTCGATAACCGGCAGCTTCTCGATCCGGTGTTTCCCAAGGATGCGCTCGGCTTCGTCGAGCGTCGTCCCAACCGGCGCCGTTACCAGGTCTTCCGACGTCATACAGTCGCGTATAGGCTTGCCCAGATCGCGCTCGAACTGCAGATCCCGATTGGTAATGATCCCAACGAGTTTCGCATCCCGATCCACTATCGGCACGCCGGAAATCTTGAACCGATCCATCAGCGTGACCGCTTCCCTGAGCGAGGCGTCCGCCGGAAGCGTAATCGGATTCAGGATCATGCCGCTCTCGCTCCTCTTCACGCGGTCGACTTCCGCCGCCTGACGATCGATCGACATGTTCTTGTGAAGGACGCCGATCCCGCCGGCGCGCGCCATGGCGATCGCCATCTCCGACTCAGTCACGGTGTCCATCGCCGCCGATACCAACGGGACATTGAGCGCGATCCCGCGTGTGAACCGGGACGAGGTATCGACGTCCCTGGGATGAGTCTGCGAGTGACGAGGTGCGAGGAGGACGTCATCGAATGTCAGCACGATGTCCTCACGCACGCGGGAATGCAGGGTGTGAACCGCGCCCCCAGCCTGTAATCGCGACGGCCCGCGCTCCGTGACTGACGGAACAGCGGGCCGAGCTTCTGATCGAGATGTGGTCGCCATAGCGGAAACTAGGCGACCTCAAGGCTCAACTCAAGTCGTGATCACGCCTTCGAAAAGGAGCGCAGGCGGCGACGCGACGTCTTGGGAATAAAGATCGAGACGACGAGGGCCAGCTTCTTCAGCCAGCGCGCATCGAGATCTCCGCGGGCGCCACGCCAGTGTGACAGTATCACGGCCCGTCCGGCATGCTCGAACAACCGCGTCACGCAGGCCACGAGGATCATTACATCGTCGACCTGCCCGATGACCGGCAGCATATCCGGGATGAAGTCGAGTGGTGAAACCAGGTAGGCCACCGCAAGCACGACCAACAAGCGGTCGAACAGCGACACGCGACGATCCGCCATCAGACAAGCCGCGAGTCGCGCGTATTCGAGCAGCCGTCGAGTGGCCGACATCGAGCCGGGTACCGTGCGCGTCTCAGCGGACACGTCCTGCCCGACGTCAGCCGTCCGGACTCGTACCCTCTGTTGCTGCGACATCGTCGACTCCTACGCTGCTGGCGGCGACCCAGGCATGGACGACGACTCCTCCGCCGCGGGGGACGCGTTTGACTGCGCCTCCGGGGCAGACGTTCCGCCCGCCGACGGCGACGGAGCTGCCGAGCGCGCAGCTGCCGACGCTGCGCTGGCAATGTCAGTCGCCACTGACTTGCCGGCAGCAGCAACACCCTCCAGCACACCCATGGCCTTGTTCAGCAACGACATCGTCTCCGCCACCGCGCTAGTCGAAACCTTCCCTGCGCGCAGCGTATCCTCCACTCCCTCGGCAAATCGCTGGAAGAGCGAGGGAGACTCCGCCTGGCGTTCGGCGTACCTGGACTCGAGGAACTCGACGTAGTCGAGGATCTGGTAACCGCGTTCATCGGACAGGGTCTCGATGCGACGAACGATACGGTCGCGAAGACTCGGATTCATCGTGCTGAATGCTGGGCCCGAAGGCGTATGGCGCTGGAAATACGTTGCGGCAACGTACGTCGGCGACCAGCGAAATGTGACAGCGGCGCCGGAATCGTCCCTCGGTCTAGCCTCGCCAGCGGGCGCGCGTACCGCGCGCATCTATGTGTACATACGCCGTGCCGCTGCGCGTGTACAGTCCCAGGCCCCCAACGAGGTCCGGATGCTCACGCTCGACTCGCTCGACGGCCGACGCTACCAGTCGGGCGTCAGCCGCGTTGACCCGTCCGTTCCGGTCTGCGTCCACAGTCACATCGGCGGCATCGCCATACTGATGGCGACTGTCGCTCGCCGAACGAGCCACCTGCCGGTTATGGAGGGGAGTGCGGAAGCCCGAGCGAACGTCGATGGTCGAGAGGTTCCCGTCCCGAACAGAATCCGTCAGCAAAGTGAGGGCCCGAAAAACCAGCTCGAGCTTGTCCAGGAGCCGCGGATCCAGCGCGACGTAACGGGGCCACGTCGATTGCGCGTCGTGCGATATAAAGTCGGCGAGCCGGAGGTGCTCGGTGACCTGCAGATCCAGGTCTCCCGGCATGACCTGTATGAACCCGCGCGGCGCCGCCACGCTTTCGAACGGACGGCGTTCGACACGGTACTTGCCGATACGGTACCCGTTGAGCTCCGTACCGGTCTTCGCCGAGAAGGGCACGAGCACCGCCAGGGGGACATCGTCGAAGACGCGCATGCCGCTGTCGCTCAGGACCGCCAAGCGGTAGAAACCGGGCTGCTTCGGAGCCAAGAGTGTCGACGCGAGTGACGGCGCGTCCGTGGTGCTCACCTTGCCAACGGGAAGCCAGCTGTAGCGCAGCGCGGCTGGGTCTCCGTGGACCTCCAACGGGAGGTCAACCTGCTCCCCAGGCAGTGCAAAGCGCATCGCCACGGCACCGCTGCGACCGCGGGCGTTGAGCGCCAGCCGTGCCTCGGGCGCGCGCGCGACGGTGCGGTAGCGATCGAGCCCATCGACGGGCCTTAGAAAGAGGACGTACAAGGAAGCCAGGGTTGCAAAAACGAGGAACGAAACGCCTCGCTGACGCGTGCTCGTCGCGCGATAGCGACCCATTCTCCTCGACACTAGCCCTGCTTCCAGCGCGCGCGGTTACCGCGTACGTCCACATGGATGAAAGGGCCATGGGAAGCGTTTGCCCGGTAGAGGCCGGCTCCACCGACCAGCTCGGGATGCTGGCGTTCCACACGCTCGACGGCTTCGATGAGCACCATGGCATCGCGCGTGTTGACTCGGCCATCGCGATTCAGATCGTCCATCCGGCCATCGCCGTTGTTGTCCACGAAGATGTCCGCGGCGTCCCCGTACTGATGCCGGGAGTCCTTGGCGCGCCCGCCTCGACGGACACCCTTCGCGTTGTACTCCGGTGTGCGGAAACCCGACAGGATGGAGAATCGTTCGGCGTTGATGCCGCGCGCGTTCAGATCGTCGAGGATCAGTTCGAGCTTGTCGATCAGCGCTTCGCGCAGAACCAGGTATTTCGGCCAGACATCGCGCTGGTTGTGCGTCAGGAAGTCGCTGAGTCGGAAGTGCTCCGACACTCTGGTCTGCTGGTTTTCCTCAGTGACCTCGATGAATCCCTCCGGATTCACGTAGGCCTCTGAGCGTGGCTGTCGGCGCTCGGCGGGCCATCGCCCCAGGCGATACGCACCGACTCGCCCGCTCTCCTTCGAGGAAAAAGGAATGAGACGGACCAGCGAGAACGGCACCTGAGCAGCGCTGTCTTCCAGCGTATAAATCCCGGGGCGCCTTACCGCGGAATCTCCAAAAAGCCTCTGGAGAACGCCAATGGCGAGCGGGAACGAATCGCGAACGACACCCAAACGGAGCTTGCCGCTCTTCCCCCGCATGGGCTCGACGATTCTGGTCGTCGTGACGGTGCTGTCGATACTCTCGTTCTGTGCCCCCGCGGAATGCGCGGCGAGGAGGAACAAGGCCGCTACCAGCCAACGAAAGTGGGGCGAAATGAGGAGAATTGGCATCGGGTGGTTGGACCTGCCAGGCATGGGAATCGTTGCCACCCGACTGACGGACTGTGACCGGTGACTGTCACAGTCGACGCCGTCCCCTCCTCACCGGCCTCACGCGGGCACGGAGTATGTCGAAGTTGTCGGGCCAGCACCAGTCGTCAGGAGAGACTCTTTTCGGCCGGACCTCGCATCCCGGCCGCCCGTGATACAGCGCTTATCAGTCGACTGCGTTCGTTTCAGTAGATGTAGACCGGGGTGCCTACGGGCACGAGGCGGAACAGCGTCTCGATGTCCTCGTTGCGCAAGCGTACACAGCCGTGGCTCACTGAAGTGCCGATCGAGGTTGGGACGTCGGTCCCATGGAGCGCGTACCCGTCGCCGAGATTCAGGCGGTGCGTACCAACGACGCCAGCAAAGCGCCGTTGGTTGGTGCCAATAGGCGGAACGATGACCTTCCCGTCGATGATCAGCTCGCGTCCTTCGCCACCCTCCAGCACGGCTTCGCGCCCGTCCGGATAGCGCCGTACGATCTCGGCTCCAGCTACGGCGATGACCGAACTGTCCGACAGGAGGAGGGGAGAGTTACGGTCGATCTGTTGCATCCGGACCTTCTTCTTGTGCGCGACCTCGACGTAGTGCCAGTCGGGCGGAACCCAGGCAGGATCGCTTTCCTTGTTGAGCACGACGAGTCGGCCTCGAGGCGTCTCGAACTTCCATTTCCGGCGTCCGGTTTGCGAGAGGATCCGGCCGCTGCCCGTGGCGACGCGAGTCGCGAAGATCGTCGTCTCCTTCTGCTTGAGCCACAGCCTGTGGTCGGCGATGGAGACGACGATGTAGGGACGATCTCCGATCGAGTCGATCGGTGCGGACACGGCAGCCTCCAGCGAGTCACCGCTTTCGTCCGCCCGCAGCCTGGCCTCTGCGAGCAGCCGCTGACTTTCGTCGTGGATTTGGCGCGTGAGATCTCGCTCACGTCGGCTCGTCGCCAGTTGCGACGCGAGCAACCCGGTCACGATACCGAGCGTCAGCGCGAATGACACCAGCGGCGTGCCCCCGGCCCGCAGGAAGTTGCCGACTCTTCCGATCAGCACCGCCGCCTCCCGTCAGTCGAACACATAAACAGTCATCCCGGGCATGATGTTCGGCGCGATCGCACGCAGGTCGTCCCCACGAACGAGGACCGCGCCTTCGAGCACATAGGAAGAGTCGGACAGTGGACCGTCCTTCGGCAACGCGTAGATGACTGTGCCTCCGTCGAGAACGAATGCCACCTTCCCCAGGGCGCCTTTCACCCGTCGGTCCTGGGGGACTGGAAGGTCGCGGTCGAGATATACCCGTTCCGGTACGTCCCAAAGGGCGCCGCCATCGAGGACCGTTCCGATCGTCCGTGCACCGCTCGCCAGGCCGACGCGGGCCGAGTCCGACGAACCGCCTGCCACTCCGATCGTTACCGGCATGCTGCGCAAGGTGATGCCATCGCGTTGCAGCAGCATTCGCGCGCTATCCACGTCGAGTGTCAGGTGCAACTCACGATCGGCCGCTGCCTGTCGACGCACGAGTTCCGCAACCGTCGTAGCGCGGTTCCGTTCCGACGTGATCGCGAGATCGATCCGGGCTCGCTCGGCGTCCGACATCTGCTCGCGCAGGTGCGCCGTCTCGCTGTGCAAGCGCCAGACGCGCGCAGCCATCGCGATATCCGTGAGAAGCAGGATGACGATGGCCGCGGCTATCGAGGCGATCGCACGCGGATACGCAGCACGCAAGGCGCGCGCGCGATCGAGGAAGGAATGCGTCACTGGGGCGACTGCGTGCTGGTTGGAGGAAACGCCGCCCGATACATTCCACAGCCGTTCATCGCACTGAGTATATCATTCACGCGCAGCCAGGCCAACATGGGGAAGCGCAGACCCGTCGTTCTGGTCGTAATCGATGGATTCGGATATCGGGAAGAGCGGGAGGGAAACGCGGCGCGCCTTGCGCGGATGCCGACGTGGAACCGGCTCTGGGAGCGAGCTCCGCACACCTTGCTCGAGGCATCGGGACGCCGAGTGGGCCTGCCTGAGGGTCAGATGGGAAATTCGGAAGTCGGCCACCTGAACCTCGGGGCCGGCCGCGTGGTCAAGCAGGATCTGGTACGTATCGCCGAGTCGATCGAGGATGGGTCGTTCTTCCGCAAACCGGCATTCGTGACTGCCTGCGAGCAGGCGGTGCGTTCGGGGGGGACTTTGCACCTGCTGGGACTTCTTGGCGACGGCGGCGTGCACGCGTTGAGCGATCACCTGGTTGCGCTGATCGATCTGGCGGAACGCCAGCGGGTGCCGCGCGTGGCAATCCATGCCCTGCTCGACGGGCGGGATACCATGCCGACGTCTTCGTTAGGTTTCATGGAGGCGTTGCTGGCGCGCTCGAGAGGCCGGGCGTTCGTCGCCAGCCTTGGCGGGCGGTACTTCGGGATGGATCGCGACAAGCGCTGGGATCGGGTGAGGAAATGGTACGACGCGGCAGTGCTCGGAACCGGCCTGCGTGCCGCCGAACCGCTCCAGGCGATCCGCGATGCATACGCCCGCGGCGAGTCGGACGAGTTCATCACGCCGGTCACGATCGTGAAGGACGAGGGTGCCGTTGCTCCGATGCGAGATGGCGATGCAGTGATCTGCTTCAACTTCCGGTCCGACCGGATGCGACAGATCTGCCGGGCGCTTGCCGATCCAGGATTCGACGGTTTCGATGTCGGCAGCCGACCGCGCGTGGCGATTTCGACCATGACGTCCTACGACGAGACGTTCTCCTTCCCGGTTGCGTTCGCCCCGTTCTCGATGGCGCGCATCGTGGCCGAAGTCGTGTCGGGGGCCGGCATGACCATGTTCCGGACGGCGGAAACGGAGAAGTATCCGCATGTGACATATTTCTTCAACGGCGGGATCGAGATCCCGTTCGCTGGAGAGGAACGACTTCTGGTGCCCAGCCCGAAGGTTCCGACATACGATCTGCAGCCGGAAATGTCCGCCGTGGGCGTGACCGATGTGCTGTGCACTGCGATCGAGAGTCGGGACTTCGACTTTACGTTGTGCAACTATGCCAACTGCGACATGGTGGGCCACACGGGTGTGCTGCCGGCCGTGATCGCGGCATGCGAGACAGTCGACGCATGCCTTGCCCGTGTCGTTGCGTCCGCGGAGAAGTCGGGAGCACACGTAATGCTGACCGCGGATCATGGGAATTGCGAACTGATGATCGACGAGGAGACCGGTGGACCGCATACGGCACACACGACCAATCCGGTACCTTTCGTTCTGCTGGACCGGGACGGGGACCGCGCGCTGCGCTCGGGCGGCGCGCTGTGCGACGTCGGCCCCACGATCCTCAGCATGCTCGGGATCGCGCAGCCCGATGAGATGACTGGCCGAGATCTGCGCCTGACCACAACCGAGTAGAATCCGGTGCGACTGCTGTCTGTTGCTGCTGTCTTTGCCGTGTGTGCGCCACCAGCGTGGGCACAGATCGGCACTCTCCCCGACCGAAGTCCGTATCGCGACATCGAGTTCCGGCAGGAGTGGACGACGTTTGCCGGGCAGTTCAACGCCCGCAGCGATCCGGCGCACGTGGCCCCGCGTGGCGGCCTGTTCATCGGAGAGCGGTGGGCAATCAAGCTGGGCGGGCCAATGTACTTCACGGCCAGGATCGCCGGATCCATGCAGGAACGCACGATCGTCAACCCGCGACTTGCAGAGCCGGCTCGCAGCCGCCGGTCGGAGCGATTGCCGATCCTCTATACGGACATGGGATTGGAGTTGCAGCTGACAGGCTCCAAGACCTGGCGATCGATCGCACCGGTCGTCAACGGCGGCATCGGGATGACGGCTGATCTCAAGTCCAAGCGCGATGTCGGCGGTTTCAAGTTCGGCCAGCCATTTACACTCACATTCGGTGCGGCGATCAAGTACATCCCGGCGCGCGGCCCGAATGTCCGGTTCGACTGGTCCAGCTACGTGTATCGGATCCACTATCCGGAATCGTACTTCCTGAAGTCCGGGGATGCCCCGATCGTGCTGCCGGCGAGCGTCAAGAAGGATCTCTGGCGCCGGAACAACGTGCTCACCGTCGGCTTGACGGTCATGAACTTCCGTTAGGCGGAGGAGTGCATGCCGGTCGCGACGCTGACTCGCCGCGTGAGATTCGCTGCCGCCCACCGCTATCGACGACCGGAGTGGGACGAAGCCACCAACGTGGCGGTGTTCGGTCTTTGCGCGCGTCCGAACTACCACGGGCACAGCTACGTCTGCGACGTCGCGGTCGAGGGGCCGGTTGACGCGCTGACCGGCATGGTCGTGGACCTCGGCCGCCTCGATCGTATCCTCGATGCCGAAGTCCGCCAGCGCTTCGATCACCGGAACATCAACCTCGACATTCCCGAGTTCGCCGACGGGCAGCTGATCCCCACGGGCGAGAACCTCGCGAAGTTCATCTTCGAACGTGTCAGGCAGGCGTTAGGCCCGGAGCCTCGCCTCGCCAGCGTCACGATCGCCGAGGACGACACGCTGCGGTCGAGCTACGCCGCCGACTGACGAAACCGACCGCGATACGGCCCTTCCATCGCCGGATCCCGCTACCAATGTTTCCTTGCATGAGCGATCCCGGATCGACCCAGCTGCAACTCGATGCCGTGGAGGAGGTCCCCGTGTGGCTCGAGATCAACGGGACACCGGCCGTCACTTGGATGTGCACGCCCGAGCGCCTCGACGATCTCGTCATCGGATGGCTCCATGGGGAGGGCTACATCGAATCGGCAAACGACGTACTTCGCATGCGACCGTGCTCGCGCGAACCGGGCTTCTGGGTGGATATCGCTCCCGAACGCGTCGCCCGCGTGGATGCGCTGGAACGTCGGCGCATCCTCGCATCCGGTTGCGGTTCGGTTACCGCATTCATGGGTAGCCTGGCAGACATCCCGATCGGCGCGCCAACGGGGTTCACGCTCGACGTCAGCACGACCCGAGCGCTCTTCAAGGATCTCTTCGCGCGCGGCGAACGCTACAAGGATACCGGAGGCGTCCACGCCGCGGCGCTGACCGATGGCACGACTCTGCTCCAACACGCCGAGGATATCGGCCGGCATAACGCCGTCGACAAGGTGATCGGGGCCGCCGTGCAAAGCGGGCATCCCCCGGCCGGCATGATCCTCCTCGTCACGGGGCGCATCTCCGGCGAACTTGCCTACAAGGCAGCCCGCGCGCGTATCGGAGCCGTTGCCACGCCGTCGATTCCCTCCACGATCGCGGTGGAAGTAGCGCGCGCCGCCGGGATGACGCTGGTGGGGCGCGCTGTCAGCGCCCATCCGCAGCAGCATCGCTTCTCGCGTTAGGTATGCACTGTATCGGCGTCATACTGGCGGGCGGAGCGGCGGTCCGGTATGGCGGCCGGCCTAAAGGGCTGGAGACGGTTGCCGGTACCCGCATCGTCGATCGCGTCCGGGACGCACTAGCCGCGGCCTGCGATGACCTGCTGCTGATCGCCAACGATCCGGAGGCTGACCGCTGGCTTCCCGGGGTCCGCACGGAGCGAGACGTCCTTCAGGGCATCGGCAGCGTCGCCGGAATCCACGCAGCCCTGGCGCATGCCGGCAGCTCGATCGTGTCGGTCGCCTGGGACATGCCGTTCGTTCCTTCCTCCCTTTTGCTCGCTCTCAGAACGAAGGCTGCGAGCGAGCGGTCCGACGTTGTCGTCCCGGAAAGCGACTCGCGCCGCGGGCTGGAGCCCATGTGCGCGTTCTACGGACCGGCGTGCCTGGGGGCAATCGAACGTGCCATCGCCCGGCAGGACCGCCGCATCGTCGCGTTCTTCGACGACGTCCGCGTCACCCGAATCCCTGCCGACGAGGTCGCGCGCTACGGCGATCCGGCTCACATTTTCATGAACGTGAACACACCGGAGGATCTGGCCCGTGCCGAGCAGTACGCGGCGTCCGCCGCTCCTGGCCATAGTAGGGCGTAAGAACGCCGGCAAGACGACGCTGGTCGTGCGGCTTGCGGCGACGTTGTCGCGGCGTGGTCATCGCGTGATGACCATCAAGCACGGATCGCACACGTTCAACATCGACCCGGTCACTACCGATACGTATCGCCACTACCACGAGGGGATGGCAGAGCGCGTCGCGATGGTCTCACCTGACAAGTTCGCGCTGGTGACGCGGTTGGATGCGCCGTTGTCGGCCGAGGAGGTCGCTTCGCTCTACATGAGCGACGCGGACGTCGTCGTTTGCGAGGGCTTCAAGGCGTCGGCGCTGCCGCGAGTAGAGGTGCACCGCTCGGCGCTCCATGCAGAGCCGCTCGCGCTCGACGACCTCGACCGCGCGGACCTCTACCGAGCAATCGTAACGGACGACCCCACGCTCAACATCGCCATTCCGCTGCTCCCCCTCGATGCCGACGACTGCCTGGACCGCCTCGCTGACCTGGTGGAACGCGATGTCATGGAACGTTAGGCCGCGCAACGCGGCGCTGACGATCTGCACCGTCCTGACGCTTGCCGGCTGCGCCTCGACGCGCCAGCCTCTGAGGACGCCGGTGCCACGCGTGGCCTTGCGCCGAACGATCGATTCGATCGTCGCCCAGCCGCAGTTCCGCAGCGCGCAGCTCGGCATCCTGATCGTCGACCCCGAGCGCGCGGACACGCTCTACTCCCACAATGCCGGCAAGCTCTTCATCCCGGCGTCCAACCAGAAGCTGATCACCGGCGCGGTGGCGGTGCACGCGTTAGGTGCCGACTACCGCTTCTCCACCACCGTTTCCGCTCGCGGAACGATCTCGGGAAATACCCTCGAAGGCGACCTCGTGGTCACCGGAACGGGCGACCCGAGCATGAGCGACCGCATGCGGGGCGACGCGATGACAGCGCTCCGCGACATGGCCGATTCGCTGAGCGCACGTGGCGTGCGACGCGTGACCGGCTCCCTTACCAACGGCCCGTCGATCTTCCCCGACGCGACGCTCGGCTTCGGCTGGGCGTGGGATGACCTCGACTTTCCGTATTCGGCCGGCGTGGATGCATTGTACCTCAACGAGGGGTTCACGCGGATCGTCGTAAGCGGTGGGCCTGCCGCCGGCGACATGCCCAGTGCCCTCACTGCACCTGCATCTACGTACCCGATCGTGCGGATGCGCGCGACGACCGTTGCGGCGCCTGCGCTGACGGCGCTGACGGTTTTCCACGACAGCTCCAACATCGGTAACGTCATTGTCACCGGGAGCGTTCGTGCTGGTGCCGTGGATACGCTCGCGCTGGCGTACCGCAACCAGAACGCGGCGTTCCTCACCGCGCTGCAGGAAGCCCTCCGGGAACGCGGCGTCGCACTCGACGGCGGAGTGCGCCTCCAGAACCCGGCCGATGCCGGCATCGACACGACCGGATCGTCACACGCCTTCGAACCGGCGGCAATTCCGCTGTTGTCGATCGTTTCGCCTCCGCTCCGCGACATCCTCGCCGTCTTCGAGAAGACGTCGCAGAACCAGATCGGCGAGATCCTTTTCAAGACGATCGGCTGGCGAACGAGGGGTGTCGGCTCCGCCGAGTCCGGCCGCGCGGCGGTCACCGCCCAGCTTCTCGCGTGGGGTGCGCCACCCGATGGCTTCGTGGTTCGTGACGGCAGCGGCCTGTCGCGCCACAATGCCGTCACGCCGGAGACCCTGGCACGTGTCCTTGACGCAATGCGGCAACATGCCGACTTCGCGACGTTCCACGAAGCTCTGCCGATCGCCGGCGTCGATGGAACGATCGCGTCTCGCATGCGCGGCACGGCCGCTCAGGGAAATCTGCGCGCCAAGACCGGGACGCTCGACATGGTGCGGTCGCTGTCCGGCTATGTGACGACCGCCGACGGGCACTTGCTGATCGTCGTGCTGCTCGCCAATAGCTGGACAGTGCCCGTCCGGGAGGTCGAGAGAGCGCAGGACGCGATCGTGATCAACCTGGCGCAGCTGCGCCTCGGAGTATTCTGATGCTGTCCGTTTCGGAGGCCTCGGCGCGCATCCTCGCGGATGTTCACCCACTCGCCATCGAACGCGTACCGTTGATCGAGTCCGCGGGTCGCGTCCTTGCCCAGTCCGCTGTGGCGCGGTACACGTTCCCGCATTGGGACAACTCGGCGATGGACGGATACGCCGTCATCGGCGACGACGTGGATGGCGCCACCGCCGAGCGCCCGGTGAGGCTGACGGTGAAGGAAACCGTGGCCGCCGGCGCATTCGCCACCACCGAAGTGACCCGTGGCTCGTGCACCCGGATCATGACCGGAGCGCCGCTCCCCGCGGGTGCCGACGGCGTCATTCGCGTCGAGGACACCGATGGCGGCACGTCGATCGTCACCATTCGCAGCGATCGGGACGCCCGCAGGAATCTACGGCCGCGCGGTGAGGACTTCGTCGAAGGGCAGACCGTCATCGAGGCCGGGGTGCCGATTACGCCGGCGCAGATCGGTGTGCTCGCGAGTCTTGGGTGTCCCATGGTCGACGTCTACAGGCGACCACGGGTAGCTATCGCGGGATCCGGCGACGAACTCGTCGACCTTGACCGGTTCGAGGAAGTGCTCTCTGGCCAGCGAATCGTGTCATCCAACAGCTACACGCTGAGCGCGCTCGTTGCCGCGAACGGTGGACTCCCCCAGCTACTCGGCAATGCGGCGGACTCTCTGGAGTCCGTTCGGGCGATTCTCGAGCGCGCCAAGGGTGCGGATCTCATCGTAACGTCGGCAGGCGCGTCGGTTGGAGAGTTCGACTATACCCGTAGCGCTCTGGAATCGCTCGGTGCATCCATCGACTTCTGGAGGGTGCGGATGCGCCCCGGAGCGCCAATCGGATTCGGCATGCTGCGTGGAACACCGTGGCTCGGGTTGCCAGGCAACCCGGTATCGGCAATGGTGACGTTTGAGCTGTTCGTACGACCCGTGATCCGCCGGATGCTGGGTTTCACCAGGATTTTTCGGCGGCCTCTCCCCGTGGTCCTGGGAGAGACGGTAACCATCGGTGCCAGGCTGACGCACTTCCTGCGCGCGGTGGTTGAAATGGGCCCGCGTGGTGCGGCCACGGCGCGTCTCGCGGGCCCGCAGGGTTCCGGAATACTTACGTCAATGACGAAAGCAAACGCCTTGCTTATCGTGCCCGAGGATCGCTCTCGAGTGGAGGCTGGGGAGACGCTGCATGCGCTCCCGATCTCGGACGACGCATACCTGCACGACCAGTTCGCCCTGTGACTGATGTCGTCGACCCCGTGGCCTGGATTCCGGAGGAATGCCGTCACCGGTTCGCAATCGTTAGGGACGAAGTCGCGGTAGCGGGTACGCGGTTCGTGCTTGCACGCCCGGAGAGCGCAGAGGATCTGATCTCGGAGCAGGACTTTGCCCGCGACGAACGCCTGCCGTATTGGGCGGACGTCTGGCCATCGGCGTTCGCGCTTTGCGATGACATCGTCGAGCGCCCCGGCTCCCTGTTCGGCCATCGTGGTATCGAACTTGGTTGCGGCGTTGGACTGGTCGCTTGCTGTGCGGCGCGAGCTGGGCTGGAGATGACTGTAGCCGACTACTACGACGACGCAATGGCATTCGCCGCGGCGAACGTTCGAGCGAACACCGGCCAGGCGGTGGTGACGCTTCGACTCGATTGGCGCGCGCTACCTGCACAGGTAGAGCGATTCGATGTCGTGCTGGCCGCTGATGTGCTCTACGAGCGAGCGTATGGAGCGCTGGTGGCGCAAGCCGTTGGCCGACTGTTGAGTCCCGTCGGACTGGCTGTGGTTGCGGACCCCGGACGTGTTGGTGCGTCGGCCTTCCTGGATGAAGCCGCGACGCTTGGCCTGTGCCCCGTTCGATACACGCGATCAGTCGTCGTGAGCGGGCGCAGTCACGACGTCGATGTGTTGGTCCTGAAGCGAACGGCGCCTGGAGTTTGACCCGCACCGCCGACACGACGGCGCGGGTCAGGAAATCTCACTTCTTGGTGGCGCAGCCGTTGTAGGCCTTCTGGTCGACCCAGACCGTTGCCTTCCATTCCATTTCCGCGTCACCAGCCTTGCACTTGGTCATCGCCAGTGTGATGTCGATGCGATGCGTATCCGGCTGCATCCGGATCACGGTGAACTCGCGGATGGCCCCGTTGATGGTGGGCGCCTTGTACTCGAACTGGATCGTGTCCGGCTTCCCTGATGTCTTCGGCCCGTCGAACAGAATGCCGGTCGGCGTCACTTCCACCGACCAGTTCGGGCTCTTGCCCACCATGCTGAACGATTCGGGAGCCGGGGTCGCGGCGGCAGCAGCGGCGGCAGAATCCATTGCCGCGGTCGAATCAGCCGCCTTGCCCTCGCCACCACCGCCGCAGGCGAACGCGAAGGCAGCGGTAGCTACGATGGGGGACATTGCACGAATGAGGGACCTGCGCATCGCATTTCTCCTGTTTCGGTTCGTCTCGTCAGACTGCCCGGCGACGCACTCACGTCAGCGGGGTTGAAGTGCAGTCGGTGTTGGAGCGACGGCGACGTCGTCCGCACGCATGAATCTGATCGATCGACCCGGTGGAGAAAAGATCAGGCCACATCGCGCGGCACCGCAGTCACCCCTTCGGCCAGGTGCTGCGCCACCACTTCGGCAACGTCCAGCACGGTGACACTGCTATCCAGTTTTTTCCCTGCGTCCGCCAGCATGGTCATGCAGAACGGACAGGCCACGGCGATTGCGTCCGCGCCGGTAGCAAGGAGTTCCTTCTTTCGCTCCACGTTGATGCGCTCGCCAATACGCTCCTCCATGAACATGCGGCCACCTCCGGCGCCGCAGCACAGGCCGCGATCCCGCGTCCGTGGTGGCTCGACGAGCGCGACGACGGGCAGCGATCGGCGCAGCACCTCGCGGGGTGCATCGTAGATCGCGTTATACCGACCGAGGTAGCAGCTGTCGTGATAGGCAACCGTGAGGCGCTGCGCGACCGGATCGGCAAGCGCAATCCGACCGTCGGCCAGGAGCTGCTCGATATACGTGGAATGATGGATCACTTCGTAGTGCCCCCCGAGCTGCGGGAACTCGTTCCCGATCTGGTGGAAACAGTGGGGACACGCCGTGACAATCGTCGTTACGCGATATCGATCGAGCGTCTCGATCGCCTGCTTGGCGAGGATCTGGTAGAGGTACTCGTTTCCCATCCGTCGTGCCGGATCGCCGTGGCATGCTTCCTCCTGACCGAGAATCGCGAAGCGAACTCCCGCATGCTTCATGATTCTCGCGAAGGCGACAGTAGTCTTCTGCGCTCGCTCGTCGAACGAGCCCATGCACCCGACCCAGTACAGCACGTCGGCTCGTTCGTTGCGTTCGAGCAGTTCTGCCAGCGTGGGGATGTCGAGACCTTCCGCCCACTTTGCTCGATCGGATGCCGGAAAGGCCCATGGCGTTCCGTTCCGCTCCATCGACTCGAAGGCCGGTTGGATCTCTTCGGGGAAGCGCGACTCCGTGAGAACCAGGTTGCGTCTGAGTTCGTTGATGATCTCGAGTTGATCGATCGAGACGGGGCACTCGTACACGCAGGCACGGCACGACGTGCAGGCCCAGAGCTCATCCTCTGTGATATAATGGTCGAGAAGGCGGCGATCGCGCGCGCCCGAGTCGGTGTCGTCGCGCGGGCCCGTGTGCATCGGCAGCGCACTCATCGGATCGTCAGCACCAACCAGCGACGGCGCCACCTCGCTCAGACGCTGTCGCGTATTGATGACGATCTTTCGTGGCGAGAGAGGCTTGCCGGTCATGTTCGCCGGGCACGCGGCCGTACAGCGGCCGCATTCGGTACAGGCGTACCCGTCGAGCAGGTTCTTCCACGACAGGTGGGTCACGTCCGAGGCGCCAAACTGCTCCGTTTCCGCATCGAGATCCATCGCCTTCATCGTGCCGATCGTTCCTGGTCCGCTGGTGTTGCTGAGGAACGTGTTCGGCAGCGAGACGATCACGTGTAGATGCTTCGAGTACGGGAGATAGTTGAGGAACACCAGGATCAGGAGCGCGTGCGACCACCACGACACGCCGTGCAGTGCGGACAGCAGGCTATCCGGCATACGTGAGAGTACGATCGCCAGTGCGGCCGCGAACGGCTGCACGATCGCCGGAGCGCGGGCCGCCGTCACCCGCTCTGCGCCACTCGTGAGCAGCAACGTCACCATCAGTGCTGCGATGAGCGACAGGATGAGGATGGCATCTCCTCCATGGACCTGGTCTCCCTGCAGGCGCCTCGGTTTCACGACCAGTCGTCGGTACAGGAGCACGGACACAGCGACCAGTACCGCAAGCGACGTCACGTCCTGGGTCAGGAGGAACAGCCGGTACACCGGCACCGGCAGCAGATCGGCGTACGAGAATGCCGGCACGACACCGGCAACCAGGATCTCGATTGCACCCAGTTGCAATACCACGAAACCCCAGAACACCAGCGCGTGAAGCGTTCCCGCCACTGGATCCCGCAGAATCTTCGTCTGGCCGAAACCGATCGTCAGCAGGTTCACGATGCGCCGGGGCAGCGCATCGAAGCGGTGCGTTCCCTGTCCCAGCCGGAGGAACCGCACGAGGCGCTGCGCGCTGAACGAGAACACCGCGGCCGCAAGAACGAGGATGATCAGGAACACGGCGTTCGATGAAGCCATCTAGTCTCTCCAGGACGTGAGCGGCGGCGCGGCCCCGACAAGCTTACGCGGGCACCCGGATCACAACAAGAAACGGAGCCACCCAGCGATGGCTCCGTCCGCTGCTCCTCGATCCGATGCCGGATATCAGCCCTGCGCCTTCTTCGCCTCCCGAATTGCCTTCGTCAGCACTGGCAGCACTTCGAAGACATCCCCGACGATTCCATAATCGGCAACCTTGAAAATCGGGGCGTCCTTGTCACGATTGATCGCCACGATCGTACGTGCGGTCCGCATGCCGGCAAGATGCTGGATCGCGCCAGAGATCCCCACCGCCACGTAAAGATCGGGACTCACGACGCGACCTGTCTGGCCGATCTGATCCGAGTGCGGGCGCCAGCCTTCATCCGTCACGGCACGCGTCGCACCAACGGCAGCATTGCCGAATGCATCCGCCAGCTCCTCCACGAGGTGGAAGTGTTCCGACGCCTTCAGCCCCCGGCCACCGCTGACGATCACCGGTGCGTCACCCAAATCCAGCTTCTTCGAGTCGCTCGTCGAAGTCTCCGTCACGACGACGCGGGACTTGGCCGGATCGCCGACAGGCGCGACCTTCTCCACACGTCCGGTTCGTGGCTTGGCGATCGCCGGAATTGCGCCTGGACGAACGGAAATGAGCGCTGGTTTGGCGAGGAGCCGAGCGGTTGCGATCACCTTCCCCGTGTATGTCGGATGCGTGACCACATACGCATCGCCCTCACGGGCAAGCGACGTCACGTCGCTGGCCAACGCGGTCTTGAGCTTGCCCGCGACTCTCGGCGCGAGATCTTTCCCCATGGCGGAGGCGGCGAAGATCGCCGCCCGGTAGGCACCCGAAGCAATGCGATCGGCCACGAAGGCCGAGGCCGATTCGGCGTTGTATTGCGCGAAGCCATCGTGCTCGACGACGAGCACCACGTCCGCGCCATACTCGAATAACGACTCGGCATGGGCAGCGATGCCCGGTGCGCCCAGGAGGAGAGCATGAACCTCGCCATCCTGGCCGTCGGCCAGCCCGCGCGCCGTGGAGACCGCCTCGAGCGCAACCTTGCGCAGCGCTCCACCACGCTGTTCCGCGAATGCGAGGATGTGCGTCATGCGAGCACCTTCGCTTCCTGTTGTAGCAGACGAACCAGTTCGGGCACCGCAGCAGCACCTTCGCCGACGATCCGTCCCGCCTTGCGCTCCGGCGGCAGATCCATGCGAGCGATTACCAGCCGCGGTTCCGGCAGGTTCGCCGGCTTGGTCGCGAGAGGTTTCTTCTTCGCAGCCATGATTCCCTTGAGGGACGGGTACCTGGGCCGCGCGATCCCCTCGTCGATCGTCACGACCGCCGGCAGATCAAACGCGACGAATTCCGCACCGCCCTCCAGCTCGCGGCGCGCTGTCCCTCTCCCCGCGACAATCTCTAGCTTCGAACAGGCGGTGACGACCGGCAGACCCAGAAGTTCGGCAACCATCGGGCCGACGACCCCGTTGGCATTGTCCGTCGACATCCGTCCGAACATGATGAGATCATACGTCGCTCCGCCAAGCTCACTGGCAAGCGCCGACGCGACGGCAAACCCATCGAACGGCACCTCGTCGCACTTGAGCTGGATGGCGCTCGTAGCGCCCATGCTCAGGGCCTTCCGAAGCGTCTCCTGAACGGCGTCCGGACCGAGCGACACGACCACAACTTCTCCGGCGCCTTCCTTTTCCATCATCTGGAGGGCCGCTTCGACCGCGTAACCGTCGAAGTCCGCCATGTCGTACTTGAGGCCCGTCTCGTCGACACCCTTCGCATGGCCCGCTATCCTGAACTTCACGTCCATGTCCGGGACGCGCTTTATGCATACGGCTATTCGCACCGCCGATCGCTCCGTTGTGTGAAAAGTTTCACAAAGTTAGTGCTGGTGGAGAACGTGACCAAGGTTCGAATGCGTCGCGTACGGTCGACAAGGAAGGCGGGTTTTCCTGCGCCTGTGCGATGACTGCGACTCCACGCGGATCGTCCCGCTCCATGCGAAGGCGTTGATCGCGCCCCGATGTCGACGAGAGAAGAGTTCCTGTCGATTTCGATCGATCCAGGCGGCAGCCGGTCAGGCCAGACAGACCCGCTTCTCGATCAGGGCGACAGACCCCGTCGACAACGTCCGGTCTAACGCGGCGACAGGATCGCCAGCATGGTGGAATAGGTGTGGTGCCCCGGTCCGGTCGCGTACTCGCGCGTACGCGTCACGGCCCGGTACTCGAGTTGAAGCTGCCGAATACGCATGCCGACGCCGAACTGGTACTCGCCAACGGCCGGGACGCGCTCCACGCGGCGCTCGGGGTGCAGCAGCGTCCCGTCGAGGGACATGTCGCGAGCCACATACGCCACGCGTCCGCCAGCGATGGCGTAAGCGCTCCATGCGGGTTGCGTCTCCCAGGCGCGTGGTTGCCAAGGGTGCGGCAGATGCGCGCCAAGGCGTATCGTGCCGCCGGCGTCCGCGGCGGTCAGAGCCGTGCCAAGGGCGGCGCCTGCGCCCGCTGTCAGATCGAACACCCCGTTCCCCGGCGGTCCGCCACGCAGGGCAACGACATCCACCCGGTGCGCCAGACCGACGCCCGGTTCGAAGCCGATTTGCGTTTCCCAACCGTTGGCGTCACGCGTGTAGCGTCGATTGATGGTGTGGAACAGCGATTGCACGGTGTGACCTAACGAGGGCTTCCCTGAGACTCCCACGGTCGCCGTGGTCGTCCGGAGCGTGCGCTCGCTTGCCAGCATTCCCTTTCCTTCCAGGTACAGCCACCCGAAGTACGGGCGCTCGGCCTCCCAGTTCGGTACCGTGAATGGCGTCCGGTCCAGCCGAGGCGTGTAGATATCCTGGCCGAGTGTGACGGAGGTTAGTCGACAGAACCCGTCGCGGCGCCCGGCGGAGCAGTCAGGAGTTCGCGACGCGAATGCCTTCCCCCACCACGGGGCTGACCAGGTGTGCAGGGTCACTCGCACGCCGTTCGTGTACTCCTCGTCGGGGCGATGCGCTGGCATGAGCCAGAAGTTGTACGCGTCGTTATCCAGCTGCAGGGCAGGCCGCCAGGACGTCTGTGCGGCGAGAAGCGCGGGGATTCCCGCAAGCGCAGCGACTACGAGCGCTCTCGACAGCCAAGACCACCGCTGCGACGAAACGGTACGTCGAGCGCTGCCGTGATGACGGCGATGGCTTCGTCTGAACGTATCTTGTTTGCCGGGGGGGGGCCCCGTGACGCGGCCTTGCACCTAGTTGAACGCGTTGAGGCCCGTGATTGCCTGCCCAAGTATCAGCGAATGCACGTCATGCGTCCCCTCGTACGTGTACACGCTCTCCAGGTTCGCCATGTGGCGCATGGACGCGTATTCGGCCAGTATCCCGACCGCACCCAGCAAACGTCGCGACTCCCGGGCAATCTCCGTGGCCATGTCCACGTTGTTCCGCTTCGCCAGCGAGACCTGCTGAGGCGTATAGGTACCGGCATCCTTCATTCGTCCCAGATGCAGCGACACGAGCTGCGCCTTCACGATCTCCGTCAGCATGTCCGCGAGGCGTCCTTGTTGTAGCTGGAACCCAGCGATCGGCTTGTCGAACATCACCCGGTTCTTCCCATAGGCCACGGCTTCCTCGAAGCACGCCATCGCCGCCCCGATCGCGCCCCAGCTGATCCCGTACCGGGCCTGCGTCAGGCACATGAGGGGCGACTTCAGCCCACCGCTCCCTGGCAGCAATGCGTCCGCCGGCAGCTCGACGTTGTCGAACACCAGTTCGCTCGTGTCCGAGGCGCGCAACGAGAGTTTTCCTTTCTGATCGCGCGCCGTGAAACCCTTCGCATTCGTCGGTACGATGAACCCGCGAATCGAGCTCGCATCCTTGTCTCCGCCAGTCTTCGCCCATACGACCGCGATCTGTGCAGTCGACCCGTTCGTGATCCACATCTTGGCACCATTCAACACCCAGCGGCCATCCGCCTGTGGCATGGCCATCGTCAGCATCCCCGCGGGATTCGAACCGAAGTCCGGCTCCGTCAGGCCAAAGCAACCGATCACCTCGCCTTTCGCCATCTTCGGCAACCACGTCCGCTTCTGCTCCTCCGATCCAAACGCGTAGATCGGATACATCGCCAGCGCCCCCTGCACGGACGCGAACGATCGAATGCCTGAGTCCCCCCGCTCGAGTTCCTGCATGATGAGGCCATACGCGACGTTGTTTAGGCCCGCGCAGCCATAAGCCTCTGGAAGGTTCGCGCCAAGGACGCCCAACTCACCCATGCCGGGGATCAATTCCTTCGGAAAGCGTCCCTCCACGTAGCACTTCCCAATTATCGGGAGCACCTTGTCGTTCACCCACGCACGGATACTCTCGCGTACCGCGCGTTCTTCCTCCGACAGCACGCTGTCGATATTGTAGAAATCGTGGATCGTCATAGGGGCAAAAGATACCCTGACGGAGCCGGCTATGGGCTCCCATCCCCCGCTCGTCGATTTCCGAGCCACGACCCCAGCCAGGCAGCACTCCCGGCGAGCACGGCGGGGAATGCTATCGTGAGCCCGATCAACACGCTCGCGGGGACTCCCATGGCCCCGCCCAGTCGACGGGCCAGCGTGTCGACGGGCAGTCCGGAAATCCGATAGACAACGAGAATCCCGCCCCATGCCAGAGCGGCACCGACCGCCGCAACGAGGCCAGGTGTACGACCGCGACCGAGGATGAGGCCTCCACCAGCCGCCACTAACGGAACGCTCCACCAGCCGAGCAGAACCGTGCCGAGCGCAATCGCCAGCGCAAACAGGAGAATTCGTGCCATGACGAACGCTACATCCGGGGCGCGGGTCGGAGAGTGAGCGTCGCCCGTGTCTTCGCGACTGACAGATCGCTGGGCGTCCTCGGCACGAAGAGCGTATCCAGTGCTCCATCGCGCCAGAGCGCGAGTCGATCCGTATATCGAGCGCTCGCCGGATTACCGCTTTGGCCCCCGGGATAGGTGCCGAAGGCACTGATCGTATCCCCGAGTTCGACTACCATCCGCCAGCTCGAACCAAAGCCGTTTCCGCCGGACGGATTGAGCGTACCCGGTCCTCCCTGTATCGGGACTCCTGTCTCGGAGAAACCGGGCAGCCGCAGGATGTGGTATACGCTCGCAGCGCCGCGTTCGGACCAGCGCCAGCGGCCAGCTGACGGAGGCCCGAACTGGGCCGACAGGGAGTCCCACGCAATCCTCAGGCTGGCGGCCACTACCGCGTCACGTTGCTCGGCTGTATCGGGTGTTGCTCGGCGATCCCACCACGAACTGGCAGAGTCCTTCAACAGAACCAGCAGGACGGCCTCACTGGGGGTGGAAAACGGACGTCCGGTGGAGTCGTTGAGTTCGTCCCACGCGATTCGTCCTAGCGTCCGCATCGAGCGCTCGAACAACACTGCCGCATCCTGCGTCTGTACATATCGCCGGTCCCATGACGCGAGAAGCGCATGCGCACTGTCGAGCGGCACATCGCTCGCGTTTCGCTGGCTGGCGGCCGCGTTCAGGAAAAACGGGACGAACAATTCTGCGCGCATGCTCCTGGGATCGGTCTGGTACTCCCGCATCCGAGTCAGAGTCACGGACGAGTCCTCGCGCAGGAGCCGGTTGATGTTCAGCGCACGCCAAGGATCGAAGCTCCGATCCGTCCCCAGGTACGGTGCGCCGACTTTCGGGTCGATGGGTTCCTGGTTGGCCGATGCCAGAAAGCCCTGCACTGGCTCGAATGACTGCGGGTATCGCTCGACCGGCCAGTAGCCTCGCCAATCGTTGGAGCTGTAGCGCCCGTCGCGCACGACCGTGCCGTTTCCATCGTCCGGACGCAAGGGGAAGTAGCCGGTTGAGCGTATGGCGATGGTGCCGTTACGGTCTGCCACGATCATGTTCTGCGCGGGCACCGCATAATGCGCAGCCATGCTGTCCAGGAATGCACGTGCCGTAATGGCGTGAGCAGCGGCCTGGAATCCGGAGAGTTCCAAGTGTCCGTCGAATGCTGTCCAGCGCATAGACGTGGCCTGTCCATTCCAGCGGCTGATCGGTCCCCGGTGCGTGTAGCGGATGGTATCGACGCCGAGAACCTCGCCTTTCGGACCACTGTACGTCTCGATTCGGCTTTCCAGCGGTCGCCACTCGCCATCGAGTCGATAGTGCGTCGGGTTCTCGGGATCGTTCAGCGTTTCCCGGTAGAAATCGATGACGTCGGCGCCTGTGTTGGTGAATGACCAGGCGACGTCGCGCGTGAAACCGATGATGATGCCGGGCAGCCCGGGGATCGTGACGCCATATGCGTCAAACTTGCCTGGCACGACGATGTGCGCTTCATACCATATACTCGGCAGCGTGAGCTGCAGGTGCGGATCGCCGGCCAGCAGCGCGTGGCCGGAGGCCGACCGCGCTGGCGACACCGCCCAGTTGTTACTGGCGAAGGTGCGCCGTTCGGAGCCACCGATGAGGGCAGGGAGGTCGGGGAGAGCGGCCGCTACGCCGGCCGCCAGCGTGTCCGGGCTGCCTGGTGGCGGCAGCGCCGCCAGATCGAACCTCGGTCCCGAAAGACCGTTCGGCTGGATCGGTTCCTGGATGGGCGTGTGGACCGGAAAGAGCGCCCGCGCCGCGGGAGCGCCCACCATCGACTGAGCACGCAGCATCGTGCGCTCGTCGAAAAAGTAGGTCAGCGTATAGCTCATGCGGCCGAACAGATAAAGCGAGTTGATCGGGCGCCAGAGCTCCGGTCGGCGCTTGAGGAGCCGGTATTCGACCGGCCACTCGTCAGGAGTGAGATCGCCGACATACGCGTTGACGCCATCTGCGTAGGCAGCCAATAGACGCGCCGTCTCGCTGGCTGGATCCATCGATGCGGCAAGCCGCTCGGCGGCATACGGAAGACCGATACGCCGCGTTTCCTGGTCCAGTCGCAAGGCTGGCTGGCCGGCCCACTCGGTGAGTCGTCCGGACGCCGCATGTGTCTGCGCGTCGAGCTGGAAGAGGCGATCCCTCGCGACCACGTAGCCAAGAGCACGAATCGCGTCTTCCTCTGTGGCAGCAAAGATGTGCGGCACGCCACGACGATCGTACCTGACGTCCACAGAAGACGCGAGCCCTGGGATGTCGCCGGACGCCTTGTTGGGGAACTCGGCGTAGCGGGTGGAGGCCCAGGCACCGTGTACCGGGTCGAGCAGCGGTCCGAGCGGGGGAACCGGGGGAATCCCACGGAAACCCAGCCAGAGCCCTCCGCCCAATGCGACGCCCGAAAGCGCAACAACCGCTGGTCTTGTCATGCGGGGCAAGATGCCTCGAGTCAGGAGCGCCTGCCAGTGACGCGCTTCGCTGCACCGTGAATGCCCACCAGGCGCGCCTTGCCGCGGAAAGCGCGGTCGTGCGCCAGAGGACGTTGCGTCTCGTATTGCCACTGATGGACCATCTCGTGGGCCAGGGTGTCGACAACTTCCTCCCAGCCGTCGCGCTTGAGGTGCCGGTGCGCAATGGCGATCTCGGGCGGAGACCCGTCGTGGCCGGGCGAAAAATGCCCAAGGCGCGTGCGCATGCGACGAGATACCCGAATGGTCACATTACCTAACGCGTCAGCGAAGCGCTCGCGATTGAGCTGCCGATGGGCATCGACCAGTCTCGCGACGAAACCAGCGTCGGCTGGATGCGACCTTTCCTGTCGATGCGCTCCTGTCGCCTGACGATCTGGGAGCGGGAACGCCAGTAGTTCACGCCGCGCTCGACGTCGAAGGGCCCCACGTCCGTTCACGAAGTCGACGAGAGCCAGCAGCACGGTCGGTTGTGCGTCGCCGAGAGCGTGATGGACGCGCAGGTGCGAGCCGCGAAACGAAGCGATCGTGGTGCGGTTGTGCGTGAAGGTGCAACGATCTATCCCGGTCAAGCCGAGCGAGCGGAGCCGATCGAGGAACGCAGCAGAGCTCACCGCGGGCGGAGAATGGCTCACGGTGGGAACGGAATGATGACGCGCCAACGCCGTTCCGCAGGTATCTGTTTCCCGGGGGGGGCCCCGCCAGGGAGCACGCCGGCTGACGACGACGGCGCGGAAACGCGCTTGTCGGCGGGCAATGCCAGTTCCAGCTGCGATCCCATCAACAGGCGCCGCAGCGCACCTAACGCGCGAAGCACTGCGTCGCTAGCGGCTCGAATCCCCGTCCCTCTCCCGCCCAAACGCGGGTCACCACCTCGATCCGATCGGACGCGGCCACTATTTCGTGCACGGACGACGGGCGCCCCCCTCGCGAGCGACTGGAAATCGTACCAGCCGTCAGCACCAACATCGTGCGCCCCGCATGCGCGTGCGCATGCACGGCCTCCTGATGGTCGTGTCCGGTCAGAACCAGGTCCACCCCCATGTGCGCCAATGCGTCGACCGCCTGCTCAGCACGCTTGACGCCAAAGCGCCTGGACAGATCGCCGCGGGTGAGGTTGTGGTGCAGGACGACAACTCGCAGGTCATCCTCCGGCGCCTCCACGAACGCCTGGCGGGCCGCCGCCAACTGCGTCGGTCGCAGGTCCCCAATGATCGACAGGTCGCGCAGATTCCACGTCAGTGTCCGCGCATGAACCCCCTGGGCGGTGTTGAGGCCCACTAGCGTCGCCCCGGGAACACGCAGCACCGGCTCCAACTCCTCGCCTGTATGCCGGAGATACGGCGCGTACATCGTCTCCGACCCGCGCAGGTGAAGCGGCGAACGCCACCACGCAACGTCGTGGTTCCCGGGCACGACGATCACAGGGCTCGCTCTTCGCAAGTCACGGACAAACGCTCGAGCACGCTGCAACTCCCCCGCGCGCGCCCGCAGCGACAGATCGCCGGACAAAGCGATCGCGTCGTACGGGTGGGAATGCACCAGCGCCTCGATCGCTTCAACCTGTTCATGCACCACTGAGGCCCCGAAATGCACGTCCGATACGTGGAGGATCGACACGCCGGGTCGGCGCGTGGTCATGACAACCCGCTTGACCGCATGGCCGCGCTCTCGCGCCTAACGAAGACGCGCGATGATCGCATCCGTGAACTGCGCCGTCGTTGCCGTTCCCCCCAGATCCCCGGTGAGGACTGCCCCGTTTCGAATCGTGGCCTCGAGGGCCGTTCTGATCCGGTCTCCCTTGGCCTGCTCCCCGACAAAATCCAGCATGAGGGCGGCCGCGAGGATTAGCGCTCCGGGATTCGCGATCCCCTTCCCCGCGATGTCCGGAGCCGTGCCGTGCACCGCCTCGAAGATGGCCGCCGATGTCCCGATGTTCGCACCTGGGGCCAGTCCCAGTCCTCCCACCAGGCCCGACACGAGATCCGACAGGATGTCGCCAAACAGGTTGGTCGTCACTATGACGTCGAACTGCTCGGGCTTGATCACCAGCTGCATCGCGGCCGCATCGACGATCCGCTCGTCATAGGCGATCCGCCCTTCGTACTCCCTGGCTACCGCTTGCCCGATGCTGCGAAACAGCCCCTGTGTGTACTTCAGAATATTCGCCTTGTGAACGAGCGTGATATTGCGACGCCCGTGGCGCAGAGCGTACTCGAACGCATACCGGATCACTCGTTCAGAGCCCACGCGGGTGATCAGGGCGATCGACTCGGCAGCGGCCTTCTCGTCGGGGCCAACCTTGATGTAATGCTCCAGCCCCGCATAGAGCCCCTCCGTGTTCTCGCGGACGATAACGATGTCCACGCCCTCGTACCGCCCACCGGGGACGATATCCTTTGCCGGCCGCACGTTGGCGTACAGATCGAACGTCTTGCGTAACGCGACGTTCACCGAGCGGTAGCCGTCGCCAACGGGCGTCTCCAGCGGACCCTTCAGTGCGAGTCGCGTCCGGCGAATGGATTCCAGCGTTGCGTCCGGCATGGGATCGCGCGCCTCCGCGACTCCAGCTGCACCGGCGACCCGACGATCCCAGATGAAAGGAGCGTGTACAGCGTCCAGCACGCGAAGAGTGGCGGCGGTGATGTCCGGTCCGATGCCGTCGCCGGCAATCAAGGTGCAAGGTATTGTCATGTACGGTGAACCTAACGAGTAACGAACAGATCGGCCACGCGCCTGGCGAGCGAAGTGAGGACGAGCGGCGTGAGAGTCGCGGATGGGTCGCTGTGCAAATCGCCCGACCACTGCAGCTGCAAGCGCCGGACGTCGACCAGAGCCAGATGCAGCACTGCGCGTGCAGATCCGTCATCCACCCGAACGAAGCCGAGCTCCACGGGAATCAGTGCGTACCGCGTGTCGTGCAACCCCGCGATCACCCTGAGCTGCGACGCGACCGGCTCGGCCAGGGTACCGCGCGAGTTCCGCTCGAGGCGACGAACGGCCTCCGCGGCACGAATCTGGAACGGATCCGTAGCGTATGTGGGGTTGCGTCGGGACGCGGCGGCGAGCGTAGCGGGGCCAACCCAGTGCGCTCCCAGCCCGCGCGCCTCGGCCTCGCGTGCGAAGGCCGAATCGGCGGCCGACAGGAACGCGACCGGATCAGGAATGGCCGCGGCCCACTGATGGGCGTCGCCGGGCTCCAGCAGGCGGAGTGGGAGCACGACGATGCGCTCGGACGCGAACGCTTCGAGAGACGGCGGCGACTGGCCGGCCTCCGAGTCCTCGTCGATCCGCGTCATCCTCGCTGCCGAGCACGCGCTGCCGATCGCCACGGCAGCCAGTACCAGGGGAGCAATCCTCAAGACAGCATGTCTGGTGGTCACGCAGGAATACTAACAGATCCACGCACGAGCCGATCCCACGCCTTCCCGATTCCGTCCGCGGGTCTCAATTTCTGCCGGTTTCCGACTTCGAGCGAGGAACGCATGACCCGATTGTTATCGGTTCTGATCTGGTCCTTGATCGCGCTCTCCGGCGCGGGCGCATTCGCTGTCCTCGCGCTGCATCGCGGCGAATCGATCAGCGCAGCGTGGCTCCTGACGGCGGCAGTGTGCACGTACCTGGTCGCATACCGGTTCTACAGTCGGATCATTGCGTCGAACATCTTTGCCCTCGACGCGAATCGGCGAACGCCGGCTGAGCGCCTGAACGATGGACGGGACTACGTGCCGACGAATCGGTGGATCGTGTTCGGCCATCACTTCGCGGCGATTGCCGGCCCCGGTCCGCTCGTGGGCCCGACTCTCGCGGCGCAGTTCGGCTACCTCCCCGGGGCGCTGTGGATCATCGTCGGTGTTGCCCTGGGCGGAGCCGTACAGGACTGTGTGATACTCTGCGCCTCCGTCAGGCGGAACGGCAAGTCGCTTGGCCAGATGGCCAAGGAAGAAATCGGTACCGTGGCCGGTTTCACCGCGCTGGTGGCAGTGCTCGGCATCATGATCGTGCTGATCGCGGTGCTGGCGCTGATCGTGGTCAATGCCTTGGGCGAGAGTTCGTGGGGACTGGTCACGGTGGCGCTGACGATCCCGATCGCGCTCGTCATGGGCGGCTACATGCGCTGGATTCGCCCGCATCGCGTCCTGGAGGCGACGGCGATCGGCCTGGTGCTTCTGGTCGTGGCGCTGTTCGTCGGCCGGGCGGTTTCTCAGGATCCCACGCTGGCGCCCATGTTTGCCCTGTCGCGGTCGTCGATCGCCTGGTGGATCATGGCGTATGGCTTCATCGCCTCCGTGGTGCCGGTGTGGCTCCTGCTGGCGCCACGCGACTACCTGTCGGCGTTCGTGAAGATCGGTGTCGTCGTCGCGCTCGCAGTCGGCGTACTGCTCGTCCTCCCGCCGATGCAGATGCCCGCGCTCACCAGATTCATCGACGGAACGGGTCCGGTCTTCGCCGGCAAGCTGTTCCCATTCTGTTTCATCACTATCGCTTGCGGAGCCATCTCCGGCTTTCACGCGCTGATCTCGTCAGGCACCACGCCAAAGCTGCTCGAACGAGAATCGGATGCGCGGTTCATCGGCTTCGGCGGCATGCTGACCGAGTCGCTGGTCGCCACCCTGGCACTGATCGCCGCCTGCGTCCTCACGCCCGGAACGTACTTCGCCATTAACGCGCCGGCGGGCATCATCGGCACCACCGCGGAATCCGCAGCGGCCGTCATCCAGGAGTGGGGCTTCACGCTCAACCCCGAGGAGTTCAAGGAACTCACGACGCAGGTGGGCGAAACGAAACTCCTCTCGCGGACAGGAGGAGCCCCAAGCCTCGCCGTCGGCATGGCACATCTGTTCTCCAATGTGCTCGGCGGCAGTACGACACTCGGACTATGGTATCATTTCGCGATCATGTTCGAGGCCCTGTTCATCCTGACGACACTCGACGCTGGAACGCGCGTGGGACGCTTCATGCTCCAGGATCTGCTGAAGCATGTGTGGGATCCGCTGGGCCGAGTGTCCTGGTATCCGGCTGTCGTGATTTCCAGCGCGCTGTTCGTCGCCATGTGGGGTTACTTCCTCTACCAGGGAGTACGGGATCCCCTGGGCGGGATCAACTCGCTGTGGCCCCTGTTCGGCATTGCCAACCAGCTACTCGCGATCGTTGCGCTCTGCGTCGGTACGACGGTCATCGTGAAGATGGGGAAGGCGCGATACATGTTCGTCACCGTGCTGCCGCTAGCCTGGCTTGCGATCGTCACGATGACGGCCGGTGTGACCAAGGTGTTCTCGGACGACCCGAGGCTCGGCTTCCTCGCGCGCGCGCGCGCGTTCGAGTCCGCGCTGGATGCGGGCACCGTACCCAAGGGAGTCGCCTCCTCAGCCGATGCGGCAAAGTTGGTCTTCAACGACTACCTCGATGCCGCAGTGACCGTGTTCTTCCTTGTCTCCGTGCTGGTGATCCTCGCGGCCTCCGCCCGGGAGTGGTGGCTGGTGATCGGCGGAAGAAAGGCGGCGATGTCGACCGAGGTGCCTTTCGAACCCCGCGTGGCGCTTGCCGGAGACTAGCATATGACACGATGGCTGACAGTCGCCTGCGCAGCCGCGCTCCCGTCGTTCGCGACGGCAGCCAGCGCGCAGGATGTGGGGCGGGGACGATTCGAGTTCACTATCCCGAACATTATGCGCGGCCCCGAGGTGTATGGCCGCGAACCTGCACGGATCCGGTTTACGCCAGATGGCGAGTGGATCTACTTCCAATGGCTCCCGCCGGGAACGGACTACCGGGAGACGTTGAAGCCGTATCGCGTACGGTCCCGCGAGGGTGCGCAGCCGGAACGCGTGACGACTGCTGCGATGGACAGCGTCGCCCCGCTGCTCGAGCCTGGCGACCTTTCGCCAGACCGCACGCGGAAGGTCGTCTCGGTCAACGGCGACCTGTTCCTCGTCGACATGCGCACGAGCGCGGTGCGGCAATTGACGAATACTGTCGTCGACGAGCGAAGTCCCAACTTTTCGGCCGATG
Source organism: Gemmatimonadaceae bacterium (assembly GCA_019186945.1). GTDB lineage: Bacteria > Gemmatimonadota > Gemmatimonadetes > Gemmatimonadales > Gemmatimonadaceae > JABAQJ01. The sequence continues at coordinate 603,527 of JABAQJ010000002.1, forward strand.
GCAGGCGAGTGTACTTCGTACGCGATGGCATGAACGCGATGGCGCTCGATCTCGATTCGCCGGCGTTCGAGCAGTTGACGGATATTCGTCCCGGGCCAGCACCGGCCGAACCGCCCAAGCAGAGTGCCCAGCGCGAGCGCATCGAGCAGCAGCAGCGCGACCTCCTCGAAGTCGTTCGCGATCGGGCTCGCACGGACTCGATCGCCAAGGCAGAACGGGACGCGCGCGCAGCACAGCGGCCACAGACGCTCTACCTGATGCCGAACGAACGCGTGACTGCACTGAGCGCCTCGCCTAACGGCCGCTCGCTGCTTCTGACGACGTCGATCGGCGCTCAGGGTGCGCGACAGGCAAATGTGCCGACGTACGTCACGCTCAGCGGATATACGGAGGAACTGACGACGCGCACCAAGGTCGGGGACGCACAGGCGAACGGCCGCGTGGCGTTCATGGAACTCCCCAAGGGTACCGTGCGATGGCTCAAGCCCGTGCCGGACGACACGACCCGGCCGCCATCGATGGTGAGCGTCCTCGGCTGGAACGACGACGGTTCGCAGGCGCTCCTGTTCGCGGAGAGGCGCGACTTCAAGGAACGCGTCATCCAGCGGGTGGATGGATCCACCGGCGCACTAACCATGGTCGACGTATTGCGAGACTCGGCATGGGTTGGGGGCCCCTGCTATCCCTGCGGCGGCTACCTTCCTGGCGGGAACGACGTCTGGTTCGTCTCGGAAGCCGATGGCTACGCGCACCTGTACACGCTGGGATCGCAGGGTGGAACACCTCGCCAGCTAACACGCGGCAGGTATGAGATCCTCGATGCTCGGCTCTCCGACGACCGGCGCTTCTTCGAGTTGCATGCCAGCGAAGCCTCGCCTTACGAGCGGCACTTCTACCGACTGCCCGTTGCCGGCGGAGATATGAAGCGTGTGACCCGTCAGCCGGGAGGCCACCAGGTAGTCGTCTCTCCTGACGGTTCGAGAATCGCCGACGTCTTCTCCACCGCCAATCGCCCACCCGAACTGTTCGTGGGCTCGCTCGCATCCGACGGACGCATGTCGCAGCTGACGGCTTCACCGACGGCCGAGTGGCTCGGCTTTCCGTGGATCGTTCCCTCGATCGTCACAATTCCCGCCTCGGATGGCGTTCAGGTACCGGCGCGCATCTACCGCCCGGCCGACATGAGGGCAAGGCCGAATGGTGCCGCGGTCATCTTCGTGCACGGCGCCGGCTACATGCATAACGTGCACAACTACTGGTCGAGCTATTCCCGCGAGTACATGTTCAACCAGTATCTCGCATCCAGGGGCTACGTCGTCCTCGACGTCGACTATCGTGCCTCCGCAGGCTATGGTCGCGACTGGCGAACGGCGATCTATCGCTGGATGGGCGGGCGCGACCTGGCCGACGAAGTCGACGCGTCCCGATGGCTGACGAAAACGTACGGCATCCCCCCGGAAAGGATCGGCATGTACGGCGGCAGCTACGGCGGCTTCATGACGCTGATGGCGCTCTTCACGGCACCGCGAAGCTTCGGCGCCGGAGCCGCCTTGCGCTCCGTCACCGACTGGTCGCACTACAACAACGGCTACACCGGCAGAATCCTCAACCTGCCACAGGACGATACGCTCGCCTACCGGCGGTCGAGCCCCATCTACTTCGCGGAAGGTCTCGAAGATCCGCTCCTGATGGCGCACGGCATGGTGGATACCAACGTGCACTACCAGGATATCGTGCGCCTGACGCAACGCCTCGTCGAACTGGGAAAGACACGGTGGGAGCTGGCAACGTATCCTGTCGAAGACCATGGGTTCGTGCGTCCCACGTCATGGACCGACGAGTATCGACGGATCTTCGAGCTGTTCGAGGTGCATCTGGCCGGACGGCGGGTCGCGGGAAGCACACGATGACAGCGCCGGTAACGCTCGCGACGCGACTGCGACAGGCAGCGCGCGCGATCCGGCGCATCATCGGCGCGCCGGACTATGACGGGTACCTCGCGCACCGCATGCAACACCACCCGGAGTGCCGAAAGCTCACGGAACGCGAGTTCACTCGGCAGCGCCTCGACGATCGCTACTCACGCCCCGGCTCCCGATGCTGCTGACTCGATGGCAACGCCCGTCGCTTACGGTCGACCTCGAGGTTGTATTTGTCGTAGCGGATCCCTTCGGCCGCCAAATCCAACCTCAACCCGGGCCGGGAGGATCGGCATGCGTGCACCCTTCGCTCCGTCTCGAGTCGGCGAGCTGGGTGATCTTCCACGCCGTACCCACTTTCACGAGCATCACCGCGTCAACGCCGCAGTGGCTGAACGCTCCGTTTCGATGAAACGTGTAGTAGGTCCAGACCTGCGCTATCGTACCGTCGATCCTGACCTCGGGCTCGTACATGCGCTCGTGCCACACGTCGCCAGCCGGCGCGCGCATCACAGCCGCCCCGAACTCGGCGGGCGAAGTGAGGCTGACGGTGGACGAACCCCCACGCACCGTGACGCCAACAAGTCGCGCACTCGTGTCGAACGCCTGCATCAGCAGGGCAGTATCACGCGTGCGCATCGCATCGAAGATCTTCTGGACAGTCGCCAGAACCTGCGTGCGCTCCGTCTCCTGGGCACCGATCGCCGGGGCCAGGAGGGTCAGCAGGACGGCACAGGCGGGGAGTCGTCGCATGACCGCGAATCTATTCGGATCGAACAAGCGCGGGAGAGGTACCGGCGCAGCCTTTGCCCTTGCCCCACCAAGCACGGTTCGTCAGCGTAGGCGCATGACGAGTCGAGCCAGACGATTTCGCGCGATGGGGACGTGCCCGATCGCCTGACAATGGTGGCACGGACGCGTACGCATCCGCTCCGTACAGTCCTGGCCGTCGCCGTCGCCGTCGCCGCCTGCCGTCAGCCGCACCGGCAGCCGCCAAGAAGCCAGTCCGCCGAGTTCATCGGATCGGCACGTTGCGCGTCGTGTCACTCCCGGGAGTTCGACGCCTGGAAGGGCTCCCAGCATGCCCGTGCGATGCAGGCCGCAAGCGCGTCGTCGGTGCTCGGTCGCTTCGACAGCACGCGGTTCACCCACGACGGACTCGTGTCGACCTTCTTCCGGCACGACGATCGCTACTTCGTGAACACTGAGGGCCCCGACGGGCGCCTCCGTGACTTCGAGATCGGATACACGTTCGGCGTTTCCCCATTGCAGCAGTACCTCGTCATGATGCCTCGCGGCCGGTTGCAACCGCTTTCGATCGCCTGGGATTCGCGACCGGCCGCGCAGGGCGGCCAGCGGTGGTTCTCGCTCGAGACGCCACCGCGCTCAGCGCCCGGCGATGAACTGCACTGGACAGGACGAGGGTTCAACTGGAACTACATGTGCGCCGATTGCCACTCGACCGGCGTCCGCAAGCGCTACGAGGCCGCCGCTGACTCCTTCAACACCACTTTCGCCGAAATCGAAGTCTCTTGCGAGGCTTGTCATGGACCCGGGTCAGCGCATGAGACATGGGGGAAGCGGCCCTCGTGGGCCCGTCGCTGGTTCTGGCGCGGCAACGGCCTGACCAATTCCCTGCAGGAGCGGAGCGGAATCTCCTGGTCTGTCGATTCGACCACAGGAAACGCGCAGCGGAGCAGCCCACGCACTAGCGACCACGAGGTCGGAACGTGCGCCCAATGCCACGCCCGACGCGAGCACATCGCCGATGGATACACCGCGGGCGCGCCGCTGCTCGATTACTACGACCCCTTTCCTCTGCTCGCCGGCATCTACTATCCCGACGGACAACAGAAGGAGGAGGCCTACAACTACGCCTCATTCCTCCAGAGCCGGATGTTCGCGTTCGGCGTGACGTGCGCCGATTGCCACGAGCCGCATACGCAGAAGCTGCGCTTCCCGGGAAATCTGGTGTGTTCGCAATGCCATCGGCCCGCCAAGTACGCGGCCCCTGCTCATCACGGCCATGCCGCCGACAGCCCGGGTGCTTCCTGCGTCGCGTGCCACATGCCGCCGACGTCCTACATGGAGATCGACCCGCGTCACGATCACAGTCTGCGAGTCCCGCGACCGGATCGAACGGCAACACTCGGCGTTCCGAACCCGTGTGTACACTGCCACGCCAATCGTTCGGCGTCGTGGGCAGCCCGGCAGATTCAGTCATGGTCCCGAAGAGCGCCAAGCGGCTTCCAGCACTTCGCGGAGACGTTCGCCGCGGCGGACCGCGGCGAACTGACTGCCGCCGAATCACTTACGAAGATCGCTGACGACCGAAGCCAACCGGATATCGTCCGCGCATCCGCGCTGGCGAGGCTCCGGGCATACCCCGGAACCGCGTCCCTGCAATCGGCAGCGTCAGGCGCGCGTGACTCCAGTGCGCTGGTGCGCCGCTGGGCGCTCGAAGCCCTTCGGGCATTCGAGCCGGAAGAACGCTTCGCTATCGCCAGTCCTCTCCTGAAGGACCCCCGCCGCGCGGTTCGTCAGGTGGCGGCCTCCCTGCTCCCAGCCGTTGGCGACTCCCTCGGAACGCCCGAAGACCGGCGCGCGTTCGACGCCGCGGCCGCCGAGTTCGTCGCCAGCCAGCGCTACAACGCGGATCGGGCGGAAAACCGCGTGGCACTCGGCACGTTTTATGTCCAGCGTGGATTCCTCGACTCGGCCGAGGCAGAGTATCGCACCGCGGTAAATCAGTGGCCGCAATTTGTCGATGCGTATACGAACCTGGCTGGCATATTGAGCTTGCGAAATAACGAATCGGAGGCCGCACGCACGCTTCGCGATGCGCTCCGTAAGCTCCCCGATGAGCCACAATTGCATCACGCGCTCGGACTATCGCTGGCGCGCGCCGGCCAGCTTCCAGCAGCGACGAGGGAACTCGGCGAGGCAAATCGACTTGCCGCCGGCAGCCCCGAATTCGCGTATCCGTACGCCGTCGTCCTGCACGGAACCGGTCATCCTCGTGAGGCCATCGCCGTGCTGGAGATCGCGCGAAAGAATTTCCCGGCCAGCCGTGACGTGCTGTACGCCCTGAGCACTTTCTCGCGAGACGCCGGGAACGCGGCGAATGCCCTGCGTTATGCGACGGAACTCGTGCGTGCTTTCCCGCACGATCCAGATGCGTCGGCCCTGGTGCGTTCGTTACAGCCGACGGTCCGTCGCTAGCGCACGAGCGCGTCCGACTGGCGCGCTGCGTGCGGTCCCGTTGCAGTCCGGCTTTTCACGATCAGGAGCGCTGTGCAGAGGGCAATCGCAACCGCATCAGGGCCAGCGCGGCAAGGAGAGACAGGGCTGCGCCCAGATTGAACGCCGCCGCCGGCCCGCGCCATTCCCACATGACGCCGAAGACCGCAGATGCCGGAAGCGCTCCCAACCCCACAATAAGGTGGTACCAGCCGAATGCCGCTCCATGTTCGCTGGTGCCGGCAAGGTCTGCAACGAGCGCCTTCTCGACCCCCTCTGTGAGGCCGAAATAGATGCCATAAGCCGCGAACAGCGCCCATACCTGCCACGCCGACGAGACGTGGCCAAATCCCCAGTAGACTGCCGCGTAGACGATCCACCCACCGACGATCAAAGGTCGGCGACCAACCGCGTCCGACAGGATTCCGGCGGGAGTGGACGCGAGCGACTTCATGGCGCTGAGCATCGCCCAAAGCACCGGCAGCAGGACAACGGGCACGCCAGCATCGCTGGCACGCAGCAACAGGAACGCATCCGTGGAATTGCCTAACGTGAATAGGAGGACGATCGTCAGGTACTTCCCGAGGGTTCCTTCGAACCGCTGCGGCGGGTTCAGGCGCGGTTCGGCGGACGTCGTCGACGCGATCGCTGGCCCACCGGTACGCGGTTCGCGGACGCCGGCGATCAGCACGAGCATGGCGAGCGCCGCCGGCACCGCCGCCAGCAGGAACACCGCGCGGATCGATAACCCGGCCACTTGCATGAGGGCGAGGGCGACCAGAGGACCGACTACAGCTCCAAGGTGGTCGGCTGCCCGATGGAACCCGAACGCACGCCCCCGCATTCCGGGCGGAACCGCGTCTGCGATCAGTGCGTCGCGCGGCGCGCTCCGCAGTCCCTTGCCCGTCCGGTCCGCCAGCCTCAACACGACCACTTGCGCGACACTGGTGGCCAACCCAACGAGCGGACGCGCCGCCGAGGCCAGCAGATACCCGACCACTACCGGAGGCTTCCGGCGCTGGTGACGATCCGACCACCAGCCGCTCATGAGCTTGAGCACGCTGGAAAGGCTCTCGGCGGCCCCTTCGATCGCCCCGATCGCGAACATCGTCGCGCCAATCTCGAGATGCAGAAATGCGGGGAGTAGCGGGTAGATCATTTCCGTCGAGACGTCCGTGAGGAGCGAGACGAGGGCGAGCGCCACGACGGTCCGCGGAAGTTTCACGACCTCAAGCTAGCTAGTCTGGCAACCGCACGACGCTTGCGCCCGGATGTCGTCTCGCCACAATTCGTGTCATGATGACATCACCGGTACGGCAGACCTACCACGCGCTCGGAGCCGCGCGCCGCCGACTTCGCGAGAGGGAACCGCTTATCGTCGAGGAACAGATCTGCCTGACGCAGATCCCGGCGCCGACCGGAGGCGAAGCGACACGCGCGCGATATCTCGCGCAGCGACTGCGTGCGCCCGACCGGCGCCTGACGATCGACGACGCGGGCAACGTCGTTACCTGGATACCAGGCGTGCGCGACCTGCCACCTGTGGTGGTCTGCTCGCACATGGATACGGTGTTTTCCGAAGGTACAGCGCTCACGGTTCGCCGCTGCGGATCGATTCTGCGGGGCCCCGGCATCAGCGACAACGCGCGTGGCCTGGCAGTCATGCTGGCGTTCTCCGACGCGCTTCGAGCCGACCATCTTCGCACGGACCATCCCATCGTGCTTGCTGCCACCACTGGAGAAGAGGGCGACGGGAATCTGCGAGGCGCACGACACCTGTTCCAGCACGAACTGCGTGACTCTCATGCCGCGATCGCTCTCGATGGCGCGGGCGACGACCGTATCGTGACGCGGGCGTTAGGTTGTGTGCGACTGCGAATCTCGATCGACGGGCCGGGTGGTCACAGCTGGGCCGACTACGGTGCGCCCAATCCCGTGCATGCGATCGGTGCGTTGATCGCCCGCCTGACCTCGCTCCCGGTTCCAGGAGCGCCACGGGCAACCCTGACGGTGGGACGCGTTTCCGGCGGATCTGCGATCAATGCGATTCCGCGCGATGCCTGGATCGACGTCGACATCCGCTCCACGGCGTCGGCTGTCCTGCTCGACCTGGTGCGGGCGGTTGAACGCCACGCATTCGAGGCGCTCCACGAGGAGAACTGGCGCCGCAGAAGCGGAACAACGCCACTGCGGCTCGCGATAAGCAGGATCGGCGAGCGGCCCGGAGGACAGGTGCCGACTGACGATCCGCTGGTGTCTGTCGCCAGCGATGCCACTCGAGCGATCGATCGCGTGCCTCAGCTGGCGATCGCCTCCACGGATGCCAACATCCCCATCAGCCTTGGTATTCCCGCGATAGCGATTGGCGCTGGCGGGCACGCCGGACAGACGCATTCGCTGGAGGAATGGTTCGACGCAACGGATGCGCACCTTGGCGTGGCGCGCGCCCTAACCGTCGTCGTCGCCGTCGCCGGACTCGCCTGAGAGTCCGTCCAACCCCGCTAGCCCCGTCCGGCGATTCTCGCGGCGACCAGCATGGCGTCTCGCCGGATGTTCGCCAGCCCTCCGGTTGCGTCGTAGTTGGAGCCGACGAAATACAGGCGCGGCTGGTCGGCGCTCGCCACCCGGTCCGTGCGGATCGCGAAACCCTTCGAATCCTTCCGCACAAGCGCGCCGAGAGGACCTAACGCGGGCGAAAACCCCGTCGCGAGGATCACCGCCTCGAACTCCGCCTCGGCGCCGTCGGTGAAGCGGACGCCGCGCTCGGTGAACTCCGCGATCGCCGCAAGCTTGAGCCGCACCCTACCACTGCGGATGGTATCCACCAGGAGAAAACCGATCAGCGGCACCGACTCGAGCGCCGAGAGTCGACCGCGTGGGATGACCGGCGCACCGTGCTTCGCCTCGGCCAGGTGCTGGACCACGACCGCGATGCGCTCGCGCAAGGCGGCAGGCAGAAGCCGCAGGCCATGGGCGATGTACTGGATCGGAACGCCGGCGATCTCTCGCGGCACCACGTTCGCGCCCGACCGTACCGCGACTGTGACGTCGATCCCCGCGTTCCCAAGCTCGGCGGCAATCTCGCCGCCGGAGTTCCCCACCCCCACGACGAGCACGCGCTTGCCCGCCAGTTCCGACGGACGGCGGTAGGCGACCGAGTGCGCGATGACCCCGGCGAATCGCTCCTCACACGGAAACACAGGCCGACGCGGATTGCTCATGATCCCCGTAGCCATCACCAACACCCGTGAACGCACCGTCGCTCCCCCCACGGTGTTCGCGACCCACTGCTCATCCTCGCGAGCGATCCCGGTGACATCGCTCCCCGTCTCCATGACGATCCCGAACCGCCGTGCATAGGCCGCAAGGTATGCCCGGAAATGATCGCCCGTCGGGAAAAGCGGCGTGCCCCTGGGAAAGGCCATCCCGGGGAGCGTAGACATGTGGCGTCCAGTGTGGAGCGTCAGCGAATCGTACATGCTCGCCCACATGTGTCCGGGTTCGAGTCCACGCTCCAGCAGACGGTACGGGATCCCACGCCTCGTGAGCGCCGCGGCGGTGGCAAGGCCCGCCGGGCCCCCACCTACGATCAGCACCGCTCCGCAACCGGGCATTCGCGCGAGGCGCCTAACGCTCCACGCGAACCTCGGAATGGTCCCCGATCGTCACCTCGCCACTCACCCCGACAAGCACGACTTCGTCCCCCACGATCGAGCGCGTCAAAGTCGATCGCGCGATCCTCGACTTCGATCCGACGATCGAATCGCGGATGGTAGCATGCTCGATCACCGAACCGGCACCGATCGATACGTTCGGTCCGACTCTCGAGCCCGTCAGGGTGACGCCATCCTCGATGTAGACCGGCTCCACCAGCTGGGATGCGTCGATCCCCACCGGACGCCGTGCCCGACCACGCTCCAACATCGCCTGGTTCGTATCCAGCAGCGTATCGATCTTGCCCGCGTCGTACCATCCGGCAACGTCGACCGCCTTGATCCGGGCCCCCTTCTCGATCATGTACTGGAACGCATCGGTCAGGAAGTATTCCCCGTGGTTCTTCGGCTGCTTGAGGACATGATCGATACCCTCGTAGAGCAATCGCCAGTTCCTGATGAAGTACAGCCCGATGTTCGCGCGTCTGGAAATGGGCGTGTTCGGCTTCTCCACGATCCGCGTCATGTTTCCGTCCGCGTCCGTAACCACCACGCCGAACCGCTGGTAATCCTCGACTTCCTTGGTCCAGATGATGCCGTCGGCATCCGTGGTACGGATGATCGACAGATCGGCGTCGAAGATCGTATCGACGAAGATGATCAGCACCGGCGCGTCGACATACGGCCGCGCCAGCGCGACGGCGCCGGCAGTGCCGTCCTGGATGTGCTGTTCGATGAACACGCCTGGGATCGAGTACGCCGTGCGGGCATGTTCCTCAACGCGATCCTTCAGGTGACCGGTGATGTACACCACCTGATCGACGTCGCCAAGTCGCTGCACATCGTCCATCACGTAATCCATGACGGGCTTCCCCGCCACCTTCAACATGGGCTTCGGCGTAATGTGCGTGTGCGGACGCAAACGCGTTCCCTTGCCTGCCAGCGGAATGATCACCTTCATGGCGTGCTTGTCCCCTCTCGTCCGTAACGATCCTTGAGTCGCACGACGTCATCGAGGTTGGGCGTCGATACCTCGAGCACATCGCAGTCGGTGATCGCCTCCATGTAGTGCACGGTCCCGGGTGTGATCCGGTACGCGTCTCCTTCTCGCAAGTGCACGTCGCGCAGTTCGCCGTCCGTGGCCACCCAGTACTTCATCGTCCCTGAAAGCAGGTAGACGGTCTCGTCTTTCACATTGTGGTACTGCACCGACAACGACTCACCGGCGACAATGTGCAGGATCTTGCCCACGTACTGGTCAGTGTGCGCCCAGATGGTCTCGTATCCCCACGGCTTGTTGACCGTCCGGATTTCGACCCGGCCACTCATGACGCGGTCCGTATGTCTGGTCTGGTTGTACGATGGGAAGATGCGCTGCCACGCATCGATTCCACCGAACCCGTCATAGCTGCGTCCACTGGCACACCTGCGTGAAGCATGGAATGGTGTCTCGTTATGCGCTGCCGGGGAAGCCGACACTCCACTGCGTGGGTGGATGATGTCCGGCGCGACGGCGCCGCGCCAGTCGCGAGCAATAACACCCGGACGCCTGCGCCCATGCGGCTTTCAGCGTCGTCGCGGCAGGCCTATCGCGCCCCGCTCGCCATCCGCGATCTGAGCGAGGACAATCGCTTGCGCACGGAACCGTCCATCACATGGTCCCCGATCCGCACGATCACGCCACCAAGTATCGCGGGATTCACGTGAATATGCGGCACCACTGTCTTCCCGGTCGTCCGACCGAGGTGCGCGGCCATCGTTGACCGATCGCTGTCCGTGACCTCCCGCGCAACCGTGACCTGAGCGTGGAGTCGGCCCGCCGTCTGATCCACGAGATTTCCATACTCCACGGCGATCTCCGGAATCAGCATCTGACGCCTGTTCAGGACCAGTTTCTGCAGAAACCGCAGCATGGTATGAGGCAGAACGGACGCGAACGCCTTCTCGAGAACGGCGTTCTTTTCGGCAGCTGCAACCTGCGGCGCCGCGAGGAAGTTGCGGAGGCGAGGCTCGGTCTGCACTGCGTCGGCAACACGGTTGAAACTCGCTCCCCAGCCGTCGAGATCCCGCGCCTGCTGCGCCAGGGCCATCAACGCCTCGGCATAGTTGCGTGCGATGGTCGTGTCACGCATCAGCGTGATGCCCCATCTGCCGGCAAGGTCGACAGAAAGCTCTCGACCAGAGCGCGATTGGCGGCGTCATCGAGATTGCGGTCGATGACCTTGCTCGCCCCGGCGATGGCGAGATCGACCGCCTCGCGACGCAATGCGGCGATGGCACGAACCTTCTCATGCTCGATGTCCCGCTTCGCACGCTCGAGCAACTCTGCCTGTTGCGCACGAGTGACATCCAGCATCTCGTTGCGCACCTTCTCCGCCGCGGCACGACCGTCGGCGATCAGCTGCTGCGCCTCGCCCCGCGCCGCGTCGAGCTGTGCCTTGTGTTCGGCCAGGACACGAGCAGCCTCGTCGCGATCACGTGCCGCCCGGTCGATCGCGTCCTGCAGCGCCGCTTCGCGAGCCTCGACCGCCGCCAGCATCGGCTTGAACGCATACCGCGACAGCACCACGAGAAGCAGGATGAAAATGACCAGCGTCCAGAACATGACGCCGCCAGCCGGGGAGAGAAGGTCTACTTTGGCGTTCTCCTCGGCGGCGTACGCTGGGGTGCTCAACGCCAGCAGAAGCGTGTTGACGAAAAGAAATCTCATGGACGAACCGGATGATCCCGGAGGAGTTCGAGGATTACCTGCCCATGCCGGCTGCCGGCAAAGGCCACGCCCGGTACGGACCCCGGGGTCCGCACCGGTCAGTCGTGCTAGAACTTGCCCTGAATGAGGAACGCGATGACGACGCCGAACAGCGCGACGCCTTCGATGAGTGCGGCGAAGATCAGGCCGGCGGTCTGGATCTTGGCGGCCGCCTCGGGCTGGCGCGCCATACCATCCATCGCCTGGCCGGCGAGACGTCCAATGCCAATGCCGGCTCCGACGACCGAAAGCCCTGCACCGAGAGCGGCGCCGATGAGCGCGAAGCCCTCATTGTTGCCCGCCGCGGTCGCGGCTTCCTGCAGCAACGGGAAGAATGACATGTCCAACTCCTGACGGTGATGCGTTCGCAACGATTGCGCTCCGCGATCGCGTTTCCGCGTCGCTGCCCGTCACCGAGACCCGGGTCTCAACGGGATTCTCCGATCGTCCGACCGGATACGCACAAGCGAGTGGAGCGACGGCTCGCCTGTGTCCTGCCAGTTGTTGTCCCACACAATGGATTAGTGCGCGGCTTCGCGGATCTGGCCGATGAAAACGCTCGTGAGAAGTGTGAAAATGAAGGCCTGCAGGAACGACACGAACAACTCCAGCAACATGATGCCGACAGCCATCAGCACCGGAGCACCAGAAGCCAGACTCTTGAAAGTGAAGATCAGTCCGATGAATGCGAGCACAACGATGTGACCCGCCGTCATGTTCGCCAGAAGACGAATCGCCAGCGCAAAAGGCTTCGTCAACTTGGCGATCATCTCGACCGGCGACATGATCAGGAACATGATCACGCGCATCGGGAACGCCAGATCATGGTTCCAATAGAATACGGTGGACCAGTATCCCTTCCCCAGCGCCCGCATGCCCGAGATCTCAGTCACGACGAACGAGATGATTGCCAGCATCGCGGTCACCGAGATGTTGCCGGTGGCCGTCGACCCGTAGGGAATGAGGCCGAGCAGATTCAGGAAGAGGATGAAGAAGAAGACCGTGAGCAGGTACGGTACGTAGGCGTTGCCATGATGCCCCACGCTGGGCAGGATGACCTCGTTCCGGATGTATAGCACCATCGCCTCGATCCCGGTCGCAACGCCCTTGGGTCGACCGATGTCCCTGGTATGCCGCACGTGCGCTCGCGCCGCGTACACGAGGACCACCGTCGCCAGAACGGCGGCAATCACGAGAAAGACGACGTGCTTCGTCGGGGACAACTGGATCGACCTGCCGCCGATCTGCACCGGCTCCCAGAGCGGCAGGCATTCCTCTTCCCCAGCGTGCCGTCCGATGCAGACTTCCTTCGCGAACGGCGGCTTCCAGTACGGCACCTCGAGGTGATACGAGTCCGAGATGTGCGGCGTGATGATATCAACCTTCTCGGCGTTAGGCGCTTCGTCCTGCGCCCAGGCAGGCGCCGATGCCAGCGCCAACGCGACGAGGAGTGTCCCGAATTTCATGTCTTCAAGAAGAGTGGTTCAATCACCGTCGTCACGAACAGGAACGACGCCATCGACATCAGGGCCGCGCCCTGGGGCAGCCCGAGTTGCGATACCCCTGCGAAGCCCCACAGGACAAACGCCGCGAACCGCACACCGACACCAACACCCCACCCGACGATCACGCTCTGCTTCGAATTGGCCAACACCACGCCGAACGCCGCCAGCTGAATCGCCACCGCCACCCCGGCTGACACCCACACCGCCCGCCGATCGGCCGCCCCCCCGTACAACGCGCTGAAAATCGCCGCGAGCAGAACGATGGCCGTTAGGCTTACCGCCCCAAAGCGCACCCAGCGCCTCATCGCTTCCCCGCCGCTCGCTCCTCGTCGCGCTGCCCCGCCATCAATGTCCTGTACATGCTATAGAAGGCCGCTCCAGCACCCACGAAGACGCCAAGAATCAGGAAAAGCGGTGCAGTCCCGAGCTTCCGATCGATCCATTGCCCCAAATAGAGAAACAACAGAATCGAGAGCGCAAACTGCAGGCCGAGGCCAACATATGTCCCGGCACCCTGCAAACCGCTTCCTGCCGACACGACGCGCTCTCCTTCCGCGAATCCGAACCGGTCTCCGCTTCCATCGCGGCGCAGAATCTAGGACTTTGTGAAATTTTTCGCAAGCGACGATCGCACCCGTCACGTATGTGATCGCCAACGCGAGATTCGAGATGAAACCACTCGCCGAAACAACCCTAGCGACATGTACTTACGTTACCAGTCGCCTTGACCGGTCGTCACTCTCTTGCTATGTTGGCCCCGTCGCCACCAGTCCCCCACCGTCTCCAGCCTCCTGATCTCGACGACTTCCGGACAATGAGATCCCGTCTCGCCGTCGCGCTGGTAATCGCCGCTGCAGTCCTCTATGCGTGCGGCCCGCGATCGCACACCGCCGAGACACCCAATCGAAAACATGGAACCGCCGGACCTCTCGTTGCCAGCTCACTGGACGTAGCCGTGGGCGACAACGTAGAATTTGTGTTGCATATTACGAATAACGCCCAGAAGAAGCTCGAACTGACGTTCCCAAGCGGTCAGAACTACGACGTCACGGTGCTCGACTCAGTCGGTCGGGAAGTCTGGCGATGGAGTAGCGGACGGATGTTCACGCAAGCGCTGCAAAACCACGTTCTCGAGGCCAACGAGACCCTCACCTACGAAGCCGCCTGGAACCCCGAGTCCATGCGCGGCGCATTCGTTGCCGTTGCATCTCTCCGAAGCGAAAACCACCCCCTTGAGCGCCGAGTACCCTTCTCCCTCCCGTGAGATCAGCACAAAGCCTCGAGGGTGCGGCGGACCGAAAGGTCCGCCGCGTTTCGTTTCACCACCCGCCAGCGCGAACGCGTGCGAACGCGTATAAGTTCGTCCTTCCCTTCGCCTCCGTGCGGTACTCCGCCGGCGTGGTTTCCCCAGACATTTTTCCAGTGAGGACGCGTGGCGTCACAGTCCATCGAAAAGACGCTGGATGACAGTCGTGACCTCGAGATGCTCAAGAAGCTCGCGGTCGCACGGAAAGAACTGATCGCCCAGATCGGACGGAAGATCATTGGACAGCAGGAGATAATCGAAAACCTTGTCGCCGCGATCCTCGCCGGTGGCCATGTGCTCATCGTGGGCGTGCCGGGCCTGGCCAAGACGCTCCTCGTGCAAACGGTCGCCGAAGCGCTCGACCTGAACTTCTCCCGGGTGCAGTTCACCCCGGACCTGATGCCGAGCGACATCACCGGCACGGAGTTGCTGGAAGAGGACCACGCCACTGGACGGCGCGTCTTCAAGTTCGTAAAAGGACCGATTTTCGCCAACGTGGTGCTGGCGGACGAGATCAACCGCGCCCCGCCAAAAACCCAGGCCGCGCTGCTGCAGGCAATGCAGGAACGCACGGTCACGGTCGCCGGCGAAACGCACGCGCTCCAGCCGCCATTCTTCGTCCTTGCAACGCAAAATCCGATCGAACAGGAAGCGACCTACCCGCTGCCGGAAGCCCAGCTGGATCGCTTCATGTTCGAGTTGCGCATCGACTATCCGTCGTTCGAGGAGGAGGAACGCATCGTCAACGCCACGACCACGGCATACGATGCGAAGATCGTCCCGGTCATGAGCGGCTCAGATGTCGTCGAACTCCAGAAGCTCGTCCGCCGGATGCCGGCACCACCCACGTTGGTGAAGTACTGTGTTGGCTTGGCGCGTTCCACCCGACCGGTCGAGCCCGGCGCCGTACCGGATGTCAAGAAGTACCTCGCCTACGGCGCCGGGCCGCGCGCTTCGCAGTACCTGGTACTCGGCGCGAAGGCCCGCGCGGCAATGGATGGGCGATCCGTGCCGGATATCGACGATGTCAGGAGCATCGCTCACTCCATCCTCGGCCACCGCATCGTAAAGAACTTCCAGGCCGAGGCCGAATCCGTCAGCTCCGACAAGATCGTCGCCTCGGTGCTGAAGAAGTAGACGTCGCCAGCGCAATGACCGTTTCGCTCGATCCCGGCGCGCGTCCCCCGTGGGCGCGCGCTTTGCCTTGTCCCTGACCGTTCCATTCATGCCCCGCTCACTCTCTGCCACACTCGGCTTGCTTGCGCTCGTTACGACTGCGCTGGGAGCGCAGACGAACGCCGTCCACGGCAAGCGCTATCCCCGACTCGTCATTCGCAACGCGCTGGTTGTCGATGGCGTCGGCACGCCGGCGTCCGGCCCGTATGACATCGTGATCGAGAACAACCGGATCGCGGCCATGGTGCCGCTCGACCCGGTTGCGCTCGGCCGTGGCAACGCACAACGGCCACCGGGCGATGCGCAGATCGACGCCACCGGCAAGTATGTACTGCCCGGCCTGGTGAACGCGCACGCGCATGTGCAGGACGAGCGAGGCGGACTCCCTCAACCCGTGGAGTACGAACTCAAGATCTGGTTGGCCTCAGGCATCACCTCGGTACGCGATGTGGGAAGCGACTCCAGGACCACGATCCCTTTGCGCGACAGGATCAACGCCGGCGCCGAAGGTCCCCGCATCTTCCACTATCCGATGTTCGGGTCCGTAAATACGCCGGAGCAGGCGCGCGCGCGGGTTCGCCAGTACAAGGAAATGGGCGTCGACGGCATCAAGATCACCGGCATCAAACGCGATGTGATGGAAGCGATGGAGGACGAAGCCCACAAGCTCGGCCTTCGCGTGGCTCACCACGCCGCCGTCGAAGAAACCAATGCCTGGGATGACATCCGATTCGGGACAACAAGCGTCGAGCACTGGTACGGCGTGCCCGACGCTGCCATCATCGATGGCGTTCAGAGTTTCCCGCCCGACTTCAACTACAGCGACGAAACGCATCGCTTTCGTTACGCCGGCCGGCTCTGGCGCGAGGCCGATCCGTCCAGGCTCCAGGACGTGCTGGCGGCGATGGTCAAGGCCAAGGTGGCATGGGTTCCGACGCTGGACATCTATGAGGCGAGTCGCGATCTGACCCGGGCGCAGAACCAGCCATGGTTCAAGGACTATCTGCATCCGACTCTGGAAGAGTATTTCAAACCGAATCCCGCCAACCACGGCTCGTATTTCATCGGGTGGACATCCGTGGACGAAGCGTACTGGAAGCAGAACTATCAGATCTGGTTCAAGGCGCTGCGCGACTTCGAGCGCATGGGTGGAACGATCGCCGCCGGTGACGATGCCGGGTTCATCTACCAGATGTACGGATGGGGACTCATCCGTGAGCTCGAACTCGAACAGGAAGCGGGATTCCCGGCACTCAAGATCGTCCAGCATGCCACCAGCAATGGCGCGAAAGTGCTGGGCAAGGAGAACGAAATCGGCCGCGTACGTCCCGGATGGCTGGCGGACATCATCGTCGTCAACGGGAATCCACTCGAAGACCTGAAGATGTTGTACCCGACGGGGACGGAAGCGGTGCGCGACGGCAAGGTCGTCCACGCGGGAGGAGTCGAGTGGACGATACGTGACGGCTGGGTCTACAACGGGCCCACCCTGCTCAAGGAAGTGAAGGACATCGTGCGCAAGGCCCGCGACGAACGGCGTACCAAATCGGCCACGGGTTCCCACTGAACCGCCGGCCGGGTCGATGACGGCCATTGTCAACGTCGGCTATGACTCGACCAATTACTACGTCCTCGGGCAGGGGCGCCAGCGCCTGCTCGTGGACGTGGGTTGGCCGAACACGTTGCCGAAGCTGCTCTTCACGCTGAAGCGGAAGGATATTCCACTCGAACACATCGGGCACCTGCTCGCCACACACTATCACCCGGATCACGCGGGTCTCGCGCAGGAATTGAAGGCTCGCGGCGTGCGGCTTGTAGTCATCGACCTGCAGCGCCCGTTCATCCCGTTGCTAAGACGCGTGATGAAGCCCGACCACCGGTTCGTGGACATCGCGCTTCACGACAACGCGGAAATTGCCTGTGAGGCGAGCCGTGCCTTCCTGTCGACCTTGGGAATCGCCGGCGATATCGTGCACACGCCGGGACACTCGGACGATAGCGTTTCCCTGGTACTGGACGAGGGCGTGGCCTTCACCGGCGACCTGACGAGCCCGTTTGCGATAGACGACACTATCGCCGAGCGCGTCCTTGCGAGTTGGGCATTGCTCCGCGCGAAGGGGGTCCGCAGCGTCTATCCGGGGCATGGCCCGTCGCCCCGTCCGATCCCACCGCCATCCGGACATGATGGCTTGCCGGTCAAATAGGTGAAGCGACGAACAACCTCCTCAACCGATCGAGACCTGCAGGCCGTCAGCATCGACGTGAACCGATACCGTCGTCAGGTCATCGACAACCCTGATGGGGCCGACCAGGTCGCCTGGCTCGTACGTGGTAGCGACACCCACCACGCGCATGCCTGCACGAAGCGCGGCTTCGACGCCCGGGGGAGCATCCTCGAACACCAGGCACTCACCGGGCGACACGCCTAACGCTTCCGCTCCCTTCAGGTATCCTTCCGGATCGGGCTTGCCGCGAACCAGAAGATCTGCGCTCACGATACGATCTGGTACCGGAACGTGTGCGGCCCTGAGTCTGCGGAGCGCGAGTTGTGCCCCCGCCGACGTAACGATCGCCCAGCGATCTCGGGGAATCGAGTTCACGAGCGCCGGCGCTCCGGGGACCGCCACAACGCCATCGAAATCCGTCGACTCCGCGGCGTCCAACCGCGCCACCTCGGCGACAGGATCCAGTTCCGGCGCCAGCATCGCGAGCGTGTCTCGAACGCGACGGCCGTGCGCGACGCGAATGATGGCATCGGCATCGTGGCCGTTTGCGGCGGCCCACTGCCGCCAGACGCGCTCCACCACGGCCCGCGAGTCCACCAGGACACCATCCATGTCGAACAGGACGGCGCTCGCGCGTAACGTGAGGATCGCTGACATGGGGCTGCGAAGCTAACGCGAATGTGCCATCGTCGGATAGGTACGCACGGCGTCGCTGCGCACTGTTCGGCGAACGATGGGACGTTGTGCAACGAAGCTTCGGTTCGACGCTCACCGATTCGGGTTCTGCTGACATGCGCGCTGCCGGACAGGGGCTTCCCTTGCGAACCGATGTGCAGCAGACTGTGGGGAACCTCTTCGAATGGCCATCCAGATGAGCGCGCGACGATTCTTCGTGTTTCTGCTCGCTTGCGCCGCCCTCGGTGCCGTCGCCCGAGCTCAGAGCCCCGACTTCGAGACGACGCGCGTTGCCGACGGCGTGTACAAGTTTCGTTGGCAGTCGCACAATACGATGTTCGTGGTAACACCGCGTGGCGTTGTCGCCTTCGATCCCATATCGAACCAGGCAGCGACGGCGCTGGCAACGGAAATCAAGCGAGTCGCACCAGGTGAACCGCTGGCGGCAATCGTGTACAGTCACAGCGATGCCGATCACGCCACCGGCGCGCCGGCGCTCATGGCTGGCATGGGGCAGCAGCGTGTACCGATTGTCGCCCACGAAGCCGCGGTCGCGCCCATCCGCCTCGCGAACTCGCCGGATCTTCCCGTCCCCACCTTCACGTTCGCCACGCGTTTCGCGTTGGACCTGGGCGGACGAAGGATCGAGCTGCACTACCTCGGCCGGAGTCACAGCGACAACATGCTGGTTGGCTACGTGCCTGACGTTGCCGTCGCCTTTGCGGTCGACTTCGTGGCCAACGATCGGATACCGTACCAGGATCTGCCCGGCTGGTACTTCCCCGACGTCGTGCACGCCGTCACCCGTCTGCTCGACGTGCCGTTCTCCACGGTCGTATTCGGCCACGGACCAGATGGCGATCGTGGAGCCGTCCAGCGCCAGCTCGTCTACTACGACGATCTGCGCGCTTCGGTACGACGCGCGGTAGCTGCGGGACTCAGCGAGGAACAGGCTGTCGCGCAGGTTCGTCTGCCGGCGTACGCGCGTTGGGGGCAGTACGAGCAGTGGTTTCCGCTCAACGTGCGGGGGCTATACCGAATGCTGAAGACCGCGACTGTGCCTGCGCGTTAGGCGCACCGGTTCGCGTGTCGGCACCTCCCCACTGGCCTCCTCGAGTCCACGACGCGATTCCCGTCAGCCGTCGCGGAGGCATGTCATGACACGTGGCGTCGTCGACACCTCCGCGACCGCAGGGATATCCCGACGAGGACGCATCGGATAACTTGCTTCTCATGACACGCACAACCGTTGTCAGCGCGCGTGGCCCGGCGGCCATTGGGCCCTATTCGCATGCCGTCTGGGCCGGCGATCTGTTGTATCTCTCGGGCCAAACGCCGATCGACGCCGCCACTGGGCGGCTGATCGATGGCGATGTCGGAACCCAGACGGATCGCGCCTTCGACAACCTCGAAGCCGTGCTGCAGGATGCCGGTCTCTCCATGGATCACGTCATCAAGTGCAACGTGTACCTGACGGACATGCGCGACTTCGCCGCGATGAACGCGGCGTATGGACGGCGATTCACGCAGCCGTTTCCCGCTCGTACGACGGTAGCCGTGGCCGGGTTGCCGCTCGGGGCCGCGGTCGAGATCGAGCTGGTGGCGAGGCGCGCGTAGTGCTGTCTCCGGTGTGAGCGGGGAACATCGGTAGCGGCCGAAGACAGGTTTCCAGGAACTCGTCTACCGATCGGAGGCTGGCGTTCTTCGCCGGAGGGATCCAGCGTGCGGGAGACCGCTGATGCCGCGCGGGCCTCAGCGACCAGGCGGGGTGTCACCGACCCATTGGATCGCCGTCGTGTCGACCGCTCGCGAAGTCCGGCCGCACGATGACGAAGGAGGGCCACCCTCCAGGTCTCGCGCAGGTTTTCGCGATGAGCCGTGGCACCTTCCTCAGCGCCTATGCCGGTAGCTTCTGCTCGATCGCCCTGCTCTGCTTCGCCGCTCGCGCCCTCGACATCGCCCATCCCGCACACGAGAATGAGCGCGTCGTACCTGCGTGTTTGACTCGGTGCATTGTGACGTGCGCGTGACGTCGCGCTGTTACGGTCCACCTCCCCCGATTGGAGCGGCTCACTCCAGTGGAACGACCCGCGCCTTTGCTCAACTGCGAGGTTGTCGGACAGACGAGTGTGGCGATCGGTGAGCATCGCCTCGCGACAGAAGGCGAGGTGGTCTTTGCGTTCGCGCTGTACCTCGGATTGAACGCCGGGGAAAACATTGCGCGCGACCATGTGTTTCGATTGCTGTGGCCCGATCACGACGAGGAGGATGCGCGTCACTCCTTGCGGCAACTGATTTATCGGTTGCGGGCGCTGGGCGTGCCGGTTGAGGCGCAGGGCGACGGGGTTGGCTTGCCAGACGAGTGCGTGGCGACCGACTTCGCACAGTTGCTCACATCTGCTCCATCGCGCGAAGTCTACCTTCGTGTCCCCCGGTTCACCGTCCTGGAAGGGTACGCCCCGACGTTTTCTCTCCCGTTCGCGAACTGGGTGGAGGAGTTCAGGGGTCGGCTTGGCGTTGCTCTGCGGAACGGGTTGATGGCGTGCATCACCGATGCGCGGTCACGCGGTCGATATCGCGATGTGGAGCACTTGGCACGTCACTGCCTGAGCCTCGATCCGCTCAACGAGGAGGCAACCTTGGGACTTGCCGAAGCGACCGCGCTGGCGGGGAACAAGGTAGCGGCGCTTCGGATGCTGGACGCGTATCAGGCGGAGCTTGGAGAGTTGCCTGGTTTGCGGCTGCAGAGCGACCTGTTGCGCCGGCGAATCGCGGAACGCCTGAACGTCTATGCGTCGCAGCCGGATGATGTGAGGATGCTCGGACGGGAAGATGCGATGGAGTATGTATTGCGGGGAGTACACAGCCTGGCGAGCGGTCGGGCGACGTCGCTGCTGATCACCGGAGAGGCCGGCATTGGGAAGACGCGGTTGCTGGGCGAGTTCGCGCGCGCGGCCGCGATGCACAACGTTCGGACCGTGGTGCTCCGCTGCCATCCCGGCTGGCGCGAGCAGACGCTGGCCGCAGTCACGGACCTGGTGACGACATTGTTGGAGCTGCCGGGTGCATTGGGTGCGTCTCCGGATGCGATGGCCACGCTTCGCGGACTGACGTCGACCGTGCCGCGGTCGTCGGACATGGCAATGTACATGGGAGATGCCGAGGCGACGCTGGCGAACCTGCGCTGGTCCGTTCTCGATCTATTCGAGGCAGTGATGCAGGAGAAGAGTCTCGTGTTGCTGGTGGACAACGTGCAATGGCTCGACGAGCTGTCCGAGCACTTCCTGCACTATGTGGTGGTGCGCAGTGCGGCGCGCCCGCTGTACCTGGTGATGACGTCGCGTGAGGGACCCGGGCCGGGGGACACGGCCGACAGTCGTCCACTTCTCGAGACCGAGAATCGGCTCGCTCTCCAGTCGCTGGATGATGCTACATCACTGGCGCTAGTCCGTCATGTCGTTGAGCTGACGGGCCGCGATCTGCCGGACGCCAGCGCGGACAACTGTGTGCGGCGGTGCGGAGGGAATCCGTATTTCCTGAGCGAGTTGGCGCGATACTACCTCGTCTCCGGCCCCAATGCCGAGCCTCCGGTGACCCTTCGGATGTTCATCGAGCATCGGTTGGCCCGTGTGTCGCGAGCGGCACGTCGGGTGCTCGAGGTGGTTGCGATCCTGGGAGCATACGCTACGGTGCGACGCATTGGCAAAGTCCTGCAGCGGACTTCGATACGGCTGCTGGATTCGCTCGAAGAGCTGCAGGCGACCGGATTCATAGGAGTTTCCAACGGTTCTTGCGAGTGCCGCCATGACATTGTGCGTGAGCTTGTCGAAGCCCGGATCTCGGCTCCTGCCCAGCGCACGCTGCATCTTCGAAGTGCGAAGGTGCTGCACCGCGAGACGCTGGCGAATAGGACCGTGCCGATCCTGCTGCAATGTGGGCGACACCTGATTCGTTCGGGCGATACTGAGAAAGCGCCGCGCGGGGCATTGATCATTGCCAAACAGTTACTGCGTCTTGGTGCGGCCGAGGCAGCGACGGAACTGGCGACGCGTGCGCGCGAGCTGGCAACTGACCCAGACGTTCGCCTTCGCTCCAACGTTACGCTGGCTCGCGCCTACCATGCCCAAGGGTTGTGGGTCGAGTGCCTTGAAGTCTGCCGGGCGCTGTTCGAGCAATCGAACGAGCGGCTGACGATTCGACTTCAAACAGAATTGAGGATCTACGCCGCCGAGGCAAGGCTTCAAACCGGTTCGGTGAAGCCGAACACGATCGACGAGATACTCACGATCGCGTTATCCACGTCGTTGCCGTGGGATCTGCGGCTGTTAGCTGTGCAGCTTGCTCTTTCCGTTGCGGACAACAAGTGGCGACCGGAGATCGCGCATGCCGTGGCCCCGGTGATGGGAAGCATGCCTGAGCTGCCTGGGCTTGCCGGGATCTTCGCGGTGATCTCGCGCGTGATCCAAGCGACAATGGTCGGCGACGAGAAGACTGCCGCGGCTTTCGCGGAGCATCTCTTAGCGATGCGTGGGCCACATCTGTCGCCGCCGATTCAACACAGGTGCATTCGGATCGCTGCACACTGCTATTTCAGGCTGGGGGAGATGGAGAAGGCCAGAAAGCTGTTCACCGAATCCTTGGCAAGTTCCCTGGCAGCGCGGACTCATCACATTGCAGTGTACGACGAAACCTTTCTTGCACTTGTTAGCCTGCAAGATGGAAACGCCGCGAACGCAAGTGCACTTCTGCGCTCTGCAACGGAGCGCGCGGTTGGGATCGGACTCAAGAGCGGCTTTCGAACGCTGATCGAAGTGCTCATCTTGGAAGCCGCATCAGAATGCGGGACACGGGTGAAGCTGCCCAATCATGAGTATCGCAAGCTCCTCGTTGCCGCGGAGCAACTCGATCCGCGTACCTACCAATCTTTGCTGGCGACGAGGCTGTTAGGCATGGACCAGAGAGCTCGGGAGCGATATGAACGCTCTCGCGCCGAACTGCATGCAGCCGTTGACCGATACGCTGGCACCGGCTGGCAGGACTACCCCGTGTTCGTGCTTACGTCCTCGTATGCGACTGCCGGCGATCAAGAATGCGCTCGTGCAGTCCTGTCGAAGTACTTGGAACAGCAGCGGCCAAATCAGGCGTCCCTGCGTCCGCGGCTGCGTGAGCTTCAAGAAAAACTCGGCATCTCCGTGTCCGCAGCTCCGGAACGACCTGAAATCGAACCCTGAACCACCCCGGCTTCTCCGGGGACTTGGTTAGCTGAGTACCACCTCAGAGAATCCCGGGTCGGTTCACCACGATCTGATCATGATGCCAACGCTGCCGGTGCTGACCCGTCCCGCTGACCGAACGACACGTAGAGTTCAGCCCATACGCTCTCTGACACCACACAGTCGCAGATCGCTGGATCAAATTGCTTTGCACGGAATTTGACAAACTCAGACCGCGCCTCCTCCATGCCAAGCGCCTTTCTGTACGGCCGGTCCGTGGTGATTGCATCGAGAGTATCAGCGAACGTGATGATCCTTGACGCGAGGGGGATCTGCTCGCCACGGAGTCCGTCGGGGTACCCCGTCCCATCCCAGTTCTCATGATGATGCCTAACCGGAGCGACGACGTCTCGCAAGCTCGTGAGCATCCCTACGAGTTCGGCTGATCGAATAGGGTGACGTTTCATCACCTCCCATTCTTCCGCCGTAAGGCGTCCTTCTTTCGCAAGAACCCGCGCGAACACCTCGTCGATCTTACCTACGTCGTGGAGGAGCGCCGCCACGGTGACCCGCTCAATTTGGGCAGGACTAAGCCCTATGGCACGAGCAATAATCTCCGAGGCCTTCGCCACGCGTTGACTGTGGCCAGACGTGTACGGGTCACGAGCTTCGATCGCCGCAACCATCAAGTCGAGAAGCTCCTCCGTTACGCGGGTTAGTTCCAGAGTAGTGCGGTAGAGCTGGCGGACGGCGATGAGGGGAATCGCCATTCCGATGGTGCCGATCAATCCTAGGTTGGCGCTCAGCCATGTTAAGTAGAACGCAAGGAGGACCAACAGCGCTAGGAACTTCGCGGTGGCCTTCGTGTGCTCTATCCAAACAGAAATCCAGGATCTCCGCATTGTTAGCGCGACGGCTGCACTGACCGTACCGGAGTTCACAGCCATGATTGTGACTACCAGAACTGTCGTCGCGAGCCCAAGCCGGACCGCACTTTCGACAAACCCGACGCCTCCAAGTGTCCCAAACGGAACGCCACCAACCGCCTGATACGCCAACGAGCCGACGGAAAGCCCAAGTGCAATCTGCGCCAAGTTGAACGTTGCTTTCAGAACTGAACGGCGACCAACGACCTGCACAATCAGCTCGGCAGTCGTAACCAGGAGTACGGTTGTAGCCGCCGGCGCAACCATGACTGCGGCCGTGAAGGGGATCTGTGCGATCGAACCCGACGTAGCCTTCGTTTGGTTGTAGGAGAGAAACTCCAATCCCAATCCGATTCCAACCAAGACCACAGAGAGGGGAAGTGACTCCGATGGCACGCTCGCGTTAACACGTGCGAGCGCAAGCAAGGAGGCAGCGGCGGCCGCAACCACAATCGCTACGAGTGGCCGCGCCCTGCCATCAGCTGCATCACGGGGCGCGGCAGCAGAAGCTCGCTCAGTCAGTCGATCCCAAGGACGGGGCTGCAGTCGCGTGGGGAGTGCACGCCTGTACGTTGTCACATTGACTCGGCGCCGGCCAGCAGTGGTCTAGGTATGGATGGTGTTCGAAGATGAAGAACATGTCGGCAATACGTGGGCCCCCGCAGCCCGCTAGTTCCACTGAAGGAAGCTACTCATCAGTGCTAGCATCCATTGTATCATCGCGCGTCACCTCCCTTAGTCACGTCATACTCGCACCGAGTATGCGATCGTTCGGTTGGCTCCGCTCGTCCTGCTCTTGCTCGTACCCGCTCTACTTCGCTGTTAGCGGGAACGGGGGCATTTCAGTTGTGCGATGGTAGTGCCTGGGTCCACACCGTCCAGGGTCGCTACTTCCCACTCACGCCTAACGAGACCCAGCCACGGGCAGGAACAACCACCTGTTGGTCGCATCCAGCACCGCCAGCACGCTGGCAGTCTCCGCAGAATCCCGCACCTCGCAACTCCCCGCCAGCAGCACCGACTCGCGACCCTGTGGTACCCACACCCCCACGAAAACAAACTCGCGATCGAACGCCTCGACCACGCGTGCACCGCTCAAATCCATCGGCTTCGATCCAGCCTCCGCCGAACCGATCGCCCGAAGGGTCGCGCGCGCCGCTAACTCCATGCGAGACCGCTCGTTCTCCATCCCCTCAGCCTCGCCCACATACGACTTGTCACCCTTCACAAGCGTAACGCGGCAAGCCAACCCCTTGGACCGCGACCGGCGAACCTCCACATCCTCGAAGCAGAACAATCGACGCCCACCTCCATCCGCCTCAACCACCGGCGCAGGTGTCGCCACCTCTACATCCTCGGCCACTACCCTCGCCTTCTTCGGCTCCAAGCTCGTCGCCACGGAAATCTTCCGATGATCCACACGCATCCCTAGATGGGCAATCAACGCACTCTCGATGTTCCGGACGGTCTGCTTCGGCGCCACATCGGATGTCGTCAGTACGTGAATCTCATCGACCGCCCCAGTCTCGCTCGCGATTATCCGCACCGCTATCACGCCAGGTAACGTCTGCAACAACTCCTCTGCACGCTTGATCGGAAGCACACTTCCCGCGATCAACGGAGACGCCTGCGGCTGCGGTAGCATCGTGTGTTGTTAGGTCGTCAGAGAGAACCGCTCACGTGACCCGTCCCGTCACGTCGCACACACACCAAGGCCCATTAGAATCTTCTACTTGACATGCACACGGATTCGCGTCGCATGTCGCGACCTAGTATGGACTTATGCGCTCGATTAATCAAGAATGACCGCGTCAATCGGCAGCTGATACTCTCTTAGTTTTCTATAAAGTGTGCGCTCTCCAATCTGCAACAACTCCGCTGCCTTACGACGATTGCCACGCGTCTCGCGCAGTGCAGCTTCAATCACTGCACGCTCCACCTCCGACATGCTCATCCCCGGCCGCACCGTGACGACATTGGCCGGCGGCGACGCCTCGCGCGGCTCGATCCCGGCCGCCAGCGCCGAGGACGGACCTGGAGCCGCTACCTCTTGCATCCACCCGCCCGATCCCTGACCGGCACGCGCCGATACGTCCTCCAGTCGCCGGCGCAGTTCCTCCACCTGCAGCTTCAACTCGACGAGGCTGCGCACGATGAACTCCAGCTCGCGCCCCTCGCTACCGCTCCCACCACGGAGGACGGGCCCCACGTGCACGGGAAGAAACCGACTCACATCGCCCTCCCGCATCTGCGGCGGGATATCCGCGGCGCCGATCTCATGCCCAGGCGCCAAAACCACCATGCTCTCGACGAGGTTCCGCAGCTCCCGCACGTTCCCCGGCCAGGAATAATCCACCAACAACTGCATCGCCTCGCTCGAAATGCCACGGAACGCACGATCATGCTGCTGCGACAACTCCCGGACAAAACGCCTCACCAGAATCGGGATGTCGTCGCTGCGCTCCCGCAACGGCGGCAGGTAGATGCGCAACACATTGAGCCGGAAGTACAGGTCACTCCGAAACTCGCCCAACTCCACGGCCTCACGAAGAGATGCATTGGTCGCCGCCACCACTCGCACGTCAACGGGAATCGGTTGCGAACCTCCCACGCGCGTCAGCTCACGCTCCTCCAGCACACGCAGCAGCTTGACCTGCGTCGACGCCGGCACGTCCCCGATCTCATCGAGGAAGATCGTCCCGCCATGCGCCAACTCGAACCTGCCTAACCGACGCTCGGCCGCCCCGGTGAACGCGCCCTTCTCATGCCCGAACAGCTCGCTCTCCAAGAGCGTCTCCGGCAGCGCACCAACGTTGACAGCGATGAACGGCTTGTTGCGACGCGGCGAGAGCCGGTGGATTCCGCGCGCCACCAGTTCCTTTCCGGTACCGCTCTCGCCTTCGATCAGCACGGTACTGCTCACCGGCGCGATCTGCTCGATCTTGATCAGCACCTCGCGAATCGCCTCCGATTCGCCAATCAAGCCCGTGAGCTTGGACAGCCGCTTCCGCTCGAGTATGCGCTTGATGCCGGCAGCTGCATCCGCCAGCACCACGGGCTTCGAGTATACCTCCGCATAACCCGCGGCCCGCAAACGCTCGTCGATGGCTTCGTCGCGAACGTCGGCAAAGCCGATCACACCTGTGTCGTCCCACAACAAGTCCTTCACCAGCGCCACGTTGTGAGCATCGAGGAGTCCGCCAGTCAGCACTACGATGTCCGGCTTCTCGCGTGTCAGGGCGCCGCGCATGTCGTCGAGCGGCGAGACCACCGCGGTCTCGATGTCACTGCGCTCGAGCAACGCGTTCAGCCGGATCGCGGGCTCCACGTCGGTAAGCGTAATCAGCGCCTTCATCGTTGCGGGCCGGAGTGATCGGTTGACATACCGCGCACGATGTCCACCGCGTGGTCGACGATCGCGTCCAGCGCCCCAAGCGCATCGCGCACGCCCGCCGGCGATCCCGGGAGGTTGATCACCAGCGTTCGCCCCCTCACGCCCGACGTCGCCCGACTCAGCGACGCTCGCGGGAAACGCTCCAGCTCCAACTGACGCATTCGTTCCGTGATCGCAGGCGCTTCACGCTCGACCGCGGCCCGCGTCGCCTCCGGTGTGACGTCGCGTGGGCCAAGACCGGTGCCGCCCGTAGTCAGAATCACGTCGGCAACGTCATCGTCGCACCAGCCCACGAGGCAGCGGACGATCTCGACTGTGTCGTCTGGCACGATGGCTCGCCCAGACACGGTCGCGTGGCGTGCGCCCGCCCACGCCACAATCGCATCGCCGGAACTGTCCGCACGCTCGCCGCGCGCGCCAGCGTCGGAAATCGTCAGGATCGCGACACGCACGCCCAATTGTCCCCGTCAGGCATCGCCGACTC
The DNA here is from genome assembly GCA_019186945.1 of Gemmatimonadaceae bacterium. GTDB lineage: Bacteria > Gemmatimonadota > Gemmatimonadetes > Gemmatimonadales > Gemmatimonadaceae > JABAQJ01. Next base: position 631,992 of record JABAQJ010000002.1, read on the forward strand.
CGGTGGCGAACGCATCGAGTTTGTCGACACTCCTACAAGTGCGTCCCGTGCTTGTAGAATGGCGGCTTGACGACCGTCGCCACCACGCGCTTTCCACGAATCTCGATCTCGAGAACGTTCCCCGGCTTCGCACCGTCGATCGGCAAGTAGCACGTGCCGATAGGGATGCCCAGCGTGGGACTCATGGTCCCGCTGCACACGACGCCACTTGGCTTGTCCTGGTAGAAGACAGGATAGCCATGCCTCGGGAATGCGCGTTCCGTGCTGCTGAACGCGACGAGCTTCTTCGCCACGCCCTCGGCCTTCTGCCTGACGAGCGCATCGCGGCCGACGAAGTCGCCCTTGTTCATCTTCACGATCCAACCGAGGCCTGCCTCCAGCGGCGTAACGGTATCGTCTATGTCGTTCCCGTACAACGCCATCCCCATCTCCAGCCGCAGCGAGTCGCGAGATCCTAACCCGCATGGCGTCACCCCTCCGCCAGCCATCAACGCGTTCCACATCGCGTCAGCGGCACCGTTCGGGAAATACAGCTCGAACCCGTCCTCGCCTGTGTATCCGGTGCGCGACACGATCACGTCGGGAATGCCAGCGACCTGGCCAACGACGAAACGGTAGTACTCGATCGCATCCAGATCAACATCGGTGATCGGCGCAAGAATCCGCTTCGCCTGCGGCCCCTGCAAGGCGAGTAGCGCGGTATCGTAGCTCACGTCGGTGAGCGTGCAGTCGAACCGGCTGGCATACTTGCCGATATGCGCCAAGTCCTTCGTCATGTTCGACGCGTTCACCACCATCATCAGGTGGTCGTCAGCCCGATACACCAGGCAGTCATCCTCGAACGTCCCACGATCGTTCAGTATCGCCGAGTAGTGCACCTGCCCGACGGCAAGTCCGGGAACATCGTTCGTCGTGACATGATTCACGAAGTCGACAGCACCCGGTCCTCGAACGATGAACTCCCCCATGTGCGATACATCGAACAGCCCGGCTCTCTGACGAACGGCATTGTGCTCGGCGGTGATGCCGGCGGGATACTGGACCGGCATCTCGTAGCCCGCGAACGGAACCATCTTCGCGCCAAGCGCGACATGAAAGTGGTAGAACGGCGTGCGACGAAGCGAGTCCGGTGTCTGATCCGAAAGCGACATGGTCTTTGCAGTGGAAATGGTGAGTGTCCTGACGAAAACTACGATGGCGCTGTCGTATTGTCAGGGAGCCGACCGTTCCGACCAGACACGGTCGACGGTCACGCCGCCAAGCCGAGCGAACAATACCGCGGGCAGCGCCGCGCGCGCCTCACGAACCGGCTGCCAGCACCGAGCGACGACGGCCGTCCAATACCAGACCGCGCTTGGCCGCCAGGCTCAACCAGACAGTTCGGCGAGCGCCGTCAGTATCTCTGCGCTGTGTCCCGCAGGTGTCACCTTGTCGAAGACGCGCGCGACATTGCCATTCGGATCTATCAAAACGGTGGTGCGATTGATGCCCATGTAGGTCCGCCCCATGAACTTCTTCTCTACCCACACGCCGAAAGCTTCGGACACCGAGTGATCGGTGTCGGCCAGCAGCCTGTACGGAAGCCGATACTTCTCCTTGAAGCGCGCCTGCTTGCTGACCTTGTCCCCGCTGATTCCAAGGACCACCGCGTCAATTCCCTCGAACCGAGGAATGGCGTCGCGAAAATCGCACGCCTCCACGGTTCAGCCAGGGGTGTCAGCCTTCGGATAGAAGAACAGGACGACCCACCTTCCGCGATAGTCCTTGAGGGAAACGTCATCACCGGTATCGCTGGCGACCGTGAAGTCGGGTGCCTTGTGCCCAACGGCAATCATGCGAACGGTTCTCCCCCCATCAGTACGGCCATGATGGCCTTCTGTATGTGCAGCCGATTCTCCGCTTCGTCCCAGACGCGACTCCACGGACCATCGATCACGCCAGCGGTGACTTCCTCGCCACGATGAGCAGGAAGGCAATGCAAAAAGATGGCATCGGGTTCCGCACGCCGCATCAGCGACTCGTCGACACGGAAACCGGCGAAGGCACGCGCCCGGACCGCCTGCTCATCTTCCTGACCCATGGATGCCCAAACGTCCGTGCTCACGACGTGCGCACCCTCGACGGCTTCCAGGGGATCCCGAACGACAGTGACGTCGGCATGCGACTTCGCACGTGCCAGTACCGCTGGATCGGGATCGTAGCCTTCCGGGCACGCCAGCTTCAACCGAAACCCGAGCCGAAAGGCAGCGTTGATCCAGGAATTGGCCATATTGTTCCCGTCGCCCACCCAGGCAATGATTTTGCCATCGTAAGTGCCCAGTTGCTGTTGGACCGTCAACAGGTCCGCGAGCACTTGGCAAGGGTGCAACAAATCGGTCAGCCCGTTGATAACCGGTACCGTCGAGTGGGATGCCAGAACCTCGACATCGCTGTGAGCGAACGTGCGGATCATGATGCCATCGACGTATCGCGAGAGCACTCTGGCTGTATCCGCGATCGGCTCGCCACGTCCGAGCTGAACGTCACGCGGCGACAGGAACAGTGCGTGCCCCCCAAGCTGCCAGGCGCCAACCTCGAAAGAGACACGCGTCCGCGTCGACGCCTTCATGAAGATCATCGCCAGTGCCTTCCCAACGAGGCACTTCGACGTGTACGCCCCCGTGCGCATGCGCTCGGCGAGATCGAAGAGCGTCCGGAGTTCACCCACGGAGAAGTCCGGTATGGCGAGGAAGTGTCTAGGTGGTCTCTGGAATGACATGGATCGGCAGAGGAAACCGCAGGAAGCGCGCAACCCGAATTTCGGCTCTCACCACTGGGACAGGTAGGGGGAGGTAACCGGTTGTCCACCGGCTGTGCCCCTTGACGACGCGTGGCCATGCGCCCCTCGCGTTCCACCGCCTGAGCGCAGGAGCAGCGAAGTCCGCACGTCGAAGATGGCAGCGAGTCGGCAGCTCCTTCGAGAGATCGCAGGCAGCGACGAGAACACTCGCACGTGCTGGTGCCGCGACCAGCAGCCGCATGTCATCTGCCAATTCCGCCAGACGAAATGCGGCAAATCGGTACGTGGCGCCGAGTGGTGCCGTTATGCTGACAACCCCTTCTGGCTCTACCCGACAATGCGTGCGGGGCCGCCTGACTGTGCACTGCTTCCGGCAGTTGCAACATCAGGTCACCGGGCATTGCCGATTTCGTGGCACCCCGGGCCTGGACCGGCAACGCCTCGAACGAGTCGACCGCGCCCGCCGTGGCGCGAACGCCGGCATCCGGATGAACACACCAGTAGAGGATCTGACATGCAACGCCGTGGACTTTCCGTAACTGCCGCGCTCCTGACGTACACAATCGCATGCGCACCGAGTGGAGAGACACCGGCCGTGAGTTCGGCGCCGGCCGCCGCTTCTGTCGGTCAGTCAGGGGTGAAGGACGACGAATCCCAGAAGGACGTTGTGAAGATCGCCATCGCCTCCAAGGACCACAGCACTCTGGTCGGCGCCGTAACGGCAGCTGGACTCGTCGATGCTCTCTCGAATGCTGGCCCGTTCACGGTTTTTGCACCAACCAATGCTGCCTTCGAGAAGCTGCCCAAGGGGACGTTGGAGAATCTGCTCAAGCCCGCAAACATCGCCCAGTTGCAGGGCGTGTTGAAGCATCACGTCACGACATCCACGTTAGAGCTGGCGGATCTGAGCGATGGGCCGCTCTCGATGGCGGACGGCGGCACGACGACGATCTCCCGGAAAGGGAACGACGTCTACATCGACGGTGCGAAGATCGTGGCATCCGTGCGCGGGTCGAACGGCATGGTGCATGTGATCGACGCCGTGGTGGTCCCCGCCGCCAAGTAGGGGGCAGCGTGACGGGGCTGCCGGTCGAGTGTTTCGTGCCACACTCGACCGGCTGGCTCCCTGCCTGATCAGCGTGTGGCCGGAAGCGTGGCGGCGACAGTGCTGGCTCGCGAACGCCACGTTACCAGCCAGTACGCGATCATCAGGCCGATCGCGGCACGCACCCAAGCCACCGCTTGACTCGGGCCAGCATACGCCTCGACCAGCGGCGGAGCAGCGTACCAGTAGTACAGACCAAGCGACGTCGCACCGAGGAACGGCAGGGAAAGCGACGCGCGCAGCCGGAAGACCGCGACCAGCACGGCTACGATGAGGTAACTGGCGGCGGCAAGGAGCAGGACGCGACCGTACACCGTGCCAGCCGTCACGAAGTCGCCATTCACCGTGGTGAAGTAGCCGATAATGAACCCGGGGAAGGCCGCAGCGAATGCTCCGAACCCGGTGCGAACCCAGCGCGCATCGCGGCGCTCGGGGCCAATGGTCTGGGCAACCGTCTTGCTGTTCGCCAAGTCGATGCAGCCGACGGGGGTGCACTGCGAGCAGCTGGTGCACCGCGCGCCGTCCATCGGCAGGAGGGGCAACTGGCCGTACAGCTTCTCCACGGGCAGGACTGGACACAGACTTCCGCAGAAGCCCGCGCGGCGCGCATAGCGCAGGCCGCTGACGAGGGCAAGGAGCGCCACGAGTAGAATCGTGATGGCGAGCGCCGGACCGTTCTCGTTGAAGAGGAAGCGGCGAGCCGGCACCAGCACCGCCAGCAGTACGATGCCGACGACCCAAGCCGCCCGCAGCAGACGCGTCTCGACGATCCGCTGTCCGACACGACTGCCGGACAGGTCGTTGAGGGTTGCCAACGGACAGACGTTGCGCCAGATGAGCGGATTGATCAGAAACGTCGCAGGCAGCAGCGGTATCACCATGTCCCACAGGATGTGCAACGTGACCGTGGGGGTCACCCAGAGCGCCGCGATCAGCACGACCGTAAGCACCAGACCAATGGCCTGAGCTGCTCGCCAGAGCGATTGGCCGCGCACGGCGGGCATTGCGATCGAAGTCAAGGTCGTTCGTCCGCGTGTGGGGATAGCCGGATTGCTGCCGCGGCATAATACAGTGCTTCTACGGGCGAAAAAAGAGCACGAGCCGTGAGCCAGCGTAACGCTATCCCGATCGCGACAATTGCCGTAATCGTGTTCTGCGATTCCACGCAGGCCACGGGTTTCTCCTGCTGACGTTCGAAAAAGAAACAGGCGCGGCGGAACCCCGCCGCGCCTGTTCGCGAGAATAGATACTCCGGATTACGACACCACCGCCTGCAGATCCTTCACCGCTTTTCGGAGTAGCTCGACCTTCGGCGCGTCACAGGAGTTGCGTGCATCGCCATCCAGCTGTGCAGCTAGTGCCGATAACTGCGACGAGCGCTGCGCCCCGGGGGCTCGTTCGGCGCTGGACAACGCGGCGCGGACTTCCGAAATGCGGTTCGACGACAGGCACCGCTTCCGTTCGAGCTGATCGACATAGGCGCGAGCCAGTGCGAAGGTGGGCGGCCACTCGATTTTCGGCTGGCCCTGCGCGTTCAGATGCGTCCAGTGCACGCTCCGAGCCGCGTCGATCTCATTCTGCGAGATGTACGGACTCGGTACGAGTTCGGCTACGTCCAGACCGCGAGCGATCTCGGAACTGACGATCGCGCCGTTGTACCAGTACACGGACCATGAACCGCCCATGGCCATGCGCGTGGAGTCGACCGGGCCGCGATCGAAGAAGGCGATTTCGTGCGGGTTAGCGGGATCCGTCCAGTCGAAAACGGAGATTCCGCCCTGGTACCACGCCTGCACCATGACGTCGCGCCCGGGGATCGGGATGAGCGAGCCGTTGTGCGCCACACAGTTCTCGTTCGCGGTCTGGATCGTGGGGATCTTGTAGTAACTCTCGAACTTGAGCTTCCGGTTGACGATCGAGAAGATCGCGTCCGAGCCCCATTCCTTCTTGTCGCCGGCGCGGCACTTCGGCGCGCCGCCACCACCCCATTCGTCGGAGAACAGGAGCTTCGATCCATCGTTGCTGAAGGTGGCGGAGTGCCAGTAGGCGAAGTTGGAATCGGCGACCGCATCCAACCGAATCGGGTTGACCGGGTCGCTGATGTCGAGGAGCAGACCATGCCCCTCGCAAGCGCCACCAGCCAGACCTAACGACGGGTACACCGTGATGTCATGGCACTGCCGCCCAGCACTGATCGGGCTGCCCGGCGCAGGTGCAGAGCCGAACATCCGGTTCACGATGTCCTGCGCGCTGGTACGGAGTGTCGCGCTGTCAGCGGCCGTCGGGTTCCCCGTCCCACCGCGCGCCTTCACCAGGCTGTCCAGCAGCATGCGGGCGAACGGACCGCCGATGACGATTTCCTCGTCGCTGGCCGGAATGCGGGCCGTAAAGCCACCTGCCGCCCGCGCCGCCGCAGCGGCCTTGGCGGCTGCATCGCGATCCTCCTGCGCCTCGTGATGGCTGGGGGTGTACGTCAACCCGCTGAAGATGTCGGCGCGGTTGACCACCGAAGACTGCTCGGGATGGGCCAGCGGCACCTTGATGATCTCGATGCGCAGCAGCGACGAGTTCGGATTCTGGTCCGGAGTGTCGCGCACACAGCCCGTGAGTTCGTTAGGCGAACGGATACCAGCAGATCCCGAAACGTAGATGTAGATGTTGTCCGGGTCGCGCGGGCTCTCGACGACCGTGTGCGTATGCGATCCCCGGCACGTCTGCACGTTCGCCACCAGTCTCGGCTTCTTGATGTCGCTGATGTCGAAGACCCGGACGCCACGGAACCTGATTGCGCTGACGGTGTCGGCCACACCTCCCGGCAGACAATCGATACGTCCGTTGTTCGCCTCCGCCGACATGAACATCAGGTTCTTGAAAACGGAAACGTCGTTCTGCGATGCAGGGCACGTGTATGCAGTGACCAGCTCGGGCTTCGCTGGATTCGAGATATCCCAGATTACCGGCCCGTTGTAGTTGCCCTGGATCACGTAATTGCCTGTGAACGCAAGATCCGAGTTGGTGATGCCAAGGAAACCCTCGGGCGACTGCGCCTTGGCCAGCACCCTCAGATACGAGACCGCCTCACCTGCATCAGTCAGTCCAGCCTTGAGCCCGACTCGCGCGTCGAGTCGCGGATCCGTCGCGGGCGCGATGGTTGCCGGGGCAGGTGTCGACCCCGCACATCCTGCCGCCAGGACGAACGCGGTGGCACCGGCAATTCGGCGGGTCCTACGGTGAACGCCGTTCATTCCTGACTCCTCTCGGTGGATGAGGTGGGTATCTCGATCAGCATCTGCAGCATACGCCTGATTTCCGTCGACTGATCGACTTCGACGTCTGAGGCGAACTTGAACACGCTCTCATCCTGGCCGGCGCCGGTAGCGGAGAAGAGCGTGCGTACCATTTCGACAGCCCCCCGGTGGTGCTGGATCATGAACGTCAGAAACAGTCGGTCGAAGTCCGGCCCGCTAGCGGCATCCAGTTGTTTGAGCTGTTCCGGGGTCAGCATTCCGGGCATCGGCATGATGTGCTCCACGCCACCGGTCTTCATCGGCATCCCAGCCGGGTTGGGCTCGGGAACCTGCTGGTTCCTGTCGCTGAGCCAGTTGGACATGAGCACGATCTCGTCCTTCTGTGCGTTGATGATCCGTTCCGTCAGTCTTATGACCGCGGGGCTGGCACCGTGCGAGGGCGCCCAACCGGCTATCTGGATCGCCTGCGCATGATGATGGATCATGCCGGACATGAAGTCGATGTCCGCCGTCGTATACGGATACCGCAAGCTGTCAGCGCGAGCGCGTTCCCTCGCGCCCTCCGGTCCCATGCGAAATGGCGCTGGTCGGGCACTCGCACAGCCGGAAAGCGCGAGAGCAGCTCCGGCAAGGAGGATGATGGAGACTCTCATATTCGGGAAGTAGGCGGCGTTACGTGCACCGCGTGTCTGTGTCACGATGCTCACAATTTCAGTGGCGGACGCGTTCCCGTCCACCGGGGGCCATGCAAGTCGATCCAATCGTACGTTGCCTGGCTCGCGCTTGTGTCGAGGGAGTCCCGGCTCCAGTTGGCGCATGAGTGTGACGTGCCTGCCTGTATCAGCACGGTCCCGTGCGGTCCGGGCAATTTCGGGCTGGTCGTCTGTCCTCACTCGAGTAGGCCAGATCCGCCATGCCCGCGCGGCACTCTGACCCAAATTCCACTCTGACCCCATTTGCCACCGCTGTGACTTACGCGCCGAAGCGGTCTCGCTGAGCAAGCTGCCAGAACTCCTCGGCCCTTGCCGGCGTCCATCCCTCGGGGTCGTGAAGCCCCGCGAGTGCTGCATGGAGTTCGGATGCCGTCTGGATGCGCTGCTCCGGGTCGCGGGCGAGGCAGCGGCCGAGCAGGCTGGCGAAGGCCCGGTCCACGACGTCTTCGCCCGGTACGCTCAGTACGAGCGCACTCGCTGCCTCGTGCATCTGCTGAATCTGACCCCACGACATCCCATCGAAAGGTGTGGTTCCCGTGAGCAGGAAGTGAAGCGTCACGCCAAGCGCGTACACATCGCTCCGCTCGTCGGCTTCCCCTCCGCGCCACAGCTCGGGGGCGAGGAATGCCGGCGTCCCAACCATGGTCCCGGTCCACGTCAAGCGCGCGCTACGCTCTGGCCCCGGGGTTCGCAGCCGGGCGATGCCGAAATCCAGCAGCTTCAACGTCTCCGGCTCGGACACCGAATGCGTCAGGTAGAGGTTCTGCGGCTTGAGATCACGATGGATTACACCGGCTGAGTGCGCTTCCTCGAGCGCAAGGCAGGCCTGGATGCCGAGGTGGATGACACGCTGCAGGGGAAGCGGGCCATACCGATCCACCAGGTTGGCCAAGTTCATCCCCGAGAGGTATTCCATCGCGATGAAGTAGAGCCCGTCCTCGCTAGCGCCGAAGTCGAAGATCTGGACGACATGTGGACCGCGCAGCCTGCCGGCCGCCTGCGCTTCCAGTTCAAACCTGCGTACGGATTCGGGGCTCGATGCGTCGCCGACCCGAAGGATCTTGAGCGCGACGTTCCGGTGCAGCGATTGATCCCAAGCCAGCCAGACCTCGCCCATGCCACCCCTGCCGATCGGTGCCTGCAGGCGATATCTGCCGACACGCCGCGCACGAAAGAGCTGCTCGCGAGCGCTCCACACGATGTGGCCCGTCACCATGCCAATGACCGACGAGGCAAGAACGAAGATGTAGTTGCTCGCGAACTCTATGAGGGACGGCGCGGTCAGCCATGCCGCTCGCGCTGACGGAGACACGAATGCGACGAACGCGATTACGACGGGGAATGCGAGGGCAATGCGCGCATACGTGTTCCGGCCCTGCCGCCAGTGCGTCGGCACGAGCGTGGCTCGCACCAATGCAACGACGGAAATGCCGTGCAGGTAAGCGCTGTGAATGCCCCCGAGTTCGATGGCCATAACGGCGATAGCCAGCGCGGCCAGACTGTAACACATGTTCTGGAGCCAGAAGAGCATCTTCAACTCCAGCTTCCCGCGCAGGCTGGCGCGATACACACCGAGGAACACAAGTTCGACGACGATGCGATAGACCAGGAGCCGCGAGAACGACGCGTTCGGATAGGCAACGAAGCACATGAACGCGTCCAGAACCACGAAGGACGGCCAGAGCCACATTCCGGCCTTCATCGCCCGCGCCACAGTGCGGCGACCAGCGATTGCGTCGCCTTCTGACGTTGGCGTTTCGATAACTAGCGTGGCGGTCGTCATGAGTGCGCTGAGGCAGGTACGCCGTCACCATACGACAGCCGCCGCCAGATGGATTCCCGAGCGCCGAACGCGCTCGCACTTCCGCTGCAACATACGCTGCCCAGGCCGGCAGACTCTCAATTCGGGCTAGAAGCGCACTCCCGCCGTGATGAACAGGCTGCGGCCGGGCAGCACGAAGTACCTGACGGTCCCGGAACTGGACACTGACCCACTCGCGTACCCCTGGCTGTCTCCCAGATTCGTCCCGCGCAACACGAGCGAATAGCGCCATGCGGTCAAACGTGCCGAACCGTCCAGCACGTACACAGCCGGCAGCACCCTCGCCGCGTCCCCGGTGTTGTCCAGGTGCGAGCGACCCTGGTACCGACCCTCGACTCCCAGCGCCAGGAACGGGGCCAGCGTGAGTTCGGCGCGATGCACAGTCATAACGGATGGCGTGAGCATTGGCGGCACGTTCCTGCGAACGACAACGGGATCGACTGTCGAATCGTCGAAGGCTTCAATCCGGTTCCGGCTCAGCCACGCGTTGGCGCCGAGGGACAGTCGCGGGACGGGGCGCCAGGTCGCGTCGAATTCGATGCCGTGGCGGAACGCCGCGCCCACGTTGCGCCGCGGTATCAGACCGGAGGCGGTAGGCGCGCCAATGCGTTCGATCGAGTTTCGGAAATCCATGCGGTAGACGTTGGCCTGCAGCTCCAGCGCGGGCCGCGAGAGCGTGACGCCCAGTTCCGCGTCGCGAACCGATTCCGGTCGGACGCGCGAGAGATCGCCGATCGCGTCCACGTTCCCGCGGTTCATGTCGTCGTCGCCAGCGAACAAGTCGCTGCGCGCCGGCTCGCGCGTGGCGGCGCCGTATGACGCGTAGGCGCTGAGGCCAGTGCCTAGGCGTACCGTCACTCCGCCCTTGGGGTTGAAGAAAGCCCATGACGTAGCACGGCCACTGACGCCCGCGAACGGATCCGGCTGATAACGAAAGCGGGCGTGACGGGCCTGGACGTCTGCGAACCAGTGTACTCGTCCATCGTCGTACGAAGCCTTCGCGAATGCGCTCACATCGTCCTTGTGGCCCACATTGCGGTACAGTGCGGCCGGGTCGGGACGCAGCCACGCGCGATGTGCCCGCTCGTATGTGTTGGCGTTCACTCCCAGGCTGAACTGCCATCTGCCGCGGGTGCTGTTGAGAGCGCCGGTGGTGCCGTACCACGCGTGTTCGAGGTTGTAGCGGTACTTGTCGTCGCCGGCGAAATAGTCGTAGTTCCCGCCGGCGGAATTGCGATACAGAGTGGTGCTGAAGGACGTCGAGGGACTGGCCAGGCGCGTGACCGACAGCGCCAGCATCTGCTGGCCGAAGTGATCCCGTTCGTCCGGCGACAGCGGATTGAACCGACGGTTCTGCCGCAGCTCGGCGACGGTCGCTCCAACATAGGACAATGTGTCCCACAGCTCGCCCAACATCGCCGTCAGCTTCACGATGTTACGGTCGCCGAACCAGCCGGCACCGACGAGCGCCGACCCCCCCGCCACCCCAGAATGATCCCGATAGCCATTCGTGCGCAGGGCCCCGCCTCTCACCTGGACGGCAAAGCGGTCGTTCACCGATGCGCGGTATGCGCCACTCACCCGTTGCGCGCCGTAGGAGCCGAATTGCAGCTGCAAGTCCCCCCCCGACTCAAGTCTGGCCAACGGCATGCTTTCGAAATTGATCGACCCGGCAAACGACGCTGTTCCGGCAGTACTCGTGCCGACACCTCGTTGAATCTGGACGGACTGCACGCCGGACATCATGTCGGCGAAATTCGCGAAGTACAGAACCTGGTCCTCCATGTCGTTGAGTGGCACGCCGTCCAGAGTGATGTTGATTCGCGTCTGGTCGATACCTCGCAGCCGCAGGTAGCTGTAGCCCCAGTTCGTGCCGGTTTCAGTATGCGCGGTTAGCGCCGGCGCGGCATTCGCGAGCAGGAGTGGAACGTCCTGACCGAACTGGCGGGCCGCGAGGACTGATCGCTCGACCGTCGTCTGCGAGACAGGAGCCAGATTCGACGCCCTGATGGCCGTGATGAGGATCCGCTCGACTTGCAGCGCTGTGTCCGCCTGTGCTTTCGTGGAATCCCCCGCCTGGGCGACCAGCGCTGCCGGCATGAACAGCGACAGAACAAGGGCCGCCCGTACACGAAGGATCGATGGAAACGCGTGCGGATGCGGGCGCGCGGGCGCCTTGGGACCGAATGACATTGTCTGGACTCCCTACGCCGGTACGAACCGGATCAGGTTCAGCGGGTCTCTCTCAGCCAGCGCGCACTCGCGGCGCAGGCACCCCGGTCATGTTTCCTCAGGATAACGACTCGCCGGCACTGGCGCACCTGTGAACGTCGACCGTCAGCGGTTACCAATGCGGAGGACGTGTGCAGGCTGTGGCATAGGTGTAGGCGATACGCTTACGGCAAGACAACGTTTCCCCGGCTATTCTACGAGGAGCAGGCGTGCATCCTGATGATGCGAAGAACCCGGCACGAGCCGCCGGCACAATCGCGGGAGGCGCGAATGACTCGCAATCTCGGTCCGATCGATCGTGCAGTCCGTGTTTTGCTGGGCATCGGACTGCTCACCTTCGCCCTCGCGGGCGAGGCGACGGCGTGGTGGGGATGGTTCGGGATCGTACCGCTGGCAACAGGGATCGTCGGCTACTGTCCGCTGTACCGCCTGTTGCATCTATCGACGGCTCGCAAGGCGACCTGAGGACTGGGCGGCACCGTCCGCCAGGGAGGATGCGATGAAAGCAGGCGACATCATGACGCCGAAGCCGTTCGTCGTCACACCGGCCGACGACGTGCGCGAGGCCGCTGAGCTCATGCGGTACGAGAATATCGGCGGCGTCCCGGTGGTGGCGGACCCCGAGCGGCCCGTCCTGGTCGGGCTCATCACCGATCGCGACATCACTACGCGCTTCGTTGCACGCGGCTACCATGGCGTCTGCTCCGTTGGCGACGTCATGACGCCGACGCCACTCACCACCGTGCCCGCGGACGCCGATATCGGCGATGTGGTGAAGATGATGGAGCGCGCCGAAGTGAGGCGGGTTCCAGTCGTCAGCGACGATGGCGTCTTGATCGGCATCGTTACTGAGGCAGACTTGGCCACCAGGCTATCGGCGAAGGACGCCATGCCGATTCGCAGGCGCCTCAAACAGTACGCCGCTGAACGACACGTGGGCGTGTACCTGCGCTAGCTTTCCGACCTCATCCTTACACTCACGCGAAACTGCACCGACACATGAAACGCCATCTCTTCGCGCTCGCGACCGGTCTCGTCATCGCCAGCATGCCGACTACCACCTCCGCCCAGGCCACGGGACAGGATCGCGGCGCTCGTCGAATGCAGGATACGGCCATGAAAGGAATGAAGCACGACATGAGCGGGATGAAGGAGTCGAACACGCCCAAGACGGGGCAGATGGGCGGTTCCTGGCGGGAAATGGACGCGTTCCACTCGCTCCTGATGGCTGTGTATCACCCGGCGCGGAAGGACACGCTGCAGCCGCTGCGCCTGCAGGCGTCCGTCCTGGCAAACGTCGCTGCGAAGTGGTCCGCATCGTCACCGCCCGCGAGCTGCAACAGCGAGGACACCCGTGGAAAAGTGGCTGCGATCGCAAAGGAGTCGAAGGCGCTAGCTGGACTTGTCGAAACGAAAGCGAGCGACGCGGCCCTCAAGAAGAGCATCACGGCCGTGCATGACCTCTTCGAGCCACTCGCTCATGAGTGCGGCATGATGGGCATGAAGCACTGACGCCCTGCACTACCATAGCAATTGGCGCCCGCGGGATCTCCGGTCCGGCGGGCGCTTTGCATTGGGTCCGGCTACGACGACATGCTCGGTGCAGGTACCGGGTTCAACACCCAGTCGATCACTTCCTCCGCCGTGTACCGGTCGCGCCCAGCGGCGATCGCCCGCAGATCAGCCAGTTCCGCGCCAGACGTCACGATAGGCGGTTCACGCCCTTCATCGCCACGCCACTGGCCGTGACCTATCGTGGCCAGCAGGCCATTGCACAGACACTGCCGCCCTTCCGTATCCTTGGCGTCGCCACCCTTGGCGACATACTGGTCCACTGGCTCGGCGGAGCATCGATAGGCAATCTTGCCTTCTGCTGTCTGATAGGCCGTCCTCAAGTAGCCAAGGTCGCAGACACGTTCGCGTTTCGCGCGACGCGCATCGTCGGCATCGTCCTGCATGTGCAGGATCTTGAATGGGTAGCCGGTCGGCGATGCCAATGCGTCCGTCAGAACCTCGACGTCACCCTGATCGAGCGCCGAAAGAACACGCGCCTTTAGCTCTGGAGCAATACCGGACTCATCGCAGAAAGCGAAAAGTGTGCCGACCTGAACGCCGGCAGCCCCAGCCTCGCGTGCGCGATCGAGGGCTGCGCGTGAGCCACCACCGCCAGCTACCCAAAACGGCAGGCCAAGCTCCTTCAGCTTCGACAGATCGACGACGTCCCGATCGCCATAGATCGGCTCGTTACGATCGTTCAGCTTCAGGTCACCGCGTGGTGGCGCGTTGTGCCCGCCAGCCGAGGGAGCCTCTACAATGAAGCCATTTACCGTTCCGGTGGATTTCCTGGCGAGCGTTGCTGCCAGCGAGTTGGCAGAGACGATGGCAAGGAACCTGGGTCGCTTCAGCGGCGTCGCTGGCACCCAGTGCCGGGCGGGATCGAAGGTCAGAAACTCCGTGCGGCCTGGCGTCAACCCGTCCACATCGAATCGCAGCTCGGCGGTGCGATGCTCAGAGAACGCGTCGAGAACTCCAGGGATTTCCTTGGGGATTCCGGCGCCCATCAATACGTAGTCCACTCCCGCCAGCATGGCGCCGTACAAAGTCGCAAGGTTGGGCATCTGAACCTTCGTGAGGAGATTGATGCCAACCTGACCGCCATGCCCCTCCTTGGCCAACGACACTTCGACAAACGATGCGAGCATCGTGATCTGCTCGCGCAGGCGGCTTACCCGCTGCCGCCACATCGAAAGCAGGCGATATGGAGTCGACGGGGCGATTCCACCGTCGACAAAGAAGTGACGAAGGACTGCTTCCGCGACGTCAGGAATGGGAAACCGCTCCATCGCGCGCCGCAAGTGCCCGCCAACATCCCCGTCCTGCAAGCGACGCACGAACAAGGAGTCGATAACCGTGCCGGAGATTACACCCAGCTGGCCGTGGCTTGCCACAGCGTTCGCCAGTCGCCAGTTCGACACTCCCACGCCCATTCCACCTTGGATCAATACGGGGAGCACGCACGAAGAGGTCATGGACGGCTGGGAAAGAGAGAGTGGATAACGACGAATCCGAGGCGAAGATCGGCACAATTAGCCCTAATCGTGCCGGTAACCTAGCCCTTTTGTCACCAGCGTTTTCCTGATGGCATGTGGGCAGGTAGCGGACACCGGTGCGAAAAGAAAAGGAAGGGACCCGCTTTCGCGAGTCCCTTTGGCCTGGTTTCACCGAAAATTCGTGATTCTGGCAGCTCTTTCCGCGCTTTCCTTATCGATTTTGGGCCCGAGGGCCGCGATGAGGTGTTCGCGAAGCGATCGCGTCCACGCTCAGACCGGCATGCTCGCTCCCGTTTCCGGAGTGTCCATGGACATGGCACCGTCGGGAACCGGGAAACGCAGTTGCGCGGCCACTCCACCACAGGCGGTATCGAGTAGCTCGGCGCCCGAGCCGGTGACGACTTCGACCAGAGTGCCTGCATCGAGTGCCAGATGAACGAGTTCGTCGGCCAGGCGCGGGTCTCCGTCTACCAGCGTAACCGACAGGAGCAGCAGGTGCGCCGAACGAGCGTGCAGGGCGCGTCGTACACTGTCCATTCCTGCCTGAGCGCGCCCCTGTTCTCCGGCACGCTCCAGAATGGACTCCACGCGCTCCCGATCACGGGCAGATGTCAGGCTGGACGCCGCATTCGAGGCAACAGCCGCGATTTCGGCCAGCGACGGTGACGAGCTCAGAGCGTTAACCGCCAGCGCGCGTCTTTCGAGCTGGCGAGGGAGTGCGGCCATCATTTCCCGGACACTCACTTGCGTGCCATCGAAGATGATCCACGGATTGCCGTCGTGCTCGGTTTCCAGCCTACGGATGATCCGGGATGCCATGCGATCGAATGCCGCTCGCTCGCGACGCAGGGCTTCGTCGGTACCGACTGTCCCGCGCGTTCCCGGGTGAAATCCCACGCGGGCGGCATCACCCATGTGGTCCACCGGGTGATCGGACCCGGCAGCTTCGAACTCCGCAAGCGGTGTCACTTCGCCTCTTTGGAATCTGAACAGCCGTGCCTGTGTCCTGTCCAGAATCACGAGAAGAGCGGGATGCTCGTGCTTCAGCGACCGCAGGTAGGGTGCGACGAGCATGCCGCGACCCCAGCGCAAGGCGGATGCTACGGGGGCAAGAGTTGGCCCGGCATACAGCACACCGTCAGCCGTCGTGAAGGCCACGAGCGGCACGCCTTGGCCGGCCAACTCCACAAGGGCCTGTCGCAGATTGCTCACGGCGGCGTCGAAGGCCAATCTCTCGTTGCGCGTTGCCGACTGCAGTCCGCGCGCGAGGTCGGAAAGTTCGCCCTCCAGGCGAGTGATACGCGCCGTACGAGCAGCGGGATCGGGATCCACACGCGCGATGTAGGCACTCAGCACCAGGGCATCGCGACTACCACGGTCGAGCTGGACGAGTTGTTGTTGGGTCAGCATGCCTCCTCCTGCGCAACGCCATCGCGGCCAAGTCAATCGGTGACCGGGGTGATCAACGACCGCCGCGTTCCACCAGTCGCACTGGAGGATCATGGGCTATGGGTGCGCGAGTGTCTGTGGGCATTTCACCCAACCGCGTCAGGGAAATGGAAACACGGCACATCTCGGAGAGAATGTGCGTGAATCCCTGACAGCGAATCCGCTACATGCGCGCGATTCTGCGCGTTAGCCGTTCCGCTCATCGACACCCACTCTTGCCAGTTCCACGTGAAGTTCGAAACCATCATCGAGCCGTTCCGGATCAAGACCGTCGAGCCAATCCGACAGACGACACGCGAGGAACGGCTGTCTGCGATCCGTGGAGCGCACTACAACGTTTTTCAGCTCAACGCTGAGGATGTACTGATCGATCTGCTCACCGACTCCGGGACGGGAGCGATGTCGGTTTACCAGTGGGCAGGGATGATGCGAGGTGATGAGTCGTATGCGGGCGCGCGGTCGTTCCACACGTTTGTGAAGTCGGTGGCCGGCATTACCGGGTTTCGCCATGTGATCCCGACGCATCAGGGGCGCGCCGCCGAGCACATACTGTCGAGTGCGATGTTACAGCCGGGGGACATTGTCCCGAACAACACGCATTTCGACACGACGCGGGCGAACATCGAGCATCGCGGGGCCGTCGCGCTCAACCTGCCGATTCACGAGGGTCACCAGCCTCAGACGCTGCATCCGTTCAAGGGCAACATGGATGTGGTCGCCCTCGAACGCGTGCTGCGCGAGAATGCGGGGACAGTTCCGCTGGTGATGATCACCGTCACCAACAACTCCGAGGGCGGGCAGCCGGTGAGCATGGAGAACATCCGGCGCACGTCGGAGCTGTGTCGGGCGCACGGTGTGCCGTTCTTCATAGACGCGTGCCGGTTCGCGGAGAACGCA
This sequence comes from Gemmatimonadaceae bacterium, assembly GCA_019186945.1. GTDB lineage: Bacteria > Gemmatimonadota > Gemmatimonadetes > Gemmatimonadales > Gemmatimonadaceae > JABAQJ01. The sequence continues at coordinate 649,287 of JABAQJ010000002.1, forward strand.
TGGTTCATCAAGACGCGCGAGCCCGGGTATGCCGACAAGGCGCCGCTGGAGATCGCGCAGGAGATGTTCAAGCTGGCGGATGGCTGCACCATGAGCGCCAAGAAGGACGGGATGGCGAACATCGGCGGTTTCCTGGCGATGAACGACGATGCCCTGGCCGTGACGTGCCGCAACTCCTTGATCCTGACGGAAGGGTTTCCCACGTACGGCGGACTGGCCGGCTACGATCTCGAGGCAATCGCGGTCGGTCTGTACGAGGCTCTCGATCCGGACTATCTGCAGTACCGCGTGCGATCTGTCGAATACCTTGCGGAGAAGATGCTGGCGGCGGGGATCCCGACGGTCCGCCCCGCCGGCGGCCATGCGTTGTACCTGGATGCCCGGGCGTGGTTGTCCCACATCCCGCAGCACCAGTACCCGGGCTGGGCGCTCTCCGTGGCGCTGTACGTGGAAGGCGGGATTCGCGCCTGCGAGATAGGGTCAGTGATGTTCGGCCGCCAGCCGGACGGATCGGAGCGGCCAGCCGATCTGGAGCTGGTACGGCTGGCCTTTCCCCGCAGGGTGTACACGCAGAGCCACATGGACTACGTCGCCGAAGTACTTCTGTACCTCAACACGATCTCACAGGATCTGCGCGGCGTGAGGATCGTCGAGCAACCGGCGGCGCTCCGGCACTTCACCGCCAAGTTCGCTCTCTTGTGATGACCATTCGAGCCGCAACCAACGAGGATACACGCGTGACACGCCATCGTAGCTGGGCCGAGCCCTGGAAGATCAAGGTTGTCGAGCCAATACGCATGACCACCGCCAGCGATAGAAAGCGGCACATCGAGGAAGCCGGCTACAACACGTTCCTCCTGCACTCCGAGCACGTGTACATAGACCTGCTGACGGACTCCGGTACCAGCGCGATGTCCGATCGCCAGTGGGCGGGGATGATGCTGGGGGACGAGGCCTATGCGGGATCGCGGAATTACTACGCGCTGGAGGATGCCGTGCGTACGTACTACGGCTTTCCGGAGCTCATTCCGACGCATCAGGGACGAGGAGCCGAGCATCTGTTGTCGACCATTCTGATCAAACCGGGCGACCATGTGCCGGGCAACATGTACTTCACGACGACGCGAGCGCATCAGGAACTGGCCGGTGCCACGTTCCACGACGTCATCATCGACGAAGCGCATGACCCGACATCCGAGCATCCGTTCAAGGGCGACGTCGACCTGGGCAAGCTGAGCACCTTGGTCAAGCGCTATGGAGCGAGCCGAATCCCGTACGTGTCCGTGGCGGCGACGGTGAACTTGGCGGGCGGCCAGCCGATTCGACTGGCCAATCTCCGTCAGGTCGCCGACTTCTGCAGGATGCATGGCATCAAGGTGATCCTGGATGCCACTCGTGCCGTAGAGAACGCATGGTTCATTCAGCAACGCGAGCCGGGGATGCGCCATGTGACCGTGGCGGAGATTCTGAAGATGATGTGCGAGTGTGCAGATGGCGCCACCATGTCCGGGAAGAAGGATTCGCTGGTCAACATCGGCGGCTGGCTGGCGTTGCGCGATCGGGGGCTCGCGGAACAGGCTCGCGGGTTGGTGGTGGTGTACGAGGGGTTGCACACGTACGGCGGGCTGGCGGGGCGCGACATGGAAGCGATGGCGATCGGGATAGCGGAATCCGTCGAGGAGGACTACATCCGAAGCCGCATCGGTCAGGTGCACTATCTGGGTCAGCAGTTGATCGGACTTGGAGTGCCCGTGGTGAAGCCGCTTGGCGGCCATGCAGTCTTTCTTGACGCGGCGGCGATGCTCCCGCACATCCCGCGCTCGGAGTTTCCGGCGCAAGCGCTGGCGTCGGCCCTGTACGTGGAATCGGGCGTACGGGCGATGGAGCGCGGGACGGTCTCAGCTGGGCGCGATCCGGAAACGGGCGAGAACCGCACGCCATCTCTGGAGTTGGTGCGGCTGACGATCCCGCGACGCGTCTACACGCAGGCTCACATGGACGTGGTGGCAGAGAGCGTTGCGGAAGTATTCGATCGTCGGAGGTACGTGCGAGGGTTGCGTTTCACGTACGAGCCCAAGCTGCTGCGCTTTTTCCAGGCGCGGTTCGAGCTTGTCGCGAGGCCTGCCGCCTCCGTTGTGACCGAAATGGGGTCAGACTCCAATTCCCGTGAAATTGGTGAAATTGGGGTCAGACTCCAATAACGGTGAAATTGGAGTCTGACCCCATTCTTCCATGACTATCGGGCCGACCGGCGAGGGCTCACCAGCTCCTTCGGAGACGATCAATCGGCTGCGAACCGTGCGCCGCGGTCTACTGCTGCTTCACAAGGGCCTCCTGGACGCCGAACGGGTGCGCTACGAGCGGCTCAACGGCCGCGTGGAAGGCGGCGGAACGATGTTGCAACTGCTGCTCCATGACCCGTGGTTTGCCTGGCTCCGCCCCCTCTCCGAGCTGATCGTCCAGATCGACGAGCAACTGGACGATGACAAACCAGCCAGCGCGAACCAGGTGGCTGCCCTGATCTCGCAGGTCAAGACCCTGCTCCGCCCGCGCGAAGGCAGCGACGACCCGTTCGAGGAGAACTACTTCGCCGCCCTGCAACAGTCGCCGGATGTAGTGATGGCGCATCGCGCCGTCATGATCCAGCTCAAACAATCCGGCGCCGAACCGGCCTCATGACCCGCAAACCGTCGGGTGCGCACCCGAGCGCAGTGCCTTTCCGGGCAGCACGCGTCATGAATGAAGCCGCGATGCAGCGCAAGCGAGCCACGAGATTACGCGTGAGGGACTTCGGAGTACTCGACGCGTCGTAGCTCAGGACACGCCACGGACAGCGCGTCGAGTAGCCCGTTTCACCGGATCCGGACCGACGGAGCCGGATGTCCCGCCCAGGCGTCACGAAGCAACCGTCAGTGTAAAATGGGTTATTTCCGGCCGAGCGTTGAAACGCACCTGAATGAGGAATCCGACTCCGCGGTTGACGTAGAGTGTCCGTTCGCCCTCGATCGCGAACTCGCCGGCGGAGTACCGCGTGTTCCTTACCGGGAGCAACGGCGGCGGCAGGAAGGGCGGCTTGCATTGTCCACCGTGTGTGTGGCCCGCCAGGATCCATCCGCGAAATCGCTCCCACCCCGGAAGATCCACCGTATCCGGGTTGTGGCTGAGCACTACGCTCGCCCGCTCGTCGCCCCTCATTGACAGTACTCCGGGATCGAAGCGACGCGCCCAGAGATCGTCGAGCCCGACGATCGTCAGGCCCGCAACGTCGCGGGCAGCGTTTCGCAGCACGTCGATGCCGCGCCTGGCCAGCAGACGCTGCAGTTGCGCAGCGACTTCCGGATGCTCCCAGCGCGCTCCGTAGTCATGGTTCCCGAAGCTCGCGAGCGTGGCTATCCGTCCGTGAGGTGCGTAATCATAGACGGCGGCCATCTGGTCGAAGACATCGCGGTGGTAGCTGATGAAGTCGCCAGTGTACACCACGATGTCCGGCGTCAACTGGCGCACCCGCTCGAATACCGACAGCACGTACTCGTCGTCGACACGTTTGCCGACATGGATGTCACTCAGCTGCACCATGGTCCGCCCTTCGAGCGCTGCCGGGAGGTTGCGGATCGGAAGCCGGCGCCTGACGACTTCGATCCAGTAAGGCTCGACCAGCCACGTGTAGCCACCCGCGGTCAGAACGGTCGCCGTTCCCGCCATGGATGCGCGCAGGAACATGCGCCGACTGATCGCCACCGGTCTACAGGATGTATTTCCGCAGATCCTCGTCGTCGAGAATCGCCCTGAGTCGATCCTGAACCATCGCGGCATTCACCTCGACTTGCACCAGTGACTTGTCCGGCAGCGTGTAGAGTACGTCCTCCAGCAGGGTCGTCATCACGGTGTGCAGGCGACGTGCGCCGATGTTCTCCATCCGCTGGTTGGCCAGCGCCGCCAGCCGCGCGACTTCGGCTACGCCATCCGGCGTGAACACCATGCGCGCTCCCTCAGCCTCAACGAGCGCCGTGTACTGCTTTGTCAACGCATTCTCGGGTTCGGTCATGATTCGGACGAAGTCCGCCTCGCTCAGCGGCTTGAGCTCGACACGGATCGGAAACCGACCTTGCAGCTCGGGGATCAGATCGCTGGGCTTGGATACATGGAACGCTCCAGCGGCGATGAACAGCACGTGATCAGTCTTCACCATGCCGTACTTCGTCTGGACGTTCGACCCCTCCACGATCGGAAGGAGGTCTCGCTGCACGCCTTCGCGCGATACGTCCGGCCCGGACGACTCGCCGCGGGCGTTCGCAATCTTGTCGATCTCGTCGAGGAAGATGATGCCCAGCTTCTCCACTCGCTCCAGGGCATCCGCCGTCACCTCCTCGTGATCGACAAGCTTCTCGAACTCCTGCTCCAACAGGACGCGCCGCGCCTCGGACACCTTGACGACGCGCTTCCTGGTCCGTCGCGGCAGCATGTCCTTCAGCATGTCGGCGATGTTGCCCATACCCTCTGGCGCACCCTGCGGCGTCATTACGTCGAACATCGCCGGCACCGGTTGAGCCACCTCGATCTCGACCTCGCGCTGTTCAAGCTGACCATCGCGTAGAAGCTGGCGGAGCTTGTCCCGGGTGCGCTGGTGCCGCTCGCGTGCCGCCTCGGCATCGGCCTCGCGCTTGACGTCTCCAGTGGGCGAGACGATGAACACAGACGATGGCGTGCCTTGAGTCTGTGCGGGCGTCGCCTCGGCCGGCTTCGCGTCCGGTATCGGCAGCAGCAGGTCGAGCAAGCGCTCGTCGACACGTTCCTGGGCCAGGTCGTCAATCTCGGACTCGCGCTCCGTGCGCACCATGTCTATGGCGCTTTCTACGAGGTCGCGCACCATCGACTCGACATCTCGCCCGACATACCCGACCTCGGTGAACTTGGACGCCTCTACCTTGATGAACGGCGCCCCCGAGAGCTTTGCAAGCCGCCGCGCGATCTCCGTCTTCCCGACACCGGTCGGCCCGATCAGGACGATGTTGTTCGGCGAGATCTCCTCGCGAATCCCATCCGGCGCCCGCTGACGTCGCCAGCGATTGCGCAAGGCGATCGCGACCGACTTCTTCGCTTCGCTCTGCCCCACGATGTAGCGGTCGAGTTCAGCGACGATCTGTCGAGGCGTCAGATCAGCGAGCCGCGCGAGCGCTTGTTCAGTGCGAGGAGAAGGCATGTGAGTGACGATGTAGCTGCTGCCGGCTGTGCTCGAACCGGCCGCAGTCATGCCAGTCAGGCAGGAGAAGCAGGTTCGAGGACAGTGATATGCGAGTTCGTGTAAATGCAGATGTCGGCGGCGATGGCCAAGGCCCGCCGAACGATATCCGCGGGCAACAGCTCCGTCGCTGACACAAGGGCGCGGGCAGCGGCCAGAGCATACGGACCCCCTGAACCGATGGCGAGAATGCCATCGTCGGGCTCGATGATCTCCCCATTCCCCGACAGGACGAAACCGTGCTCGCGGTCGCAGACGACGAGAAGCGCTTCGAGCCTGCGTAGCACCCGGTCGGAACGCCACTCTCGAGCCAGTTCGACGGCCGCTCGGGGCAGGTTGTTCGGAAATCGCTCGAGCTTCTCCTCGAACTTCTCGAAGAGCGTGAAGGCGTCGGCTGCCGCTCCGGCAAAGCCAGCCAGAAGCCTGCCGCCATGCAGGGCGCGGACTTTCTGTGCATTGGCCTTCATCACCGTCTCTCCCACGGTCACTTGGCCGTCGCCGCCTAGCGCAACCATCCCGTTCCGGCGCACAGCCAGAATCGTCGTCGCGTGAACTACGTGATCCGGTTTCATGGTGGAAACGTAACAGCGTTGCGCGATGGAGCCTTGAGCCCGAGGCAGACGGGAGCGCGACGCGTCAAGCTCTGTGCGCGCCATCTCGGCGCGGCGGCTCTCTACGAAGTCGAGTCGCCCCTCAGGACTTGTCGATCTCGCTTGGTGGACGTGGTTCCGCCTGCGCGAGTCAATTCGGCCACTCGGGCGATCGGACGCTCCCGATCCGTGAGGCCTTCGGCGCTGACGGCGCTATTGTCTATCGCTGGTGCACTCCGAGGAGTACGCAGCGACGCATGCCGCAACCAGCGCGAGACCGGGCCCCACGCAATCACGGTCACAGACGCTGCAACGATCAGGAGGAGCAGTGTGGTCATCGTGCGGAGCAGGCCGCCGTCGAGATCGAGAGAAATCGGGAATCAGCGACGGCAGAAGATAGTGACACCAGCGCCGGCAATGAAGGGCCGGCGCCTCAGGCGCGCGGGTGTGACTTCCGGTAGACCTGCTTGAGTCGTTCGACGCTGGTATGCGTGTAGATCTGCGTCGTGGAAATCGAGGCGTGGCCGAGGAGTTCCTGAACGGCTCGGAGGTCAGCTCCGGCATCGAGGAGGTGTGTCGCAAAGGAGTGACGGAGCGAGTGCGTGCTCAGACCGGCGTCCTCGTCCACCTTTGCCAAGTGCCGGGTGACGACCGTTTGTATGGCGCGCCGACCAAGGCGTTTTCCGCGCACGCCGAGGAACAAGGCACGTCGGTCCGTACCGCCGGAGAGTGTGTGGGCGAGGCGGTCGCGTGCGGCATCGTAGTTCCGGATGGCGAGCATTGCGTGGTCGCCGATGGGAAGGATGCGCTCCTTTCTACCCTTGCCGCGGACCTTCACTTGCTGGGAAACGAGATCGAGATCGCGAATGTCGATACCATGAAGCTCCGACAAACGCATCCCGGTCGAGTAGAAGAGCTCGAGAATCGCGAGGTTGCGCACGTCGACGAAGCGCCCTTCCCACGCGCGGCTCTCCGCGGAGGCAAAGAGCTGTTCTACCTGACGGCGTCCCAGGTAGGACGGGAGATGGCGATCGAGTTTGGGCGAGGAGACGGCGCGCGCCGGATTGGCACTGACCACTCCTTCGCGATGAAGGAACCGGAACAGGGAGCGCACGGCGGAGAGGGCACGCGAGGCCGATCGTTTGCCAAGGCGGGCACGGGTCAGGTAACCGAGGAACGATCGGAGTGCGAGGCGATCGATATCGGACCATGCCCAGGCTTCGGTACCGTGGTAGGACGCGAGGAAGTCGTTGAAGCGGGTGAGGTCGCGCGCGTAGGCGGCTCGCGTGTGCGGAGAGACGTCGCGTTCCTTTTCGAGGTGGAGCAGGAAATCCGCAACAGGTTGGGGGAGCGTTGCTGTGGTACTGTCGGCAACCGAATGGTTATGGGAGTCGCGTGACGCGGCGTTATCGTGTTTTTCGGGGGGGGCCCCCCGCTCCGTCTCGTCCGGCTGGTCGTGAGCACCGCGGCCGCTGCGCGTCCCCGTCATGTCCGCGCCGGTTCGTACCGACTCTCCACCGGCCGGATACCGTGCTCCACTTTCCATTCCATCAGGTCACGTAACGATCGCGCGGACATTTGCTCCTTCCTGAGCCGCTTGTCCCGTGGCGGCAGCGACAACTCGTCCAACAGACCAAAGTTGGCGTTCATGGGCTGAAAGTCACTCGGATCGCTTTCACGCAGGTACCGATACAGCGCACCCAGCATTGTTGTGGCTGGCGGTATGGCTGCGTCCTGTCGGTTCAACATTCGCGCCAAATTGATTCCCGCCATCAACCCGGTAGCCGCGCTTTCCGTGTAACCTTCGACGCCCGTCAGCTGGCCAGCCACGAACGTGAGCGGATCGGATTGGAGTGAGAGGCAGGAAGTCAGCGCCGCCGGCGCGTTCAGGTACGAGTTCCGATGGATCGACCCGTACCGCAGAAACTCGGCGTCGGCGAGTCCCGGGACCATGCGGAAGACACGTCGCTGTTCGGCCGTTCGCAGACGGGTCTGGAACCCGACCATGTTCCACATCTGGCCGTTCCTGTCCTCCATTCGCAACTGCAATACGGCATAGGGCCGTCGCCCCGACCGTGGATCCCTCAGTCCAACCGGCTTCATCGGCCCGAAGCGCAACGTGTCACGTCCGCGTCGCGCCATCTCTTCGACCGGCATACAGCCCTCGAAGTACGGAATAGCGTCGAAATCGTGGCCAGGGTACTGATCCGCTGCGCCGAGCGCATCGATGAAGGCATCGTACTCGTCGCGCGAGAACGGACAATTGAGGTACGCCCCCTCGCGGCTGGCGCCAACCATCGTTTCCTTGTCGTAGCGTGAGGCACGGAAAGCGATAGAATCGTCGATTGACTCTCGACTGAGGATAGGCGCAATGGCGTCGTAGAAAGCGAGCGCCTCCATGCCCAGGCGGTGTTGCAGCGATCGCGCAAGGGCATCCGACGTCAACGGTCCGGTTGCGACGATACCGGATGACGGCAGACTGGTGACTTCCTCGCGCACGACACGGATGCTCGGATGCGCCAACACCCGCGCAGATACTGCCTCGGAGAACTGCGCGCGATCCACCGTCAGAGCGGAGCCGCCGGGAACTCGCGTTTCATCTGCGGCAGCGAGGATCATGCTGCCCAAGGCCCGCATCTCTGCCTTGAGCAAACCATGCGCATTGGCGAGCTCCGTGCTCTTGAATGTGTTCGAGCAGACGAGTTCCGCGAATCCGTCGGTCTGGTGCGCCGGTGTGAGTCGACCGGGGCGCATTTCGTGGAGGACGACGTGGAAGCCCCGCTGCGCGAGCTGCCATGCAGCCTCGCTGCCAGCAAGTCCGCCACCGATGACGTCCACGTGGAGGTCGCCGCTCATACACAATAACAATAGCAGGCAGCCTGCTGGTATGCGGCCGCAGCGTCAGACGGCTATCGCGGATTCCTCGTTCTTCACGGCCTCCCATTCGTTGCCGCACTTGAGGCAGCGACGGTACTCTCCGCGCGTCTTGGTCGACTTCGCCTCCGCGCCGACGTAGCCGCACTCCTGACACGTCTCCTTAACAGGCTTATCCCAGCAGACAAAGTCGCACTGCGGATAGTTGGAGCACCCATAGAAAGCCTTGCCCCGCTTCTTCGAGCGCCGTTCGGCAATCTCACCGCCGTCCTTCGGGCACAGCACGCCGGTAGGCATCGAGCGCGTCCCGCGGCACTTTGGAAAACGCGAACAACCGAGGAAGTCGCCGCTCCGTCCGTGCCGAACGACCATCGGCGCGCCGCACTCCTGACACGCGTACGACGTCATCTCCGGCGGTTTTCGCTCGCCCTTGATCGGGCGAGTGTACTTGCATGTCTTGGGATGGTTGATGCAGGCGACGAATGGCCCGAAGAAACCGCCCTTGGCCACCAGTTTGCCTCCGCACTCCGGGCACTTCTGTCCTTCGAGTACGGAGAGGTCGTGCGCCTCGGCGATCAAGTCGTCCACTCTCACGTCGTTGAGTGCCACCTCGAAGGGAGCGTAGAAGTCACGCAGCACGTTCTGCCACGAGAGAGATCCTTCCTCGATCTTGTCGAGTTCCGCCTCCATCCCGGACGTGAACCCGACGTCGAACACATCGGGGAACTGCTTGATCATGACTCGCTCCACCGATTCGCCTAACGATGTCGGAAAGAAACGGCGCTGATCGAGCGTCACGTAGTGGCGATCGGCAAGCGTGGAGACGATCTGCGAATACGTCGACGGTCTTCCGATGCCCAGTTTTTCGAGTTCCTTTACGAGCGATGCCTCCGAAAAGCGCGGCGGCGGTTCGGTGAAGTGCTGGTTCGGCGCCAGCTCGACAAGCGGCACGATATCGTCCGGCGAAGCGTCCGGCAGCGCCTGCTCGTCCTCGAGTGCCTTGCCCTCGCCTTCTTCGCGCGACTCACGATACAACGCCAGAAAGCCGGCAAACTTGATGACGCTTCCGGTTGCGCGGAACAGGAACCTGCGCGCATCGCCATCGGCGTTGAGCAGAAAGTCGAACGTGGTGGTGTCGAAAATCGCGGGGGCCATTTGCGACGCCATGAAACGCTGCCAGACGAGCTGATACAGCTTGAACTGCTCTTCCTTCAGGAAGCGACGCACACTGTCCGGCGAACGCGACGGATCCGTGGGACGGACGGCCTCATGCGCATCCTGCGTGTTGGATTGCGCCTTCCGGTCGTTTCCGTACAACTGCGGCCCGGCTGCCAGGAATTCGGCGCCGAACTGCCGTCGAAGCGCATCCCGCGCCTGCAACGCCGCGCTTTCCGCCACGCGCGTGCTGTCGGTCCGCATGTACGTTATGAGTCCGACCGCTCCCTCGGCGCCAAGATCGATGCCCTCGTACAATCCCTGCGCGATGCGCATGGTCCGTTTCGAACCAAAGCCCAGCTTCTTCGCGGCTTCCTGCTGCAGCGTGCTCGTCGTGAACGGGGCAGCCGGGTTCTTGCGCCGCTCGCGCCGCTTGACGCTCGTCAGGGGGAATGCCTGCGGGACTGTCGTGGAGCGATCGGCGAACACCGGCATCGTCAGGCGTGCCCGACGCGCGACTTCACGAGCAGCGTGTTGTACCTGGCCGACGATTTCCTGCGCCCGGAGTGCGGACGGGATATCGATCTTGCGATCGTCGACACTGTGGAGCCTGGCGGTAAACCGATGACCGTCGAGTTCCATCAGTGCCTCGATGCTCCAGTACTCCTGCGGCTTGAAGGCGCGTATGTCCCGCTCACGCTCGACGATCAATCGCAATGCCACGGTCTGCACACGTCCCGCGGACAACCCCTTTTTTACGGTCTTCCAGAGGATCGGACTCGCCTTGTAGCCGACAAGCCGGTCCAGCACGCGCCGAGCCTGCTGCGCGTCCACCAGCCGCAAGTCGATATCGCGCGGGTGTGACATCGCCTCTCGTACCGCATCCCTGGTGATCTCGTGAAAGAGGACGCGTCGGATCGGTGCGCTCCCCTTCTTCTTCAGCGATTCCGCGACGTGCCAGCCGATCGCCTCCCCCTCGCGATCCGGGTCTGTCGCAATGAAGATCGCATCCGAACCCTTCGCCGCGGCCTTCAGTTCGGCGAGCGTCTTCTCCTTGCCTTCGATTGTCACGTACTCGGGCTTGAAGTTCTTCTCCAGATCGATGCCCAAGCGCTTCTCCGGCAGATCCCGGAGGTGCCCAATCGTCGCCTTTACCCGATAGCCGCGACCAAGATACTTGCTGATCGTTTTCGCCTTGGCCGGCGACTCAACAATGACCAGAGAGCCGCCGCTCCCGGCGCTCGACTCGACTTCCGGCTCCGCCGGAAGCGCGGCGCGTGCCCTCGCGCTACCGGGCCGCTTCTTGCCCGCGGCTTTCCGAGCCGCCTTCCGCACCGGCGCGCGCCGCGACGCTCCTCGCCCCGCTATCCGGCGAGTCACCGGCACTTCGTCCTTCGTCGCGTCGCCACGCGTTCCAGACCCAGTCATTTTCAATGCACCGTCAGCGAATCGACCGTCGTCATGGTCCCCTCCAGCGAGGCGCTGTCGATCAAGGCCCGCAGATCGTCCAAGGCGATGCGCCCATCCAAATGGGCAAGAGCCCGCTCGATCACCTGCTCGAGCTCCACGCGAGAGAGAGCGCCGGATTCCTTGAGTGAAAGCAGATGGCCCCACGCGTCCGGAGCGAAACGCCCCCGTTCGTGCGGACCCTGAATGCGAATCGTTGAATCCATGATCGTTGGCTCCCGAAAACCGCCGGAGCGGAAACTTGTCATTCCCATTCTCATCTCCCCCAGCAGTCCATGCTGGGAGATTTCATCGCCACGTGGCCACGACAGATATGCCCGGTCGGCGGCAACATGGTTCCCAATCGCGGTCGGTTCACACCGCTCAAACGCCTGCATCTATAAGTACGGTGGCCTAACCTAAGTAAGGAGGGCTAACCTACCGGCCCCCACCGGCGCAAGGCAAGTCGGATCAGTTCGTTCACAACCTCTTTGGGTGAAAGGACTTCCGTGTCTAACTCCACATCGGCAAGGCCGTAGAGCGACTCGCGACGCTCGAGAATAGCCCTCAGACTCCCGAGAGGCTCAGCACCCGAAAGTAGCGGTCGCCGGTCTCTGCGCGGCCCCATCCGGCGAAAGGCTGTCTCCGCGGACACACGCAGGTACACGGTCCAACTCACCCCGCGAACCAAGGCGCGATTCTCCTCGTCCTCGATCCAGCCACCGCCGGGCGATATCACGGAGGCGGGGGCCGCGATGAGAGACCGCGTGACCTCGCTCTCGAGGCGACGGAACTCCCTTTCGCCGCCAGTTGCAAAGATCTCTCGCACAGCGCGCTGCTCGCGTCGTTCGATCTCGGCATCCAGGTCAACGAAGGGACGTCTCAGTCGTCGCGCAAGCATCGAACCGCACCGCGTTTTCCCGGCGCCAGGCAACCCCACGAGAATTATGTGTGGCGCCCGAGAGGCCCCGGTCGACATCTCAATGAACTCCCCGTGCCAACCCAGCCTCTTCATCGATCCCGGATGACCAGCAGTGCCTTACGAAGGCAAATGCGGCATGCGGGGCGCTGACTCGTCTAGGCATCCGCGGGGACTCGATCGTTCACGCGAGCGACGTACGACTCGAAGTTCCGGCGTGTCTCGCTCAACGAGTCCCCACCGAACTTCTCCAGCCACGCGTGTGCAACGACGAAAGCCACCGCAGCTTCCGCGATAACGCCGAGGGCTGGCACCGCGGTGACGTCCGAACGCTCGGCGGTTGCGGCCGCCGCTCTACCCGTCGCGAAGTCGATCGTGGCGAGCGGTCGCATCAGTGTGCTTATCGGCTTCATTGCCACTTGCAGGACGAGCGCTTCACCCGTCGTGATCCCGCCTTCGAGACCACCGGCACGATTGGTTCGGCGCCTGACATTTCCTGACAAAGGCCGCCCTGGCGCGGGATCGATCTCGTCATGGACATCTGCCCCGGTTAGACGAGCCGCAGCGAAACCTGCGCCGATTTCCACGCCCTTGACGGCCGGTATCGACATGAGAGCACCGGCGAGCCGTGCGTCCAGCTTCCGATCCCATGACACATGCGAACCGAGTCCTACAGGGATACCGGTTGCAACGACCTCGCAAATGCCGCCGAGTGTGTTCCCCGCGGCCTTGATCTCGTCGATACGCGCCACAGCCCGAGCGCCTGCTTCGGCATCCAGCATTCGGACGGGAGAGGCGTCGGCGGCAGCGTTCAAGTCGGCGGGAAGCAATTCGGGACGACGCGCATCGACACCTCCCAGGTGCACCACGTGGCTGCCGATGACGACTCCGAACTCCCTGAGAAAGCGCTTGCAGACGGCGCCGGCAGCGACTCTCGCGGTCGTTTCCCTGGCCGACGCTCTCTCGAGGATATCGCGGGCATCGGACCTGTCATACTTGAGCAGGCCGCTGAGGTCGGCATGGCCAGGACGGACTCGTGTGACTGCTCGGCGACGGGGGGTCGGATCCGTATCGCGGGGAGCTGGGTCCATGATTTCCTGCCAGTTCTTCCAGTCGCGATTCCTGATCAGCATGGCGATCGGGGATCCCAGGGTTTCTCCGGCACGGACACCGGACAGCAGTTCCACCCGATCCTGTTCGATTTGCATTCGCCGGCCCCGCCCGTGCCCCTGCTGGCGCCTGGCCAGCTCGACGTCGATCTCGGAGGCGAGCAGCGGCACTCCGGCCGGCATTCCCTCGAGAATACAGGTCAGCGCCTGGCCGTGAGATTCTCCGGCGGTCGTGAAACGCAGCATGGCATACCCGGAATGAGACGCGAGCCCGACCGAGGAGGCCGGGCCCGCGTGAGGTGGTGTCCTGACGCGATCGACGCGTCAGCGTTTGACGTTGTCGATGTCTCCTATCCGTACATCTATGACGATCACACCTTCGGCGGTCAAGCCAAAGAGCTTCACGACGAGTGACGGATCGGCGGACAGCTCTGCCGGTGTGGGAATGACCGCGCGGAGAGCGCCGTACAGGTTCGTGCGGATGGGGATGCGTCCTCTGAGCCTGTAGCTGTAGGTGTCGACGATCTGAATCGACTTGTCACCCGAGGCTACGAACGCGACGCGCGCCGTGGAGTCCGCGGTGTTCTCGTCCGAGTTGAGCGGATGGAAGGCGATTCCGGCGCCGGTGTTGAACGTGGCGTATTTCCCTTGAAGGCGCAGAGAGGAGTCCGCGAAGAACGTTTCCGTTCCGTGCACGGCGATATTGTAGCTGTTGGCGTTGATATCGAGGCCGTAGACCTTGTCGGAAGCATTGTTCGTAAGGTCGGTGACCTCCATCGGCGCCGAGTATTGTGCGGCGTTGGCCTGAGTTCCAGTCGGATCGTAGACGAGCAGGACGCGTCCCGCGCGCTGTGGCGTGTTCCCTTCGCCGAAGGCCACGCGGCGACGATCGCCACCGACCGCGACGAAGTTCGTGTCCGGGAGCGCCAGGGATGCGACATCCAGATCCTTGATGGCTTCGAGGTTACCGTTGATCGGTGCGCTCTTGAGTGCGGCGACAGCGCCTTCGACCGTCAGGCTCTGCACGCACACAGCGGTTGTCGGTTCGTTACCCGGCGTGTGTTCGCAAATGATGATCTGGTCGGGAATGCCGGTCTGTCCTTCGATGACGTCGACGGCATCGGCGTTGATGATCACGTAGTGGTTCTTGAGGTACGCGCCATACTGCCAGATCTGCCTGGGTTCGGTGCGGGCATCGAGGAAGTTGTCGATGCGTCGCAGCGTTCCGGGAATCGCGGTTGTCGTCGGGCGTGTTGAGTAGTAGAGGGCCCCACTCGCCGACTGCGCGATGTACTGTGGGCGGTCCGAGTAATCGATCGGCGGCGCCACCTTGAACTTGAAGCCGCCGGACGATTCGTCCTTGGTGTAGGTGACGTCGAAGACATACTCGTTGGCAGTCTTCACGCGCCCTTCCTCCTGGCGGGTCGTCAGGTTCACCTTGCTGATGTTGGTTCCGCCCGAATTGGCGACCAGGAGCAGCGAGTTGCTGTTGTCGATGATCATGCCCCATGGCATGGCGCCCACCGCGACAGCAGTCAGGCGGGACAGCGTCGTCCCGTACGTGAAGGCCTCGATTTCGTTCTTGGTGATGTTCGAGACGAAGAGCGTGCTGCGCGCCGTGTCCACCGCCACGTCCGCGCCGAGGGAGCCGGCGGGCAGACCGTAGGTGAGACCGTAGGCGTACACTACGTTGTCGCGCTTGGCGAGCGTATCGTCCACGACCGGAACGGTCGCGCCGTTAGGCACTGCCCATCCAGTGTGACCGGCAACGTCGACGGCATAGGCGGTGATGCTGAGGGGCCTGCCGCGGAGCGTGATCGGCGCGAGGAATGCCTTTCGCCTCGTCACCAGTTGCGAAGGCGATTGCAGGGTGTCCGCTGACCGATAAACGATGCGTCCGGTGGAGTCCTTGGCGACGAAACCCACGATGCGGATGATGCCATCGGCGTCACGCGCCTGGACGTCGATCGAGTCCGGAGTCTCCAGTCGAGGCGGAACCGTCTGGTAGACGAGCGGCGCGAGGATGTCAGCACCCGGCGACTGGACGCGAACGGTTATCGATCCGCCGTTCGCGCGCAGTCCGTCTCGATTCTCGGCGAACGGAGTGATCGTGAAACTGGACCCGGCCACCGCGCTCGTGGGAATCGTGATCTGGTACGACACCGTGTCGACCTTCGGAATCGGCACCGCGAACAGGCTGCTGTCCGCTTTCGTTACCGCGCCTGTAGCTCGATACCCTGCCTTGGCGACGCCAGTAGTGTCAGCCAACACCAGGTCAAACGAGTAGGTGCCGCCAATGATGACCGTTGCGGCTGGCTGGGCAAACGCCATTTTCGGGACGTTCGGATCGAATGCAACCGCCGCAGCCATGCCGCTGGCGGCGTTGCCCGCGCCGTCGGATGCCTCGGTTCGCACGGTCACGTTCTGACCGGGTCGAACGCCCGCCAGCGAAACCGTCAGAGTCTTGTTCAGCGACGTACTGGCAGCGATGAACAGCGCGGTATCCGCCTTGATCTCGGCGGTATCCGCGAACACTCGCGTGATCACTTTCAGCAGTGCCGCGTTGTCGCTGGCGCTGACCTTCACCTGCAGCGGTGCGCGGACCGACACCGAGTCGTAGCCGGCCTGCCCGACCTTGCCCTCGATCGCGATCGACACCGTCGGAACGATCCGGTCGGTGGTCACGGACGCGAGCTGCGTAGCGTCGCAGCTCGTGAGGGCGAGAACGGCAAGCGTGCCGGTGGCCGCGGAAACCGCGCGATGCATCGTATTCCTCATCGTGATGGCTCCGTATGGTCTCACTTCTGGCTGCCGCCGGGCGGGCGCACAGGCTGACCTTCGTCGATGATGGTCGGCGTAATCATGATCAACAGATCCTTCTTCTCTTCGCGGTCGTCGACCTGCGAGAAGAGGCGACCGAGCAATGGCAGCTCGCCGAGAATCGGGATGCCGCTCTTGTTCTTGACGATCTGCGTCTGCGTCAGGCCGCCGATGATCGCGGTCTCGCCGTCACGCACCAGCAGTTGGGTCTTGGCATTGCGCTTGTCGATGAAGAAGCCGAGGTCGCCTCCCACCACCCGCAGTTCCGACTGTTCAGCTTCGATCTGCATGCGGATCTGTCGATTGTTGGTGATGTGAGGAGTGACGGTCAGGATGATGCCGGTCTCCTTGAACTGCACGTTGGCACGCGCCGGCTGACCGATCTGCGAGGCCGATCCGGCGTCGATGACGCGCACTGGCGTTTCCTGACCGACGAGGATGCGTGCCTGGCGATTGTCCAGAGTCACGATGCTGGGCTCGGCCTGGATGTCAGACAGGTCGTGCTCCTTGAGGGCGTCAAGGAACGACGTGAGCGTGAAGTTCCCCAGCGACGTCGAGAAAAGGAGATTGAGGGCGCTCCCTTGCTTGTACTTGCGGCCGGCGTTGGCGACGCCTGCAAGCGCGTCCCCTCCCAACGTGACGCGTGCCTCCTTGTCGTCGGTCGAGGTCTCCTGACCAGGCCGCGATCGCGGGAGCAGCGTATTGAAGTATGCCGCGCTGCTGCCAAGATCGTAACTCATGCCGAGCTGCTCGATCTGAGTGCGCGACACCGAGATCACCTTGGCCTTGAGCGCCACCTGCGGGGTGCGGACATCGAGTTGTCTGACATACTGCAACAGATCAGCCATCCGCGATGACACTTCCGTCAGGAGCAACGAGTTCGTGGAGCTGTCGGCGACCACGTTGCCGCGAACCAGGCAGCCGCTCTGGGTCGCATCGGCCGCACCCTGGCCGGAGGCGCCGGGTGCACAATCGCGGGACAGCAGCCCCTTGACGACATCGACCATGCTGGATGCCGAGACGTAGTTGATGTTGACCATTTGGGTGGACAACGGTTCGCTCGACTGCTTCTTGAGGATGTTGTCGTACGAGTCGATCGCGATGATGCCGGACGCTTCCTCGCTGGCCGCCAGTCCCTGAGCTTCGAGGATTGACTTCAGGGCGACGTCCCAGGGCTGGTCCTTGATCTCCGCGGTGACCGTTCCCTTCACATCCTTGCCTACGACGATCGTGCGGCCGGAGAACGCCGCGAATGCCGCAAGGACGTCGCGGATCTCCGCGTCCTGATACGTCACCGTGATGCGTGCCTGCTGTGAGGCCTGCTGGAACAGGATCGGCCGCGGGGTTGTGGCTGCCGGGGCTATCGGCGCCTCTGCCTTGGACGCGATGCTGCTGTCTCGATCGAGCTGGCCTTCGCTGACGACCGTTGCCTCTGCCTTTGCCGGCGTTCTTGCCGCGACGGCCGGTGTGCCGGCGGAATGCCAGGCAGCGAACTCTTCGGTCGACTGGACCGAGACGCGAATCGTGGAGTCGTCCTGCGCGACTGTGTAGCCGTGCGGGGCATCCATGTCGAACACGATCCGGACGACGTCCTTGTCGTACTGCGACAGCCGAATGTTGGTGATTCCGGCGCGAGGGATGCGATCGTACGCGCGAGCCAGCGGCGCCAGATGGGCGCCCGCGATGTCGAGTACGATGCGGTGCGGCGTGGGGACGGTGAAGTCCTGGACCGTCACGGGACCGGACACGGCGATGACGACGTCCGCCGCACCATCCGACGGGAGTATGCTCATCGCGGTAATCGCGCTGGTGTTGGTCGAGTCGGCGGCGCTCGCGGCGCCGACTCGACCGGGACCGAGCGTAAGCACCGCGGCCGACAGCGCGACCATGGTACGGACTGGCCTCATTTCGAGCTCCCCTTGTTGGAATCACCCAGCGCCAGGTTCTCCTGACGGCTGAAACCGAACTCCTCGATCGTGAACGTGACGAACTTCGGACTGATGGCGGACACACGCATGCGTCCAAGTGTGTTGTTGACCCGCACCCGGTACTGCTCCTTCGTGTTCACGTCGCGCAGCACGGCGACCGAATTGCGGCCGGTCGCGTCGTACGCCACGGCGACCAGCTTGAGGTCCGACACCAGCGGGCGCAGTTCGCTGCTGGTCATCAGCGACGCGAACGGATCACGCCGCCCACTGCGTTCGTAGTAGAAGACCTCGCGTTCGAACCCGCCGCTTGGCGCGGACGCGGACGTGGTCCCCGCCGCACTCTCGACCTCGCGCGCACTCTGTGTTGCTGCTGGCGACTGGCGGGCGGCGGCATCGCTCGCATTCGCCGACGAGGAATCGGAAACAGCCGTCATCGCCGCCGTCTGCGCGTTCGTCTTCTCCACGGCGCGCTGGGCGGTGGCTTTGGTCCGTGTGATTGGCGGCACCGACTGTGCACGGGCGGAGCCGGCAAGCAGGAACGCGATCGCAAACCCCAGGCGCCTCATGACTTCCCTCCCTGGACAGCCGGAGCCTTCGACCCGGCTTTCGAGACATACGTCTGCACCACGAATCGGGCATCCAGGCCCGCTGCGGCACCGCGGCGCTGCGCCGCGGTACTGATGGCCACGTTGACCGGCGACACGATTCGTGTCAGCGAGCCTACGTTCGTTAGGAACTCACCGACGGCGTGGTAGCCTCCGGAGACGGCAAGCTTGTAGCGATACGTGTCGAACTGTTCGCCGACGAGCACGGGTTCCGGTTCCACCGTCGCGATATCGAGGCCGACGCGCCGCGCCGCAGTCGATACCTGTTCGAGCAGCGCAGGCACCTCGTTCCCCGTAGGCACGAGTTGTCGCATGACATCGAGGTCCTTCTGGTAACTCGCTGCCTCGGACTTCGCCTTGTCGGCGGTGCCGGCAGCCATCTCGCGCTTCGCAGCGCTGTTCTTCGCCTCGAGCGAATCGACTCGGATCTGCACGCTGGCGAGTTCAGCATGCCGGGGCGTGAAGACGTACATCCAGTAGAGTCCGACGAGCGCCAGTGCGACGATCCCCACGAGCATCATCGCCTGATCGCGCTGGGTCTTGGGAAGGAGGGACATCGTTACCTCACGGACAGCGAAACGGGAGCCGTCGTAAGCGCGGCCTTGTCAGGACGCTCATACTCGGCATCGAGCTGAAACTCGGTCACTTCCTTGCCGTCGACGATGACGGCTTCCGACTTGGCGAGCTGCACGCCCCGGATGAACGGAGAAGTCTCGAGCAGCTTCATGAAGCGCGTCAGCGCCTGGATGTCGACGGTGTTCCCGATGATCCTGAAGCCGAGGGGCTGCGGCGCATCGGGCTCGGCCGCATCCTTGTCGGCCTTGCCTGGTGCCGCCGGCGCAGTGAGCGGCGTGGTTGCGGCCAGCGACTTGAGCCACGTATACGGCGGGAGAGCGCGGCTGACCTCGTCCATGATGTGCGGCCAAACGAAGCGATCGTTATCGATGGAGCGGATGATCTGCAGTTCGCGCATCACGGAATCGCGCTTGGCTTCGGCCCGACGACGCTCCCGGATCAGTCCGGAGTACCTCACCGAGTCGCGTTCGGCTGTCTCAAGCCGCGCGCTGAGCGAGGATTGACGCCGTGTTTGCGTCACATGGAGGCCGCCGATGGCGAGTACGGCCACGACCACTGAACCGGCGGCCGCCAGCATGAACGGATCCTTCACCCGATTCCTGAATCCAGCGGCAGCGTCCTTCAGCGAGAAGCCCGGTCCGCGTCCCTTCGACTTCCTGGCCGCGCCTGGCAGCAGATTGATTTCGATCATCGGTTAGCCGAGTGTCGGTCGATGAGTGGGGAGCTCAGGCTGCCTTTCGCAGCGCAAGGCCGATCGGGAGCATCAGCAGCGGGGCGACTTCATCCGTCACGAGGCCGTCGAGCGCGCCGTCGCGGACGCGGATGTTCGCCAGAGGGTTCGCCAGCTCCACCGAGAGCCGCAGTCGGCGACCGAGCGCGTCGGCGAGACCGGGAACACGCGCGCCGCCGCCCGACAGATATACGGCGCGCAGCTGGCTGGCTGACCGCGTCGATGAGGCGAGGAACGCGGCGGCCCGCTCGACGCCCACAGCGATCTCTTCGCCGCGGCTCTCGATTACCGCCTCCAGGTGCGGCGAGCGGTCGTACCCCTGGAGGAGCGCATCGGCCTCGTCAGCTCCAAGGCCGCGTTCGCGCTGCAGATCCTCGCGGAATCGACGTGTGCCGACAGTAATGTCACGCGTCAGGATCGGCACGCCATCGTCCAGGATGTTGATGTTAGTTACTTCGTGGCCGATGTTGATGAGCCCGACCACGCCGTTCATGGCGTCGGGATGATTCACTTCGAAGGCGTTGTGCAGGGCGAAGGCATCGACGTCGACCATTGCCGGGTTCAGCCCGGCATCCGTCAACAAGCGCATTTTCGTCTCGATGAGCTCGCGCTTGGCAGCGACCAGCAGCACGCTCATCTCCATCCCGTCGCCTTCGGGATCGAGGATCTGGAAGTCCAGTTCCACCGACTCCATATCGAAGGGGACATGCTGCTCCGCTTCCCACCGCATCAGCTCGCGCGCCTGTTGCTCCTTCACGCGCTCGATCTGGATCTTCTTGATGATCACGTCACGACCGCCGACGGCTGTGACGATATCACGCGACTTCACGCCGGCCTGATCGAGCGCGGCGCGGATCGCGTCCGTCACGATCCCGGGGTCCATGACCTCCCCCTCCACAATGGCATCCGCGAGGAGCGGCGTGATGATGACTTTGGCGAGTTCCGGTTCGCCACGTCCATGATCAATCACGCAGACCTTGATCAGGCCGGAGCCAACGTCCAAGCCGATAGTGGTCTTCCTGCGATTGAAGAGCGCCATAGGGATTCTTGATCTGAGCGGTGATTCGTGCGCGAGGCCGCGCACCATGTCGATCCCGATTCGGGCACTTTGTCCCGTGCTTCGGACTTTTCTGCCCATGACACGACCGGGAGCGAGCGTTGGTAACAGTCAGCGATGCCTCGCGTTTCCGGCCGCTCTTCCGGTGAGCACAGTCACGCGTGAAGCGTGACCAATGGTTGCGTCACAGCACCCTCCATCGTCGGTCGTGGCATCTTTGGACGACCATATCCATCAGTCGTATACGGGCGCCCAGCTTCGTTCACGCACGCGTTGGAGCGGTGCCGATCCGAGCGTTGCGCGTGCGATGGCACACGTGGAGCGCTCGATGATGCCGCCAGCTGCGATATCCGGATGAACGCCGTCCGCGACGTCGCGGTCCTCGGCCAGCACCGCGCCGGTGACACGAGCCCCTCCAGTCGACAGCCTTACGTCGTCGCGCGACACGATCACTCCGATGAAGCGCGCTCCGGCGGAGAGCACGACGTCGCCTTCCGCGAGCAGGATCCCCTGCCCCGAACCACCGACGACTGTCACGTCCCCCAGAGCGTGGATGACGGGAAACCAGTCGCTGCAGACAGATGCGCGAGCTGGATCGCCCCAGTTGGACACAACGCTGCGATCGCACGTCCCACCCGTCAGTACGAAGCCCGGAGTGACCGAGGAGCTCGGCAACAGCGTCAGATCGGCGCGCGACGTGAGCGTCGACCATGTCTCCGATCCGAACTGCGCGAAACGCGCGGCTCCAGCTGCGCTGGAATCGGCATGCCGAGCTGGCATGCCGACTATCCCACCGGAGGGGGACTGGCACGGCCCATCGCAGATGTGCGTCGTGTCCGGCGCCGCAACGCCAGCTCCACCGCCCGAATTCGGGCATCCCAGCCCGACCCAGCTGGCAGGACTGACATCCGCTCCGCTCACGCTACCGCCCGCGCGCACGAACGCGGAGTCCCGAACGGTGAGCGCGGCGGTAGTATCGAATCCCGGCAATGCGAGTCTCAGGTAGGCCGTCACTGTGCGATGCGCATGCTGGAATGCCCCGTCCCCCTGCGCCACGAAGGTGGAAGACGACGTTCGTTGCACGCGCCACGACGCGGTCGCACCTCCGGCAAGCGTCGCGGTGTACGGCCCCCTTGCTTCTCCTAACGCCCACGCCAACGCGTCGCCCCGCCGCCAATCCGACATCGGTCGTGTCGCGCCGTACTCCGCGGCTTCGCTGGCACGTAGTGCGGCGCCGCCCGACTGAGACGACTTGAACTCACGGTTCACGATCATCCAAGCAACGGCCACGAATGCCAGTACGAGCACCATGGTCAGGAGCGACGAGACGAGAACGAACCCGCGGCGCTTCATCGGCGATTCCTCAGCGCCACGCGCAGCTCCAGAGAGTCCGTGCGCTGTACCTGGACAGGGCCGCCGCCGATCCCGCGCACGAACACCTGCGTTCTGAGCGCGACACCGACACTCCCGACCGCAGCTGGCGATGCCGGGAAAATGAGTGACGCGCCTAACGAATCCCGCAACTCCATCTGCACGCCGCTAGGCAGAGGGCTTGGTGCGAATGGGCGATACGATCCCGCCACGGGCTGGATGACATTCCATCCCCCCAACGCACTGTTCCAGTCGGCCCAGCCAAGGAACCAATCAGGCGCCGAGCGATACAGCACAAGTCGCGAGGGACGCAGAACCCGGACACCAGCGCCAGTGGTCACCGTGATCGGAATCGCCGACGCTTGCATCCGCAGACGATAGCCGGCACGCCCCGCGTCACGCACGGGATCCACATAAGGAGATGTGGTGCAGAGGTCGGTCACCGACGAAACGGATGACAAGGTCGCCGGAAACCACCGATCGTCGCTCGCGTCCGATCGCGGTCCTTCGTCGAACACAAGGACGAGATCCCCCGGCTGCAGGGAGGCCATTCCCGTGGCCGGGCGCAGACCGCTGGCCAGCGAATCAGGTAGCACGTGGATCGATGTGCCCGATGGGGCGCTGCACAACACGCCCGATGCGACCAGCCCCCGATACCAGAGTGAGGAATCGCTCACCAGCAGAAGGTCGCCGCCGACCGGAGAAACAGCTTGCAGTTCGACGGACGCGACGTCAGCGCCATGCCAGAGCGCGCTCTGCGAATCCAGGCGATCCGTGAGCGCAGTGAGTGAGCGCGCGCTGGCAGACAGCTGCGCGATCGCAATCGCACCCAGTATACCGAAGACGACGATCGCGACGATCAACTCGACAAGCGAGGTGCCTGACCGTGAGTGCACGGTGCCACGATTCAGTCGCACGGGACCAGGCTCTCCGTAACGAGGGTGTGCGATGTGCGGTCAGCGAACGTGGCACTCAGTATCATCGATCTGGAGACGTTGCCGCGCGCAATTCGCCAATCCACGCGCACGCCAGCCGTCGAGTCCGTACCGCTCGTGAGCGTAAGGCACGATACGGAGCGCAAGGAATCTGCTATCGAGGCGAGTCGCGCCGTCGCCTGCGTTCTCCGCGCGGTCGCCACACCCAAGGCCATTAGCCTTCCTCCTGCGGCGGCCAGCGAGAGGACTACGACCGCCAGCAGCGCGAGAGCAACGATGACTTCTGCCAGGGCGAACCCTCTGAGTCGATCGAACGATGACGAGCTGCGCATGCGGTCACGATGCTCGTTCTCGATCGCGTGTGCGTCATCGTTCGAGCGCAGGAGGGTTCATTCCATTGCTGCCACCGCGCAGCCAGTCGATCGTCGGGCGAAGGCGATCGGCGCACTCCGCCAACATGTGCACACGAATGCGTCGGACTTCGGGCATGCACCAAGACCGAAGGGGCGATGGTCGGATGACCATCGCCCCTTCGGACGTTGCAGCTTGGCGCAGAGCTACGCGCTTAGTTGCACTTCGGTTCCGCTTCGACCGTCGCCGGCGACACTGGAGAAACTCCGACGAAGATCGCGCAAGTCTTGGTCGTCGCCGTGTGGGCGCTCGTCGCGCTCCAGCCCGTGCCGGAGGATGCCGTCGCCACAACCGTCACGCCAGCCGAGGGCACGAAACCGTTCACGGCCGCCGTACCACCAGTGGTGTTGGAAGCCGTCCCGGAGACGTAGACCTGATAATCGGCGAAGTACGCTTCCTGAGTCGTGGCCATGTTGCGAAGATCGGACTTCATCGACGCGAGATAGGCCTTCTCCTTCGTATTCGCGAACTTCGGGATCGCGATCGCGGCCAGGATGCCGATGATGACGACGACGATCAGGAGTTCGATCAGCGTGAAGCCCTTGCGAGTTACGTTGCGCATGTGTTCTCCGGGTGCTCGAGTGAGGAAGGTGACGTGGTACTGAGGTCGAAGGTCTCGGCGATCAGTCAGGGCAACGCGTGGACCAGAGGGGCCGAGCAACTCGAAGCAGTTCCGCTGCAACAAGTTGGACGCTTCGTCGAACTGCCGATAAACCGCGCTTCGCTGTGTGAATTGCGTCCTGTCTTGCAGTCTGCCACAGACCCAGCCAAGCCAGTTCCCTCCGTCCGATCGTTGCGCCATTCTCTCACACCCGAGGGGAGTCCGCCTCGTCGAACACCCCGTGGACGAAACAGCGGACCGACGCGTAACGCGCGGTCCGCTATTGCTTTACACGGACGACTAGTTCGTGCGCTTCGTCACAGGCGGGAAGAGGTTGTATCTCACGATATGCCAGAACGCGGCGACACCGTCCTTCCATCCGATTTTCTTCCCTTCGGCGTACGTGCGCCCGGAATACGAAATCGGCACTTCGTAGATCCGTACGTTGGCCTGAGCAAGACGCGCCGTGACTTCGGGCTCGAACCCGAAACGGTCCGACGTCAACACGAGGCTGCGCGCGATGTCGCCACGAATAGCCTTGTAGCACGTCTCCATATCCGTCAGGTTCAAATTGGTGAACATGTTGCTCACCGTCGTCAACACCCAGTTGCCGATCGAATGCCAGTAGTACAGCACTCGGTGCGAACCGCTGAGGAACCGCGAGCCAAATACCGCGTCGGCTAATCCGAGAACGATCGGTTCCATGAGCGCTGGCCAATCCGCGGGATCGTACTCGAGGTCCGCGTCCTGCACGATCACCACGTTCCCCGTACTCGCCTTGAGTGCGGTGCGGATGGCTGCACCTTTGCCCTCGTTCACCGGCTTGTGGATCACCGTGTCGATCAACCCCTCGGCGTGGAGCGCATCGAGGATCGTTTTCGTTCCATCGGTGGAGCAGTCGTTCACACAGATGATCTCCTTCTGCACCGGAACGGCGTGCACCTGATCGAGAATCACCCGAATCGTATTCTCCTCGTTGTAGACAGGTATCAGCACCGACAGGCGTAGCTCGTCACGCTCGATGGGGGTCTTGCCGCGCATACGCGGCACCTTGCCCTCGGCGGAAAATCCGGTGTCGGCTGGAGCCATTGGTTGGAAGTGGGTCATCGTCTGTCGATCACTCGTTCGAAGATCAAGGCACTCTCCAGGCTGGCGTACCGTCGAAGCTGCGGCGGCGAAGTCCGTTCGAGCGCCGCGGCGGTCCGCATGCCTTGCCTGGATGCGGTGATAAAAAACCGCGGCTGGAAGGATGCAAGAATCGCGCGCACGGCGGCAATATCTTCCTCGTCCGTGAGAGGACGAACGCGCTCCAGTGCGAGAAACGTAGATGTTGGGACAGCGCGCCGCTGGGTGTAGAGATAGACGACGAGGTCGTCATCGGTCGCCAACACGTCTGTGGGAGCGGTGTTGCGCGCCGTCCACTCCACGATGGGTTTCGCGCGCTCGCCCGTATCCCGTTGGACCGATGCCCACCACTGGTTTCTGACGCCCCGGACGTTGTAGGCCAGGAAACCGAGCGCGAGCACCGTGGCCGAGGCGAGTCCGATCCAGCGAGCGGCTCGCTGTCCGCCCCCCGCGGCCTGCCAGCGCCCGAGCCACAGCACAGGAAGGAGGAAACAAACAATCAGGAGCGGCCATACCGCCAGCAGGAAGCGCGCCGGATCGAACGGCCATACGATGGCGATCGACAGGTACGCCCACAGAAAGGTGGCCGTGATGGGAGCCCGCATAACGAGCATTGCGCTGCCGGCAGCCACGAAAAGGGACACAGCGGCGATAGCGGCCATCCGCGGCGGTTCTGCGACCACCGGCATGAAAGCGAAACCGAACATCGCCGCCAGGCCTTGCACGTTCGAAGTCACGACATCCCGCAGGAACGGCAGGCCGCCGTCGCCATAGCCCGCGATCAGCCACGGCAGGTAGGATCCGTACTTCCCGTTCAGCACCGCGGGGACTTCGGCCGCGTGAGCGCTGACCCAGAGCTGCCAAGGCAGGAGCAGGAGGAGTGCGCCGACGGCGAATGCCGCGGCGTCGCGCGGTCGCCGTTTCCACAGGAACACCAGGAGGGCAGCCGGCAGCATCGCCACACCAATCGTCCGGACGAGCGCCAGGGCGCCGGCCGCTACTCCGGAGGCAAAGGCACGGCGCGGACCGCGCGTGTCGACGGACGATTCCGCCAGCAGCAACACTCCGAACAGGCCCGCCATGAACAACGGCTCCGACAGCACCACGCCAGTGATCAGCAGGACTACTATGGACGTCGTACCTGCGACGGCAGCTACGGCGGCCCACGGCACGGTCCAGGCGAGACGGCGTCTCACGAACGCGAACGCGCCGAGCGCCGCGGTGGCCAGGCATCCCGCGTTCGCGAACTTGAAGGCGACGACGTTGTCCGGGAAGGACGGCCAGACCTTCCAAATCCCCGCGAGGAAGAGTGGATAGCCCGGCGGAAAGTGCGTGCCGTTCGGTTCGCCAGGGAGGTTCAGCAGCCGATACCCTCTTCCAGTCGCGAGCGATTTCGCGAGGATCGTGTAGATGGCATCGTCCTGGAAGCTCCCCACCGGCCATGGCGTAATCGTGGCGATCGCCACAATCAGCACCAGTGCCCCGACACCGACCCGTACGAGCCGGTCATGATCCTCGAGACGATCGACGGTCATTGTGTGTCGACAGGAACGTAGATCGCACCGCTCGGAAGCACGGCAGCGACACGGATCCGGGCATTCGGTCCCACGACCAGCGCGTTGGTGGCGTAAGTCGCATAGCGCGTCGACGCGATGACGTAGTCCGGCCGGTAGCGCTGCAGGATCTCCCGCAGGCCGTCAGCCGCGAATGCCGGGGTCTGCGGCGAGAGGTGTTCCTGCGCCGTGAATGGACCGGTTGGAACTGTCCGGCGGCCAGTGTAAAGGGAGATCAGGATGTCGTCGTCGGTGGCGAGGATATCGGCGGGTTTCGTGTTCTCCAGCACCCACTCGGCGATCGGGAGGGCGCGCTCCGCGACGTCCCGCTGCAGCGTCGTCCACCAGCCGCGGCTGACAGCCTTGGCATTGTAGCTGGCGTAGCCGACCAGGAGCGCCACCGCCGCTACGCCCGACACCGCAGGCCACGCGCGCCGCGCATTACGCTCCGGAGCCGCGTTCGTCCACCGCTCTCCGACCCATTGCACAGCGCAGGCATAACACAGCCCGACGAGGGGCCAGATACCCCACGTGAACCGCGCGGGCGCGAACGGCCACACGACGACCATTCCCAGGTAGCACACCACGAACAGTGCGGTGACAGGAAGCCGCCGGCGGAGCCGCAACAGTCCGCCGAGGAAGAATGCGGTGAGGCTGACGGTGGCGGACAGGCGCACCAAGAGCGGGAAGCCCTCAGTCGACGTCGTTGCCCAACCCTGCGCCGCGATCATGCGGAGGTTATGGATCGCTACGTGGCCGACCCAGCCCACGCCTTCGGCGCCGATGGCTTGTGTCCACCACCCGAAGTAGGAGCCGTACTTGCCCAGGTAGATGTCCGGAACCTCGTGCGCGTGCTGGATGACCCAGAGTTGCCATGGTGACACGAGGATGGCTGCGCCAAGTACCACCGCGCCGGCCGCGGCCCACCGTCGGCGGTAGAGCAGCACGAGCACCGTCGCCGGAGCAACGAGCAGGCCCAGCGAACGTATCAGCGACAGAATGCCGGCAGCGGCCCCGGCAATCGCCGCCTCGCGGACACGCCCGGATCGAGCAGCGCGTTCCGCCGCGATCACCGTCGGGATCAGCGCAACCAGGAAGAGTGGCTCCGACAGCACCATCACGCTCAGGAGGACCAGCGGGGCGCAACTGACGAACGCGGCCGTCATCAACGCCGCACCTCGCTCGCCCAATCCTCCCCAGGTGCGAGCGAACCGGAACGTGCCGACGGCCGCAATCGCCAGCAGCACCGCGTTCGCGAACTTGAAGACCACGACATTCTGCGGGAATGGCGGAGCGAGCTTCCACATCAGTGCGAGGAACAGCGGATAGAGTGGCGGATAGTGCGTCGCGTTCGGAGCGCCTGGCATCTGGAGGAAGCGATAGCCTTCGCCGTTAGCGAGGGATTTCGCGAGCACAGTGTAGATCCCGTCGTCCTGGAACACGCCGACTGGCCACGGCCCGATGGACGCAACCACCGCGCCCATGGTGAGCGCAGCGAGGGCAAGCGGGAATATCCGTGAGCTCGACCCGGCCGACGGACGCGCCACGACTCCGGCCTTCGGTGTCGGGATCGCGAGCGCTCGCGTCCCGTCGGTCACGACTCGGCCCCGAATCGTGACAACTTGCGATGCAGAGTCGACGGATCGATGCCGAGCGACTCGGCGGCTCTCGTCTTATTCCCGCCCTCTGCCTGGAGGATCCACATGATGTAGGCACGTTCGATCGTATCGAGCGTGGGGTTGGGCGAAGGCCGGTCTTCGATGAGCCGTTCGGGCGCCCGCGCCGTCACACGTTCCGGGAGCGCCGAGGACTCTATCGTCTCGCCAGGCGTCAGGATCCAGGCGCGTTCGAGCGCGTTCTCGAGTTCCCGCACGTTACCGGGCCAGCTGTGCTCCTGGATCGCTTCTTCGGCGGTCTGGGAGAGGCTCTTGGTCGTCCCGCGCGTTTCGCCCAGCCTCTGAAGGAATGCGTCGACCAGTAGGGGAATGTCTTCGCGGCGTTCCCGCAGGGGCGGCAGATGCAGCGCAATGACGTTCAGCCGATAGAACAGGTCGCGGCGAAAATGGCCGCGCCGGATTTCGTCATCGAGATCCCGGTTCGTGGCGGCGACCATCCGCGCGTCAGTCGTCAGTGCATCCGTTGAGCCGACGGGTATGATCTGCCGGCTTTGCAGAACGCGCAGCAATTTGACCTGGGTCGCCGGTGTCGTCTCGCCAATCTCGTCGAGGAAGAACGTCCCTTTGGCGGCGGCCGCGAACAGTCCGACCTTGTCCTTGACCGCTCCGGTGAATGCGCCTTTGGTGTGTCCGAACAACTCGCTCTCCAGCAGGCTTTCCGGCAGCGCACCGCAGTTGATCGACAGGAACGGTCCATCGGCGCGATGCGACAGGTCGTGGATGTAGCGCGCGATCACTTCCTTGCCGGTTCCCGATTCCCCCTGGATGAGGACCGTCGATTCCGTTGGCGCGACGGTC
The DNA here is from genome assembly GCA_019186945.1 of Gemmatimonadaceae bacterium. Lineage (GTDB taxonomy): Bacteria > Gemmatimonadota > Gemmatimonadetes > Gemmatimonadales > Gemmatimonadaceae > JABAQJ01. The sequence goes on from JABAQJ010000002.1 coordinate 678,805, forward strand.
TCCGCCAGACGCAACACCTCCAGCCAGGACTTGCTCTTGCCCACCGGTTGGCCGGCCGTCGTCTTGTCGCGCCGCCGAATCTCCGCTTTGAGCGAGTGATTCTCCACTTTCAGGCGCCGATGTTCCGCTGCCCGGCGCAGAATGGCGACCATTTCATCGTTGCGGAACGGTTTCTGGATGTAGTAGTAGGCGCCTTCGTTCACTGCCTGCATTGCCGACTGGAGTGTGGCCTGCGCCGTCATCAGGATCACCGGCGTGTCGGGATCGCGGTGACGGACGGCGCTCAGAATCTCCAGCCCGTCGACGGCCGGCATCCGGACGTCGGTGAGGACAATGTCCGGCGACACAGTGGCAATCCGGTCCAGCCCGGCTCGGCCACCTAGCGCGACGTGCGGCGTGAAGCCCTCGTTCTTGAGCAGAATGCGGAGCGAGTCGAGGATTCCGGCCTCGTCGTCGATGACGAGAACCTGTGGCCCGCCGTTGGCGGTGCGGTCGATCATCACGTCCCTCCTTCTCCTGTGTCTTCCTGGTGTCGCGGCAGCAGCACAGAGACCCGCGTGCCTCGCTCGTCGCTGTCGACGAACACCAGACCGCGATGCGCCTCGATGGCGCGATGCACCACCGAGAGGCCAAGCCCGCTGCCTCCGGGCTTCGTAGTGAAGAACGGATCGAACAGCCGGTTGCGGATCTCCGCCGGGATACCCGGGCCCTCGTCCGTCACCCGAACCAGCGCTCCGCCCTGTTCGAATCCGGCGCCGGCTGGCGCCTCGTCCCCGGTGAGCACGCTGACCTCGACGCGAACGTGGCCCTCCGGCGGCGACGCCTGCACGGCATTCAGCGTCAGGTTGAACACTGCACGGTGAAGCAGATCCTCGTCCCCCTCGATTCGAAGCGGCGTCGCGCTCGTTATGCACTCGACTGCCACGCCGGCGGACTTGTCCGGATGAGTCGCCGCCAGGCGCGCTGCCATTGTGGCTACCGTGCGTATGTCGAGAGGAGCGATTCGCGTCACGCGCACGCGCGCGAAGTCGAGGAACTCGGACAGCAGGCGCGCCAGCCGGTCGGACTCCCGCACGATCAAGGAGGCCAGCGTCCGCTCGTCTGGCGTCGTGCGTGTGGAGCGGCCCAGTTGCTCCACCGCACTGCGTATCGACGCCAGCGGGTTCTTGATCTCGTGAGCGAGCGACGCGCTCAGTTCCGCGACCGCTTCCAGCCGCTCGGCGCGCATATGAAGCGTATCCAGTCGCTTCTGGTCGGAGATATCCTGAAAGATCGCCGTCGCTGTACCGGCAGCGTCATCTCCGCTGGTCGTGAACGTCGTGTTGAGCCCGATCGGGAACCGGCGACCGTTGTGGGAGACCAGGCCCTCCGCCCGGTGCGTGCGTACGCCGTCGCGCGCGGCGCGCTCCAGCGCCTTCGCCAGTGCGGGAGAGACTGGTTCGAGAGCCTTGAATGCGTGACGACCGACGTGGTCCTCGAGGGGAATGCCCAGCAGCGCGCAGGCCGCCGGATTGGCATACAGGAGGCGGCCCTCCGCGTCAACCGTAAGGATGCCACTCCGGATGTTCCGCAGGACGTCCGTCGCCTGCAGCCGGACCTTTATCAGTTCCGCAGCCAACTCCTCGCCGACGTCCCGCGACTCGCGCAGCCGCGAGGCGATGTAGGCACTGGACACTGCGACCAGCGCGAATACCGCCAACTGCAACCACACATCCAGACTCGGTGGAGCCACGTTGGTGATCAGGATGTCGCCGAAGTACAGCCCGCAGCCGAGTGCCGCCAGCAGGATGCCCGCACCAGTGGTCAAGAGCAGCGACGACACCGCGATCACGAGGATGTACAAGGCGGCGAACTGTGACGCCGCCCCACCGGTGACGTGGACAACCATGGTCACCAGTCCAAGATCGAAGAGTCCCTGGGATATCTGGTACGCCGACGTCAGCGGCCGGCGATACACCTCCGCATAGGCGAAGGACGCGACCGTAAAGATCAGCGCCACGGTAATCACCAGCGACGCAATCAGTGTGGACGACCGCTCCGCATCTCGCCATGCCAACACTGCCGCCAGATAGATCGCCGCAGCCAGTACCAAACGCCCGGCAAAGACCCAGCGCAGGAGGCGACGCGAGTCCAGAAAGAGCGGGAGCCTGAGTGGCTGACGGCTGTTCACTTCGGCGGGAGACACTGGGCCTTGCAGGCTGCAACGGGGAGTACAGGACAGTGGTAATGCATTTTGCCATGGTAATGACGATCTGCCGGAACGCCTGTTACCGCCGAATCTGCCGCGTACCTGTCACGCCGGCGTTGTCAGAGGAGGCGACCAGCCCCGCGGCTTCGACGAGATGTGCCTTCCGTCCCGGAGCCGCACTCTCGTATCGTTCGCGCGCTACCTGTCCATTTCGTCTACCCTATGCAGCCGGACGACATCGTCATTGACGGGGAAGTGATCATTCCGGCACATGAGATCGTGCTCCGTACATCACGATCGGGAGGTGCCGGCGGTCAACACGTCAACACATCCTCGACGCGCGTCGAGCTCCTGTGGAATCCCGCTACGAGCGCTGCGCTGACGGACGCGCAGCGCCAGCTTCTGCGCGACCGTCTGGCTCGCCGTATCGATGCTGCCGGGTTTCTACGTGTCGTGTCGAGCGAAACGCGGAGCCAGGCGCAGAATCGTGAGCGCGCACGGGCGCGTTTGGCGGAACTGATCCGTTCGGCGCTCGTCAGGCCGAAGGTCCGACGGGCCACGAGACCATCGCGCGCCGCGAAAGAGCAAAGACTCGTGGACAAGAGACAGCGGGCAGAAAAAAAGTCCGGGCGGAGGCGCCCGGACGTTGATTGACGGGAAACTGCGCGTTCAGCGCCATGTGACGGGCACAGCGTCGGGCTTGGTCGCCATTATCGCTGCGCCGGCGCCCATCTCGCGCGCGAGACGCTCTCGAATGCGCCGCAGGTCCCGGAAGCCCACGAGGCGCTTTTCGTCCTCGTCCCAGAGCGTCAGCCACAGAGTCTTGACGCTCGCCGGAAGAGTCAGTGTGGTCACCTTCTGGAGCATCGGATTTTCATCGAAGCACTTCTGCAACCGGTAGTTCGGGATGCGGCTGGCAATGTGGTGGATGTGGTGGAGCCCAATGTTGGCCGTGCACCACTGGAGGACTCTCGGCATGACCAGATGCGACGCGCCTTCCAGCCCCGAGGCGTAGTAGTTCCAGGCCTCGCGGTACCGCCAATACGTGTCCTCATACTGATGTTGTACGTAGAACAGGTAGACACCGATCGCACCGGCGATCAAGGTTACCGGCAGCTGCACCATGAGGAAGCGCTCGATCCCTATCCACCATGACATGAGGATCGTGACGGCGGCCAAGCCGACGTTGGTCCAGTGGACACTGGCCCACTCCCGTTTCCATTTCCGCGGGATGTCCAGCGGCAGCCGGTGCTTGAGGATGAACTGCCATGCCGGTCCAACGACGAGGAGCACCAGCGGATGGCGGTACATGCGATACAGCACTCGCTTGGACCGGGAACGGCTCAAGTACTCGCGCACCGTGAGCGTGTCGATGTCGCCGAAGTCGCGACCGTCCAGGTCGCCGGACGTCGCATGATGGATGGCATGCGTCTTTCGCCAATACGTGTATGGCACCAGCGTCACGATACCGAGGATGAACCCTACGGTGTTGTTGGCCGTCGTCGACTTGAAGAAGCTCCCGTGCCCGCAGTCGTGTTGCACCATGAAGATGCGGGCGACCATGATCGCGGTCGGAAGAGCGAGCAGCAGGGTCAGCCAATAGCCGACCCGAAGGCTCCACACCATCGCGCACCACAGAGCGATGAACAACGCGATCGAGTTGGTGAGCTGCCAGACGCTCTTCCACAGGATCGGGCTTCGGTACGGTCCGAGCATCGCATTCCAGTCGATCGCGTCGCCTGGATGCGATGCTGACTTTTCTTTGGCCATTGGGGGGCGTCGTGACGGGGCTGGGCTCGTGATCGTAGCGGCGCGGACGACCGGCAAATCTACGCGATGCTGGCGTACTCCGCACCTGGCGTGGCCGCCGGATGCCATCAGGACGCCGCGAACCGTGGCCTCCAGGTCGTCCGACGCCGGCGGTGCGGGCTGCGCGCCCGCAGAAGCACCGCCGTCTGCAACCGCGTCGCTACCAGCCCGGCAGCAACTGAAACCCCCAGATCCAGCCCTTCGTCGGGCGTTGGAACGGCTTGGCATAATACACTTCCAGCACGGCCGCTCCGAGTATGTTGAATCTGGCGGATACGCCGGTGGAGACGATCGGCACGCGATCCTCCGTCTTCCGCTTGAATGCGAGTTTGGGCGAACTGGTGCTGGTCCAAGCCACACCGGCATCAGCAAACGGTGCAATCTCTATCGGCAGGAATCGTGTCGACAGCAGCCCCAGCTGGGGCGTCCCGAACAGGGGAATACGGAACTCGATATTCGTGACGCCGACTCGACTCCCGACCAGCCGGTCGAACTCCGGACACTGCGATCCGCCGGCCACCGCGCTCGTGCACTCCGACGGGTCGAACGAGAAGACCGAATAGCCGCGCACCAGCGAACCGTCTCCAACGTAGAGCGGCGTGATCTGGTCGGTCTCCGCATCCCGCCCAACGCGGGCGGCAGCCATCGTGCGGATCGCCAGCGTAAAAGGCCGTGCAAAGAAGTACCGGCGCGAATCTGCCGATAGACTGGTGAACCGGAGCGATCCGATCATGGGCGATACTTCGAAGCGCGAGCGGGCGCCCGCCACCGGCGACGTAAAACCGAACACCGAGTTGTCATGGACGAACGCTGCCGTACCCTGGGCAAACTTCAGCGCGCCGGGCGACGTGGTGTCCGAACGACCGAGGTCGTAGACCAGGTCGTTCAGCACCGCCAAACGTTGCACCTGCATGTTGAAGCTGAGGCGCGACAGCCCGGCGGAGAACTCCAGGCGCTTCGTCGTCGAAAACGGGTAGTTGGTTCCGACCTGAGCCTGGTCCAGATACGTACGCTGCAGATACTGGTTCACGACCAGAGCATCGACGATTCCGCCGCCGGGAAGCTCAATCGGTTGCTGGCTCACGGTAGAGAACACGGACAGGTACGGGATGTGTCCGATCGTGGCAAATCGCTGCCAGCGATGCTTCAGGTCGAGGTAGGAGACCTGGCCGCCGATGTCGCGCACCTCGCCCATCGCCTGGACCGCGACGCCCAGATTTCGATTCCCCAGTTCGTCGCTGAACGAGGCCGATACACCGCCGGCGAGCCCGGTGCCGAACGTACCAGTGGCGACGCCGACGGAGACGGGCGACACCGCATCCAGCTTCAAACTCGCGACATAGGGGCGCTCCTCGTACATCGAGCCGTCCACCAGGCCCGACTGCGCGTCGTGAACGCGCGCCTCCACCAGACTGGTCCGGGCCGCCTCCACGGGCGGGAGCAGTCCCGCGGTCGCGCGCGAGTCGGCGAACGTCGGCACCGGCTGCCCGCTGGCCTCCGAGGCATCGAGCGCCGCCATGCGATATCCCGTGCGATCGAACACCGAGAAAAAGAGGCGCCCCGTCTTCGCCGCCACCGACATGGCCGGTGACATCGCGGCGATGCCGCTGATGCCAGTTGCCGTGCGCGTCACGCGGAATAGTGCGCCGCTCGCGAGTTCCACGCGATAGATATCCTGAAAACCGTCGGGCGCTGAAATGAAGTAGAGACTGCGGGAGTCCGGCGACCACTGCGGATTGAACGTGTTGTCGTCGGGAAAGAGCGGCAGCCGTGTAATCTGTCGGGACTGGAGGTCGATCGTTGCCACGCCTAACGGTCCGTAAGTGAGCGCGGCGAAGTCCGTACGCGGCCCGCGATCGGTGATGAAGGCGATCGACCGCCCGTCGGGCGACCAGGAGGGTTGCAGGTCGGCATAGGCGTCGCTGGTCAGTCGAGTGACGCTCCCGCCGGCGATATCGTAGATGTACAGGTCACTCACTCCTCCGGCCTGACCGGAAAACGCGATGCGTCCTCCGTCTTGCGACCAGGTGGGATTGGCGATCGCGCTTACCCCTCGAACGGCAAGTTGCCTAACCACGTCGGCCCGTTCGACATCGACGATCGCCAGTTCGTTGCGTCCGTTCGCGAACGTGACGAAGGCAAACTCCTTGGCGTCCGGCGACCACGCTCCAACGTTGTAAACGAAACTCAAGGCGTCGTAGTGCGTGCCTCCGGTGGAACTCGTCAGGCGCTTCACGATCCGCCCTGAAGCAACGTCGGCGATGAAGATGTCGATCGAGAACAGCCCGCGATCGGAGAAGAAGGCGACATACCGCCCGTCCGGACTCACCACCGGTGCCACGTCCAGTCCAGCATCCTTGCTGCGCTCAGCCAGAATCGGCGTGCCCAGGCTCCGCGGGTCAGTCCGCCCCGCCATCGCCGGCCGATACAATGCCTGCATCGCCGTCGTCCACTCGGCCACCAACTGGTCCGGTGTCACCCCAAGAACAGTGTGGATCGCCTTGTCCAATGTCGTCCGCAAGGACTCCTTGTAGAGCCGGATCAGTTGCGCGTCGCCGTACCGTCCGCCGATGTAGGCGCACAATGCCTGTCCGTACCGATACGGGAATATCCGCGGGTCCGTCAGCTGCTTGTACTTCGGTACTTCATCCCGCAAGACCGCTGCCCGCATCCACATTGCCGTCTGCGGATCGGCGCGACCTAACGAGATGTACTCCGCCATGCCCTCCACCAGCCACAACGGCAACGATGCCGTGCTCTGGAGGCCACCACGACTCATCGCCGCCGCATACTGGAACACGTGCACCAACTCATGCCCCATCACGTGATCCGTCTCCCGGTAGACGCCCGTGAGCGGCAATGTCACGCGACTGCGATATCCTTCCGTCACGCCACCCGTCCCCTCGCCAATCTCGCCGCCCACCACGTTGGTCTGCTCGAACTCCGCGGGGCTGGCGTAGAGAATGATCGAGCGCCGCCCAACGGTATCGCCAAAGGTGGCACGGTGCCGCCCGTACCATCGATCCGCCATCCGCGCCGCGTCGCGCGTGGCCTGCGCCTCTTCGGGATAGAAGTGCACGTCGTAGTGCGGGGTGCGCAGGATACGGAAATCGAAGTCGCGATAGGCAACCTTGTTGCGGCCGAAGTACTGGGCGCTAATGGCGCCCGCAGGAATGCACGCCGCGGGCATGGCAAGGACGAGCGCGAGCCAGCAAGCTCGGCACGATCCGGGGATTGGTTTCATGGTGCGTACCTCCGCCGGCGTCGCCGGCGGTCTGTGCTGAACCGACGTGATTGACCCTTGCACGGAGGGGCGCTGCACGCTGGCGAAGCCGGTAGGGCTCGGCATCGATCGTCGTCCCATGCGCAAGACTCGCCCATCGTTCACCCCTCATCGCGTGCGATGTTCATGAGGGATATCGGGTCGCACGTTACGGTTCGATAACGGACGCCGCCAAGGAAACCCCGACCTGCGCAGTCGAGGCTCGACCGAAGGAGCGAGCGCTGCGCGCCGAGGGCCTCAGGAGGGCTCGGAAGCAGCTACGCCAAGGGGCGTCCGGCGACGATCATGGCGCCGGGAGATACTCGCAGACGCATCCGTCCCAGTGCCCGGACCGCCCACGCCACCGGCGCCGCGGTCGGCACCGGCAGCGTCCGTGCGAAGTTCGCGGCGGCGCTCAGACCGCGTCAGACAAGGAACTGAACGTGAACGCCTTGACCTTGATCGTCGGCATATAAACGGCCCCGCCCGCTCCAAGGTTCTCGGACGAGTTCACGCGGACTACGGGCCCGAGCATTTCCAGGTTGTTCAGGAAGAATATCGGCGACTCGTTGAACCTGAAGTTCTTCACGGCCCGGGTCACCTTGCCATTCTCGATCAGGAACGTCCCATCGCGCGTGAGACCCGTGTTGAGCAGGGTGCGCGGATCGACGCTCCTGATGTACCAGAAGCGCGTAACCAGAATCCCCCGCTCGATGCTCCGTATCATGTCCGCGGTGGAAGTATTCCCGCCCGACATGCGCAGGGTTCGACCTCCGGTACCGCCACCACCGCCGCCAAAACCGAAGCCGCCTCCGCCCATGCCCGCGTGCGTCGGCTTGACCCCCTGCTTCTGCGCCCAGAATCGATCGTAGTTCAGGGTCTTCACGATCCCGTCCTCGATCCATATGACCTTCTCCAGCGGCACCCCATCGGCGTCGAACCCGCCGTTGGCCGTGGATCCATCGGCCGGATCGCTGAGCAGTGTCACGCGCTCATCCACGACCTTCATGCCCAGCTTGTTTCCCCCACCAGGCTTCGAGAAGAATGAGCGTCCTTCGTCGGCGCTGCGCGCCTGCATCGCACCGGTGATGAGCTGTACCAGGTTGCCGGTAGCTGTCGGCTCGAGGATCGTTACGTAGACTCCCGGCTCGATCGCCACCGGATTGCGTGACTTGAGCGCCTTCTCGACCGCGGTCGCACCTACCTGCTGAGCATCGATATTCGCGAACGAATCGCCATCGCTGCACGCCCAGCCGCTTCCCGTGCCGTCAGGAGTCCTGACCGTTGCCGTCATCGTCACCACGGCCGTTGTATCGTATACGAACAGGCCTTTCGAGTTCGCCAGAGCGCTCGCTCCCGCGCGGCATTCGATGAACCCCGTCGCAATCAGGTCAGCGGCGCGTGCCTGATCCGTCACCCTCTTCGCCGCCTGGGCCCGTTCGGCTGGCGACGGTATCGTGATCGCGCGCTGCGCGCCCGACGGATATTGCTGGGCGCCCAGTTCGGGCATCCGTTCTGGGTTCGGCGGCACCAGCCTGGCGCTCTCCGCTGCCTGACGAGCGGCGCTGGCGAGCGATTCCTCGTCCAGCCGGTTGGTCGTTATGCTCGATGCCCGGCCCCCGACGATCGCCGTGATCGTTACCGTGGTGTCGTGATTCTCGCCACTTGTAGTTACCTGGTTCAACGCGAAGCGCGTGTCTGCCCGCGCCGAGTTGTTGATGCTGACGCGCGTCTCGTCCGCGGGTGAGTGCTTCAGCGCGCGTTTCGCGATCTCCTCCGCGTCCGCGCGCGACAGGATGTCGACCGGAGCGAACAGCGACTTTGGCCTGAACATGGTTACGCTCTCCGGCCGGTGTTGATGATGTTGACTTGCGTGAACAGGGACGGCGTGCAGCCGTGGCTCACCGCGTTGCTCTGTCCCGGCTGTCCCTTCGCGTCACCGAACGCGCCACCGAGGTGATAGCTTCGTGGCCCACCGATCACTTTCATCGACCCCCAGAAGAGGGGCGTCTTGAACTGGTACGCCACATCCTTGAGCATGCCGACGATCTTGCCGCCCTTCACTTCGTAGAAGACCTGTCCGGCGAACTGCCCGTTGTAGCGTTGCTGGTCGATCGAGAAGGAGCCATCGCCGACGATCGCTATGCCCCTGTCCATCTGCCCGATCATATCCTCCCAGGTGTAGTCGTTCTTCCCCGGCTCGATGGAGACGTTGGGCATGCGCTGGAACTGCACGTCGGCCCAGCTCTGCGCGTAGGAGCACCCGTAGCTTCGGACCGGCTTGCCGATCTTCTTGTAGTACGATTCCAGCATCGTGGCCTGCTCGCGTGTCGTCTGGTAGTCGACGAAGATCCCGTCCTTCACGATGTCGAACCGGACCGGTTTCACGGCTTCGTCGTCCCAGCCGACGGCACCCAGCGACCCCGGCTGCTCGCGGTCGCCAACCACGTTCATGATGGAGCTGCCGAACTTGAGCTTCCCGAGGACCTGGTCCGGCGGGGCCACGAAACTCGTGCCGGCGTAGTTGGCTTCGAAGCCTAACGCGCGATCCAGTTCCGTGGGGTGGGCGATCGTCTCGTGGACCGTAAGCCAGAGATTGGACGGATGCAACAGCAGGTCGTAGCGGCCTGGCTCCACCGGCCTTGCCGACAGCTTTTCGACGGCGTCGTTTGCCCATCGAGTCGCGTTTTCCTGCAACCTGGCGTTGAGGACGTGCTCGTAGCCGAGCCCCATCGGCGCGATATCGTTCGCCTCGCGCGTCTGGAAGTCCGTGAAATCCGGGGACACGGCGGTAATCGACATCGTCGGAGATGTCCGGTAGATCGTCTGGACGATGTACGACCCGTCGCTCGTCATCAGCGTCTTTTCTTCGCGAAGGAAGAACATCGCCGAGACGACGTTCCGCACGCCCTTGACCTTGGCGGCCGCCTCGTTGGCGGCCAGCAGCAACGCCACCTTGTCCGGGATGGAGACCGTGAACGGATCCGTCTGGACAGGGCTCTTCCATTCGCCCACCTGGTTGCCGGGGGTGGGAGCGAGCACGACCGGACGGAGTTGACTGGGGCGGTTCGAACGCGACTGATCGAGCGCGGCTTGCGTGATCTTCGCCACCGCGTCCTTCGTCATCGCGCTGGTAGCCGCGAATCCCCATGAACCGTCCACGAGCGTCCGGACGCCGATGCCGTACGTATCCGTGTCGCCGACGCCTGTGACGATCCGGTCGCGCGTGCCGACGTTCTGCTGCCGGCGGGCGGCCACGCGCACATCCGTGTACGACGCACCGCCGCTCTTCGCGACGTTGAGCGCGACCTCCATGAGTTCCTTGACGGCGGGATCGCCCGGGGTGGGTCGTGGTGAGGCGGCCAGTGCGTCACCGGCGGAAAGAATCCTCGCGCCGACGGCGGTCGCTGCGGCGACCGCGGCGGAGTGCTTGAGGAATTGTCGTCGTGATTGGGTCACGGTTTTTTGGCGCAGGTAGGGGTAAGATCGTGTCACCAGAGTACGACATGCTGGCGAATTCGTTGAACGACTCCTTACGGAAGCGGCTTCCGGAGGATCGTGTGAATGCGATCGGGGGAGAGGCCGAGTCTGTCGAGCCACATGTCTTCGAGCGCGGCCAAGTCCGACGTGGGATCACGCGCAGGATCTTCGGCCGGCTCCAGCACGTCAAGAACCTCGAACGTGAAGGAATCCGGGCCGTGCGCGTTCCATGCCGCCTGCAACGTTTTCGACGGATGCGCCCCTGTCCGCAACTGCGCCCTGTGCCGGTTGAGCAGACTGTTGACGTCCCTGCTTGCCGCGACGAGGGACTCGCCGGTGACTGTGGTGCTAACGCGGTACACGCCCATGGTCGGTCGTCGTTCCTTGTACTCGCGGATCAGTTCTTTTCGATTCATTGCGTCTGCTCACCTACTCATGTCCGTCCAGTGCCTATGGAGGTCGGGGTCAGAATTCGAGTCTGACCCCATCGAGTTGGGGTCAGACTCGAATTCGCGACGCAACGCACCGCAGGCGCCCAGGTCCTGTCGGACAGGATCAGCCCTCGGTCGGGCAGCTCCGAGGTGAGGACTCCTACGGAGTGCCATGTCGTTGCGGCTGTCAGGTGCAGCGTCGTGCGCTGCACGCATGCCTCCCCATTGACGAATAATAGATGCCTGGGGACTTGCAGCAAGCCCGGGGCGAGTCGGCTAATCGGCGCGATTCCCTTCCGAGCAGAGGTGCCCTATGCAGCTCGATCATGCAGTGATCATCGCCGGCGGCGGCCCCACGGGCCTGATGCTCGCTGGCGAACTCGCACTTGCGAACGTGGACGCCGCGATCGTCGAGCGCCGTGCCACGCAGGCCGTCGAAGGCGCACGGGCCCGCGGCCTGCACAGCCGCACGCTGGAAATCCTCGATATGCGAGGCATCGTGGACCGGTGGCGACGGACATGACGGGCCTCGGCGTGCGCTACGATCTTGGCAATGGGCATCCGTTGATTGGGGCAAGGATGCCGGATCTCGATCTGGTGGTCGCGGACCGGAGCGTGCGCATGTTTGAGCTGCTGCGCGATGCGCGGCCGATCGTGATCACCTTCGGGGAGCCGGGCGGCGTTGATCAGGCGCGACTAGGCGAACGTGTGCCGGTGATCGCTGCAACCTGCGATGGGAAATGGGAGTTGCCCGCGATTGGGTTCGTTGATCCTCCCACCGCTTTGTTCGTCCGGCCCGATGGCTACGTGGCCGCGGTCGACGGTTCGTTCCAAGAGTTGTTGACTCAATGGCGCTAGTCCGCATTGGAATCGGAGTCTGACCCCATTTTCGGAATCGGAGTCTGACCCCATCTTCGCATTTCCGGGGTCTGACCCCTTGGAACCGGAGTCTGACCCCATTTTCGGAGTCTGACCCCATTCAACGTTGCCGGCGGCAAACCACGGTTGCGCCAGCTGACCCTCCATCGAGGCGGCCCAATGGGGTATTCTTCGGACCACGCCGCCGCCGCTCGTTTACGCTCGGCGGCGTGCGCTCCAATCCAGCTACAACTCAGCCATCGTCGTGCTGTCGCAGCGACGTTCCGAGGACATCCGTGGTAGAAATCACGATCGACGGCGACCGCGCCCACTTCGACGTGCAAGGCTGGGACAAGCTGTGGGCGTTCAAGAGCCATCTGGACATCCCGCTCGCCCACATCAGGGGCGTGCGCATCGATCCCGAACAGGCTCGCGGGTACTGGCACGGTGTCCGGTACCCCGGAGTGCAGATCCCGGGAATGCTCACGGCGGGCACGTACTACCAGGTCGAGGGTGCGGTCTTCTACGACGTACATGACCCGGAGCGAACGATCGTGCTCGACCTCGATCACGAGGAGTACACACGCCTCGTGGTCGAGGTCGCCGATCCACCCGCCACGGTCGCCCTGGTGGAGCAGGCGCTAGCCCGCCGCGCTGACTGATGCCTCACCACCCGTCCCGGTCGCGGGTCACGGCGACGGCGGTTTCGCGAGCAGATCCCGTACCCGATCGGCGAGCTCTCGCGGGGCGTAGGGTTTCCGCAGGAATCCGAGGAACCCGGTTCGCCATGAGTCGGAGTCAGCTTCCTCGCCGGTGAACCCGCTGGTCAACACCGCCCGCACACCGGGCGCGATCTGTTGCATGGCCCGAAATGCCTCGACGCCGTCCATCCTGGGCATCGTCAGGTCGAGGACCGCCAAGTCGATGTCCGCGTGGTGCCGCTCGAAGACCGCGACGGCTTCGGCACCGTCAGCGGCAAGCAGGACGGTCAACCCCATACTCTCGAGCACCCGCTGGGCCACGTTGCGGACGAGCGGCTCATCGTCTGCGAGGAGGACGATGCCCTCCGAGCGTGGACCGCGGGCGGTGGACCGCGCGCGATCCATGTCCGGCGCCGCGACGGACGGCGCCAACGGCAGGAGGACGTGCACGGTCGTCCCCTTTCCCGGAGCGCTCGTCACTTTGATCGCGCCTCCATGCGATCGTACGATTCCCTGGACCGCGGCCAGTCCGAGCCCGCGTCCGGTGAACTTGGTGGTGAAGAACGGCTCGAACATCCGATCGCGTGTGGCGGAGTCCATTCCGCCCCCTGAATCAGACACAAGCAGGAAGGCACAGGCACCGGCGGGAGTAGTGGCTCCGAAATACGCTCCTTCTCCTTCGGGCGGCCGGTCCAACACTCCCGTTCGTACGACGATCGTTCCGGAGGCGTCACCCAACGCATCGGAAGCATTGATGATCAGGTTCATCACCACTTGCCGCAATTGTGTCGCGTCGCCTTCGACCGACGGTCCCGGTTCCGTCGGCACGAAGTCGAGGACAGCCTTCTTGTTGATCGATGCCATTAACAGATGCAGCATCTCGCGAACCAGACGCGACAAGTCCACCCGCTCGATCACGAGGCGTCCCTTGCCGGCGTACGCCAGCATCTGCCGGACGAGATCGGCAGCCCGCCACGCGCCAATCTCGATGTCCTTCACGTAGTCTCTCGCCGGCGAGTCGGATGGCAGTTCCTCCAGCGCCAGTCCCGCGTTCCCGAGCACGCCCACGAGCAGGTTGTTGAAGTCGTGGGCAATGCCGCCAGCCAGAACGCCGAGGCTCTCCAGTTTCTGCGTCTCGAGCAGCTGCGCCTCCAGCAAGCGGCGCTCTTCCGCCTCGCGCTGACGTTTCGCCATCTCTTCCTTCAGCGCTGCATTGGCTCGGACGATCTCGGCCGTTCGCTCCTCCACCCGTCGCTCCAGATCCTCGTACGAGGCCTTCAGCGCATCCTCCATCCTCTTCCGCTGAAAGAACTCCGGCACATCGATCACTGCCCGCGTACCGCGCCACGGCGATCGCTTGCGATCGGATCGTGCTCCTGCCCGGTATTCGGTCACGCGCTGCTCGATCCGTGATGGCGGCGCCATCACGAACCGGCAATGATCGTCGCCCATCGCCCGGCATTCGACTTCAGCCGCAACCAACGACAGACCGAAGCTGTCCTCGCACCACCCGGACGAGTATCCGCAGTTCATCACGCAGACTGGGAAGGACACGAGTGACGCACGCTTGAGCCACGCATCCGCCTCGAACGAATACGGATGGTCGTAAAGGAGGTAGTAGTCCTCGCTGGGATCCGGCCGCGACTCCGGGTGGATGAGCACGCTCGCCCAGCCGGCAAATGCGAAGTGGACGGGGCCAGCCGACAGACGTTCCACGGGATCGGTGACGCCCATCCGCTCGTGGAACACCCTGGCATCGGCCTTGCCGATGGCGTGCGCTACGTCGAACAGGAGGTTCTTCGCCACGAGGTGCGCGGCCTCCACCCCCTTCTCGCGGTACAGAGACGCGACCAGCTCGAAAAACTCAACGGACATCGACGCGGCACGGACGAGGATGTACCGCTCACCGGCGATGGTGATCGAGCCCTGGCCGGGATCCTCGACGCGATCGCTGAAGTAGCGCGCCACATAGCTCTGCGCGCGAAGGAAGATCTCGCTCAATGGCGCTGGAACCGAGACGGTGCGCAAGTCGCGCATCGCCGTCCAGTGGTTTGGGCTGGCGGCGCCGCCATCTTGCGCCGATGTGCCATCCCTGTCGCTTGCCACTGCGGTCTCCCAAGGGTTGCGACCGCTGGAGAATAGATCGATCCGCTTCTAATGTCGAGACGACAGCTCGTACGAGCTCCCGGTTCTGGCCAGTGGCGCAAGACGGGAGCCCACCTACAGACGGGCAGGCAGTCGAATTCCGGCGGTGTCGTTCCGCACAGTCGCACCGGTGACCAGCAGCGAGAATCCGACGTCGTGTCGAGTGCTGGCGGGCCGGGTCGAGAGAATCGGCTTCGGGAATGGTTGCGGCCAGGGAGGGCCCCACGGCCGCACCACGCCTCCCTGGTTCTCTGCGTTCGAGACCGCTCCTCAGCGGATTCGAGCCGATATTCCCAGGCGGAACGTCAGGAGGTTGGCATCGCTCTCGATCGGGGTGATCTGGATGCCGCCGTTAGGCAGATCGACGATACTGCCTTTGCGCAAGTAGCGCACTTGTCCGTTGTCGCGATACTGCACGCCAACGTCCAGCGAAACGTCGCGTCGAACGCCAACCGGGATCAGGATGCCGCTGCCGGCAGACCACGACAGCGCGAAGTCGTCGTAGTTGGTAGTGCTAGCGAACGGTTCGTTGTCGTTACTCCCCTCGACCGACGACGTCGTGAAGAAATACGAGAAACCGCCGCCGCCGTTCACGTACGGCCGGAAAGGGCCGTCTGGCGCGGTTAGCTGTGGGCCAAGCCCCAGATGAACGATGTTGTTGGATGTCGTCAGATCCACCAGGATGCGACCGCCGACGGTACCGCTCAAGGGAACCCGTTTGGTTTCGCGGCCGTAGCCGAGGAACCCTCCATCGGCGCGCAAGCTGAGGATCCCCTGGCGGTCGAAGTTCCAGCGAAAGAAGGCGTCGGCGCCAAACCCCTGTTTCACATAGTCCCGAAAGACACCTTGTGGAAGTCCGTAGTTCACACCGGCGCCGGCCTCGAAGCGCCACTCCCGGCCGAAGGGATCGTTCCTCTCGGCGCGCTGGGCGTACAGGGATGCAGGGAACGACAACGCCACAACGGCCGCTAATCGCACAGATATCGATCGCATACAGAAAGAGATGTCGTGATGGGCAGAATCGCCGGAGCGATGGTGCTCATCGTACGCGCGAGCGCCGGTTGTGTTTCAGCGCCAGGTCATCTCCTCTTCGTCGTCGCCGAAAGGATCACCCGGCGGGGCACGCAGAGCGGCAGTCGACGGTGGCACCTCGTGCTCGGTGAACCAGTACGCGATGTCCGCACCTGCTGCCGTCCAGTGCGCGCGATGGACGACGCTACCGGTCATCGCCTTCTGGCGAGCCAAGGTCTGGTAGCTGCGCAGTTTGAAGTCGGCCATGGCACGGACGTCCGGTGAGGCTTCCTTGTCCGCGGCGAGGAGGATGAGCCGGTCGATGAACGCGCGCTGACTCGTACGGAGCAGCGATGCGACCTTCCGGTCCGTTGGCTCCGGCTTCTGGATGGTTGCGCCAGCCAAGGCGTCGATCGTTTCCGAGAGCGTCAACGGATTCGTCCCGCGTGCGCCAAGAGCGATCAATCGGCCGGCGCGGTCGCGGTTCAGGACCAGGTCGACGACCATCTGGGCCAGTGTGCGTGCGGCACCCAGCTCATCGAAGATCGGCCGCGTACGCGATTGAAACAGTTCAACGCCACCGCTGTAACCCACGGGCGCCGGCGCCAGCAGAGCAAGGACCGTGTCCGGAATCGCCAGTTCGTCAGGAGTGATCGCATTCACCATCATGCCTAACGCCTGACGCTGCTGCGCCGCGCTCACCGGTCGAGTGGCGAACTGACCATCGCCTCTGACGGCATTGCTGTACTCGACACCGCCGATCGTCTTGGAGGCCGCGATCAGGGCCCAGCGGTGGAACAGGTACAGGTGCGCGAACCGGTCATGCAGCAGCGCAACCGGTTCCCCCGGACGGATGTTCCGGAGGCCGAATCGCTTCATCGCCGCGCGCCGGACGTCGGTCTGGCGCTCGAGGAACTCGATGGCGGTGCTGCCGTCATCCCAGATGCTGACGCGCGGGTCCGAGCCGCCCTCGGGTCGGCCGTCCTGATCCGTCAGGAACAGGAAGCCCTGTCGCAGCCCCTCGGTGGCGATCGCCGCGAGCGAATCCCGTTCGCTCTCCGGCGGGAAAATGCCATACGCCCAGCGTACCGCCCACACGTCGTAGGCGCCCGGCCCGACGGCGTAGGCATCCGACACGTCCACCTCGCCCTGCGCGTTCAGGCGCACGCGCGGCGCCGGATAGTCCATCAGCGAGCCACGCTCGTACGTGGATGCGATGTAATTGTGCGCCAGTCCGAGCGTGTGTCCGATTTCATGCGCCGTCACCTGCCTGACGCGACCGAGAACGAAGTGCGTGTCCATTGGCGAAGGATCCGCCCCGAGCAGCGCCGCGTAGATGTTGTACGACGTGCGATTTCGATGCGAGTCCAGGTGGGCAACACCCTTGAGGTTCTCGCCGGTCCGCGGGTCACCTAACGAGCCGCCGAACGACCAGCCGCGCTCATTCCGGTTGATCCACAGAACCATGTTGTAACGCACGTCCATCGGGTCCGCACCTTCCGGCATGTCGCGCACGACGAAACCGCCGCGCAACCCTGCCCGATCGAAGGCTTCCTCCCAGAACTTCGCTCCGGTAACCGTCGCCGATCGTACCGGCTCGGGAATGCCGCGATCGACGTAATAGACGATCGGGTTCGCGATCGGCGAACCGGGATCGCGCGTATTCGTCCGCTCCAGACGGAACCGGGAGATCAAACGCTGCTCCATCCGTTCTTGCGGCGGCAGGCCGTAATCCTTGAACGTCGGTCCGAAGAAGCCGATGCGCGGATCGACGGCCCGCGGACGATACCCGTCGTCGGGCAGGCGTACGAACGAAAAATGCGCCCGCATCGTGAACGCTCGGCCATCCGGAGTGACGCGAGCAATGGTGTTTCCGGGCCGACCGCTGGCCACGAATGTCTGTGCGATTTCGATCTCGGTATTGTCCGGAAAGCCGTTCGTATTGGGACGGTATACGGTCGAGCGGTCGCGGGCGATTGCGTAGCTGCCTTCCTGGCTGCCCTGCAACCGCACACCCACGTCCAGCCAGTCGCGCATCAAGAAGTCCGTGGCATCGACGAGCAGACGGCCACCCTCCTCCGCCAGCACGGGGAGCGCGCCAACGGTACTCGGTGCGAACGACTCGGAGATGGCTTCGCGCTGGCCGGCCGTGGCCAGCGACGTGCGATACTGCCAGTTCTCGAACACGACCAGCACGCGATCGCCACGTCGGTCGAGTCTGGCAACGTTCTCGCTGCCGCCTCCGCCACGATCGAAGCCGAGCGGATTCGATCCAAGTCCCGTCGTCTCCTGCGTGAAAAAGAGGAAGCGCAGAGTATCCGCAGGTACTTCGAGATAGATCTTGCCGTTCTTCTCGTCGAGGTACACGGGAATGAAGCCATTGCGCATCTCCATTCCCTGCGTGCGAGCGGCGATGGTTGTCGGTTGCCCTTGCGACGCTGAAGCCGCGCCCTGTTGCGCGCCAACTGACAGCGGCATGAGACCGATACCAAACGCAAGCAACAGCGGCCTGACGACGTGGCGAAGCGGGACTGGGCGATCTGTTACGGACGCTGATGACGACATGAGGGGAAGCAGTTCGAGGATATGCGTCGTAGCAACCGTCCCGATTATCAGGCGCGCGACCGGCGGTGGCAAGGCGCGTCGCCAACGCCGCGCTGCGACGGTTAGATTCGTGCCGTCGCGGACTCAGACCATGCCCTCATCTTCATTCCAACCCGGCACGCGCGCGTGGCCGATTTCGCTTGACGACGTGCGGGCCGCCGAAGCGCGCATCCGACCGTACCTTGCGCCGACCGCCTGCCATTCGTATCCCGTGCTGGACGCCGAAGTTGGGAGCGGGATCCGGGTGCGGGTCAAGCACGAGAACTTCCAGCCCACGGGTTCGTTCAAGATCCGCAACGGCGTGTCCTTCATGACCGCGCTGACGGCAGAGCAGCGGGCACGGGGCGTCGTGGCAGCGACACGCGGCAACCATGGGCTTGGCGTCGCCTTCGCCGGACAGGCCCTTGGCGTGCGGACGACCATTTGCGTGCCGGTTGGCAACAACCCGGACAAGAACGCGGGAATGACGGCGTTAGGCGCTCGCCTGATCGAGGACGGCAGGGATTACGATGATGCCGTGCTCGTCGCCGAGCGGATCGTGAGGGAGGAGAGCGCGACCATCGCCCATTCGACAAACGACAGGACCGTTGTAGCTGGCGCCGGTACGCTGACGCTCGAACTGATCGGGCAGTGTCGGTCGCTCGACGCGATGGTGCTCGCCGTCGGAGGCGGCTCGCAGGCCGTTGGCGCCATGACCGTGCTGCGCGCTCTTCGGCCGGGGACACCAGTCTATGCCGTTCAGGCGGAGGGAGCGTCGGCCGCCCATGACGGCGTGCGGGCCGGACACCCGGTGAGCTACCCGTCCTGCAACACCTTCGCCGACGGCCTGGCGACGCGAAGTACGTACGATCTGACGTTCCCTGCCCTGCTGGACGGCCTGGCGGATTTCATCACCGTCACTGACGCGGAGATCGCTCACGCAATGCGGGTGCTGTTGCGGACCACGCATTCGCTGGTAGAGCCCGCCGGCGCGGCCGGGCTCGCGGGTCTGTTGCGCCTGCGGGAAACGCTGGCTGGCAAGACCGTGTCGATCGTCCTCAGCGGGGCGAACGTGGACGAAGCGACTCTGAGGCACGTCCTGTCGTAGCGTCCGCTGCCGGCAGCGTATCGGGCCGGCCGATCGGGTTCTGCCGCCGCGGGCCGGCGCTTTCTTGCGAACCGATACTGTGACGCACATGACGCCGACATGGTCGCGCCGCCAGGCCCGCGGTTGGCATCACCGCGGTCGCTCGGCGAAAGCCCCACTGACGATCGGTGTCGTGGTGGGCTGCGGTGACCCACCTGCCGGTTCCTGGGTGACCGCGCCGATCGCGATCCGGAGCCCGGGCGGCACCGCCGCCGCGATGCGTCCCTCCCCCGAGGCGCTGGTATTGAACGTGCCTAGCGACACCGGCGGTCTTCCGGCAGCGATGCCCCACAACTGCCAGGTTCGTCCCTTCTGGACCGCCGGCAGGTTGGACGCGACCAACGCGACTCGAGCCGCGGTCCTGTTCCAGAACATCAATCCGGAAGCCGAACCAACAGCCGCCGTAAGTCGCGCCGACTCGACGTCGGGTCCGATCAACACGCCGAGCAGCGAGTCGCGCGATGCGAGGTCGGTACGGAGAGCCGAATTGGCGCGCGAAAGCGCCGTCGCCGCCGACGCGCGTTCCCGGTAGCGATTCTGCATGACGGCGGCCAGGATCAGCGACGCCGCGAGCGCTGACCATGCGAACCCGTCGGGGAAGCGCCACCGTGACGGCGATGCGCGCATGGGAACGGGTCGGAGCGATGTCGCAGGCGATTCCCGCCGCTGTGCATCCGCGAGGCGTGGCGCGATCGGGCGTACGGCCCTGGCATCGGAGACGATCCGTTCGCGCAACGTCGGTGGCGGAGCGACTGGGCGTACCGCCAGCGCCAACATCCCCGCGACTTCACGCAATTCTGCAACCTCACGCTGCAGCTCCGCCGAGTCGTTCAGCGCCAGCTCGAAGGCCAGCCGTTCCTGCTCTTCGAGCGCGCCCAGCACATAGGCGGTGGCGTCCTCGGTGCGGTCGCGCGGTATCATGAGAACGAATCTGCCAGCGGTCGTAACCGCTGCCGGAGTTTCTCCATACCGGCTCGCAAGCGCGTTCTTACGGTGCCAGACGTCTCCAGCAGACGATCGGCGATCTCGGTACGGGACAGTCCATCGAAGTACGCCAGCTCCAGGACCGTCCGCTGGATATGGGGCAGGCTGGCGAGGGAATGGCAGACGGCCGTGCGGGTCTCCGACAGCTCGATCAGGTGACCGGCGCTGGTCACTGAGTTCGACGCAACCGGCGTTTCAGCGCCAACGCTCAGCGTCACTGCCCGATCGAACGCACGAGGCCTTCGCCGTCGCGATCCGATGAAATCGAGCGATCGTGAGCGCACGATCGCCGTCAGCCAGGCACGAACGTTTCCGCGAACGGCGCCGCTGGTGGCCGCCGACCGCCAGACCTGCGCGAACGCATCGGCAACGACATCCTCGGCGTCGGAAGGATCCGACACGATCGCGGAAGCGAGCGAAAACGCCAAGCCACCGTGGCAATCGAATAACTCCCCCAACGCACGCTCGTCGCCGGCGATAATGCGCGCGAGGAGGGCGCGCTCCGCGCTGTGGGGACTGTCCGTGGTCGTCGTCATCGCCTGAGCGCGCGAGGAGTCGGTCGATATGGCGCTTGCAACTTGCCGTTCCCTGTTCGAGAGCGCAACGACCGCTCGCCGTCCAGGTCGTGTGGGCGGGGCGTCGCGCGCCGTCCCCGACGATCGTTCGGGCATGGATCGGACCCTGGGAACGGATCGCATGCAGATGACAGGACGCGACCAGGCAGGCCGGCCGCGCCACGCGCCAAGCGGTCGTACGGATCCCACATCGCCCACCGTCCGTGCTGGCCTCGATCCAATCGGCGGTCTCATTCGGGTATCGGCGCATCATGCAGCACGCGCCTGACCGTGGCGAGGAGGGCCTCCGCGGAGAACGGCTTCTGGAGGAACGGGATCCTGGCGTCGAGCCCAGGCGTCGCGACGGCGTTGTCGGGGAAGCCGGACATCATCAGCACGCGCAATCGCGGGTGGACGCCCCGCATGGCGTGCGCCAGATCTCGACCGTTCATCCCCGGCATGACGACGTCGCTTACGAGGAGGTCTGGCGGCTCGCCGAGCTCGGTCGCCAGCCGCAACGCCTCCCGTGCGTCCGCCGATGTCAGGACGCGGTAACCGCCTCGCTGCAGGGATCGTGCGGTCATGCGACGGACCGGCTCGTCGTCGTCGACGACGAGAATCGTGGTCGGGGAGTCGCCGGCCGGCACTGGCGCTTTTCGAACAGGCGCTCGAATGGTCGCGGATTGACCGGCGACCGGCAGGTAGATGGCGAACGCGCTCCCTGCCCCCGGCACGCTGTCCACCCAGACGAATCCGCCGCTCTGTTTGACGATGCCATACACCATGGCTAGTCCCAGGCCGGTACCGCGGCCGCGTTCCTTTGTGGTGAAAAATGGCTCGAAGACCCTGGCTCTCGTAGCGGCATCCATTCCGGCCCCGCTATCGAGCACGCGGAGGCGCGCGTAACGACCCACTGCCATCGGAGCCAAGCGTGCCGCGCGCTCCGTCGTCACGTCCACCTGGTCCGTCTCGATGCGCAGCCGACCGCCTTCAGGCATCGACTCCCGCGCGTTCATCGCCAGTTGCAACAACGCGATCCTGAGCTGGCGGGCATCCACGAGCGCGGGCTCGCACGCGGGATCGAGGTCAGTCTGCAGCTCGATATCGGGGCCGAGAGCTGTCCGCACGTCTGCCACGTTCGCCTGGACGAACGAAACAAGGGAGACCGCCTCGGGCCTGAGCTGCTGCCGGCGACTGAACGCAAGCAACTGCTGCGTCAGCGCGGCCGCCCGTTTCGCCGCTCCCACGATCTCTTCCAGTCCGCCGCGTGCCTCGTCGTCCAGGTTCTCGTCCATCAGCAACAGCTCGGCGTTCCCGCTCACCACCGTGAGGAGGTTGTTGTAGTCGTGAGCGACGCCGCCGGCGAGACGAGCGATGGCTTCGATATGCTGTGCCTGATGCAGCTGACGGAGCGACTCCTCCTGCGCAGCGACGCTTCGTGCCGTGAGCACGAGCCCGCCCACATCGGCGTGCGACAGCAGACCACGGATGGTTGCGTCATGCAGCCGCCAGTGGCCAGCGCGCGTCTGGGTACGAAAGGCGACATCCACCTGCTGCCCGAGCGCCCCAACGGCGGCGCTGTGGACGGCAGCCGCAACGAGTGCCCGATCGTCCTCATGGACGAGTTCCGCAAGGGATTTACCGGCCAACGCTCCCGGCGGATAACCGAACACGTGGCGCGACGCCGGATTGGCGATGCGGATTCCCGCGTCGCGATCGAGGATGACCACCGCATCGGCGCCATAGTCGTACAGGGCACGGAACAGGCGATCGTCGCGTCGATCAACGCGCGCTGCGCCAGCGCCGTGACGTGTCTCGTTCGCGCGCGCGTCAGGATTCACAGGCTTGGGCCTCCACACCGGTATTGCCGAGCTGTAAGCTGTCGCTCGGGCGGCGCGCGCGGCGTGACGGCCCTCACGAACGAAACACGGGGATTCCTTGACATGTCGACCGGCGAGGATCGCGACGTCCGATTGGACAAATGGTTGTGGGCAGCACGCTTTTTCAAGACACGTTCGCTGGCAGCGGAAGCGATCGATGGCGGCAAGGTCGACGTGAACGATGAGCGTGCGAAGCGTTCACGTGCGATTCGTGCCGGCGATCGGATTCGCATCCGGCAACCGCCGTTCGTCCGGGAGATCCAGGTGCGTGCCTTATCCGACCAGCGCGGCCCTGCTGCGGTGGCGACCGCCCTCTACGTCGAGACGCCGGACAGTCAGCGGGCGCGGGAGGCGCTGGCGCTTCAGCTCAAGGCGCTTGGGTCGCCGGCGTTTCGCGATCGCGGGAAACCGGGGAAGAAGGATCGACGGAACATCAACCGACTGCGTGGCCGCGACGACTAAGACGCCAGTTCGGAGCCGGCCCGCCAGCTCACACCACGAACCGCGGCAGAGTCGCTCCAAGGTGCATCAGGACGTCGTAGACCGAAACTCCGACCCCTCCCGCAAGCGCGTTCGGGTGGATCGCGGGATCGTCGGGGCCTAACGCGGTCACGACGTCGCCAACGGTCACACTAGTGGTGTCTCCGAGATTCACTATCGAATGACTGGCGCTTACCGCGCCTATCACCGGGTACGTCCGTCCGCCAATCAGCACGCGGCCGCCCTGCACGGCGCGCCGGGGGTACCCGTCGGCGTGCCCAACGGGAATCGTCGCTATCCAGGTGGCGGAATCGGCTGTGAAGCGCCGCCCGTAGCTGACAGTGTCTCCGGCACGGAGCCGTTCCACCCGCACCACGCGTGCCTTGAGCCGGAAGGCAACGGTCAGTTGTGCGATGGAACGCTCGCTCCCGTCATCGGTGGGATACGCGCCGAACAACGCGATGCCGGGGCGGACCGCGTCGAGGAGTACCGCCCGATTGTTGAACACGGCATGCGATGACGCGGCATGAAGCGGTCCCGTTGGGATGCCGTCGGCACGCGCCGCGGCCGCCAGCTCAGACAACCGGTGCGCCTGCTCCAGATCGAATGCCGGATCCTCGGTCAACTCGGTAAACGTGCCGGCGACGCTCAACCGCGGTATCCGCGCCAACTCGCGCAGCACGGGAAGGGCAGTGCGATACGGAAGTCCCATGCGACTCATTCCGGTATCGATGTAATACTGGACGCGCGCCTCCCCTCCGGCTCTCCTCATGGCCGTGACCAGTCTGGCGCCGACATCCGGCACGCAGGCGGAGAGCGTGATGCGACTCCGCAGCAGCGCCTCGCCTTCGGCGTCGTCGAAGATCGCCAGCAGCAGGATGGGCTTCCGGATCCCGGCCTCACGGAGTGCCAGCGCCTCGGCCACCTTGACGACTCCGAAGCCGCTCACGCCCGGCAGACTATCGAGCGTGCGCGCGACTTCCGCCAGCCCCAACCCGTAGCCGTTGTTCTTCACCACGGCGACGATCGGCCGGCCGCCGGCAAGCGTAGAGAGCACCGAGACGTTCGTGCGTAGCGCCGCCGGATCGACCTCGATCCACGGCTCGAACCGATCGGGAGGAACGTCGGTCGGCGGCGCCGCGTCACCCTCCCGAGCCAACCGCGGTCCCGCCAGCGACGCTGCCGTCAACCCGACAACGAACTGGCGACGCGAAACGGACACCTCAGGTGCCGAAGCAGTAGAACAGTCCGTTCCCGCCCGACGACTGCAGATTCTGCTGGCTGCAGCCACGGGATGGATGCGCCGAGTTCCACGACGTGGGATTGGCTCCGCCACCCTGGCGGTCATGATGACCGACGATCGCGCTGCCGGCATCGGAACTCGTCCAGTTCCGGCACGTCGTATCGGTTGTGTCTGACGAGACGGTTCCGTCGAGCTTAGACCCGGTGAGAATGTCGTGCATGTTCGGCGTATCCCCTCGACCGTTGACCGCTGCGCCTTTCTCCGTAAGGCTGGTTTCCTTGCCCAGCTTGTTGTTGTCGCTGTGAAGGTCCGCCACGTTCCTCGCAACCATCACGCCTCTGGCGTTGTACCACGGACCCGGACCAATGCGATCGCGTGCGTTGACGGCTGCGTGACCGTTGCCAGCGGTCGCACTCAGATAAGCATGCCACGAGGCGCCGGTTACACCGGCCGCCTCGGCCAGCGCTTGGCAATGTCGGTCCGCGCCCTCGAGACCACCCAGGTCAGCCCCTTTGCCCGAGCCCGCGCTCGTGATGAAGAAGCTCATGTGTGGCGCTTGTGCTCCCGCGGATGCAGAAACGCAGGAGAGCACGGCGACCACGGACGCAACAGGAAGGGCCATGCGCATGACGAACCTCCGGAGTGCGGGGGGGAACCGGAACGGCCGATAACGCCTTCCGGGAGCGCATAGAATAGGGCTGCCTGCGCTTCGCTGTCCATGCCGGACGTATCGTGACGGCAGTCTCGGACGCGTCGATTGGAGGACACGAGAGCACATCGTTGGAGTGGCTTCGACCGTGCCCAAGAACCACGAGCCACGGTCCCAGAATCCCACTACGTGCATGGGCCTGGAGCCGACCGGTTCGGCGTTAGCAGCGCAATCACCGTTCCGGCCGGACGATGAGACGCTGGCCGGCGGCAATGCGATCACTGGCAAGTCCATTCCATTGACGGAGTGAGTCGACGCTCGTGCCGTACCGTGCTGCGATCGTCGTCAACGCTTCACCCGGCCGGACAAGGTGCGTCACCGCGCGACGTGAGGCCTCGCTTGCGGCTTCCTCGGCCCGGCGTTCGGCGACTGCGGCGGCCTCGCGTTCCGCCTGCCGCCGAGAGACGACCGCCAGGACGGCGTCCAGTCGGCTGCGATCGAGCGCCGCCACCGCATACGTTACGGTACCTCCAGCGACTGAGATCGTCACGCCGTTCATCGTGTTCAGGACCGCGCGCGTTCGAGCGATTGCCAGTGGGCGTTCGTAGGGCGCAATCAGGACATCGAGTTCCTGGGGTTCGGGCTCGCGCGGCAAGAGTTCGGCCGGCGGTATGCCGACGTAGAGCAGGCGTCGGTCGGTCGCTGCCAGCACGCCGTGCGTGACGCGGAAGTAGTCGAACCAGCGTCGCCGCTGCACGGCGACCCGCCGCTCGACAACCTCGCCGCGCTGGAGCATGTCCTCGATCTCGCGATTGGCGATTCGTGCGGATCCCTCGGCGTCACCTCGATGGAGGAACAGGAGGACGGCGATCGCAACGACTGCGGCCACGACTGTGGCCACGCCCAAGGCGGTCCGGAGAGCGCTGCGTGTCCTGCGGGAACGGCCGAGCCGGCGTTCCGGGGATCGACGCGGCTGGCCGCCAGGTTGAACGCGGGCGTGCGCCGCGCGCAACTCCCCTTATGCCGACGGCCGGCGGCGCGGCTGGCCGGCCTGCTCGCGCAATCGCGCGTCGCGCTCTGCCTTAAGGATCGAGTCGACCCTGGTTCGCTGACTCGGTTCGAGCCACGTCCACGCTTCGCCTCGCGCCACGTCATTGTTTGCCCGAATCGAATCGGCGAAAGGTGCCGAGAGCTTCTGGAAACGATCGAGCTTCTCGCGCTCCTTTTCGTTGGCCCTGGGGCTTGGCTCGACCTCGAGGCCCACGACGCCTCTGAGGGAGTCGAGTGACTTCACGTACGGAGCATTTTGAGCGCGGAGGCGCCGTCGCAGCGCCATCAGAGTGTCGCGCTGAGCGTCCGTGAGCTCGAGATCCTTGCTGTGCTCGATGAAGAAGGATATCGGCTCGCTGGCAGTGACTTCGAGCGTGGCCGCACCACGTCTTACGATGCGCACTGGCAGCGTCTGGGCGGACGCTTCGACGGCGAGTGGCAGCGCGACGATGGCGAGAACAACGAACTGGCAGTGCTTCATGCTACTGTGTCTCGTGCTTGTGGTCGCGACGGGGCCGATGGACCCCCGGGTGCTGGGTACACTTGCACCCGCGCGCCGCGTCCTCCCGGCGCTCACAATCGCGTCTAGTGCGATTCTGCCTTCGCTGCCGGAGCGGTCACGTCGTTGGGTGAACGAAACGTGTACTTCTTGAATACACCTGCCCCGACGTAGAGCCCTATCGCGAGCAGCGTAATGAATGCCGCGACACCCCAGCCTTGGGAGAAGTTGCCCTCGATCCGACGGTTCGCCATGCGCTGTCCTCGTTGGTCCGTTGAGCGCCCCAGTGGCGGGGGCGGGGAGAAAAGTTAATGCGCGGCGGGAAGGTCGGCACCCCTTTCCCCATCGACTCGACCCCTGGCAGCCTGCTCCAGCACCGACAGCACCTCATCGAGCGTCGTCGCTCCTCGATCGCGCGCATACCACTGGCGCGTGGTCCGGTATCGTACATCGCGGGGGAGGCCCAGGCCCTCCGAGAGGACCCAGGACTGCAGCGGGGCCGGCCGCGGGCCCCAGCGTCCCCGCTCGACGAAGCGTTCGTCCAGAACCATGACGATCGGGATCGATCGCGTGCCATTGGTCAGGTGCGCGTTCATGACATCCGGATTCAGGTCGCGGCTCAGAATGCGCAGGTCGAGCGACGGTATCTGCTCGACGAGACGGGCGATGAGCGGGATCGTGTTGACTGCGTCGCCACACCAATCCTCGCTCAGCACCAACAGGTGCCACTGGCCCGGAACCGCCTTGGCACGCTCGACAAGTCCCACCGGCACCGTCGGCGTTCGATACAGGCCGTTCCAGAGTTCTGCGTTCCTTTGCGCTAGAGCGACATACGACGCGAAGTCGGCAGCCGCCAGGTAACGCTCCGGCGCGAACGAGAACGCCATGCTAGCGGCCAGAGAGTCGGTTCACGCGCTCCCGTGCCGCCAACTCGACTCGAGCACTGGCGGCATCGATCTCGCCTTTCGTCAGCTCGGACGACCCGCCAATCTCGATGTCCGCCGCCATGCGAATGCCGTCGCGGTAGTACGAACCCCACGCGGAGACGATGGCCGCCTCGTCAGCCGGCTTCGCTCCGCCGGCGATCGCCTGCAGCGACAGAGCCGTTTCCGTCTCCAGTCGCTGCAGCGCGGTCTGTTCCACATCACGCACGATCGCGCGAGCGACCGCACCGTCGGCAGATGCGAGCGTCAGCACGGATACCAGGGCGCACGTCCCCACATTCGCCAGTGTGGTCGCCGACACCTTGTCGATCCGGTCCTGGTCGGTGTGGTAGAAGGTATCCGTGAAGTGCCACAAGAGCAGGCCTGGTTTCTGCGCGCGCAGGAATGGCACGTGATCGCTTCCACCCTCGTAGGGGTTCGCATTCACCGTCCAGTTCGCGTAACGGCCTTGCTCTCTGCACCGATTGATGACGAAATCGTTGTAGTAGTGCGGGCGAACGTCCTTGAGCGCGAGCGGCGATCCTCCCCATTCCGTGTGTTTGTCTTCTCCGCGCGTCCAGACGGCGGACGGATCGGGCATCTTCTCGATGAGGAACGTTCCTCCGGTCACTGCGGTGTTTTCTCCTACCATGTCGAGGCTCATCCCCCAACGC
Organism: Gemmatimonadaceae bacterium; assembly: GCA_019186945.1. Lineage (GTDB taxonomy): Bacteria > Gemmatimonadota > Gemmatimonadetes > Gemmatimonadales > Gemmatimonadaceae > JABAQJ01. The sequence continues at coordinate 707,356 of JABAQJ010000002.1, forward strand.
ACATCGCGCATGCGTTCGGGGTTCTGCTCCAGATAGCGTTGCGGCGCCTGAATCTCGTTCCCCCAAATCATGGTGACCGTGCGACCCGGATCCACGCGACCGTCGCGAACGAGCGACGCCAGCACGCGCGCCATCTCTGCCTGAGCTCCGACGCCAGAGGCATTGTCGTTGGCGCCTGGCTCCTGCACGTGCGCGCTGAGCACGAAACGCTCGGCCGGTCTCGTGCTCCCACGGACCTCCGCGATTACCGTGCGTTCCACCGACTCCCAGCTGCGGGCGGCAGTCATTACCCGCACACGGACCGGGCCCCGCGCCAGAGCGGCACGCAACCGGTCACGGGCTTCGCGCGAGAGCAGGATGCCAAAGCTCCGGCGCGACGTGTCGTACGGGATCCCCGTGAACTGAATGGAGGTCCGATGCGTCTCTGGCTGCGTGTAGGCCGGCAGATTGTAGGACAGGATGCCTAACGCGTCGCGGCGTTGCACGGCGATCTGGAACAGGCGGGCCGCCGGCACATCGGCGAGTACGATCTTCCCGGTCAGATCCGAAGGAGTGCGCAGCGTGTCCGCAAGTGACTCCCACAAGACTACCTCCGCCTCCACTCCCGAAGGCGGAGTACTGAACGACTGCATCGCGAGCATGTTGCGATTCGTCGCGAACGTGAGCAGTGGCACGGCATCGCCAACGATCGTCAGGCGTGCGCTGTCAGGCTCCCACGTGGGAGCCCGGAGTGGATAACGTTCGACGCGGTACGTCAGGCGCGACGCCGCCGCCGACCCTTCCTCCACGTAGCCGCTCGCTCGAAGCGCCTGCACGACGCGGTCGATGCTCTCATCGAAGCCACGATTCCCCGGAAGGCGCCAGCGGCTTTCGACGAAGGCCACGATTGCCCGTGCCGAGTCGCCGTCGATGCGCGGCCGGATCGCCTCGAAGAGACGCTGGGCGAGGGGAATCGTCGACCTTGCGTCGCCCGGGATCTGCGCCGCGATAGCGACGGATGGCATCGAGACCAGCAGCAGGATCTTCGAGTTACGCACCAGCACCCGCGACGCGGCCCGTCGGGCGCTATTCAGACATCGGCACAGTGACACGTCAGGCCTGCTTGTCCTTGAAGGAGAAACTCGTAAACAGAGAGAAGGTCAGCGTGTGGTTGTCCTCGAGCCGCCGTCCGTCGGACTTGAGCGACAACTGCTCGAGATAGCCCGCCTCCAGGCGAAGGGACTTGCCGACACGGTACCCGAAGGAGATCGCGGCGCGATTCTGGTCGAAGATATTGTATTGCACGTTCGATCCGAACGCGATCAGCAGTTCATTAGCGCCGCTGACATACCACTCGCCGTCGTCGAGCGTCGCCCCCTCCAGGGGCACGGTGGCCCGTATCTGGTACCGGAACCTGTTCACGCGCACCCAGTCCGAGACCGCATCGTCGGGCAGTTCCTTCTTCCCCTGCCAGCGCTGTTCGACGCGATATCGATGTGAGAGCCCGACGCGACCCACGCTGTGTGTCAGCTGCAACTGCTCCCACAGGCGGCGTTCCGGCGTCCGATAGGCAATCGGCATTTCACCGTACGGCCACGTCTCGGATCGGCTGACGCCAACGGCGATCTTCACGGCTGGCGTGATCTCGTAGGTGATGCCACCGCGAGCGAACGCGGCGTACATCTCGCGAACCGGACCCGATCGACGGATGGATACGTCGTATATCGCACCCCACCGTCCGGCGGTCTCCAGCTCCCCGTAGTACGTGAACCAGGCATTGAAGTTGTCTGCCGTCCGCCGCAATTGGGCATGCGCTGGTGCGGCGGCGAACGCGCTGGCGAGCAGCAGGCTGGTCAGGCGGCGAAGCTGCACGAGCATTCTCCCGATGTGACGTGAGTGTAATTGACGGCGCCCCGGCTCACGCCACGATCGCCCCTCCTGCCGGCGCGGCGCGCACCGCATAATCTGGCACGCCGCGACGAAGCGCGGCACCGGTCTTCACCCTCCGTTCGAGCCACCCCATGCTCGTTCCCGTCGATCCCCGAAAGCCGCTCTCCCTCACAGATGCCGACGCGCGGCCACCCAGGTTCACGCCGAAGGGCGATGAACTCCACGAACGACTCGATCGCGCCGTCTCCGAACTGGGCGATCTGCAGGAAGTGATCTACGCCGATCGTCGCTTCGCGATCCTGGTGATTCTCCAGGGCCGCGATGCATCGGGAAAGGACGGCACCATCAAGCACGTCTTCAACGCCTGCAACCCGCAGGGATGTCGCGTGAAGAGCTTCAAGGCTCCGACAGCCGAAGAGCTGTCGCACGACTATCTGTGGCGCGTGCATCACGCGATTCCTGAGCGGGGCATGATCGGCATCTTCAATCGCTCGCACTACGAAGACGTGATCGTCACCCGTGTGAAAGGGCTTGTGCCACGAAAGATCTGGGAGGCTCGCTACGAACAGATCAACGCGTTCGAGCGGCACCTGACGGAGAACAGCGTGGTGATCCTTAAGTTCTTCCTGCACGTCTCGCGGGACGAGCAGGCCGAGCAGTTGCGCGAGCGGCTGACGGACCCGACCAAGAACTGGAAGTTTCGCGCTGGCGACCTGGAGGATCGCAAGTTGTGGAAGGACTACACCGTCGCGTACCGGGACGCACTGAGGAAGTGCAGCACGCGCTGGGCACCCTGGTACGTGGTCCCCGCCGACCACAATCCCACGCGCAACCTGCTGGTCACCGAAACGATCAACGCCCGACTGCGGAAGTTGAAGCTGCACTACCCGCGCGCTGCCCAGGAGGTCCTGGACCTGGTGCATACGATCCGGTAGTCGATTCCGGCGCCACCGCCACGACTCGACGAGGCAACGCGCCGGCGAGCGGGCAATGGTCCGCGCAAGGCGTGCCGCGTGACTCCGGATACTCGTCCTGCATGGAGGCTTCGTCACGACTCCTGCTCGCGCTTTCAATGCCGCTCGTCCGCGCCCTTGCCGCCGTCCTGCTCGCCCTGCCCGCCGTCGGCGGCCGGGCCCAGGCGCCGAGTGCACCGTCGGGCGCCCGGTTCGGGATCGGCGACAGCCGGGACCGCGTGCGCGCTATCCAGGGTCGGCCCCTGGTCATCGAGCGCCTTGCCTCGCTGGGCAGCGAGACGTGGAGTTGGCGATCGGCGACCGTTCGTTTCGCTCCGGAGAGCGGCATAGTGATTGGGTGGCACGACTCTCAGCGCGAACTCAAGGTTCGTGCACGGTCTGGCGGCGTTCCTACCGCCAACAGGCAACTCGCACTGGGAAGCTCCGCCGCCGACGTCCTGCGATTGCTGGGACAGCCGGTCGCTGCTGCCCTGTCCGGCGACCGCGAGATCTGGAGCTACTTCGGTGCCCGGGCGACGATCGCGATCGACAGCTCACGGCGGACAGTCGTCGCGTGGCGGGATCCCGACAGGCACATGCCGGCGGTGGAGTCCGATCGCGACGCCGCGGAACGCGCGCCGCTGACAGGCCGCGACGATCGGCAGCGGACACCGCGCGGAGTTCCGGTCCTCGATATCGCCGTGGCCCTTCGCGACACTGCCGCTGCCACGCGAGCCGCCGGAGCGTTAAACGTGTTGCTGCTGACGATAACCAACCGCGGCGACGGCTCGGCGCTCACCGTGGTGCCCTATGCCCTCGTTTCACCCGTCGGTGGCGCTGGCGCCCACGCGATCCGGACGGCGCCGATCGCCAGCATCCTTCCCGGTCAATCCGTGACGCGCGAGGCAGAGATCCGGTTTCCCGCCTCTCTGTCGAGCGACAGGGTCGTACTGCGGGCCGGCGCCAACGAGCAGAACGGATATGGCGTTGCACCCGAAGTGCGCATCGAACTGCCAGTCGTACCCTCGCATGCGCCACGACTGGTTGCGATCGGCATAGAGCAGGACGACCAGTCCGGAGACGGTCGCGTGTCGCCACGCGAAGCAGTCGACCTGCGCGTGCGACTCGTGAACGTCGGCGCCGGCGATCTCTCCGGAGCCAGCGCACTGCTCTCGTTAGGTCGCGACGTGTTTGCCGCCGCCGGCACGCCATCGCGGCTCGAACTCCCGCGCATGCGGCCCGGCGACTCCGCGGACGTCAATTTCTCCGTGTACACGAATGCGCGGGCCGAATCGGTCAGCGTGCGTGTGCGCATAAACGATGCGGCGGGCCGTGAAGTCCTGGGCGTCGGCGTCCCGTTGCGCCTCACGGGAAGGACGGCCCCGACGGGCGACGTGCGCACCCCGACCGGTCGCGCACCGGCTGACAGCGACGAAGTGGACGCACCGTTCCGAAGCCGCGCTCCGATCAATCCGGATGCCGTCGCCGTCGTCTTCGGCGTCGACTATTACCGATCGCTGCCTAGGGCCAGGTTCGCCGCCCGCGACGCGGCAACGATGCGGCAATACGTGACTGGCGTCTTCGGTGTGCCGAACGACGGCGATCACCTCCTGCTGCGAATGGACGGCGACGCGACGCTGGGCGAGTTCCGCCGAGTGTTCGGTGAGGCCGGGTGGCTGACCCGACGCGTCCGGCCGCAGAGCGACGTCATCGTGTACTTCGCCGGACACGGAGCGTCCGACAGCAACGGCACTCCACTCCTCCTCCCCTTCGACGCCGACGTCAACTATCTGCACGAAACAGCGGTGCAACTGATGGAGCTGTATGCCGCCCTCGCCAAGCTTCCCGCCCGGCGCATCGTCGTCATGATCGATGCCTGCTTCTCCGGCGTGTCTCGCGGCGGCGTCAGCCTGTCGCCGGGAGCGCGTCCGATCGTCGTTTCGATAGAACACCCGGCACTCCTGCGGTCCGGGATGGCCGTCTTCGCCGCCGCGCAAGGTGCGCAAATGGCGAACGAACTGCCGGAGCGACAGCACGGACTCTTCAGCTATCAACTCTTCCGCGCGCTGCGCGGCGAGTCCGACGCCAACGAGGACAGTATCCTCACCGTCGACGAGATAGATAGGTTCGTGACACGGGAAACGCGGATCGCAGCCAGCCGTCGCGATCGGGAGCAGATCCCTCTCGCGATCGCACGCGACCGATCGCTCCCGATCGCTCGGCTGCTGTCGGCTGCGAAGCCATGACACTTCCCCGGTCCGTTCCTGCGCTGCCCCTGACACGGCGGGTAGCCGCCGCCGAGCGCCCGACAGCGAGGAAGCAGATTGCACCGCTATTTCCAGCCGGGCTGGCAGCGGCGCTCGTTTTCTTCGGCTGTCTTGCCATTCCGCTGCGCGTCGGCGCACAGCGGATCGCGACGGATACCGTCACCGTGGAGTACAGAGCGCTCATGACCCCTGACGTGACTCAACAGCTCGTCAGACGCAAGGCACTGGAGGGCGCACTGGCGGAAGCCGTACGTCGGCTTGGCGGCATCCAGGTTCAGTCCGGCACGCTGTTCAGGAAAGAAGAGCGACAGGGAGCAGTGCGCGACGATTTCGTCTCGGTCGTTCAGTTGGAGTCGCGCGGGCGAGTGGTGGACTACGAGGTGCTCGACGAAGAGTGGATCTCGACCCGCCACCAGGATATCGGTCCGCAAGTGTACCTGAGACTCCGCCTGCGGGCGGCCGTCGCACACGAGACTGGCGAACCGGATGCGTCGTTTCGACTCGACCTCGCGCTCAACGCCAGTTCGCTGATGGTGCGTTCGGATCGCCCAGCGGAGAACGATGAACTCATCGCAACCGTCAGATCCACCCAGGATGCCGCGCTCACTCTCGTCGTTGTTGCGGACGATTCGGTGACTGTGCTCTTCCCCAACAGCTACGTCTCAGAGGCACCGATTCGGGCCGATGAGTCGCAGCGCTTCCCCGCCGACGACTGGCGAAACCAGGGCCTGCGACTTCGCGCCGCTCTGCCCCACGGACTGGCAGCTCGTCGTGAAGTGGTGATGGCCGTGGCCGTTCGGGGCAATGTGGCACCGTTCGTGGGAAGCAGTGCGATGGACCTGCAGCGCTGGCTGGCTGCGATCCCGCTCGAGCGGCGAGCCATCGCGACCGCGGTTGTGGAAGTCCGGCGGACACCGTAAGCGGCAGGTCGCGCCGAACCGGCCCTCCCGACCGGGCTCCGGCGCGTCTCAAGTCCGCATGCGCGTGTGCCGATGCTTTGAGTGATATCCTTGTCCAAGGGCTTCGATGATCCGTCCGACGCTTTCCGCTCTGATCATTGGGACGACACTGCTCGGCTGTGGGAGAAAACCCGCGTCGGTTGACGTTGCACCCGCACCCAGTCGCGATGTTCTGCGGAATCTTCCCTCGTGGTTCGCGAAACCACCGGTGGACGACAAGTTCCTCTACGGTCCGGCGACAGCGGTGTCCCGTGACCTCCAGATGGCCATCAACAAGGCGGAGACCGAGGGGCGGAATGGCATTGCCCAGCAGCTCGAGATACGGTACGGTGCGCTCAACAAGCGGTTCGCGGAAGAGGTCGGTCGGGACGGAGGGGCGCAGCTGCTCGACCAATACACCCAGGTCTACAGGGGCACGGTCAGTCAGGTTCTCTATGGAAGCCGGACCAAGCAGCAGGTATTGCGAACCGAGGGGCCCGTGTACCGCGCATTCGTCCTGATGGAGCTGCCGTTGGGCGAAATGAGCAGGAAACTCCTGGAGCAGATTCGCGCGCAGGAGCAGTTGTACACGCGGTTTCGAGCCAGCGAAGCGTTCAAGGAACTCGACGCCGAAGTCGAGCGATACGAAGCCTGGAAGCGGGGTATCCGGTAACGCCGCAGTCCGTCACGAGGAGTGCGAAGGTGCGACGACGGAGCGTTGCGGCCGTGACCAGGGCGCCATAGAATCGAGACACGCTCCGAGTTTGAAGTGACAGGTAGCGCAAGTCCCTGTCACTGGGTGGCGCGTGGGAGACCGAATGCGACCGCCGTGGGGACAGGAAATGCCGCTCGTCGGGCGCCGTGCCGACGTGACCGCGCTGCGCGCAGCTCTGGATGACGCGATGGAAGGCCGAGGTCGCGTACTGATGGTGAACGGCGACAGCGGCGTGGGCAAGACTCGTCTCGTCGCGACGCTAATGAAGGATGCGCGGACGCGCCAGATGTTCATCGGTTGCGGTCAAGCGTTCCCCGTCGAGGGCGCAATCCCCTTCGGCGTAATCGTCGATGCGTTGGTGCCGGCACTTCATGGCATGGACAAAGCGCTCCTCGCCGTGTTGACGCGTGGCACCGAAGCCGAGCTGCAGACGCTTCTACCCGGTCTGGCTCCCAACGGCAAGTCACTTCTGTCTGGTGTTGAAGGCGACGCGAGAACGCGACTGTTCTGGACGTTCGTGCAGTTCCTGAAGCGGCTCGCCGAGCGGCCGGGCGTGTTGCTGGTCGCGGAGAACATACAGTGGGCGGATGCGTCGTCGCTCGAGCTTCTCCACTTTCTTGCCAGGCAAATCGGGGATAGCCGCATCCTGCTGACGATGACGTACAGGTCGGCCGAGCACGACGCCAATCCCACCCTGTGTGCCATCGAACGATCGCTCGGTTCGGCCCGTATCGCATCCGTGCGGACCGTGCAGCCGTTGACGCGCATCGACCTGACGGAGCTGCTTCATCGCATGTTCGGGACGGATCCCGCGGCCACCGCGCCATTCGTCGAACGTCTGCACGCGAAGACACTCGGCAACCCGTTCTTCGTCGAGGAGACGCTCAAGACACTGGTAGCTCAGGGCCAAGTGCGTACCGAAGGCGAGCGCTGGATTGGCTGGGACACCGGCGTCGACGCCATGCCGGCGACTGTTCGCGCGGCGGTGAGCGCGCGCATCGAGGAACTCTCGCCCGCAGCGCGTCGGACGGCAGAAGTAGCGGCCGTGATCGGCACGGTGGCATGGGCAGACGTACTGTCACGTGTCGCGGAACTGCGCGCGGACGACTTCGTCCGCGCCATCGAGGAACTCACCAAGCGACAGATCCTGGTTGAGCTGCCGGGAGAGGATGCCGGGTACGTCTTTGCCCACCCGATCGTGCAATCCGTGGTATTGCAGTCGCTTTCGGCGGCGCTGACAAGACTCTTGCATGGCCGCATCGCCGACGAACTCGAGCAGTACCTGGGAAGTCGCGCGATGGAAGCAGCTCCGGAGATCGCGCGACACCTGGTCCGCGCTCGGTCGCCCGATGCGGACTCGCGGGCCCTCAAGTACCTCATCGCCGCAGGCCGTGATGCGTTTCAGAAGCGTGCCGATCGGGAAGCCGTGGATTACCTCTCGAAAAGCGTCGATGTGAGCGACGCACTCGGCGGAGCGTGGGACGCATCAGACGCGTTGCCAATGCTGGAAGAACTCGCACGTGCGTGCGAGCGCATCGGCCAGCACGAACGCGCCAGCACCGTCTGGGCACGCGCCGCCATCCTCGCAGATATGGCGCGCGACGACGTCTCGTGGTCGCGCATAACGCGACGCCAGGCACTCGCGTCCGCTGCTGCCGGCCGGACGCAGGAAGCGCTGCACCAGCTGGCGACCAGCGAGCAGGCGGCACGCCGCGTCGGGCGGCTCGACATGGTAATCCGGGTCCGGATCGCGATGGGTGTGGTGCTCCAATCGTCCGGCCTGTCGGACGAGGCTCAGCGCGTGGTCGAGGAGGTGGTACCCGATGCCGAGTCGTCTGGCGACCCAGCCCTGCTGGCTCGGGTACATCGAGCGCTCCTGCTCCTCTATGGGTGGACGGGGCCGGCGGACGTGGCTCACAGGCACGCGGAAGCAGCGCTAATGTACGCCCAGGCGTGCCGGGATGATGTCGTCGCCTGGTCGGCGCGCTGGGCACTGGCGTTCTATGCCGGGATCACCGGAAACGGGGCCGAGATCGCCAAGCATCTACAGGAGGCGGAGAGGCTCGCGAAAGAACTTCGCTCCCCGGTCTTGCATGTGTGGACATCGGAAATCGCGATCGAGTACGCGTCCTGTATCGGCGACTGGACCGAAGGGCTGATGCTGGCGGAACGCATCACGCCGGTAGCGCGAGCGATCGCACCGACGACAGTGCTGCCGCGACTCCTGGTGTGGACCGGGATAGTCCGGCTCGCGCGGGATGAGGTCGCTGAGGCAAGAGCGCTGTTCGATGAAGCATGGCAGCTATCGGGGCTTACGACCGCGGACGAAGCGCAGGACACGACGTTCCCGCCGCGCGAGGTGCATAACGCGATCATCGCGCACACGGGGATGGCTGCGTACCATCTGCACACGGCCGACTGGAAAGCGTCCGTCGAGTTCGGGAAGCGCGGCCTGGCGATCGCCGATCGCTATCGCTTCCATGTCTGGGCAATCCATCGACTCCTGCCCATAATCGCCGAAAGTGCGCTGTGGCTGCAGGATTTTGAGCTGGCAGAAGCCGTCCGAGACCGATTGCAGGCGCAGTCCGAGATGCTTGGGCACCGGCTCGGGTTGGCGTGGGCGGCCGGCATCGACGCGCTGCTGGCCCGGTTGAGGCTGCGCGACCAGGGAGCCGTCGCGAGACTGCTGGCCGCCGCGGATGCTCTCGACTCGATCCCGTTCGTGTTCCACGCGGCCCGGATGCGCCGCTTCGCTGCCTCGCTCCTGGAAACCGACGACGACCGAGAGCGCGCGATCCGGGAGTTGCGCAAGGCCCACGAGGTTTTCGCCAGACTCGGCGCCGAGTTTGAGCTGAGGGCCACACGCAGTCAGCTCCGTTCGCTTGGCGTACGCTTGCCGCCACGTCGGGTGTCCGATGGCACCAGCACGTTGACCGACCGCGAAAAGGACATCGTGCGAATGGTGGTACGTCGCAAGTCCAACAAGGAAATCGCGACGGCGCTCGACATTTCCCCACGTACGGTCAGCACGCATTTGTCCAATATCTTCACCAAGGTCTCGGTGCAGTCACGCGGCGAACTGGCGGACTTGGCGCGCGACGATCGGATGCTGTCCGCCGATCTCTGACGCCGCACTCCGGTCGTCTGCGGAACGGTCGCGAACGGCCGGAGTGGGTGACGCGGCGGGAGGTAGCCTGACCGGAACGTGCGAGCCTCCCATACTGCCTGTGGCGCCGCGTTCAGTGAGCGAGCCATGTAGCGACTGCGTCGACATCGCTCCCGATGCCCGGAGTCGTCAGCGGGCGGCGATGACGGCTGCTGAGGGCAAACCCAGGCGATACGTGGCATTCAGCGCCTTGACCGCTGCGTCCGTGAGCACGCTGGAGCCCAGTGAACTGGGATGGATTCCATCCGCCGAGGTGAACCGCCCATACGGATTCGCCGAGTACATCACATCGACGGCACGGAACGGCTCCTTGATATCCGGCCGACCATAGACTGCCTCCAGTTCAAACCACGCGAAACCGTGTTGCGATGCGACGCTTGCGATCTCCGAGTTGTACTGCGCAAGTGCGGTGTTGACGATGCCGGCCTCCTGAGGCGTGAGGACATAGTCGATCTTCGTGAGGCCGCTATCCGCGCAGGTGAAGGGAAAGGGGGGCAGGCCCTTGGAGCGGTTCGTCAGACCGGCAGCCACCGCAGCCGGAATTCGCGCCGGCACGAACACCAGGTTCGCGCTGCCGTTGCAATCGGAGTCGACGGCAACGTTGAAGGCCGCCAGTAGTGACGCGCGGTCCTGCCAGATCTCGTTACCGTGGCGCATCCCCGGGAACGTCGTCACATCGTGAATCAAGCCTACCAGGATGGCTTTCTTCACTACCCTCCCGACCGAGTCCACAACCGCGCGATAAGTCGGCGCCCACGTCGCGTACGGCGTGATGGTCACGCCCACTATCGCAACACCGGATACCGCAGGGAGGATCTCGTTCGCACCCAGCTCGACCGAGACGAACCGGGGTGCCAGCTGCGACATGGCGCCCAACTGCGTGGTCTGCGGAGGAAGCACCAGGGCATACAGCTTCCGATAGAACGGATCCGGCTGTGTTTCCGGCGTGGTCTTCATCGCGTCGGCAGTCGATGCGCCCGCGATCGCCACGTTTCGGGCAGGCAGGCGAACGCCTTCCTGAAGCGGCGCGCAGATCAGGTTGGCGGTTGGGGTGGAGACCGGTTCCCCCGAGGTGCGTTGGAACGTGATCAACGGGAGCTTGAACGGCGCGCGACACCCTGTGCCCGAAATGAGCGGCAAGGACATGCGGGACTCCGCGCGGTTGCTCAACTGTGCGACCCAGGACTGCTTCTGGGACGCCCCCAATGTGCCGTCCGACTGCGTGCCCATCGAGATACTGGTTCCGATGGCGACGTAGCGACTGAGCGCGCCAGCGGCATCCATCTCGACAGTGGGGCTCGGCGAGACCGCCGTCGGCGTTGAATCGTCGCTGCAGGCAGCGAGGGCGGCGATTCCGAGAATGAGGAGGTTCGTTCGGCGTAGCATGGCAATCTCCTTGAAAGAAGAAGTGGTTGCTGCGCTAACGAACATTGGGACTCAGTGCATTCCGACCCATCCGCTTCGTGCCGGAGCGCCGGCACGAAGGTTACGTAGTTGACGACTGGCGACGACGTAGTATTGGTTCAGCACGCCGGACCACGCCCTGGCTGGGCGGGTGCAGACGCCGGGATGGTCGGCTGCGCGTTGCGTGGCCAGGCGTTGTCTGCCGGGTTCCGGTCCGGGAACCTGCACTCCGGATCGAACGTCACGCTTTCGATCTTGCGTCGCCCGAAGTCCAATACCGCCTCGAAAGCCCGACGACCGGAGAACCAGACATCGACCGGGTACGTCACCAGCGCGGTGACGGAGTCCACCATGCGGGCGTTCTTCATCGCGCGGATCGCAGGCCCCGTCGGCTCGAACTTCACCTGCAACACGACCGGCGACGGCATCTGCCCGTCCTGACGCACCGTGACGAGTGTCTGCGCCCCCTTCGTCCGCACCGCTTGCACAGACCCGTCGACCGACTCGTTGGAGAACAACCAGGCGTACCAGAACCATCCAAGATCCTGCCCGAGCGCGCGATTCATGAAGAACATCCAGTCCCACGGCGACGGGTGCTTGAACATCCACACCTTGCCCCACTCGCTCTGCGCGCGCTGCACGACGCTGTCGCCAACGATCCCGCCCAACATCGACAGCATCAACGGTGTCTTGGAGTACGTCGTGAACCCGTAGAACCCGGGCCCAGCATAATTGGCGTTCCACATCATCGGCGGTTCCGCTTCATTGCCGACGATGCGCCCGTAGGACTGACCCAATCCGTTGAGGACTGGCGCACGTCCGGCCGCGTCTGCGTTGGACAGGATGTTCATGTACTGGTTAAACCCTTCGTCCATCCAGCCATACCAGGTCTCGTTGTTGCTGACCGTCATCGGCCACCACTGGTGACCCGCTTCGTGGTCGGCGGCACCCTGGTTGGAATTGATCACCATGGGGTATTCCATGCCCGCGCTGGGTCCGTCCTGCAGCGTCATCTGCGGGAACGGGTAGGGGAACCACAGCTTCGAGTAGAACTCGAGTGCATGCCGCGTGATCGGGCCGGCGTTGGCATACTGCTGCGCCCTCCCCGGCAGATGCACCATGTGGATCGGGATCGGACCTTTCCCGGGAATCGTCGCCTTCAGTGCCTTCCAGACGTACTTCTTCGCGGTCGCCCAGGCGAAGTCGTTGACTGTATCCGCAACGAAGTGCCAGACGAGCCGGTCACCGGCAGCAGTCGCCTGTCCCGGCCCCAACTCGTCGGGCCCCACGATGGTGGTGATGCTGTCGGAGTCGAGGACACGAGCAAGGCGCTCCCGGGCAGTGGCCGTGAGCACGTCGTTCGGGTTCTGAAGCACGCCGGTGCCGCTCACGATCCAACCGGCGGGCACGTCGATCCGCACGTCGAAGCGGCCAAAGTTGTTGTAGAACTCGGAAGGTCCCAAGTAGAGTTCGGCGTCCCAGCCGCGGAGATCGTCATACACGGCGACGCGTGGATACCACTGCGTGGGCTGGTAGAGCGTATCCGCCCACCGCATCGTCATGCGATGACCTGTGCCCTGGCCGCCCGGCACCTTGAAGTTCCAGTCGACCGCAAGCGAGACCACGCTGCGTGGGGGAATGGGCCGCGAGAGGTTTACGCGTGCCACCGTCGACCGCAGGCCGGCCACGTTCGGTATCGACGGAGGCGTTGCCGGCGTCGCTATGGGACCCGGCGACACCAGATTCGCCTCCACGTCATCTACCGCCAGCCGTGTAATCACCATGCCGTCGGTCTCCTCAGAAGGAACCCACGGGGCGGCGCGCGGCACATTGAACAGGAAATTGTTGGGATCCAGACGGAGGCCGATCTGTTTCAAGGTGTCCGGGCTGTTGTTGCTGATGCGTACCACCTCTCGCCCGCTGATGCGCGACGTGATCGGGTCCAGCCTGGCCTCGATCGTGTAGTCCGTGCGCAATTGCCAGTAACTGGCGCCCGGCCGTCCGGTCGAATCCCGGGTTCCGGACGCGAACGCTCGCCGTATCGCGTTCGTCATCGGGATGTCGCGGCGCACAGCGCGCTCGTGCCATGGCGACGTCGCCTGCGACTGGAGTGCGAACGGGAACGCGAAACCGGCGGCGACCAGATGAACGCCGGCGCGCAGAAAAAGGCGGCTGGGCATGGTAGCGTCTTGGTGGGAAAGAGCACGGCGAGGGATGCCGTGAGAATATCGCAGGGACAACCGACGCGCATCGGCCGCGGATCCGGTCAGCCATGCGCCGCCCCGGTCGGCCAGCTCTCTCGCTAGTTCGCGGTCGGCTTCAAGGCAAAGCTGAATTCGCCGCGAATCGCATGACCGTCGTGCGACGAGGTCTTCCACACGACCCGATATATCCCCGGACGAAGCTGCCCCCGAACGTCAGCTATCACTTCGGTCTCGTCAGCTGCATCCAGCCTCGGTTTGGCCAGATCGATCCTCGCGGCGCTGGCGTCGAGCAGAGAAACCGTCGTCACGGCCATTTCCGGTCTGGCCGTGAACCAGAGCGTGATGGCGGTCGGGGCCACCGCGAGAACCGAGTCCTTCCCCGGAACGGAGCGGCGAAGCGCAAGATGCAGCGACGGGCCTGGCACGGCGGCCGTAAGGCACAGGCTTGCCATGACAATGCCGAGCGACACAACGAAGCTACGGGATGCGAGAATCGAAAACACGAGACGATTTGCCGAATTTACTGAGTGACGGAAATGTACCGCCGTGCACAGGATCAGAGCACCCGGAGGGGCGCGCACAACCGGACCGCGCCAACCGGTCGGCTGGTGGCGCTTTCGAGTCCCTCCAACCTCAACCTCTTCCCTGGTCACCTCGTCGGGAGCTGGTGACGGGGAGCAATCCGTGCTCAACCAGCACCGGCGTGTGGCGCCACGTCCCCGCCAGCTCCCACGCCCGTGCGATCGCCAGCAGATCTCCGTCGGTCCAGGGACGGCCAGAGAACTCCAGGCCAAACGGCAGACCGCTGTCGTAGAATCCGGCCGGAACGGCCACTGCGGGCACGCCGATCATGTTCACCCAGCTTGTCGCCGAATGCGGCCCATCGCTGAGATGCCCATCCTGCGGCATCGTCTCGTCTGGCGGCGGCATCTGGATGGCGGGATACACGAAACCGTCGAGCTTGTACCGGTCGAGGGTGGCCAGGTACTCCGCGAGCACCGCGCGGCGCGGCGCGTGATACAGGCGTTCGGCATCCGGGTCCGCATCGAGACGGCGTTGCTCGATGCGCACGCTCCCCATGACCCGGAAGTAGTCCTCCGTGCCGATCGACGATGTGTATAACGGCTCACCGGTCGCCTTGCGATACTCCTCCGCGGAGTGGTACTCCGCCGGCCCGAAGCGCTCGAGGAAGCGATCGGTTCCGTCGCGCATATAGGCGTAGGTGGCTACACGACTGGCCAGACGCGCGAAATTCGTCGGCAGGATGCTGTCGTTCATTACCACTTCCGCGCCCGCTGCACGAAGCGCATCGACCGCGGCGAGGAACATCGCCCGCGTTTCCGGACGGAGCGGCACGTTCGCGGCAACTCGCAGTTGCTCCGCGGCTGCGCTGGGCACCGTCCACGGAATGCCGTGAAACGGGACGCCGTCCCCCGCCAAGATGAACGCCGGCACTCCAAAGCGCTTTCCTTTGAGCGACGACGGCTGTAGCGGCGCTCCGAATGGACCGCGCTGTGCGGTCGCCGGCGCAAGCATGGTCATCCGGTCGAGCGAGTCCGTTCCGCTCATTACACCCAGGGCAATCGCGGCGTCGCTCACGGTACGGGCGATTGGCCCAGTGTTGTCGAGTAGCCAGTCCAGCGGAGCAATACCCGCGATGCTCACCAGGCCACGCGTTGGGAAGACCCCGACCAGCGCACTGGTGGCCGCCGGCATGCGAATCGAATTGCCGGTGTCCGTACCATTGCCGAGCACCGCCATGTTGGCGGCGACCGCGGTCACGACGCCGCCAGAGGAGCCTCCCGGAGAGAAGCGCACGTCGTAGACATTGCCAGTGCGGCCGAAAGACGTGCTGCGATTGGTGTCGCTGTTGGCGAGGTCCGGCATGTTGGCCAGCCCGACAACGATCGCACCCGCTGCCTTGAGTCTGGCGACCACAGTGGCGTCGCTCGGCGCTACGAGTTCGTGACCAGGGCGGGTGAACCCCGCCCAGCCCGCCGTCGTCACTTCACCCTTCACACTGGTGTTGGCCTTGATGACGATCGGTACTCCCCAAAGCGGACCACGCTGGCCTGTTGATGCGTCCAGCCGAGCGGCGTCGGCGAGCGCCTGCCCCTTCAACACAGTCTCGATCGCTCCATACACGTGGTTGTAGCGCTCGATGCGATCGAGGTGCCATTGCACCACTTCCGTGACCGTGTACCGGTTCCGTTCGTACAGGCGTTGCAGCTGGTCAACAGTCGCGTCCGTGAGATCGCGATCGATAGCGGACGCTTGTGTCGTGGCACCCGGCGCGCCGCTACAGGCCGCGATGGTACACGTGAGGATGGCAACGCGTGCCAGGCGTGTCGTCACAGCGAAGGCAGGTTCGGGTAGCGAGATCGGGACTTGTCCGGTCACGGTACCGAAAATGCCTGGCGCTGTCCATGTCCCTCTCGATCGCCAATACTCGGTACGGCTGCCGAACTGTCGCTTCAGGCGCCTTCCGCGGCGGGCATACTGGCTGCCCTGATCGCCGCCTTCCGCACGCGCTTGTCCTCGTACAACAACGCATCGGCCTCTTCGAGCATCTGCTGCAGATTGCGCGGGCGATCCGGGTCAAAGCGCGTCAAGCCGCGCCCCATGGACAGTTTGAACTTCCGGCCCGGTCGTGCGTTGTGTTCGCCGAGTCGCTCGTCCAGTCGGGACAACAAGACCTGGCCTGACTGATCCAGGCAGTTCACCGCCAGGGCGACGAACTCGTCTCCGCCAAGCCGGCCCAGGACGTCGGAGTCGCGGAATGTCTCCTGCAATACCTGCGCGACTTCCTGCAGCGCCTCATCGCCGACGTGATGGCCGTAGGTGTCGTTGACCTGCTTGAAGTCATTGAGGTCGAAGTACAGCAGGATGCAGTAGCCGGTGTGAGTGCGCGCCGAGTTGAGCGCTTGCTGTGCGAGCATGAAGAAGCCGTGACGGTTGAACAGACCGGTCAGCTGATCCTGGAGCGACATCTTCCGTAGCGCATCTTCCGCCTCCTTCCGCTCCGTGATGTCCCGCATGATGGTCGAATGATACTCGACTTCGCCCAGTGCGTTGCGGTGTGCGACGATGACCTGCGACACCGGCATCTCGCTGCCGTCACTCCGTTTTACCGTGGTTTCGCCACACCAGACGCCACCCGCTTCCGCCGCCGGGATCGCCACGTCACGTACGCGCGCGCGCTCGCGATCCGGAAAAAATCGATCCAGAGTCAAACACTCAACCTGCTCCACGCCCAGCATTCGGCGTCCGGCACTGTTCATATAGGGTACTGCGCCATCCGATGCGGAGATCGCCACCAGATCGGGTGTGGCCTCGAGAATCGCCGTCAGCCGCGCCTGCTCGGCCTCGCGTCGCTTTCGCTCGGTGATATCGCGGATGACCGTCACCATGCTGCCCCCCGGCAGGAGGGTGAGGCTGATCTCCAGCGGATACGTCGTTCCGTCCCGTCGGCGACCGACGACCTCGCCACGCCAGCGGTCGCCTGTCCAGAGGTTTGGCAGCACGACGCCATCGAAGCGTGCCAGCTGCTCGTCGTCGAAGAGCGATCGCCACGACGCACCCAGAAGCTCGTCGCCTCGTTCATAGCCGAACAACTGGGCGTACGAGTCGTTCGCGAAACGGAACTCCTGCACTGCATCGATGACGGCGATGCCATCGTCCGTTGCCGACACCGCCGCCGAGAGCTGAAACATCCGGCGGGCGCTCGTGCGCCTGACCGTGATGTCGTGAGCGAGGGAGACGAAGTGCGTCACGCGCCCACGCTGGTCGGCGACCGGCGTGATCGTCAGCTCAATCCAAAGCGACGACCCGTCCTGCCGATAATTCAGGATTTCGCCCCGGTACGGACGCCCTGATCGGAGCGTGTTGCGAATCTCGATGACGGTATTCGGGTCCGTTTCCGGCCCCTGCAGCTTGCGCCCCGGTCGCTCCCCGACGCATTGATCGCACGTCCAGCCAAACAGGCGCGTGAATGCGTCGTTCACCCACGCGATGTTCCCACCGGCATCGCAGATGATGACCGCATCCGCGGTGAAACGCGCGACCATCGCGAGGCGTTCCAGATCCCTCTGCGCCTCCCTAGCCGCCGTCACGTCCAGGACGGTTGCCACCATACCGCCAGCCCCATCGCACCCTTCCGGGATCAGGCGCGTGCTCATCGATACCCACCTTAGCTGCCCGTTCGCTCTCTCGACGGCAAACACCACATCCCGAAGTCCGATACCGCTGTCCAAGGTCGCCAGCGCGGGGTGCTCGAGCGGGTCGAGGGATGTGCCGTCGGCATGTCGCAAGCACGAGACAACATCCTGGCCATCGCCGGAACCGAGGTCGAACAGCTCTGCCGCGGCCACGTCCCAGCTGGCCAAGCGTCCCCGACGGTCGAACACGAGTATCCCGATGCCAGCGCAGGACACCGCAGTCTCGAGCATGCTGCTCGACAGTCGGCGGCGATCGGTCGATCGGATGGATTGAGTGAGCGTCTCAGGCATGCGAACCTTGCGGTCTTCCCGTTTATTGTCGGACGCTAATGTTTCGTTCTTTACTTTTTCCTGCGCTATTTTCTCGCCACGTTTCGCGACTCCTTACCTCAACCGCCATGCCAATGCGTCGATTCATCGCTCCGGCCATTCTCACCGCGTTGGTTGGCTCGGCGCCCGTGCAGGCGCAGTCCGGCAAGCCAGCGCTCACCCGTCTGTACGAAACGATCGATCGGCGTGCAGCCGGAATCGAGAGCAAGGTGGTGGCCTGGCGCAGGGACATCCACGAGCACCCAGAGCTTTCGAACAGCGAAGTGCGGACGGCGAAGCTCGTAGCCGATCACCTGCGATCGCTCGGAATAGAGGTCCGCACCGGCGTTGCTCACACGGGCGTCGTTGGAGTGCTGACCGGGGGGAAGCCCGGGCCGGTTGTCGCGCTGCGCGCGGACATGGACGCGCTGCCGGTACGCGAGGAAGTGGACCTGCCCTTCCGCTCACGGGCCAAGGGCATGTTCAACGGGCAGGAGGTCGACGTGATGCATGCCTGCGGGCACGACAACCATGTCGCCATCCTCATGGGCGTCGCGGAGATTCTGGCCGGCATGCGATCCGAGCTGGCGGGGACCGTGAAGTTCGTCTTCCAGCCAGCGGAAGAAGGTCCGCCGCTAGGCCAGGACGGTGGGGCCCCAATGATGGTCAAGGAAGGCGTGCTCGAAAACCCGAAAGTAGATGCGATCTTCGGGCTGCACGTGTTCCCGTACGAAGTGGGTTCGATCGTATACCGATCCGGGGCGCTGATGGCCAGCGGAGAGACGTTCCGGCTGGTGGTAAAGGGGAGGCAGACGCATGGCGCACTTCCGTGGAACGGTGTCGATCCCATCGTGCTCGCCTCGCAGATCGTGCTGGGTTTCCAGACGATCGTCAGTCGGCAGGCCAACCTGATCACGTCGCCGGCCGTTATCACGGTCGGCATGATTCGCGGTGGCGTACGCCAGAACATCATTCCCGACAGCGTGGAGATCGCGGGCACGATCCGGACGTTCGACGAAGCGATGCGGCTTGACATCCACGACAAGATGAGGCGGACAGCCGAGATGATCGCTGCGTCGGGCGGTGGAACGGCTCGGCTGGACATCGCTGCCACCGCCGGGCTCGTCACGTACAACGACCCGGCTCTCGTCGAGCGGATGGTCCCGACGCTCAAGCGTGTCGTGGGCAACGACCGCGCAACTGTCGGTTCGCTGACGACGACCTCCGAGGACTTCTCGTTCTTCCAGAAGCAGGTGCCGGGAATGTTCTTTTTCCTCGGGATTACGCCCAAGGGCGCGGACCCATCCACGGTCTACCCGAATCACTCGCCGCGGTTTTTCGCCGATGAAGCCGCGCTGGTTCCCGGCATGCGCGCGATGGCGAACGTCGCAGTCGATTTCCTGATGGGGCCGGGAAAGCCCTCGCCGAAGGCCAACTAGCGAACATCACGCGGCTTGGAAACCCGGACCTCGCGATCGGCACGCACCAGCGCCAGACCGAGCAGGATCGCGCCCACCGTCACGCAGGCATCGGCGACGTTGAATGTCCAGAAACGCCAGTTCGACGTGCCAATGTCGATGAAATCCACGACGCCACGCGACCAGCGGATCCGGTCGATCAAGTTGCCTAACGCCCCGGCCGACACGATCGCCAGCCCAACGACCTGGAGCCGATCGCCGACGGGCGCCTTGCGGTACAGATCGAACAGGATGACGAGCACGGCGACCGACAACAGCCCGAAGATGAATCGCGAATAGGGGCCCAGCGACGTCGAGAACGCTGCCCCGGTGTTGTAGGCCAGCGTGAAACGCACCGACTCGCCCAGAACCTCGTGCGGCACGTGCGGTGTCTGCAGCCACTCCACGGCGTAACGCTTCGAGGTGCAGTCCGCGAGCGCAAGAATCGTGAGGAGCGGCCAGTAGAGCAGGCTCTTTCGCTTTAGCGTCATACGGCAGCGAAGGTCCGGGACTGCGGTCACCACGTTGACGGCCGACCCGGAGTCGGATCGGCCATCGACACGTCCGTGCGCTTCCCTACTTCTTCGTCAGCATCGCCTTGATCTCTGTGGGCAATTCCATCTCCTTCGCATCCACGTTATCCCACTCCCAAGCGGAGATCGTGATGATCTGCTGCTGGCCCATGACCTCCTGCGTCAACGTCGTCGGACGCTTGAAGCCGCCGAAATCCTTGTACGCGGACAACGTCGTCAGCATCTCGAGCTCGCCCATCGGCGTGCTCTGCCTGGACTGGGTGGCTACCATCAGGCCGTCCGTCACGGAGAAGCAGTCGAAGGTGATCTTCCCGGACTTCCACGTGTGCTTCACCTTGTAGCACTCCTGTCCGCCGAGCGTGGTCTTCTCCACAGTCTCCGAACTGGTGATGTCTGCTGACTGCCTGCTGTAGCTGGCGGACGGGTCCGACTCAGCTCGAACGGCGGCCAGTTCCGGTCCGGACAGCACCCGCGGCCCGGTCATCGGGTTCACGCTCCACGCGTTCTCGCCATCGAACCCGGACGTCATCATCCCCATGCCCGGAACATCCACCTTGGTGAATACGCGATTCGGATAGACGTGCAGTACTTCCATCGACGCGCTCATCCCGGCGGCCGGCATGTCCATCGTGGCCTTCATTCGGGACGACTTGTGCGATTTCCACGCATCTGCGCCAGTTTCGGCTACGTACCTGGCAATCAGATCCTTTGCCGCGGGAAGGCCCTGTGCACTACCGATCGATGGCGCGATTGCGGCGGCCAGAACCAGCGACACGTGAGCGACCAGCGAACCTTGCGTGGACAACTGTGACATTTTCCGATCTCCAGAGTGTTGAGCGGGACGAATCATCTCCGCGGCGGCGACAACTCACGCCAACGAGTCGCCTCGGAAGTTAGTACGAGTTCGCTGCGCGAAGGTTACGGGCTGCTGGCCCGGTGCTGCCGCCCACGCATCCAGCGAAGTGCCGCCTCGAGTGCGACATCCCGCCCACGAACCAGATCCCGCCGGCGCACGGGAACGACCTCGTCCGGGATCACGCCACGGCCGTCCAGCCGCTGGCCACGCCCGGTCACGAAATCGGCGACCGCGTACATCAGGACGTCGCGGTTGGGGAGGCGGTACAACGTTGCCGGCAGGGCCTGTCCTGCCGTCGTGTCCCCGAAGACCCGCGCGCGTCCCGTCCCCTGCAACCCAGCGGCGAATATCTCGGAGGTGCTCGCGGAGTGTGCGTCCACGAGCAGCGCCAGAGCGCCATCGAACGGGCGCGTGTGGCGCCCGTCCGCCGTTACCCGGTGGGGTATCGCGACGTAGCGCAACTCGGCGTCACGCAGGCGCAGGATGCCTAACGTGTCGGCGGTGGGCAGGAACCAGCCGGACGTACCCATCACCATGGCAGCCACTCCACCCAGGTTGCCGCGCACGTCAACCACCATCCCGAGACAGTCACCGAATGCCCCGACCGCGCGTTCGATTCGGTTCGCCAGCACGGGCATCCAGCTCGTGAAGCGGATCACCCCAACACAGCCTCCCGGCTCGAGCACGCGCGCAGTATCCATGCGGGCAAGGATGAGAGGAAGGTTTCCGAGCCGCACGACGTCTCCCTCGGCTTCCCGGCGTTCGACCGTCAGATCGACCAGGCGATCGGCGGTATCCCGCATCGTGACGCGGACGGACGTCCCGCTGGCACCGCCGAACCGACGCGACACGGCAAGCGCCGCCTGGATGGCGGCAACGCGCCCCTTGGCTCCCGTCAGCTTGCGCGCACCGCTAACGACGCTCGCGACCGGAAACGAATCGACCGACTCGACGATCCAGCCGGACCGGACTCCGGCGGCGAACGCGGCGCCACCGGTATCGAGCCGAGTGACGGTGATCGCTCCATCGAGCAGGCGCAGGTCCATGCCCAGGTCGCCGTAGCTGACCTCAGGCGATGACCCCGAAGGATCCGCGGACGGGAGCGCCTCTCGCGGGATGATACTGTAATGGGAATCGCCCAACCGCGAGAGCAGTTCCGTCAGCGTCGTGCGAACCTGCGCTATCGTCTGCGCTCGAACAACGCGTGGGCGCAACTCGGCGCCGAGTGCGTTCCAGTCGAGCCCCTTGAGCGCCCGATCGTAGTGCGTATCCCGAATGAGGCGCCAGACAGTGTCGAACGACGCCACCGCTGTCGCCGAGTCGAATGGGTCGCGATCGGGCGGGACATCGTTCGTCGACTCGACTTGTCTGGTGCAGGCGACGACCAGCAGCAAGGCCACGAGGGCGACATGCCGCAAACGGGGTTCAGTGCCAAGGCCCATCGAGATAGAGACGAGCCTGAGAACGTTGCGTCATTTCTTGCGGAAGCAGGCGTGGCATGGCGACGGGCGCCGGATTTCCTGACCGTGAAGCGACCAACTGCGCGGGGATGGGCGCCGACGCTACCGCCGGTTGGCCGTATCCGCCTCGATATCCGTTACCTGGGTCGCTGGACGGCCCTCCAGGGATTTCGCTGCAATCGCCGCGGCCGAATCCAGCAGGTCGTCCAGGGCCGAACGCGAGAAGTACCTTCCGCCAGCCACAACGCCCCGGATGCGCCGCGTCGCCGAGATGTCACGCAAGGGGTTCTCTGCCAGGACGATCACGTCGGCGACCGCCCCGTCGCGCAGCACGCCGACGCTGTCCGCACGAAGGAAGCGGCCGACGTTCGCCGTCGCGGTGCGCAGCGCCGCTGCGGGGCTCAAGCCAGCACGTACGAGCAGACTCAACTCGTCGTGCAGCGCAAAACCGGGAACGCTCAAAGTGGGAGCGTCGCTTCCCGCCAGAAGATCCACCCCGGCCGCTTGCATCTCCCGCACCAGGAGCATGTTGAACGCGAGCAATTGCGCCGAATACAACCGCCGCTGGAAGCCACGCGTGTCGACAATCCTCGCGATGTCGATGTCACGTGTGAGATACCGCCGACGATTGTTGGCGAATACCCTGTCCTGCTCCTGAAGCATGGATGCCGTCAGCACCAACGTGGGAGTCACCCACGTTCCCTGCTGATGCAGCAGCGTGAACTTGGCAGCGGCCCGGGCGGTGTCATGGGTGGCGATCTGCTCGTCGATCGGAGCCGTCGGGTCCACCACCCTGAGCCACTGCAGAACCTGTCCCGTCCGCTTCGACACGACTTCAAGGAGGCTCGGGCGTCCCAGCGGCTCGTCGTGCAACGAGGTTTCGCGCGGCAGGTTCAACAGGTGCTCCACGCTATGCAGCCCGAGCCGGGACGCCTCCGTCAGGGCGACAGTCGCTGGAGAGTGTCCGACGATCGGGATACCGATCCGCCGCGCTTCGTCGGCCGCCGCGCGCCACAGAGCTACCGGCAAGCCAGGGCTCAGCTTCACGAAATCGGCACCGGCATCCCTCAACTGTCGGACGGACAAGCGTGCGTCCGCGTCGGTCCGGATGGGGAACGGCGCGCCGGAGATGACCGGCTGCTCGCCAAGCTTCTGACCGGTGAGCACCATGCGCGGGCCGATGAGCAGCCCCTTTTCGACATCGCGCCGCCAACCCTGCAGGCGCTGGAGGTTCCCAGCGGGGATGCGGACACCGGTGACGCCATTGGCAACGAGCAGCGCCGAAGTGTAGTCCCAACCCATCTTCGCCGATGCTGCTGGATCCGCACGATAGGCGATCTCCGGGATGTGGACGTGCATGTCCCACAGGCCCGGCATCACGTACTGGCCAGTGCAGTCCACTACCGCCGCGCCATGCGGCACGCGAACTCGGCGGTCGGGAACCACAGACACGATGCGCTTCCCGCTGATGACGATCGCCTGATCCGCGATCAGCCGCTCGCCGACGACGTCGACAATCGTGGCATGTCGCAGCACGACAGTCCGCTCGGCTGACGCGTGCACCGAGTCGCGAGTGGGAGCAGCGACCAGCAAGGCAATGGCGAGCAGGAGTGGCATGTGCGGCGTCAATCGGTACCAAAAGGATCGACAGGCGATCGCGGTAAGTGAACGTCCGGTGACCCGCAAGTTCTGTGCGTATCGCTCCCTCGGCAACTGCAGAGACGCCGGCGTGGCGATCTCGTGCGGACCTGTGCGCCGCCACCTCATCTGTTGGCTGTGGTGGCGCCAGTGATGCAGGTTTCCCGCCATGACTGGGCAACATTCGTCCCGGCGCTGGCTGGTGTTGTCGGCAATCGGCGTAGGGACCTTCATGTCGGCACTGGACGGCAGTGTCGTGAACACGCTGCTCCCCGTGATGTCGCGTTCGCTTGGCGCCGACGTCGCTGGCATCGAGTGGGTCGTGACCGTCTACCTCCTGGTGGTGAGCGCACTCCTGCTCGGTATCGGTCGACTGGGGGATTTGCGCGGCCACAAGCGAACCTACCTTGGCGGTTTCGCAGTTTTCGTAGTCGGCTCGGCGCTCTGCGGCCTTGCGCCGAGTGCCGGTTGGTTGATCGCCTTGCGGGCAGTGCAA
Source organism: Gemmatimonadaceae bacterium (assembly GCA_019186945.1). Taxonomy (GTDB): domain Bacteria; phylum Gemmatimonadota; class Gemmatimonadetes; order Gemmatimonadales; family Gemmatimonadaceae; genus JABAQJ01. The sequence continues at coordinate 731,838 of JABAQJ010000002.1, forward strand.
GCGATCGGGGCCACCATGCTGTTCGCGAATGCGCCGGCGATCCTCACGAGGAGTTTTCCCGGTTCGGAGCGCGGGCGCGCGCTGGGAGCGTTGGGGACATTCACCTACCTTGGCCTGACTACCGGTCCCTCGTTAGGTGGGTGGATCGCCGCGACGTTCGGGTGGCGCTGGGTGTTCTACATCAACGCACCCGTCGGCGTCATCGCGATCGCGCTTGCCTGGGGGGTTGTCGAGGACGATCGCCCCGAGGGGCGACCGGAGCCGTTCGATCTGGCGGGCGCCGCGCTGTTCACGTTCGGACTGGTGGCATTGCTGATCGCCCTGAACCAGGGGCACGACTGGGGCTGGCTGTCGCCGCGGGTAGTCGGCCTGCTGGTCGGCGCTACCGGTGTGCTCCTGGCGTTCGTGGCACTGGAGCGGCGTGTTCGGCACCCTATGCTCGACCTGTCGCTGTTCCGGAACGGAGTGTTTGCATGGTCCACCATGAGTGCGGTGCTCAATTACGCCGCTGTGTCGAGCGCGATATTCCTGCTGCCTTTCCTGCTGATCGAGGGACGCGGACTGTCGACGCGGGATGCCGGCCTGGTGCTGACGGCGCAGCCGCTGGTCATGGCGATCGTCGCCCCGATCAGCGGGGCGCTTTCGGACCGTGTGGGGTCACGCGCTCCGACGACGATCGGCATGTTGCTGCTGACGGCAGGACTACTGCTGCTGTCACTCCTGTCCGCGGCAGCGCCGCTGGCGGCGATCGTGGCATCGCTGACGATCTCCGGCCTGGGCGTGGGGATCTTCGTGTCGCCCAACAATAGCGCATTGATGGGCGCTGCGCCCGGTAACCGGTTGGGTATCGCCTCCGGCATCCTCGCGGAAGCGAGGAACGTGGGCATGGTGCTTGGCGTGGGGCTGGCCGGGGCGGTGTTCACCACGGTGCTGTCGCGTTCCGGTGCAGATGCGGTTGCGAGCGGCGCGGCCCTCGTACACGGCGTACAGGCGGGCCTGCTGACGGCTGCACTGGTATCCGCTCTGGGTATCGGCACGTCGTCGATGCGTTAGGCGTCCCCCGCTGGCGAACCGGCGGCGTGACATCGGAGCGACCAGTTCATCGGACGACGGCAGCGCAACCGGCGGCGACAGGTCCGGGAAACGACGCCCGTGCCGGCGGACTGGCCGAATCCTGCGCCGGCAGCGTACCCTTCATCGCTCACCAGAACCCGGTCGAGGATTCCATGACGATGGTCGTACGCACGACACTGCTCCTCGCACTCGCCTCCACGGCAGCACAGGCACAGATCAACGCCGGTGCTCAGACGCCTGAGCCGACGCTCCCCTTCACCATGACCGAGGTCGCGACATTCAATCTGCCGTGGCGTATCGCCTTCCTTCCGGACGGGCGCATGCTCGTCACAGAGAAGGTCGGCCCACTCTGGCTGGTCACACAGCAGGGTGCGAAGACGCCGGTCGCCAATGTGCCGGCAGTACTCTACGGCGGACAGGGTGGCATGCTGGGCGTGTATGTGTCTCCCGACTACGCGAGAACGCGCTACGTCTATCTGACGTACTCCGAACCCGGAGATGGAGGGTCGAGTCTCGCCCTGGCGCGGGCTCGGCTGTCCATCTCCGACGCGGCCGCCAGTCTCGAAGGGCTGGATGTCATCTGGCGGGACGGCGCGCGCGGACGTGGCGGGCAGTTCGGTGCGGCCGTGGCCTTCCCGCCTGACGGGAAGTACCTGTTCCTGACCGTCGGCGAACGCCAGCGGATGACCCCGGCCCAGGATCCGAACTCCCCGTTAGGCAAGATCCTGCGCCTGACGCTCGACGGGAAACCGGCGCCGGGAAACCCGGAAGCCGGTAAGGTCGGCGCTACCAGTCTCCCCATCATCAATCCCCCTCGCGACACCGAGGTAGCCAAGTCAGCGCCGGTCGTCTTCACTTACACTTTTCCCGGTCCCAACCTGACGCCATCGGAGACCTGGACCTCCGGGCACCGCACCCCCTATGGTCTGGCGTTCGCCCCTGACGGACGGCTGTGGGAAGTCGAGCACGGCCCGCGTGGCGGGGACGAGTTGAACCTGATAGAGCCGGGGAAGAACTACGGCTGGCCACTGGTGTCGTATGCCGTCAACTACAACGGGGTGCCGATCCCCAGCCCCGATTCGCGGCCGGACCTGACCAAGCCGGTCATCTACTGGACTCCCGTGATCGCACCCGGAAGCCTTACGTTCTACAACGGGTCGATGTTCCCGCAGTGGAAGGGCTCGGCGTTCATCGGCGGTCTTGCCTCGAAAACGCTCAATCGAATCGTCTTCGACGGCAAGGGTGGCGCGACGCCCGCGGAACGATGGGACGTCGGACATCAGATACGCGACGTGGCGGTGGCGCCGGATGGCGCCATCTGGATGATC
>JABAQJ010000007.1 GCA_019186945.1 Gemmatimonadaceae bacterium
CGCACTCGAGCGAGCAGTTTTCGCGGCCTGGCCGTTAACATCGTGTCGCGAATGGATATCGCTGCAAAACCAGCCTGACCTCACCACGCCAACGCAACCCGCATCATTGCCACGCTCGGCATGGAAGTTGACCAGCGCCAGGGAGCAGCACTGCCGCTCGCTAGAGACGGCGCCAAAATTTGGCGTGACCCCCACGGACTGGGCACGGGAGGTGGGTTCTTGACCTAAACGACGAGGGGAGCGAGGTCGAGCCCAGTCCGCTGCCACGGCAGCGTGATCTGCCGCACCGGCAATCCCGTATCCTACGGAGCTCGCACACCCACCAAGAGCGCCCGTAGCTTGCATCGGGGCCAGCGCCATCATCGCATCACCGCACCGCCCCCGTTGGTTGTCATCGCTGAAGGGCGCTTGCAGTGGTCCCTCAGACCAGCGCCAGCATACCACAGCGCTGCCACCGTAGTCGTCATTGCTAACACCCCTCCAGCCGAACTCCCTTGACGACGACTCACTCGTTCACCTGAGCATGGCGCCGCCCCCCGTTGGTCGTCATCGCTGACGCCCCCTTCCAGCGGTTCCTCAGGCCAGCGCCAGCATCCCATCACAGCGCCGCCCCCGTTACTTGGTAAGGGGGCGGCGGCGTTCCCACCCACTCGACTGCGATCAGCGTGGCGGTTCGAGCGCGCGTTTGATCTGCTGGCGCACGTCCTCGAGATGCGCCCGCGTCTCCCGGTCGCCCGCACGCGGCACGGCACGCGCAATGTCGGCATCGAGCGCCTTGAGTTCGCTCCGGAACAGCGCCTTGACGTCGCTGGTCGCGCGGGCGGGCGCCAATTGGGCCGCGAACTGCGCCGGGAGGCCTGCTGGCAACACCGGTGGAGTTGGATTCAACTTCGCCGACGCCTGTGACAGGTAGCTGCGTTGCAGCTCTCGCCGCAGGGCGTCGATTCTGACGGACGGCGCCGACAGCTCTCCCCAGATCCCGCCACGCACGTCGGCGAGAAACTCGCCGAGCGGATAGGAGCCGCCGTCCCGCGAATCGACGGATGCGAACTCGACGATGCGTTCGAGTCTCCGATCGTTGAACAGTCCCGAGAGAACGGATGCCTGCTGCTGATTGAGCCGGCGGAGCGCCCCTTCGACTTCGATGCGTCTGAGGATCTCCTGATCGAAGAAGAACGTCGGCGTGGCGAAGGCGTTCTCGTTGAGGAACCGGACCGCATCCTTCTGGCGCGCGCGAGACCAGGGGCGGTAGCGCGGGCCATCCTGACCGGCGTACTTCTCCTGCGCATCCGCGCCGCCGACTACGATCAGCACGTGCCGGAGTTCATTGCCCCATTGTCCGATCAGCCGCCCATACATCTCGTTCAGGTCATCGTAGTCGGCGCCGTTATGCACGGTCGCGGGAATCAGGAGCGGCACAATCTGCCTGATGCTCTTCATCCCCCACCCGGTCGCCTTCACGGGATCGGCATCGCCGACCGCCTCCGTCTGGTCACCCGGGTCTGCGCCGCGCGAGTCCGACATGTTGAACCGGAACCATGGCGTAGCATCCTGTTCGCGCGACCAGCGATCCAGCGTGGCCCATTCCTCGTCCGGCGTGCGAGCCGACGGTATTGGCGCGTATCCCCAGTGAATGGTGTAGCTGTCCCACGGCCCCAGGCGGGGAATCAGATCGCCGATGTCGATGTTGTCTTCTGGCTGCGCGGCGTAATTGAAGCGCGAGTAGTCCATGATCGACGGCGCATGCCCCATCCGCTTGACCCAGGTGCGCGACCGCACGGAGTCGACGGGATACGTACTGCTCCCCTTCTGATCGTGCTGCAGGCCTAACGTGTGGCCGACTTCATGCGCGACGACGAACTGGACGAGGCGTCCCATCAGTGAGTCGGGGAACGGCCACATCCGGGCGCGCGGGTCGAGGTGTCCGACCTGTGTGAAGTACCACGACCGCTGTAGGTTCATGATGTTGTGGTACATATAGATGTCGGCGTCGATGATCTCCCCGGATCGCGGGTCGTTCACGTTGGGTCCGACGGCGTTCTCGATGGTCGACGGGAACCAGCGTACCACGGAGTATCGTGCATCCTCGGGCGACCAGTCGGGATCTTCCTGCGGCGTTGGTGCATCCCTGGCGACTATGCCGCGGCGGAACCCGGCGGCCTCGAACGCGGGCTGCCAATCCTCGATGCCCTTCTTCACGTAGGGGACGAGCCAGGCCGGCGTCGCTGGATCGACATAGTACTCGATCGGTTTCACCGGGTCCGAAATGGCCGCAGAGGGATCCTTCTTCTCCAGGCGCCAGCGGACGACATAGGTGCGCTCCTGGGCGCGCTGCTCCGGGCGACCGTAGTCGAGGTTACTGAGTGTGAAGAAGCCGATGCGCTTGTCAGCCAGCCGAGGCATCATCGGCTTGTCCGGCAGCTTCACCATGCTCCAGTGCATGACCACGCTCTGGGCGACTATCACGGGAGGACCGAACGGGCTCGGCGGCGGCGCCGGTGGCGTGCCGGGCGTAACCGACGGCGCCGCAAACGTGAGCACCGCCTCGACCTCGACGTTCAACGGGTACGAGGCAACGCGTTCGATGAATGACCGCGTCGCATCCGGCGCGTTTCGATACTGAGCTCCCGGCCCGAGTTCCACGGGAGGTGCGGTGAACAGCCGAGTGACGTCCACGACCGGCGCGCTATCCGGTCCATACGCTTCGACGTTGAACGCTCCGAGGATCGCGGAATAATTCGATTGCCGGACGGCTTGCGCGATCGGCAGCGTGGAGTCGGCTACCGTCGCATGGGACTCGCTGCGCAGCAATACGCGATTCTCGCGGCGTTCCCACCGGAGGACGTAGGAGGGAACGGTCTGCTGGCCGCCGTATCCGCCGTTGACGGGCACGCGAGCGGTACGCGAGACCATAAGCAAGTCCTTTCCGAGTGTCGACCGCGGGATCTCGAACAGCAGCCGGCTGCCAATGCGATGGGTCTTGATCAACCCGTCGCGCGTCTTGGCGTTAGGCGTGACGACCCTGTTGTAGGGGCGCGGTTGCGGATCGCCGCCCGGTGCGCGCGTCGAATCCTGACTGCCACCAGCCTGAGCGGGCGTCTGGCCGCCGCCGGCATTGGGCGTCGTCACTGCCGGCGCTGGAGAAGGTGCGGGTGCGGGCTGGCGGGGCGGTGCCGACTGGCAGGACAGCGCCAGCACACAGAGGGCCGGTACGCGCCAGGCGCTGAAACGGTCGCGACGTTCGATCGACATGGGGTAAATGGCAAGAGGGGTCGTGTCGCGCGCGGGCGCGCGACGACATCGAACAGCACAAAGATACGGTCCCGACGCGCGAAGCGTTCGCGCTACAGCCTGGCCAGGTACGTCACCTTGAGTCGCACGCCACGACTCCTCGGATCCCACACCGCGCTCTCCGATCCGCGTTCCTCGTTCAGCACGAGGAAAATGTCGCTGCCGGGACGGAAGATGTAATTCAACCGCACGTTCGCGGATACCTGCCGGTCGAGATTGTTGTACTGGAGGAGCGAGTTGAGCGAGAGCCTGGTGGTGAAGGCATAGGTCGACCGGAACGACACCAGATGTGCCACGAATGACCCGTTAGGCAGAGACGCGTCGCTGCGGGTGTACTCGACCTTGAAGCCGAGGTGCATCCCCGGCGTCGCCGACAAACCGGCAGTGACGGAATTGACGGTCCCGCCAAAGGTCCGGCGCAGGTTCGCGTCGACGTTGAGTACGACCGGACGCGCCGGCCCGGTCGACCCGAAAATGGTGAACGTGGTATTGCCGTAGTCGCCCGCGGGAACGAGGACGGTGTCCGCCAGGAAAAAGTCCTCGTCCACCCGGCTCCGCCCGAACGAGTAGAAGAACGCGATATCGTCGGCGGTATTCCACTCGGGGCTGGTCCCGACGTTGATGTTCCAGTCCTGCCGCCGTCCGTCCGTGCCGGTCACGAGATCCGGCGAAAGCGAGGCGCTGATCTGGCGCAGGTTGAATCTGCCGGGGCGGAACACGTAGCGAAAATTCCCCGAAGTGCTCCTGATCCCGGTTCGCGTCACGAAGCCTGCGTCCGCCTCGGCATCCGGGCCGACCATCAGGTGCGACAGGCTCGCGCTGCCGTTCCTGGCGCGGTAGTCGGCCGCGACCCGCCACGCCATGTCTTCGCCCCCATCGCCTTCGGTCGATGTCCTTGCCGCGAACCCCTGCAGATTCAACGCCCCCGTCGGCCACAACGACCAGTCGAGACCGCCAACGGTGTTAGCGGTCTCGCTGTTCCGCCGGTCGACGAGCATGGCCCCGACGTACCCAGCGCCGCCCACGTCACGCTTGACCCGCGCCACGTTGAAGGCGGTGCGAGGATCCCCGTACTTCGCTGCGGTGAACGCGGACAGGATGCCCACGGTTTGTCCGCCGACCCTGCCGGTCAGGCGGCCCCCACCCAGTAACGGAACCTCGCCGGAGTCCGCATTGATGCCGATCCGCCGCGAGAAGAACGCCAGAAACGGCGGCGGCTCGAACCGCCCCGGCGCCCCGAACCCGAAAATGCCGGAGTTCTCCAGAAAGAACTCGCGCTTCTCCGGGAAAAACAGGGAAAAACGCGTCAGGTTAACCTGCTGATCGTCTACCTCGATCTGAGCGAAGTCCGTGTTGTACGACAGGTCCAGCACGAGGCCAGGTCGCACTTCCGACTTGAGATCCGCGCCGACGTGCGACACGCCGCTTCGAGACTTCATGCCCGCATCGATCTCCTCGTTCCCGCCACCAAGCACGTAGGGCTTGACGTCCACGTTGGCGCCGGGACGTGGCAGTCCCGTCAGGCCCTCGAGATGACCGGCCCGGCTCACACGGGCAAACCCCTCGTTGCCGCGACGCCAGCTCTGCCACAACACCTCTTCGTTCTTGCGACGGATCATCCGGTACACGTTGAATCCCCACTCCCCACCGTCGGCCGGATAGCGGAGCGTCCGGAACGGAATCGCAAACTCGGCAGACCATCCTTCCGGCGTGCGCTTGGCAGACACGTGCCAGATGCCGCGCCAGTCGACGTTGAACTCCTTCCCTTCATCAGTAAGGAGCGCATCGAACTCGGCGCCGTTCGGGTTCGTGGCGAAGACAAAACCGTTGCGATGGTCGTGGAACGGGTCGAAGAGGATTGCGACGGCATCATCGCCGCCGAACTTGGGCCGCCCGTCGAATTCGGCCTCCATGACCTTGTCGCGCGCGAGGATTCGCGACACGATCTGTTGCGGTTGCCGATCGTATGCCGTGATCCCGACGTAGAGCACGTCGCCAGCGAAGAGCACGCGAACTTCGGTACGTTCGGTCGCAACCTCGCCCTCCAGGGGTTCACGCTGGCGGAAGTCGGCGATCGGTGTCGCTTCCCGCCAGACGGGTTCGGTCAGCAGTCCGTCGAGGCGGATGGCTCCCGCGCTGTCTGCCCTCAGGCGCAACGCACGAGCCGTGTCGGAACCGGCCGTCTGTGGCGCGGCCCCGCTGGCCCCACGGCGCGGGCTTCCTGCCGGCGTTCCTTGAGAGGACGCCGTGGATGCCGGCCATGCGGCGGCAGTGAGGCTCAGGGCGCAAAGACACAGGATTCGGCGGGCGGTGCCACACCGCCAGCCGGCTCCTTCGGTTACGAAGCGAATACGCAGGACATCCGATTGGGCAGAACCAACATCTACGACGCAGAAGCCTGGAACGTTGAGCGTTCGGGTCGGGGCCAAGCCTCGGCGGCGCGTCGTGGCCTGCAAGCGGGCCCACCGCCAACCGACCGCTTCGATTCAGGCCAGATCCAGCGAGCGGAGGATCGAGTCGAAGCGCGGACTTCCGCGGAGCGCGTCCCACGCCGGTCGGACGCGAAGCCAGACGAGGTCGCTCGCTCGCTCCTCCCGGGCGCGCTCCAGGTCGTCGAGCGCGGCCGAGGGGTCACCCAACCCCAGGTGGATCAACGCCAGGTGGGTGGCGGGCACGTGCCTGTCTGCCGACCGCCTGCGTTGCAGTTGTCCGAGAAGATCGCGGGCTCGTGCGACCTCACCGTCACGTGCATACGCGTAGGCGAGCGCCGCGACCGTTTCCGAACTTTCTCCGGACCTGACTACCGCGTTCTGCAGCGACTCGCGGGCGCCGGCCAGGTCACCCAATTCGAGCAGCGTCTGGCCTGCGAAATAATGCGATAGTACGGACGATGGCTCGGTCGCGGCCAAGTCTCGTGCGGCATCGAGCGCCTCCGCATACCGCCGCGAATAGAACAGCACGGAGATCCACGCCGTCTTCACGGCAACCGACAGCGGATCGAGTCTCATGGCCCTGCCCACGGCTTCGAGCGCTTCGTCGAATCGCTGGTGCGGCACGTGAACGTTGGTGGCGAGCCACTGGTGTGCCGGTGCGTAGCGTGAGTTTCGCTCGCTCGCGGCGGCGAACGCGAGCGCCGCTTCCTCCCATCGCCACTCGAACACGGCCAGTATGGTGCCTAACGTGGCCTGTGCCTCGGCGTTTGCCGGCTGCAACAGAAGAGCGCGCTCGGCGGCTGCACGCGCGGCTGGCATCGCCACACCCGGTTCGACGGCGCCGTACACGGCCAGCAGAGCCCACGCGTCGGCCAGTCCGGCGTGCGCGGCCGCGTAACCCTGGTCCGTTCCGACAGCGAGCTGGAACTCCGTCATGGCCTGGCGCACGCTTTCCTCCGTGCGGCGCGCGAGGAGGTAGCGTCCCTTGAGGACGTGTTCGTGCGCGGCGCTGCTGGCGGCTGCTTCGATTCGTGGCGACGTCAGTGCGGCACCGCCGGCGGCGCGCTGATCGCCGCCAAGCGCGCTGCGGAGCGCGCGAACGATCGCACTCGATATGTCGTCTTCGATCGCGAAGATATCGTCGGATGTACGTTCGTATCGCTCCGACCACAGCTGGAAGCCATCGACGGCGTTGACGAGTTGAGCGCTCACCCGGAGACGCGGTCCCGATCGGCGTACGCTGCCGGTCAACACGGACCGCACACCCAACCTCTCGCCGACGTTGCGGATATCCACGCTTTGCCCCTTGAACGCGAACGACGACGCGCGCGCACATACGCGGATCGATCGCAGGCGAGAGAGAGCGTTGAGGATCTCCTCTGTGATGCCGTCCGACAGGTACTCGTTCTCGGGATCCGAGGAGAGATTGGCAAACGGGAGAATGGCGATCGACGGCATCACCGGGAGATCTGCCGACAGCTGCATGACGTTGGATCCGACCGACGACACGGCCCGCCGAGTGTGGCTGAGGGCATCCGCGAATTCCGCAGCGGATGCGTGCCGGTCCGCCGGCTCGCGAGCCAGCGCGCGAAGCACGACGTGGTCCACGATGGGCGGGATTTCCGGCTGCAGCGTGCGCAGGGCGGGGACGTCTTCGGTGAGCCGGCGGGCGAAAACCGAGCGCGAAGACGGCCCGGAGAATGGAGTTTCACCGGTGAGCATCTCGTACATCACGACGCCGAGGCTGTACACATCGCTCCGAGCGTCGATCGTTTCGTCGCCGGCCGATTGCTCGGGACTCATGTATGCCGGCGTGCCGACGATGTGCCCCGATTGCGTCACGTTTTCGTCGCCGGCCGCCAGCTGCATTGCCTTGGCTATCCCGAAGTCGGCCACGAGGGCGTGCCGGCCGGAGAACATGATGTTCTCAGGCTTGACGTCCCTGTGGAGCACGTCCTGGGCGTGGGCATACGCGAGGGCATCGGCGATGTCGGCGGCAATGTCGAGGGCGTCGCCGACCGCCAGCCGGCGTTCGCGATCGAGGCGGTGACGCAGCGTTTCCCCCTCGATGAACGGCATCACGTAGTACGGCATGCGCGCAACCTCGCCGGAGTCGAGCAGCGGCAGGATGTGCGGATGATTCAGCCTCGCGGTCACGCCGATTTCGCGCAGAAACCGGTCCAGCCCCTCGCCTTCGGCGAGATCCTCGCGGATCACCTTGATCGCAACGCGGCGACCGTGGCGGAGGTCCGAGGCCGCGAAGACCACTGCCATACCGCCACTACCGATTTCCTGTTGCAGCGCGTATCGCCCTTCGAGTGCGTGGGCGAGCGTACGCAGAGTATGCGTCATGCTACGCCCTGGCCTTCTCCTTCTCCCAGCTGTCACGCAGCGTCACGGTACGGTTGAACACCAGCGCGCCCGGCCTGGAGTCCACGAGGTCGCTGACGAAGTAGCCAGTGCGTTCGAACTGGTATCGCGAGCCCGGAGGATCGTCGGCGACACTAGGCTCGATCCAGGCGTCCCGTAACACCGCCAGCGATTCCGGATCGAGCAGCGACGTAAAGTCCTCGCCTTCCGGGACGTCGTCCGGGTCGGGCACGGAGAACAGTCGGCCGTACAGCCGCAACTCGCAGGGCAGCGCGTGCGCGACGCTCACCCAGTGGATCGTGCCCTGGACCCTCCGTCCATCGGGGGCATTGCCGCCGCGTGTGACCGGGTCATAGGTGCAGTGGAGTTCTACCACGCTGCCAGACGAGTCCTTCACGACGTCCGTGCAGGTGATGAGGTAGCCATAGCGCAACCGGACTTCGCGGCCGGGGGACAGGCGGTAGTACTTCCGTGGCGGATCCTCCATGAAGTCGTCGCGGTCGATCCAGAGTTCGCGCGAGAATGGCACGAGACGCGATCCGGTTCTGGGAACGTCGTGCGGATAGCTGGGTGCGTGGAGCTGCTCGACTTGCCCTTCCGGATAGTTGGTCAGGACGACCTTGAGTGGCCTGGCCACGCAGAGCACGCGCGGAACACGCATGTTGAGGTCGTTGCGCACCGCGAACTCGAAGCTCGCCAGCTCTGCGCGGGCGTCCTTTCGCGCCACGCCGATCGTTTCCGCAAAGGCACGGATGGCTTCCGGCGTCACACCCCGCCGACGAATGCCGGCGATGGTCGGCATCCGGGGGTCGTCCCATCCACTGACCAGTCCCTCATTCACGAGACGAAGGAGCTTCCGCTTGCTCAGAACCGTGTAGTCCAGCTGCAACCGGGCGAACTCAGTCTGTTCCGGCGGACGCTCGAAACCGACCTCGCGCACCAGCCAATCGTAGATGTCCCGGTTGTCCTTGAACTCGAGCGTGCATAACGAGTGCGTGACTCCCTCGATCGCATCTGAGAGGCCGTGCGCGTAGTCGTACAGGGGATAGATGCACCACGCATCGCCTCGGCGATAATGCGGCGCCTTGCGGATCCGGATCAGCAGTGGATCGCGCATGATCATGTTCGGATGCGCAAGATCGATTTTCGCTCGCAGTACGTGCGCGCCGTCGGGAAACTCGCCGGCACGCATGCGCCGCAGCAGGTCGAGATTGTCGTCTACCGAACGATCGCGCCACGGGCCAGCCGCCCCGGGCTGGGTGACCGTCCCGCGTCCAATCCGGATCTCTTCCTCGCTTTGCGAATCGACGTACGCCTTCCCCTTCTTCACCAGCAGTTCGGCGAACTCGTAGAGTCGTTCGAAGTAGTCTGATGCGTAGTATTCGCGATCGCCCCAGTCGAACCCGAGCCAGCGCACGTCCTCCTTGATGGACTCGACGTACTTGATATCCTCGGTGAACGGATTGGTGTCGTCGAAGCGAAGGTTGCACACGCCGCCGAACTCCCGCGCCACCCCGAAGTTCAGACAGATCGACTTGGCATGGCCGATATGCAGGAACCCGTTAGGCTCGGGGGGGAATCGCGTCATCACCGGACGACCGAACTTGCCGCTGACGACGTCCCGCGCCACCATCTCCCGGACGAAGTCCCTGTTTTCGCGTGCCTCGGCAGTCACGGTCGGTCCGTCTGGGAAGGACACGCCGCAGTCGACTCGTCGATGCTCCTGTGCGTCACGCTCGCGCGCGTCAGTTCACGGTGACGAAGCGCTCCATGCGAGCGACTTCCGCCTTGTTCACGTATTTCCCGATCTCGCGGCGGAACTGCTCGATTCCCTTGTACGGCCGGTACTCCTTGAACTCGTGCAGCATCCGGTTGCCAACACCGGGAATCGAGAGGATATCCTCGTCGGTCGCGGTGTTGAGGTTGATCGGGACGAACACGTACTGCTCGAGGCGCGCCAGTTCGTCGGGCTTCACGTACTTCGCTATTTCGCGATGGAATTGCGCCAGCGCCTTGTAAGGACGGTATTCCTCGAACTCGTGCAGCATCCGGTTTCCCACGCCGGGAATAAGCAGGATCTCCTCTTTCGACGCCGAGTTCAGGTTGATGTGGACGAAGATCTTACCGTACACCGCCGTCAGCTGCTCCTTGCTGAGCGTGGGGCTGAGCAGGGCGTTGAGTTCCAGGACGCTGGAGAACGGACGCTTCTCCACGATCTGCTTCACCAGCGCCGGCGTGAGGTGGGGAACGGCCAGCAGATCCTTCTCGCTGGCCACGTTGGCGTCCATGACTCCAACGCTCTTTCCAACCTGCGCATCCGTGACCGACGGAAGCGAGACCGCGAGTCCGATCAGAAGCGCCAGAAGGGCGCGGTGAAAGCGATGGCGGCGCATAACGGGTCCTCGTGAGCCGGGGTGAACTCCAGACGCGCTATTGCCTGAGCGCGGGATGACGAAATGTAACAGTCAGGCCGAGAAGCGAGAGCAGCATCATCGTTCCCGGCGCCAGCGTGGGAGTGGCGCCCGTGAGCGCGTCCCACAACAGCTTGAATCCCGAGAGGTCGGGATACATCTCGAGCTCGAACTCGGCGTTGCCCCGGTAGTGGAGATACAGCCCAACCACTCCCGACAGAAAGAATAGCAGCATCATGGCCTGCAACGACTGCACGGCACGTCGCGACGGCCGAAACCAGACGGCCAGAGTCGGCCAGAGAGCTGCGACCTGGAGCACGATCGGCACCCATTCCCACGGATCCTTGAAATGCCCGATCAGGAACAGCTCGAAGGTCAGGCCTACGAGCCCGAAAACGAGAACGGCCAGCAACAGCTGGCGAAGCGCCACGAGCGTCTCGGTGTCGGTCCGGGTACCAGTCGGCGAAGTCATGCCCTCAACCTAAGGTTCTTGCGGCTCCGCCTCCATGCCCTCGGTCGCGATGCGATAATGCGCCTCGACCCCGCTCCGCTCCCGTTCCACGTCCGCAGCGCTCCACCCAAGTTCCATGGCCATCATTCCCGTTAGGCGATCCAGCACGACGGAGGAGGGCGCTCCCATTGTGCCTATGCCGGTTCGTCGCAGCAGGACATCCAGGAGGTGCAGCGCCTGCTCTTCCCGGACGGCGTACACGACCTCCGCGCCAATGTCGGGAATGCCTGGCGCCAGCGCGGCGACGAGCGCCGAATCCCCCGCGGCCACATCCACCACCTGCCGGTACCGCGCGCCATAGATCGAACCCAGATGTTCCGCGGTCGCTCGGTCCACGCCCATCCGCTCCGACTGCAGGCGAGCACGAAACGCCGACAGAGTCCCAAAGTCACCGCCGGGGAGCGGTCGCTCCCGCGTCGTGCACGGACGGCTCCCCGCGCCCAACTGCCGCGTCACAAGGTCGACGACCTGCTCGGCGATGTGACGTGCTGTCGTCCATTTGCCACCCAGGGCCGAGATCAGCCCGTGCGGCCCACCCTCGCGGCCGTGATCGACGATCTCGGCGCGGCGGCTCATGCGATAACTGCTGGAGGTGCCATCGGCCACCAGTGGGCGGAGTCCGGCATAGGCATAGCGAACGTCGCTTGTGAGCAGATGTGCGCTGGGCAGCGCGGCGTTGACGATGTCCAGCAACTCCCGGACATCATCCATCTCGGGCCGAACAAGGTCGGGATCGCCATTGTATGGCGTATCGGTGGTGCCGATGAGTGAGAGGCCACGCCACGGGAGCACGAAGGCGTGTCGACCGTGGTGTCGGAGAAAGAGCGCGTAGTCGGCAGCAAGCCTGCGGACGAGGATGTGCGCTCCCTTCGACCGAACGAGTCGAGGGGTCCGTGATATGCCGTCGACGGTGTGAAGGATGCTATCCGCCCACGGTCCGGTCGCATTGACGACCGATCGAGCCCGAATGAGCACCGCGTTCCCCGTGGGTCCGTCATGGGCCGCGAGGCCCGTCACGCGGCGATGCCGCTGGAGGATGCCGGTGCAGGCGATGTAATTCGCGATCACAGCGCCGTGTTCGGCGGCATCGTGAAGGCACTCGATGCACACACGCTCGGGTGACGTCGCCTGGCAGTCCGCGTAGCAGACTGCTCCAGTAGTTGCGGAGTCGAGCAGTGCAGGGATGCGGGAGATTGCCTCGGCCCTGGACCACCACCGATGTGCCGGGAGACGCTGTTCAGGATCTTGCAGGCGCCCTCGATCCCAGGCCAGCAGATCGAACATGGTTAGTCCGACGCGAGCCTCGAAGCGCTCGCGCGCCGTGGTCACGGGCAGCACAAACGGCAGCGGTCGGATCAGATGTGGTGCGGCTTGCTGCCAGATCCGTCGCTCCCGAAGGGATTCACGGACCACTGCCAGCTGCAGCTGCGCCAGATAGCGGACACCGCCGTGGACCATCCGGGACGACGCCGAACTGGTTCCGGACGAGAAGTCGCGCTTCTCGATCAGTGCGACCGAGAGCCCGCGCGTGGCAGCGTCACGAGCTACACAGGCGCCGACGATACCGCCGCCGATTACCGCGACGTCGAACTCACGTTCGGTGAGAGCCTGAGGATTCCGGCGCACGCCGCAAGCTGATGTGCGCGCGAGTCAAATGAAAGAATCGGTTCGGGAGCGGGCATGATGAGCGGACACGGCTGGAGCGTGAGATGCGCCCCAGCCGTGTGTTGCGCTACGCCGGCCACTTTCCCAACCGCCAACAGCCCCTATGTCGTTCGGGTGGCCAGCTTCCCCTCTTTCCCTCCCGTCCCCGCCCTTCCTCACGTGAGCTCCCATCCCCACAGCCCGTCCGATGTCGACGGGGATGGGGCACGATACGCCAGCGCCATTCTCCGACCGGCCATCCACCCGCCCGTCTTCCCGCCCCCCCCTTCCTCCCGACGCTCGACCCGACCCGGTGCGTCCCCGAAGCACTCCTCGCCCCATCCCCAGTCCGACACGAGCTTCGCGAGCACGCACAGGATGTCAGGACCGGATTCTCCTGGACACTCGGGCAAACCCTAGTCCCAAGGAATGAGAGCTCTCTGATGGATTGCGTCGATCCGGCCGGCGAAACGTCACGACCGGTATGGGACGTCCGCTTCGGCGCTGGTTCACGGGCCTTGCCGACTGCCGAGCGTCATCGGGCCGCAGTGGCGTCGAGAGTGTTTTCGGACCACGGAATTGGCTGGCGCGCTTGCAGGTAACCCCTGCTAGCGCATGCGCCGCCACGTTGTCTTAATTTCCGGACTGCTCAGCGGTACTGCGGCATCCACCCTTTGCATTCCACCGAATATGACGTCGCGGTCGGTTCTTCTCTCTCGTTCGGCGCTTGCGCTTCTTGCCACGATCGGCCTTCCCGCGCGCGGGACTGAAGCTCAGGCAACCAGCCGTCCTGCGGCGGCTCGGCCCGTACAGCCAGCGCCGACTGGTCCGTTGACGTTCGATTCGTCCGCGTTCCTGGCTCTCAAGTGGCGCGCGATCGGTCCGAATCGAGGTGGTCGATCGGTTGCCGTGGGGGGCTCGGTGCTGCGGCCGATGGAGTACTGGATGGGGACGACCGGAGGAGGTGTCTTCAAGACAACTGACGGCGGCGTCAACTGGTCGCCAGTGTCGGACAACTATTTCGGAGGTACGATCGGCGCGATCGCCGTCGATCAGCAGAATCCGGATATCGTATGGGTTGGCGGTGGCGAGACGGACATCCGCGGGAACACGGCACCGGGCGATGGGCTGTGGAAGACCGGGGATGGCGGCAAGACGTGGACGTTACTCGGCTTCAAGGACGAGCACATATCCACGATACGCATTCATCCCACCAGCTCGAACACGGCTTATATCGGGGTGTTCGGGAATCCGTTCAAGGCTGGCACGGAACGCGGCCTGTATCGCACGACGGATGGCGGGAAGACCTTCCAGAAGATCCTGTACAGCAACGACTCCACCGGCGTGATCGACATCGCCATGGATGCATCGAATCCGCAGGTGATGTACGTGGCGATGTGGCAGGCGTATCGGACGCCATGGTCCCTCTCGTCGGGTGGCGTTCACAGCGCCATATACAAGACCAGCGATGGCGGGACGAGCTGGGTGAATCTGAGCGCCACGGCGAAGGGGCTGCCCAAAGGGACGTTAGGCAAGATCGGTCTGGCGGTCTCGCCGGCCAAGGCGAGCCGCGTGTGGGCGATCATCGAGCACGACTCCGGTGGCGTGTACCGATCGGACGATGCTGGAGCGACGTGGCAGTATCTGAACCAGGACCGGAAGCTGCGGCAACGTGCCTGGTATTACTCGCAGATCTACGCCGATCCCACGGATACCAACGTCGTCTACGTCCTCAACGTGCAGTTTTTCCGGTCGCGCGATGGAGGCAAGACGTTCCGAGAGCAGATCAATGCGCCGCACGGAGACAACCATGATCTCTGGATCGCGCCGAACGACCCGCTGCGGATGGTCGAGGCCAACGACGGGGGCGCGACGGTATCCGTGAACGGTGGCCGTACCTGGACCGACCAGGACTTCGCGACCGCCCAGTGGTATCACGTCAGCACGACGAACGAATGGCCGTACAAGGTCTGTGGCGCACAGCAGGACAATTCCACGTTGTGCGGACCGAGCCGCAAGGAAGGCGGCATCACGATGGCGGACTGGCAGGACGCCGGAGGCGGCGAATCCGGATATGTCACGCCGCATCCCACCAAACCGTACATCGTGTTCGCCGGAAGCTACGGCGGCCTGCTGACAAGGAAGGACATGCGCACGGGCTTTTCGCGCGACATCACGATTTATCCCATCAACCCGATGGGTCACTCGTCGGAAGACATCAAGGTGCGGTTCCAGTGGACCTTCCCGATCGTCTTCTCGCGCCACAACCCGAACGTGCTGTACGCGGCTGGTTCGGTGCTCTTCCGCAGCCTCAACGAGGGCGAGAGCTGGACGCAGGCGTCGCCCGAACTCGCGCGTCGCGATCTGCGCACGATGGGCGCGAGCGGTGGCCCGATCACCAAGGACCAGACCGGCGTCGAGACCTATGCCCTGATCTTCGCGTTCGACGAATCGCCGTTGCGCGCCGGTGTCCTCTGGGCGGGCACCGACGACGGGTACGTCTGGGTGTCGCAGGACAACGGAGCACACTGGGAGAACGTGACGCCGAAGGACATAGGCGACTTCACCCGCATCTCGATCATCGAACCGTCGCACTACGTCGCCGGTGGCGCCTACATAGCGGCGAATCGTTACCAGCAGGGCGACAAGGCCCCGATCCTCTACAAGACGACCGACTACGGCAAGACGTGGACGAAGATCGTCGACGGCATTAAGGAAGACCACTTCACGCGCGTCATCCGCGAGGATCCCGTGCGGCGCGGGCTCCTCTATGCCGGTACCGAGCGTGGCGTGTATGTGTCGTTCGACGATGGTTTGAACTGGCGGTCTCTTCAGAGAAACCTCCCGCCGGTTCCGGTTCATGATCTGACGCTCCGGGACGATGACCTGATTGCCGGAACGCACGGCCGTGCCTTCTGGGTCATGGATAACGTCTCACCGCTCCGGCAGGTTGCGGCTCCGGCGCTCGACAGGATCGCACATCTGTACAAGCCAGTGGATGCCGTCCGCACGGATTGGGGTGGCGGGTTTTTCGCCCAGCTGTTCGGTACTGGAGGCAACAACCCGCCCAGCGGAGCCGTCGTCTACTACAACCTGAAGTCCGCGAACCAGAAGGTGCAGCTCGAGTTCCGCGACGCCGCCGGTGCCGTGATCAAGTCGTTCACCAGCGATCAGGATCCGGCGACTCAGGCGGACTCCCTGCGCATGGAAGCGGCCAAGGCGCAGGCGATCGACTCCCTGACCCGCAACGGCTGGTCCCGCGACTCGGCAACGAAGAGCGTTACCGCCAGGTACGCGGATCCAGCGGCCAGGATGGAAGGGGTCGATTTCGAGGCCATGGCCTCGCAGGGGCCGCGCCCGCCTCGCGTGCCTAACAAGGCAGGGCTCAACATGTTCGCGTGGGACCTGCGATACCCGGATGCCGTTCGTTTCCAGAACATGATCATGTGGGCGGGGACGGTCGAGGGCCCGGTCGCGCCACCGGGAACGTACAGTGTGCGGATGACCGTGAACGGCGGCGAGCCGCAGACGCAGGTGTTGCGCGTGAAGAAGGATCCGCGATCGGAAGCCACGGACGCCGACCTGCAGGCCCAATTCAAGCTGCTGATCGCCATTCGCGACAAGGTCACGGAGGCGAACAACGCCGTGCGCACGGTGAGGAACATGCGCTACCAGGTGGGCGATCGCACGGGGAAGCTGACGGGAAGCCAGAAGCAGGAGTTCGAGCAGATCGCCGGCCAGATGATGACGGGCCTCACGGGCGCCGAGGAAGAGATCTACCAGACGAAGAACCAGAGCTCGCAGGACCCGCTGAACTTCCCCATCAGGCTGAACAATCAGATCGCCGCCCTGACGGGAACGGTGTCGTCCGGAGACTACCGGCCGACCAAGCAGGCGCTGGAAGCGTTCGGTCTGTTGAGCAAGGAACTGGATGTGCAGCTGGCGGCAGCGAAGAAGTCGATGGATGATAACCTGGCCCGCCTGAACGCCATCCTGCGGGCCGCGGGTCTGGACGAGCTGAAGCCGAGCACGGACGAAATCAAGCCGCAGAAGCCTGACGTGGCGATGTAAGGAACCGGGGCAACGCGCGATCGGGAACTCGCGGGTCTTCCGCACCGATCGCGCTGTCTGGTCGGTCGAATAGCCGTACCGCGCAAGCGCCGTCGACGAGCCCGTCGCATATGAACTTCGTGACGTACCGGAGCGCGCTCCTTCTTCCCTGGCTCATCCTCGCGTGCGGGGGGCCGGCCGAACGGGATGAGGCGAAGGCCCCTTCACCGTACCTGTACGTATGGGCTGGTACAGGACACGACAACACAACCGGCGTCGACATGATCGCCGTGCTCGATGCCAACCCGTCGAGCGAATCGTACGGCGCGGTTCTCACGGCCCTGACGGTCGACTCCGGCGGCCGCAGCCCGGCGTACACGGAATCGGTCGCGCCTGCGACCGGCATGCTCTTTGTCAATGACGATCGCGCCGACAAGGCGTACCTCGTCGACTTTTCCGACCCGATATTTCCGCGCCGTGGCGGTCGGCTCGCCAAGGTGCCGGGGGGCCGACGTCTCCATGCGTTCGCGCGCCTGGCGAACGGGCACGTCGTGGCGACCGTGCAGTTCGGCGACAGCATGGTATCCGGTTCGCCCGGTGGGCTTGCGGAGTTTGACGCGCTAGGCAACTTCGTCCGGCAGGGGTGGTCAAGGGACTCCACCTTTCCCGGCGCGAAGATTCGCCCGTCGGGGCTCGCGGTTCTTCCGGACATCGATCGGGTCGTGAGCGCCAGTTCGTCGCTCGACGACGAACGATCGGCCGACGTTGTCCAGGTATGGCGCCTCTCCGATCTCACCCTGCTCAAGACGCTGGCGATACCGGAAGTCCGCGGGGACTCGGCGCACGTTCGCCCGTTCGCCGTCAGCGTCGTGAGCGACACCTCCGTGCTGATCAGCAGCTACAACTGCGGCGTCTATCGTGTCACCGGCGTCGCCGCCGAACCCGGAATCGAGCGGGTGTTGGCGTTGCCGAGGCCGCCGAATACCGGCTGCGCCGCTCCCGTCGCGATCGGTCCCTTCATGATCCTGCCGGTCGCCAACGCACATCGCTACGCGATCCTCGACATTGCGGAACCGGCACATGCGACGGAAGCCGGATCGTTCGTCACCGAAGAGACGTTCCTTCCGCATTGGATTTCCGTCGATTCGGGGACCGACCGACTCGTGGTAACTGGCCAAAGCGCGGGGCTGCCGATCGTGCGCATCGCCAGATTCGACAGCGCCACCGGTCGACTGACGTGGGATGAGCGTTTCCGGGACACCAGCGCTGTCCTCCCGGGTGTGAGCTTTGACCGTCCGACCTGGCCGAACGGAGTGGCGGGTCGAGCCAAACCCTTCGGCGCGGTGTTCGTGCGCTAACCGGGATCGAGCCGCACCAACGGCCGGGCGACTTGGCCGGCACGGACGCTCGTTCGCGTTCGCTCGACGACGGCTCACCGGGAAAGCACGGATCGAGTTGCGTCGCGCACGCTCTCACACAATGTGCCGCACGCGCTTCCACTCGGCCTCGTGCCTGTCCGCCGCTCGATTACGCGCCCCGCGCCAGCCGGATCGCGGCCACCACCAATACGACGCCTACCAGCGCGTTTACCCTGGCGAGGAGTGCAGCCCGCCTCCGGAACTGGGCCGCCTCGGGTGATCCGGCACGAACGCGGCCGGATCGCGGGCCAAGCACGAAATCGTGGATGGCAGCAGCAACCAGCATGATCAGCACGGCCGCGAGCTTCGCCGCCAAGGCGCGACCTAACGAGGTGCTCCAGAATGCAGGATTGCCCAGAACGTCCGACCAGCGCAGGAGCCCCCGGTAGTACAGGTTGAGCAGCCCAGTGGCAATCAGGATCGCGATCGCAATCCACCCAACGGTGCGAAAGCGTTCGCCCAGCCCGTGGAACAACTGCTGCCTGAGCGATGCCGGCTCGATCTCACGCAGCACCGGCGCACCCACGATGCCCAGGAAAAACATCCCGCCCAGCCAGAGCATCGCGGAGAGGATGTGGATCGTCACACTGATCCAGTAGCCGAGCGGCATTCAGCGCTGCGCCCGACGGCGGTCGACCGCGCACGGCCACGCACACGGAAAAGCGGCTTGTATCCAGGTGCAACACGGGGAATGACGGCGTGCGACCAACCTGCCGCTCATACGTGCTGATCCACGAGAACCGGATTCCCGTCCGGATCGATGGCAACGAAACTGGCGGGCCCGGTCGTGGTCTCATCCGCCTCGCTCACCAGGGGAATCCCCTGTGCCTTCAGCCGGCGCTGCAGTTCCCGCACATCGGTGAAGGACGGCAATCGTTGCGCGCTGCTGTCCCAACCCGGATTGAACGTCAGGACGTTTCTGTCGAACATCCCTTGAAACAAGCCGATGACGTGAGTGCCGTTCTTCATGATCAGCCAGTTCTCGAGTTGGTTGCCGGCGAAAGCCGAAAATCCAAACTTCTCGTAGAACAGCTTGGAGGCCTCCAGATCCTTGACGGCCAGGCTGATCGAAAATGCGCCGAGTTCCATGTCGAGATCCGTTCGCATACGGGCTCACTGGATAACCCGGGTGCTGCAGTCGGCGCAAGTCAGGATCGGCGGGCGCGTTCGTCGACGCGGCGGCGCGCCGCTCTCACCAAGCCCCACACAATTCCAACCACGAATCCCAACGGACCGGTGATGAAAATGCCGAGGAGTGGCCCCTGGTTCGCTTCTGGGTCCACGATCATCGGGCCGATGAAGCCGACAAGAAAGGCAATTGCGCCGACGAACACCGCGAAGCCGAGCGCGTTCTCTCCGTGCCACCAGCGACTCCGGATCGGACCATACCGCACGATCAGGATGAGCCCGATGATCGGGACGAGTGGGAAGACCAGGCCGAAGAGCGGTCCCACGATGATCGCCGGGGTTCGAGGAACAGGATTTCGACCGCTGAAGTGCCGGCCCAAGTTGCCAGCGCAACGCAGGCCGGTCAACGATCCCGCATTCCGGCGGCTCCTCGCCAGCCGTCGAACCGCACGACGCTCGTTTCGGGATGTCGCTATGGGAGTGTGACCTTCGGGAAGTCCCGTCGGCTTCGCGATCACGCTGTGGCGAACCGGTTCTCAGTTTCTGCTCGGTATTTTGTCACGCGCGTCAGAGCGGCGACATTTAGGAACCAGCGCTGGAAGAGGGAGAACGTGACCGGTTTTGACATGTCGCACACTAGGGCAATCCTGTCGCGGACACCCAATGTCCTGCGCGCATTGCTGCTCGATTTGCCGGACGCGTGGTTGCACCACGGCGACGGTCCCGGACGCTGGTCTCCGGCTGAGGTGCTCGTGCATCTGATCGAAGGCGAACGCTCCTTGTGGGTGCCACGCCTGGAGGCCATCCTGCAGCAGCCGGGGGCGGGCCAGTTCGACCCGTTTACGCGCGATGGCAACATCGAGCGTGCGCGATCCACGCCGGTGGCCCACTTGCTGGATGAATTCGAGGCGCTCCGGTCGGCCAGCCTTCGCGTGCTGGACGCGCGCCGGATTTCCGAAAGGGATCTGGCCAGGACCGGCACGCACCCCGAATTTGGCGTGGTCACCCTCCGTCAGCTTCTCTCCACCTGGACGGTCCACGATCTGGCTCACCTCACGCAGATCGCACGCACGATGGCGCGCCAGTACGCCGACGACGTGGGGCCGTGGCGTGCGTACCTGGGAGTGTTGCAGCCGCCGACTGGCTGAGACGTTCTGCCGGCCGGCATGGGACGCCTGCGGCGACATCATCCAGCGTGCCGTAGGCGTTGCGCGCCTGTCATCCCGGCTTGTTGGACGCGTCCTCCCTCTCCTGCCGTGGTTCGCCGGCGTCCTGCGATCGCGTCTGCTCTCTTCGGCGGAGGAAGGGCAAGTTTCTTGACGGGGCTTCCGGCTCGTACTCGGCGATTCGCATCCGATAGCTGGACAGCACATCGCTGCGTGTCATCATGCCGATCACGCGTGGCTTCCCCTCGCGGTTGACGACTGGCAGACGGCCGATGTCGTGATTGACCATGTGGTCCGCCGCCTGACGGACCGTGCAGTCGTCATAGACGAAACGTGGCAACTGCGTGATGAGGCTGGCGACGCTCGCGCCCTCCGCTTCGGTAGACAGGAGGTCGCGGCGCGTCAGCACTCCGACCAGCGTATCGGACTTGTCCAGGATCGGAAACCCCTGGTGAGAACTGCCCTTGGAGCCGGACGCGATCCACTCCCGGACCTCGCCGATCGTTTGTGTCGTCCTGAGCACCGTCACCGGATGCGATGCGACGTCTCGAACGAGGACGTGGTCGAGCGGATCGGTTGCATACTCGTTCGGGGCCTGAACGCCGCGGCGGGCGATCTTCTCGGTCATGATCGTGTTCCGCATGGCGAGCCAGGAAACCAGGTAGGCAGCGGCGCAGCCTCCCAGCAGCGGCAGGATAGCCGCCGGTTGCAACGTCGTCTCGAACGCAAAGATGGCCGACGCGAGCATGGCACGCGATGCTCCCGCGAAGAGGGCCGCCATGCCAACCAGACCGGCGATACGCACGTCGACGCCGGCGTGCGGCAGCAACGCGACCGTGGCGCCACCGAGGAGCACGCCGACGCCACCCCCGATCGTAAACAGCGGTGCCAGCGTTCCGCCGGATGTGCCGCTTCCCAGCGCGATCAGCCAGGACAGGAACTTCATCACGCAGAGGAAGGCCACCGCAGTGATCGGCAGGTGGTTGGACAGGATCGCCGTGATGTTGTAGTAGCCAACGCCGAGTGTGTCTGGCGCGAAGTAGCCGATGACGCCGACTGCCACCGCGCCTAGCGCGGGCCACCACATCCAGTGGACGGGAAGGTGCTCGAACCGATCCTCGACGGCGTAAACGGCGCGAGTCACTCCGGCCGCTACCAGACCCATCAGTGCTCCGAGTATGACGTAGAAGGCAAGCGCACTGAGCGGAGCCGGCCCAACGTCTGGCATGCCGAACGCTGGCTTCGAGCCTTCGAAGGCGATGCGCATCCCCGTGGCGACCGTCGCGGCCAGGGCGACCGGAATGATCGAGCGCGGGCGATACTCGAACAGCAGCAATTCGACGGCGAGGAGCACAGCCGCGACCGGGCTGCCGAACGTCGCAGCCATTCCGGCTGCTGCACCCGCGCCAAGGAGCGTCTTTCGCTCTGCGGGGCTGCATGCCGTGAACTGCCCGACCAGTGACCCCACGGCGCCGCCAGTGGCGATGATCGGGCCTTCGGCACCGAACGGTCCACCCGTGCCGATCGCGATGGCCGACGAAAGCGGCTTGAGGACCGTTAGCCGGGCAGGGATGCGACTCCTGTTCGTGAGCACCTGTTCCATCGCTTCTGGAATACCATGGCCACGAATCGCGCGAGATCCATAACGCGCCATCAGGCCCACCACCAGGCCTCCGATGACGGGGATCGGAACCACCCAGAGCCCAAGTCGCGCGACCGCGTCGGCTGGTGCCCGGCGTTCGATCGACGCGTCACCGAAGAACGCAA
The DNA here is from genome assembly GCA_019186945.1 of Gemmatimonadaceae bacterium. Classification (GTDB taxonomy): domain Bacteria; phylum Gemmatimonadota; class Gemmatimonadetes; order Gemmatimonadales; family Gemmatimonadaceae; genus JABAQJ01. The sequence continues at coordinate 22,189 of JABAQJ010000007.1, forward strand.
AGTTGGTGACCAGCGCGATCAGCCACATCAGCAGCAAGGCGAGGATCGCGGACGCCACACCAAGCAGGATGGCGAGGAAGCAGATCCATAGTGTGCGCTGATCGATCGGAGATCGTTCGTCCGGTACCTGGGCAGCGTCGACGACTACATCGAGCGCCGGTGAGACAGTCAGTCCGTCGGCGGTTGCGGATCGAGGCCGGTCATCGCCCGTAGAGTCTCCTTCGTCATGTTTCATCCGGTATTGCCAATCCTGATGTCGTGCTGTCCAACGGTCCGTCTTGGGGGGGTGCGGCCGCCGCCTCACGCTCTCGGTTCGGGAACAGTAGGGGCTGGCATTCCGAGCTGGCCTATGGACCCGGTCATGTCCGGCCCACATCCGGAACGTGAACCAGCGCGAGAGGATGGGCAAGGTGATGCCCCATTGAGTGGCCGCCGGTGCGGGATCGGCGGTCATGGTGAGTGGACCTGCGCTGCGCGGATCCCCGTGTCGATGCACCGCCTGGGCGTCACCAATGTCGGCGATGCCAGCAAAGGGCTGCCTCCGAGCGCGCGGCCGTGACCACACCGATCCGAGCGATCGGTCACGCGTCCCTGTTAGCCATCGGCAAGGGACTGAGATGCGATCGCGCGGAGGTGACGGCAGGGTGGCGCGTAGACACCCGCTCGACCGGGCGAAGTCCCGGCGCCCACTCCTGCCATTGAGGCGTTAGGCGGTATCAGCGAGAGTGGCCTGGCAGATCTTGCTCGCGCTGGTCGGTCCGTGAGTGCGATGTTCGCTTGCGTCGAGCGGTCGGCCCTGCGTGCGTGCCGGCAGGTCGGGGCGCGCTTCCAACGGGACACGTTCGTTCGGGATTGACGCACGCGTTATGCATCGGCGCACCGTCGCGCAGGCCGGTGGGCACTCCCTTCTGCGCGACACTTGACGGTCTGCGGAAGGAGCAACAATATAGCCGATATTCTGACCTTCAACTCTGAAATACCCGTTCTGCTTTGCGCGTTTCGCGCGCGATTTCCGATCGCGCCGGATGTCTCAATGACGGAGGAACAGACGTGATACTGCTTGGACGGCGGCTGCGTGGCTCGGCGCGTTGTATCCTGGCGCTGGTTGCTGTGAACATGGCGATCACACCGGGTACGCTTCATGGCCAGGAGAAGTCTGCAGGGCAGCGCGTGTTCGAAACCATGTGTGTGGCGTGCCATACCATCGGCGGTGGCGTGCGCATAGGCCCGGATCTGCAGGGAGTCACCGAACGCCGCACCCGGGACTGGATGGTCCGGTTCATCAGCGATCCGGATGCCATGGTTGCTGCTGGCGACTCGATTGCCGTGGCGAATTTGGCGCAGTACGGCGTGCGGATGCCGAAGTTTCCGCTCACGGCGCCGCAGGTAGAGGCGGTGGTCGACTACCTTGGCGGCGGAGTCGCGGCTCCTGCCGGGCGGCCGGCGGAGTACATACCGACACTCGTTCTGGCCGCAATCGTTGCAGCTGCTTTCACCCTGATCGCCCTGCGCCAGGGAACCAAACGGATGGAGACTGTGGCATGAAGAGCCGATGGTTCAAGATCAGCGATGAGTCCCGTTCCTGGGAGGACTTTTATCGCAGCCGCTGGTCCTACGACTACAGCGTGCGTACCGGCCATGGCGTGAACTGCTCCATGGCGTGCAGCTGGGAAGTGTTCGTCAAGGACGGTCTGATCTGCTGGGAGTTGCAGAAGACTGACTACCCGCAGATCGACGCTGACATACCGAACGTGGAGCCGCGCGGATGCCAGCGTGGCGTGACGGCGTCGTGGTATCCCTACAGTCCGTTGCGTCCCAAGTACCCCTACGTGCGCAAGATTCTCTGGGACTTCTATCAGGAGGAGCGCAGCAAGGGCAAGGATCCTGTCGAGGCCTGGGCCGCCGTTGCCGAGGACGAGGCGCGATCGAAGGCCTACAAGTCGGCGCGCGGAAAGGCAGGATGGAAGCGCGTCTCCTGGGATGACGCCACCGAACTCGCCGCTGCGGCGCAGATCCACACGATCAGGAAGTACGGGCCCGATCATATAGCCAACTTCTCGCCGATCCCGGCGATGAGCTTGGGCAGCTTCATTTCCGGGCACAGGTACAACAATCTGATCGGCGGCATCTACTGCAGCTACTACGAGTGGTATCACGACCTGCCGCACGTGTCGCCGTCGATGTGGGGCGACCAGACCGAGAACTGCGAGAGTTCGGACTGGTACCAGGGCACGTACTGGATCGTCGCCGGCAGCAACATCAACATGACGCGCACGGCCGACGCGCATTTCCTGCCCGAAGCGAAGTACCGCGGGACCAAGGTCGTGGTCGTCTCCCCGAACTACTCCGACGTCGCCAAGTACTCCGACCTGTGGGTGCCGGTGGTTCCCGGAAGCGACGGCGCCTACTTCATGGCCTGCATCCACGTCATCCTCAAGGAGTTCTACGCCGACAGGGAGTCTCCCTACTTCACGGACTACGTCAAACGGTATACGAACCTGCCGTTCCTCGTCATGCTGGATCCGGACGGCGATGCGTACCAGATGGGCCGGTTCGTGCGAGCGTCGGACCTGGAGCAATACGCTGCCGAGGAGAACGCGGACTGGAAGTTGATCATGGCGGATGCGGCCGGGTCGCTTCACGTACCGACGGGTTCGATCGGGTTCCGCTGGGAGAAGGAGCCCACCGGGAACTGGAATCTCCAGCTCAAGAACGCGGTGACGCGGGAGGATTTCGATCCGCTGCTGTCGTTTCTTGGGGCGTCCGGCCAACGGGCGATGGTATCGTTCTCCGACTTTACCGACACGTTCTCGATCGTCACTGGTCAGACGCCGGGGCGGGGGAAGAAAGCGGTGGAGCTGCGCCGCGAAGTGCCGGCGCGCCGCATTCGCACGCGCGACGGGAAGGAGATCCTCGTTACCACGGCGTTCGATCTGTTGATGGCCCAGGCCGGTGTGTCGCGCGGGCTTGGCGGAGACTACCCGAAGGATTTCGACGATCCGAAGCCATATACACCGGCCTGGCAGGAGGCGCAAACGGGGGTGAGCCGTCAGCTCGTCATCCAGGTGGCGCGCGAATTCGCCGAGAACGCCGAGAAGACGAACGGGAAGTCGCTGATCATCACCGGCCCCGGGATTCAGCACTTCTACCACGGCGCATCGCTCTACTACCGCAGCCAGGCGGTGATGTTGGCCCTTTGCGGCTGCAACGGCAAGCAGGGCGGGAACTTCAACCACTACGTGGGAACGCAGCACACGCGTCTGAATGCGGCGTTCGTGAACCTGAGCGGGGCGCTGGACTGGAATCGCCCGCCACGCATCATGAACTCCACGTCGCTTTGGTATTTCCAGACGGGGCAATGGCGCTACGACGGAATGGCGCTGGATACGCAGTGGGCAACCGGGGCGAGGAAGCTTCCGGCGTACAATCACGCTGCCGACATGAACGCGCTGGCGGTGCGCCTGGGCTGGCTTCCCTTTTTCCCGCAGGTGGACAAGAAGAACCCGCTCCGGCTCTATGAGGAAGCGGTAGCCGCCGGCTGCAAGACGGACGACGAAGTAAAGGCATGGGTGCTGGAGCAGTTCAAGTCGGGCAAGGCGAACTTTGCCATCCACGACGTCGATGCACCGGAGAACCGGCTCAAGGTACTGACTGTCTACCGGGGGAATCTCATCGGCACGAGCATGCGGGGTCACGAGCTCACGCTCAAGCACTTCCTTGGCACGCACGACAACTCGTTGTGGGAAAACGAGCCGGCGAAGGGAATGGTGAACGAGATCGCGTGGCACGAGACGTCTCCCGTCGGCAAGCTGGATCTGCTGGTGAACGTGAACTTTCGCATGGACTCGTCGGCCAACTACTCGGACATCGTTCTGCCAGCGGCCTTCTGGTACGAGAAGCACGATGTCACGTTCGGCGACATGCACACGTTCGTGCACCCGCTGACGCCAGCGACGAACCCGCCATGGGAAGCGAAGCACGACTGGGACGCGTTCCGGATGATCGCTCGCAAGTTCTCCGACCTGGCGAAGAAGTACTTCCCCAAGCCGGTGAAGGATGTGGTAATGAAGGCGCACTGGATGGACAGCCCCGACCAGCTGGCGCAGCCGCTTGGCGAGGTGCGGGACTGGCGCAAGGGCGACGTGGAGCCGGTTCCCGGGAAGTCCTTTCCCGGCATTGCCATCGTTGAGCGTGACTATACGAAGGTGTACGACCAGATGGTCTCGCTTGGGCCGCTCGTCTGTCAGCCCAAGGGTTATGGCTCCAAGGGCCAATATGCCGACCTCACGCCGATCGTCGAGGAGGAACTCAAGCATAACGAGGCTCTCACGGTCAAGGACAATCGCGTCACCTTCGAACGCGCCGATCAGTTGTGCGAGCTGATCTGCTCGATATCACCCGAGCTCAATGGCCGGCTGGCCCACATGATCTTCAAGGAAATGGAGAAGAAGGTTGGGCTGCCGCTGGCCGACATGGTGGAAGCGGTGAAGGAACGGCGGGTGCACTACAAGGATCTGGTTTCGCAGCCCCGCCGGATCCATACGACGCCGCAGTGGAGTTCGATGCTGTTCGATCCAGCGACAGGCAAGCAGCGGACGTTTGCGCCATTCACGATGAACGTGGAACGACTCAAGCCGTGGCACACGCTGTCGGGGAGGCAGGAGGTCTACTACGACCACCAGGGCATCCGGGAACTGGGCGAGGCGCTGCCGACGAACAAGCCACCGCTGGACATGGTGGCGATCGGAGACGTGCGGCTCGACAAGGCGGAGGCCAAGTCAAAGGTCTTCAGGTTCATCACGCCACACGGGAAATGGCAGATCCACAGTTCGTTCCGTGACCATTGGCCGATGATGCACATGTCGCGTGGCGGACCGACGGTGTGGATACATCCGGACGATGCCGCGGAGATCGAGGTCAGGGACAACGACTGGGTCGAGATGTACTGCGAGAACGGAATCGAGGTAGTCCGCGCCGTGGTGAGTCATCAGGTGCCGCGGAACATGGCGATCACCTACCACCAGGTAGAGCGTCACGTCAACGTGCCGTTCTCGCCTCTGGCGCGAAAGCATCGGCGGTCGGATCTGCGAGGCGGCAACAACAACGCCACCACGCGGATCCTGATGAACCCGCACACGATGATTGGCGGCTATGCGCAGTTCAGCTACTACATCAACTATTGGGGGACGAGCCCGTCGGAGCGCGATCACGCGGTGCTCATCCGCAAGATGCCCTTGACCGCCTCGGCTGGGGTCGTGTACCGCGAGGAAGAACTCGCCAGTCTGCCCTCGGCCTAGGAGGAACGAGCATGAGAGTCAAGGCACAGAACAGCATGACGTTCAACCTCGAGAAATGCATCGGTTGCAACACATGCACGGTCGCCTGCAAGAACGTCTGGACGAATCGCGAGGGCGCCGAGTACATGTGGTGGAACAACGTGGAGACGAAGCCGGGAATCGGATATCCGAAGCAGTGGGAGAACCAGGAGCGGTGGCGAGGCGGCTGGGTGAGGAAGGGCGACGGGCTTACGCTCCGCTACGGCAGCAAACCGTACCAGCTCGCCAACCTGTTCTTCAACCCGCACATGCCGGAGATGAAGGACTACTATGGCGGTGACGTCTACACGTTCACCTACGACGACCTGCACGACCCGGAGCAGCAGAAGCAGCAGCCCGTTGCCCGGCCGAAGTCCATGGTCACAGAGGAAGAGGACATCCCCATCACGTGGGGAGTGAACTGGGAAGACAACGCGGGCGGCACCAATGTGACCGGCAAGCTCGACCTGAACTTCAAGGGGATGAGCGAGCAGGAGCGGGATGCGTTCCTGCGGTTCCGGGATGTCTTCTACTTCTACCTCCCTCGCATCTGCAATCACTGCGTCAATCCCGCGTGCGTCGCCGCCTGTCCTTCGGGGGCGGCTTACAAGCGCGAGGAGGATGGCGTAGTGCTGATCGACCAGAACCGGTGTCGCAACTGGCGGTACTGCATCTCGTCGTGTCCGTACAAGAAGCCCTACTACAACTGGGTGTCGGGCAAGATGGAGAAGTGCATCCTCTGCTATCCCCGTGTGGAGCATGGGTTGCCGCCGGTGTGCTTCCACTCCTGTGTGGGCAAGATCCGATCATTCGGTGTGACATTCTATGACATGGACCGAGTGCCGGATGCGGCGATGGTGGACGACAAGGATCTGGTACGCGCGCATCGTGACGTGATTCTGGATCCGTCGGATCCGGCGGTCGTGGCCAAGGCGCGGGAAAGCGGGTTGAGCGACGACTGGATCGATGCGGCGCAGCGTTCGCCGGTTTACAAGCTCTTCAAGCGCTGGGAACTGGCGCTTCCGTTGCACCCCGAGTTCCGGACGCTGCCCAGTCTCTTCTACATCCCGCCCCTGAGCCCGATCACGACCAGCGCGGGCTCGATCTCGCCGGATGAGAAAGACGTGTTCGACATGGATCAACCGAAGGGTGTGCTCATCGATCCGGACGAGATCGACAGGTTCAGAGTGCCGATCACCTACCTGGCGAACCTGTTCGCTGCTGGGAATCCCGAGCCGGTACGCGTATCGCTGCGTCGCCAACTGGCGGTACGTCTCTACGAACGCAGCGTGCGGGTGGACAAGCGACCGAATGTGGACGTCCTCAAGCGAGTAGGGCTCACGGAAGACGACGCCAAAGGTATCGTCCGGGCTCTGTCGCTGGCGTTCTACAACGAACGATTCGTGATCCCGACGACGAAACGAGAGGATGCGGACATCAGCCCGTACACGGAGCGTGGCTTCGCGGGCTATTCGGCGATGGGTCCGCTCACTCCCCTCAAGCGACGCAAGAGCTATTTCCCGGCACCGCACGATCCGGCGAAGGACTATGAGTAGCGCATCCATCACCGGAGAGGACTGCTTCGCCACGCTGGCCGAACTTTGGTGCAGTCCGCAGGACGTGGAGCAGACGGAGCTGCGCGAGCGGGCTGAGCAACTGGCCGAGGCCTTGTCGGAACGCCACCCGGAGGTGGCCGCGGCACTGGGTCGGTTTCTTGCCGATCCCTTGGCAGAGGAGGACTACGTCGAGTTGTTCGAGCTGGATCCAAAGTGCGCCCTTTACCTGGGGAGTCACACGTTCGAAGAACCCAAGACCTGTGCACAAAGCGGAGTGTCCGACCGCAACGGGTACATGATCGAGTTGCAGGGGATATACCGTCATTTTGGCTTGGCGCCCGACCCCACCGAGTTGCCGGACTATCTGCCGTTGATGCTGGAATGCGTGGCGTTGACGGACGGCCGGGCGGATCCCGTTCGGAGCAAGCTCATTTGCGATTTCATCCTGCCCTTCCTGCCGCCAATGCGGGGCCGACTCGAGGAGTTGCAGAGCTCCTACGCCAGCCTGCTCGACGCGACGGAACGGCTGTTACAACACGAGGTCGAAGCCCAACCAACAGGGGATAACCGTGTTTGAGAACTTCTTCTTCGTCGGCCTGCCGTACGTCACTCTGTTGCTGCTGGTAGGCGGCTCGATCTATCGGGCATTCACAGGAAGCAAGACGCAATTCCGCGGTCCCATGGCATGGAGCGCTCGTGGCGATTTCATGTGGACGACGCGCTCGACCGGTTTCTTCGGACGGGCGTCTGTTGGGCCATCGGCGCTGAGTCTGCATTGGGGGCTGATCATCCTCTTTTTCGCCCACGTGGCCGGATTCGTGGGTGGTGCCTACGGCTGGGCGTCGTGGGTGGAGTACTTCCGGTGGACGGGACTCTTTGGCGGTGTGCTTGTGTTCTACGGTCTCGTCTGGGCGCTGGTACGCCGCATTCGATCGCCACAGCTTCGAGCGATGAGCACCTTTGACGACTATGCCGTGCTTGTGCTCCTCGTGCTGATCGCTGGCTTGGGGCTGTGGAACCCGATAGCCGAGTTTGCGTTTGGCGTGTCGTACTCGGTGGGACCGTGGTTCGCCGGGATATTCCAGCTGCGTCCGGACGCCTCGCTCGTTGCCGGGGCGCCGTTGGTGGTCCGCCTGCATATGATCCTGGCAATGCTCTTCCTGTGCTACCTGCCGTTCACGAAGCTCGTGCACGCGTTCAGCTATCCGTGGGGGTACATGTCCCGGCCCTACATCTCGATGCGAGGCTACTTCGGGCTGAAGAAGTAGCCAGGCTAACGGCGCGAAACCGGGGACCCAGCCATGGCCGAGCGGGTTCGCGCCGCGACGACGCTGGCGGCCAACACGACCGCCTTCATGGTGTGCTTCGTGGTATGGGTGCAATACGGCGTCGTGATCACGTTCCTGGTGCAGCGGCGCGCGTATCCGTTCACGCCGTCGGAGGCGGGCTGGCTGATCGGTCTGCCGGTTCTGACCGGCGCCCTGACGCGCCTCCCGGTCGGCTTGCTCGCGGATCGGTTTGGCGGTCGTCCGGTGATGACGGGAATCCTCCTCTGGTCGGCAGCAGCAACCTGGCTATCAGGGTACGCCGACAGTTTCTGGGGATTCGTTGCGAGCGGACTGACCTTTGGGGTTGCGGGGGCGTCGTTTGCCGCCGGAGCGGCGTACACGGCGGTGTGGTTCCCGCCCGAGCGCCAAGGGACAGCACTCGGGATATTTGGCGTCGGGAATGCCGGTGCGGCGCTCAGCACGCTCATTGCGCCGCGGGTACTGACGGCGCTGACTGAGGGTGGGACACAGCTCGATCGCTGGCGTCTGCTTCCGAGATACTACGCGCTGGCGGTTCTGATCACCGCCTTGGTCTACTGGTTGGTTACGACGCCACGCCGGCCGCCCGAGGAGGGCCGTCGCTCGCTGCGGGATCGGCTGGCGCCGATGTCGTCCATGCGTGTATGGCGGTTTGGCCTTTACTACTTCCTGTTCTTTGGCGGCTTTGTCGCGCTCGCGCAGTGGCTGGTGCCGTATTACGTGAACGTGTACCTCACCAGCGTCGTCGCGGCAGGAGCGCTCGCGTCGCTCTTCTCGCTTCCGTCGGCGCTGTTCCGGTTTCTTGGCGGATGGCTCTCCGATCGGCTGGGCGCACGAACCGTTATGTACTGGGTGTTGAGCCTGTGTCTGGTCCTTGTCGTACTGCTGTTCCCGCCGCGGGTAGAGCTACAGGCACCGGGATCGGGTGTGGCGGCCCGCCGGCCGGGCGTCGTGGAGCGAGTGAATGCGGGGGAGATCGTGGTGGGCTCCGACCGTTACGTGCTCCAGGAGTCTGGCCAGGGGGAGGGGCGGGTTCGATTCGGTATTCACCGGGATGACGAGGGTTTCCTGCTGCTACCGACCACCACGTTCCACCAGGTACCCGTGGTGCAACCCGGGGACACGATCGCAAGCGGTCAGCTACTGGCTCGCGGGGTAACGCTCCTGTATTTCCAAGCCAATCGAACGATCTTCACGACGATCGTGCTGCTCCTTGGCGTCACGTTAGGCATCGGAGCCGGTGCCGTGCTCAAACACGTGACGGCCTACTTTCCGGGAAGAGTCGGTCTGGTCGGTGGGATCGTGAGCATGCTGGGCGCGCTGGGCGGGTTCTGTTTTCCGATCCTGTTCGGGTACATGTTGAACGCCACCGGGATCTGGACTACAGCGTGGATGCTCCTGGCGGCGGTGACCGTGATCTGCATCGTGTGGATGCATGCGATCGTCCGGCGGATGATGGCATCGGCCGCGCCGGCGGCGATCCGCGAAGTCGAGGAGCGGTCCCGGACATGATTGCGTCGCGCGGTGGCGTACGCGCGATTGTCCTGCGGGCGGTGGACACGTTCACGCCCGCAGGTTTCGCGATGGTCATGGCGACCGGCATCGTCTCGTCGGCGGCGCACGAACTGGGCATGCGGTCCCTGGGACTGGTGCTATTTGTCCTGGCGGTTGCGGCCTACGTCATCCTGTGGGCGCTTGGCGTCGCCTGCCTGATACGCCATCCGCGCCGCCTGCTTGGCGACTTGGTTCGCCACACAGGTGCGTTCGCGTTCTTCACGACAGTTGCAGCTACCTGCGTCCTGGGAAGCGGAGCGATTGCCCTGTTCGATGCCTATCGTATTGCCACCGGGTTGTGGGCGTTCGGGCTCGTACTTTGGGTGACGCTGACGTACACCGTGTTCACCGGACTCACCATTCGCGAGGACAAGCCCACGCTTGCGCAGGGCATCAGCGGAGCATGGCTCCTGGCAGTGGTCTCGACGCAGGCGATCGCTCTGCTTTCAGCGAACCTGGCCACGCACGCCGGCGCATCCAAGCTGCCAATGAACTTCTTCGCGCTATCGATGTGGCTTTGGGGAGGAATGCTCTACATCTGGATGATCTCCCTGATCTTCTACCGGTATGCGTTCTTCGAGTTTGCGCCGGGGGATCTGACGCCGCCCTACTGGATCAATATGGGCGCCATGGCGATTTCCAGTCTGACTGGCGCGGTGCTCGTGGCCAATACTCCTGACGCTCCCTTTCTACGGTCGACGCTGCCCTTCCTGAAGGGGTTCACGGTGTTCTACTGGGCTACCGGAACGTGGTGGTTGCCGATGCTGGCCATCCTTGCGATGTGGCGGCATGTGTGGAAGCGGTTCCCGTTGCGGTATGACCCGCTGTACTGGGGTGCGGTGTTTCCTCTGGGGATGTACACGGCGTGCACCCTTGCCATGTCACGTGCCCTGGAGTTGCCGTTTCTGGAGTTCGTTCCCCGGTATTTCGTCTTCATCGCGCTGGCAGCGTGGCTGGCGACCTTCGTCGGCCTTGTATCCAGCATCGCGCGTGGGGCGCAGGATGTCGTTGCTACCTAACGATGCGCGAGTGGGTCGAGTCATGCGCCGCCAGCGGTCGCGCGATGCCTCCGGGGCGCGCTGCCTGGAGTCGTGTGGAGGTGACGCCGAGGCGTCTTGCGCTTTCCTGTACGTGTGTGTGAGAACGATTAGCGACGCGCTATCATTCTCTCTCGCCTGCAGTAACGCCGGACAGGCAAGAGAGTATTGCGCGGTAGACGGCGGGTGCACCCGGAACACGAGACGACTGTGCTGTACTCTTCGACCTGCGAATACGCCGTTCGTGCGCTGACCTTTCTTGCGTCGGCGCCTCCCCAAGCCCTTGTCAGGCTGACGGTCATCGCCGAGGCGGAGGATCTTCCGGCGCCTTATCTCGGAAAGGTGTTCCGTGACCTCAGCCGGGCGGGAGTCCTGCACTCCGCCAAGGGTCCGCGCGGCGGTTATCGTCTGGCGCGGTCGGCGGATTCGATCACTTTGCTGGATGTGAAGCGGGTGATCGACGGTGTCGTGGATCTGGAACGGTGCGCGGTTGGGCTGGGGCAGTGCTCGGACCTGATGCCATGTCCGCAGCATGTCACGTTCAAGCCGCTCCGGGAGGCTATTCGGCGATACCTCGCAACCACCACGCTGTCCGACATGGCGGCCGCGCTGGAAAGGAAGCGAGGGCGGAAGGGCGCAGCGGCGAGCACACGGACATCACGAGCGAAACGCACTCGACTCTGAGGCAGGTGACTGTCGTCATGCGTTCCAGCCGTGTGTGGCGCTCGACCGATTGGCACGCGCCCATGGATCCGGTTGGTCTGGGCATGCCATCGAGACCTACTGCGCGAACGTGTACTCGATCGCCGAGATATGACCGCGCCAATATGGCTTTGGGCCGCCTGGCAGAAGCCAGGCCACCTCGCCGTCGAGCGGCACCTGCATCCCATCGCGTTCCTGGTAGTTCCAGAATCGGCCTTGCCATGGCGTCGGGACGATCTTGCCGCCGAGCGTGCGGCCTCTGGCGTCCGCACGAACGAGATCGACGAGCCCAGCGTCGTTGAAGCTGAACAACAGGCTCACGGAAATGTCTCCGTCGGTCAGGGTGGCGCGGGCAGAGCGATCGTCCATGGGTTCCCAGCGCACGCCTTGGCTGGGTAGCAGGACGGTCGGGTACCAGGTTGCTTCCGCGAAGAAGCGCATCAGCTCTCCTTCCGCCATTTCACGGGATCCACCGACGCTGGCAACGGAAACCAGGCCGAGCAGCGAAGCGTGGATCAGGCCTTCGCCGGCGATGTAGGCGTCGTGGACGCGTATCGGCAGTCCGGGCAGCATCGCGACGCTGGCGTTCCAGTCGAACCCGGGTCGCTGCGCGACGACTTGCTGGTTCGATGCGAACGGTCTCCATTGCTCGCCGGTCTCGCTCATGTTGAAGCTGCCGGTATGGCGTACGTGCACCGCGGCTATCATGCGCTGGCCGTTCGCGAGGGCGGCACGGAAGAAGCGTTGGACAGGTGCTGGAAGTCCTTCCAGGTCGGAGAAATCGACGGCGTGCGGTGCGACTGGTCTGCGGGCTTCGTCCAGACGAGCTCGCAACTCGCGCGTCTCCACCTTCGAGCGGTAGCTGCCGAGGATCGATGCACCGGCGAGGACGGCGATCAGGATCCCAAGCAGAACGAGTACGGCGTGTAGCATCGGGCCTTTGGTCATGAGCGGGCGTACTCCGTCCTCTGCGGATGTTGTGGCCGTCCACCGATCGAGTCAGGGGACCCGATCCTGACAATTGCAACGAGTCCCGCGCGGTGTGCCTTGCCAGCGACAGTCAATCCACGATCGCTCCCCGGATGATGCCCTCGAGCGTGGTCGCGTATCCGGCGATCAACGCAGCCTGGTCCACACCGTTGATGATGCGGCGCGCGTTCCGGTAGTCGCAACCTTGTGCGCCGATGTAGTCTGCCAGCTTCTTCCCGGTGAACGATCCGTTTCGCATCCCGTGCGACATGATCCGATAGGCAATCATCGGTCGCAGTGCCTGATCGGGATCGTCCTCCAGGTTCTGGTCCGGACCGAGAGCAAGTGCTCTCGTAAGACGGGCATAATTGGCGCGTCCCGTGATCTGTACGTAGCCGCGTCCGCGATACCGGAAACCATCACCAGGCTGCGTGTTCCCGAGTCGTTTCCCGATAGGTGTCCCGGTCTCGTATTTCTTGAAGTAGTCTTTCTTGCCGAATTCGGTAATGGGCATCCATCTGTTCGCGCACTCGTGTTTTACGGTCGCGAGCATGTACGCGGCCCACTGGACATTTCTGAGGTCCGGATCTTCCTCCATGTTCCGGCCCAGCAATTCCAGGCCGTTAACGGTATCCTGCGATAGCTTGCCGTACGCGTCGCGATAGCCGTTGAAGAACTTCGTGTGATCGATCCGCATCGTTCCTCCCTGTTCATTGAATGGCGATCGGCTTCCATCCGGCAGGCGGTTCACCCACCTTCGGTTCGGCGCGCGGCCCAGGATCGGCTGGGCAGGTCACTCGTTCGGCGCCTGCGGTCAACACGAGCGAGCCGTCGTGGAACTCGTAGCGCCCCCACGTCCCGCAGTCGCCAATCTGCCGTGCGAGCGTGAGGATGGTGAGCGTCCGATGGTCCAGCATGGTGATCTCACCGGTGACTTCCGCTTCACGTGCTCGCGTCAGCGACTTGCCGTCGAGCGAGGCAAGCGTCTCCAGTTCGAGCGCGGATGCGACAGGCGTCGCACCACGCTCGTCCAGCAGCAGAAGGGTACTGGATGGCTGATACGCCCCTCCCGCGCAACGCACGATGACGAGTGAACGCCCGGGCTCCAGTTCGACGAACTTGAGGCCGCCGTCGTCGGTCACGCGGGTTGCATCGAAGGCTTCTTCGCAGGGGGCGGGCCAACGCAGCTGCCGGTACCACCGCGCGCGATCGGCGACCGACACGTCAAGCCGTGGTGGCAGTGTTGCAGGTGACGACGCTCCCTGGATCGAGTCGGTGCGCACGCTTTCGCCGCTGCTGCTGCAAGCAACGGTGAGAACAGCGAGCACCGCGACTATTGCCAGCGGAACCGGCCGGTACCAGCGAGACGTGTGGCTCACAGCGCGGAAGGATACGTGACGTCCGAGGTTTCACCAAACGACTGGGGTTAACGATCGGCGGAACCTGTCTGGCGTCGGCTCTGGCGAGTGGCGCCATGCGCTCCGTGGACCGGCCAAACAGCACCGCTGCTAGCTTTGGGGTTCACCCCCCCGGAGGAAGCGCGTGACGACATCCATGAAGGTGGTCACAGCAATCTCGCTGGCGCTGGCCATCGTCGGATGCGAGAGCCAACCCAATCGGTCGCCGACCCCTTCGCCAAGCGCCGGCGCGGTTCGCGTCGACACGGTCGCCCGCGGACTGAGCCACCCTTGGGGTCTGGCCATCCTGCCGGATGGCCGTTTCCTCGTGACAGAACGATCCGGATCGCTCCGGCTCATCGAACGCGACGGGCATATGTCAGCGCCCTTGCCGGGCGTCCCGCGCGTGGCGGCGACCGGACAGGGTGGGCTGCTGGACGTCACGCTCGACCGCGAGTTCGACCGGAACCGCACGATCTACCTTTCGTTCGCCGAGCCGGGGGACAACAACTCGGCCGGCACAGCCGTCGCCCGTGCCCGGCTTGGCGATGCAGGTCTGGACAGCGTGCGGGTGATCTATCGTCAGGAGCCGAAGGTTGCTGGTGGCGGTCATTTCGGTTCTCGAGTGGTGGCGAATCGCGACGGGACGTTGTTCATCACCCAGGGCGATCGGTTCAGTTATCGCGAGAGGGCCCAGGATCTGATGTCAGGCCTCGGGAAGGTCGTGCGGGTTCGTACCGACGGTACGATTCCTCGCGACAATCCGTTTGCCGGTCGCAGCGACGCCCGTAAGGAGATCTGGTCGTATGGGCACAGGAACGTGCAGGCAGCGGCGCTCGATGCTTCGGGGCGGCTCTGGACCATCGAGCACGGTGCAGCTGGCGGAGATGAGCTGAACCACCCGGAAGGGGGGAAGAACTACGGCTGGCCGGTGATCACCTATGGCAAGGACTACGATGGGCGGCGGATCGGCGAGGGGACGGAGAAGGCTGGCATGGAGCAGCCGGTCTATTACTGGGATCCGGTGATCGCTCCGTCCGGGATGGTTGTCTATGCAGGGGACGCGTTCTCTTCCTGGAAAGGCAACATTCTCGTTGGCGGACTGGCGTCGAGGGTGCTCGTGCGATTGGTGCTCGAGGATGGCGTGGTGGCGCGCGAGGAGCGTTATCTGGGCGAGGTGAAGGAGCGAATTCGGGACGTACAGGAGGGCAGGGACGGGCTGATCTATGTCGTCACGGATGAGGACGACGGCAAGCTGCTGCGCATCTCGCCTAACGCGACAAGCCCCCGTTGAGGCTTGCGGTGCGACGGGAATCCGGCGCCCGCACGGGGGATCGTCGTCAGGGCGCACGCACCGCTGCGCCCTTGCGCGCGCGTCGTTTCGTGGCGAAACATTCACGCTGGCTGGCGCAACTGGACCGGCAACCTGACGACAGCGAGCGTGGATATGGCGAAGAAGAAACAGAAACCGAAAGCTCGGCAGGAGCACTCTGAAGCGCCGTCACCGGACGCGGCCACGCCACACACCACTGCTGGCCGTTCACGCAGTGCCATCCCGATTCCAGGTGCGAAGAGGGGCGGTTTCCTTCCGCCAGCGTCGCACTTCAAGGGGGGCGGTCGAGGAGGTGGTGCAGCGCCAACCGGGAGGGGTGGCGGGCAGAACCTTCGCGCGACATCGCATACCAAAGGGGCTCGCGGGCGCTGAACGTTCGTCGGCCTCGATTATCGATCGCACACGGGGTGGGAGGATCGAGCAAGGTTGGGTCGGGAGCCTGACGCGGTGGCTCCCGACCCGGGTGTTCAGCCGATTCGCGGTTTGACGCCTTTGACGTTGAAGAGCGTTCCCACGCAGGCTCCGGGGCTGGCCATCCCAGTGGCGGCCCGGAGAATCAGGTTGAGGTCAGCGCCGTCCAGTCTGTTGTCGCAGTTCGCGTCACCCCGCGGGTACGGCGACAGCGGTGTCACGTCCACGCCGACGAGCGCGAACTGAAGTACCAGTGCGTCGTTGGCGGTGATGAAGTTGTCGCCATCCACATCGCCGCGAAGTACGGCGGTCGAGGGGCCGACCTTGTAGGCGAACATGCCGCGCCCGTAGGTCGATGCGATGACCGTCGTCGTAGAGGGAACGTACGCGAGGTCGTACACGACCGTGTTGGGCAGGCCCGGTGGTCCGGCCGTCCATGAGGCGCCACCGTTGCTCGTCTGCATGACGCCGTACTCGGCGCCCACCATCAGTGTAGTCGAACCGGGGATGAACAACGCCGCGTGGACGGGGATGTTCTGGAGGTTCGCGGAGAGGTTGGTGAAGAAGCTCGCCCCACCGTCGTGCGTCTCAGTGATCTTGGGAGCAGAAAACGTCGATGCTGTTCCGATCGCGTGGAGCGGATTGATCGGATCGACCACCACCCTTGTGAAGTATCGCTGAGTGCCGAAGACGAACTGGGTGTACGAGAGCCCGCCGTTTTGCGTGATGGAGATTACGCCGTCGCTGCTCGCCGTGTAGATGACGTTGCGGTTGGATGGCGCCACGGCGATGCTGGTGATGTAACCCGAGCCACGCGTGAGATCGCCGGAGATCGCGGTCCATGAGGCGCCGTCGTTCGTCGTCCGGTAGAGCCGATGCGTGCCGAAGTACAGCGTCGTTGGGATCACCGGATCGATCACGAGCGGCCGGCGCACGCCGCTCCGGTCCTGGAAATTGATCCCGTTGGATCGGTCCTGCGCCGGCTGCGTCGCGGTCTTGCGCTGGATGAAGTTCATGAACGCGTGCGTGACGTAGACCGTGCCGGGATTCGCGTAGTTCACGACTGTGTACCCGCCGTCTCCCATACTCGCGAAGTTGTTCCAGATGCTGGAGCCGCTGAAGTATGCCGCCTGGTTGTCCTGCAGGCCGCCGAATACCCAGAGTCCGGACGGGTGGACCGAGATGCCGGGGTAGAATTGCGCGATTGCGAGGCCGTTGTTCTGTGCGCGCCAGTTGCGACCGCGGTCGAACGAGACGTAGAAGCCGCCGTCGGTTCCGGCGTACATCAGATCCGGATCATTGCGATCGAACGTCAAGGCGTGCCAGTCGACGTGCACCGTCCTGGCCGCGCTCTTGAAGGAATTGCCGCCATCTTCCGACGCGAAAGCGCCAACAGCCGCCACCCAGATGCGATTGGCGTTGCGCGGGTCGACAGCAATGACGAGGTCGTATTCGCCTTGTTCCGACAGGGTGAACGGGTAGGCGTTGGGGCTGGTCACCAGTCCCGAGGCCGGGAGCGGCGTCCACTGCAGCGTTCGCTCGTCCCAGCGCGACAGGCCGGCGAACTTGCGGGTATTGAGGTCCGCGGAGAAGGCGAACAGGAGGTCCGGCTCCGATGCCGATACCGCCAGCTCCATCCGTGCGACCTGCGTCTGGCTGATCAGTGGCGTGGGGAGCATGGTCCACGTCAGCCCGCTGTTGGTTGTGCGGAAAACCGTGGTATAGGGAAACCGATTGGTGGCCGCCGTCGATGCGTAGAACATGCCCGGTCGACCGGGGACGGAGACGACACTGTACGAGAGGCCGCTGAGGCGCTGAGACCAGGACGCACCACTGTTGAACGAGACGAAGACGCCGGCATCGGTGGCGGCCATGATCGTCGTGGACGTGGGCGATCCTGCGGTCGATTCGTCGATCGCCAGACGGCCATGGAACCGGACGTTAGCGCCTAACGAAGTCGCAGCCCATGAATTACCGCCATCCATGGAGCGGAGCACGCCGCATCCCGGAAACTCGAACGTGTTGAGCTCGCCGGTCCCAGCGTAAACCAGGTTGGGATTCACGGGATCGACCGTCACCGCGCCGATGCCCGGTGCGCACTGATTGTCCGATAGCGGTGTCCACGTGCCGCCACCGTTCACCGTTCTCCACACGCCGCCGCTGGCGGCGCCCACCCAGACGATGCGGGAATCGGTCGGGTGAACGGCGATCGACGTGATACGCCCGGAGACGAGCTGGCCGATCCCACCGAAGTTCACCTGATTTCCGAATAGCCCCGTGGGGCCGATTGACCGCCAGGCGGCATCGGCAGCGGGACCGATCTCCGCTGGCCGCAGGGTATTCCATGCGCTCCATGCCTTCGTCCACGCATCGGGGGCGATGAAGCCCGACGGATCCGCACGAACTTCACGGAACGCGCGAACGCGCGTCTTGACGTCGTCGCCCTCGGACTCCCTCTGTTGTGCAGCGGACCCGGTCGGCCACACGACGAACGACAGCGACGACAGGCACGCCATCAGGCGAAACGGGAGGTGGCGAGTCATGGCAGCACCTTGAATGAAATCGAATTGCTGACGCCCGCGGCGGTGGTTACGCGCACGGGATAGGATCCCGGCATCAGAGGTCGTGGTGGCGCCTCCGACTGCCCGGTGACCCGATCGGGGATGACGAACCGGATTTCCGTGCCGGTCTCGTTCGCCGGGACCGCCGTTAGGCGGACGGGCCCGAGTTCGACAACGTTGCGCCCAGGTGTGCCGGGTTCGAACCCACTGCCGCGAATCAGGACTTCTACCACGCTGTTGCGTGGCACCGCCGCGGAGTCGGGAACGAGCTCTGAGATCCGGAGCGCGCTCGAGGGTCGCTCCGGCGCCGGTGGCGGCGGCGACTGCGACGACGGCGCTGTCGCCGTCGAGTCATCGACCCGGATGCCAGCATCCTGGTCGTTGCGCGGAACGCGCGCACAGGCCAGCACGCCGGTGAGGAGCAGAACTTGCCATCGATGCATCCGCCAGGTCATCACCATGCCCCTCCGATGAGGGAGGCGCCAGGCGTAACGCGTCGCAGATCCTCCCGATCGATCGCGTGCAGTTCGTCGAACGTCACCGCCAGCCCTTCCGAGACGTTGTTGGCGAGTGCGGTGAACCGCACGGCAACCAGTTTCCCGCCGGCGAATCCTCGCTGCGCGATTCCGGCCATACGCACCTGGCCGTCCTGTGGATTAAGGACGCGCACGGCTCCGTCGCCAGGATCCTGTTCGCGAACGAAACGCAGCCGCAACGGGTCGTAGTGGAGTCGAGCGGTGAAGCTGGCGATCGGCTGCACTTCCGGTCCGGCATCCACGCGAACGAGCACGACAACGTCGTCACCCACCCGTGGCGTCGCAGTCGATATGATCAGGTGGGACTCCACGGCGCTCCCGCTCACACGTGCGAGCGGTTGCTCGGCGGGCATGTTGTCCCGGCAGCCGCTTGCGGCCGCTGCCGTCAGCAGCACGACCAGACACGATCGTGCGAGTGGCAGGCGCCCTGACGAGTGCGTTGTCATCGGAAGGTCACCGGGAAAGACGTGGAAGTAATCAGTGGCATGAGATCGAACCCATCGAGCGAGAAGCCGTCGATGGCAGTGATATTGACGAACATCGTGGTTCCGGCTGCGCCGCCCGTGAACTGGACGCGTCCGAACGTGACTGGCGCCGTATTCCCGGGACTGACAGCGATGCTGAAACGGAATACGTTAGGCGTCGGTTCGTTGATCACCACGCCGGCGCCCGGCGCGCTGAGGGCCACGACGGTGCCGTTGAACGTCGCCGTTTCATAGAAGACGGTCACGAACACGCTCATCGTCGAAACGGGCGTACCTCGCTGGTCGAGCGTCAGGTCGATGATCCCCGGCGCGTTCGCCTTCGCGTACAGATCGCTCAGACTCGCCCGCAGGACCGGCCCGGCACCCGTTCGCGTGACTATGATGAGTACCGAATCCGCGCCACTCGGCAGGCTCGACACGATCCATGCCTGTCCCTCGTCCTGGGCGGTGATGCGCCCCGCGATGTCCACGCTGGCGCGCGATGGCGCGCGCGAGATGAACGCGGGTGGCATACCGGCGGACAGCGTCGGAGTCGTCGTGCCGCCAGCGTCAAGGATCTGGATCTTCTGGCCTGCCGTCCCGTAGAGCACGGCGACGAGAGTGAAGCGGGATGACGTCACCGGCGGAACGCCCGGCGCGGAGAACGTCAACTCGCGATCGCCGACCGAACCGAGGACGATCAGGTTGGCGAAGGCGGCGCTGCCATTGCTGGAGTTGACGGTGCCACCCGTCACCACGCCGCCGCCAAACGATACGCTGGCTGTTACCGGTGTCGTCGCGGTCGTTGCGAGATTGCCGCTGATATCGCGCAGTTCGAGGACCGGCGGCGTCAACAGGAGTGCGCCGATCGCACCGCCGACCGGCTGTGTCGTCAGACGCATCTGCGCCGGCGCTCCGGGTGCCAGATCGAAACTCGCGGTGGTCACTCCGGTCAGACTCGGTGCCGTAAACGAAAGCGTTCGTGGCCCGATGGTTCCCGTGAGCGTGAGACCGGCAAACGTCGCGACACCGGAAATGGTGTTGACGACCGGTAGGCCCGTGAGCAAGCCGCCACCACTCGCCAGCGCCACGGTGACGGTGGCTGACGCGGTTGCCACAAGGTTGCCGCCGAGATCCTGGATCTCGACTACCGGCTGTGACTGGAATGGAGCTGCCACCGCCGCTCCGCCAGGTTGAGTGCGCATCGCCAGAGACGTTGCAGCGCCGACGGCGAGCGAGAAGGCGCCCGACGTGGCAGCGCCGAGCGTGCCCGAAGTGAACCGCAGCGTCCGATCTCCTGTGCGTCCCACCAGAGTCAGTCCGGTGAAAGTGGCAACGCCGCCGACGGCGTTCACGGTACCGTTGCTGAGCGTACCACCTCCCGTCTGGATCGTCGCAGTAACCGCGAGAGTGGACCCGGCCACGAGGTTACCCGCGGCATCGCGGACTTCCACAACGGGCTGGATCGTCAGAGGCACGGCGACGACGGCGCCGCCGGGCTGGGTGCGCACTGCCAGCGCGGCGGGCGCACCCGGTGTCACGTTCACAGTCAACCCCATCGACGTCAGGCCGGCCGTGGACGCCGTAATCGTGGCAATGCCAACGCGTGACGCAGTGATGACGCCGTTCTGCACGCTTGCGACGTTGGCATCGGAACTGGCCCAGGCGATCGAGAAACCGCTCAACTGCCGTCCGTCGCTCGTGAGGACCGTCGCAGTCAGCGTCGCCGTCGCTCCCGATGCCAAGGTCACTGCACCCGTCTGTGACAGCACCACGGATGCGGGATTGTTGTTCTGTGGCGGACCAGTGGTCTTGTCGCTGCCACCACCGCAAGCGCCCGAGACGAGTACGGTGAGAACGGATACGGCAATGCGTCGGAACGAGGCTGAACGTTCTGGCATGACCTGAGCCTCAGAAGGTTGAGTCGAGGAAGCATCGAACGACGTAGCCTCACCCACTTGTGAGGAAGCGAACGTGTGGGGCTGCCAACTAAAGCGATCTCTGCCGCGTCCGCAAGTGAGGCACATGCCGCAGCCACGGCTCGCTCCCGAAGGCTGGAAAGACACGCGCAAGCGCGTACGCTTTCGGCTCACGCACACCCAATTAGGGTCAGAGTCGCGCTCCGACGCGATGGGAATGGCCCGGACGCGCAACCAGACGCTTGGTGCCACAGCCGGCTGGAAGCAGATGTGACTTGGGGAGCGACGGGGGATGGACTGAAGGGTGCGACGAGTCTGTGGATGTCCGCGAATGGCGCCGGTCCTGCGATCCGACAGCCGGAACGAGCGACGGGACCGGCACAGGCATGCCGGTCCCGTCGCACACGTTGCTCGGCTTACTGCACGTTACTCGGCTTCGGACGCGTGAGCCGGTCACCTAACGCCATGCCGGAGCGATACATCAATACGCCGATGCGCGCCAGCTTGTCGTAATTGATCAGGTCCGCCTCGTCCGATACCTGGTGGTACTGCTTGTGCAGTCCAGTGGTGAAGAAGACTATCGGGATGCCCTTGCGCGCGTAATTGAAGTGATCGCTGCGGTAATAGATGCGCTCAGGATGCGTCGTCGTGTCCCATTCGCGATCGAACGTGAACGGCCGACTGCTGGCGGCATTCACGGAATCGATGATCGCACCCAGGACCGCGCTCTGTCCGTTAGGCGCGGCGCCCGGCCCGACGATGTACAGCGAATCGTCTCCGTTCCGGCCGATCATGTCCGCGTTGAGCTGAGCTACGATGGAGTCCAGCGGGACCGTCGGGTGATCGGTGAAGACCTGAGAACCGAAGAGCCCCTTCTCCTCGCCCACATGCCAAACGAAAAGCAGCGAACGCTTGGGTTTGGGTCCTTGCGTGAACGCGCGGGCGATTGCCAGCAAGGTGACTGACCCCGAGGCGTCGTCATCGGCACCGTTGGCGATCGAGTCGCCGTTCACGGGTGGCTGGATGCCGATGTGGTCGTAGTGCGCGCCGTAGGCAACGTAAGTGTTGCGAAGCGCGGGATCGCTCCCGCGCACGATGCCGACAACGTTATAGCCATTGAACGACCGCGATTGTGTGTCGATGCTGGCCGCGAAACGCGTTCCGGGCAGCGGGCCGTTGCCGCCGGAGGCGGGCCACCCGGCCGGTACGAGCGGTGACCCGCTCAAACGAGCGACGCCGACCATCGGCATGGTGCGCGGTCTCTCGTCTTTCGTCGCTGTGCCCAGGTCGACTTGTGATCCGGCAAACTGCCCGGCGGCAAGGCTGAAGATGGAATCGGGCAGGAGCAACACGACGGCCGCCGGTTGACGTCCGATCGCGGCTCCGAGCCTGTTGAACAGCGACTGCGGGTTCTCCAGTTGCGCCCTTTTTGCCGAATCGAGTCCGGGTGGTACGAGTCCGGCGATGACTACGACCTTGCCTGCTACGTCGAGACCGGCGTAGTCGTCGCGGGAGATCGATGGGTCAGCCAGTCCGTAGCCGGCGAACACAACGTCGGCATCCGCGCTGAGCCTGGGGAGCGGGGCACCTGGGCCGAGCGCCGAGAGGAACGCGACGTCGCTACCATAGGAGAGCGTCGTCTTGCCGGATGTGTTGGTCACGACGATTTCCTTCGCCGTGGTGCGCGTGCTGTGCATGGGGACGCGCTGGTAGTAACCGCTGTCGCCGGCGGGTTCCACACCTAACGTCTGCAATCGTCGGACGATCCACGCGGCGGCGCGATCGGCATCTGGCGTGCCCGTCTCGCGTCCACGGAAGGAGTCAGCAGCGAATGCAAAAAGGTCCGTTCGCAACTCGGAAGCGGTTGGCCCGACCGATGTCG
Source organism: Gemmatimonadaceae bacterium (assembly GCA_019186945.1). Lineage (GTDB taxonomy): Bacteria > Gemmatimonadota > Gemmatimonadetes > Gemmatimonadales > Gemmatimonadaceae > JABAQJ01. Next base: position 45,132 of record JABAQJ010000007.1, read on the forward strand.
GGGCCGGCGCGCTCATCGTGGTGGCAGCAGGCTGGCACGCCATGGCCCCGAGCAGGGCAAGGGCAAGGGCCATGGGCCTGCGACGCGAGTCACGGCCACGATTGGCGGAGCGCTGAGTGAACTGTCGCTGAAGGGCTATCACGCTATTCCGTACCGATGGAGAGTGGGATTAAGCCTGGTGAATGGGAAGCGAAGAGGCCCTGGCTGGCCGTCGGCTGGAATTGCGTGGCGGCCCTCGATTCATCTTCGCGTCGATAGATCCCCATGCAGGCGGTTGCTGCCGTCGTGGGGAAAGTAGCCTCGTGCACTGGCAGCCGGGCATCCTGCCCGCGGGTTCAACCATTTTTGTCGCCAGCAACGAATGCCCGAATGACGTATGTTCGTGGGCGACGCTCCCCCCACGATCAACTCAGCACGACGTCCCTGGAGGTTCCATGCGCTCGCGTCACCAGTCGCTGGCCAGTATCCCATTGTCCTTCGGGCTCGCTTTTCTGACGGGCATTGCTCCATTGAGCGGTGCGGCCGGACAGCGTCCCACAACGCAGACCGGTGTGCGCGCTTTGCAGCCGGCGCCGGCTGGACCAATCGTATTCGACACTACGCTCTTTGCCTCGATGCGGTGGCGCGAGATCGGACCCGCACGCGGCGGGCGTTCGGTCGCCGTGGCCGGTTCCGCGCAGCGCCCGTACGAATACTGGATGGGCACCACTGGCGGTGGCGTCTACAAGACCGTGGATGGCGGCATGAACTGGCAAGCGGCCACCGACGGCTATTTCGGCGGCACCATTGGCGCGATCGAGGTCGATCCCACGAACGCCGACGTCGTGTGGGTGGGAGGAGGCGAGACGGAGATTCGCGGCAACACGTCGTCCGGCGATGGTCTATGGAAGACAACGAACGCCGGCCGTACCTGGACGATGCTTGGCTTTCGCGACGACTACATCTCTACCATCCGCATCGATCCCCGGAACCCGCAGGTAGCGTACATCGGCGTGTTTGGCGACCCGTTCAAGTCCACGCAGGCGCGCGGGCTTTTCAAGACCACCGATGGCGGTCGCACATTCGACAAGGTCCTGTACCTGAACGATTCGACCGGCGTGATCGACGTCGCGTTGGATCCGTCGAATCCTCAGGTGCTTTACGTCGCGATGTGGCAGGCGTGGCGCGCGCCGTGGGGGATGTCCTCGGGCGGCATCCACTCCGGTTTGTACAAGAGCACCGACGGCGGTGCGACGTGGGTCAATCTGACGAAGACTGCGGCTGGTTTGCCACGCGGCATCCTGGGCAAGATCGGCGTGGCAGTGTCGCCGGCGAATCCGAACCGTGTCTGGGCGCTCGTCGAGCACGACTCGGGTGGCGTCTACCGATCGAACGATGCCGGAGCCACGTGGACCTATATCAACCGGGAGCGGAAGTTGCGTCAACGTGCCTGGTACTACACGCAGATCTTCGCGGACCCGAAGGACACGAATGTCGTCTACGCGCTCAACACCGGGTTCTATCGATCCCGTGACGGAGGGAAATCGTTCCCGGAGTCGCTCAATCCGCCGCATGGTGACAATCACGATCTGTGGATTGCCCCCAACGACCCGATGCGGATGGTGAACGGCAACGACGGCGGCGCCAACGTGTCATTCAACGGCGGCCGGACATGGACGGACCAGGAGTTCCCGACGGCGCAGTTCTATCACGTCTCCACGACGAACGAGTTTCCGTACCGGATTTGTGGAGCGCAGCAGGACAACACGACGTTGTGCGGCCCGAGCCGCAAGCAGGGGCCGATCATCCGTGCCGACTGGTACGACGCGGGCGGTTGCGAATCCGGTTACATCGCGGCGCATCCGCTCAAGCCTAACGTGACGTTCGCCGGGTGTTACGGAGGCAACCTGGATCGCAAGGATCGGACGACGGACTTCACGCGGGATGTGACGGTGTATCCGCGTAACCCGATGGGACATTCGTCGGAGGACATCAAGGTTCGTTTCAACTGGACGTTCCCGATCGTGTTCTCGCGCCACAATCCCGGCGTGCTGTATGCGGCTGGCTCGCAGCTCTTCCGGTCGACGAACGAGGGCGAGAGCTGGACGGCCGTGTCCCCGGAGCTTGCCCGACGCGACCCGAAGACCATGGGTGCCTCTGGTGGACCGATCACGAAGGACCAGACTGGCGTGGAAACGTACGGGATCATCTTCACGTTCGAGGAGTCCCCGGTAACGCCAGGGCTTCTCTGGGCGGGCACGGACGACGGCTGGGTCTGGATCTCGCGGAACAACGGCGTGTCGTGGGACAAGGTAACCCCTCCGGACATCGGCGACTTCACGCGGATCTCGATCATCGAACCGTCGCGATATGCTGCCGGCACGGCGTACCTTGCAGCGAATCGATACGCGTTAGGCGACAACCGTCCGCTCCTGTACAAGACCGTGGACTACGGGAAGACGTGGACCAAGATCGTGAACGGCATCGCGAACGACCACTTCACGCGTGTGATCCGCGAGGATCCCGTGCGCCGCGGGCTGTTGTTTGCCGGGACCGAACGTGGCGTGATGGTCTCGTTCGACGACGGCCTGAACTGGCGGTCGGTGCAACGCAATCTACCGCGAGTACCGGTGCACGACATTGCCATCAAGGACAACGACGTCATCGCCGCGACGCACGGGCGGTCGTTCTGGGTTCTGGATGACATCAGCGCCTTCCGGCAGATCACGCCCTCGGCGGTAGCGCGAGAGGCATTCCTGTTCAAGCCGGTGGATGCCGTGCGCACCCAGTGGAGCGGCGGTGGCCCGGGTGGAGGTGGCGGGGGAGCGGGCTTCGCCGGTGCCAACCCGCCGTCTGGTGCGGTGATCCAGTACTACGTCAAGCAGCCGAACCAGCGTGTGAACCTCGATTTCCTCGATGCGCGTGGTGAAACGATCCAGAGCTTCACCAGCGACCAGGAACCCGATTTCGCCGCCGACAGCGTGCGGCGGGAAGCTATTCGTTCCCAGCGCATCGATTCGCTGGTTCGGCGCGGCATGACGCGGGACAGCGCCGAGCGTATGGTGCCGTTCACGCGCGCTGGCGGTTCCGCTGGGGGTGACGACGACTCGCCTCGCCGTGCTCCACGGCCACGCGTTGCCAACCGGGCGGGCCTCAACACCTTCGCCTGGAACCTGCGATATCCGGATGCCGTTTCGTTCGACAACCTGATCATGTGGGCGGCCAGCACGACCGGGCCGGTGGCGCCGCCGGGCACCTACTCGGTGCGGATGACCGTGAACGGCGGAGATCCGCAGACGCAGACGTTCCGGGTGCGGAAGGATCCCCGCTCAACCTCGACGGACGCGGACATACTCGAGCAGTTCAAGCTCATGATAGCCATCCGCGACAGGACGACTGAGGCCAACAACGCCGTGCGCATGGTCCGCAACATGCGCTGGCAAGTCGATGAACGCACCGGACAGCTCCCAGCGGACAAGAAAGGCGAGTTCACGTCGATCGCCACCGGGATGGTCGACAAGATCACAGACAACGAGAGAGCCGTCTACCAGACGCGGAACGAAAGCAACCAGGATCCGCTGAATTTCCCCATCCGGCTGAACAACGAGATCGCCGGAGTCGCGAGCTACGTTGGCCAGGGCGAATATCGACCGACGAAGCAGGCGTACGAGGTGTTCAACATGCTCTCGAAGGAACTCGATGTGCAGTTGAAGGCATTGAAAGGGACACTGGATGCCGACCTGCCACGGCTCAACGCGATTCTCCGGGCTGCGGGATTGCAGGAATTGAAGCCCAGCACCGAGGAGCCGAAGAAGAACCGGCCCAACGTGGCGATGTAGATCGCGGGATCCCGGCGTCAGGCGCGAGTGATCTCGGTCGATCGTTCCAGATCTTCGAGGAACATCGACTCGGCTTCAGCGCCTAACGCCGGATCCTCGATGATCGCATCCAGTTCGTAGTTGATGGCTATCGCGAGCGGGTTGAGGTCGGTCGACCCGACACGGAGCCAGCGTCCATCGACGACCGTCGTCTTCGCGTGCATCATGTCGCCGCGCCACTCCCACAGCCTCACTCCGCTGCGGAGCAATCGCGCGTAGACCTTGACGAAGAAGCGGCGCTGCCACGGGTGATCGTACTTGCTTGGTACGAGTACGCGCACGTCCACTCCGTCGCGAGCGGCGCCGGCCAATGCCTCGAGTTCCGGCCATGAAGGAAGGAAGTACGCGCTCGCGATCCACATAGAACGCTGTGCGGCCACTGCCTGCAGCTGCACTACGCGCGACACTCGCAGTCGCCCGGGTTCTCCTTCGATGATCCCTACCAGCGACAACGGATGGTACCGCGCGTTGAGATGCGAATCGATCGCGCGACCGTGCCGGCCCGAGTGCAGGCGACGCCACTCCGGGGTGCGGCCAAGGGCGCGCGCCCACATCCGCTCGAACGATACCTTCATGTCTTCGGCCGCCGGTCCCTCGATGGACACCGCCGTGTCACGCCATGGCCACCGCTTGCGCCGGCGCGTCGTCAATCCCCACTCTTTGCCAATCCCCACGCCACCGGTCACGCCAGCACGGCCATCGGCCACCAGCAGCTTCCGATGGTCTCGGGGGAGCAGCCCGAACCAGGCACGCCAGCCCGGCGGGTTGAACAGCCGAACATCCACTCCCGACTTCCGGATGTCGCGGAAGAAACGCTTGGGAGTGGGCCATCGTCCCACCCAGTCCACCAGCATCCGGACCTTCACACCGCGCTCGGCGGCGGCCCGAAACGCACCTGCGAACTGCTGGCCGACTTCGTCGTCGTGGAAGATATAGCCTTCGAACTCGATGGTCTCTCTGGCGGCGGAGATCAGGTCCAACATGCTCTCGAACGTCTGCGGACCGTCCCGCAGGAGGCGGACGGTATTACCGGCGGAGACCTCGGCAGCTGCAATACGCCAGACCGCACGCGAGAACGACGGGCGAGGGCCATCCGTGCCGAGTGTCGTGCGCACCGACGCCGGCACCATCGGCCGCTCCAGCGGCACGAGAGGAACCGCATCCGGCGAATCCACCTGAGGTGCGTCGCGTGCCGGTGAGCTTCCCGCTGCGACGGGGTCAGTCATCGCCCGGACACGCGGGAGGTGATCGGTCGGAGAGCCACCTGCGCTGTCATTGCCCCGATCGCGAGCGTCAGGGCGATGAACAGCATCTGGAACCCTGTCTGCACCGCAACCGTGACGTCGCGGCTGACGAGCGAGCCCATGCTCATGAACCCGATCGAGCCGGGCACGAGCAGCACGGTGGCTGGCTGCTGCAACACCGGATAAGGCAGCTGCAGCCATCGGGCGAGTAGCGTGCCGGCCGCCATCGCTGTGAAAGCGCCGACGAACGCGCTGGCCGTGGTTCCCAGCGCCAGGCCGGCAACGTAGGCCGCGAGCGACGTCACGATGCATGTGAGCGTGATCCAGGTCGTGTCCCGGCGCCGCCCGCGAAACAGCACCGTGAGTGACACGCCTGCGGCCAGTGGCGAGAGGATACGTACCCACGTCGGCAGGTTCGTTGGGCTGGGCATGACGAGGGAAGTCGCGCCGCCACGCTCGACCGCCTGGCCACCGACGACGACGCCCACGATCAACAGCAGCAAGGTCGTGATGGCCGCAAGGAAACGACCCGATCCGGATGTCCAGTGGCCCTGCGCGAGTTCCGTCATGGCTACCGTCAGACGCCACCCCGGCAGGAGGATCACCAACGATGCGACAAGCATTGGCATCGGGCGCACATCGCGTACGCCGAACTGGGTTACCCCGAACGCCAACGCCGACGCCAGAGCCGCCAAGGCTACCGGCGCCAGCGGATCCAGGTGCGGGCGCTTGCCGACGTATTCGAGGATCGCACCCACGATCGCCCCCATCAGCACGGCGAGCAGCAACTCGGTACGCTCGGCGTGCAACAGGAGCCCTGCCGAACCGCTGAGCAGCGCGCTACCGGCTACAGTGCGCCACGGCCGCGACTTCGGCCGCCACTCGAGAAGCGTTGCGAGTCGCTCGGCCGCGTCGTCCGGCGTAATCTCGAATCGCATGACCCGCGCAAGTATTCGGTGCAGGGCAATCGACCGTTCGTAGTCGGGCGCCGCCAGCTGAAGCCGGATGACGTGCGTCCACTGACGCTCGCCTTTCGAGACGGAAAGCAGGATTGCGGTCGCCGTGGCGTTGGTGTCGGCCCGAAATCCGAACCGTGAGGCAAGCGCCGAGATTCCCTCTTCGATGCGAGCTGGCACCTCGTCGACCGCCGCGTAGGCGCGAGCCGTCAGAAGGAGAAAGCGGGCCGTGCCCTCGTCTGTCGCCGGGCTGGGGAGCGCGGCGGCCTCGTAGGTGGCCGTGAGCGAATAGGGGGAGACCGGAGCGGACATCGGGATCGGGCGGCTGCAATCACGTGGACGGTAGCGCCACGTCGGCACGGCGTGAAGGGCGCAAGGACTTGCCCGCGCACGTCCGAGCGGCGATATCCCTCGCATGCTCAACATCGACCTCACAGGCAAGCGCGCGCTCGTGGCGGGGGTGGCGGACGACGGCGGGTTCGGGTTCGCGATCGCGAAGGCGCTCGCGGAGGCTGGCGCCAGCGTGTGCGTCGGAACGTGGCCGCCTGCGCTCAAGATCTTCCTCACCCTCCTCGAGCGCGGAAATCTCGACGCATCCCGGACGCTGTCGGACGGCAGCCAACTCCAGTTCGAACGCATCTATCCTCTCGATGCGGGCTACGATTCGCTGGCCGATGTGCCAGCGCATCTGGCGCATAGCCGTCGTTATGCGGACACCGGGGACTTCTCCCTCGCCGGGCTGGCCGACCACCTAACGAAGGACTTTGGGACACCGTCGCTCGACATCCTGGTCCATTCGCTGGCCAACGGACCGGAGGTGAAAAAACCGCTGCTGGAAACCTCGCGTGCCGGCTACCTCGATGCCGTGTCCGTGAGCGCGTACTCGCTGATCGCGATGCTGCAGCGGCTCGGTCCGTTGATGCGTCCGGGCGGGTCCGCGATCTCGCTGACCTACATGGCCAGCGAGCGCGTCATCCCGGGGTACGGTGGCGGGATGTCTTCCTCCAAGGCTGCGCTCGAAAGCGACACGCGGACTCTCGCGTACGAGGCTGGCCGCAAATGGGGAATCCGGGTCAACACGATTTCTGCCGGACCGTATGCCTCGCGTGCGGCGAGCGCAATCGGGATCATCAGCCGGATGGTAGACTACTGCGCGGCGAACTCGCCGCTCCCCCAGGCACTGGATGCGATCGAAGTAGGACGCGCGGCGGCGTTTCTGGCAAGCCCGCTCAGCAGTGGCATCACCGCCCACACGCTGTATGTGGACAAGGGATACCATGCCATGGGAATGGCCGTGGAAGGGCTCGCTACCCGGAGCTAAACGTCAGCCGCAATCGTCAGGAGCCACCGCCTGGCTCATGGTATTACCGCCGGCAGCGATCACGGTGGAAAGGGCCAAGTCAGCGCAAGTTCGCGATCAGCGCTTGCGCTTGTAGGTCGAGTCGGGGACGAACGTGAATGGCTGGTGGACGACCTGCATCACCGGGTGGCCGGACTTGAGTGCCGGCAGGAAGCTCGCGTCCTTGATTGCGCGCCGTACGCTCTCGCCAAACGCCGGGTGTGTCGCGGTCACGATGTTGAAGCTATCCATGTCCACGTCCCCCGTAATATCGACGACGAATTCGGCGACGACCTTTCCGGGAACCGCTGCTTCGAACAGGGAGTCGGGGTAGATCGGAATGGTGCGCCTCACACTGTCCTGGTGGGCGGGCACGTCTACCTGGTCGGCAGTGAAAACTCCCTTGCCATCGACCATCATGGCGATTTCCGCCGCGGCGGACGGACCTTTCCGTTTCTTGGGCCGGAGTTCGCCCTGGCGGGACCAGATGATGATCGTACCGCAGCTGCTTGAAATGGAGCGAGTCCCCAGGAACTCGGTTGGCACACTGGACGGACCCGAGTAGATCTCGATGCCTTCCAGGGAGCGCGGGCTGAGTGCGTCGATGTCGAACTCCCCGGCAAAAAGCGGGGTGCCGTCGAGCCAAGTCAGCGGGGGACAGTTCGCGCCGCGGAAGCGTATCTGGTTTCGGCTCGGGCCGCGCGTGTCCACACGCGCACCGGGAACCATCCGGAACATGTCGGTCAGGTTGGACGGATTACGGCGCTCGATCTGGTCGCGCGTGATGAAGTGGCCGATTCCGCGGTCACGCCGCGCGTAAAACCCGGCCATTCGGCCGGAAATGCTGCGGCGACCGTACACGAGTACCGGTTGGAGCTGGACTGCAAGACGCCGGATGCTCAATTCGACTGTTATTGCTTCGCCAGCCAGCACCATCACGTGTGCTGTGTCGGGCCGGAATCCGATCCGGCGCACTCCCAAGGTCAACGCTCCGGCGGGCACCTTGCCAAGCCGGAACTCGCCGCGATCATCCGTTTCGATGTGTAGAGTGGAACCCCGGATCGAGATCTCCACGCCGCTGATTGCCGAGCCCAGCGTGTCCCTTACGATTCCGGTGATGGATCCGGTCCCCACGTCCTGCGCCGCGAGCGCAGTTCCCGTCAGGCAGGCAGCTGCACAGAGCCGGCGACACACGCCGGCGGCGGTTGCGAAACGAGCGCTCTTCGTCATACCAAACACCTCCCGCACGTCACCATGCGGACGTCAGCCGCTCTGCGCGGTCTGAGCGTTCTTCGAGTAACTGGTCGAAGTCCGGGCGCTGGAGGCACGCAGGCTACGCGCGGTGCTTCAACCTCTACATTACGGTACAGTCGCACGTTTGCGAAAGAGTCCACTTCCTTGCTGAAGAGGCGCTGGTCAATGACGACCCGTCTGTTTCTTCTGACGGAGCGTCCCGGAATCCGCAACCGGACCAGACGGGTGGCTCGATCCGAGCATGGCGGCCTGGAGCCGATGGCGACCTCCTGTCACGTCAGTTCCCCTGCTTCCCTACCTTTCCAGCCTCTCATTGGCAACAGCGATGGGACGAACTGCTTTCCGGAGGGCGAGTGCGTGCCAGGTCCAGCGGGTGGATGGCGCGACGGGCACTCGCCGCCGTTCCATCCATCCGATTCGGCCCGAGGTCGTGACAGTCGGACGGTGCGCGCCAATCGCTGCCGTCTGGCTCGGAGCCGACCGTCGGTGTGCGGCACTTGGGTCACCTGCGCCCACCGCGGCACGCGCCGGCGGCACGGTTCATTGCGCCGGTGAGCTCCGGCGATCAGCTCCAGTTTTCCGCAATGTCTTCCAGGTCGATCTGTGCCTGAGTATCCGAAACGCTCACGCCCTTCACGCAGCACGCCTTCCGGTCACACGTAAAGCACACATATGGCCGGATTGGCCCGCTGCCTTGTAGAAACAGCCTTGCATCCGGACCCAGTGACCCATCCGTGTCGGCGACAGACACGAAAAGTGGTTGAATCGTGCTCGGGCCGGGATACGATGTCAGCTTGATCTGCCAGTTTCCCGCGGAGCGTCGAACGATGGCGAACGACAGGCCGGACTCGACATAGGGAAAATCGACCGAGGCGACGCCGCTCCGGATCACGCAGCCGATCCGCCGCCAGTTCCCGTCCTGCAGATCGGCGTAGGAGATGCTGGTTGCCCACGCGCCGATGCAGAGGTCGATGCGTCCGGCATCTCCCTGAATGTCCGAGTACGCATACGGGCTCTCCGGCAGAAGGTCGTACCGCACTCCGCGGGCGAAGGCGGTGAGGGTCGAGTCCGACGTCGAGTCGCCCGTGAATGCTGCGCCGCCTTTCGGCGCGTCCTGAGTCCCGATTTGCGTGTCCTCGACCACGCTGCATGCGATCGCGCCCGCCAGTATCAACATGGTGAGGCTTAAGGCGGCTCGTGTTACGCTCCTTGGCATTCGTGTACCCTCCCTCTGAGATGGTGTCCATCCATCACCTGCCGCTCCGGCGATCAGGCACGATGCCAGCAACCGAGCGTGCCTGTGCCGCCACGGGCGCGATCTCAACATCGGCATCGCGCCACAGGGTTGCAACCGTCTTGGCTGACCTGACGGCGCTGGCGGCGTCTCCACGGGCAGTGGCAACGGCGCTGTGCAACAGCCACAACTGGAGCAGCGACCCGACGGAGGTGACCTCTTCGGTGAGGATCCGGCCGGCATCCGGCAACGAACCGAGCGCTGCCTCCAGCACCCTTTGCGCCATGGCGCTGTCGCCTAACGCGAGGTGCAGGCGCGCCTCGATCAGCACGTATTCCATGCCGGCATCGCCGGGCCGGTCGTCCGCTGCCTCCCGTTCGAGCGAATCGAGTCTTGCGCGAACGCCAGCGGTGTCCCTTCGGCTCAACGCCCACTGCATGCCGAGGTATCGGTCGAGGCGGTGGCGCGTGCGATGTACGTTCGTGACGGCGGTCGCGGGATAGGCGAGGGCGGCGGGAACGTCGAGGAGTGCGCGCCGCAGTTCCGGCGCGACGTCGTCGCGCGCCAGCGCGTCGATCGCCTGCTCTGTGCGCTCGATCATCGGTCCGACAGTCGTGCTGCTGCCGCCGGCCGAAGCGTAGACTGCCAGTCCCATCGCGGGGCCCGCTACCGAGGCGGGGAAGGGCAGGGTACCTCGCGGCGTCCAGACGAGTTCTCCGCGTGTCCACGCGCGAAGCAGCAGCGTCGCCAGCCGCAACCTGCCGGTAAGAGCGGCGGCGCTGGCCATGATCTTCGCCTGTTCGCTGGTGACTTGCGTTCCGAAGGAGAGCAGCGAGTCAGCAAGCGACTTCGCGGCGTCGGCTCGTCCCAGTTTCACCAGCAAGCGCAGGTGGATCCCCGCGAATCGAATGCTGTCGGCGCGGGCGTGAGGCAGCGCGCGTGCCCTGAGGATCTCGCCGAGCGCGGACTCGGAACTGCCGATGGTGTCGAGCTTGGCGAGATTTTCCAGAGCCAGCGCGAGGTGCGCATGCGCGACGGCGAGGCGGGGGTTCTGGCGAACCCAGGCCGCGGTGACACCGCGGAGGAGGTTCCGGTTATGATCGATCGCCGCTACGTAGCTTCGCGGGCGCGTTCCGGGTTTTCCCGCCAGAAAATCGCTCGCCGGCCATGGGATGCGTGAGATGGTATCGCCCTCCAGGCCGGGATACGCGGCGAACTGGAGCGACTCCGCTACTGCGTACCCGACCGAGATGTCGTTGGGTGTGGCGAGCAACAGGCGCTCGAGTCGTGCGATCGCCGTGCCGCCAAGCGCAGACAGGAACGATGGCGCGAGGTTGAGCGAGCGCGCGTAGGCGGTCACGGCCGCATGCGCGCTGCTGCGGAATCGCCAGCCGGAGGGGCTCGACGGGTCCGGCACGACGACGTTGTCCTGCAGCAGGCATTCACCCTGGCCGAACCAGGCCTCGAAGTCGAGCGAGTCGCGTGCGATCATCGACGCATACCGGGTGCACGCGACCGCGAACTGCCGACGCGCGAGCGCCAGGAGTGACAAGGCCAGCGTACGCTCGCGTGTCGACAGGGCATCGCCGAGCGCGATTGCCCGGGTAGCGGGAACCTCCCAGGACGGATCGCCATCGGAGGCCTGCCAGGCGAGAGTCTGCGCACGCCAGTAGAACGCGCGCGCGAAAGTCGAGTCGAGGCGTACCGCCAGCTCGAACAAGGCGGCTGCGGAATCCAGGTCGTACGCGTTCACCCGCGCCTGTCCCGCCAGGTATGCACGCAGCGCTCCGGCATTCCGCGTCCCGGCCGGACGTGCGTCGGCTCCGCCGCCGGCGACTCGAGTGATCGCTTCGTCGGTCATCGTCGCAATGCTGTCCACCACCACCGCCCGAGGGCCGAGTACCCGGCGGGAACGAGCCAGCGGATCCGCCTTCGGCTTGGCGGTGTCGAAGACGGAGAGCCGGACGTCCACGCCGGCGTCGGCCTCGGAAACGACCCCCCACACCAGCCGGCCGGCTCCCAGACCTCGCGCGGTCGCGAGCGCGTCCGCCAGGGTGAACTCCTGTCCATTTCGCCGGGACACGGCGTCCCGTACGCGCATGTCATCCGCCAGGTTCACCCCGCGCCAGCGCTGCAGAGCGTCGGTCACCAGCCGGGCGACGTCGTCGCCATCCAGTTCGCCCAGTGCCCGTGTCCCGCCATCGGCGAACGGAAGCACGATGAACAGGTCGGGATTGACCGGCGACTGCCTGGATCCCCAGAGGAAGTTGTATAGCAGGGCGCCACTCAGGAGCACGGCGGCTACACCGGACAACGCCAGTTTTCGCCACCGCGGCACGGGTACGGGCAGGGGCGCGATCGCGGCCGCAAGCTCGGCGGACAGGATATCCGCACTGGCATGGCGCTCCGCCGGATCCAACGCCAGCGTGCGCATGACGACGGCCGTGAGCGTGTGTGGAAGGTCAGCACGGATCGTTGACGGATCGCGCGGCGTCGTCGTCAGGCGCGCTGCCAGCAGCGAACGCCCGGACGTGGCCGCATGCGGCGTGACGCCCGTCAACATTTCGTAGATGACGCAGCCGAGGCTGTAGATGTCCGACTGCTCCGTGAGTTCGCGCTCGCCGCTCGCCTGCTCGGGGCTCATGTAGGGCAGCGTGCCGATGGCGTGTCCGGCACCGGTGACCTGTCCGGTCGTAGCGACGTGAAGCGCCCGCGCGATCCCGAAGTCGCCGACGAGGGCGTGGCCGTCGCTGATCATGATGTTCTCCGGCTTCACATCGCGGTGCAGCACGTCGTTCCGGTGGGCGTACGCCAGTGCGTCACAGACTTCGCGGGCGAGTTCCACCGCCGCCTGAGGCTTCATGGTTCCATCGCGCCTGAGCAGCTCGCGCAAGGTGGCGCCTTCCACGAACGGCATGACGTAAAAGAGCCCGCCGGCGGCCTCGCCCGAGTCGAAGAGGGGCAGGATGTGCGGGTGCTGGAGCCGCGCGGCGACGCGGATTTCGCGCAGGAACCGTTCGCCTTCGATCGCGCCCAGGTACTCGGGTCGAAGCGCCTTGATCGCGACGGTGCGTCCATGGCGGATGTCGAGTGCCCGGTAGACCACGGCCATCGAGCCCGCGTTGATCTCGCGCTCGAGCGAATACCGACCCTGCAGCGCAGCCTGCAACCCTTCCCGGAACTCCGGCATGCTGCCTTCCGATGGCTTGCCCCAAGTATACGCGGATAGCCCAGCGCCAGTCAGTCGCACGCCGTGGCGCTGCCCGGTATTCGCCTTGCCCGACCCGGCTCGAGACGTACCTTTGCCCGACGTGCCCAACTCTATCGAGGTGTCCGATGTTCGTTTCGACGTCCTGTCGCTGGTGGAGCCTGACGGTTGTTGCGATGTGGGGCTGGTCATGCTCCGCGCCGCCCGCCCGGACGTCTGGCTACGACGTCGTGATCGCCAACGGCAGGATCGTCGACGGAACGGGGAACCCATACTACTACGGCGACATCGGGATCACGGGTGACCGCATCGCCATGATCGCTCCCCGGTGGGCGCTGGCCGATGTCCCGGCGAAAACGAGAGTGGACGCGAGCGGTCTCGTCGTCTCACCCGGATTCATCGACATCCAGGCGCACTCCTGGAACCAGTTGCTGTTTGCCGACGGGCGCGTGATCGGCAAGGTCTCGCAGGGAGTGACTTCGGAGATCCTTGGCGAATCCACGACACCTGGGCCGTCGAACGCGAACATCGACTCGCTCTACGGCGGGGGTAGCCAGTCAGACGCAACGATGCGGGCGCACGTGGCGCAATTCCGCGGGTCGCACGGGTTTTCAGCCTGGCTGGAGCAGATGGAGAAGCACGGCAACTCGGTCAATGTCGGTTCATATCTTGGCGCGGCGACCGTTCGGGCGTACGCGATGGGACAGCAGGAGGGTGCGGCCAGCGCATCGCAGCTGGATACGATGCGCGCCATCGTGCGGAACGCGATGGCCGATGGCGCCTTCGGGATTTCCAGTGCGTTGATCTATCCGCCTGGAAGCTACGCGGGAACGGACGAATTGATCGAGCTGGCGAAGGCGATGTCGCCACTCCACGGCACGTACATCTCGCACGTCCGGTCGGAGGAGAGCCGACTCCTCGCGGCGCTGGACGAAGCGATTCGCATTGGGCGGGAAGGGGAGGTACCGGTAGTGATCTACCACCTCAAGGCCAGCGGTCGCGTCAACTGGCCGCTGGCGGAGCCGGCCATGGCCAGGATCGACTCGGCGCGGGCGGCCGGACAGGACGTGAAGGCCACGATGTACCCGTATCCCGCCAGCGGCAACAACCTGTCGTCATGCATTCCGGGGTGGGTGCATGCTGACGGGAAACTCCTCGAGAGACTCGGCGACCAGTCACTGCGGGCACGGATCCGGAAGGAGATGTCCGACATGTCGCCAGGGGCCGAGGTGTACTGCCAGCACAATCCCCCCGATGCATACCAGATCGCCGGTTTCGCGAAGCCCGAATGGAAGACATACGAGGGCAAGCGGCTCGACGAGATTGCCCGGGGTCTGAAAAAGGACTGGATGGACGCTGTGATCGAGCTGACGATCGGAGAAAGGAATACGCTCGGCAAGATCTCGTTCGGCATGTCGGAGGCGAACGTGTCGAAAATGCTGGCGCGACCGTGGGTGGTGATCGGGAGCGATGCCGGCGGTTACGATCCGGATACCACGACGGAACTCGTTCATCCGCGCTCGTACGGTACGTTCCCGCGCGTCCTGGGCAAGTATGCCCGTGACGAACGGCTTTTTCCGCTCGAAGACGCGGTGCGGAAGATGACCTGGTCCACGGCCGAGATTCTGGGCTTGCGAGACCGAGGCATGCTGAAGGAGGGCATGTTTGCCGACGTGGTCATCTTCGATCCAGCCACCATCATCGACAAATCAACGTTCGAGCAACCGCACCAGTTGTCGGTCGGAGTTCGTGACGTATTCGTCAACGGGGTCGCGGTCTGGCGCGATGGAAAGCACACGGGTGCAACGCCGGGTCGTGCGTTGCGTGGCGCCGGCTGGACCGGGGCACCGAGCGAGCGATGAAGCGCATCCTCCTCCTGCTGGCCTTCGTCGGCGTGGGACTGGTTGCGATCATGACCTTCCGTGCCACGCGATTGCGACCGCATCGGACGCAGGCCGGATCGCTCGATCCGCAGATAGAGAGCGCGCCTGTCTCGGTCGACCGTTTCGCGGCCGCGCTGCGCTTTCCGACGGTTTCGACTCAGGATTCCGTGGCGTTCGACCAGCGGCCGTTCCTCGAGCTGCACGACTACTTGCGTACTGCGTACCCGAAGGTGGATTCGGGCCTGGTGCGCGAGGTAGTGAGCAGGTACTCGCTGCTCTACACATGGCGTGGAAGCGATACCACGCTGGCGCCGATGCTGCTGATGGGGCATCTGGACGTCGTACCGGTGGAAGCGGGGACGGAGTCGATGTGGAAGCATCCCCCGTTCGCTGGCGACACCGCGGGCGGTTTCCTGTGGGGACGCGGGTCGCTGGACGACAAGGCGAGCGTGCTGGGCATCCTCGAGGCCGCAGATCTGCTGCTGAGCATCGGGTTCCGGCCGGAGCGCACGATCCTGTTCGCCTTCGGCCACGATGAGGAATTGGGCGGCTATGCCGGCGCCGCCGAACTGGCAAGCGTGATCCAGCAGCGTTATGGCAGGGTTTCGTTCCTCGTCGACGAGGGTGGAACGATGTCGCAGGGGATGATGCCCGGGGTGAAGCCGATGGTCGGATTGGTGGCTGTGGCGGAGAAGTCATCGGCGAGCATTGAGCTGACGGTCGAAGGAGCGGGCGGGCACTCGTCGATGCCGCCCGATCATTCGGCTCTTGGCGTCCTCGCCCGTGCGCTGACGAGGATCGAGGACAACCAGATGAAGCCCGCGTTGACGCCGGTCATGGAACAGATGCTTCTGCGATTGGCTCCGGAAATGCCGTTCGGCACCCGCATGGCGATCGCCAACCTCTGGTTGTTACGACCGGCGGTGGTCGCCGGACTGCTCGGCGACGAGAAGACCGCGACGATGTTGCGTACCAGCACGGCGGTGACGATGGCGAGCGGAAGTCCGAAGGAGAACGTTCTGCCGATTCGCGCGCGCGCGGTGGTGAACTTCCGCATCCGTCCGGGGGAGACGCCTAACGACGTCCTCCGGCACGTCAGCGCGGTCGTGGGCGATACGGCGGTGCATGCGCGCATGCTGGGCACGCCGCGCGAGCCGTCGCCGGTCGCGGATTACGACGCGCCGGAATTCGCGATACTCGAGCGGACCATCGCGCAAACGTTTCCGGGCAGCGTGACGGTGCCGTTCCTGCTCGCCGGCGCGACCGACACCCGACATTACGAAGGGCTCACACGCAACGTTTATCGCTTCCTCCCCACGGTGGCCACGCCCGACATTCTGTCCGGCGCGCACGGCACCAACGAGCGCACCCGGACTGCGGACTTCATCCGTGGAGTGCGTTTCTTCGCCCAGCTGATGAAGAATGCCCAGTAACGCTGCTGCCACCGGCATCGAGAGGCCGATAGTATTCTCACGCGTCCTCCGGTAGAGCCGATCGAGTGACAAACGGGAAAGTCTGTCCACAGTGCGGAACGAAGTACGACGCCGAGCATCGCTTCTGTCAGAGAGATGGCGCCACGCTCGTCGCCGAGAATCCGAACGAGTCGCTGATCGGGGCGATTATCGCCGACCGCTATCATGTCATCGAGAAGCTGGGTGAAGGCGGCATGGGCGAGGTGTACCTTGCCGAGCATGTGCGCATCAGGCGCAAGGTGGCGGTGAAAGTCATGCGCCGCTGGATGTCCGCGGACGCGACGGCACTCGGTAGATTCCATCGCGAGGCAGAGAACGCGAGCCAGATCTCGCACACCAACGTTGCCACGATCTACGACTTCGGGGAGACGGGCGACGGCATGGTGTACTTCGCCATGGAGTACGTCGATGGCGATCCGCTGTCTGCCCTGCTGAACCGGGAACCCCGGTTGAGCGTGGTTCGTGCCTGCTACATCGTGCGACAGATTGCCGACGCTCTGGCGGCGGCGCACGCGTTAGGCATCCTGCATCGGGACCTGAAGCCGGACAATGTCCTGCTGGGGAAATCGCGGAACGGGGCGGACCACGTGAAGATCGTCGATTTCGGCATCTCCCGCGTGATGAACCGGGGCACGCAGCAGTTCACGTCGACTGGGATGGTCATCGGGACGCCCGACTACATGAGCCCGGAGCAGCTTTCCGGGGACGCGATCGACGCCCGAGCGGACAACTACGCGCTGGCACTGATCGCGTTCCGTATGCTGACGGGGGTGTCGGCGTACGCGGCGACCAACGCGCAGGAATCGCTGCTGGCGCGGCTGACGCGGCCGGCGCAGCGGTTACGGGACGCCGCGTCCACGGTCGATTGGCCGGAGTCGATGCAGGCGGTGTTCGACCGTGCCCTGTCGGCGAAACCGGACGAGCGATTCGCGGATGCGCTCGAGTTCGCCTCCGCGCTCGATGAGGCCGCGTCGGCATTGCCCATGACGGACGAGGACGAGCGATATGTGCAGGTCATCCGGCAGCGCAGCCTGACACCGCCGCGAGTCTTCGGGACGATCGACGCGAACACGCCACCGTACGGTGCGCCTAACGTCGAAAGCACGCCGACGGTGGCGCGCCCGCGAGTGTGGGCGCCGACGCTGGCGCCTTTGCAGCCGGCCGCGGCTGAAGCTGGCGTGGGCGAGAAGGCCGCAGCTGAGGTACGGCGTGCCCAAACGCTCCCCGATCCGACTGCAACCGCCAACCGCGGACAACCGCCATCTGCAACAGCCTCCGGTTCGCCGGCGCGGGGATACGCTCGGTGGGCGATCGGCGGCGGCGCTGCGCTTGCCGGGGCGCTGGTGCTCGCGCGCTTCCTGGGGACGCGCGGGCCCACGCTCTCCGAGGCAGCACCGGTCGCGGACTCGGCCGCGGTGGCGCCAGCGTCCGCAGCGGCCGATTCGCTGAGTAACCTCACGGCGGCCACGCCGATGTTGACCAGCGACGCCGTCGTGTCGCGTGCCTCGCGTTCGGTGTTCGCCGTTTCGTCGCCGGCCGGTCATGGCGCCGGATTCCTTGCGGACTCGTCCGGGCTGGTGGTGACGTCTGCGAACCTCGTACCTGACGATCGCGTGCTCGCCATCCAGGTGGATGACACGCACCGGTTTCGAGCTCCGGTCGTGCTGGCAGAAAACGGGCTCGCCATCGCTCTGTTGCCGGTGCCGGTCTGTCGCGGCTGCCAGCCGCTTTCCTTCGCGAATGACAACTCGGTCGTCTCGTCGGGCGATTCCGTCGTCGCGATTGGCTCGCCGGAGAGCTCGGGACGCGTGAAGCGCGGCGTGATCGAGACCAGCACGGGATCGCGGTTCGCCGCGTCGTTCGAGGTCGGGGCCCGTCATGCCGGTGCGCCGCTCGCTTCGCTCGCAGGGACGGTGATTGCCGTAGCCACCCGCGGGCGTTCCGGTCAACCCACGCTGACTCCCGCGAGTGTGGCCGCTGCGTTGCTGGTGCGCGCCCGACAGTCGCTGGGCCGAACGGTCGCGGACACCGCCTTGCTTCCGGTGTGGCCCGCTGGCCGGATTGCCGAAGCGACGCGGTCGCGCGGGTTGCTACTGACGGACGCCGATCTCGCTGCCTATCGCATGCGGGATGACGGGTTCGAAGTGCTCGTGATGACGCCCCAGGTGATGGCGTGGCGGCGGAAACTGGCCAGCCAGCCCTCGGCGTCGCCGGACAATCCATTCGCCGTCGGGCCCACACGCAATCGAAGGACGAACGCGATTTCCGATCCGATCCAGCGGTGGACCGAGTGGGACGAATACTGGCGGGAACGTCGCGCCGTGGTCGTTATCGACGTGTCGCCGGAAGCGACACGTCCTCCGTTCCTTGGCGGAGAGAAACCCGTGGACTTCAGGAATGGAGATGCCGAGTCGCTGGTCTTGATGCGGGACAACCAGCCGGTTCCCGACATCGAATCGTCGCGATACCCGGCGGTTCCGGATACAGAGGCATACGGTGGGCGGGCGGTGTACAGGTCGATGGCTGCCGTATTCCCGCCGCTGGCGTTTGCGACGGGCGAGAAGTTCCGGCTGGAAGTGCGCGATGCGTCGCGCCGCGGCAAGGCGGTGGCGATCGAGATTCCGTCGCGAACGATCGCTCGTTTACGTGCCGACCTGTCAGGTTTCCTGGGTCGTTAGGCGATTTCTTTCGTCTTGCCGTCAGCAGCCGTTTCGCGGCGACGCATGATCCCCTCGGCGGCAGTGCGTGCGCATTCTGCCAGCACAGCCGACCCGACGAAAATGCTCTCTTCCGCGGGAAGGAAGTGCGGGTTGTGCGCAGGCGTCGCGTCGCCGCCGGGCTCGCGCGCACCGATGCGGAGGAATGCGCCCGGGAATTTTTCGAGATAAAACGCGAAGTCTTCGCCCGCCATGTTGGTGATGCCGAAGGGCACCACCGCGTCGTCGCCGAGAATGCGAGCTGCGGCACGGTGAGCCCATTCGGCTTCGCGCGTCGGATTGACGACCGGCGGCGTGCCGAAATCCAGGGAGACGTTCGCCGTCAGTCCGTACGCCGTGGCGATTGCCGTGGCCACCGTGCGTACCTGGTCGTGCAGCGTCGCGCGCACGCTCGGGAGCATGGCACGGAGCGTTCCGGTCAGCATCACCGACTCGGGAATGACATTTGGCGCGCTGCCGCCGTGGATCGAGCCGACGGTAACTACAGCCGCCGCCGCCGGATCGATGCGGCGGGCCACGATCGTCTGTAACGCGGTCACGAGCGCAGCCGCGCCCACGATCGGGTCGGCCGATTCGTGCGGCCGCGCGCCATGGCCGCCTCGGCCCACGACCTCGATCGTAAAAGTGTCGGCGGAGGCCGCCAGCGGGCCCGACTCGGCGACGACCTGGCCGACCGCAAAACGCTTGTCCACGTGCGCTCCGAAAATCGCCTGCACGCCATCCAGGGCATCGGTCCTGAGGATCGCGGCCGCTCCGCCGCCGACCTCTTCCGCTGGCTGGAGCACGACGATCACATCGCCTAACGCGGGCTCCCGGCGGAGCAGCATCGCTGCGCCGATGGCCCAGGTTGCATGAACGTCATGGCCGCAGGCGTGCATGACGCCGGGCACGGTGGACGCCCATGGGACGCCCGTGGCCTCGGCAATGGGTAGTGCGTCGATGTCGCCCCGGATCGCGACACGTGGCCCGTTGGTATGCAGGCCCCGGATCCGGCCGACGACGCCGGTTCCCGCGACGCGACGCACGTCGACGGCACCTGCGCCTTCGAGCGCGCGGAGCAGGCGCGCCGCCGTTCGCTCCTCCTTCCAGGAGAGTTCGGGATGTCGGTGCAGCTCCGCTCGCAAAGCGACCAGGGCTTGACGTTCGCTCTCCTCGAGCGAGTCTCGGGCGCGAGTCACTGCGTTTGGCGGCACGGTACGCTCCAGTGAGGCTGCACTGGCTGGAGGCTAGCGAAGTTCCTGCCGGCGGACAGTCAGCGCTTCCACTCGTTCAATGTCCACCGTTACCCCGATTCCGGGTCGGTCCAGGGGCACGCGCACCATCCCCTGGTCAGACATCGTCCATTCGGGGATGACGACGTCGCGCTCCCAATAGCGTGCCGATGGGCTGACGTCGCCGGGTTTGAGGAAGTTGGACAGCGAGGCGAGCGCCACGTTGTAGGCTCGGCCGATCCCGCTCTCCAGCATGCCGCCGCACCAGACGGGAATACCGTGGGACTCGCAGAAGTCGTGGATCGCCAACGACGACGTGAAACCGCCTACTCGTCCGGGCTTGATGTTGACGATGCGACCGGAGCCTAACGTGACCATGTCCCGCGCACGATCCAGAGACGTGATCGATTCGTCCAGACAGATGGGCGTACGGAGACGCTTCTGCAGTTCGGCATGCCTGACGAGGTCGTCCCAGGCGAGCGGCTGTTCGATCATCATCAGGTCCAGGTCGTCGAGTGCAACCAGGGCGTCTGCTTCGTCCAGGGTGTAGGCATTGTTGGCATCCGCCATCAGTGGCGCGTCCGGACCTAACGCGGCTCGCGCGGCACGCACGAAAGCGACATCGAACCCTGGCTTGATCTTGATCTTCACCTTGCGGTATCCGGCGGCGAGGGCGGCCTGCGCCTTCTCCACCAGCGCATCGGGCGACTTCTGGATTCCCAATGAAATGCCGGTGGCGATCTCCGTGCGCGTTCCGCCGATCAGCCGTGCCAGCGGCATCCTCAGGATCTCCGACTCGAGTCCCCACATGCCCATTTCGACCGCTGCCTTGGCCATTCCATGGCCGCGGAAGTCCCGTTCCAGCACGTCGTGCACATCGCCCGGCGCCTCGAACGGCACGCCCAGTACCCGCGGGGCCACGAACCGCGAGATGACTGTCCAGCAGGTATCGATGGTTTCCGGCGAGTAGTTCGGCGTATCGTCGGCCACGCACTCGCTCCAGGCCGTGGCGCCGCTCCGGTCGTGCAGCTCCAACAAGGCGATGCGGCGTTCGGTCATGACGCCGGACGAGATCTGGAACGGCTCGCGGAGTGGCAGGCGGATCTCGCGAAGCGTGATGCGGTCGAGTGTGATCATGTTGGAGGGAGCGGCAGTGGCGCCGAGTCGCGTGTGAAAACGTAGTAAGGCAGGGTGTCGCCGCGTCCGCGGACGAATCGGGCCACACGATAGCCGTCGCGCATCAGCGGCACGACGCAACTGCGGACTGCGTATCGCCAGCGTGCGGCGAGTTCCGTCGAGGCCGTCGTTATTGCCTGTGAGTCCGCCGGCACCTGGACACGCACGGTCGGCTCACGCTCGGTCGTAACGCATGAGGGAGCGCCGGACGCATCCAGCGGATTGAGCAGCGGCAGCGCCGCATCGCCAACGGCTGGCGCGGGATCGCCCGGGGGCACCGACAGCGCGCGTTCGAGATCCCAGCTGATCACGAAACGATCCGTGGGGATCGCGCCATGCAGCGTGCTTCCGGTATTCGCGCCGTACATGTCCGGTATGTATTCCGATGGGAAAGCACGCAGCCGGTTGATGTTGAAATGCGCATTGCGCGCAACCAGCGGGTCGAACGTCCACATCATGGTGCGGACGCCGAGCGCGCGGACGCGTTCGGCCTGATAGTGCTTGAGGCGCTCGCCCAGTTGGCGGTTCCTCCAGTCGGGCGCCACGGCAAGCATGTCAGACCAATGCACGAGGCTGCCATCCATGATTCCCGTCAGACCGAAGACGAACCCTGCCATGCGTCCCGTCGGCTCAAACGCTCCAGCGCTCACGCCGCCCAGTTTCTGGCCCACGCGCAGGATCGCGGCCGGAACGCGTTCCGAAAAACCGTGCCCCCATGTCTCGTCCTGGAAGGCTACGCACGCCTGGTATTCGTCGAGAGTCACGAGCTCTCGGATCGTCAGCTGCTCGATCGTCAGATCACTCATCCGCGGGAGTCATACTTGCGAGGAGACGATACGAGCGCTAGATCAGCCCGATCGTTTTTTGTATACAATTGGGAGGGTAGGATGCCTGTCCAGTCGGTATTCCGCAAGGTGTGCTTCGCCGTCGTGGCGACCATGGCCTTCGCACTTGCTTCATGCGTCGCGCGTCGTGTGGACGCGCCATCGAGCGGTGGATTCGACGTGATCATCGAAGGCGGGCGCATCGTTGACGGGACAGGCGATGCCTGGTTCTACGGCGATGTCGCGATCCAGGGCGACCGCATTGCACGCATCGCGCCGCCAGGTGTACTCAGATCCGCGACGGCGAAAGCGCGTCTCGATGCTCGCGGACTCGTCGTCTCCCCGGGCTTCATCGACATCCAGTCGCATTCGCGCGACGCGTTCCTGAGCGGCGACAGTCGCGTCGTAAGCAAGATCACCCAGGGGATTACGACCGAGATCATGGGCGAGGGATGGACCAACGCGCCCGCCAACGACAAGACGTTGGCGTCCGTGACGGCCGTCGATCCGGGGGTCGCGCCGGATTCGGTCAATCGCCAGTTCGTCGGTCCCGATGGCTTCAACGCCTGGCTGGAGTACATGGGTCGCCGAGGCGTGACGCCCAACATCGGATCTTTCACAGGGGCGACGACGCTTCGTGTCTACGCCAAGGGTGCGGCGCAGGGTCCGGCAACGCCCGCGGAACTGGACACGATGCGCGCCGCGACAGCACGGGCGATGCAGAATGGCGCATTCGGAGTCGCGAGCGCACTGATCTACCCGCCGGGCAACTTCGCCAGCGCCGACGAACTCATCGAGATTGCCAAGGCGATGTCGCCCTACGGCGGCGTCTACATCTCGCACATGCGTTCGGAGGCTGACCAGTTCCTCGAGGCTATCGACGAGTTGTTGCGCATCGGCAAGGAGGGCGGCGTTCCCGTCGAGATCTATCATCTGAAAGCTGCGGGTGTCCGCAACTGGCCCAAGGCTCTGAAGGCGATCGCGAAGATCGATTCGGCGCGTGCGTCGGGGCTCGACGTCCAGGCGAACATGTACCCTTACGTCGCTGGCGGCACGGGGCTGTCGGCGTGCACGCCGCCCTGGGCATCCGCCGACGACAAGCTTCTCGATAACCTGAAGGATCCGGCCACGCGTGCGAAGATCGTTGCCGAGATGAACTCGAGCAGGACGTCGTGGGAGAATCTGTGCCAGTTGGCGACGCCGTCGGGCGTGATGATGGTCGGTTTCCAGAAGCCGGAGTTCGCGAAATGGGAGGGGAAGCGTATCGCCGAGATTGCCGCCGACATGAAGAAGGACTGGGCGAACGCGGTGATCGACGTCTTGCTGGCGACGGAAGGGCAGGCGGGGATGCTCGTGTTCATGATGGACGAGGCCAACGTCGAGTTCCAGCTCAAACAGCCATGGATCAAGTTCGGCACCGACGCGGGGGGCGTCGATCCCGACTCTGCGAAGCAACTGGTGCATCCACGCGCGTACGGGACGTTCCCTCGCATACTCGGCCTCTACGTGCGCGATCGCGGTCTGATGTCGCTGGAGGAGGCGGTGCGCAAGGCCTCTTCGGCGGTCGCGACGCGGCTCTCATTGCAGGATCGCGGCCTGTTGCGGGAGGGGATGTTCGCCGATGTGGTCGTCTTCGACCCGGCAACGATCGCCGACAAGGCGACCTTTACCCAGCCGCACCAGATGTCGGTGGGCGTGAGGGACGTATTCGTGAACGGAGTCCAGGTTGTTGCTGGCGGGAAACACACCGGCGCAAAACCCGGTCGTGTCGTGCGCGGCCCGGGCTGGACAGGACGCGTTCCGTGAGTGCGGCGGCGCGGACTGCCTCGGTACCCGAACGTCGCGCTGCACGACCGGAGCAGGTCTACCAGAAGCTGCGCGATCTGATCGTGCGGGGGCAACTTGCGCCAGGAAGCCGTGTCGTGGAGACCGACGTTGCCGCTCGACTGAGCGTGAGCAGAACCCCGGTCCGAGCGGCGCTGCAGCGGTTGCAACAGGAAGGTTTCATCGTCGACTCTCCAGCCCTTCAGCAGTCGCGTCCGACGGTAGCGCCACTGACGAAGGAGGACGCGCGCGAGCTGTTCCACATCGTTGGCGAAATCGAAGGGCTCGCGGCGCGCTGGGCCGCTGGTCTGCCGGCGGCGGAGCGCGGGAGACTGGCGGAGGAGCTGGCGGCGGTCAACGATCAGTTCCGTCGCACGGCGGATGCCAAACATCCGAATCACAACCGCCTCTGGGAACTGGACGAGAAGTTCCATCGTTGCTACGTGGAAGCCGCCGCGGGCCCGCGCCTGCTGGGACTTCATGGCGCGGTGAAACCGCAGGCCGAACGCTACGAACGTCTCTACGTCTCGCTGTTGACGCGAGAGATCACCACGTCCGTCGCCGAACACGGAGCCATTGTCCGCGCCATTCGCGCGGGGAACGTGGACGCGGCCCAATTCGCCGTCGTAACGAACTGGCGCAATGCCGCCGAACGCCTGGGGCACGTCATCGACAACGTTGGCGAGCGCGGCAGGTGGTGATGGAGACCGTCATGCGCGCCGCTGTCGAGTACGTTCGTCGATCGCTCCGCCGGCATGTGCGGTTCGCGTACGCGCTCGATGCAACAGCGGCGCGCTCGGGGCGCCGCGTTCCGATACAGGGCGCAGTGCCCGTCGAGCCTGGACTCGTTCGTCGTTCGCGCGCACACGAGAACGCGACTGGTCGGCGGGCCAGCCACTTATCTCGCCTACATCATTCGGGGAAGATGTCATGAATCGCCGCACCGCTGTCACATGCACGATTCGTTCGGTTGCGCTCGTCGCCACCGCGCCGTACGTGAACCTTGGTCGCTATCGCATTTTCCCGTCGAATGACGCCGAGTATTCCGCGCGCTGCGTCAAGCTCGTGCGCGAGTCGGTCGTGATCGACATGCTCGGACTGCTGTCGTTAGGTCCGAACAACGAGAAGTGGATGCGCAATCCGGACTCGTTCACGGAGGCCGATTTGCAGCGCTTCCGGAATTCCGGAATCACGGCGTTTCACACGGCTTCCGGGACGGGCGGGCCGGACGTATACGAGCGGACATTCTGGTTCCTCAGCGGCTTCAACGGGTTCGCTGCCGCCAGATCCGATGCGTTCACGCGGATTGACTCGGTTGACGATTTCGCGCGCGCGAAGGCGGCGGGGAAGATCGGCATCCTGCTCGGCGTGCAGAACTCGGCGCACTTTCGTACCGTGAACGATATCGAGACATTCCACGCTCTTGGCCAGCGTGTCTCCCAGCTCACGTACAACACGCGCAACTACATTGGCAACGGGAGTACCGAACGTCGCGACGACGGTCTGAGCGACTATGGCGTGGCCGTAGTGGAGAAAATGAACGAGGTGGGGATGGCCGTCGACGTGTCGCATTGCGGCGACCGGACGTCGCTGGATGCGTTCGAAGTGTCGAAAGCGCCCGTGTTGATCACGCACTCCAACGCGCGGGCGCTGAACTCGGGGCATCCGCGCTGCAAGCCGGACGACGTCATCAAGGCATGCGGAAAGGCCGGGAGCGTCATGGGCATCACGGGCGTACGGAACTTCGTGAAGGGGAGCGAACCGACGACCATCGAGGATGTGATCGACCATTTCGATTACGTCGCGAAGCTGATCGGGGTGGAGCACGTGGGAGTGGGGAGCGACATCGATCTCGACGGCTACGACGACATGCCTACGGAGCAGTACCGGCAGCTCAAGGCATCGTACAAGGGATCGTATGCATTCCGGGACAAGATCGACATCGAAGGAATCGACCATCCGAAGCGTATGTTCGATCTGACGGAGGCGCTGATTCGACGCGGTTACAGTGACCAGCACATCGTCGGGTTCCTGGGTGGGAACTGGGTGCGCGTACTGAGGGAGTCGTGGATGCCGGTGACGAGCGCCAGGAAATAGACAACCGGACGCGAGGCGGATTTTCGCGGCCCCCCGCTTTCAACGTACAGCCAACGTCCTCTTCGACCGTTACCATTCCAATGCAACCTGCAGCCATCCGCCGCGCCAGGGGCAGCGCGCACCGGCCGATCGCGCGACTCGGCTTGCGCGTGCGCTGCCACAGTGCGCTCCTCATCGTGCTCGCCGCCTGCTCCAGGCCCGCGACCACGACGGCTCCGTCGCCCTCGGTCGTCGCGCAGGGCGCGGCCGAAGCCATCGATGGCCAGGCACGCGTCGGACGACCGGAGTACGACATCGTCATCCGCAACGGACGCGTACTCGATGGCGCCGGCAATCCCTGGATACAGGCCGACGTGGCGATTCGCGACGGGCGCTTCGCCGCCATCGGTCGCATCACGGCGCGTGGCGAGCGCGAGATCGATGCCCGTGGCCTCTACGTCTCGCCCGGCTGGATAGACATGATGGATCAGTCCGGGGGCGTGCTGCTCAAGAACGGCCTCGCCGAAACCAAGCTGCTGCAGGGCGTGACGACAACGATCGCCGGCGAAGGAGGCTTCCCAGTCCCAGCCAGCGGCATCGGCGGCTATTTCAGGACGCTCGAAACGCAAGGCATCAGCATCAACTTCGGCAGCTACTACAGCGAGACGCAGGCGCGCACTCGAGTAATGGGCATGAGCGCGCGGAAACCGAACGCGGATGAGATGGCGAGGATGAAGGCGAGCCTGGACACCGCCATGCGAGCTGGGGCGATGGGGATGACGACGGCGCTCATCTACCCGCCCAGCTCCTATGCGACCACCGGTGAACTGATCGAGATGGCGAAAGTGGCAGGACGCTATGGCGGCCTGTACGCTTCGCACATGCGCGGCGAAGGTGCGGAAGTGGTGCAGTCGGTGCGCGAGCTGATCGAGATTAGCGACAAGGGAGGACTGCCGGGAGAGATCTTCCACCTGAAGGCTGCCTACAAGCCAGGATGGGGGATTCTCATGGACAGCGTGCGGCAGGTCGTCGAGGCTGCGCGAGAGCGGGGCGTTGAGGTCGCCGCCGACCTGTACGTCTACACAGCCGGCGGGACTGGACTCGAGGCGACCATTCCCAGCTGGGCATTCGAGGGAGGGACGGACTCACTCAGATCGCGACTCACCAATCCGGCCATCCGGGACAGGCTGAAGCGTGAGATCACCACCGGATCGCCTGGGTGGTGGAACATCGTGGAAGCTGCCGGCGGTTGGAACGGCATCGTGCTGGCCAACGCACGGAGCGCCCAGTACGCGAAGTTCAACGGCCAGTCGATCGCACAGATCGCGACGGAACTGGGGAAAAGCGAACCTGACGCGGCATGGGATATCGTCCTTGCCGGTGACGGTCGCGTAACCGCGATCTACCACATGATGAGCGAACAGGACGTCGAGACCGCGCTCAAGTTCCCGTGGACGAGCATCGGCAGCGATGCCGGCGCTGCCCTGACGGTCGCCGGTGGCGACGACATCGGTCTGCCGCACCCGCGGGCCTACGGCAACCATCCGCGGGTAATTGCCCGGTACGTGCGAGAGAAACACATCCTAACCCTGGAGGACGCGATTCGCAAAATGACGTCCTGGCCCGCGACACGCATGCGACTTGCGAACCGCGGCACGATCACGAAAGGCAACTGGGCAGACGTGGTGATCTTCGACTACGACACGATCCAGGATCGCTCGACATACGAGAAGCCGATGGAGCTGCCGACTGGTATCGCCTACGTCCTGGTCAATGGAGCGGTAACGATCGAGAACGGACGCCACACGGGAGCGCGAGCGGGCCACGTACTATACGGACCCGGTCACCAGATTCCCTGAAGGCTGCCGGGCGCGCCGAGAGCGCGCCGACGGTGTCGTCGCTGTTCGCGCCACGACCCGGCGGTGACGCGGCCTTCGTCCCGATTCAGTGAGCGACCCCCGAGGTCAGGCGAAAAGCCCGACCTGTCCGCCCGTGTGCCAGAACATCACCGTCTGGCCATCGCGGAACTCGCCACGCCGCGCGTAGGCTATCACGGCCGCCAGCGCCTTCGCCGTATACCAGTGATCGACGAAGAACGCATCGTGCGTGGCTGCCAGGGCCTGAGCCTCGCGCGAACCATCGGTCGGAATGCCGTAGCCGTCTCCAACGAACGATGCATCGGCCTCGAATCGTTCGGCGGCACCTAACGCGCCCGGCGCAAGGTCGAGCATCGCCTCGATGCCCTCGCAGATGCCCAGAACCTCCTCCCGGATCGACTCGACAGAGTCGTCGGCGCTGATGCCGACCACCCGCGCATTGACCTCGTAGAGCGCGCACCCGGCTATCAACCCGGCCTGCGTCCCGCCCGACGAACTGGCATGGACGATGACGTCCGGCACCAGAGTCTGCCGCACGACTTCGCCGATCCCACGCGCAAACCCCAAGGCCCCCAGCGGGTTCGATGCGCCTAACGGAATGACGTAGGGAACGCCACCACTTGCCCGGACCTCTTCGGCCACCCGCTGCATCCCCGGGTTTCGCTCCTCACGCGATGCCACGTACGTCATTCGCGCGCCGAGGAGTTGCAGCAGCAACGCGTTTCCCGTGAGCCGCTCGGGCGCCGCACCGTTGGCGACGACATGACAGGCCAGACCGAGACGTGCGGCCGCCGACGCGGTCGCTCGGCAATGATTGGACTGAACCCCGCCGCATGTGATCAGCGCTGTGGCGCCGGATGCCAGAGCGTCGGCGGCAACCAATGTCAGCTTGCGAACCTTGTTCCCGCCGAAGCCGAATGGGAGAGCGTCGTCCCTCTTGATGAGAAGACGGCTCCCCATCCCGATTGCGTCGCGGAGTCGTGACGCGTCGTCGATCGGCGTTGGCAATTGGCCGAGCCGGATGCTCGGCATGGCTTCGAGGCGCTGGCGCGCATCACGGAGAGAGGTTGTCACGGCGGAGAAATGCGCGCTCCGCTGCCCCGTTGGCAAGACTCGACAGCCGAAAATCCGGTGTGCAGGAAGGCAAGACGATCGAATTGCCGTAGATTGGTGGCACTCGAACTTCGCCCTTATCCGAACGCGATGGCAGAGTCGCACACGTACGAGGCGCTGGCAGACGAATGGAAACGGCCCGCGGGGATATTCGTGCTGGTGGATGTGCGAGGAGTCGCCGGCGACCAGATCCGGAGCATCCAGCGTCGATTCGACCCCAAACTTGCCGCTACGAACCCGCCGCATCTGACATTGGTCGGATCGTCCGGACTTGGGCCGATCGCGCCAGGCACGAGCGAGGCCGAGATGCGCGAGCGTATCGCGCGCATTGCCGAAGCCGTCAGACCAGTGACGGTGACGTTCGGTCGACCGCTCCGCTTCATGCAACGCGACATCGTCGTGCTTCCGCTGTCGCCCCACGGGCCGTTGCGCGAACTGCACGAACGAATCGGCCGGAGCGGTCTTTCTTTCCTGCCGACCAGATTCCCGTTCACGCCTCACGTGACGCTCAGCTTCTTCCGCACTCTGCCACGGGGCGAGCTTCGGGAACTGCTGGCCGAACGGGTGGACGAGCCGTTCGCGATCGACCATCTGAGGTTTTCGCTGACGGATGATCCACTACCGGTGCGCAACCTCTTCGAACTGCCTTTGACAGGCCATGAGGATCGTGGGGAAGGGGGCCGATGCGCGGATGGCGGTGTGCACTCGCGGTGATCCTTCCGCCGATCACAACGCTTTGCGGACCGCGGCGTCGATGTCCTGATCCGAACCCACCCCCGTGTAGACCACTTTGCCCTTTGCGTCCACGACCACGATATACGACGTGGCGGGAACCTCGTAGGCATCCGTTGCCAGCCCATTTCGGTCCCAGAGGATGTCCTGCAGCATGCCGTGTTTCTCCCGGTATGCCTTGACGCGCTCGACCGACTGGTTCACCGACACGGCGACCGCGACGAATCGGACTCTGCCGGTGTACTTCCGGATCGCCGCGTCGATTTTCGGCTCCAGTGCCTTGCAGTTCGGACACCATGTTGCCCAGAACTGGATCAGCACGGGCGTCTTGCCAAGGTACCGATCGAGGTCGATCGCCTTTCCATCGAGAGTCTCCACCGCCGCTCCGGGCGCTATCGCGCCGATTGCTATCCCCGAGTCCTGCGCCCGCACGGGTAACGCGACGACCGCGGCCGTCGACACGATCGCACCCGCCAGCAACAACATTCTCATATCAACACCTGTCCCGTTTTCACGAGGTAATACTCGGCCACGCCGAGCATGACGAAGCCGAAGAGCTTCTTGATGCGTGACATCCAGTGGCCGGCGCGCGGCAGGCGCGATACCGTCCCCGAACCTGCCCCGACGACCACCAGCAACCCACACATGCCGAGCGAGAATGCAAACAGGTAGATGAACCCCAGCACCGCGCTTTTCGTTTGCGTGACCCATGTGAGCACGGCCGCCATGACCGGCGCCGAACACGGTGCAGCGACCAGCCCGGAGACCGCCCCCATCAGAAAGACGCCGGGAGTGCGACCGCCGCTGCCGGCTCGTCCCGCCCACTCGAGCATCGATGGAGGCACCCGGACGGATATCACGTCCAGCATCGCCAGTCCCGCAAGCACCAGCACGTTGGCCTGCAGGAAGTACAGCCATGGGTTGGAGCTGACGGTACCGAACATGCTGCCGGAGAGGCCGGCGAGCAGACCGAGTGCCGCATACACCAGTGCCAGCCCCAGGGCGTAGACCAGCGACAGGAACAGCGGGCGGAGCCGTGAGCGCGATCTCGCCCCCGCGCTTTCGCCGCCCACGATCGCCGCCGTAATCGGGATCATCGGGTAGATGCACGGCGTCAGGCTGGTGAGCAGGCCGGCGATGAACAGCGCCGGGATTGCGGTGGCTGGGCTTGCCCCGAGCTGCGTCGCGATGTTCGAGAAATCCATGCCGCGCGAGGTGCGCCGTTGAACGAGAGTGCGGAATCGACAAACGTGCCAGCCGGAAGGATGACTCCCGGCGCCCGCTGACGGCAGTCCGGACGGCGTTTCCACCCTTTGGATGGATTTCTGCGCCCACCGCCGTCAGGTACCCTCCATAGTCTACGCGGTTGGGGGCGCCACTGGCTGTAACCGCGGTTCCGGCCGCATGCGCGGCACGCTTCATCTTCCCGCCCACTGGGTCAAGGACAACGACGCCGATCGCATGAGGCTGTCCCTCCGGTTCATCATCCCGCTCCTTCTCGTGCTCGCGGCCTTTGCTTACGCAGTGGTGCCGCTGGTGGACCGTCTGACCGTCCGCTGGTTCGAACGGGATCTGGATATCCGCGCGAACCTGATCGCCAACATGGTGGAGGATCCGGTTCAGGATCTGCTGCGTGCCGGCAATCGCGCCCGGATCCTGCAGTTCTTCGCCAAGATCACGCAGGACGAGCGCCTGTATGCGATGGGGTTCTGCCCGTCTCCGAGCGACCCGCCAGTTGCTACCGTGTCCCTGCCGCTGGAGATCAACTGCGACCGGCTGGACCAGTGGGAGGGGACCAATCCATCAGACCATCTACTCGACAGCCCAAACGGTCGTTTGCTGGTGTCTGTGCGGCCGCTGGTGACGGAAGATGCCCCGGAAGGACGGCTGGTGCTCGTCCACGACATGAGTTTCGTGGAACGCCGCAGCGCCGAGACTCGCAAGTACCTGTTCTATTTCTTCATCGGGCTGGCGGCGACGGTATCGCTGATCACAGTGGTCGTGGCGCAATTGAGCTGGCGGGGATGGGTGCAGGGCCTTCGGGCGTTGCTGCGGGGCGAGGGGCTCCTGCGGCCGTCGGATCAGCCCGACAAACCCGAACTGCGGCCAATCGCACGGGACTTGCGCGCACTGATCCGGGACATCCAGCAGGAGCACCATGCGCGAGACGACGACCAGACGATCTGGACGCCGGAATCCCTGCGCGCCATCCTGCATGGGGAGCTGCGCGGACAGGACGTCATTGTCGTGTCCAATCGCGAGCCGTACGTGCACGTCAGGCACGGTGACACGATCGCCATCCAGCGCCCGGCCAGCGGGCTGGTGACCGCGGTGGAGCCTATCATGCGCGCGTGCTCGGGTACGTGGATCGCGCACGGGAGCGGATCGGCCGACCGCGATGTGGTCGATCGCCACAATCGCGTCGCTGTCCCGAGCGAGAGTCCGGCCTATCGTATCCGCCGCGTGTGGCTGACGGAACAACAGGAGCGCGGCTACTACTACGGATTTGCGAACGAGGGCTTGTGGCCGCTGTGTCACATTGCACACGTACGTCCCACTTTCCGGACGTCGGACTGGGAGCAGTACGTCCACGTCAACCGCCTGTTTGCACGCGCTGTCGTCCAGGAGTCCACCTCGTCGGATCCGATCGTCCTCGTGCAGGACTACCACCTGGCCCTGGTGCCTCGACTCGTCAGGCAGGAGCTGCCGGCAGCCACGATCATCACTTTCTGGCACATTCCCTGGCCGAATCCGGAAGCGTTCAGCATCTGCCCATGGCGGGAGGAACTCCTCGACGGCCTGCTTGGCAGCAGCATCCTCGGGTTCCACACCCAGTTCCACTGCAACAATTTCGTCGATACCGTCGATCGCGTTCTCGAGGCGCGGGCCGACCGGGAGACGTTTACGGTGTCCTATCGTGGCGAGCTGACGGCGGTCAAGCGGTATCCGATCTCGATCGAGTGGCCGCCCTCACCGGAGCTGATCCGCAAGCCCGTCGAGCAGTGCCGCCGGGACGTCCGCGCACGGCATTCGCTGCCGGACCAGCACGCGATCGGTGTCGGAATCGACCGATTGGACTACACGAAGGGTATCGAGGAACGCCTTCGCGCGGTCGAGCGTTTCCTCGAGCTCAGCCCGGAGTGGGTTGGAAAGTTCACCTTCATCCAGATTGCCGCGCCGACGCGATCCAGCATCGAGCAGTATCATGCCTACGAGGAGCGCGTACGGGAGCTGGCGATGCGCATCAATGCGGCGTTTCCGACGGCTGCACACCCGCCGGTCATCCTCCACATCGAGCATCACGATGCGAAAGAAGTCTACGAGTACTACCGTGCGTGCGAGCTCTGCTTCGTGTCGAGTCTTCACGACGGCATGAACCTCGTGGCGAAGGAGTTCATCGCCGCCCGTGACGACGAACGCGGTGTCCTGATCCTCAGCCAGTTCACGGGTGCGGCGCGCGAGCTACCCGAGGCGCTGATCGTGAATCCGTACGATGCGGACCAATGCGCGGCGGCGCTGCGCATGGCGCTGGAGATGTCGGCGGCTGAGCAGCGCGCCAGGGTGCGATTGATGCGCGGCCTGATCAGGGATTTCAACGTATATCGGTGGGCCGGTCGAATGCTGATGGATGCCGCCGGGATGCGCCGGCGGGGACGGCTGCTGGAACGGGTGGCCGCACCCGTCAGCATGAACCGCACGCGGACCTACGAGCACGCCGCATTTCCATGAGCCGGGAAAAGAGCCATCTGGCGGGCATGGACGGCATGCCGACGCCGGACGCGACCTGCGCCTACTTCTTCGACATCGACGGCACGCTGCTGGAGATCGGCGCGGCGCCGAGCGTGGTGTTGATCGATCAGCGCATGTTGCACCTGCTGGCCGGGCTGCTTCGTTCCGCTGGCGGCGCGGTGGTTCTGATCAGCGGCCGGTCGATTGCCGACATCGATGCGCTGTTCTCGGGCGTGCGATTTCCGGCGGCGGGGCAGCACGGAGCCGAGCGCCGGGATGCCGCGGGCCGGCTGACGTTGCATCCGTTTCCGGTCGAGCGCCTCGACGCGGCGCGGCGCGCCTTTCGCGGCGTGGCGAGCAGGCATGCGGGGCTCCTCTTCGAGGACAAGGGTCTCTCCCTCGCTCTTCACTATCGCCAGGCGCCCCGCCTGGCGCCCTATGCACACCGTCTGGTGCGGTCCTGGCAGCAAACGTTAGGCGATGCATTCTGCGTGCAGCGCGGCAAACGAGTCGTGGAACTCAAACCCGCCGGGAAGGACAAGGGGATCGCGGTGCGCGAGTTCATGGCGGAAGCGCCCTTCGTGGGCCGCACACCGATCTTTCTCGGCGACGACGTGACGGACGAACAGGGATTCGACATGGTCAACAGCATGAATGGCTATTCCATCAAGGTCGGGCCCGGTCCGACGGTGGCGCGCTTTCGATTGCGGGACGTGGACGCGGTGCACGCATGGCTGGAATGCCGGGTGCGTGCCGTCGCCCCGCCGGTGCGAGCGGCCTCATGACATCGCTCGATCTCGCGCTGATCGGCAACGGAAGTGTCTCGGCGCTGGTGTCTCCCGAGGCCACGATCGTCTGGGGGTGCTTCCCACGGTTCGACGGCGACCCCGTGTTCTGTGCGCTCCTCAACGGCGAGCCGGCGGCCGACGGGATCGGCCTGTTCGCCATCGAGCTGCTGGATCAGGTCTCGTGCACTCAGCAGTACGTCACGAACACGCCCGTCCTGGTGACGCGGCTGGCCGACCGGAGCGGCGGCGCGATCGAGGTGACCGACTTCGCTCCGCGCTTTCGCCAGTTCGGCCGCATGTTCTGTCCGCTGTCGATCGTCCGCCAGATCAGACGCGTGACAGGAACGCCACGGATACGCATCCGCCTCCGTCCGGCACGAGATTACGGGCGTGTCCCTGCCGAACGGACTTCCGGCAGCAACCACATCCGGTATCGCGGCACCGAGGACACATTGCGCCTGACGACTAATGCGTCGATCTCGGCGTTGCTGGAAGAGAACGCCTTCTTCCTGGACGACTCGGTGACCCTCCTGCTCGGACCGGACGAAACGCTCCAGGGATCGGTGACGGAGGTCGGACGCCGCTTCCGCGAGGAGACCACGGCGTACTGGAAGAACTGGGTGCGCTCACTGGCTATTCCGTTCGAATGGCAGGATGTGGTCATCCGTGCCGCGATCACCCTCAAGTTGAATGCTTTCGACGATACGGGGGCGATCGTGGCCGCGATGACGACGTCGATCCCCGAGGCCGCGAACAGCGGCCGCACCTGGGATTACCGGTACTGCTGGCTGCGCGACGCCTACTTCGTGGTGGAAGCGCTCAATCGCCTTGGCGCAACGCGTACGATGGAGCGCTACGTGAACTACATCGTCAACGTGATCGCCGACGCGCCGGATGGGCGGCTGCAGCCTCTGTACGGGCTGACGGGTCGCTCGATGCTGGAGGAACGCGTCGTCGATTCGCTGCCGGGATACCGGGGGATGGGACCGGTCCGCGTCGGCAACCAGGCTTACCAGCAGATACAACACGACGTCTACGGATCCGCAATCCTCGCCGCGATGCACTTGTTCTTCGACCAGCGTCTGGAAAGCGGTGGCAACGAGGCCCTGTTCCGGCGACTCGAGGCCCTGGGCCACCATGCCGCGGCGCTGTTCGACCAGCCGGATGCCGGAATCTGGGAGCTCCGAGGGTCGACCCACGTGCACACGTTCTCCAGCATGATGTGCTGGGCCGGATGCGATCGTCTGGCGCGGATCGCCGCTCACCTGGGTCTCGAACAAGCGGCCGCGGACTGGAGGCGCACGGCCTCCCGCATGCACGAAGTCATCTGCGCGCGGTGCTGGAATGCCGCGCTAGGCAGTTTTGTCGCGACGATGGACGGCTCGTCGCTCGATGCCAGCCTCCTGCGCATGCATGACCTGGGTTTCCTCGCGGCTGACGATCCCCGTTTCGCTGGCACGGTGGCCGCCGTCGAACGACACCTGCGCCGCGGCGATTTCATTTTCCGCTACGTCGAGGCGGATGATTTCGGTACGCCGGAAAACGCGTTCGTCGCCTGCACGTTCTGGTACATCAACGCTCTGGCGGCGCTAGGCCGACACGACGAGGCTCGCGCGCTGTTCGCGAACATTCTTGCCTGCTGTAACCGCCACGGCCTGCTGGCCGAGCACATCGACCCGGAATCCAGGGAGCAGTGGGGGAACTTCGTGCAGACTTACAGCATGGTGGGGCTGATCAGTTCCGCGACGCGGCTCTCGATTCCATGGGAGCAGGCCTTCTGAGCGGCACGTCGCGCGTGGCAACAACGGTCCGTGCTACCGCCAGACTTCTCCCAGTAGTCGCATCCAGTTGCCGCCGATGATCTTCTCGATCCGGGTCGATGAGTGGCCTGCGGACGCCAGCGCATCGGCGATCAGGTCCAGTCGGCGCGGAGAATTGAAGTCCGGAACGTAGGTAAAAACGTCTTCCGACTCCCCCGGCGCGGAGATCCCCAGCTGCCGGCGCGTGCGGATGCTCTCGGCGTGCGCCTTCCGGTACTCGGCCGTCAGCTCGATCGGAGTGATCGACAGGTCGCTGCCGATCCCGACGTGGTCCTCGCCGCAGACATCGATGGCATGCGAAATGTGCCGAAGTACGTCGTCACTTCCCGGCTGCCCCGACGTTCGGAGATACGGCATCAGGTAGATCCCGACGACGCCGCCACCCTCGGCGATCGCCCTGAGGATCGCATCCGGCTTGTTGCGGGGCATGTCGGCGATCGCGGCGCAACCCGTGTGCGTGGCCGCGACCGGGCGCGTCGAGGCACGGATGGCATCCATCGACGTCTGCCGCCCGACATGGCTCAGATCCACGAGGATGCCCAACTCGTTCATCCGCCCGATGCAGGCACGTCCGAACGTGGTCAGGCCGCCGTTGGATGGCTCCAGACAGCCATCGCCTAACAAGTTCCGGACGTTGTAGGTGAACTGCACGATCCGGACGCCCAGGTGATAGAACAGGTCCACGTACGCCGGATCGTTCCCGAACATCGTACCGTCCTGGAAACCGAGCACGACGCCCAGCCGTCTGGTCCGCTTCGCCTCCCGCAGGTCGGCGATCGTTCGCACCTTGAGCAGGACGTCCGGATGCGCCGCGAACTCGCGCTCCCAGAACGCGATGTTGCCGGCTGTCTCGATAAACGCGGGCTCACCCACGCCCGATCCACTGACCGTGGCGTTGCAGCCGGTCATCCCGGAGCGACGTGCATTCTCGATCATGGTGGCGCTGAACGGCCGCCCGTACATGTCGTTGACGTTGAACGGGCCGACGGTTGCCAGCAGGTCGATTGCGTAGGCGGCGTCGTAACCGGGCCAGAGTCCGCTCATGCCGTCCATACCTCGCCAAGAAGACGGTACCAGTTCCCACCGATGACCTTCGCGATGCGGGCAGATCCGTGGCCGGCTTTGGCCAGTGCGTCGGCGATCTGCTCCATCCGTCGCGGTGTGTTGAAGTCGGGCACGAAGTTGTAGACGCTCTCGTCCTCGCCTGGCGCCATGATACCGGCGCGACGCCGGCGCCTGACGAAGTCGGTGTGCCTGGCGCGGAACTCGGGAGTCAGTGTGAGCGGCGTGATGGAGAGGTCGCTCCCGATACCGACATGGTCCTCGCCGCAGACGTCGATCGCATGCGAGACGTGTCTGATCACGTCGTCCGCCCCCGGTTGCGCACCGGCCCGCAGGAACGGCATCAGATAGATGCCTACCACGCCGCCGCTGTCCGCGATCGCCTTGAGCAGCGCATCGGGCTTGTTGCGCGGTACATCGTTCAGTGCGGCGCAGCCCGTGTGCGTCGCCGCCACCGGCTTCCTCGATGCCTTGATCGCATCCGCCGAAGTCTGCCGGCCGACATGACCAAGGTCGACGAGGACTCCCACGTCGTTCAGGCGTTCGATTACACGGCGCCCGAACGTGGAGAGCCCGCTGTTCGCCGGTTCCAGGCAGCCGTCGCCCGACAGGTTGCGGACGTTGTACGTGAGCTGGACTATCCGCACGCCCAGGTTGTGGAAGAGGTTCACCCGCGATACGTCGGCATCAAACATCGTCGTGTCCTGAAAGCCCAGGATCACGCCCACACGTCTGGAACGCTTCGCTTCCTGCAGGTCCGCGACGTTGCGGATCTTGATGAACGCGTCCGGATGAGCCATGAACTCGCGTTCGTAGTACGCGATGTTGCTGACGGTGCCGACGAATGACGCCGCGCCCACCCCGGATGCGCTGCATGTCGCATTCACCGCCGTGATCCCGGACGTCCGGCAATTTTCCACCATTTCCGGGGACAACGGGTGCTCGTACTGGTCCGTCGTGTTGAAATGGGTGATGTTGGCCAGGCAGTCGATGACGATGGCGTCGTCGTAGCCAGGCCAGGCGGGTGTGTTCGATCGCGGCAGGTCGTCCTTCCGGACGGCGCTGGCCAGCGACAGCGACGTATCGGCGGCAACGAGGGTGGCGACTGCTTGCCGTGAGAACTCTCGTCGGGAAATCGGATCTCCGTCAGGCATGGCTCGCATGTTGGCGGTCGGGTCTGCGCGGAGAAGATGCATGATGGCGGGCGGGCGCGGAACATCCCTTCCACGACTAGATTCCCCACCCCGCAAAGGTGCGGAAGCCTTCACTCGCGAGTTCCCGTGGCTCCACAGTTCATTTACGTCATGAAGGCCCTGACGAAGGTCGTTCCTCCGTCGCGGGTCATTCTCAACGATATCTGGCTCTCCTTTTACCCGGGTGCGAAAATCGGCGTCCTCGGGGCGAACGGCGCCGGCAAGTCGTCCCTGCTCCGCATCATGGCGGGGATCGATCACGATTACAATGGCGAGGCCTGGGCGGCGCAGGGCACTCGCATCGGTTACCTCGCGCAGGAACCGCAGCTCGATGCCGCCCTGGACGTTCGCGGCAACGTGGAACTGGCCGTGAAGGAACAGCGCGGTTACCTCGACAGATTCAACGAAATCTCCATGGCGTTCGCCGAGTCCATGGACGACGACCGGATGCAGAAGTTGCTCGACGAACAGGCTCGCGTGCAGGAACGTATCGACGCGCTGGACCTATGGAACCTCGACAACAAGATCGAGGTGGCGATGGATGCGCTGCGGCTTCCGCCGGCGGACGCCGACGTGTCGATCCTGTCGGGGGGAGAACGGCGCCGCGTCGCTCTCTGCCGCATACTGCTCGAACAGCCCGACCTGCTGCTGCTCGACGAGCCGACCAACCACCTTGACGCCGAGTCGGTGGCGTGGCTCGAACATCACCTCGCGGAGTTTCCGGGCACCGTGGTCGCCATTACCCACGATCGCTATTTCCTCGACAACGTCGCGAAGTGGATCCTGGAGCTCGACCGCGGGAGCGGTTTCCCCTACGAAGGGAACTACACCAGCTGGCTCGAGCAGAAGCGCACGCGACTGGCGCAGGAAGAGAAAGTCGCCAGTGCACGGCAACGCACGCTGGAACGCGAACTCGAGTGGGTGCGCATGGCGCCGCGCGCTCGTCAGGCAAAGAACAAGGCGCGTATCCAGAAGTACGAGGAACTGGCGGGCGAGCAGCAGGAGGAGCGGGTAACACAGCACGAAATCGTGATTCCTCCTCCGCCGCGGTTAGGCAACGACGTCGTGATCGCGGAGAAGCTGAAGAAGGGATTCGGCGATCGGCTGCTGTTCGAGGACGTGTCGTTCGCGCTGCCCCGCGGCGGGATCGTCGGAATCATCGGCCCGAACGGGGCCGGCAAGACGACCCTTTTCCGGATGATCAACGGCACGGAGATCCCGGACGCCGGCACCCTGAAGATCGGCGAGACTGTCGTCATCGCGTACGCCGACCAGTCGCGCACGCTCGACGGCAAACGCACGCTGTACGAGGAGATCTCCGGCGGCCAGGATACCCTGCAGGTAGGGAGGCGGGAGATCAACGCCCGCGCCTACTGCGCATCGTTCGGATTCCGCGGGTCCGACCAGCAGAAGCTGGTGGCAAACCTGTCCGGCGGCGAGCGCAACCGATTGCATCTGGCAAAGACCCTGATGACCGGCGGCAACCTCCTGCTGCTGGACGAGCCGACGAACGACCTCGATGTCGACACGCTTCGGGCACTCGAGGATGCCCTCGTCGATTTCGCCGGCTGCGCGGTGATCATTTCGCACGACCGATGGTTCCTCGACCGCGTTGCCACGCACATCCTGGCTTTCGAGGGCGACTCCGAGGTCGTCTGGTTCGAAGGGAACTACGAGGCCTATATCTCCGACCTGAAGCGCCGGAAAGGACCGGACGCGGACCAGCCACACCGGATCAAGTACAAGAAGCTGGTTCGCACCTGACAGCGAGCCCGTTCAATCCGGACCGCCACATCAGCTGCATGTCAGTCGCGCCGTTTCACCAGAAGTACCGGCGCAGACCCTTCATTTGCCGCCGGTCCATGCGCTGGTGCATGTGCCAGTACATCCAGAATCCGCTCGCGGTCATGAGCGCCAGGGCCAGACCCCAGAACATGGCGACCACCAGTCCGCCATCGCCGAAGGCCTCACCGCTGTGTACTCGCGTGAGCAATGGCTTGTCGACGTACGCGTCCACCTTCAGCAACTCGCCCGTCATGGCCTGCACCTCGTAACGCTTGTCCTCGCCACCGGTCGGTTTGCCGGTGAACAGGGTGACCGTGGGCTGGTCGCCCTTGAACTCTATCGTCACCTTGTCCACCGGGGCATTCGGTGCCGTGGCGCGGACGGTGGAGAACGCCTTCTCGATCGGCCCGGACCAGACCTGCGACGACGATGAGGTCGTCACCGGACTGATGACCTTACGCAGCGCTTCGCGCTTGATCTCTTCGGCGCCGAAGAACTCGTTGATTGCCACGCTGACACCGGTAACGCCCGCGAACAGGAGGAACAGGGCAGCGGGCAGGCTTATCCACCGATGCCACCGCCGAAGAAACGCAATGTTCATTCACAATGCCTCGTGCTGGAGTCGGCACCGCGCAAGGCGGCACGATCGGACAGGGCCCGAAGGCTAGTCCGCATGCGTCCTGCTGTCGAGTTGTTCGCATCGACACGCGCCTGCGCGTTCCACATCCCTGTTCCATGCGCTCGGCCCTCGGGTGCCTTGCCAGTCCGCGTTTGGCGGATATGATGAAGTCGATGTCTGTGACCCCCGCGCCGAGCATCGCCGTACCGGATCGCCGTCCCACCGACGATGAGCTGGACGCCTTTGGCGTGTCGCACCGCGGAAAAGTGCGCG
Source organism: Gemmatimonadaceae bacterium (assembly GCA_019186945.1). GTDB lineage: Bacteria > Gemmatimonadota > Gemmatimonadetes > Gemmatimonadales > Gemmatimonadaceae > JABAQJ01. The sequence continues at coordinate 86,398 of JABAQJ010000007.1, forward strand.
AACGGAACGAGGATCACTTCCTCCTCTCTTCCGTGCACAAGGTCATGCGGGTGCGGGCAACGTCGCTGCCGTTCTCCGATGCTCTCGAACGCCCCAGCGGTCGACTGGGATTGCTGGGGATGGTGGCAGACGGAGTCGGTGGCAGCCGCGGTGGCGAGGAAGCGAGTCGTGCCGCGCTGGAAACGATCGCCGCATACGTCACCAACATGACGCAGTGCGTCTATACGGCAGATCCGACGGCTGCGGACGCGTTCGTCAAGGTGTTGCAGGACGCCGCGCAACGGACGCACGAGTCGGTGGTCGCACGGTCGAAGGAGAACCCGCTCCTTGCCGGTATGGCGACGACGCTCACGTTATGCATCGGCGTCTGGCCGATGATGTACTTCCTCCACGTCGGCGACAGCCGCTGTTACCAGCTGTACGACGGTTCGCTCCACCAGATCACCAAGGACCAGACGCTGGCGCAGGAACTCGTCGATAGCGGTGTGCTCAAGCCGGAAGAAGCGGCGCGGACCCGACTGGCTCACGTGCTTTCGAGCGCAATCGGCGGCATGTCCACGCCCGTCGTGGGATTCGTTCGGCTGCGACCCGGCACGGTCACGATGCTGTGCACGGACGGTCTCACCAAACACGTTTCCGACCAGCAGATCGAGCACCGGCTGAAGACCATGACGTCCGCTGAGCAGGTCTGCAACGCGTTGCTCCAGGATGCGTTGGACGGGGGTGGAACGGACAACATCACTATCGCGGTCGCCCGCGCGATCCTGAAGACCTGACGCGAGGGCGTTCGGGTGGCGGCAGCGCTGCCCGGGAGCCACTGGACCGATTGAAGGGTCACGCGGTTCGCTTCCTCTCGCGGCCCGCGCGTGTGCGTGCGATACTTGGCGAGCCCCGGGGAAACCGCTGCCGGTCGGCCCTCCGTCGGCCGATGCAGCAGACGTTCGTCGCACACTCGACATCTCATGAGCCCGACGCCTCGACCTCTTCCGCATACTCGTGCCATGCATACGGTCCCCACGGTCGCTCCCGTGCCACGCTTCGCGTCCGGTGTAACACCACGCATCGCTCCCGCGGCCACCTTGACATACGTCGCGACGATCCTTGTGACCGCGTCGATTGCGCTCACAGCTCCGGCCACCGCTGCCGCGCAGTCTCGTCAGGCAGGTCCTCGCTTCGCGATCTCCTTTCCGCGCGAACGTTCCGCCGCTCCGATCGACGGCCGCCTGATCGTGATACTCTCGACCGACGATCGCGCCGAACCGCGCTTCCAGTATTCGTACGGTTTGGCGACTCAACCGGCATTCGCGATCGACGTCGACAACTGGATGCCAGGGACGGAGCGAGTCGTCGATGCGAGCGCCTTCGGCTTTCCAGTCCGCTCGCTCGCGCAGGTGCCGAAGGGGAGCTATCGCGTCCAGGCGATCGTGAACCGATACGAGACTTTCACGCGCTCCGACGGCTACACGGTCAAACTCCCGCCGGACAAGGGCGAGGGCCAGCACTGGAACATCAAGCCCGGCAACCTCTATTCGACGCCTACGCCGGTGACGATCGATCCGTCGAAGCCCGCGACGGTGCGCCTGACGCTCGACCAGGAGATTCCTCCAATCCCGGACTACGTCGAGACGAAGTACGTGAAGCACGTCCGCATTCGCAGCGAGCGACTCAGCAAGTTCTGGGGCCGCGACATGCACATCGCGGCGTTCGTCACGCTTCCCTGGGGATTCGACGATCATCCCGACGCGCGCTATCCGCTCGTCATCAACCACGGCCACTTCTCGACGGCGCCGGACAACTGGCGCGAGACGCCGCCGGATCCGAACCTCGCGCCCGATTACAGCGAGCGTTTCTCGCTCGCCGGCTACAACCGCATCCAGCAACAGGCCGCGTGGGACCTCTTCCAGGATTGGACCGGCAAGGGATTCCCGCGCATGCTGCTCGTGCAGATCCAGCACCCGACGCCGTACTACGATGACTCGTATGCGGTCAACTCGGCGAACAACGGGCCGTGGGGTGACGCGATCCAATACGAATTGCTACCGGAAATCGAGCGCCGCTTCCGCGGCATCGGGCAGGGATGGGCGCGTTTCGTCTACGGCGGATCGACGGGCGGCTGGGAGTCGATGGCCGTGCAGATGTTCTATCCGGACGAGTACAACGGCGCCTGGATCGCGTGCCCTGACCCGATCGACTTCCGCCATTACACGGTCGTCAACATCTATGAGGACACCAACGCGTACTACATGGACTCACGCTGGAAGCGAACTCCTCGCGTGGGACACCGGAACTATCTGGGTCATGTCGACGCTACGCTCGAGGAAATGAACCACTACGAGCTGCTGCTTGGCGCGCACTCCCGATCCGGCGACCAGTGGGACGTCTGGGAGTCCGTCTTTTCTCCCGTTGGCCCGGACGGATACCCGAAGCCGATCTGGAACAAGCTCACGGGCACGATCGACAAGTCCGTAGCCGAGTACTGGAAGCAGCACTACGATCTCTCGTACATCCTGCAGCGCGACTGGAAGACGTCGGGCCCGAAGCTCAAGGGCAAGCTCCGCCTGTATGTCGGCGATATGGACAACTACTACCTGAACAACGCGGTCTATGAGGTCGAGAAGTTCCTGAAAAGCGCGGATCCCGCCTCCGATGCCGTGATCGACTACGGCGATCGAGACGAGCATTGCTGGAACGGCGACCAGACACGGGGCAACGCCTATTCGAGGCTCAGATACAACCAGATGGCAATGCCGTGGTTTGTCGAGCGGATGCTGATGACGGCGCCTCGCGGTGCGGACCTTCGCAGCTGGCGCTATTGATGCCGCTGCAGCAGGGCAGCCCCCCCCTTCGCGCGAACGCCGGAACGGCCTCCATGCCGCCATGTTTCCCGAACCAGACCCCAGGGCGCTCGATCGGCTTTCTTTCGCTCGATTCATGAGCAGGATGCGACTCCTCCTCACGGTCCTCGTGGCTCTCCATGCTGGCGGCGCGGCCGTCGCCGCGCAGCAACCGGGCAAGGACGTCACCGGAAAGTGGACGTTCGCCGTCACCACGGAAAACGGCACGGGATATCCCGCCGTGACCCTCAAGCAGGAGGGCGAAAGAGTCACGGGAACCTACGAGTCCCAGCGCATGGGTCTTCGTCTGCTCGAAGGGACGATAAAGGGAGATACGCTCCGGTTGACCTTGAAGTCCGCCAGCTCGGACGTGCCGGACTTCTCCTTCGTTGGCGTGCTGGTCGACAGGGACAACGTGAAGGGCACCCTCGAAATGGGCGGCATGGGGAGCGCTGTGTTCGCCGGGAAACGGGAATCGAAACCGTAGCGGCGACTAGCGTGAAGGCGGCGACTCCAGCGCCGAAAGCAGCATCGGGATGAAGCCGCCGAATGCTCCGTTACTCATCACCAGAACCACGTCGTTGGCTTTTGCGCCGGAAGCGACGAGGTGTACCATCTCGTTCGCGTCCGCTAGTGCGGACGCGGCGATGCCCCGGGCGTCGATCGCTTTCACCAGTGCCCACACGTCCAAACGCTCATTCGGCGGGACCTTGTCGTGCGGCTCGGGCAAGCGGATGCTGACGAGGTCTGCCCCGTCGAAGGCGGCGGCGTACTCCTCCTGGTGGATGTTGCGCCGGCTGGTGTTGGAGCGCGGCTCGAACACCGCCCAGAGGCGTCTGGTAGGGTAGCGTTGCCGGATGGCGGTAATCGTTTCTCGTACCGCTGTCGGGTGATGGGCAAAGTCGTCGATGACGAGGACGCCGCCGACCTCGCCTCGCGGTTCCTGTCGTCGTTTCACGCCGTGGAACGTGGCAAACCCCGCGACGATCGCCTCCGGGCTCAGACCTAACGAGCGAGCCGCCGCATACACGCCAGTCGCGTTTTCCAGGTTGTGGAAGCCCGACATCGGCAGGAGCAGGTGGGCTCGCTCTCCTTCCCGTTCGGTGATCCGGAACCGCGCTCCCTCTGTGCCGAACCGGGCGTCATCGGCGCGGAAGTCGGCGTCGCGGCCGTACGCATACGTGACCACCCGTGCGCGCGCATGCGCACGTGCGATCTCGACCGCTCGCGGGTACGACGCGCTCACTCCCAGCCAGCCACCGTCGGGCAGCGAAGCGACCAGACGTGCGAACGCCGTCTCGTAGTGCGGCAAGTCGCGATAGATGTCGGCGTGATCGAACTCGATACTCGTGAGGAGCGCCGTGCGCGCACGATAGTGCAGGAACTTGGGCCCCTTGTCCCAGTAGGCCGTATCGTACTCATCGCCTTCCACTACCACATGCTGCCCCTTGCCCAGCCGGAAATTGGCACCGTAGTTCACCGTGACGCCGCCGACGAGGAACGTCGGGTCAAGTCCAGCTGCAACGAGCACGTGGCCGAGCAACGCCGTGGTGGTCGTCTTCCCGTGCGTTCCGGCGATCACCACGCTGTGTCTGCCAGCGGTCGCCAGCGCACCGAACGCCGCCGGGAATGACATCTGCGCGATACAACGCTCGCGAAGCGCCACCGCCTCCGGATTCGTTCGACGGATCACGTTGCCGACGATCGCAAGGTCTGGACGCGCCCGGTCGAGGTTCAGTGCCGAGTAAGGGGTGAACACGTCGATTCCCCAAGCGCGAAGCATGTCGCTCATCGGCGGATACACGTTCTCGTCGCTGCCCGTGACGTCGTACCCGGCGGCCTTGAGCATGCCGGCGAACGCGCCCATCCCGGTGCCGCCAACGCCGACGAGATGAACGCGGCGCACCGCGCCGGGCTCGATGTCCGTCAGGATGACGCCGTTGTCGTCGGCGCGGCCGACTGCAGGATGCTGGTCGTCAGTCACGTTCAGGCCCTGATGAGGAGGCGAAGTCGCGCACGGCCCGGATCGTCGCCGGTTTCCGCCAACGCGACATCGATACGCGCGCAATCAACCCCAGAACAGGTAGGCCACGAAGATCGCCGCCACGACGCCTGCAAGATCCGCGATCAGGCCGCAAGCCACCGCGTACCGCGTCCTCCTCACGCCCACCGAACCGAAGTACAGCGCCAGAATGTAGAACGTAGTATCGGTCGCGCCCTGAAACGTCGACGCCAGGCGCCCGACGAACGAGTCCGCCCCATACGTCTTCATCGCATCGACCATCATCCCGCGCGCGCCGCTACCGCTCAACGGCTTCATGAGCGCAGTCGGCAAGGCCGGAATGACGTCCGTGCGCAATCCGAGCGCGGCGAACATCCGACCAAGGCCGCTCACCATCAGGTCGAGCGTTCCCGACGCACGAAAGACGCCGATGGCTACCAGAATCGCCACCAGGTACGGGATGATGCGGATGGCGACATGAAAGCCGTCCTTGGCGCCTTCGATGAATGCCTCGTAAGCGTTGATCCGCCTGACGAGCGCCATGACCAGGAACGCCGAGATCACGCCGTACAGGATAATGTTCGCTACGACGTTCGAAATCGATTGCAGTTGCTCCTGCGGCATTCGGCCGAAGAACCAGACAGCTGCCGCCACCAGCCCGGTAACGACGACGAGGTACGTCAGGACTACCGGATCCAGCAGGTTGATCTTCTGGATCGCGCCAACCACGATGAGCGCCACGAGCGTGGCGAAATACGTGGTGATGAGGATCGGCAGGAAGACGTCCGACGGGTTCACCGCGCCCAGTTGCGCGCGGTACACCATGATGCTGATCGGGATGATTGTCAGGCCGGACGTGTTCAGGACGAGGAACATGATCTGCGCGTTCGTCGCCGTCTCCTTTTCCGGGTTCAGATCCTGCAACTCCTGCATCGCCTTGAGACCGAGTGGGGTGGCGGCGTTGTCCAGCCCAAGCATGTTGGCGGCGAAGTTCATGATGATCGACCCGATGGCCGGGTGATCCGGCGGCACCTCAGGGAAGAGACGCCGAAAGAACGGGCGCACCACGGTCGCCATGGCGCCGATCGCGCCACCCTGCTCCCCCACGCGCATCAGCCCAAGCCACAATGTCAGCACACCGGTCAGACCGATCGAGATTTCGAACGCCGTCTTGGCGGAATCGAACGTCGCCTGCACCATGGCCGTGAACACCGCCACGTCGCCAAGCGCGATGAGCTTTACCAGACCGACGACCAGCGAGATGCCGAAGAAGGCAATCCAGATGTAGTTGAGGGTCATCGCACACTCCCGGGATCCCCGGTTGGCAGTCTCGCCAGAACGGAAACGCGCTCACGCATCGGTAACCTCGATGACGGCAGGGAGAAACCCATCCGCGATAGCCGCGACGCACGTCGTCGGCTCAAACGGCAAAGTCCTGCGCGGTGCGCAAGGCCGAACCGTCACAGGATTGCCGGACAGGTATTGGCCACGAACCGGTCGAAAAGCGCCGGCAACATCTGCAACACGGTGTCCTTGAGCAGCAAGTCGGCGCGTTCCAGCGCCGTGCGCAACAATGCCGGTGTGAGCTGCCGGGAAAAGCCCGCGGCAAGCGGCGCATAGCTCAAGTGCCAGCGCTCCGGGGCCACACCGCCACGGTCGGCGTCATAAGGTCTATAGAACCCGTACGACTCGCCGCACGCAATCCGCGCATCGAGCCAGTCGTGAAGCGGACCGAACATCCCATCGGCGTCGACCTCGGCGGGTGTCAGCTCGACCTCGTAGCCCGGTGGCGTGGCCCACCGATCGAAGACGTCGACGTCCGTTCCCCAGTGATGGCGGGACGCACCCGGGAGCGCCGACCAGCGCAGGATCGCGATCGCAAGCTCGGGCTCGCTCAATGACGCGACGTCCAGCGGTTGACCAGCGGAGTCCAGGACCGGGATCCTCCCTGTCACCTTGCCATTCCAGATGGCCAGTTGTCGCTCGAAACTCCGGAAACCGCTGAGTACCGTCAGCCCAAACCCGGCCTGCCGCGCCGCTTCCCTCAGATCGAGAAGCGGTGCGACGGCGTCCCGGTGCATCCGCGTGCCGACGGCATCCGCTGCCTCCGCCGAGCACACGTGCGCCTCGGACTGCCCAACCAGATGCAACTGCGCTTCGTTAAGCAGGGGCATGGAGAGTCGGTAGTCGGGCGCCGGTCGCCAGCTTGATTGCGTGAGCAATCTGGCGAATCGCCAGCCTGGATACTACTTGGTCGAAGCGGAAGGCAGCCAAGGCGCCATCGACTCCCGCAGCAGCCGCAGCGCACGTCCCATGTGCGCCTCGACGGTCTTCACCGACACGCCCAGCGCCCGTGCGATTTCCGAGTACTTGAGGCCCTCCTTGCGACTCATCAGGAACACCTCACGACAGCGATCCGGCAGCGCCGCAATCGCCCGGTTCAGTGCGACGCCGATCTCCTCGCCCTCGAGTTCCGTGAATGCGAGTGCTGGCGATACATCGGATCCGGCGAGCAGCTGCGCGTCCCGCTTCCTGACCCTGTCGTGACGCAAGGCGTTCAGCGACCGGTTCCGTGTGGAGCGAATCAGGTAGGCGTGCGCCGATCCCTCGCCCGACAGCTGCTCGCGTCGCCGCCAGAACTCGAGCAGTACCTCCTGTACGACCTCTTCGGCTCGCTCCTGCTCCCGAAGCAGCGATCCCGCGATTCGCACCAGCGTCGCGTACCAGGTGCGGAATATCTCCTCGAATGCCTGCTCGCTTCCGCCACGCAGGCGATCGAGAAGCTGCCGGTCCTGCCCCGTCATGTCGTCCGGGTAGTTCACTGGATCGCTACGTCTCGGGTTTGACAGCGCGGTATCCGTCCCGAAGGTTGTGAGAGAACGAAGCCCGACTCGCTGGGAGTCACCGTGAGGGTGAATAGTCGTTGAAGTGTTAGTCCGCGTATGACGCCAAGACAGCGCGAGTTCCCCGACGGGTCAGACGACGCGTCCCGTTGGGAGTCTATCGCCCGCGTGTCCGGTGAGACAGCCAGCCCGGAGGAGATGGCGCGGGTGCGGGCTCACTTGGCGCGGAATCGCGCTGACGCGGAATTCCTGGAGCTTCTCGACCGTGAGCTCCCGATGCCTCCTCGCTGGGACGTCGGCGATGCGGAAGTGGATGTCGCGCTCAGGAAGGTCAACGCACGCCGTCTGTCGTCGTCGGTTCCTGCGCTGCGTCTGGTCGCATCGAGCAAGGCGCCTCGTCGATGGGTGGTGATCCCGCTGGCTGCGGCCGCCGCGATCGTTCTTGCTTCGACGCTGGCCCTCTGGGCTCGGCGCGAGGGGGCCCACGAAGCGAGCGCGAATGGCATTGCGGTCACGACCGGGGCTGGCGAGCGTTCCTCGATCAATCTCGCGGACGGAACCAGGATCGTAGTCGCACCGTTCAGCACCGTTCGCATTGCGCCCGGGTTCGAGCGCGGCAACGGGCCGCGCATGGTTGAGCTGATGGGGCAGGCAATGTTCACCGTGCAGCATGACGCTTCACGTCCGTTCGTGGTCGCCACACGGGACGCGATCGTCGAGGACATCGGCACGCAGTTCACGGTTCGTTCCGTGGCTGCCGATTCCGTGGTAGTGCACGTAACCGAGGGGAGCGTCCAGCTCCGCTCGCGCACATCGTCGCTCGCCACGGTCACGCTTGCCGCTGGCGATGTGGGCGTGTTGAGCAGTGGTGCCGCGGTGGCGATCCGCGGGCGTGTCATTGCCCGCGATACTGCCTGGGCGCACGGCGCCATCGAGTTCCGGGACGCACCGATGGCAGAGGTCCGGGAGCAATTCCGGCGCTGGTACGGTGTTCACCTGCGCGTCGCCGATGGCGTGCTGGAGCGCCGCCACGTCACGGCGACGCTCGAGGACGAGCCACTGGACCGGGCCCTGCAGATCGTCGCATTGGCGTTAGGTGCCGAAGTCGAGCGCCACGCCGACACCGCGATCGTGCGACTGCCCCGCGCCCGATGATGCGTTGGCGCGCGAACCGCTACGTCACGATGCCGGCTTTCGTGGCCGCGATGGCGGCATCGATGGCTCCGCCAGCGGCCGCGGCCCAGGGATCGTGCCGTCCGCCCGGGAGCCGGTCGGCAAGTTCCGGGTCGTGGTCGAGTCCGCTCGACAGGCTCGTCACGCTCGACGGCGGAGCAGAGACACTCCGTGAAGCGCTCGATCGCGTGACCCGCGCTTCGGGCGTACGTCTCTCGTACAGTGCGGAGTCCCTGCCGCTTGAGCGTTCCGTTTGCGCGACATTCCGCGACGTAGCGCTCGGCCAGGTGCTGGCGGACCTGCTCTTGGGCGTGGCCGTCCGTCCCGCGATCGTCAGCCAGACGCAGGTGGTTCTTGTCCCCCAGGGCCCGCCCAGTCAGTCAGCTCCAACACATGCGCGCACGGCCCGCGCTCCCATCGGCGTGCTTGACCGGATCGTCGTGACCGGCAGTGTCGCTGGCGCGGAGCAGCGATCGCTGGCGGTTGACGTCGGTGTAGTGGACGGCGAACGGCTGGCCGGTCGCGGCGAAGGCAATCTCGCACATGTCACGAACGGGGACGTTCCCGGGATCTGGGCGTGGGAGTCTGCTCCGTCGTCGATGGCGTCCCGTTACGGCAGCATCCGAGGCACCAGTTCCTTCGGCGTCAACGCGCCGAAGATCTACATCGACGGCATCGCCGTCGCGAATCCGCTCCTCGTCACGCAGCTCGTTCCCGAGAGCGTCGATCGCGTGGAGGTCATTCGTGGCCCGCAGGGAAGTGCGTTGTACGGCGCTGACGCGATCGGCGGTGTGGTGAACATCGTGACGCGACACGATGCGGCCACCGGCGGCATTTCCCGGTTGCAGCTGAGGAGCGCCATTGGCGTCGCCGGTAGCGACTACGTTCCGTCCGGCGTTCTCGCGCGCGACATGGTTGCCTCGCTGCGGGGAGGATCGAGCGTCACCAGCACCGGCCTGAGCCTTGCATACCGGAGCATCGGGGAGTTCCTGCCGCGGGCGAACGCGAGCGACGTTCTGGCGAATGCCGATTTCCGGAAGGTCGGCGCTCGCTCGGCATTCGTCGCCACGGCGCGCTTCTTCGCGCGCGACGCCGGTAGCGCACGACCGTATCTCCCGGGATTGGGTGCTGGAACGGGCGGCCAGCCATCCGCCGGCCGGGGCGCGACAGGGCCGGGGGGCACGGAGCGCTGGTCCGCCGGAGCGGCACGCGTCGGAACGGATACGGGAGCTTCGACGGCCGTCCGGGAATACACGTTTGGCCTGACGGGGCAGATGGCACAGAACGAGCGATGGACCCACACGCTCGTTGCCGGCGTCGATGCGTACTCGCTGACGGGAAGTCTGGCCGGTGCGTTCCCGGTCGTAACCGCATCCGATTCGGCGTTGCGCGATGCTCGCGGTGAGGCGGCACGCGTCACGCTTCGGGCAAGCAGCGTCGGCTTGTTCGGCATGGGTACGTCGATCGCTCACACGTTGACCGTTGCAGCCGAGCAGACGCTGACGCGGCAGGAGACTGGTGCGCAGGAGTTCGTGTACATCCCGCGCATGGCGCCTGGGCGCGATTCGCTCTACCGCGTACGCGCGATCGAGTGGCGCCGCACCAGCGGCCTGGTCGGTCAGCTGAACACTTCGTTCGGACGCTCTCTCTTCCTGACCGCCGGACTCCGGTTCGAGGGAAGCGCCGGCGCTTTCGGCGAGAGCCGCGTGGACGCCCAGCCGATGCTCGGTCTGTCGACCGTGCGGGAAATCGGACCGGTTGCGCTCAAGTTCCGCACCGCATATGGCCGGGGAATCCGCGTCGCCGAGCTTACCGTACGGCAGCGCGCGCTATTCGCGTTAGGTCGCCTGGCCCTGCCGTTTGAGCTGTCGCCGGAGACGCAGTCGGGGATCGAGACCGGTGTCGATGCCTACCTCGGGCAGACCATGGCCGTGCACGTTACGCGCTTCGACCAGCAGGCGTCCGGACTCGTTCAGACGGTGGCGGTTTCGCACACCAGTCAGGCGACCGATACGCCGGCATCGCGTATCGCCTACGAACTCCAGAACGTCGGCCGGATCGCCAATCGCGGCTGGGAGTTCTCGGCTCGGGCCAACCGAGGATCGCTCTCCGTGGGCGGCGCCCTGACGCTCGTCGACAGTCGAGTGTTGCAACTGGCGGCAAGCTACGCTGGCGACCTCCGGGCGGGGGATCGCCCGCTCGAGGTTCCGTCGCGCACGATGAGCCTGAGCGCTGCGTGGAACGGCTCCCGCTGGTCGGGCTCGATCGTGGTCGCAAGGGCCGCCGACTGGGTGAACTACGACCGCGTGGCGCTCGCCCAGGCCCTCGCCGCTCCCGCGCCACACACACGGATATCCGGTCCATCGCTAAGGGACTACTGGCAGACATACGATGGCGCCAACCGCGTCCGCGCCACCTTCTCCCGGGATCTCTTTCGCTCGCTGTCCTTCGTTGCCTACGGAGAGAACCTGCTCGATACGCAACGCGGAGAACCGGACAACGTCACGATCGTGCCCGGTCGCACTATTACCGCCGGACTGCGAATCCGGATGTAGTCCGCCGAAGGTGCGTGGCGCGGCCCTGCTGGTCTACTGTCCCGTCCCGATCTGTCGCGTGTACTTGACCACCAGCGAACGCGATTGTGGGCGCACCCAATCGAAGAATCCATCGGCTTCCCGCCCGTCGTTGAACACCACGAAGAGCCCGGTACCTGCCGTACTCAGCCATCCGAAGCGCGCGTTCGCCGTCCAGACCCGTGCCTGGTTGTTGTATTGGACTAGGGACTGAATGAAAACCTTCGGCGTGAAGAAGTAGCCGACCCGTGCCCCGACCAGCTTTCGCACGAAGTCCCCTTGATCGAGGTGCACGTCGTTGTAGTCGACGAGGAGCGACGTCGTCAAGGCTGACCGGCGGTAGGTAACGTTCGCGTTACCGCCGTTCCGGGTTCCGTTGTAGAACGGCCCGAAATCGCCTCGCAGGGAGAACGAAAGCGGCGCCGAGGGATTGGTCGACCAGTCGAGGCTTGCGGTGAGGTAATCGTAGTCGCCGACCGGGAGCGTGATGCTGTCCGGGACCGTGATCCCGTCGCGGTATTTCGTGGCGATCGTGAATGGTTGCCTCAATCCTTCGCGGAAGAAGTTGAGTTCCGGTCCGAAGCGGGCGCCGGAGTTGAACTCCACTTCGGTCATGTCCACATGTACCTGCCCGCTCGCTGCCGTCCCGTCGAGGTTGAAGTACCAGCGGTAGTTGACGTGCGGGTTCCAGACGCGCACGCGGCGCCAGGATGCGTTGCGAACCGTCCGCATGAAGGCGACTTCGTAATACCGATAGCCATCCATGCGATTCAGGAATCCCACCTCTGGATTGAAGTCCTCGCCGACCTGCATGAATCGGATGTTGTTGCTCCAGTCGCTGGTCTGGTACTGGACGTTTCCGCTGTAGGCAAGTTCATCGCCCGTTGCTTCTGGCGTCTCGGTCTTCGCACCCCACCAATCCACTGTCCACTTGTCGCCGAGGCCAACCCTGCCGTCGAGCGAATAGGTTCGATTGCGGTTGGCGCTGCTGTCAGTCGACATCCTCTGCACCGCAAGAATACCCACGCGCGATCGCGGGCCCAGTTCACGGGAGAAACGCGCGACGGAGTACGAGTTTCCCTGGGGGGACGTGGGCGTGTCTTCCGTGATGATCTGGAGCAGGCCGACAGTCGTTCCGCCAACACGACCGGTCAGGCGTCCGCCACCGACGATCGGCACCGGGTTTCCGGATCCGTCGATGCCGATCCGCCTGCTGAAGAACAGGTCCACGGCTTGCGGAGTGCCGGCCGAAAACGTCCCCGCGTTCTCGAGAAAGAACGGGCGCTTCTCCGGGAAGAAGAGCGGAAACCTCGTGAGGTTGGTCCGTTGCTCGTCGACCTCGACCTGCGCGAAGTCAGTGTTGTAGGTCAGGTCGAGCGTCAGGCTTGGCGTTAGGCCGTACTTGGCGTCGAAGCCGAAGTCTCCCGTCGTGTTGTAACTGCCGGTTGCCTGGAAATCGCGTGACGACGATCCCAGCACGTATGGCGTGATGGTTGCCACCCGGCGCGCGGGTACTTCCAGCCCTTCCAGCAGCCCGGCCCGCGACAGGCGATACAGGTTGAACTCGCGGGGAATCGGCGACCAGTGGGACTCCTCGTTCTTGCGCCGGATGTTCCGGCTCATGTTGAATCCCCAGACCTGCGTGGCGCCACCGCCGTAACGAAGTGTGGAGAAGGGAATCCGGAACTCGGCATACCAGCCTGACGAGTCCTGCGATGTGGCTACCGTCCAGCTGCCGTCCCAGTTCAGGTTGAACCCTCCCATGGAGCCCGCCTGCATGCGCGTCTGTCCCGACTGGAAGACGCCGCCACCCTCGCCCTCCTTCACCACCTGACCGTCGTATTCCACGCCCGCGGGTGTGGTGCCAAACACAAATCCGTTCTGCCGATCCAGATACGTGTCGAGGATGAAACTGAAGTAGTCGCTGTTCGAAAGAGTCACATCGCGTACCTTCTCCCCTGCGACGATCAGCCGTGGCTCGCGATCGAACAGCCATGCCCCCACATACAGAGCCTCGCCGTCGGTAAGCACTCGAACTTCGGTGCGTTCCGTTACCGGCTGCCCCTCGGCTGGATCCCGCTGGATGAAACCGTCGAAGGTTGCGCCTTCCATCCAAACGGATTCGTCGAGGCGACCGTCGATTACCGGAGCGGTTCGGACGGCTCGTGCCGTCCCCCTTCGGGCCTGTCCGGCTGGATCCTGGGCGCCGGCGCCAGGCAATGGCATGACGATGCCGGTCGCGGCCGTGAGGGCGACGAGAAGGCGGCATTTCGGGAGCAGCGCGCAGCAGGGGGTTGCGAGCATTGGCGGGAGTGAGATGGCAGCGATGTCGATTTCGAGGAGACACCAATTTGCCATGTGGGCCCAACCCGGCGGAACCGCCGTCACCGCATTGCTTTAGTGCATGCGAACGGGCGCCGGGCCGATGCCCGCTCGCGATCCGCCGTCCGAATCGTGCGCTCGCCGGGCCGCATCGTTTCGCTCCGCTGCGGCGTACCCTTGGTTCCGAGCCTAACGGATCTTCCCGGGCGACGTCAAACGATGACCATTCGCGTCGCTCCCGCGTCGCGCCTCTCATACGAGCCCTACATGCGAAGGACGATCACATTCAGTATCGCTGCTGTCGTGGCGGTGGCCGCCGCGTTCTGGTTCTTCAACCGGGCGGATGCGCGGGGCCTAACGAGTTTCCGTCTGGTCGAGGTCGACAGGGGGACTATCGAGGCAACCGTGGCATCCACCGGGAAACTGCGCGCAGTCACGACTGTTCAGGTCGGAACGCAGGTATCCGGCCAGGTGTCGGCGATCTACGTGGACTTCAATGATCGCGTGAAGAAGGGGCAGCTGATCGCTCGCATCGACCCGACGCTTGCCGAACAGGCCGTTCGCGACGCGGAAGCGAATCTCGAACGGAACAATGCGGAATTGGCGAACGCCCAGCGCGACTTCGATCGCAACAAGCAGCTCTATGACCGCAAGGTGCTCACGGAAAGCGAGTATTCGGCCGCCCTGTATCGCCTCGAAGTGGCGAAAGCCAATCTGAAGTCGGCCGAAGTCACTGTGGAGCGGGCGCGAAAGAACCTCGCCTACACGTCGATCTACGCGCCTATAGATGGCATCGTCGTGGAGCGGAACGTCGATGTCGGCCAGACGGTCGCGGCCAGTCTGTCCGCGCCGCAGCTGTTCCTGATCGCCAACGATCTGTCGGAGATGTGGATTCTGGCGTCCGTCGACGAGAGCGACATCGGACTGATCGCCGAAGGACAACCGGTGCGCTTCACCGTCCAGGCCTATCCCACTCGCACGTTCACCGGCAAGGTGAAACAGGTTCGCTTGCAGTCCACGGTGCAGGAAAACGTGGTCAACTATACGGTGGTCATCGACTGCGCCAACTCCGACGGCAAACTGCTGCCGGGGATGACGGCCACGGTCGATTTCCTCGTCGGTACGGCTACGGACGTGTTCCGCGTGCCCAACGCCGCACTGCGCTTCCGCCCCACAGCGGTCGAGATCGCCAAGTTGGGCGACGCCAACAGCGCAGCATCCATCGGCGGCGTGGATTCCGGGACCCGCCAGCCCGCCGACACGACTCGTGGTGCCACCGCCGATTCTGCGCGCGGGCGTAGTGCCGACAGTACTCAGCACACCCGCGGCGGCTCCACCGGCTCGGCCCCGGGCGCGTCCGCGCGCACGGGCACGCGGAGCGGCGGGACAGCACAGCTCTGGTACCTCGATGCTCAGGGCAAGCTTGCCTCGATCCGCGTTCGAACCGGAGTCACCGACGGAAAGGTGACCGAGATTCGTGGCACCGATCTCAAGGTCGGCATGCAAGTCATCTCGGGTATCGTGGCGGCAACCGCCACGAGCACCAACCCGTTCCAGCAACAACAGCAGGGCGGACCGGGCGGTCCGCCGCGGTTCTAGCGCGATGTCCATTCCACCAGTCATCAGGACCGAAGGGCTCACCCGAACGTACGACGCCGGGCGGAACGCGGTCCATGCCCTGCGCCAGGTGAACCTGACGATCGAGCGAGGCGAAATGGTGGCCGTGATGGGGGCTTCGGGTTCGGGGAAGTCCACCATGATGAACATCCTTGGCTGCCTCGATACGCCGACGGCCGGAACCTACTGGCTGGATGGCGAACGCGTGGACGGACTCGATCGCGATGCGCGCGCTGACATCCGTAACAGGAAGATCGGCTTCGTGTTCCAGGGATTCAATCTGCTCTCGCGCACCAGCGCCATCGACAACGTCGAGTTGCCGCTGCTGTACGATCACAGCGGCCGACATCTGGATACCCAGGCGTTGGCGGCTGCGGCCCTGGCACGCGTCGGCCTCAGCGATCGCGCCGATCACCATCCCAGCGAGCTGTCCGGCGGCCAGCAGCAACGAGTGGCGATCGCCCGGGCGCTCGTCACCGAGCCAGCGTTGATCCTGGCGGACGAACCAACCGGGAACCTGGATAGTCGCACGTCCGTCGAGGTCATGGCGCTCTTCCAGGAACTCAACGAGCAAGGCGTGACGATCGTCCTCGTGACGCACGAGCCGGATATCGCTCGATATGCCGGTCGCATCGTCGAGATGCGCGACGGACGGATCCTGCGCGACGAACCCGTATCCAACCGGCACGACGCGCGCGCAGACTTGCGCGCGCTAGGCACCGCCGTCGAGGAGGCTGCAGTATGAAACGCTCCACCCTCTTCAAGGTCGCGATCGAGAGCATCCTCAAGAACAAGCTTCGCACCCTGCTCACGATGCTCGGCATCGTCATTGGAGTTGGCGCCGTGATCGTGATGGTCGCCGTGGGGCAGGGAGCCCGCTCCCAGATTGCCGCCCAGATCGCCAGCCTGGGCACGAACATGCTGGTAATCACCCCGGGGTCCAGCGCGCAGGGTGGCGTGAGCCAGGGCGCCGCGACATTCAATCGCTTGACGATATCGGATGTCGAGAAACTGATGCGCGAGGGCACGACGGCGTCGCTGGTGTCACCGGTCGTCGTGACCAGGACGCAGGCGATCGGGGGCGGCACCAACTGGCGCACGTCAGTCAACGGCGTGTCCGTGGATTTTCAGACCATCCGCGCCTGGCCGGTAGCGGAAGGCGGGTTCTTCACGGACCAGGACGTGCGGACGAGCCGGAAAGTGGCCGTGTTAGGCAGTACTGTCGCCAACAACCTCTATCCGGGTGAGGACGCCGTCGGGCAGATGATTCAGTTGCGCGACGTCCCGTTCGAGATCATCGGCGTGCTGACCACCAAGGGACAGACGGCCTCCGGCACAGATCAGGACGACGTGGTCATCATCCCGTACACCACGGCGCAGACGAAGCTGAGCGGACACACGTTCATCTCGCAGATCGTCGTCGGCACGCAGTCTTCATCGGAAATCCCGGCTGCAACCGACGAAATCCGTGCCATCATGCGCGAATCCCACCGGCTGGCGCCAGCGGATGCGGACGACTTCACCGTCCGTAACCAGAGCGATCTGACGGCCGCGGCGACAGGCACCACCGACGTCATGTCGACGCTCCTCGCGTCGATAGCCGCGATCTCCCTGCTCGTGGGAGGGATCGGCATCATGAACATCATGCTGGTGTCAGTCACCGAACGAACTCGCGAGATCGGAATCCGCATGTCCCTGGGCGCGCGAGGCCGCGACGTGCTCACGCAGTTCCTCGTCGAGAGCGTGGTCATGAGTCTCGTCGGTGGCGTGATCGGCATCCTCATCGGAGTGGCGGGGGCCGCCATCCTCGGCAAGACCATGGGATGGCACACCGAGGTGTCGACGCAGGCGGTCATGATTGCCGTCGCCTTCTCTGCCGCGGTCGGAATCTTCTTCGGCTTCCACCCCGCGCGAAAGGCATCCGGGCTGGATCCGATCCAGGCCCTGCGCCACGAGTAGTGCGTTTCCTCAAGACGGGCGCATGGCGCATCGCCAACCTAACGACTCGATGATCATGTGTACGCGTTCGACTCGAACCACCGCGCTGCTGATGGCGCTCGCAACGATCGCATCCGTCGCTCCAGCCGTGGCGCACGCACAGGCGCCTCGCGTCATCACGTTCGCAGACGCCATTCGCACGGCGCTCGAACAAAGCAACGACATTCGCCTCGCCGAGAACGCGACCGAGCTGGACGATGCCACGGTGCGGCAGACACGATCGCAACTGTTCCCGGACCTACGCCTTTCGACACAAACGGCGCAGAACTACGGACGATTCTTTTCCAGCGACGAGGGGCGGATCCTCAACACTTCGACCCAATCGCTCAGTACCGGCCTCTCGTCCAGCCTCACCTTGTTCAACGGAAAGGCCAACTACTCGAACATCGCGCAAGCCAGGCTCAACCGGCAGGCGAGCGAGGCGGACCTTTCGCGCACTCGGGAGACTGTCGTGTTCACAGTCCTCTCCAACTTCCTCGCGCTGATCGCGCAAACGGAACAACTTGCCGTTCGACAGTCGAGCCTGGCGGCACAGGACACGCTGGAACGACAGGTGCAGGAGTTCGTCAACGCAGGTACCCGTTCGATCGCCGATCTCTACCAGCAGCAGGCGAGCGTGGCCAGCGCCAGGCTGGCCGTGGTTGACGCGGAGCGCGCCGTCGGTCTCGCCAAGGTCGACTTGATCCAGACCCTGAAGCTCGATCCTGCTGGCCTCTACGACTTCGTGGCTCCCGGAATCGATTCCGTCTCTCCCCAGGCGCGGCCGATGGACCTTGCGAACCTGTTCCAGACGGCGCTGCAGCAGCGCCGTGACGTGAATGCCCTGCGGTCGCGGCTCCAGGCGTCGGAAACCGGCGTGCGGATCGCCGGCGCCACCGCGTGGCCAACGGTGTCGCTGTCCGTCGGCTACAATTCCAACTACACCAGCACGGCAGCGGCATCGTTCTTCGACCAGTTGGATCAGCGACGGGGCGGGTCCGTCGGGGTCAACGTCTCGTTCCCGCTCTTCGACCGGTTCTCGTCGCGGATCAACCAGGAGCGCGCTCTGATTCAGCAGCGTAACGCGGAAGTTGCACTGGACAACCTCCGCCAGTCGGTAGGCCTGCAGGTCCGACGAGCGCTGCTCGACAACTCCTCGGCGGAGGCCCAACTGGTCGCAGCGCAGGCGCAGACGCGAGCGGCGGACCTTGCGCTCGATGCCGCGCAGGAGCGATATCGAGCCGGCGCGGCGACGTTGGTGGAAGTGACGCAGGCGCGGGCAACGAGCGTCCAGGCTGCCAGTGCGCTGGTGAGCGCCCGATACAACCTGGTATTCCAGCGCAAGCTCCTCGACTATTACCTGGGCGGATTGAACCCGGCGGACGCGACGCTGCAGTAGTTCCGATGCATGTCCGCCGCGTTCGAATGGAGCGCAACGCCGCGCTCGCGTCGTCCACGTGCCCCGAATGAACTGGCGCCGATACCTCACGCTCGGAAATGTGCTGACGGCCCTCGTGCTGATCTGGGCCGTACCTCGGCTGCTCCCGCATCTCGGAGCGATGGTCGGCGTCCCATCGGGAGGGAATGTGCGACCGGCGTTTGACATCGCCACGCTCGATGGCCGGCGACTGACGATCGATTCGCTCCGAGGACACGTCGTGCTCGTGAACTTCTGGGCGACGTGGTGCCTTCCCTGTCGGGTGGAAATGCCCGCGCTCCAGAGCATGCACGACAGGCATCGCGCCCAGGGATTCGAAGTGGTCGGTTTCTCGGTTGACCGCGGTGGCGCAGATGGCGTGCGGGAGTTCGCGCGCGAACGCGGGATATCGTACCCGATCGCGATCGTTGGGGCTGGCGAAGAGCGCGCGTTCGGCGGCGTCCGTGGTTACCCGACGTCGTTCCTGCTCGACCGGTCGGGTGCGGTGCGCCACGCCGTCATTGGTCCCATCGCCCCCGCGACGCTGGAACTGGCAGTGCGTCGCCTGCTCAAGGATTCCCTGTGACCCGACGTCCAGCCGTCAGGCTCCACCCCGCGCCGGAATGTCGATAACCCGCGGTACGTGACCGGTGACGTCGAGGAACCGTTGTAGCTGATCGCGCCCGAGCACCAGAGTCGCCGTGTTCACCAGCGGATGGCAGCGAAGCGACGCCCCCGACCACACGGCCGCGTCAATCACCAGTTCCACGGCGTGAGCGGCGTCGTGCATCAGGGCCAGGATTGTCACCGAACCCGGAGTGACCCGCAGATGCGTCCACAGCCGATCCGGCGAACCCAAGCTGAGCGTATCTGCGTCGAACAGCCTCGCTACAGCCTTGAGATCGACCGGCTTCTCGCACGCCGTGACCAGCAACCAGTGCCTGCGACCGCGCTTGTCCCTGAGAAACAGATTCTTGCTGTGCACGGCGCCCAGGTCTTCGGGAACGACTCCGTCGGCCTCGTCGCACGTGAACACGGCACGGTGGTCGTAACGCTGGTATCGGATCTCGTGCGCATCAAGCAACCGATAGAGGGCCGCCGGGTCCGGTTCCTTGTTCGTCGGAGAGACTGGATCTGTCATGTATGCCAGGATGCTCGGCCACGGTGAAATTAGAGCATGCCGCCGGCTATCGCTCGGCCGACGTCTCCAGCCAGCTCATTCCTGCGATGTTCGAGCGGGAAGACGCTCGGCGGAAGTCGCGAAAGGAGCAGGCCGCCGTTGCCCTCCACGATGCGGAGCTTGACACAGCGGTCAAATAAATGTACTATTCAGACATGAACAGTTCAGTTACTGAAGCCGATCGCATAGCCGGTGAGGGCCATCGGGAGTCGGTCGTGATTTCGCTGATCGAGGTTGCGCGGTCCGTGGAAGACCAGATCGAGCACTCGCTCTCGGAGCACGGTCTCTCCTGGGCAAAGCTCGGGGTGCTGTCGAGACTGGTGGAGGCGGGCGAGCCGCTCACCCTCGGCGAGATCGCGGCCAAGCTCCAGTGCGTAAGGTCGAATGTCACTCAACTCATTGACAGACTTGAATCTGATGGCTTGGTGAGAAGAGTCGATGACCCAAGCGACAGGCGCAGTATCCGTGCGGAGCTGACAGAAAAGGGGCGGGAGCGGCACCACGTCGGAGCGGAGGCAATGAACGAGGTCCAAGCGAGGCTGCTGTCGAACTTGGGGGGAGCGGCCGAGCAGGTCGCGCTGGGCCACCTGCTCCAAAAGCTCGGGTGAGTTTTTTTTGGTGAATTTCTTCAGTCATGCACCATCTATCACGAAATCATTCATAACAGTCCCAACTTTACCGGAGAACAGCATGACCAGCACGTCGATCCCCATGGACATCGCAAGCCGCCCGTGGTCCGTGGACGCTTCGCACACGAACGTCGGTTTCTCGGTTCGGCATCTGATGATCTCTACCGTCCGTGGCCGCTTCGCCCAAGTAGAGGGGAGTGCCGTGTACGATCCGACCAAGCCTGGATCGCTCGGCCTCCGAGTCAGCTTGCCAGTCGACAGCATCAGCACGCACAACGAGCAGCGGGACACACACCTCAAGTCGGCGGATTTCTTCGACGCCGCCGGTCACCCGGAGATCACCTTCGTCGGGAAGCGCGTGGAAGGCGACGTCGGCGGCAAGTTCAAGCTGATCGGCGACCTCACGATTCGTGGCATTACGAAGGAGTTCGTGTTGAACGTTTCGAGCGAGGGCGCAGGCTCGGACCCTTGGGGTAACGAGCGGCTGGGCTTCTCGGCGACCGGTTCGTTGAATCGCATGGACTACGGGCTGACCTGGAACGCAGCGCTCGAGACTGGAGGTGTGGTCGTCGGGGATGAAGTCAAAGTCACCGTGGACGTGGAGTTGCTTCGGGCGAAGGAGTAGCTCGGTGGCGGTCGTCGTTAGGCGTACGGCGTCGACGCCTCAGCCCGCGGATGGCTGGGGCGTCGCGATTGGTGGGCGTATCAGGGGTGCGAGGCCCGTAGCGCTATCATGAGCTCTCGCCAGAAGCGCGGGAAGCGCTGCGACAGCAGAATGAAATCCCGTTCCTGGCGGCGTCCCTTGGCGCGAAGCAATGCCACCATCTGTCGCTTATCCGACGGGCTCCATCGATCGATGCCAGGCAGCAGATCCGCGACCGGAGCCAGCAGTTCGAACGACTGCCGCTCGGCCGTAGGCCACAGCCGGCGGGATGGCACGGCGAGCGCTTTCGCGACTCGTGCGACCACCTCGTCGTTGGTCGTCGATTCGCACGCTGCGCGCCGTTCGGTGACGCGGAGAGCGCACCGGCTAAGGAGCGCCTCGGGGAAGAACGCCGACCGACTGAATCCTGGGAGATCGAGGTACAGATCGTCGTGCGCCAGTTTGCGCAGCGTGGCGGGCGACGAGCGATGCCCCTTCGTGCGTGCGAGCGTCGCCGCCTCGCGCTCGGCGAGGGCCAGCCCCTCCCGACTGCCGGGGCGGAAACCGAGCCGGTAGTAGAACCAGAAAGCACCGCTCTCGATCGCCTCGTTGTTACCGGCCCCGAACTGGTACGGGTTCACAACGATGCGACCGATTCCGAACAGTGACCGGAATGCGCGCAGCATCTGGGCAAACAGGAACGCTGCTTCCGAGCCACGGAACGCCTCGAAGATGTTGATCCCCGTATTGGCTTGGTGAAACAGGGGCGTGACGCCGCCGTAGCCGATCGGCACGCCGTTCGACAGCAACATGTAGCCGTAGTTCGTTTCGAGGCTCATCCGCCGGTCAGGTGCGGCACCGATGATAGCGAGCGCCACGCCCTCGCCCAGATCGGCCCACCACACCTCATCCGGGGTCGCGTGCGACGTGGCGAACACCTCACGGCAGCGCGATGTGAGGGCGCAACGGGCCACATGGATCACCCTCGCGGCTTCCGCCGGCCGCAACAGTCGGATCCCCGGCAGCGGTGTGGCGATGTGCCGCACCGGCTGTACCGGTGGGCGTCGCATCGCCGATCGGAAGGAATGCGGCCCCTGGAGTTGTGCGAACGTGGTGCTCCCGGTGGATCGGGTCAGTCGCCAGACGATGGGTAGCGGTGCGACGTCGTAGACGGTAGCAAAGAGGCGTCGGGTAGCGGAATCGGATTCCGCGCGTCGGACCAGCCATGAGAGCGTCGAACGTATGGACGCGGGCTTGGCGACGCGAAGCCACTGGCGCATGCTGAGCGTGGGGTCGTCGTATCCGTCTTCTTCAGCGCGCGTCAGGCACGAACGAATGAGGGCGCTGACGACAGTCTCGTCCTCGAGCGCCGCCCAGTCGATCTCGACCTCGTTAGGGAAGGAGCGGACCAGCCAGCGTGCGAGCGCGAACGGGAAGGTGTGACGCGACTTCGACCCCGCCATGCCGCTGTCTTCGAAGCGGTCGCGGACAGCCAACGGCTGACGTTCGAGCTGCCGAGAGACAGCATGCAGGCAGCGCTGGGCGAGAAGAGCGATCGCCGCGTTGTCCGGGAACGCTCGCAGGAAAAGGACGTCGTCGTGGAGCTGCGCCAGCTTTCGCATCGATCGCGGCGGACGACGAAGCAGATCCTGGAGCAGGGCCACCTTCGAAGTACACGCATCGTCTCCGTACCGATTGCGGAGGTCGCGGAGTGCGGTTGCCTGGGATTTCGGACGAGGCGGGCGCATCCAGCAATATGGGTGCTACGGGAGGAGGCAGGGATGAATTGCCGGGGGTTCCGGGCCAGATTCTTTCGGGGATGCACCTGCCGCGCAGGTATCAGCCTGCCCGTCTAATCGCCAACGTTGGCAATGCCCAGGGGCTCGATTGCGTTGTCCGGGGCATTCCGGCAGTTCACGGGGTGGCGAAGCGTTGCTAGATTGCGTGCCTTCAATCCGCAGTGGAGCGCGGGCAGATGGGGTGTAGCTTAGCTGGCAGAGCGCCTGACTGTTAATCAGGAGGTCGGTGGTTCGAATCCACCCGCCCCAGTCGCCGGAGTCCCCGATATCGATCAACAATGACAAACGGGCTGCCTGTTATCCGGTAGCCCGTTTGTCATTGGCGGTACGGGAGGAAGTGACGTCGCCTGTCTGATACGGAGATGCGTCGACAGGACTACTGGACGATGCGCGTAGGGACTGATCGCATGTTCATGGTGCCGTCGCCCAATGGTCCTTCTCCCCAGCAGTAGACGCCGCCTCCGGTTGCTTGCAAGGCGCAACCGTGAACGCCCCCAAAGCTGATCTGAGCGAACCCTCCTGACGGAGTCGTGACCCACGTGGGTGAATCGAAGTTCGAGAGCCCGCCGTCGCCAATCTCGCCGCTAACGCCCCGCCCCCAGCACCAGGCACCGTTGGCCGTGTCCAGCGCGCAGCCGGTATTGTAGCCCAAGGATACCTGGCGATAACTCACACCGATCGGCGACGGGACCTGAGCCGGCGTAAGCACGCTGACAGGTGGTCCTCCGGTACCGAGATACCCACCCGAGTTGCTCCCCCAGCAGTAAACGCGTTCGAGGGGAAGGCCCGTGGTGACCGCGCATGTCCGCCCCAGCCCCGTGGAGATGGTGGCAAACAGCAATGGCGCCACGCCAGAGCCAGTCACCTGCACAGGCGAGAGGCGGTGTGTGTCATCCTGTCCATCTCCCAGCGCTCCTCCGAAGGCAGCGCCCCAGCACCAGGCCGCGTGTGCGGATGTGACGCCGCAGGCGAACCTTGCGCCCGCGCTGACCTGCACGAAATCGAGCGGAGCCACACCTGTGCCGGCGATCTTCGCCGGAACGCTCTGGATACCGCCATTCGCGCCATTGCCCGTCGCGCCGTAGTCGTTGGATCCCCAGCAATACAACGCGCTGGCGACGAGACCGCAGGTGTGGGTGTGGCCGGCGTCGATCGCAGTGTAGACGCGACCGCCGGCCGGACCCGAGGAGTTCACGTGCACCGGCACGCGGCTCGACACGTTCTGGCCATCGCCGAGTTCACCGTGGGCTCCCTCTCCCCAGCACCAGACTTCTCCCGATGACGTAAGTCCACAGGCGTGCGCGTACCCGGTGGTTACGGATACGAACGCGACTGAAGCGTCGACGAGGAACGGCACGGGTTCAACCAGTCCCGCCCGCGGCGAACCGAGTTGGCCGTACTCGTTGGCTCCCCAGCAGAATGTACCGCCAGGTGCAGTGCCACAGCTGAAACCCGAGCCGCTGGAGTTCTCTCCCCCCGACGACACCGTGGAAAAACTCACCGCAATCGCGAAGGCGCTGCTCTGCGATGTCACCGTTCCCGACGTGGCGACGAGGCGATAACCCGAACCCGGCCGGTCCACGCGAAGGTCATCGAACGACGCCACACCTGCGACTGCAGTTCGCGTCACTGTCCCCAGCAGACGGGTTCCCTGCCACGGTGCGCTGCCCAGGGTCAGAGTCACGCTGCCGGCCGTGGTAACGACGTTGTCGAACGCATCGCGCTGTTCAACCCTTACTTGGGGGACAAGCACCCGGTTGGCCTCCACCGTTCCCGCCGGCTGTCCAAGGAAGACCAAGCGGGACAGCGGACCCGGATCGATGTCAAAAGGTCCGTGCGCCGGAGCGGTCATGGTGCCAGAGCTTCCCGTCAGATAGTAGCCGGTTCCGGCCTTCGCGATCGAAACGCCCTGGAAGGACGCCAACCCCCCAGCCGCGGTGCGCGTCGTGGTGCCGCCGAGAGTGGCATTACCTGGATTCGCTCCCAACGCGAGCGTCACCGGTGCCGCAAAGGTGGTGACCCGGTTCCCGCCTGCATCGAGGGCTTCGACGCTGACATCGAAAGGCTCTCCGGCCCGGGTATTTCCCTGCGAGCCCAAGCTCAGGCGACGCGTGCGAAGCTGCGCCACCTGCTGCTCCACTGTCACCGTGGCCTGCCCCGTAATGCCATCGACGGCAGCGGTGATGATCGCACTTCCATTGATGACGGCGGTCACGACGCCAGCGGCGTCCACCTTCGCAACTCCCGGAGCGGACGATGTCCAAACGACGGTCTTGCCGCTCAGACTGTTCCCGCGGCTGTCCTTTACGACAACTGACAGGGATTGCGTTGCTCCAAGTGAACTCAGGGTCGCCGTCGCCGGGCTCAACTCGACGCTTGCCACCGGACCTGCCTTGGGCCCAGTGGAGTCGCGTCCGCTGCACGCCCACAGGATCCCCAAAGCGGCGCTTACCAGAATGCTGTTCGGTCGCTGCATGACATTCATCCTCTCGAGTGTTTCCCGCAGTCGCGGGGGTCACTCGGAGAAACGGAATCCAACATCAATCGGGGCCATCGCGGGCGTATGCCGGACGCGGGCGGTCGGGTAGAATGCAGAAAGCGGGCGACAGGAGAGAGAGCGGCATGTCCTGCCCGACGGCCGCACCTCATCGCAACATCGCACGGAGACGCGCGAGGTCACGCGCTACCGCATCACGACGTTCGCGCCGCGCGGGAAACAGTTCATAGATGCGTGCGCTCTCAACCAGTAACGACTCCGCTGAGGCAAGCCGGCCCATCCTGGATCTCGCCTGGGCAAGCAGTTGCGCTGTTTCCGCACGACGAGAGTCGTCGCCCGACAGCTGACGTACCTGAAGGTCACGAGCCGCGACCAGCAGTGACTCGGCGTCAGCGATCTGTCCGCGACGCAGCGCGAGTTCGGCCAACGTCGTCCATCCGTCGGCGAATCTCACGTGTCCGGGCGGAAGCGACGTGGCCCATCCGGTCAGGGCAGCTCGAACCTGCTGCTCCGCTTCCGCGAACTGCCCACGGCGCAAAAGAGCAACGGCCAGGTTACGACGGGACGTCGCAACGTCCGCGGCGCTATCGCCCAGTGCACTCCGGCGGAGCGACAGCGCCTGCCGCACCAGGCGCTCGCCTTCGGCGACCTTCCCGGCATTCACCAATGCCACGCCCAGGTTGTTGATGGCCGTCGCCGTGCGCAAGTCGGCATCTCCGTAACTCATCGACCATTGCTGCACTACGTCACGAAAGAGAGTCGCGGCACTGTCGTACCTTCCAGCGCGCACCAGAAGGACCGCCAGGTTGTTGGCTGTCTGCAAGGTCACCGGATGGCTCGAACCGAGCATGCGTCTCCGGATGTCGAGGGCCTCGCGGTCGAGGGCTTCGGCTTCGAGCAGTCTGCCCTGATCCTCCAGATTGGCTGCCAGCGCCGTGAGCGAGTAAGCGAGGTCGGGATGTCCGGCGGGAAGAACGCGGCGTCGGCCCGCGAGCGTCGCACGATTCAGCGACTCCGCGGCTGCCAATCTTCCTGACTTCGCCAGGGTCACCGCCAGGTTCTCCATGACGGTAAGCAGCGCCGGGTGTTCGGGAGGCAGGAGGCGACGGCGGATGTCCAGGGCCGCTCGGTACGCGGAGTCCGCCTGTTCGAAGCGGTTCAGCTGATCGAGCGTTACTCCGAGGTTGTTGAGATCCGTGGCTACGTCGAGGTTCTGTGGACCCAGACGCGACACGTCAGTCCGCAGGATCTGGCGATGCAAAGCTTCGGCATTCTCCCAGTCTCCCATGTCCTCCATGTTGTTGGCGATTTCGGCAAGCGTCGCCGCATGATCGACAGAGTTCGTGGCGTTGCGCGCATCATGTATCAACAAGGCGCGCCTGAGGACCGAGTCGGCTGCCGCGTACTCTCCGGCGGAGTTCAGCACTGTTCCGAGGTCGGTGAGACGCGCTGCCAAGTCGCTGCTGCGCGCGCCCATCGCCTGCTCGGCGAGCAGCACCGCACGTTCGAGTGCTGTCCGCGCCTGGGGCAGGTGTCCCAGTTCTCGATAGGTGACGCCGAGCACGCCCAGCAACTCCTGTTGCACGGCTGGCTGGCCAGCAAGGGCGGAGTCGATTCGGTGGAGGCCGCGATCGACGAGGTCACGTGCAGTGAGATCGCGGCCGGGCGATTCTTCCGGGTTTGCGCTGCGGAACAGATCGACCACGAAATCCCGGGTCTCACGTGCTTTGCGGGCTTCGTCGCGGGCAGAGCGTGCCTGCCATATGGTGCTGACCACTCCCGCGGCGATGGCCAGGGCGAGCGCACCGGCCGCACCCAGGCCGAGCGCGTGCCTTCGCGTGAACTTCCGCAGCCGATAGATGCGCGAGTCGGGACGGGCGCGCACCGGCAGACCGGCTCGGTATCTCTCAAGGTCGTCGAGGAGGGCGTCGACCGACGGATACCGTCGGTCGGGATCCTTGTGCAACGCGCGCGCGACGATCGTGTCGAGGTCTCCGGCGAGAGTGCGCCGCAGGTGGGATGGATCGGTACCGCGTCGCTCCGCCAGCTGCGACGACGATACCGTTTCTTCTTCTCCGGCAGATATGGCATCGAGCATCGCCACATCGCTCGCCCGTGGCGCGTCCAGTTCGCAGATCGTCCGCTCCAGTTCTCGTGGCGAGCGGTCATGGAGTCGATGAGCACGGTGGCCCGTCAGCAGTTCGTACAGCACGGCGCCTAACGCGTAAACGTCGGTTGCGGTGGTAATCGCTCCGCCCCGGACCTGTTCGGGCGAAGCGTACTCCGGCGTCATGATCCAGTGCCCAGTGAGGGTGGCGTCCGCCGGCGACGCGTCGCCGAGCATCTTCGCGATACCGAAGTCGAGCAGCTTCACCGTGCCGTCGGCCGTGACAAGGATATTCGATGGCTTGATGTCACGGTGAACGACGAAGTTGCGATGCGCAAAGCTCACTGCACCGGCGACCTGTTCGAAGATGGCGAGCCGTTCCGCGATCCTCAGGCGGCGCTGGTCACACCAGGTAGTGATGCGCGCGCCGTCCACGTACTCCATGGCGAACCATGGAGACCCGTCCGGCAGCGTACCGCCATCCACGAGCCGCGCGACGTTGCGATGCTGCAGGCCGGCGAGAATCTGCCGTTCGGCAAGGAAGCGTCGACGGATGTCGGTACTTCGGGCGCCACCGAGGACGAGTTTGAGCGCTACCGCCTGCGAGAATCCGCCGGAGACGCGCTCGGCCAGGTAGACGCTTCCCATGCCGCCGGTCCCAAGGAGTCGGACGAGGCGCCACGACCCGATCGTTTCGCCCGCTCGTGACGACTCGCCTGGGTCGGGCTCGCTCATGCCGAGCATTGCCGCCGCCGACCGCTCCAGGAATCCTTCCGACTTGTCCAGTGCGGTCACGAGCGCACGCGCTTCGGCAAGCAGGAGTGTGTCGTCGTTCGCCGCGGCAAGCAGCACTGCGTCGCGCTCCGCGGGCTCGGTGTCCAGGATCAGGTCCAGGAGCGCTTCCAGGCGCTGGGCGCGCAACCGTGTGTCATCCACGCTCAGTCGCCAGCCAGCGGCGCCCCGGAGGTGTCGTGCAACTGGCGATACAGGAAAGCACGCGCTTTCTGCCACTCGCGTTTCACCGTTCGCGGAGAGAGGTCCATGACCTCGGCAGTCTCCTCGACCGAGTAGCCAGCAAAGAAGCGGCACTCGACGACGCGGGCAAGTCGAGGATGCTCTTTGCCTAACGTGGTGAGCGCCTCGTCGAGCGCCAGGATGTCGTCACGCGTCTCTGGCGCTGCGACCTGCAGTACGTCCAGCGACAGGGCTGCCTGTCCGCGACCTCGTTTCGCGGCGCCCCGTTCTCGCGCATAGTCCACCAGGATGTGCCGCATCGCGGTCGCCGCGACTGCGAGGAAGTGTTTCCGATCCGCATACGCGCTGCCGTGCGAGTCGACCAGTCGCAGATACGCCTCGTGCACGAGGGCTGTCGTGTCGAGCGTTTCGCCTGGGCGCCACCGGCTCAGGTGACGTCGTGCTGCATTTCGCAGGTCCGCGTATAGAGCCGGCAGAACCGCATCGAACGCGTCAGGCTCCCCACGTCGGGCGCCAGCCAGGAGTCCCGTGATATCGGGTTCGCCAGACATGGGGTACGCGAATTTCCTGTGGCGTCGGGTCGGGAGCGAACGTAGGTGCCGCCGTATGGCTCGGCAAGACGCCGAATGCCCGGTCCTCGTCCCGGAAATGCTGCAAGTGCGCACGCTCGTTGCGGCAGAAGCGACCATTTATGGAAGCGTTGGATTATGGAAGCGTTGGAGTTCGTCCGCCCAGGTGCGTCAGAAGACCGCTGACGACCGCACCTACGCCAGCGTCGAAGCGATCGGGAAACCCGAGTTCAACGAGTCCTGCGACGAGCAGCAATGTGCCGCCGGCGATGGCGGCCGCTCCGCCAACGGGAGAGCGTATGTGCAGTCGCTCAGGATGATTTTGAAGCCGCCATCCGAGCTTGTTGGCTACTCCGCTGGACAACATCGACGCGCCGAAGGGAGCGAGGAGCAACCCGGGCCGCTTCGCGGCAAGGCGAAACAGGGAAAGTTCAGCGTGGCTCGCCCAGGCGACTGCCAGAACCACGACAGCGGCACCAAGCAGGGCAAGCCAGACGCTACCCCACAGAGCTGCTGCTCCTTCGTAGCGGGCGTAACGTGCTTCGGGATTCGGTACGATCTGCGTTCTGGTCGCAATGCCTGACGCGGCCATGGCGATACCGGCCAGGCCGAGTGCGGCGATACCCACTGCCTGCATCGGGCGGCCGGGAACGACTGCCGATACGAGTGCCGCACCTACGCCAGCGATGGCCAGGCCGACGGCAACTGACGAGTAGCTGACCATGGTTGTCCTCCTTCCAGCGAGTAGAACGGAAAACGCGGGGCGGTGGGGCCACAAGCACGGAAGAATCCCGGAAAGGTGCGACAGGCCGCTGCGACGGGACAGGGAGCCGATAGCGCGCGAGCGTACGGCGTCAGCGCGCGAGGTGTCGGGCGCCGGTTGATGGGCGCTGGCGTTGTCGTTAGGCCGGATTGTCGTCGGTGGACCAGGTTCGATTGCCAGCGGCGCGAACCGTCTTGTCATTGCCATGCTTCGTCAGTAGCTTGCGCACGCTTCACGAAAACTCGGAACGCGGGCGGATCATCCCGGAAGCCGGTGGAAGTCCGGCACGGCCCCGCCACTGTGAAGAGGCCCGAACCCTGTTCGGTTCTGCCCACTCAACCAGCCACTGGAGCACGTCGCTCTGGGAAGGCGAGTGAGCAGCCTCAAGTCAGGAGACCTGGTTCACCCGCGCATACTCGGCACTTCCGGTGGGAAGGGGCGGGGCTCACGCCTGTCCCGTACCAGGGGCGGGCGTCGCTGTTTCGCGTGCTGGATGCGCGATTCACGACATCCGAACCACCCTCCGCGAGCGCCGTCACATCTTCACGCGGCGCCAGGGCGTCGCAGGAGGGACAATGCGTCGGTATCTACCGGGCGTCTTCGCGATCGCCATACTGCACGGTCAACTCCGTGCGCAGCAGTCGGACAGCTTGGCGCGCCAGCGCATGCTCGACAGCGTCGTCGTTACGGCCACACGCACGGCGACGTCGAGCCGAACAGCCACGGTCACGGTGCTGGATGGAGAAATGCTGCGACGGGAGGGGTACCTGCACGTGGCAGATGCGCTCCGCTCCGTTCCCGGAGTTGCGCTGGTGCAGTTGGGCTCATTCGGTGGTCTCACGTCGTTGTACCTGCGCGGCGGCGAACGCGGCTACACGCGGGTACTGCTCGACGGCATTCCGCTCAACGAACCCGGCGGCGATTTCGATTTCGGCGCACTGTCCACCAGCGACGTAGAAAGAATCGAGATCGTACGTGGTCCGGTCAGCGCGCTCTACGGATCTGACGCGATCGCCGGCGTCGTCCAGATCTTCACGCGGCAGGGGCGATCCAGCACCGCTCGCCTGGCGGCCAGCGCGGGATCGTTCGGCACTTCGACAGTCGATGCCTCGATCGAACGCGCGAGCGACACACGCAACTTGGCGGCGAGCGTCGCACGCTATCGCACCGCGGGGATCTACGCGTTCAACAACTCGGCCGACAACTCCAGCGTCACCCTGTCGGCAACGGGGCTCTTTCCGCGTGGAACGGAGGCGCGGCTGCTGGCGCGCTACACGGACACGGAAGCGCATATCCCGACGGACGGCACTGGCGCAGTGGTGGACCGCAACGCCGTCCAGGGTTCGCGCCGGACCATGGTGTCGGCTTCACTGCGTGGCAATCTCTGGAGGAACGGCCTGGGCTCGCTCCAGGCATCGACGGTGCAGCGTGCCGGCAGCTACGACGATCGACCGGACGACGCATCCGACACACTCGGCTTCTTCGGGTATCGCAGCCTCGACGATGTCGACCGATATACGGTCGACGCCAACGCGACCTACGACGTTGGCAACCTCGGCCTGGCCATGATCGGCGTAACGGCCGAGCGTGAGTCGCAGCGGTCGATGAACCAGTCGCAAAGCCAATACGGTGACGATGACGGCGTACTGATCGCAGCTCGCCGGACACACTCACTCTACGGTCAGGTGGTACGCGATCGCGGCTGGACGTCGCTGGTGCTTTCCGGACGGTCGGACCGCAGCGATGCCTATGGCACGTTCTTCTCGTATCGGGCAGGAGCCGAGGTGCGACGCGGCGCCATCCGGGCGCATGCCGCGTTCGGCACCGGGTTTCGTGCACCGACATTCTTCGAGGCGTTCGCCACCGGATTCGCGCGCGGAAATCCGCACCTCAGACCGGAGCGGACGACGAGCGCGGAGTTAGGCTTGAGCTGGGAGGCGAACGGCGGGAGGATTCGCACTGCGGTCGCCGCGTTCGACCAGCGGTTTCGCGACCTGATCCAGTACACGTATGCACCGCCGTCGCCAACCGATCCGAACTACTACAACATCGCCGGTGCTCGCTCGCGCGGCATCGAAGCCGAGGGTCAGTTGCAGCTAACCGAAGCGTTGAGTGCCACGGTGAGCGCGACGCGGTTGAACGCTCGGGCGACCCAGGCCGGATTCGACACGTCCGCCACGAGCTACTTCCACGTTGGCGAGCGGCTGCTGCGACGCCCCAGTGTCAGCGGGGCGGCGGCCATCGTCTATGCTGGCCGGGTGGGGAACATCGGTGTGCGCGCGAACTACACCGGGTCGCGAGACGATATCGACTATGCGGCATACGAGCGGATCGCATTATCGTCGTATACGACGGTCGACTTGTTTCTGCGTGCGGCCGTTCCCGGCGCAGCGCGCGATCGCGGTTTGTATTTCCGGGCCAGCGCAACGAACGTACTTGGGGAACGTTACCAGGCCGTGAGCGGCTTCGACGCTCCGGGCCGGGCGATCCTCGTGGGCTTCGAAGCAGCGCGGTGAGCATGGAGCGGCGGCAAGGCGGGCGACTTTCGCTGCCTTGCCGTTTTGGTTCGCGCGGCGTCGGGCGACGAGGCGCTGTCAGGGAACCTGGGGGACGTCCGGTTGCAGCCGCACCCGGAGCGATACGCAACTGACGACATCGGGCCAGGCAAGAAACCTACCGACCGTGCGACAGGTGCGGTGCGTCAGTCACACGTCAAGATGGTCCAGCGCACCGCCCGGTAGGCGCCGCCAGCGATACCAGCGATGCCGGCGATGTGGCCGCAGGTATTCACGCCGATCGCGTAGGAGTTCGTGCCAGCACTGAGCGACGGGAGTGTGAGGACGTTCGCAACGTTCTTCCCGGTGGCCGCCGCGTGTCTGTTGGGCAATGGCTTGTAGCCGACGGCTCGTCCGGCATTCGAGAGGTCGAGCGCGTACCCACCCAGTCCCGAGCCGACCATGCCCGTGGCCGAGCGCCAGGAGAAAGGCGACAGGCGGCCGTTCGCTTCCGCGGACTCGCCGACGATGGTGCCAGAGGCATTGACCGCCTCGGCGCGACCGATCAAGCCGCCTAACGTGCCAAGGTCGTAGAATGTGTTGGCGCTGTTCCATTGCGCGGCGTGCGTACTCCCATCGGCGAGTTGCACGTATCCGACGATGACGCCGGCATCGTTGACGCCGAGCCCGACGCTCTGGGCGTAGCTGCTGGGATGAATATCGACGAATCCGCCGCCGGCGCTGTACCGATAAGCGTGAATGCTCGTACCGCCGGCGAGGTGGTATCCCGTCACGACGTCGCTGTTGTTGATGGCCATCGCGTCCACCATGTGTGGGCTCGACGCGCCGGAGAACAGCGTATGCCCCCCGTTTTTCCAGATCACGCCATACCGGGAGATGCCATCGGTGCTGTGTCCGACGACTGCCTGGCTGTCATTGATGCCGAACGCGGCGGACCGGGTGCCGAACGGAACGCCGAGGTCCGTGAGCGTGGTGCCGATCCACACGACCGCATGCGAATTGCCGGCGCTGTCCGTGGCGATACCGGCAACATGCCCGTGTACGTTGATGTCCTCTCCGAACGAGTCACCGCCGCCGGGCAGGGTTCCGAGGTTCGTGGCGTTGTAGCTGGCGTCGACCGTCAGGGCTTCGGTGGCGTACGGGTTTCCGGGATCGTGGGGCGAGATTGGGTCTTGGCAGGCGCCGACGCCGACGAGCGAGAAAGAAAGCGCCGCTATCGTGCGGCTCGACTGACATTTCCGCGCCGCGCGCGCGCTGCGACTCGGTCTCTCCATGTGGAGTGAAGCCCGGCCCTCACCAACCCCAACCACGCGTGCCTTCCCTGTAGAGAGTCTCATTCAAGTATGCAGCTTACTGTTGAGGTTGCAAGGTACGGCTGTACCGTTGGCGTGGTCTCAAAGTAGGGTCCGCCCGGACGCCGAGCGCCGTCGGGAATCACAGTCGACTGTGCGGCAATTTCCGCGTTCAGGGCACTCACGCCGATCGCTGCGACGACTCGGCAAGTGGCCCGGCTGCCCGGCAAGCGCGTGGCAGGCGCGGCAGCCTAACGAAGTAACGATTCTTGCCAAGCGAGAG
Source organism: Gemmatimonadaceae bacterium (assembly GCA_019186945.1). Taxonomy (GTDB): domain Bacteria; phylum Gemmatimonadota; class Gemmatimonadetes; order Gemmatimonadales; family Gemmatimonadaceae; genus JABAQJ01. The sequence goes on from JABAQJ010000007.1 coordinate 120,409, forward strand.
CCGCGGAGAGACGATTACAACAACACAAGGGCACGCCGCAGTCGCACTCAACCAACCAAGTCCCCGGATATAGACGAAGCGGTTCAATCCAGAATCATCACTGGCCAAGGCCACCCGGACATTGAGACTCGAAGACATCCAACCTGATGCGACTGTCGGCGGCGTCCTGCCGGATGCGCTGGCCACGGTCGTCAGTGTCACGTGGCACGGGTCCGACGCGCTCACGCTCGTCTACCGCGGCCCTGACGGCCGCGTGGCGGACGAGATCCTCTACCGCCACGACGAGCCGCGCCTCGAAGTAGTCGAATCGGGCCGGCCCTGGAGCTTCGACGGCGACGGCGCCCTCTTCCGCCTCGTTTCCGAGGCCCACCGCATCCGCCTGGCCCACCTGTTCGACCCCGTGCTCGCGGTGCACACCTCGCTCGTGGACCCGCTCCCGCACCAGATCACCGCCGTATACGAGGCGATGCTGCCGCGCCAGCCGCTGCGCTTCCTGCTTGCGGACGACCCCGGAGCCGGCAAGACGATCATGGCGGGCCTGCTCATCAAGGAACTGATCGCACGCGGCGATCTCAAGCGCTGCCTCATCGTCTGCCCGGGCAGCCTGGCCGAGCAATGGCAGGACGAGGTCTCGCGCCGCTTCCACCTGCCCTTCGAAATCCTTACCAACGACAAGCTCGAAGCCGCGCGCACAGGCAACTGGTTCCTGGAGAACGACCTCGCCATCGCGCGCCTCGACAAGCTCTCGCGCAACGAGGACGTGCAGCAGAAGCTCAGCGCCCCGGACTGTCGCTACGACCTGGTCGTCTGCGACGAGGCGCACAAGCTCTCCGCGACCTTCTTCGGCGGTGAGGTCAAGTACACCAAACGCTACCGCCTCGGCCAACTCCTCTCGGGCCTCACCCGCCACTTCCTGCTGATGACCGCGACGCCGCACAACGGCAAGGAAGAGGACTTCCAGCTCTTCCTCGCCTTGCTCGATGGCGATCGCTTCGAGGGCCGGTTCCGCGACGGCGTCCACCAGGTCGAGGTATCCGACCTGATGCGACGCATGGTCAAGGAGAGATTGCTCAAGTTCGACGGCCGGCCGCTCTTCCCCGAGCGCATCGCGTACACCGTGCCCTACAAGCTCTCAGACGCCGAGGCCCGCCTCTACAAGGAAGTGACCGAGTACGTGCGGGAGGAGTTCAATCGCGCCGAGGGGCTCCAGAACGACAAGCGCGCCGGTACGGTCGGCTTCGCCCTCACCATCCTGCAACGGCGCCTGGCCTCCTCTCCGGAGGCGATCTACCAGTCACTCCGTCGTCGCCGCGAGCGGCTGGAGAAGCGGCTGCGCGAACTGGAGCTCCTGCAGCGCGGCTCAGCCGCGATGCCACCAGCCATCGCGGGACCGTCGCTCGATGCCGAAGACCTCGAAGACCTCGACGAAGCACCCGAAAACGAGGTTGAGGCCGCAGAGGAGGAGGTCCTCGACCAGGCCACCGCCGCGGCGACAGTCCATGAACTGAAGATCGAGATCGCCACGCTTGCCCGGCTCGAGGCCCTCGCCGCCGAGGTCCGCCGCAGCGGCCAGGACACCAAGTGGCGCGAGCTCTCGCACCTGCTCGGCGAGATTTTTACGCCGTCGGGTCTGGCAGGCAATGTCGCCGAGCCAGCCGTTCCCTACGGCGCCGGCCCGCTCCCGAAGCCGGTTCCATCGCCGCGCCAGAAGCTCGTGCTCTTCACCGAGCACCGCGACACGCTCGCCTACCTCGAGCGCCGCATCGGCTCGCTGCTCGGCCGCCCGCAGTCGCTCGTGCAAATCCACGGCGGCATGGGCCGCGAGGAGCGGCGCAAGGCGCAGGAGAGCTTCCTGCACGACCCCGAGGTGCAGGTGTTGCTCGCCACCGACGCCGCCGGCGAGGGCATCAACCTGCAGCGCGCGCACCTGATGGTGAACTACGACCTGCCGTGGAACCCAAACCGCCTCGAGCAGCGCTTCGGACGTATCCACCGCATCGGCCAGACCGAGGTCTGCCACCTGTGGAACCTGGTAGCCGAGGAGACCCGCGAGGGCGACGTCTATCGCCGCCTCCTCGAGAAGCTCGAAGAAGCGCGCCATGCGCTTGGCGGGCAGGTTTTCGATGTCCTGGGCAAGCTCCAGTTCGACGGCCGGCCGCTGCGCGATCTCCTGATCGAGGCCGTTCGGTACGGCGATCAGCCCGAGGTCCGCGCCCGACTCACCCAGGCCATCGAGCACGGCGTGGACCGGCCGCACCTTCAGGGCCTGATCGAGGACCGCGCGCTGGCCCACGACGCGATGGACGTGAGCCGCGTGGCGCGCATCCGCGAGGAGATGGAGCGCGCCGAGGCGCGCCGGCTCCAGCCGCACTACATCGAGTCGTTCTTCCTCGAAGCCCTCATGCGGCTGGGGGGCACCGTCCGCCAGCGCGAGCCGCGACGCTACGAGGTTACGCACGTGCCCGCGCCGGTCCGCAACCGCGACCGCCAGATCGGCACCGGCGACCCGGTGCTATCGCGCTACGAGCGCATCGCGTTCGAGAAAGACCTGATAGCGCCGCAGGGCCAGCCGCTCGCCGCCTTCATCTGTCCGGGCCACCCACTGTTGGACGCGGCGCTCGATCTGACGCTCGAACGCCACCGCGATCTGCTGAGGCGCGGCACGGTGCTTGTAGACGAACGCGACTCAGGCACGAGCCCGCGCGTGCTTCTCACGCTGGAGCATGCCATTCAGGACGCGAGCCTGCTCCCGTCGGGCGAGCGGCGCACAATCTCGCGGCGCCTGCTGTACGTGGAGATGGACGCCGAGGGCAACACGCGACACCTCCAGTACGCTCCGTACCTCGACTATCGACCGCTCGGCGAGAACCAACCCGCGCTGGGTGACCTGCTCGCCCGCCCCGAGTGCGCCTGGATCACGCAGGCCTCGGGAGCGAGCATCGAGCAGAAGGCGCAGGGCCACGCCATCGCGCACGTGGTGCCCGGCCACGTCGCCGAAGTGCGGAACCGGCGGCTCGGCTGGATCGAGAAGACGCGCGCTGCGGTGAAGGACCGCCTGACCAAGGAGATCACGTACTGGGATCACCGGGCCGCGGAACTCAAGCTCCAGGAGCAGGCCGGCAAGGCCGGCGCGCGCCTCAACTCGCAGGAGGCCCGCCGCCGCGCCGACGATCTCCAGACCCGGCTCCAGCGCCGCCTGGCCGAGCTGGACCGCGAGTCGAAGGTCTCGGCGCTGCCGCCGGTCGTTGTGGGCGGGATCGTCGTCGTCCCCGTCGGGCTCGTCGCTGCGATCACGGGCCGCGCGCCCACCCCGCCCGCGCCGCCGGTCGATACCCAGGCCGCAGCCGCGCGCGCCCGCGCCGCCGTGATGGAGGTCGAGCGCGGGCTTGGCTTCGAACCCACCGACCGCGAGTTCGAGAAGCTCGGCTACGACATCGAGAGCCGCATCGTCGCCGGGCCAGACACGGGGCGGCTGCGCTTCATTGAGGTGAAGGGGCGCGTCGCCGGCGCGGACACCGTGACGGTGACGAAGAACGAAATCCTTACGAGTCTCAACAAGCCGGACGACTTCATCCTGGCGCTGGTCGAGTTCCTGGACGGTGACAGGCACCGCGTCCACTACCTGCGCCGCCCCTTCCAGCGCGAGCCCGACTTCGGGGTGACGAGCGTGAACTACGACTTCGCCGAGCTGTTGGCGCGGGCGGAGGCGCCCCGGTGAAGTGGTAGCAATACCGGCGCGGTATGATTATCATACCGCCATGGAAGCAGCTTCTTCCAGGACCCTGCTGCCCCGCGCGGCCCGCCACCCGCTCGCCGATGCCCTGCGTGTGATGCCGGTGGTCGTGGTGCTCGGCGCACGCCAGACGGGCAAGACGACGCTGGTTCGTTCCTTCCCGGAGCTGGCGGCGCGCCCGTACTTCACGCTCGACGATATGGACGTGCGATTGCACGCTGAGGCCGACCCCGAGGCCTTGGTATCCCGCGCGCCCAGACTCGTGCTCGACGAGGTGCAGCGCGCCAAGGGGCTGCTCATCGCCATCAAGCGGGCCGTGGATCAAGATCGCCCCCGGCGGCCGGGCCGATTCGTCCTGACCGGGTCCGCGAACCTGCTCATGCTGCGGGAGATCGGCGAAACCTTGGCCGGGCGGGCCTCCTACGTGACGCTGTGGCCGATGACGACCCGAGAGCTCGCCGGAGCTGGGCGCACGGGTCTCTGGAGCGAGCTGCTCGCGGCCCCCGCGCCGCAGTGGCGCGACGTCCTCGAGGGCACGGATCGCGCCCCGGTGGACTGGCGCGAGGCCGTGCTTCAGGGTGGGTTCCCGATCCCAGCCCACGAGCTGGCGACGCCCGAAGCACGAGCGCTCTGGTTTTCCGGGTACGTGCAGACGTACCTGGAACGCGACCTCCCGGAGCTGCGCGCAGTGGAGAACCTGGCGGACTTCCGCCGTCTGGCGCAAGCAGCCTGCCTGCGCGTGGGTTCGCTGCTGAATCAGGCCGAGCTCGGTCGCGACGTCGGCCTGAGCCAGCCGCAGGTCCACCGCTTCCTGAATGTGCTCGAAGCGAGCTTTCTCGCCGTGCGCCTGCCAGCCTTCACGGTCAACCGCACCAAGCGGCTCATCAAGGCGCCCAAGATCTACTGGTGCGACACCGCACTCTCGATGCACTTGAGCGGCGATTCCGAGCCTCGTGGCGCACAGCTCGAGAATCTCGTGCTGCTCGATCTGTTCGCCTGGCGCGACCTCGCGGTGCCGAAGCCGGAGGTACTGTACTGGCGCACCGCCGACGGGACCGAGGTGGACTTCGTGATTGAGACGGCAAAGCGTCTGTTGCCCATCGAGGTGAAAACGTCCGCCCGCGCGCTGCCGGCGGATGCGAAGGGGCTGGAGACCTTTCTCGACGAGTACGGTAATCGCAGCGACGGCGGGCTCCTGCTCTACGGCGGCCACGAGGTCTTTCCCCTGACCCGCCGGGTCCTGGCCGCGCCCTGGTGGAGGGTACTGTGAAGAAGAAGCTCATCGAAGTCGCCCTGCCGCTCGACGCCATCAACCAGGCCTCGGCGCGGGAGAAGTCCATCCGTCACGGGCACCCGAGCACGCTGCACCTGTGGTGGGCGCGGCGGCCGCTGGCGGCGGCGCGGGCGGTGATCTTCGCGCAGATGGTGGACGACCCCTCGGCGCACCCGGACCTGTTTCCGACCGCGAAGAAGCAGGAGAAGGAGCGGCAGCGGCTGTTCCGGATCATCGAAGATCTCGTGAAGTGGGAGAACACCACGAACGAGACGGTCCTGCAGGCTGCGCGCGACGAGATCTGGGCGAGTTGGCGGCGCGCCTGCGCGGAGCACGCCGACCATCCGCGGGCGAAGGAGTTGTTCGACCGCCACAAGCTTCCCGCTTTCCACGACCCCTTCGCCGGCGGTGGCGCCCTGCCGCTCGAGGCGCAGCGGCTCGGGCTCGAGAGCTACGCCAGCGACCTGAACCCGGTGGCGGTGCTGATCAACAAGGCGATGATCGAGATCCCGCCGAAGTTCGCGGGAAAGCCGCCGGTGAACCCTGTGGCGCGGAGCGAGAAAACGCTCATCGCCCGGACGTGGAAGGGGGCGCAGGGGCTGGCCGAGGACGTGCGGCACTACGGCCAGTGGATGCGCGACGAGGCCGAGAAGCGCATCGGGCACCTCTACCCAAAGGTTGAGGTGACCGCCGAGATGGCAAAGGCGCGGCCGGACCTGAAGCCGTACGTGGGGCGGGAGCTCACCGTGATCGCCTGGCTCTGGGCGCGCACGGTGAAGAGCCCGAACCCCGCGTTCGCGAGTGTGGATGTGCCGCTCGCCTCGACCTTCATGCTGTCCACCAAAGCGGGAAAGGAGGCCTGGGTCGAGCCGGTGATCGAGAACGGCGGGTATCGGTTTACGGTGAAGGTAGGAAAACCAAAGGATGCGGAGCGGGCGAAGAACGGCACCAAGCTCTCGCGCGGGGCGAACTTCGAGTGCTTGATGTCGGGAACGCCGATCGCACCCGATCACATCTACGGCGAAGCGAACGCCGGGCAGATGGGGGCGCGGCTGATGGCGATCGTGGCCGAGGGCGATCGCGGGCGGGTATATCTCGCGCCGACGCCGGAGCACGAGGCGGCGGCGCGGAAGGCGAAGCCGGAGTGGAAGCCCGAAGTCGCGATGCCCGAAAACCCGCGTTGGTTCTCGCCGCCGCTTTATGGCTTGAAGACCTACGGCGACCTCTTCACCCCCCGCCAGCTCGTGGCGCTCGTGACCTTCTCCGACCTGGTGCAGGAAGCGCGCGAGCGGGTGCAGCGCGACGCCCTCGCCGCCCGTTCGACAGGCTCAGGGCCGGCCGGCCTCCCCGCCGACAACAAGCCCCTCCGCGACGGCGGCACCGGCGCCACGGCGTATGCCGAGGCGGTGGGTGTGTACTTGGGAATGGCCGTCGACAAGGCCATTGACTACAACACGACTTTGGTGGCGTGGAGCCCAACTCGCGATCAAGCCAAGAGCACTTTCGCGCGACAGGCTCTGCCTATGGTGTGGGACTTCGCCGAGGTCAACCAGCTCGCCCGTGCTGCCGGCGACTTCAGTGTCTCGCTTGAAGGCGGAGTACGCTTCCTGGAAGGCGGGGAGGCATGCGGTACCGGCTCTGTAGTTCAAGCCGATGCGGCAATGCAGTCCATCAGCGCCGACAAGGTGCTTTCCACCGACCCGCCCTACTACGACAACATCGGCTACGCCGATCTGTCGGACTTCTTCTACGTCTGGCTGCGCCGCTCGCTGCGGCCCGTTTTCCCGGAGCTCTTCGGCACGCTCGCCGTGCCCAAGGCCGAGGAGCTGGTCGCCACGCCGTACCGCCACGGCAGCAAGGAGAAAGCGGAGACGTTCTTCCTGGACGGCATGACGGAGGCGATGCACCGCTTGGCCGAGCAGGCGCACCCGGCGTTCCCGGTCACCATCTACTATGCCTTCAAGCAGTCCGAGAGCGAGACCGATGCCGGCACGGCCAGCACCGGCTGGGAAACCTTCCTCGACGCCGTGATCCGCGCCGGCTTCGCGGTCAGCGGCACTTGGCCCATGCGCACCGAGCGTGGCGCGCGCTCGATCGGCATCGGCACCAACGCCCTCGCCTCAAGCATCGTCCTGGTCTGTCGCCCGCGCGAAGCCTCCGCGCCCACCGCCACGCGCCGCGAGTTCATAGCCGCGCTCAAGGCCGAGCTGCCGCAGGCGCTCGCCCACCTCCAGCGCGGCAACATCGCACCAGTCGATCTTGCGCAGGCGGCCATCGGCCCGGGCATGGCGGTGTACACCCGCTACGCGAAAGTGCTCGACGCCCAAGGCCAGCCGCTCACCGTGCGCGAGGCGCTCTCGCTCATCAACCAGACCCTCGACGAGGCGCTCGCCGAACAGGAAGGCGACTTCGACGCCGACAGCCGCTGGGCGCTCACCTGGTTCGAGCAATCGGGCTTTGACGAGGGCGAGTACGGCGTGGCCGAACAGCTCTCCAAATCCAAGAACACCAGCGTCGCGGGGATGGTCGAGGCGGGCATCCTCGAATCGAAGCGCGGCAAGGTGCGGCTGCTTGCTCCCAAGGAGCTGCCCGCCGACTGGGACCCGGCCACCGACTCGCGCCTCACCGCGTGGGAGATCGTCCATCAACTGATCCGCGTGCTCGCGAGCGGCGGCGAGAGCGCCGCGGCCGATCTCGTCGCCAAGCTCGGCGCCAGGGCGGAGACCGCGCGCGAGCTGGCCTACCGCCTCTACACCCTGTGCGAGCGCAAGAAGCGCGCGGCCGAGGCGCTCGCGTACAACGGGCTGGTGCAAAGCTGGCCCGAGATCGCGCGCCTGGCGCGCGAGGGTGGGAAACCGCAGGAGCAGCAGACGGCGCTGTTCAGCGAGAACGGCGACTGAGCCATGTCGCGGCCGGGCGAGCCTGTCCGGCGCGTGGGATGGCCTCACGATCGACGATCTTGCTTGTTGACCATGACGCCAAATTTACCGTAAATTTGGCGACGATGTTTGCACGCACCCTTGAGCTGCCGCGCGGGGCCTTCTTCCTGTTCGGCCCGCGCGGCACCGGCAAAAGCACGTGGATTCGCCAGCGACTGGGCGACGCACTGCTCGTCAACCTGCTCCAGCCGGAGAACGCCCTGCGCCTGGAGCGCGAGCCGGCGCTGTTCCGCGCCCAGGCGCTCGCGCGGCAGAAGTCGGACTGGATCGTGGTGGATGAGATACAGCGAGTGCCCGCACTCCTGGACGAGGTGCATATCCTGATGGAGCAGGGCTATCGCCGCTTCGCCCTGACCGGCTCCTCGGCGCGCAAACTCCGACGCGGGGCCGCGAACCTCCTGGCCGGGCGCGCGGTGCTGCGCACGCTCTTCCCCCTCACGGCGCCCGAAGTCGACTTCTCGGTGCCGGCGGCGCAGCGCCTGCGGTTCGGATCAATGCCGCTCAGCGTCACGGCGGCAAACGACCACGCCCGCGAGGACTTCCTGCGCGCCTTTGTCACCACCTACCTCGCGGAGGAAATCCGCGCCGAAGGACTGGTGCGCAACCTGGGCAGCTTCAGCCGCTTTCTGGATGTTGCCGCGCTTGCCGCCGGGCAGACGACCAACGTCTCGGCCGTTTCGCGCGATGCGGGCGTGTCGCGCGAAACGGCGCGCGGCTATTTCGATATCCTCGTCGACACGCTGATCGGTGACTGGCTCCCTGCGTACCGTCCGCGTGCCAAGGTCAAGGAAGTGGCGCAGCCCAAGTTCTACTGGTTCGACCCGGGCGTGTTGCACGCCGCTGCCGGCGGGTTCGATCAGCCGCTGCCCTCGGATTTCGACGGCGTCCTGCTCGAACATCTGGTGCTGCATGAACTGAAGGCCTACGTGCACTATCATGACCTGAAGGGATCGCTCGGCTATTGGGCCACGCCGAGCGGCGGCGAGGTTGATTTTGTCTGGTGGCGCGGCACCACGATGACGGCCATCGAGGTGAAGGCAGGACGTCGCTTTCGCCAGGAGTACCGGGCTGGCATCCGCTCACTCGGAACCGGATTCAAGGGCACACTGCGCAGTTGGATCGTTTATCGGGGCACTGAGGAGTTAAAGGTTGACGGAACGTGGGTACTGCCGGTGGAAGCATTTCTCGAGCGACTGCACGACGGCGACATACTCGGATAGCTGCATGAGGAGCAGCGACTGACATGGCCATCACCAACCAGGAACGCGTCGGCAAGGCGATGGAACTTCTGCGAGCTGGCATCGCGCCGTATGTCGAGCGCGAAGTGCAGTCAGCGGTCAAGGCCGGCTGGGTGCACATGGACGCGATCCGCCGCTTCGCGGACGATCCGATGCTCGGCCGGAAAGCAATCGCCGAGTGGGATGTCGCCGGCGTTCTCAAGCTCATGTGGGAGACGTGGAATGACGTCTTCGCGCGAACGCTTGGACGTGCCGAGCGCTCCCTCGTGCAGGAGCTACGCGACTGCCGCAACAAGTGGGCGCACCAGGAGAAGTTCACGAGCGACGACGCCGATCGAGCGCTCGACTCGATGACGCGCCTGCTCGCCGCGGTCTCGGCACCGCAGGCCGACGAAGTCAACACGATGAAACGGGAACTGCGGCGGCTCACCTATGACGAGCAGGTGCGCAACGAGAAGCGCAAGGCCGGCGGTTCGCTGATCGAGGCCACCGCCACCGGCACACTCAAACCCTGGCGCGAGATCGTAACGCCGCACGCAGACGTGGCGAGCGGGCGCTACCAGCAAGCCGAGTTCGCGGCCGATCTCTGGCAGGTGCACCTTGGCGAGGGCTCGGATGAATACAGGGAGCCGCAGGAGTTCTTTCGCCGGACCTACCTCACCGAGAGCCTCAAGCGCTTGCTCGTGGGCGGCGTGCAGCGCCTCTCGGGCAAAGGCGGCGACCCGGTGGTGCAGCTCCAGACCAACTTCGGCGGCGGCAAGACCCACTCGATGCTCGCGCTCTATCACCTGTTCTCTGGCGCAAACCCGCGTGAGCTCGCCGGGGTGGACGCGGTGATGGCTGACGCGGGAGTAAAGAGCTTGCCCAGCGCGAAGCGCGTGGTGCTGGTGGGCAACAAAATCTCGCCCGGCAATCCGGTGACCAAGCCGGACGGCACCGTAGTGCGCACGCTGTGGGGTGAGCTGGCGTACCAGCTCGGCGGCAAGCAGGCCTTCGCGCGCGTTCGGGCCGACGACGAGAAGGCCACCAACCCCGGCGATGCCCTGCGCAAGCTGTTCAAGGAATACGGGCCGTGCCTTGTGTTGATTGACGAGTGGGTGGCCTACGCGCGCCAGCTCCACGACCAGAGCGACTTGCCCGCGGGCGGCTTCGAGACCCAGTTCACCTTCGCCCAGGCGCTCACCGAGTCGGCAAAGCTTGCGGGCAACTGTCTGCTCGTGATTTCGCTGCCGGCGTCGGACACGCAGGGCTCGCCGCACACGCAGGCCGACGATGCGGAGGTAGGCGGTATCCGTGGGCGCGAGGCGCTGGAGCGGCTGCGCAACGTGGTCGGGCGGGTGGAGTCGTCATGGCGTCCGGCGACCGCCGAGGAGGGCTTCGAGATCGTACGGCGGCGGCTGTTCGAGCCGCTGGCCGGACCGGACGCCTTCAAGCAGCGCGACGTGACCGCGCGCGCCTTCGCCGAGCTCTATCGCGCGCAGAGCGCGGAGTTCCCGCCCGAGTGCCGGGGGGGCGACTACGAAAAACGCATCCAGGCCGCCTACCCGATCCACCCGGAGATCTTCGACCGGCTCTACACCGACTGGTCCACCCTGGTGAAGTTCCAGCGCACGCGCGGGGTACTGCGCCTGATGGCGGCGGTGATCCACAGCCTCTGGGAGAAGGGGGACAGGAACCCGCTGATCCTTCCCCCGACGATCCCGATCGACGACGGACGTGTCCAGTCGGAGCTCACCAGGTATCTGTCCGACAACTGGGCGCCGATCATCGAGAAGGACGTGGACGGGCCGAGCTCGCTGCCGCTCAAGATCGACAGCGATCAGCCGAACCTGGGCAAGCTGCACGCGACGCGGCGGGTGGCGCGCACCATCTATCTCGGATCTGCGCCCACCACGGCGGCCGCGCACCGCGGGCTCGAGGACCGGCGCGTCAAGCTCGGTTGTGTGATGCCGGGCGAATCCCCGGCGGTGTTTGGCGACGCGCTCCGGCGCCTCGCGGCTGCGGCGACCTATCTCTACCAGGACGGGCCACGTTTCTGGTACGCGACCCAGCCGACGGTCACCAAGCTCGCCGAGGATCGCGCCGAACAGATGAAGCGCGATCCTGACAAGGTGGCCGAGGAGCTGGATCGGCGAATGCGGGCCGACCTGAACAAGACCGGCGACTTCTCGCGCATCCACCCGCTGCCGCGCTCGGGTGCCGACGTTCCGGACGACCTCGATGCGCGGCTGGTTGTGCTGCCCGCGGAGCACCCGCACACCAAGGAGCCGGGCAGCGCCGCCGAGGTGGCGGCGCGGGCGATCCTCGAGTCGCGTGGCAACACGCCGCGGCTCTACCGCAACACGCTGGTGTTCCTCGCGGCGGACAAGGTGCGGCTGCAGGATCTCGACGAGGCGCTGCGCCGGTTCCTCGCGTGGCAGTCGATCCTGGCCGAGAAGGACGCGCTCAACCTCGATCCACATCAGGTGCGCCAGGCCGAGACGCAGAAACTGGCGGCCGACGGCGCGGTGACGGCGCGGCTCCCCGAGACCTACCAGTGGCTGATCGTGCCGGAGCAGGCGAACCCGCAGGCGCCAATCGCCTGGCAGGCGGTTCGCCTTTCGGGCAGCGACGCGCTGGCGGCGCGCGCGAGCAAGCGGCTGCGGAACGATGAGCTGCTGGTGACCTCGCTCGGCTCGACCATCCTCCGCAAGCATCTCGATGAAGTCCCGCTCTGGCGCGGCGCGGACGTGCCCGTGCGACAGCTCGTGGAGGACTTCGCGCGCTATCTCTACCTGCCGCGCCTGGCGGGGTCGGACGTGCTGGTTCAGGCGATCTGCGACGGCGTGGCGCTGCTCACCTGGCAGGCGGACACGTTTGCCTACGCCGAGAGCCGCGACGAGCGTGCGGGGCGCTACCCGGGCCTGCGCGGTGGGCAGGTTGTGTCGCTGTCAGCGGAGAGCGCGGGGCTGCTGGTGAAGCCGGATGTCGCGCGGAAACAGATGGATGCCGAAGCGCCGGCGGCGGCACCCGGGGGCGAAGCGGACGGCGAGCCCGGAAATGGAGCGATGCCTCCGGGATCGGCCGCGCCGGCTGCCGGTGGCGACGGGACCGTCGGCACTGCGACCACGGCGTCACCGTTGCCGCGCCGGTTCCACGGGACCGTGCGGCTCGACGCCGCGCGCGTCGGCCGCGACGCCAGCCGCATCGCCGACGAGGTGATCGCCCACCTCGTCGGACAGGTCGGCGCCGAGGTCACGGTCACCCTCGACATCGAGGCGACGCTGCCCGGCGGTGCATCCGATCAGATCGTCCGCACGGTGACGGAAAACAGCCGGACGTTGAAGTTCACGAGTCACGGCTTCGAGACCGAGTAGGGAGGCGTGTGACCCCTTGCAAGAAGCAGCAGGCGCCTAACGACAGGTGCAGCGGAGGGCGCTGCGCGCTGCCCGCTGGTGTTTAGTGTTAGCTGTCCAGCGAGCCTTCCGCCGGGATTGACCGGCGCGCGCGCAAGACGTGAGGTGCGTGCTCGACACCGACGTTCTGATGTCTGGGATCTTCTTCGGCGGGCTGCAGGCCGTACTGGAGGCGTGGACGTCGGGCGGTGTGGAGTCGGTGCGCTCGCCGGAGATCCTCGCGGAGTAGCGCACCGTAGGCGAGGAGCTGCGTGGGCGGTGCCTGGAGCGCGCAGAAGCGCTCGCGCCTATCCTAACGCTCCTCGCGTTGTAGGCTACGTTATTGGCGTCTCCGCCTTTGCCTATCCGGTGTGCGTAGATCCAGACGACGACGTGTTCCACGCGGCGGCGCTTGCACTCCCGGAGCACGCTGCGCTCGCGGTATTCGCGCAGGCTGAAGATCCTGGGTCATGCGTTGGCGGAGCGCTGTCATGGTGATCTCCCGGCGAGGCGTCAACACACGTCTGACATCGCGCCGTCAACTACATCAATCAACTTACGGCAACACCACCGGCCACGATCGAGATCCTATCCGCTGCCGGCGGATTGAGTTCAACGTCCGATTCGCGCGCCGACGGCGCGGGCGATCGCCTGAGCGACCGAATCCTGCAGTGCGAACATCGAGGTGATGGATCCTTCGAAAGCGCCGACCCAGAGTGTCGAATCCGCCGTCACGCTGTAGAGACGGGGCAGGATGCGCACCCGATCTCGCTCGCGTTGCACCGTGGCTTCGAGAATCAGGTCAGCGCGTGTGCGAAAGAGCGAGTCAGTGGAGGCTGAGTCCGCGCCAGGACGTGTGGTGACACGCAAGCCACCGATCCGAGCCAGGGCATTGGTGACTTGCGACGTCAGGCCAATGGACGCCGCCTCTGCCGCGGCATCCCGGCCGACCGCGACGAACGGTGCCACCTCGATCGCCGCTCCAGTCAGCGCGGGCGTGACCGGCGATTCCCGGGTGTCGAGTGAGCGCCATACGAAGGGCGTCGTGGCGGCAAACGCGATCAGCGCGACGGCCGACCAGCTGGCGATTCGGCGGCCGGTCCAGGACGCGCGTGCCGGCGAGACGAAATCGCCGCTCGTCACGTCCGGGGATTCGAGCATTCGCAACAGTTCGGTCGCGGTCCTGGGACGTTGGGCCGGCTCCTTCTCCAGGCATCGCATGACGATCGCGGCGAGTGGGGGTGGCACGTCCGAGCGTCGCGATCTGACGGGTGGTGCAGGCTGCGACAGCTGTGCGGCCAGCAGTTGCGCAGGCGTGGCAGCGTGGAACGGCGGTGCGCCGGCGAGCATCTCGTAGGCCACGATGCCAAGCGCGTATATGTCCGCGCGGTGATCCACTTGCGGATCGGCGGCAACCTGCTCGGGCGCCATGTAGGCTGGCGTGCCTAACGTCACACCGGCTCCCGTCAGCGTATTCGCGCCCGGCACGCCCGGCGGCAAGTCGCGCGGACGCAGCGGCCGGCCGGTCCGCGCCTGGTCGATCGCCTTGGCCACGCCGAAGTCGGTTACCACGGCTGCACCGCCCGCCAGCATCACGTTGTCCGGCTTGATGTCCCGGTGGACGACGCCGCGCGCATGCGCGAACGCCAGGGCGCTAAGGACGTCCTTGCACACCGCCACGGTCTCGCGCACGGAGAGAGGTCCCCGGATGAGGCGTGCGCGCAGCGACTCCCCTTCGATGAATGGCATCACGAAGTAGGGGAGCCCATCCACCTCACCAGACGTCAACACGGGAACGATGTGCGGGTGCTGCAACCCGGCTGCGAGCATGATCTCCCGGCGGAAACGCTCCACGGAAAGAGTTGCCGTCAGCGTAGACGGAAGCACCTTGAAGACGACGCGCCGCGACAGCTGGCGATCGAACGCGACGAAGACACGGGACATGCCGCCACCGCCGAGTTCCCGCTCGATGGTACACCAGTCCTGCACGTGGGCGCTCAATTGCGCGACCAGGTCGGTCATGATAGCGGTGTGGACACGTGTAACAGTAGCATCGTTACCGCAGTGGGACGAAAGACGAGGCGCGCGGGCTGTACCGAATCGTTCAGCGAAAACCACACGGCAGGCGCCGGTTCTAGTTTTCGCTGGGTATCCTGAAAGGGTTCGCGCGTTTCGCGCGAGCCGTCGTATCTCTCCGAGGGGCGGGAAGGTCGCGGCTGATCGTCAACCTCGCAGAACCCTTTGCGATGGCGTAGACGCGGACGTCGTGTGTCGTGGCGCGGACGCGCAGGCCGCGCGCCTCGTCGATCCTGCCCCGCAGCACTACGCCTTCGGCGATCTGCCGGTTCATGCCACGTTCTGCGAGGGGAATCAGCTTGCCGACCGCCGCGGAATCGGGAAGCCGGGCGCGTTCGCGGAGAAGATCGCGAAGATCGTCGCCTTTCAGCCAATCCAGGCCCCTTACAAGCAGGCTCGAACTGCCAACGTCGTACTCGAGGTCCGGGACGGTGACCTGCCGCGTCAGAGTATCGATGTGCGGCCGGCCGGTGAAATAGACGCGCCCGGTGACGTCGCCGGACAGATCTACGCCCAGAGCGACGCGGCCGGCTCCGATCCCCGAGAGTCGAACGTCGCGAATGACGACTCGGCGTCCAGCCTGTTTGACCTCACGGCCGCGCAGCGCACTTCCCAGCAACGAAGTCGCGACCGGGTAGGTGAATACGCCTTCCATCAGAATGTTCATGCCGCTCCCCTCCGTGGCGCCGAAGGCGAGCGGCGGAATCGCCGTCATGAGTGCGAAGTCGTTCGGTCGGGCGCCGGTCACGATCTGTGGCTGAACGGTGAGACGCACGTTGGCGATCACCGTGCGTTCGTTGGCAGCGATGGTTCCCAGTTGCGCGGACTTCGGATTCAGTGTCAGGAAGATCGAGTCCCTGAGACGAATGGGAACCTGGAGTTTCTGCCACCACGATTCGAAGCGCGCGCGGGTATCCAGGCCGGCGATGTTCCGGTCGAGCGTCGCCAGCTGCCTGTTGAGTACGTCGCGGGTTGCGCTGATGACGCGTTCGGTTACATCGAAGCGGAACACGGTAACGCGGCAGCGGTCCCGCGTCGTGTTGCCGAATGGTTCCAGTCGCGCGATCGTCGTCCGCGTTTTCAGTTCCCATGTCGGAGCAAGCGCCACTCGCGACGTGAGCGTTGCGCGCAAGCGAGGTCGCGCGACGTTGCCGGTCCCGCAGGCAGCGCTGACCTCGGGTCCCAGGATCGGCTTGTACCAGCCGCGTCCCTCGTACTCGATGGTGGTCGAAATGCGTACCGTCTGATCGCTGAACGAGACTTCGAACGGAGAACGCGACGCGGAGAACGCGTAGTGAAGCCGGCTATTGTGAGCAGATCCGAGGCGCTCGTCGATGTTGCCGAAGGATCGCGGAACCGCGTTTTCCAGCGATGCCAGACCTGGGCCGAGGTCGTAGAGGATGGGTGCCTCGACCGAAGACGGAGCCGGTGGGGCGATCGAGTCGGGGATGTCTTCGACGATCGTCGGCAGAGGCGCCTCGAAGTCGATCGGTTGGTGCAAGGCGCGCGCGATGACGACGGCCGCCAGGAGGACGGCAGCGACGGCGGAAAGGAGCAACAGCGTGCGTCGCGAGGGCATCGAGGGTGCGTTCGTGTGTCCGATAGTCAATGAAGCAGCGCGATGGTGCGACGTCAAATTGCCGGAAGCCGCGCAAGCTTATCGTTGTGTCGTCAACGGTTCGTCACATTTTGGCGTACGAGGTGCGGACTCGCGAGAATGGCCATTGCATCTTGTCTGTCACGGTGCTCGATTTGACGGCAAGTAGGGACGTCTGATTGCAAGTCGTTGACGAGCCGACGGGCGTGAGTCTCGGTTCGTCCCCCCCTCCCCTTGCGCTCGATGACACTGGCAAGCGATGAGTCGCGTCGCGTTCGTGGCGCGCCGCGGTGCGCCACGCGGTCTGAGTGGTCGACAGCGTCAGCCGGGGAACGGCGTGCGCGGACACGCTCCACCTCCACAACTCACGGACCGGGCCGTCGGCGACGACTGAGCGACGCTTGCGGTGGTCCACGTTCGACAGCCAGGAGGGCGTATGAGTCGAACCGACGTAAGTAGCACCATCCGGCGACTGGTGTCGAGCGCGCTGATGTTGAGCGCGCTGGCGTCTGTTGCCGCGGCACAGGCCACGGGCACCGTGCGGGGCAGGATTACCGATGCCGACGGATCCGGACCCGTGGCGGCCGCACAGGTTTTCGTGACCGGAACGCGGTTGGGCAGTTCCACGTCGATCAACGGGGAGTTTCGCATCACGGGCGTGCCGGCGGGACAGCACCAACTGCGCGTCCAGCGTCTCGGATACACGCCGTTGACGCAATCGGTCACTGTCGTTGCGGGCGAGACCGCGGAAGTGAACTTCACGATCGAGAAGGCGGCGACCAGGCTGGCCGAAATCGTGACGACTGCGACCGGAGACGTCGAGCGCAAGTCGTTCGGGAACGTGGTGGCGACCATCAAGACGGATTCTGTGGCGGAGGTCGCGCCGGTCACGAACGTGAACGAGCTGCTGCAGGCGCGCACATCCGGTGTGCAGGTCATTCAGGGCGCCGGCCAGACGGGGACGTCGTCGTCCATCCGCATCCGCGGAACGAGTTCGTTGAGCCTGACGAACGAGCCGCTGATCATCGTCGACGGCGTGCGCTACGACAACAGCAGTATTCCGGGGAACTTCAGCACCCAGCGTATCAACCGGATGGGTGCCTTGAATCCGGAGGAGATCGAGTCGGTGGACGTGATCAAGGGACCGTCGGCGGCTGCGTTGTACGGGACTGCGGCAGCGAACGGCGTTGTGGTGATCAAGACGCGACGCGGACGCGCGGGCAAGACGCAATGGAACGCCTACGGCGAGTACGGGCTGGTGGATCAGCCGGTGACGTTCGACGACAACTGGCGCAGCTGGGGACAGAACATCAACTCGGCCGGCCAGCGAGTCGGATCGCCGAATATCCAGTGCCGCATCCTGTCGTTCGCGAACAAGCAGTGCCTCGTCGACTCGCTGACGAAGTTCAACCCGCTGTCGAACCCGGAGACCACACCGTTCACCAGTCAGCCGCGCTGGCTGGCAGGCGGTCAGGCTTCGGGCGGAACCGACTTGCTTCGGTTCTTCGTCTCGGGCGAGCGCGAGGTGGAAACCGGCCCGTACGAGATGCCGGCGCGCGAGATCAAGCGCCTGACGACGGAGCGGGGGAGCGCGCCGCGCGAGCGGCAGATCCACCCGAACCACCTCGAGCAGAACACGTTTCGCGGGAACTTCCAGCTCGGCCTGTCGCCGACGATGACGCTCGACCTGTCGACCGGTTATCACTATCGCGAGCTGTTCACGCCGTTCGATGGCGGTTTCTTTGCGGGACTGACGTTCCAGGGGATGACCGCGCCTGGGTATCGCACGCCGGCCGACGGTTATCAGCGCGAGTGGGTTGGAGACATCTTCTCCATCGAGCAGAAGCTGACAGACAATCGCTTCACCGGCAGCGCGGCATGGAACTGGTCGCCGAAGGCCTGGCTGCAGTTCCGCGCTGTGACCGGGGTCGACCAGGACAACTCGTTCAACTACCGTCAGCAGCTTCGTGGCGAGGGAACGCGTGTGGGGCTGGCGTGGGGTCCAGTCGCGCAGGAAGGCGGCAAGGACTACGACCGGTCCAACACGTCGAAGTATTCGGTGGATCTGGGTGGGACGGCGACGTGGGACGCGACGCCCGATATCAGCACGCGTACATCGGTCGGAGCGCAGTGGTTCAAGGACGAGCAGTACCAGTCGCAGGGTCGTGGGTACGGATTGCCGCCCGGGGCGTCGACGCCGAACTCGGCGAGCACGCGTCTGTCGTGGGAGTTCACCACCGAGAACGCCACGTACGGAGCGTTCGTGGAGGAGCAGTTGAGCTGGAAGCAGCGGTTGTACCTGACGCTGGGCGCACGTACGGACCAGAACTCGGCCTTCGGCCGGAACGTCGGCAACACGGTGTATCCGCGTGCCTCTCTCTCGTGGGTGATCAGCGAGGAGCCGTGGTACAAGCAGGTGCTGGGAATCAGCCGGACGCGGTTCCGTGCTGCCTACGGTCGGGCGGGCGTACAGCCGGGAACAACGGCGGCGTTGCAGTTCCTGAGCGCCTCTACGTACCCGGCGGATGGCAGCGAACTCCCGGGTCTGCGCCTTGCGTCGATCGGTAACCAGCTGTTGAAGCCGGAAGTGACGACCGAGCTGGAGACCGGCTTCGATTTCGGGCTGTGGAACGACCAGATCAACGTCGAGGCGACGTACTTCAGGAAGCGGAGCGAAGACGCGCTGTTCGCCAAGCCGTTGCCCCCGTCGTACGGTGCGGGCGGTTCCAAGTTCGAGAATCTCGCGGCCGTGGAGAACGTCGGGTATGAGTTGACGGTCGATGCCAACATCCTGCAGCTGCGTAACATCAGCTGGAACGTGCGGGTGAACGGTTCGCACATCAAGAACAAGCTCGTGGACGACGGCGGTGTCGCGTTAGGTACGCCGGTCGGCGCGCGCAACGTGGAGGGTTACCCGTTGTTCGGGTTGTGGGACAAGAAGATGACCGCGTGGAAGGACGCCAACGGGGACGGGATCATCACCGAGTCGGAGATAACCGTTGGTGCGGACGCGTTTCGCGGGCCAACGCTGCCCGAGTACGAGGCGGGCATGACGAACACGATCGGGCTGTTCAAGAACGCGTTGCGGGTGTCAGCTCTCTTCGACTACCGCGGCAAGTTCTGGAATCAGTGGGGATACTTCAACCAGCGATGCGTGGGCACGGGCAATTGCCGCGAGGTGAACGATCCGAAGGCGCCGCTCGATCGTCAGGCAGCGGCCGTGGGCGCCAACTCGCCATCGAAGCGCACGTTGTGGGGAGTGTTCGTCCCTAACGACTTCATCCGATTCCGCGAGCTGTCGGTCTCCTACGCGGTGCCGGAGCGACTGGCGGCGCAGTACTTCAAGTCGCGCAGCGTGACGTTCGTCTTCAGCGGACGCAACCTGGGCGTGCCGTGGACCAGGTTCCCGGGGCTGGATCCGGAATCGAACAGCTCGGTGAACAACACAGGCGGCGGGAACAACGACTTCTTCTCTGCGCCGCTGCTGAGATACTGGATCACCCGCGTCAACATCGGCTTCTGAACCGCCACTCACACACAGACGAGGACATCGTAATGAGTTACACGATTCTATCGGCGCGCGTGGGGCGGGGCCTGTCCGCCTGTATCGCAGCGTTGAGCCTGGCGGCGTGCAGCCGTCAGGAGCTGCTGGAAGTCAATACGCCGGACCAGATCACGCCCGAGGCGGCCGCCAGCCCGTCGGGCGCTGCCGCCCTGCGCGTTTCCGCATTAGGCAACTTCGCGTACCTGTACTCCGGAGACAACGCCGGGAGCGGTGTGGGGCTCAACATCGCTGTCGGCCTGCTCACGGACGAGATGACGACGTCGCGCGGCGGCACGGAGCATATGGATTCCCGGGCCGTCAACGAGAACACCTTCCCCTCCACCGTCTGGACGCTCGTCGGCCAGGCGCAGACGCAGCTCATCCGGGCGCAGAAGTCCCTGGAGAAGTACGCGGCCGCCGGCGCCACGAAGCAGACGCAGATCTCGCAGCTGCAGTCGCTGGAGGCGTTCACGTACGTGCTGACGGGCGAGATCTTCTGTAATGGCGTACCGATCGGCGACGCCAACGACGCGGAACCGAAGTCGGTCAACATGACCAACGCCCAGCTGTTCGCCAAGGCGGTGACGACTTTCGATGCCGCCCTCACGTCGGCCACCACCACCGATGCCGTCAGCCGCAACCTGGCTTACATCGGCAAGGCGCGGGCGCTCGTCGATCAGAAGCAGTACTCGGCGGCCGCGGCACTCGTGACCGCGGTGCCGACCGACTTCGTCTACAACATCCAGCACTCGCGGACGACGATCGTCAACGACGTCTACGACTGGATGGTCGCCACGCGCAATTTCGGCGTTGTGGATCGCGAAGGCGGCAATGGACTGAACTACCTGAGCGCCAACGACCCGCGCATCAAGTTCGGGACGACGGCGCCTGGGCAGGATGGCTCGCCGACGATCTCTCCGACGAAGTTCCCGCAACCGGATTCGCCAGTGCCATTGGCAACGGGGATCGAAGCGCGGATGATCGAGGCCGAGGCTGCGCTGAACCTGCCGACACCCGACATCAACGCGTTCCTTGGGTACCTGAACGCGGCACGGGCAACGGTGGCCGGTCTCGATCCGCTGACTGACCCGGGATCCAAGACGGCACGAGAGGATCTGCTGTTCCGCGAGCGGGCATTCTGGTTCTGGCTGACGGCGCACCGCTTGGGCGACATGCGGCGCCTGATCCGGCAGTACGGTCGTGGGGCAGAATCGGTGTTCCCGACCGGCGGGTACCACAAGGGAGGCATCTACGGATCGGATGTGAACCTGATTCCGTCGAGCGCCGAACGGAACAACCCCGACTTCAAGGGTTGCGCGGACCGCAACGCCTAACGTGAGCAGGAATACGCCGGGCTCCCGCGAGAGCGGGAGCCCGGCGGCGTTTCGGCCCAGACGTGCGGCGATCGCTGCACGGCAGGGACGCTGGGTCGCATACCGCGGTACCGGTGCTGGTGAGCATCGGGCTCAGGCGGTAGCTTGACGCCATATGCGAAGCGTCCGGAATGCGTTGGTACACGCGTCACGGCGTCGAAGCGATGGCGAGCTGCATGTCCGTGTCTTGCGCCGACACCGGCAGTTCGAGCGCATCGGTCGATGAAACGTCGCCCGGCAAGCGCGATGTGCGGCGCGATGCGACTGCGTGTCGTGGCGCTTTTGCTGGCGACGGCCACCGGAGCGGGAGCGCAGTCGGAGAGCCTGCCGCCGGATAGTCGATGCCCACGGGGGCTCTCGCCGTTCTCGACGCCTTTCTGTTCGGAACTCGTCGCTGTCCCCGACCTGCCTGGCGCCACGGGAATGATGGAACTGCGACCGGTCCGATCGCCGTTCGGAGTGGCCGTGACGCCCGACGGACGGCTGCGAACGCGGATTGTCCTTCACGTCTCGTCGCTGCCTCGACCGGACTCGCTCGGTCCGTACCGCCGATACGTCGCGTGGGCCTACACGATTACCATGGACGAGGAACTGCGTCTGGGGGTCGTCACGAACGGCAGGAACGATGTCGGCGAGGTCCCGTACGAACCGTTTCGAGTACTGATCGCGGCGGAAGGCGTGCGACCGGCTCCTGCCCGAACGGGCAAGCTGGTGTTGCGGGCCACGTCGCCGAGCGCACTGCTGCTGGCGCATCGCGACGCCGTGATGAATCTGACGGGCCGGGCGACGGTAGCCGGCGATCGCGTGAGTGCCGACGAGCACGCCGGTCACGATATGGGCGGTGGTTGGGAGATGCCGCCTGGCGATCCGCGCATCGCGCCCATGGCCATGCCTCACATGACCCCGGGAACGCCGCCGTTCCTTCCCGACTCGACCGGACGACTGGTCACGGACGCGCGACCTCGCGAGGTCGTGACGCTCGAGGATGGGGACACGCTCCGGCTGCGGGCAGGACTCGTCAGGCGTACGATCGGCAGCCGCGTCTTCGTCATGTATGGCTACAACGGCCAGTATCCCGGGCCGCTGGTGCGCGTCGAACGCGGGACGGAGGTCGTCGTGATGTTCAAGAACGACCTGGACCTGCCCTCCACGGTCCACTGGCACGGGCTTCGACTGGATAACCGTTTCGACGGGGTGCCGGATCTGACGCAGGATCCCGTGGCACCGGGCGACTCGTTCGTCTATCGGCTGCGCTTTCCGGACGTCGGCGTCTTCTGGTACCATCCGCATATCCGGGAGGATCTCCAGCAGGAACTGGGTTTGTACGGGAATATCCTGGTGGCGGCCCGGCGCGCGGGCGAGCGCGTACCGGTGAACCGCGAAGAGGTTCTGGCGATCGATGACTTCCTGCTGGGTGGAGAGGGAGCTGTACCATTGGGCAGGGACGTGCCGACGCATGCGCTGATGGGCCGCTTCGGCAATGTCCTGCTGGTGAACGGCGAGCCGGACTACGCCCTCAGTGTCCAAGCTGGCGAGGTGGTGCGGTTCTACCTTACCAATGTGGCGAACACGCGCACGTTCAACCTGCGCATTCCCGGCGCTCGGCTCAAACTCGTGGGATCCGACCTTGGCGACTACGAGCGCGAGGAATGGGTGGAAAGCGTTCCGATCGCCCCGGCCGAACGCTACGTCGTCGAGGCCATGTTCGCGCGCGCAGGCACGTACGCGCTGGTCAACGGCGTGCAGTGGCTCGATCACATGATGGGCACGTTTCACGCGGTCGAGGACACGCTCGGTCGCGTGATCGTATCGCCCACGCCGGTGCGGCGTAGCTACGCATCCGCGTTTGGCCAACTGCGCGCGCATCCTGAAGCGTCTTCCGAGCTGTCGAAGCTCCGCGCCATGGCGCTCAGGCCCGTGGATCACACGCTCACCTCGGGACTGAAGGTCCGGAACGTGTCGCCACTCGTCATGATGATGCTGACGGGAATGGCTGTGCCCGTGGACTGGAACGATGGTATGCCGATGATGAACTGGCCGCTCACCGGCAGTGAGATATCGTGGTATCTACGCGACGAACGCGGCGCGGAGAACATGGACATCGCCTGGCGGTTTCGGGTAGGCGATGTGGTTCGCATCAGACTCGTGAACGACGCTGCGTCGCTCCACGCCATGGCGCACCCGATCCACTTCCATGGACAGCGTTTCGCTGTCATCGAACGGAACGGCGTGCCGAATGACAACATGGTCTGGAAGGATACGGCGCTGCTGCCGGCAGGCGAGACCATGGACATTCTCCTGGAGCTGACGAATCCGGGAACGTGGATGGCGCACTGTCACATCGCCGAGCATCTTGGAACGGGGATGATGCTCACGTTTGTCGTCGAGCAGTGATGCAAGCGGTTTGCACGCCATCCATGGGGAGAGCGATGAATATCTGTCGAGTCGGAGTGTCGATCGTGTTCCTGTCGCTGCTGGGGCGCGGCGCGGCGGCGCAGGATCGCACGTTGTCGCCAGCGGTGCGCGGTTTCGCGTCGGTGACGGCGCAGACGGTCGCCCTGACGCACGTCAAGGTGCTCGACGGCACGGGCGCTCCGGCGCGTGCCGACCAGACGATCGTGATCAGCGGTGATGCGATCCAGGCGATCGGGCGCACGGGCGAGGTCGCCATACCGGCAGGCGCGCAGGTGTTGGATCTGGCGGGGCACACGGCCATCCCCGGTCTCGTCGGGCTGCACGATCACATGTACTATTCGTCGGCGGCCGGCGGTTCGATGAAGATGATGCTGCAGAGCTACCCGCGCCTTTTCCTGGGCGCCGGCGTGACCACGATCCGTACGGCGGGCAGCACGGACTCGTATCAGGAGCTGAACCTCAAGGCGCGGATCGACGGAGGGATGGCTCCCGGGCCCACGTTGTTCGTTACCGGCCCCTACCTGCAGGGCCCTGGTCCCGGACCCGGCGCCATGCACCCGCTGACCGGCCCGGACGACGCGCGGCGCACGGTGCGCTACTGGGCGGAAGAGGGCGTAACGTGGTTCAAGGCTTACACGCAGATCTCGCGGGAGGATCTTGGCGCTGCGATCGCGGAGGCGCACAAGCACAACGTCAAGGTAACGGCACACCTGTGCTCGGTAGGTTATCGGGAAGCGGTCGCGTTAGGCATCGACAACCTCGAACACGGGATGTTCGCCAATACCGAGTATTACCGGAACAAGCAGCCCGACGTGTGCCCGACGGCGGGAGACAGCGCCATTTTCGCCGAAGCCAGCCTCGATAACCCGGACGTGCAACGCACGATCCGGGAGATGGTGGAGCACAAGGTGTCCCTTACGTCGACACTGGCGGTGTACGAAACTTCGACGCCGTCGCGGGTAGCGTACGACGCGCGCGTGATCGATGCGCTACTTCCGGACGCGGCACATGCCGTGGCCAAGTGGTACGCCGATGCGCCGAAAGCCAGGGATGCCGTTGGAAGGGCTGTACTCCAGAAGACGATGGCCTTCGAGCGCGCTTTCTATCAGGCCGGCGGACTGCTCGGCGCCGGTTCCGATCCGTGTTGTCTCCACGTGATCGCGGGCTATGGCGACCAGCGAAACTACGAGCTGTTGATCGAAGCTGGCTTCGCGCCGGAGGAAGCGGTGCAGGTGATGACGCTGAACGGGGCACGTGTCCTGGGGATCGAGAAGACGGTTGGCAGCCTGGCGCCGGGCATGCGTGCAGATATCGTGATTCTGAGTGGCGATCTGACGGCCTCTCCCGCCACCATCAGGAATACGGTCACGGTCTTCAAGAACGGTGTTGGCTTCGACTCCCGGAAGCTGATCGCCAGCGTCAAGGGGCAGGTCGGACTGAAGTAGATGGGATGCAACTGCTGTTGATTCGGCATGCCATCGCCGAGGAGCGAACGGAGTTCGCCGCGACCGGAAAGCGGGACGCCGAACGTCCGCTCACTGCGTTCGGGCGGCGGCGGATGGTGCGGAATGCTCGCGGTTTGCGCCGGGTCGTGTCCAGGATCGACCTTATCGTATCCAGCCCTTACGTGCGAGCGCGGCAGACAGCGCGCATCGTTGCCGACACGTTAGGCATGGAGGCGATCGCGCTCAGCGAGGCGCTCGCACCTGACCGGCATCCGAAGGAGATCCTGTCGTGGCTGGCGGAACGCGACGCGGGCTCCGCGATCGCGGCCGTGGGGCACGAGCCGCACCTGAGTCGTCTGCTGCAGTGGTCCATGGCACAGCAGACGGAGTCGCATGCGGTCCTCAGGAAGGGCGGGGTATGCCTGCTTGAGTTCGAGGGCGCGGTAAGACCGGGAGTCGCAGTGCTGCAGTGGCTCCTGACACCGCGACAGTTGCGGCTGATCGGCCAGTAGCATGGCGAACGATGCGAGCGCCTGGGGATTGGAGGCCGCGCCGCGCGGGGCGCGGCACGTGGCACTCGCGCTGCTCGCCGAGGTGCGAGCGACGTCGGCGCGTCTGGCCGACGCCTCCGATGCCGACGCGTTGCACGACTTCCGAGTTGCGGTGCGACGGTTACGCAGTTGGTTCCGGATGCTGGCCTCCGATCTGGAAGGGAGCGTTCCACCGAAGGCGGCGCGAGTGCTCGCGACGGTTGCCTCTACGTCCAACGCCGGACGCGATGCCGAAGTCCTGCTCGGTTGGTTGCGGGAGACCATCGATCGGTTGGCGCCGCGGCACCGCACGGCCGCACGCTGGTTGATGCGGCAGCAACAGGAGATCCAGGCGGATGCCAGCCGCGAGTTGCACGAGGAGCTGCAGCAGTCGTTCGACGCCACCATCCAGCGGCTCGATCGGCGGCTCCGACGGTACTCGACAATGGTCTATCTGGACGACGGTCCGCGGGAAGCGACGCTGTCGCAGCGGGTAGCCGAGCGCGTGCGATCCCAGGGCGGGCGGCTCGCCGCCGATCTGGCTCGTATCGCCGACGTCGATGCGGACACGGACATCCATCGCGCGCGTATCGAAGGGAAACGCCTTCGTTACCTGCTCGAGCCGCTACGGCCTCTGCATCCGTCGATCGGTGGCATCGTGACCCGACTGAAGTCGTTGCAGGACATCTTGGGCGCCGTACACGACGCGCACGTGTGGGGCGAAGCATTGCACCAGACGCTCCAGCGTGCTGCCGATCGTCAAGGGCGCGTACTGCGCCGTCGTGCGACCGGTGCGGAGCGGACGAGACGAGGTGCGGCGCTTCCGCCGATGTCCGCTCTGATGGCGCTGGCTGACGCGATGCATGCTCACGCGGCCTCCGAGTTCGCCGTCTTCACGAGGGATTGGACTGGCGATCCGGCCAGCGCATTCTTCGCCGAGCTGGAACTGACGGCGACTGCACTTGCCGATGCCGATGGTGCACCGCTGGAGATAGAGCGCAAGTATCTGTTGAGCGGGGTGCCGCCGGCGATGCCCCGTGGCACCGTCGCCGAGTTGCTCCAGGGCTACCTGCCGGGCGAGCGGATCATCGAAAGGGTGCGCCGGACGTCGCGGGGCAGGCGCTCGACCTTCGCGAGGACGATCAAGTTCGGCAGCGGAATCGTGCGGACGGAAATCGAGGAACCGACCACGCGCCGAGTGTTCGACGCGCTCTGGCCGCTCACGAAGGGAAAGCGCGTCGAGAAGCGACGTCATGCGATCCGGGAAGGCCCGCTGACGTGGGAGATCGACGTCTTCACCGACCGCGACCTGGTTCTCGCCGAGGTAGAGCTGGCGGATCAGCGGGACGTCGTGCGGTTTCCGGAGTGGCTCGCGCCGTACGTCGAACGTGACGTAACCGACGAGTCGGCGTACGTGAATTTCGTGCTGGCGAAGTAGGCTCTACGCTTCGGCGAATGCGACTTGGTGTTCCGAGGTGTCGCGTCCGGCCAGTTCGGCGTAGACGTCTTCCAGGCGGTCGATGATGTTGTCCCAGGCAAACTCCCGGGAACGACGGGCGGCGCGCGCGCCTAACGTAGTGGCGAGTTCGGGGCGCTCCAGCAGCGTCCGCACGCCTTCGGCAAGGGCAGCCGGATCCGCTGGGGCGACGAGAAGGCCCTCGACGCCATCTCGCGCCACTTCCCGGTAGCCGGGGATGTCACTGGCGACGATCGGCAAGCCCGCCGCCATCGCTTCCACCAGCACGATACCGAAACTCTCCTGTCCGGTGGCCGGGCTGATGAAGATGTCGGCCGCCTGGTGATATGTCGGCAGCGATCCGTCCGGAACCCTCCCGAGCATGTGTACCCGATCGCGAACCGTGGGCTCGAGTTCGGCAACGGCATTCCGATCGGCCCCATCGCCGATGACGACAAGTTGCAGATCCGGGAAGTCCGTGGCGAGCGCCGCGAACGCGCGTACCGCGATCGGGAACCCCTTGCGCGGTTCGAGCCGGCCGACGAACAACAGGCGTCGTCCTGGTGGAAGCGCCGCCCTTGGTGCGTTGGCGAACGTATCGATGTCGGCGCCGTTAGGCACGATCAGAACCGGCGCGCTTCCCATCCGCGAGCAGACCGAAAATCGCGCAGCGTTCGAGACAGCGACCCGCCGATCAACGCGACGCCAGACGGGACGCAGCAGCGGTGCTACGGCCGTGTAAATACGGCCTTCCAGGTGCTCACGGGCAAAATACGAGTGAAACGTCGCGACCACCGGTGCTTTCGCGTGCAACGTCGCCAGCATCGACGTGCTGGGCGATAGCGGATCGTGGACGTGAACTATCTGCGGGCGGAAAGCCGCTAGAACTCGGCGGATCCTTCGCGACGACGACGGGCTGAAACAGAGCCTGGCGACCGAACCGTTGACCTGGACCGGGAAAGTGTGGCCCACCAGATGCACGTCGTTCCGGACCAGGGGCTCGTCACCGGGTGCGATCACCTGGACCTCGTGTCCACGCTGCGTCAGGTGATGCGACAACTGCCGCACATGACTCTGCACGCCGCCAGGGGCATCCCAGCTATAAGGGCAAACCTGAGCTATCCGCATGACGTCACAGAATGGGTGAGTTGCGGAGTTCGATGCGCGGGTGCGTCACTCACGCGCGGACCGTTTGCGCGTGTGTCGGAGGATACTCGCTTCGCCAACAAGACCGGCAACACAAATCAACACGCCAGCAACGCCAAGAGCTAGGCGGTAGGGTTCGCGAAAACCTGCAGTGCCCAGCACCCATACCGTCGCCCCGACCAGCAGCGCGCACGTCATGAACGCCGCTCCCAGTACCAGATCCCGTGTCGAAAAAATCAGACCGCGTCCGTTCGAGGGAGCGCCCTCGTGCAACAAAGTATCCTGCGACACCATGATCGGGCCCAGTACCGCACCGCCCATGACCGCAACCGGCGCAAACAGCGAAAAACGGTAGAACACGCTGGCCAGCACCATCAACCCACCAACCAGCGAGACGCTGAGCATGATGGTGTGTCTCTTGTTCCAGCTGCGGCCAATCGTTCCCATGGCAAGCGATCCGATTATCAGGCCGACTGCCAGCAGTCCGCCAAGGTAGCCGACGCCTTGCGTGCCCATTCCCATCACTGTCTGGACCGAAGCCGTCATGACGACGTACACGGTTGAGGCGAACGCCGCGAGCAGGATCACCGAGCCGAACGCAAACCGCAGCGAGTCGTCCTTCCGGATCAGCCCGAACGTCGTGCGCACACCTCCTACGATATCGGACGGACTGCGTTTCACTGGATGGACCACGGTGGTTTCAGCCACGCGTGGCGTCTGCCGGTCGTGGGCAACGGTAAGGATGCTTACCACGACCAGCGTCAGAACCGAAACCAGGTAGGAGATGGCATCGAGGTAGAATCCGGCCGCGTAGTCACTCCAGCCGAATTCGCGCCAGATCGTCCATCCAATGAGAAGTCCCCCGCCAACGATGCCGACGACGGTTGCCACCCGCCCGATAGAGGTGAGGGCGGCGTTGGCAGCCAGCAACTGGTCGCGCTCGACCAGTTCCGGAATCAACGCCATCTTGGCTGAATTGAAGAACAGCCCCAACAGGAAGACAAGAAACGCGACGGCATAGACGATCCACAGGTGCTGGGTCGTGCTGTACAACCATGGAATCGACGCAACGATCGTTGCGCGGAGAGAGTCGCAGACGATCATCGTTATTCGCTTGTCCCACCGATCGACCAGCGCACCTGCGACCGGTCCGAAGAGAATGACCGGCATGGTAAACACGACCGACAACTTGGCCAGCTCCATCCCTCCCGTGTTCGCCGTCGCCCCGGCACCGACGAGCGCAATGAGTGCCATATGGTGCAGCTTGTCGCCGAGCTGGGAGAGTGTCTGACCGATGAGGAGAAGCGAGAACGGTGGCCGGCGGAGCACATCGCCGATCCCCTGGTCGCGTGAGACAGACTCGGGAACGAGCACGCCGCTGTCAGCCACGGTTTCGCAGCCACTCGGGCTGGAACACGAACCACTGGTCGGGATGCGAGGCGACGATCGCCGCGAGTCGAGCGGTGATGCGGCGTGTCAGGTCCATTTCGCTCTCGTTGCGTTCCAGGCTGGCATCCGCAACGATCGGCGAGTCGAGCTGGACGGCATACCGGGCTCCATTGTGTTTCCTGGTCTGAACGATGTGCGCCACGATGACGGGGGCACCGCTCGCGATGGAAAGGTACGCCGGGCCGGTCGGAACGCGCCGAGTCCCATGGGCGAACGGCAGCTCGACACCTGTCGTAGTGTCGCCTACCACGCGGTCGGCCACCAGCAAGACAGTACCGTTTCTCCGTAGCGCGCGGAGCGATCCGGTGGCGGCGCGTTCGAGCGGGATTAGCTGCATGCCGGTTGCCTCGCGGAAAGATGCCAGCGCCTGCATGACTTCCGGTGCGAGTCTTTCGACGACTGCCGTTGTGTCATAACCCCGAATCGCGAGGCAGGCGCCGCCCAGCTCGTACGGTCCCAAGTGGGCGGTGACGATAATGGCTCCGCGACCGGCCTCGAGTACGGCATCCAGGTGTTCGACTCCGGCAAACGAAACGAGGGCCAACAGTTCCGCTCGCGTGGCACTCGGTAGCCGGAGGAGGTCCACCACGGCGGCGGCGAAGTTGGCGAACGTCCGCCGCGCGAGACGCTTGCGGCGAGCATGATCGAGTTCCGGCCTGAAGAAGCCGAGCGATTCGAGGACTGTACGACGTCGAGTCAGCAGGACGAAAGAAGCCGCCGACCCAACGAGTCGTGCGAACGCCCGCGTCGGGACGGGAGGTGCAAACCGAAGGAGCCATGTGGCCAAGCGGATTGCTGCGGGCGATGTGATCACTCTCGGCCCGCGAGTCCACTGTCACCGTGCAGACGGGTCACGTGTCGGTTGCGAGGACCACCACCGGCTTATCGATCACTACCGCGCCCTGCGGATTCGAGGCGTTCCGTTCGACGACGCGGAAGCGATATGAACCGGGCACGAGCTGAATGCTGCCCAGGTAAAGCACGAGGCCGGCTGGAGTTGCACAGGTCGCGATCGGCGACTGGGAGACGGTGAGCGTGACGTCGGAGCCGCTGGAGGTCACACCAGCGGAGAGGCGCGACGCACAGAGGCTGCCGAAGGCGGCTCGTTTCACGACGATCTTGCGTGAGGCGACAGAGACGGAGTCATAGGGAACCTGCGTTGAATCGGGCTGCAACTGCTCCGCGAAGGTGAAGTCGGTGAGGATCGGCGCGTCGGGGTCCAGTCCGTTCGCGCAGCCGAGAGTCGCCAGACTGGCGAGTACAGCGAGCAGCGTGGATCTCATCGGGCACTCCAGGGAAGTTCGACCGCCCGCGCGGCGCGTGGCCAGGCGGACCCATGATGATAGCATCGTGTTGTCCGCCTGGTACTGGAGGCGCGTCAGAGTCGGTCCCGGATTGGCACCCTGCGCATCCCGGACCGGTGCCTGCGCGCATTTGGCGGTTGGCGGAATGGTGACTGGCGGCGCTGGGGGTCGGTGATGTCGGCGTCGGGCGCGGTCCGGCGAGCGAGGTTCGGGTTGGGACCGGCTCGCCGATACGCTAACGAGACTTGGGCGTCGAGTCCGTTGGAACAGGTGAAGGAGCACCGCCAGGCGCAACCATTGCGGTCGTGCGTGCGCCGGGTGAGATCGGCTCCCGTGCGAATCGAGGCTTCGCCTGGCGTACCGGACTGTGGAGATGGTGACGAACCTTGCGAGGGCGCGGGAAACCGTTAGCGAGAGGCGTGGAATAGTGTGCAAGTACACACTTGCACCCGGCTTGCCAGCCCACTAAGCTGCCATGCCCTATGGTCAGTCGGGAGCGGTTGTTGAGCGCGGCGGCGCGCGTGTACGCGGAAGCGGGCTTCCGCGGGTCTACAACGCGCCGGATCGCCGACGAGGCGGGATTGAACGAGGTCACGATCTTCCGGCTGTTCGGGTCGAAAGCGGCGCTCCTCAATGCCGCGGTGCGTCATTCGACGCCAAGCGATGTCGTGCATGCCCTTCCGGCCACGCCGCGCGATCCGCAGCGAGAGCTTGCGGCCTGGGCCAATGCGCAACTGACCTTCCTGCGTGAGCACAGCGCCTTGATCCGCAAGTCTCTGGCGGAGACGGAGGAACTGCCGGAGATGGGGACCCAGGCGTGCGAGGGGTGCATGCACGCGCACCACAGTCTGCATCGGTACGCACGTCAGCTTGCGGCCGAGTGGGGGACGCCGCGAGCTGATGCCGACTCGGCGGTTGCGATGCTGATCGCGGCGATCATGTCGGACGCGATCGCGCGCGGTGCGATGGGGGCGGTTTTTCCCCAACCGGCGAAACGCGCGGCCGCGGCGTACGTACGTGTCTTCCTTCGTGCGATCGGCAAACCGGATCGAGCGACGTCGAGGGTCGGGGCACGCCGTCGTCGAACGAAAGCGAAGTCCTAACGAGAGTCTGAGGCACAAGCATGACAGGTATACGGAAGTGGTTGCTGCTGCCGGTGGTCGTGGCCGTCGGCGCTCGTCCCATGGCTGGACAGTCGGGCCGGGAGCTCTCCCTGGAGGAGGCGCTGCGCCAAGCCGAGACACAGAGCGAGACAATGCAGATCGCGCAGGCGGGTGTGCTTCGCGCCCGCGGGCAGGCCCTGCAGGCGCGGTCGCAGTATCTGCCGCAGCTTTCGGGAACGGCAAGCTACCAGCGAACTCTCAAGTCGCAGTTCGAGGCCTTGAGAGGCTCTGCGTCGCCAGTGCCGCCACCCACGGTTCCGCCACCTCCGCCGCCGGACACCACGACATGGTATACGCCGTGTACGCGCTATCTGGGCGGGTCCGGTGCTACGCCGACAGAGAAGATCCTCGGACTGGAGCGGTATGCGAACTGCGCGTCGTCGGGCGGCGGCGGTATCGACTTCTCCAAGGTCGGGTTCGGGTCGCAACACCAGTATTCGCTGGGTCTGTCAGGGAGTCTGACCCTATTTAGTGGCGGGCGAGTCCAGGCTCAGAATGCGGCGGCCGCTGCCGGACAGCGATCCGCGAACATCGAGGTGGCAGCCCAACGCGCCAAGCTGGCCCTGGATGTCACCGAGTCGTATTTCGATGCCGTGCTGGCCGACCGTCTCGTTGCCATCGCCGAGTCCTCGCTCACGCAGACGGAGGAGGTATTGCGCACCACGCGTGTGGCGCGCCAGGTCGGCAACCAATCCGAGTTCGACCTGTTGCGAGCGCAGGTGTCGCGGGACAATCAGATGCCGCAGCTGATCGGTGCGCGAACGAATCGCGATCTGGCGTACCTGAGGCTGAAACAGTTGCTCAACATTCCGTACGGTCAGCCCGTGTCGCTCACCACGCCGCTGGCGGACGACCGGTCCCTCGTGTCGCTTACGGCGCGCGAGCTGCAACCGGGCGTGTCCGCGCCGGATACCAGCGCCGATGTACGCGCACCGGTGCGTCAGATGATCGAGGCGCTGCGCGTGCAAGAGGCGCAGTTCCGCATCGCGAAGTCGGAGTGGCTCCCGACGATTTCTCTGTCCAGCCAATACGGGCGCATCGCATTCCCCAGGAGCGGCGTGCCGGAGTGGTCGAACTTCCTGTCGAACTGGACGGTATCGTTGGGCGCGTCGATGCCGTTGTTCACCGGTGGCCGGACGAAAGGCGAACGGCTCGTCGCCGAGGCAGGTTTGCGCGAAGCGCAGGCGCGTGTGGAGCAGACGCGTGAGTTGGCTGCGCTGGATGCCCAGCAGGCTCTGGCCCAGCTTGAACAGGCGCAGGCGGCCCTCTCCGCCAGCATGGGCACGGCAGAGCAGGCGGGCAAGGCTTACAGCATCGCGGAGGTCCGGTATCGGGAAGGGATCTCCACGCAGATCGAGCTGAGCGACGCGCGGATCCTGTTGCAGCAGGCTGCGGCCAACCGGGCTTCGGCTGTCCGCAACGTCCAGGTGGCGCGGATGCGACTCGCCCTCCTGAAGGATCTGCCGTTAGGCGTTGGTTCGTCGCAGGCGCCAGTAACCGCCGGCGGCGCCGCCGCGGCAGGTGCGGGTGCGCCAGGCGCGATCGGCGGTGGAAGCCCTGGCGGCGCGACGGGATCTGCCGCCCAGCGTGCCGCTGCCAGCGCCGCCACGTCGTCGATCCCGCAGTGATGTCCATGATAGACAGACCCGTGTCGGCCCGTGTTTCACGCGTGACGACGACCAGACTCGTTCCATCGGAATCTCCTTCCATGCTCGCTACAGTACGACGTCTTCACCGGCTTGCGCCCGCGGCGTTCTTGTCCGTGCTCGCGGCCTGCGCCAATTCATCTGCCGATGCACGCGCCGAGACCGCGCCGGCAACTGCGTCGATCGGCCCCGAAAACGCGGTGACGATCCAGACCGCGGAGCTGTGGAGCGGCCCAAGCATTTCCGGGACGCTGACGCCGGAGCGCGAGGCCACCGCACGGGCACAGCTGTCCGGATCGTTGCTCGCCGTCCTCGTGGACCAGGGTGTGCGCGTCCGGGCGGGACAGGTACTGGTCCGGATCGACGACCGTACGGTGCGCGACACGTGGCTGTCCGCGAAGTCCGCCCATACCACGGCCGAGAACTCGGCGCAGATGGTCGAGCGCGAGCTGCAGCGCGCGGAACGACTCAGCCAGTCGGGCGCGATCGCCGATCGGGATCTGGAGCAGGCGCGCTGGAACAACACGGCGGCGCAGTCGCAGCTGGCGGACGCCAGGGCGAGACTGACGCTGGCGCAGAAGCAGTTGGACGACGCTCAGGTGCGCGCTCCTTTCGATGGCATCGTCAGCGCGCGGATGGTGTCGACCGGCGACATCGTACAGCCGGGTGGGGCGCTTCTCACGATCGTCGATCCGAGCAGCATGCGGCTGGAGGCGTCGATTCCGGCATCGGACCTGACGATGGTGAAGCTGGGCGCGCCGGTGACGTTCACCGTGAGTGGGTATCCTGGGCGCGGGTTTGCTGGAAAGGTGACGCGCATGAATCCGACGGCCGACGTGTCCACCGGACAAGTGCGGATCACGGTGTCGATCCCCAACGTCCGGAGCGACCTGGTTGGCGGGCTGTTTGCCCAGGGTCGGGTGGGTACCGCGCGGCGGCAGGGTTTGGTCGCTCCCGTGACAGCCGTGGATCTTCGCGGGATCAAGCCTAACGTGCTGCGTCTGAAGGACGGCAGGGTCGAACGCGTGGAGGTCGAGATCGGCATCAAGGATGAGGAGACCGAACGCGTCGAGATACTCAGTGGCGTGGTCGAAGGGGACACGCTGCTCGTTGGCGCCGCGCAGGGTCTGACGCCGGGCACGCTGGTGAAGGTGATGACCGCGTCGGACCGACCGGTCACCAGGAACTGACGGTCCGCGAGAGACTTCCATGCTGATTTCCGATTTTGCAATCAAGCGGCCGCTGATCACGGTCGTGGCGATGTTGACGCTGGCGATCTTCGGTCTGTTCGCGCTGATCAACCTGCAGACCGACGAGTTCCCGGATGTGGCTCCGCCGATGGTGACCGTCGGGCTGGTGTATCCGGGCGCATCGCCAGACGGCGTGGAGCGCGAGATCCTCGACCCGATCGAGGAGGCGCTCGCCGGCATTGCCGGTGTGAAGAAGGTGATGGGCGCGGCGCAGGACGGTTTCGCGAGCATCATGGTCGAGTTCCAGTTCTCGAAGCCGCTGGCGGAGGCTACCCAGGATATCCGCGACGCAATCTCCGGAATCCGGTCGGACCTTCCGCCCGAGATGGAGGAGCCGATCATCAAGAAGTTCAACGACACGGACCGTCCGATCGTGTCGCTGGCGCTGTCGTCGACGACGCTGAGCGCCGGCGAGCTGACGCGGCTCGCGGACCCCGGGATGACGCGCGAGCTGCGATCCATTCCCGGCGTGGCGGAAGTGACCGTTCCGGGGAAGGTGGAACGCGAGCTGACGGTACAGATCCGTCCCGATGGGTTGCAGGCGGCGGGGATCGGCGTTGGCCAGGTCGTGCAGGCGTTGCAGCTGCAGAACCTGGCGGCACCGATCGGCAGCATCAAGGGCACGCTCGACGAGCGTTCGATCCGTTTGCGCGGCCGGCTGTCCGATCCTCAGGAGTTCGCTCAGATCGTGGTGGCCGAGCGGAACGGACAGCTCGTGCGGCTGGGGCAGGTCGCCGACGTGCTGGACTCGACGGAAGAGCCCCGAACCGGGGCTTACTTCAATGGCCGCGAGGCAGTGGGCATCGATATCAAGAAATCGATTGGGTACAGTACCACGTCGGTGGCGTCCCAGGTGCTGGAGCGGGTCGAGACGATCCGGGCGACGTTGCCGCCTGGCACGACGCTCGACGTGGTGAAGAACAGCGGACAGCGCGTGGAGCGCGCCGTGGCCAACGTGAAGGTGGCGCTGCTCGAGGGCGCCGTGCTGACGGTCTTCGTGGTCTTTCTCTTCCTGAATTCGTGGCGATCGACGGTGATCACGGGCCTGGCATTGCCTGTCTCGGTCCTCGCGTCGTTCATCGCTGTATGGGCCCTGGGCTTCAAGCTCGAGACGATGTCGCTCCTCGGGCTGTCGCTCGCCATCGGCATTCTGATCGACGATGCGATCGTCGTCCGGGAAAACATCGTACGACACGTGGAGATGGGAAAGGACCACTACACGGCATCGCACCAGGGCACGGACGAGATCGGGCTGGCGGTGGCAGCGACAACGTTTTCGATCCTGGCGGTCTTCGTGCCGATCGCCTTCATGCCGGGCGTCGGCGGTCAGTGGTTCAAGCCGTTTGCGCTGACGATCGCCTGTTCGGTGTTCGTCTCGCTGTTCGTGTCGTTCTCGCTGGACCCGATGCTTTCCGCCTACTGGCCGGACCCGCATCGCCCCGAACACGAGAAGTGGTGGATCACGAAGCAGCTCGACAAGTTCAACCACTGGTTCAATCGTCAGGCGCAGAACTACAAGAGGGTCATTGCCTGGGCGCTGGATCACCGGACGTCGGTGGTCGTTATTGCCGTGGGCACGTTCCTCGGGGCGTTCACGCTGCCCACCAAGGGCGTGACAGGACTCGCGGTCGCGGCGTTCGGGATCGGAGTGGCGCTGTTCCTGATTTCGCGGTCGACGCGCTGGGTTGGGCGATTGGGATCGATCGCGGCCGGCGTAGCTCTCGTCGCAGTACTGCTCCCACGCGTTCCGGCATGGCATAACGTGGGCTTCGCCTTCGTGCCGGAAGACGACCAGTCCGAGATCAACGTGACCGTCGAGACTCCGCCCGGCTCCAACCTGGAGTACACGCGGCTCAAGGTGGACGAAGCGGCGAAGGTGGTGCAAGCGCACAAGGAAGTGCGCTACACGTATGCGACGATCGGCGGTGGGGCCGCAAGCGACGTGGACAAGGCGTCGCTTTACGTGAAGCTGGTGCCGAAACACGAGCGGTCGATGAGCGTGACGCCATTCGCGGCCATCGTGCGGGAGGAGCTGAACCAGATCGCGGGCGCGAGCATCTCGGTGCTGGCTGCCGACTGGGGAGGCGGGCGCAAGCAGGTGCAACTCGAGGTGCGCGGAAACGATCCGGTAGCGCTCAACGACTTCGCGCAGCAGGCGTTTCAGGCGGTGCGGGCCGTCCCGGGTGCGGTGGACGTGGGGTTGTCGTCCAAGGGACAACGACCGGAGCTGACGGTAGAGCTCAACCGCGGACTGGCGAGCAGTCTTGGGCTCACGGTGGGACAGGTCGCGCAGGCGTTGCGTCCTGCGTTCGCCGGGATCGACGCCGGCGACTGGGTCGATCCGAGCGGCGAGACGCGCGACGTCGTGGTGCGACTGGCGCCGGACGCGCGCCGCCGCGCGGCGGACCTTCGCCAGCTGCCACTCGTAGTGGCAGGCCCGAACGGCTCCCCGGCAACGCTCCCGTTAGGCCAGGTGGCGACGATCAGCGATGGCGTTGGCCCGGCGGTGATCAACCACCTGAATCGCGATCGGAACGTGATGATCGAGTTCAATACCGATGGCCGTTCCATGGGCGAAGTCACCAACGACGCGTTGGCGGCCGTGCTGGCGCTCAAGATCCCGAATGGCATCCGCGTCGCGAAGGGCGGAGAGGCGCAACAGCAGGGCGAGGTGTTCGGGCAGATCTTCTTCGCACTCGGCGTCGCCGTGATGTTGATGTACCTGATTCTCGTGATGCAGTTCGGCTCGTTCATCGACCCCATGGCCATCATGCTGTCCCTCCCGCTGTCGTTGATCGGCGTGCTGCTCTCGCTGGCGATCAGCGGTAACACGATCAATATCATGAGTCTGATTGGCGTGATCCTGCTGATGGGGATCGTGGCGAAAAACGCCATCCTGCTGATCGACTTCGCCAAATGGGCGCGGGAGGAGCGTGGCTTGCCGCTTCGCGCGGCGCTGATCGAGGCGGGCGCGATCCGGTTGCGCCCGATCCTGATGACAACGTTCGCGCTGATCGCCGGCATGATCCCGGTGGCGTTAGGCCGCGGCGAGGGATCGCAGTTCCGGGCGCCGATGGGGATCGCCGTCATTGGCGGCGTCATCACATCGACGCTATTGACGCTGATTGCCATACCGACGTTCTACGAGATCCTCGACGAATGGAGGGCGGCGCTGGGGCAGAAGCTGGGCTTCCGTGTGAAGCAGAAGACGGCCGAGCATCGAGTGCCGGTGGGGGCGGTCGCCGGGGACTGATCGGGCCTCGCTCCGTTCGCTGGCCCGAACACCCTGCGTGAGCACTTGTGCGCAGCGCCGTCGGCGTTGCGCCATTGTTCGGCAACTGCCGCCTCATAGCGGTCCTGGCGCCTGTTCGGGCTTCGAATCCGTAAACGCTGAACTCGAGCGTCCAGCTGTTCCCGGTCACGCTGCGGACGATCTGATCCGAGGCACCACCAGGGAGCCTGCCTCGATTTCCAGGATCACCCTGACCTCGCCGCAGTCCGGGGTGGTGAGGTGCACGAGCACCTCTTCGGCGATGCGGCTGGCATCGAGTCGCCCGGTGCCGAAGAACCGAAGGTGCACCGGCTTCGCAGTTGCTTCCGCGCCCGTGGTGCCTGAAGTCCCGGCGCTGCCTCCGCTGTGCCGGTCATCGCCCACTACTGCACCCGTTCGTGTGCGAGCGACCCCTTCTCATGTCCGGCGACCCTCTGGGGACTTGTTTCGACGCCCGTGGCGCTCGGCCGCCACGGACGAGCGTCTCGTAACGCATAACGAGGTATCGGCCGTCGAGGAAGGTCAAGGAGCGGCGTCCGGACGCGCAGACTCCCTGCCGGAAGGCCCATTATCGTGACAGCCAATACTCCGTCTGGGCTGGCGGCGCCGCCACTCGTGACGTGGCGCGAATTGCGCGCTCGCGCGAAGCCAATCGCACCCGACTCCCGAATCGGCTACCCTGTGCGGATCTTTCTGTCGTGACGTTACGACTGCTTCTCCTCCTTGCGGCTCTCGCGCCGCAGACGGTGCTCGCGCGACTCGAAGTATTCTGGGCGTACGTTACGCTTGGCGCGTCGGCCATCGTCACGGAGGAATTGGCGCCGCTCGTGGGTGGGTTCGCTGCCGAGCAGGGCCACTTGGGTTTCAAGCGCGCCGTGGTGGCGACTGCCGTGGGCGTATGGGTAGCGACCGCGCTGCTCTATTTCATCGGGCGATGGCGGGCTGCCTGGGTGCGCCTCAAGCTTCGCCGGTCGCCGATCGTGGTGCGCAAACTGTTGCGCGCGATGAGGTGGAACCCCTGGCGCAGTACGATTCTGGCTCGTTTCGTCTTCGGCGGGCGTGTCGCTGTTCCTCTGGCCTGTGGAGCGGCACACGTACCGATCTGGATCTTCCTCACGGGCAGCGCGATTGCGGCCTTCGCCTGGGCGTTGCTGTTCACGGCGTTAGGCTGGTTCTTCGGCGAAAGCGCCGTGCTGGTGATCGGTCATGTGCGCCGGTACGAAGACCAGCTGGCGCTGCTCCTGGTGGCGCTCGGACTGGCTGCGTTTCTGTGGCTGCGGCGGCGGCAGCGACGCTCCGGCCTCATCGACCCGGATGCGCCAACGCCGATCCCCCGGCTTCCGGAACGGAACACAGACGTGGACGAGGCGGCTCGCTAGAACGCGAGCATGCGCGTGATCTTGAGGGCGATCGTCCGTTCGTTGATGTCGCGGGTGTCCGTATTCCTCCGGTCGGTATAGACGAGGAAGAGGTCGGACAGCGGGGCGTAACGGAAGTTGACGCGCGCATTGGTCACGTAGGAACGCGTCTGGGCATTGTACTGGACGAAGGCGCTCCCGAAGAGCCGAGTGGATACGGCATACCGCAGCCTTGCGCCCGCGACGTTAGCCTGGAATGCGGCGCCCGGCAGCGATATGGCATTCCGCTGATACGTACCCTCCAGGCTCAGGTCGTAGCGGATCCGCCAGGTTAAACCGCCGGACAGCGTCCGGCGCGTGCCATCGTAGAACTCACCTCCGGATGCGCCGACGTTGAAGTAGATGGCGCGCCCCTGCCCGGACTGATAGCGGAGCGTTCCTTCCCGATAACCGTATCGGCCGGTATCCACCTGGACGCCGGGGAAAAGCGAGAACGGAGAGTCGACGTGATCGAACAGGTCGCTGGCGGAAATCGACAGTTGTCCATCCGGCTGGAAGTCGATTTCGAGGCCGGCGGTGACGGTGCGCGTTTCCAGCCGCGACGACAAGTCGGTGATATAGTCGACTTCGGCGTAGGGGTTGAGTTCCTGGATTCCGCGCATCGCCGGGCGTGCATGGAGGCTGACGGTGGCATACCGTTCCTCCATCGCGCGGCGTCGGATGAATCCCATTCCGGGGTCGAACCGGTCAGAGACGCGTTTCCACATCGCCGATGTATTGAGGAACGCGCCGCGGTAGCCGACGGAGAGCCGGGCGGCATCGCCATCGGATCCCGTGCCGTTGGCTTCGGAGCGTGCGATGTAGGAATTGACGATAGTGTTCCTGAACGGGCGGATGTTGGCGTCGATGCCGTAGCTGGTATTGAAGAGACCGGTGTCGGCGGCTTGGCGATTGAGCACCATCACGCCGACGTCCGACGTCCCGAACACGTTGCGCCGTACGCGCGCGACGGTGAAGTTCTCGGCCGGTAACCCGAATGCACGTTCCGTCTGCATGTTCAGCAGGCCGATCTCGCTGTCGCCGATTCGACCCGAGAGGCGACCTCCGGCGACGATGGGGATCGGGCGGCCGTCGGCCGTGAGGCCGATGCGCCGCGAGTTGAAGAGGGAGAAGTCGCGGAGTGTGGCGATCGTGCGGAGGTTGCGCTCCTGGACGTCGCCGAACTGGACGGCGCCGGCATTCTCGATGAAGAACTCGCGTCGCTCCGGGAAGAACAGGCTGAATCTCGTCAGGTTCACCTGTTCCTGATCTACCTCGACCTGCGAGAAGTCCGTGTTGTAGGTCAGGTCGAGCGTGAGCGACGGGGAGACTCCGAACTTCAGGTCGCCGCCGGCATCGTAGCGCGCACCCGCGCTGGACGACGGCACCTGGTGGCCGGACGACGTGCCGCCTAACGCAAATGGTTTGATCAGCAGGTTCCTCCCCTGGTGCAGGCCTTCGAGCCCCGTCAGCGTCCCTGCCCTGGACATCCGGTGGACGCGATACTGGCGTTCCAGAGGCGCCCAGTACGATGTCTCGTTCACCCGTCGGACGCGCCGGATCAGGTTCACGCCCCAGTCCTGCGTCGCCTTGCCGGCGTCGAAGCGCAGGGTGCGCGTGGGGATCTCCATCTCGACGACCCACGACGAGTCGTTCCGCGACGTTCTGACGGTGACGATGCCTTCCCATGCTTCCACGACGGAGCGCGAGTCGTTGTATGTCTGCTCGTCGCGGATGGCGCCGTGCGGGTTCACGAGAAAGAGAAACGAGTTGCGACGGTCGAGGAACGTATCGAGCACGACGCCGAAGACATCGCTGTTGGTGGACACGAAATCGCGTTCGAGGCCAACGGTGATCGCCTTGTCCGAGTGCGGGTCGTAGTTGATGGCGCCGATCCAGATGTGGTCGGCATCGTACAGGATACGCGCTTCCGT
This sequence comes from Gemmatimonadaceae bacterium, assembly GCA_019186945.1. Classification (GTDB taxonomy): domain Bacteria; phylum Gemmatimonadota; class Gemmatimonadetes; order Gemmatimonadales; family Gemmatimonadaceae; genus JABAQJ01. Next base: position 161,962 of record JABAQJ010000007.1, read on the forward strand.
GGGATAGCGAGCCGGGTACCCCGTGAGCGGCAGCTGCTGGACGAAGTTCGTCATCGGCTCCGCGAGGGCCCATTCCGGCTCGCTGAGGTGGCCGTCCACGGTAATGGGTCGTGGGGTGCGAGTGGCGCGCGCCCTGGGTCTGGGCGCGGACTCCGGATCTATGCGGACCCCGTCACCGGCGCGCGAAGTGTCCGGTTGTTGGGCGTCAGCGCCGCGACGGCACGCGAGGAGCAGGGCGATAGCGAGCGTGGAGCGCCGCGCGACAGCGAAGCGAAAAGGCGATCGAGACACGGGCGAAGCGTGATCCTCTGTGATCGGGGAGCGGCGTCAGCATACGCGGCGTCGGCGGAAATCGCTGCCGGGCCGGCTGCGCCCACCGACCGGGAAAGGAACGTGCCGAGCGCTCCCGCACCATCGGACTGTCGCGCGCGGTCTGGGCCGACGATCGTATTCCCGGACAGCTGTATTCCGTGCGCGTTGCTGCCGGCATCCGCCAATGTCGAACGCGCCATCCGGCATCAGGCGGCTTACGTCAACTCGGCCGCCGCCAGCTGCAATTCATCCCACGCCGCCTCCACGTGGTGCCGCCGCGTCCGCATGTTGCCGATGGCCAGCCGGATCGCGAAACGATCGTTCAACCGGGTGTGCGACATCAGGAACCGACCACGGGAGTTGACCCGCTCCAGGATCGCGGCAGTCAGACGGTCTCCCTCTGCATCGGTGGCTCCCCTCGGCCGGTACCGGAAGCAAACCAGCGAAAACCGGACAGGCGCGGCCAGCGTCCACCCCTCCGTGCTCCGGATCCGCTCGGCGATGAACTGCGCCGAGGCGATGTGGTCGCGCAGGCGCTCGACGATGCCGGATACGCCGAAGGCACGGATCACGAACCACAACTTCAACGCACGGAACCGGCGACCGAGCTGCACACCGTAGTCCATCAGGTTCACGACGTCCGCGTGCTCCGTCGTCGTGAGGTACTCCGGCACGAGCGAGAATGCGCGCCTGAGGACATCGGGGCGTCGCGTGTACATTGCCGACAAGTCCACCGGTGTGAACAGCCACTTGTGCGGGTTGACGACGAGCGAGTCGGCGCGATCGACACCGGCGAGCACGTGCCGCCACTCGGGGACGATCGCCGCCACGCCGGCATACGAGGCATCCACGTGCAGCCAGAGTCGTTCGCGTTCGCAGACGTCGGCGATGTCCGGCACGGGATCCACGCTCGCGCTGCTCGTCGTTCCCACCGTGGCGACCACCGCCAGCGGCAACATCCCCAGGGCTCGGTCGCGGGCGACGCGGTCGGCCAGTTCCTCGGGTCGCATCCGGAAATCGGCATCGACGGGAATGTGGACGACGTTGTCATGGCCGAAACCCAGGGTGATCGCTCCCTTGTCCACGGACGAATGGCACTGCTCCGAGGCGTACACCCGGAGGACCGGGAGATCGAAGCGGCCCGCCATGCCGCGCATGCGGATGTCGAGCCCGGGCATTGCCTCCCTGGCCGCCGCCAGCGCCAACATCGTCGAGATCGACGCGGTGTCGTTGATGACCCCGAACCATCCTGGCGCCAGGCCAAGCATCTGGCGCAGCCAGTCGAGCGCGCGCTCCTCGAGTTCCGTGACCGAGGGCGACGTCCTCCACAGCATTCCGTTGACGTTGAGGGCGGCCGCCAGCATCTCCGCCACCACGCCGGGTACGGAGCCGGTGATCGCGAAATACCCCATGAATCCCGGGTGCTGCCAGTGCGTGATGCCGGGGAGGACGATCTTCTCGAAGTCGTCGAGGATGTCGTCCATCGCTTCGCCGAGTTCGGGCGGCGAGGCGGGGAGCTGGCGCGCGATGTCTCCAGGCGCAACCTGTGCCAGGACTGGATAACGCGACGGATCGCCCAGGTAGGACTCGATCCAGCGAGTGGCGCGGTCGAGGGCGCCGTGGGCGTCACGGGCTGACAGGTCGGCTCCGGACGATCCCGCTCGCCACGGCGGCGTTGCGCTCACTTCCATCGGAAGAAGCGCAGCGCCAGAGCGAAACAAACCACCAGCCACACGGCCGCGATCAGCCACTCGGATGCGACCACGCGCCACCCCTCGCCGCGGAGCATTACATCGCGCAAGGCGTCGTTGATCGCCGTCAGCGGCAACGCCTGGATGACCGGCTGCACGGCGTTCGGGAAGTTGCTGGCGGAAAAGAAAACACCGGAGCCGATCCACATCGGCAGCATCACGACGTTCATCAACCCGGACGCACCCTCGACCGTGCGGGCGCGCGACGCGATCAGCAGTCCGATGGCGCCGAAGGTAAGAGCGCCCAGCAGACAGGTGCCGGCATACAGCACGAGCGATCCACGCATGGGCACGCCGAACGCCAGCACGCCGAACGCGGTCAGGACGGTCGCCTCCACCACCAGCAGCACCAACCGCATCAACAGGAAAGACAGCAGGTAATGTGTCCGCGACATTGGCGTGGCCACGAAACGCTTCAGCAGCTTCTTGCGGCGGGCATCGACGATCGAAAAGCCGATCCCCCAGATGCCGTTCCCCATGAAGCTCATGCCTAACAGTCCCGGCACCACGAAATCGATGTAGCGGGATCCCCGGTCGCTCACCAGCGACTCGCTCACGGACACCGGATCGAGGCGGCCGGACGCGCGCTGCAACGCGTTGTCCACCGCGCTCCTCGCCGTCCGGGCCTCGCTGCGCGCCACATCGTATCGGTACTCCACGGCTGAGGGGCCGGCAGCGACGACTACCAGCGCCACAGTCCCGACCTGGAGCGCCTTGCGCGCCTCGTCAGGCGACAGAAGCGCTACGTCCAGGGATGAATCAGCGGCCAGCACGGCCCGAACCTGTTCCGCGCCAGCCGCCTCCGCCACCACGGCCACCTTCGAGACCTCGGCGGGCCGGGTGCGGAATGCAATCCCCAGACCGGTCGCCATCAGGATCGGGAACAGGAAACTCCAGAAGACGGCTTCCGGCTCGCGATAGAACTCGCGGAAGCGGACGAGCGTGAGTTGCAGGAGTGGCGACAGTCGACGTTGTGCTGGCGCCTCTCGGCGGAATGCTCCGCCAGCGGCAGACACCGGCTCGGCTACCGCACGGCTACTGGTCACGGAGATGCCTCCCGGTGAGCGACACGAACACATCCTCCAGCGTAGGGGTGTGCGTCCGCAGTTCCAACACAGTGGCGCCAGCACCGTCCACGGCCGCCAACAGTGCGGGAAGCGCTTCGTGCGCTGCAGTCACCTGCAGGGCAACCACCGGACCGTCCATGCGGACTCCCAGGACACCGGGCAGCCCCGACAAGGTCGTCGCGTCCAACGCACCCACCGACCCGTCTCGCATCGTCAACTCGACCATCTGCTCGGCGCCCAGCGAACGAACCAGCGCGCGGGGTGTGCCGAGCGCGATCGTTTTTCCATGGTCGACGATGGCGATTCGATCGCACAGACGCTCGGCTTCGTCCATGTAGTGCGTCGTCAGGACGATCGTGCGGCCGAGGCCGCGCAGCCGCTCCACCAGCTCCCACAGCTGTCGTCGCGACTGGGGGTCGAGGCCGGTCGTGGGCTCGTCGAGGAACAGCAGTTCGGGATCTCCGGCAAGGGCGCAGGCAATCGATAGTCGCTGCTTCTGCCCCCCGGACAGCCCGCCGACACGGGCGCGACGTTTCTCTTCGAGCTGGACCAGGGCGATGACTTCGTCCGGGGATGGGCCCTGCTCGTAGAAGCTGCGAAACAGCGTGATCATCTCGAGAACGGTGATCTTCTCCGAGAACTGCGTCTCCTGCAGCTGCACGCCCAACCGCTGGCGCAACTCGTGCTCGGCGTCGTGCCACCGCTTCCCCAGCACCAGCACTTCTCCGACATCGGGCTGGAGCAGGCCTTCGCACACTTCGATCGTGGTCGTCTTGCCAGCGCCATTCGGGCCGAGCAAACCGAAGCATTCCCCCGTCTTCACCTGGAGATCCAGTGACGCCACGGCGACCACATCGCCAAACGTCTTGCGCAAACCGCGAACCTCGAGCGCCAACACTCCGCTAGCTGACATGCGCGGAGTGTAATAGCATCACTCGCAATCGTGGAGCGGGTGTCGCGGCGTTCGAGCCGTGACACGTGGGAGGCGTACGCCGCGGGCCCGCAGCTCATGATGCCGGCATGGCTTCCCGTTCACCTTCAGTAGCGCGACTCCGACATGCTCAGCATTCGTAACCTGGTGAAGGTGTATCCCGGACCCGTGGCGGCGCTGCAAGGCGTCTCGCTGGACATCCCCAGCGGAATGTTCGGACTGCTGGGCCCCAACGGCGCCGGGAAGACCACGCTGATGCGGATCCTGGCGGGCGTGCTCGAACCGACGTCGGGCGACGTCCTGCGGGACGGCATCGACCTCCTTGCCAATCCGCAGGAGCTCTGGCGATCGCTGGGTTACCTGCCGCAGGATTTCGGTTTCCTGCCCCATCTGACCGGTCGGCAGATGCTCGAGTATCTGCTCGAGTTGAAGGGCGTGCGCGCGCCGGGTGGCGTGTCGAAGCTGGCGGACGACCTGCTGGAGCGTGTGAACCTCGCGCATGCGGCGAAGCGCAAGGTGAAGGAGTACTCCGGCGGGATGCGGCAACGACTTGGCATCGCGCAGGCCATCGCCGGAGATCCGCGCCTGATCATCGTCGACGAGCCCACTGCCGGCCTCGATCCCGAGGAACGTCTGCGATTCTACAGGATCCTGGCCGAACTGGCGGCCACCCGGACGGTGCTCCTGTCCACGCACATCGTCGAGGACGTTGCCGTATTGTGTCCGCGATTCGCGATCATCCGCTCCGGCAAAGTGGTATCGCTCACGTCACCTCGCGAAGCGCGGCAGAGCCTCGACGGCCGCATTTTCGAGGGTGCGGGCGACGAGGTTGCCATGCGCGACCTGCCGCACCCGGTGCTGCAATCATTCCTCGTCGAGGGAGAGAACCGTGTCCGGATCTTCGTCCCGGACGGCGTTCCGCCCGCTGGTTTCGCGGCGATGATGCCGACCCTGGAGGATGCCTATCTGCTCGTCATGCGGGATGACCGGATGCGAGGAGCGGCATGAGGTTGCGTCGCTGGGCCGTGGTTGCAGCGGACGAACTGCGGATGAACCTGCGTCGCCCGCTGGTCTGGATCATGGTGATCCTGATCGGTCTGCTGGTGTGGGGGATCAGTGTCGGCGGTGTCCAGATCGTGATCGGCTCCGGGGACGCTTCAGTCGGCGGCAGAAAGGCGTTCCTCACGTCCGAATTCGCGATCTCGCAAATCGTTGCCGTCCTCTCGTACACGCTCTACCTGTTCGTGGTCTCCGCCGCGGCAGGCTTGAGCGTCATCCGCGACAGCGACGCCGGTGTGTTGGAGCTGTTGAACGCCACGCCGCTCACGCCGGGGGAGTACGCCTGGGGCAAGTTTATCGGGACGGTAGCTGCCTTCCTCGCGGTCCTCGTGCTGCAACTGCTCCTGATGATGGCCTTCCTCCAGTGGATCCCGAACGCGGACATGCTGGAGACTCGCGGGCCGTTCGTCATCGGGAACTACCTTCGGCCGGCGCTGTTGTTCGGGGTGCCGATGATACTGTTCACGGCCGGCGTAGCGTTCTGGATCGGGACGCGGACGCGCCGACCGATCCTGGTGTTCGTCCTGCCGGTCGTGTTGACGATGCTCTGTGCGTTCTTCCTCTGGACATGGTCGCCGTCATGGTTGAGCGAATCGTGGAATCGATTCCTCCAGGCGATCGATCCTGCCGGCGTACGATGGCTAAGGGAGACGTGGTTGAAAGTCGATCGCGGCGCGGCCTTCTACAACAGCCAGCACGTCGGTCTCGATCCGATCATCGCCGGCAATCGCGTGGGAATGCTGATCGTCGGGCTGGCGAGCGCGTGGGCCGGAGTGCGCGCGTATGCCGTTTCGTCACGTGCGGCCCACGCGGTCTCCGCGTCGGATGTGCGGAAAGCGATGGAGCGCGTAGCACCGGTTGCATCGGCTGCAGTCGCGCCGAGCGGCGGGTCTGCGCCGGCGATCATGGGGATTTCTCAGCCCCCGGGAGTCTGGACCGGTGCGTGGCGCGTCGCGGTCGCGGAAGCGCGCGAACTTCGCTCGCAAGCCGGGTTGTACCTGTTCGTACCGCTGATCCTGCTGCAGGCCATCAGCATGTCTCTCACGGCGATCGGTCCCTTCGATACGCCACTCCTGCTCGTGCCCGGCATGCTCGCCGTCGGCCAGCTGCAGAGTCTGGGAACCCTGCTGGCGTTGCTGCTGGTGTTCTACGGTGTGGAAAGCCTGGAGCGCGAGCGCTCATCGCGGCTCAACGCGATTCAGGATGCGATTGCGCTCTCCAACACTTCGATCGTCCTCGGAAAAACGATGGCGCTGGGTGTGGTCTGGCTTGTCATCCTCCTGGCGTGTCTGCTTGCCAGCGCCATCGCCATCGGCATTCAGGGGACGGTGCCGTTTTCGCTCGGGCCATTCGCCCTCGTCTGGGTGTTGCTGCTGCTGCCGACGGTATTGGCCTGGACGATGTTCGTGTTCGCGACCTTCGCGCTCACACGTAACCGCTTCACGACCTATGGCATTGCCCTGGTAGCGATCGGGCTGACCGTGTACCTCCTCATCAAGGGTGACCTCACGTGGCTGACGAATTGGCCGCTCTGGGGTGCAGTCAGGTGGTCCGACTCGAGCATATTCGAGTTCGACCGTCGGGCTCTGATTCTGAACCGACTCTTCCTGTTGGCGATCGCGGCTCTGCTGGCGCGAATCTGCATTAACTCGTACCCGCGCATCGAGTCGGATGCCGTGCGCCGCGTACATGCGCTCGCGCCGCGAGCGCTCTGGCGAACGGTCCGCGGTTCCTGGGCATTCGTGCTGGCGCCTTTGGCGGTCGGCTCGCTGCTGTGGAGGGAAATCGCTGCCGGCCCCGGCGGCCCGGAAGCAAAGAAGGAGGCTCGCGACTACTGGCGCAAGAATCTCGCGACGTGGAAGGACGTTCCCGTTCCCTGGCTGAGGGATGCGAGTCTGGACGTCGTTCTCCATCCAGACACGCGTAGCTGGACGGTGAAGGGAAGTTACCTGATCGCCAACCAGCTACAACAACCGATCGAGGAGATTCCGATCACGGTCGGTCGATGGGCAGACATGAAGTTCACTCGCGACGGTCAGCCAGCCACGCCGGATACGACATCGCATCTGTACGTATTCGCGATGCCGACTCCGCTCGCGCCCGGCGACACGGTCCGGATCGGTTTTTCCTACTCGGGAAAGGAACGCGGTTCAACCATGGCCGGGGGAGGCGCGAGTACGTTCATCGTTCCATCCGGCCTGGTGATGACCGGATTCGGCCCGACGTACTTTCCATTCGTCGGCTATATCGAGAGCGTCGGTGCCGAGGAGGAACGAGAGTACGAGCCGAAACAGTATCCGCCCGACTGGTACAGGGGCGAGACGGCCGCCGCGTTCGGTGGCCAGCGACCGATGACGGTCCGCATGCGCATCACGTCGCCGTCCGACATGACGGTCAACGGCGTGGGCGAGCGCATCGCCGAGACGACCGCCGGCGCCACGACGGTCACGGAATGGCAGACCGACCAGCCAGTGATGGCGTTCAACCTGGTAGGCGGCCGCTACCAGATCAAACGCGGGAACGGGACAGCGTTGTTCTTTCACCCATCCCACAGCTACAACACAACGGAGATGCTGGACGCGCTCGATAACGCGCGACGGTGGTACGGAGAATGGTTCGGTGCGTTCCCGTGGAAGGAACTCAGGATCAGCGAGTTCCCGGCGCTCGCTAACTACGCCCAGGGATTCCCCACCAACATCACTTTCTCAGAGGGGATCGGCTTCCTTACGAAAAGCGAGCCTCGCACGAACCTGGCCTTCATGGTCGTGGCGCACGAGTCGGCGCATCAGTGGTGGGGAAACATGGTGCAGCCCGGAGTCGGGCCCGGCGGCAACTTCCTGAGCGAAGGGATGGCCCATTTTTCCACCGCGCTGCTGATCGAGAAGGTGAAGGGCGTGCGCGAATCCATGGAGTTCCGCAAACGGATCGAGTCGAGCTACGGTGACCGGCGGCAGGCAGACGCCGAGCGGAAGATGTTCCGCGTGGATGGTTCGAAACTCGGCGACAACACGCTCTGGTACGACAAGGGCGGCTGGGTCTTCTGGATGCTCGCAGAGCAGATGGGGCGGGAGAACGCGCTCCGCGGGATGAAGGATTTCGTGACGACGTACCGTGGCAATCCCGACCATCCCGTGCTCCATGACCTGGCCGAGCACCTGCGGCGTTTCGCACCCGATACCGCGGGCTACGATGCGTTCGTGAAGCAATGGATGGATACGGTCGTCGTGCCGGAGTTCAAGGTGCGCGACGCGACGACACGACAGGCCGCGGACTCCGGGGATGGCAGCACGGCATGGGTGACGACGGCGGTGATCGAGAATGCCGGCACCGGCCGTGTCACGATCGACGTCGCCGCCACCAGGGGCGAGCGCTTTCCGGATCCGACGGCGGCCAGGCATCCAGAACCGTGGGTCAGTACCGCCACGACGATCACGTTAGGCGCTAACGAACGGCGCGCGATCAGCATCCGGTCCGTCTTCAAGCCGGAGAAGGTGGTGGTCGATCCCGATGTCAGGGTGCTGCAGTTGCGACGCCAGGGGGCGGAAGCGCGGGTACGGTAGCTTTGCCGGGAACGAGAACGCTGACACGTCAAGCCGATGCGGTCGGCTCCGGCTTGACCGCTTCCTGCCACATCCCCCCCTCGATGAACTCGCGAATCCGCTCAGACTGGCGCTCGGCGTCGGACTCGCCCAGTTCCACCAGGCGCTGGATGTAGTCCTCCTGAAACATGAGGACTGACAGGATGGATGGACTCTTCGAACGGCGCGTTCCCAGACCGCGTGTGAGGAAACGGAACACACGAGGCAGCCGCGGCTCGTACTCGCGCGCCAGTACGCCGAGGTCGATCGAGGGGCGCAACACGAGAAGCTCGATCTTGCGCATCGAGCCGCGTTGCGAAGGAGGAACTTTGGCAACGAGTTCGTTGATGCGCTCGAGTCTCGAAACGTCCTGGTCGATCACGTCGAGGAAGACTGCGTTGTAAAGGATCCCCAACACCTGCGCCGGCGCCGGATACCCTTCGATCTGCGGTTCGACACACTCGGATGTTCGCCGCTCCCGGCGTGTGGAGATCGTCAGGATCCGTGAGGCGCCAAGGTGCAAGGCGGGCGACAGCGGCGCCGTCAACCGGATGCCGCCGTCGCCAAACCACTCGTTCCCCACCCGCTCGGCAGGGAAGAAGAGCGGAAGCGCCGCCGACGCCATGATGTGATCGACCGAGATCCTGGCTGCGACCGCCCGTCGCTGCGCTCGCTCCCACGGTTCGAAATCGTTCGACTGCACCCACGTGGTCGAGCAGCCCGTCGTGTAGCTGGTCGCGCTGAGTGCCACCGATCGCAACGTCCCGCGGCCAAGGTTGTGCGCGATTCCCGGCAGGGAGCCGTCCCGGTCGTGCTTGAGCACGCGCTCGAGAAACGCACGCAGCGGTTGCGTGTCCACCATGCCACGGACGCGCTCGTCAGGGGTGGGATGATCGCCAGACACCAGCCCGTAGCCCGAGCGCACGACGTTCGACAACAGCGATCGGGCATCGACGCGATACACATCCTCGGGGGCGAGCGAACGCCAGATCTTCACCAGATCGTCGATCGACTCGTCGAAATTTCCACGGTGCGATGCGATGTGCACGGTATTGATCGCGCCGGCGGAAATCCCGACGAGGATGGGAATGTGCAGATGAGGGTACTGGCGCGCGATGTACCGGAGCAGGCCGGCCTGGTACGCCCCGCGTGCGCCACCACCTCCCAGAACCAGCGCCAGGTCGCTCGTTGCGGGAGTGGGTCGGAGTTTGGCTTTCATCGCTTCTGCGTTGTCGTGTCGCGAAGGGACGATACGTCCCATCTCCTGTGCGACTGCAAACTAGCCGCCATGGTCACTGCTCGCCGAGTCCGCATATCCGGACAAGGGGGAGCCGGCCGTCCGGAAACCTTTGTCAGGAGGGACCGTACGTAGCGGCACCCTTCTGCCGTAATGCCGCATGTTCGTCCTGGTCGCCCTGTTTTCTCTGCAAAGCGTCTCTGTCCGCATTGGCGACAAGCCTCGGGCCGGCGACACCACCGCCCGTCTGGATTCGGTCATCGAAAGAATGGATAGACGTGCGTCCATGCGAGCGCGGCGAGAGGAACGCGTCGCGAAACCCATTCGCATGGCAGTAACACCGGAATTAGAACGCACCGCGTTCGTCGATTCGGGCGCACGGTCGCTCCTCGTCAAGGCGCGCGACGCTCGACTGACACAGGACACCACGCTGTCGTCGTACGATGCCAACGCCTATCAGCGCCTGTCGGTTGGGCTGGGCTTTCGCGCGTTCGGGAAGGATCGTTTGCTGTTCCGGACAGAGAACGCGTCGCGCGTTCAGTGGTCGCGACGTGCCGGAGTACATATCGAACTGAAGGGACGGCGCTCGGTCTTCCCGGTGGCTGACGCCAACGATGCCGACGCCGAGATGGGCGAGATCTCGCCCGTGCCTTACTACCCCGGTCGCGAAGCGCTCTGGATTGGCTCGGGCGTCGCGAAAGCGGAGGTCGATGAACGCGACATGATCCACCCGCTCGCCATCGGTGCGGAGGCCTACTACCGATACGCTTCCGGCGATTCGGTGCGCTATACGCTGCCCGATGGCAAAGTCATTCGCTTGGTCGAACTTCGGATCGAACCGCGACGGCCCGAATGGCGGCTGTCCGTGGGGTCGTTCTGGTTCGACGATGCTACCGGCCAGTTGGTGCGCGCCGCTTACCGACTTGCCGTGCCGATCGATATCTGGCGAGTGGCGGACGAGGAGATCAAGCGGGAAGCCGAAGAGCTGCGGGCTCGTGGCGAGAAACCCGATCCGGACGACGAGGTGCCAGGTTGGGTCAAGGGTTTCATGTCGCCGATGCAGGCGACTCTGGAGGGCGTGACGATCGAGTACGGACTGTACGGCGGCCGGTTCTGGCTACCGCGCACGCAGGCTGCGGAGGGCTGGGCTCGCGCGTCGTTCATGCGTATTCCGTTCAAGATCGAGGAGAGCTTCAAGTATGCCGAGGTGAACGGAGTCGACACTCTGCCTCCCATACCGGCAAATAACGTCTCCGCGATGGACTCGCTCCTTGGCAAGGACGGTGCGATCTGGCGCTCGCTGAGCAAGGAAGAGAAACGCGATCGTGCAAGCGCCTACATGGCCGCCGACTCTGCGCGACGCGATGAAATGAAGGCTGTTCGCAGCACCAGCTGCAGTACCGGTTCGTCCTGGCGCAGGCGTGAGACGCGAGCTGACGGCTCCGTATCGGTGGAAGTGACGATTCCATGCGACACTACAGTGCTGGCTACGTCACCCGACTTGCCACGGTCGATCTACGACTCGGGCGAGGAACTGTTCGGCCTGGCGGATCGCAACGAACTGATACGGGCGCTCGGATTCTCGTTGCAGCCGGGCTGGGCGCCGCAGCCGATCGTCTGGACGTACGGCTTGGCAATGACGCGGTACAACAGGATCGAAGGTATCTCGACCGGTGTTGGCGGTACGATGCAGCTGGGCAGGGGTTACGCGCTGGACGGAATGTTGCGGCTGGGCGCCGGCGATTGGGTACCCGGACTGGACCTGGGCATGTCGCGGTCGAACGGCAGGCATACCGTACGCGTGGCGGCGTATCAGCGCCTTTCCGTAGCAAGCGATTGGGGTGCGCCGTTGTCGTTCGGAAGCGGATTCGGCGCACTTGCGTTCGGTCGCGACGATGGCTTCTACTACCGCAGCGTTGGCGTGGAGGCGGAGCGGTTCGCCACGCGCGAGAGCGGGTTGCGGTTGCGATTTTTCGGAGAACGACAGCGGACGGCGACGCCCACTACCAGCTTCAATCTGTCGAGGGCGTTTGGTGGCGGTTCGGAGTTCGGCCCGAACTTCCGGGCAGTGAAGGGCACCGCTTTCGGCGGTGGTGTGCGGGACATCCGAAGCAATGGCCTCGATCCCGCCGGTTGGAGACTCTTCTCCGACATCAGGCTCGAGGGAGGGTGGTTCGTACCGTCGGACAGCTCGGCGCGTGCCTTCGGTCGATCCGGAGTGGATCTGACGATATCGCACGGACTACTGTCGGCCGCGACGGCGGCCGTCACGGTGGGTGGGGGTGTGTCCGCCGGGGCCCCGGTGCAGCGACAGTACTTCCTTGGCGGTACACAGACCGTGCGTGGCCAGCTGCCAGGTGCGGCAATGGGAGAGGCTTACTGGCTGACGAGATTCGAGCTGGCGGCAACCGGTGGAGCGGCGCGCCCGGTGCTGTTCGGCGACCTCGGGTGGGCGGGCCGGCGCGCGGACTTCGCGCATCCCGGTCGTCCGCTGAGTGGCGTCGGTGCCGGCCTCTCGATACTCGATGGGCTGTTCCGCTTCGATCTGTCGCGCGGCGTCTACCCGCGCAACAGGTGGCGCTTCGACGCGTACCTCGAGGCGCGCCTGTAGTCAACCCGCAGCGGGCCGGCAACGAATCGTCGCCCTCCACTTTCGCAACGCTCACCGGCCGATCACATTCGGGCGTCCTTCCCCTGCGAGGCATGCCCATGCTCAGCGAGTTCAAGGCTTTCTTGCTCAAGGCCAACGTTGTCGGACTGGCGCTGGCGGTGATTGTCGGTGGTGCGGCAGGTGCGCTCGTGAAAGCGATGACGGACGATTTCATAATGCCGATCATCGGCGTGCTGATTCCGGATGGCGAGTGGCGCACGTATACGCTCGACGTGGGCTCGATCAAGTTCGGCGTCGGCGATTTCGCCGGTGTGTTCCTGAACTTCGCCATAATCAGTTTTGTCGCGTGGCGCATTGGCAAGATCTTCGTGACGCCGGAGCCGGCACCCCCGCCACCGCCACCGACCAAGGTGTGCACGTACTGCCGGTCAACGATCGACGCAGCAGCCACTCGCTGCCCGCACTGCACGAGCCAGCTGTAGCACTCCACGGGGCCCGCCGATCGAGCACGGCGCCCGCGGAAAGCAGTCGGTCCGATACGCAGCCGTTAACGGCGAGGCGTTCGGCGTTCGCTCTCACGCGGCAAAGTTCTTCGACTCACTTGTGCAAGAACCGTCGATTTGCTTGCGGCAGATCCGGCGGTTCTGCGATACGTCGCGCGCGCCCTCGCTGTGCCGATGCGAACCGGCGCACCGCACATCGGCGTCACTCGGTGGCGCGATCGGTCATTCCACTTGTCAGTTCCCGCGGCAGAGGGGCGGCTACAACCCGCCGCCGACGTATTCCTCCGATTGCGTAAAGAGTCGTCCCAACTGCCAGCAACAGCCCGATCGCCAGCAACTCACTCGCCCGGGCGGCGAACAGGAGCGCGACCATGGTGGCAGATGCCGCCGCCGGAATAGCGATTCCACCCGGCAATTCGAACGGCGGGCCAGCGTCCTGAACCTGCATCCGGCGCAACCGGATGGTCGCCAGCGCACACACGAGGTATGCCAGCAGTGTTGCCACCGAAGATACCACTGCCAGCCATTCGAAGCTGCGGGTGAGCACGAAGGCTCCGACCAGAGTGGCGTGCAACCAAATGGCGGGAGCCGGCGTGTGCCAGGTCGGATGCACGGCGGCGATCGCCTTAGGGAGGATTCCGCTCTCCGCCATTGCGAACAGGATGCGCGGCGCCGCCAGCATCTCGCCGAGGAGGTAGCTCAATGGCGCCACGATCATCGCGAACAGGACGAGTGCTCGGCCGAATCCGCCAATGCGTATTGCTGCCATGTCCGCGATCGGTGTTGGCGAGCCGTTGGCAAGTGCGTCTCCCATCACGCCCTGCGCTACCACGTGTGTACTCAGGTACAGGAGCGTGACGGCGCCCAGCGCCACGACGACCGCTCGCGGGATAGTCCGCGCCGGGTTTCGCACCTCGCCGCTCGCCAGCAACGCGTTCTCGATCCCGGCGAAGAGGAAGATCACCAGAAAGAGCGAGTGTCCGAATTGCGGCAGTGAAGGCAGCCGGTCAATCGTCAGGTTCGACAGCACGATCCCGCCGGCTCCGGTCACGATGATGACCGCCAATGGCGTCAGCTTCACCAGGGTCACCGCTTCTACCATCCGGGCGCTCCGTCGCACACCGCGTACATTCAGGTGGGCCACGGTGGCAAGGATGACCACGACGAGCATGGCGTGCGGGAGGGGTTCGTCTACCCATGGCAGCAGCGCGCCCGCCCCGCGGAAGAACAGTTGCAACACGCTGGCCGCACCCAGCACCAGGCCACCCAGGTAAAGGGTCCAGCCGAGGAGAAAGGCCACGAACGGTCCGAAAGCGCGATAGGCCCATGCGTACCCGCCACCGGAACCCGGCACCCGGCTCCCCGCTTCGGCGAAGCACAACACCACCAGGGCCATCAGGATCGCGCACGCCATGTACGAGAGCAGAGCGGCGCGGCCGACCTCGGAGGCTATCAGCGCGGGCACGACGTACACCGTCGTCCCGATCGTCAGGTTCACCGCATTGAAGGCCAGCGCCCGCGTATCCAGTTCGCGGACCAGCGTCTCTCCGGGCGTACCTCGCGTTCCGTTTGCTGGGGCGTGCGGGCTCAGACGGTGATCTCGCCGGAGCAGACCATGACAGTCGAGCCTCCCACGCGCACTGCGGTGATTCTGCCGTCCAGTTTGTCCACTTCGACGTGGAGGATGCTGGGACGCCCCATCTCGAACCCTTGCTCGACCGTCCAGCGAAGCGTCCCGGACGCGATCGCGCTGCGCATCGCCAAATACCCACCTAACGCGGCACAGGCAGACCCCGTCGCGGGATCCTCCGGGACGTTCACGCTGGGTGCGTACATCCTGCCCCGAACGTCCGAGCCGGGACGGCCGCCGTCCATCGTGAAGACGAAAATCATCTCGTTGGGTGTGCCGCGAAGGTGCGCTTCCCACGGCTCCATGCGGAGGCGGCTGCGACGGAGGGCATCGCGCGAGCGTACCGGCACAAAAGCGAACGGCAGTCCGCAGGACACGCCCTGTGGCGAGAAACGACCTTCGCCGATGTCGTCGGCGTGGAGCGACAGGATCGAAGCCAGCACCTCTCGATCCGGGAGTGGCGGCATGACCTCGGGCAGTTTCGCCACCGAAAGCTGGGAAAAAACGGGCCGTCCGGCTTCGGCACGAATCAGAACCGGTACCGGTCCGACACCCTCCTCGAAGACTACGCGCGTCTCGTCTCCGGTCAGGGCGATCTCGCCGATAGCCGCCAGGACAAACGCGGTGCCAACGGTGGGATGTCCGGCGAATGGCAGTTCCCCGCCGGGCGTGAAGATCCTCACACGACGTGTATGGCGTGGAGAGTCCGGCGGGAAGACGAACGTCGACTCCGGGTAGTTGAACTCACGCGCGATGGCGTGCATGAGTTCGGACGTAAGACCGTGAGCGTGCGGAAGCACAGCCAGCTGGTTACCGCCAAAGCGCTGGTCCGTGAAGACGTCGCAAGTGTGATAGCGGTAGGTGGTCATGGGCTGGCGAGCGTTGAGGGCGCCGGGACGTCCGGCGCCCTTCCCGGTCGAGGTTCCGGCGCGGTGCTACTCCTCGGCCATGAACGGATACGTGTAATCCGTCGGCGGCACGAGCGTCTCCTTTACACTCCGCTGGCTGATCCAGCGCAGCAGGTTCAACTTCGACCCGGCCTTGTCGTTCGTGCCGGACGCGCGTGCGCCGCCGAACGGCTGCTGTCCAACGACCGCTCCTGTCGGCTTGTCGTTGATGTAGAAGTTGCCGGCGGCGTTGCGCAAGCCGACCATGGCTTCACGCACCCCTTGGCGGTCGCGCGAGAAAATCGATCCCGTCAAGGCGTACGGCGATGTGGCGTCGACTGTCGCCAGCGTCTCGCTCCACTTGTCGTCGTCGTAGACCCATGCGGTTACCACGGGGCCGAAGATTTCCTCGCACATCAGCCGGTAGTCGGCCGACGGCGCCTCGATCAGTGTGGGCTCGATGAAATGGCCATCGCTGCCATGGGCATTGCCGCCAGCGATCACACGGGCATGCCGCCGTGCGTCGGACAGGTACTCGCTGATCCGGTCGAATGCCTTCCTGTCGATCACAGCGCCCATGAAGTTCCGGAAGTCGCGCGGATCGCCCATCCTGATCTCCGCCATGATCGCCGCGGTACGATCCCGTACCTCACTCCACAGCGAGCGCGGCACGTACACCCGACTGGCGGCCGAGCACTTCTGCCCTTGGTATTCGAACCCGCCGCGTGCGATCGCGACCGCTACCGCGGCCGGGTCCGCCGAAGGATGCGCGACGATGAAATCCTTGCCGCCGGTTTCTCCCACGATACGCGGGTAGGTGCGGTATCGCCCCATGTTCGCGCCGATCGTCTTCCACATGCTGTTGAATACGCCGGTGCTTCCGGTGAAGTGCACACCGGCCAGGTCGCGATGCGAGAGCACGGCATCGCTGATCATCGCCGGGTCGCCGGGGAGGAAGTTGATGACACCGGGTGGCAGTCCGGCTTCTTCCAGCAGCCTGAAAACGTAGTAGCCAGACAGCATCGCGGTTGCAGCTGGCTTCCAGATGACGGCGTTCCCCACCATTGCCGGGGATCCGGCAAGGTTACCGCCGATGGCGGTGAAGTTGAACGGAGAGATCGCGTAGACGAAGCCTTCGAGCGGTCGGTGGTCCGTAGTGTTCCACACACCCGGGCTCGACACGGGTTGCTCCGCGTAGATCTCCTGTGCGAATTGCGCGTTGAAGCGGTAGAAGTCGATGAGTTCGCACGCCGCGTCGATCTCGGACTGGAAGACGGTCTTCGACTGCCCGAGCATCGTGGCCGCGTTGACGGTCGACCGCCAGGTGGTGGCGAGGAGTTCGGCCGCGCGTAGAAATACCGCGATACGATCCTCCCAGGCCCAGTTCGCCCAATCCCGTCGGGCCTCGATGGCCGCGTTGATGGCCATCTCCACGTGCGCGCGCGAGGCCTTGTGGTAGTCGGCGAGGACGTGGCGGTGGTCGTGCGGCATCACCGCATGCCCGAGCTCGCCCGACCGATATTCCTTGCCGCCGATAACGATCGGGATCTCGATACGCTCGGAGGCCATGGTACCGAGTCGAGCCTTGAGTGCAGCCTTCTCTGGTGAACCAGGCGCGTAGGACTTGACGGGTTCGGAAGACGCGGGCGGAACGCGGCGCACGCCATTGAAAGCAGGGAGGCCGACACCGGACGCAGACGTCGCGGCCGAAGCGGATGCGGCGGGATCTGCCGTGGTTGACATTAGGCAGCCTGAGGTCGAAGGGTTCTGAGTGGAGGGTTCAAGATATCCCCTCTGCGATGCGTACTCCATCCGTGGCCAAGGCCTGAGACGCTGACTTGACGGGGGAGGGACCGTCAGGAGTGTTACAGACGATGATGGATAACCGCTTTCCTCGAGGGCACGGCATGCGTCGGTTGAGTCACTGGCAGGTTCTTGGTGCGGTGTGGATGGCTGCCGCCGGTTGCGGTGGTGGGAGCGAGCCGGCCGGTCCGCCAAAGGTCGCCTCCCTCACGGTCACACTGGGTCAGTCACAGGTCGAGGTGGGCCTCACGACGTTCGCCAGTGCCCAGTACTTCGACGCCAAGGGGACGGCGCTTTCGGGGCGCGCGGTCACGTATTCGAGTTCCGCGACTTCGGTTGCGACTATCGACAATAACGGGACGATCTCGGGTGTAGCGCCGGGCACGACGGCGATCACGGCGACCGTGGAGGGGGTGACGGGAACGGCGCAGCTGACGGTTCTCCAAGCCTCGGTCGCCACGGTGATAATCGAGCAGCGGTTGCCCGTCGTGAAGGAGGGAGAAACGATAACGCTGAGCGCCGTGACGCTCGATCGGATCGGCCAGGCACTGACGGGTAGAACGCTCACCTGGTCGTCTGCGGATCTGGCTCGCGCCACGGTTTCGAACGAAGGTTTGGTCAGCGGCGTATCGGCCGGTTCCACGCATATCCGCGTGTCCAGCGAGGGAAAGAGCGACAGCGTGCTCGTACGTGTGAAAGGTTTGAACGCGCCGTCGATTTCGGGTGGCGCGCCAGCACTCCTCGTCCCCGGAGACCCGGCGACCGTGACGGGGCTGAACTTCGGCGCCACCCCTGGTGACAACGAAGTTTACGTCAATGGCGTTCGGGCCACGGTCACGGCCGCTTCCACCACCAGCCTGACGTTCGTCGTACCGTCGTTGACGTCGCTGCCGTGCGTGCCGAACGACGCCTCGGTGCCGCTCCGCGTCGTGGCGAACGCGGATACGGCGACAGCATCCCGACAACTGCGCATTGCCGCCACGAAGTCGATAGCCGTGGGAGAGGTCGCGATCCTCACGGACGCAGCGAGCCTTGCCTGCACGGAGTACGTCGGGAACGGCGGCAAGTACCTCATCACTGCCTTCAACTACGCGACCTCGCCCGCCACCCGGACATCGTTCAAGCTGCTGGGCGCGGCAAACACGGCTGCCGTGACCGCCGCCGCCTTGCCTGCCACGGGGCCTGCCCGACAGATCGATCCGACGGTTGCGGCGACCGCCTTCGAACCGATCCCGCCATACCTTCAGCGACACCTCGCCAGTCATCTCGCGCTGATGGAGCGGGAAAACCGCATGACTGCCGCCCGGCGCCCGCCGCGGGAGATCTGGCGCAGCCAACGCGCACGAGGGCTCGCCATGCAGCGCGTTGGCGGACCGACCGGGCCCAAGCCGCCACCCGAGTTGAACTCGACGGCGACGTTCCGGATGTGTCCGGAGAAAGGCACGTCGATTTCGTTCTGCACCCAATATGAGGATGTGAACGCGCGCGTCGCGTACGTCGGTCCGAAGATGATCATCTACGAGGACGTTCTGGCGCCAACCGCGGGCCAGAACGACGCTGTCTACCAGAAGATCGGCGCCGAGTTCGATCGCGACATGTACCCGATTCTACTCAATTTCGGGCGGCCACTGGCAGCGGACACTGATCTCCAGTGGACAGGCCGGATCAGCGCGTTGTTCACGAAGCGGGTCAACCAGTATCGCGGCGGCGGCATCCTTGGCTTCGTGACCGCCTGCGACTTCTTCCCCAGAACGGACCCGGATCCCAACAACACGTGTGCCAGCTCAAACGAGGGTCCATACTTCTACGCGATCGTTCCCGACCCCAACAACGCCGATGCCAACAAGAGGATCAGTGCCGAAACCTGGGAGCGCTATGTTCGCGGGACACTGATCCACGAAGCCAAGCACATCACGTCGGTGTCGGAACGGTACGTGCACGATGCCAATCGTGCATTCGATGAGGCCTGGGTGGAGGAAGGCACCGCTCAGGAAGCGAGCGAGATGTGGGCACGACTCATCTATAACCGCCCGGCGCGGTCGGACATTCGCTGGAGCGACGGTCCCGTCTGCGACTATGCCGCCCGTGGTGGCCTGTGCGCGGATCCGGTCGAGGCAATCCTGCACCACTTCAACTTCCTCTACAAGCACTATGAGTCGAACGAGTCGAAGTCGATACTGAGCGATCCGACGGCGTCGATACCGGATCCTGTCATCTATGGCAGTTCGTGGTCGTTTCTGCGTTACGTAACCGACATGCAGCCGGATGAGGGCACGTTCCTCCGATCGATTACACAGGTGAAGGACGACGCTGGTGTGGACAACATCGTGTCGCACTCGGGGTGGCCGTTCGCGGAGCTGCTCGGAGGGTTCTCGTTGGCATCGCTCGCGGACAACTACCCGACTGGGTCGGTGTTCGACGCGCGAGCGCGCCTGGCCAGCTGGGACACACGCGACGTATTCCGGGGGATGAGTCAGTACCTGGTGGTCGGTAATCCACCGCGACCAGCTTTTCCCCGCGCGTTCCCCATGAATATCCGTCCGGTGAACTTCGGGAACTTCTCGACGTTTCAGCAGGAGGTGTCTAGTCTACCTGGCGGCGGATGGGCGGCGTGGGAACTATCGGGAGCGCAGGCGGCGCCACAGGTTCTGGCGATCCGCTCGCTTGCGGGGGGCCAGCCTCCGGCCGAGATAGGACTGGCGATCCTGCGCATCCAGTGACGTGAGAGGTGCGATCGAGCTTTTCCGGGAGCTTTCGCTCCGGCAGATCCTCGGGTTGGAGCTGGCGTGGGCGTCGTCGCTGGGTCTCGTGTTCGCTGTCGTGACCTGGTATGGCGAGCGGGCCCTCCAGCTGTCGTCCACGCAGACAGTGACGTACTCACTGACGTTGCGTTGGCAGCTTGGCTGGGGCCAAATTCTCCTGTTGACGTTCGTAGCTGCTGCCCCGTTCCTCCTTTGGCTGGCGTTGCGCAGTCGGACGCGGTCTCGTCGGTAGATCCCTCTCGTCGGGGAGGGCATTCCTCCACCTCCCTGCCATGGCGCATTACTTCGGATCGCACGCTCCCGATCAGGGAGGGATCCACATGGCCGCCCGCCGCGCCGCAAGGGCGGGTATGCGTGCACTGCAGATTTTCTCTGCCCCACCCCAGTACTACGGCGACAAGGTTGCGGTCAAACCGGAGCGTGCGGCTCGATTCCGGGAGGCGGTCCGGAGCGCAGGACTGGATCCGAGGTTCGTCCTGGTCCATGGTGCGTACGTCCTCAACACCGCCTCACCCGAAGCCGACAAGTACGCGCGTGCTCGTGCCGGCTTGGCGAAGGAACTCGAGCGAACGACGGCATTGGGGGCGTTCGCCTGTTGCTTCCATCCGGGGTCCGCCGGATCGAGCGATCCCGATGGAGCGATCGCACGTATTGCCGATGCGATGACGCACGCGATCGAGTCGGTTCCGGGGACCGCGCGCGTCCTGATCGAGAACACTGCTGGCGCCGGTCGTACGATGGGACGGACGGCGTCCGAGGTAGGGAAGATGCTGGCGCTCATTCCGGCGCCCCTGCGACAACGCGCCGGCTACGGGTTGGACACGTGCCACTTGTTCGCCAGCGGTCACCGTATCCACGCTTCCGCGCAGGAGCTGGACGC
The DNA here is from genome assembly GCA_019186945.1 of Gemmatimonadaceae bacterium. Classification (GTDB taxonomy): domain Bacteria; phylum Gemmatimonadota; class Gemmatimonadetes; order Gemmatimonadales; family Gemmatimonadaceae; genus JABAQJ01. The sequence goes on from JABAQJ010000007.1 coordinate 182,973, forward strand.
GGTTATCGAGGAGTTCAGCGATGCAACTGGCGAGGCGCCATCGTTCGTTCACCTGAACGATTCGGAGGGCGCTCTCGGATCCAATCGGGATCGGCACGCGCTCCTGGGTGAAGGCCAGATCGGTATCGAGCCATTCCGATGGCTGCTGGAGAATCCGTCGTCGCACGATATCCCGCTCATCCTCGAAACGCCGCAGTCAGGCGAGGCGATCGGGGATGACGAAGATACGCCAGACCCATTCGACGTGCGGATGCGCCGCCTGCTCGAGGAACTCGGAGGATCGCCTCGCGTTCCGTAATACTCAGGCAGTCCGCTCACACCGGCCCGGAGAACCAACGATGTTGCTGACAGCGTTCCGCCGTTCGTGCGCCGCGATGTATGTACTCGCGCTAGTCGGGACGCAGGCGCGGGCGCAGGAGCGGGCGGTACTCATCCTGCTCACGCCGAGCGATACGTTTTCGATGGAGCGCTTCTCGCGGACTGCCCGGCAGCTCAACTCGGAGCTGTTGATCAAGGCCGCTGGCATGCGCCTGACACTTGACGTTGCGCTTGGCGACCGCGACCGGGTGGAGTCGCTACGCATGGAGGCGAGGCAGGCGGCCAGCGATCGCGCTTCTCCTCCCGCGCAGAGGGCGATGCTGGTGTTCCGTGATGACAGTGTCATCGCGGAACTCGGTGCGGCGGGGAATGTCACCGTGCAGCGATTCGCCACTCGCGATGGCGCGATCCCGTTCCTGAACCCGTCGTTCGCCTTGATGGAGCTGGCAGTGGTGCGCGCGAGAGGAGTCGATCGCGATTCTACCGTCGCCAACCTCTTCATGGTGCAGGGAGGGACGACCGTCGCGGCCGGCATCGTTCGCGCCGGCAGGGATTCCGTCGTCGTCACCGTTGGCGGCGTAGTCGTCAGACTGGCCGTGAGCTCCAACGGCGAGATCCTTGGCGGAACGATCCCGGCGCAGGGCTTGAGGCTGGTGAGGGTGCCCGACATGGGCGAAGGTGCTATGGCCGCGGCGCCGCCCGACTACAGTCCGCCGCCGGGAGCACCGTACACGGCGGAAGCTGTGACCGTACCGACGCCGATGGGCCACACGCTCGCCGGGACCCTGACCATGCCGACGAACGCACGTGGTCCCGTGCCGGCTCTGGTGACTATTACCGGGAGCGGATCGCAGGATCGCGATGAGGCCATCTCGCTGGTGAAGGGCTACCGGCCGTTTCGTCAGGTAGCGGACACGCTTGCGCGGCATGGGATCGCCGTCCTGCGTATGGACGATCGCGGCTATGGCTCGTCAGGGGGGAACGCGGCAACGGCGACGAGCGCTGACTTCGCCGACGATATCCGCGCGGGCCTCGCATATCTGCGGAGTCGCTCCGACATCGACTCTCGGCGGCTTGGGCTCATCGGCCACAGCGAGGGCGGATTGATCGCGCCGATGGTAGCGGCGCAGGACTCGACTCTTCGTGGCATTGTGCTGCTTGCCGCTCCGGCGGAGGGCGGCCGCAGGATACTCGAATACCAGCAACGGTTCGCGATCGAGCACGCGCCGAACCTGACTGCACCCCAGCGGGATTCGGCGATGCGCCGGATTGCGCCGACGATCGATTCGCTTGCGAAGAGCGCGCCGTGGATGGGGTTCTTCGTGGACTACGATCCTCTGGAGACCGCCCGCCGCGTGCGCGTGCCGGTGTTGATCCTGCAGGGCGCCACCGATCGGCAGGTCACCGCCGGCCAGGCCGAGGCGCTGGCCCGCGCAATCCGATCGGATGGCAATGGCGACGTTACCGTTCGAGTCTTCCCAGGGACCAACCATCTGTTCGTCAGCGATCCGGATGGCAACCCTGCCGGTTACGCCGCGCTCCCGTCCCATGCGGTTCGCAGCGATGTGCTGGCCGCGATTCTGGAGTGGGTAGTTGCGCGGATGAAATGAGGGACGCGCGTGTTCGACGCGCTGGGACGCGCGAAGCGCGTTCTTCCCGGGGAAACCGCACATTTCCCTATTGCATCGTGAGCAGGTCACTTTATCTTGCGCGCGTCGCATTCGTGCCTCTCCTCCGAGAGAAAATCGCGTCGACCACCTTTCAGGAGACATCCGATGGCCGCCAAGAAGAAGGCCGCGAAGAAGACCGCGAAGAAAGCAGCACCGAAGAAGACGGTAAAGAAGGCCGCGAAGCCGGCGGCGAAGAAGGCCGCCAAGCGCAAGCCGAACGCCGCTTTCATGACGCCGATGCAGCCGTCGGCCGCGCTCGGAGCAGTGGTTGGCACGGGCGCGATGCCCCGCTCCGAAGTGACGAAGAAGATCTGGGCCTACATCAAGAAGAACGGCCTGCAGGACACGAAGAACAAGAGAAACATCAACGCTGACGAGAAGCTGAAGGCGGTCTTCGGCGGCAAGTCGATGGTCAACATGTTCGAGATGACCAAGCTGGTGAACAAGCACCTGAAGTAGCCTTTCCGCCGTGGGACGAATGATGGCGCGTTCGCAAGGACGCGCCTTTTCGTTGTTCCGGGGTCGCGCCCAATGGAACGTCGCGCGATTCGAACCCGTAGTTAGCTTTCCCCGCGCAACGGACGGCGCGAGCGCGCTGCTCCATCGCGGAAATACTCTCCCGTTCACCAGTGGCGAAAAGCACCCGGAAAGCAAAGAAGCCCAACGTCGTCGCGGCAGCGCGTGCCGGAAAGGGCGGTTCGCGCCCGTCGCGCGGAACGGTATGGGAGAACGTGAAAGGCATCGGCAGCGCGATCCTGATCTTTCTCTTCATACGCGCGTTCTTCTTCGAGGCGTACCGCATTCCATCGGGAAGCATGATTCCCGCGCTGCTCGTCGGTGACTGGCTTTTCGTCAACAAGATGGTCTACGGGCCTCACGTGCCGTTCACCAGCGTGAACCTGCCCGGGTATGCTGAGCCGAAACGGTACGAGGTCGTGGTGTTCCAGTCGCCGTATCAGATCGATCAGCCCGAGGATCCGACGCCGACCCTTGTGAAGCGCCTGGTCGGTATGCCCGGGGACACGCTCCACATGCGCGATGCCAAGCTGTTCATCAATGGCATCGAACAGCGGCAGGGCTATGGTGCGTCGTCAGAGCCCGGCGATCCGAACGAGACGAGTCCGCTTTTCGACTGGCAGAAGCAGGTCGCACTGACGTCGTCTCGTTTCGGGCCCGCGCCCAGCCAACCGACGCACGACAATTGGGGGCCGCTGGTGATCCCGGCTGGTCACTACTTCATGATGGGCGACAACCGCTACCAGTCGAAGGACAGTCGTTACTGGGGCCTCGTGCCAAGGGAGAACATGCGAGGGCGTCCCACGTTCGTGTACTATAGCTGGAACGCCGACGACAGCGACCGCCCGCTTCCGTTCCTGACGGACATACGCTGGTCACGCATCGGTCACTGGATCAAGTAGGCATCGGTCGCCGCACGTGGTGCGGCCCCTGTCGCTCGGCCCATTCCGACGGCACTGTATTGCCGTTCGACTGGCAGGAACGTGTACTCGTTGCCGAGGTTCGCTCACATGATTCGTCGACTGGTACTGGGCGCCGTGACCATCGGCTCCGTTCTCGCGCCTTCCGAGTCGTCTGAAGACGCGTGGGCCCAGTCCGGCGCTGGGCCTGCCGTGACCGCTTCCATGAAGGCGCTCCCGGCGCCGGTGGCCGACCTAACGATTCCCGGTTTGCGCGAGTCGGTCGAAGTGCGCCGCGATCGGTGGGGGGTTCCGCACATCTACGCTCGAAATCAGCACGACCTTTTCCTTGCGCAGGGTTTCGTCGCTGCGCAGGATCGCCTGTTCCAGATGGAGATGTGGCGCCGTCTCGGGGAGGGGCGTCTGGCGGAGGTACTTGGCTCGGCGGCGGTCGAGCGCGACCGGCACGCTCGTTTGTTCAAGTATCGTGGCGACATGGCGCGTGAGTGGGCAGCCTACGGCAGCGATACCCGACAGATTCTGACGTCGTTCGTAGCTGGTGTGAACGCGTACATCGCGATGGCCGGAGATTCGCTGCCTCCGGAGTTTGCGTTGCTGGGGTTCCGGCCGGAGCCCTGGACGCCGGAGGTGCCGTTGGCGCGAGTGACGGGATTGAGTGGCGTGTCGAACGCGAACAGCGAGGTCGTGCGTGCTGCCCTGGTGGAGAAGCTGGGAGCGGCACGAGTGGACGAGATCATGCCGGCCGATCCGCGGAGGGCGCTCGATCCCGCACCGGGTCTGGATCTCTCAGGTATCGGCGAGGGTTCGTTAGGCGGTCTTTCGGAAACGTTCGCGGATGTGGCCTATACCCGAATCGAAGGATCGAACAACTGGGTAGTGAGCGGTGCACGTACGAGGTCCGGCCGCCCGATCCTGGCGAACGACCCGCATCGCGTGATCACGAATCCGGCGGTCCGGTACATCACGCACCTGGTGGCGCCGGGGTGGAACGTGATCGGCTCCGGTGAGCCGGCGAGTCCGGGGGTGGCGATCGGTCACAATGACCGGATTGCGTTTGGGCTGACGGTAGTCGGGATGGACCAGCAGGACGTGTATGTCGAAGCGCTTGGCGGGTGCAACTCGCCGCCGCCGGCGAGCGCGGCGCGCGCGGGCCCCCCCCTCCAGCAACACGATACCGCTCTGGCCGCTACGGATCGTTACCAATCCAGCGCCACTCGCGGCATCGTATCGCCGAGTGCGTTTGCCTGCTACTGGTACCAAGGTGGTTGGCGACCGATTACCACGATTGTGGAAACGGTGCGCGTGAAGGGTGAGCCGCCGCGCAGCGTGACGCTGCAGTACACGATCCACGGTCCTATCGTCAGCATCGATAGCGTTCGCGGCAGGGCGTTCGCCATACGCGGGGTACACAGCGAACCAGGTACGGCATCCTATCTGGCTTCGCTCGCACTCGGCCGTGCCCGGGACTGGCAGCAGTTTCAGGCCGCCATGGAACGGTGGCTCATGCCGAGCGAGAACATGCTGTACGCCGATATCGACGGGAATATCGGATGGGTGGCTGGCGGCATCATGCCGCGCCGCAGCTGGTCGGGGTTGCTCCCGGTGCCAGGCGACGGATCATTCGAGTGGAGCGGCTTCATGGCGGGCAAGGATCTCCCGCGCGCCTACAACCCGCGGGAAGGATTCATCGCCACAGCCAACCACAATATCCTTCCCGCTGGCTATACCATCCCGATCAGTTACGAGTGGGCTTCGCCTTATCGCATCGATCGGGTGAAACAGGTGTTGCGTCAGACCCGGAAGTTCGACATCGACGACTTCAAGCAACTTCAACACGATGACCTCTCGTTGCTGGCGCAGGCGCTCGTCCCGCGGCTGCTCGACGCCGCCAAGCGTTTGCGTCGCAGCGGGGACAGGGACATACAGGCCCTTGCGTCGTGGGACTTCCGGATGTCGCGCGATCAGGTGGCGCCGGCGATCTTCGCGGCATGGGCGCCGAGCGCGTACCGTAGTGCGCTCCAGGTTTCGTATGCGAGCGAGCCAATTGTCAGTAAGCTGCTGGGTGGGTTTCCCGATTACGAATGGTTGGAGAGGTATTTGTCGACGGCAGGGGGTGACGCGCAGAGCGATTCGGTGCTTGTCGCCGCTTTGGATGATGGCGTTGCCGATCTGACCCGTCGCTTCGGGAGCGACCGCGCCAACTGGCAGTGGGGCAAGATCCATGTGGCGATCTTCCGTCATCCATTGTCGTCGAAATACGACTTGCCGCCGGCGTCACGCGGTGGCGATGGCAACACGGTCAATGCGACTGGCGGTCGCGACTTCAGACAGCGCGCCGGCGCATCGTACCGCGAGATCATCGATCTGGACGACTTCGATCGCTCCGTGGTGACCAACGTACCTGGCCAGTCTGCCGATCCGCGCAGCCCGCACTACGGGGATCTTCTGCCGCTGTGGGCCTCGGATCAGTACTTCCCGCTGGTATTTTCCAGGGCCCGCGTCGAAGCGGAGACCGAAAGCACCTTGTGGCTGCGACCGGCGGCGCGTCCGCCGGCGAAGACGTCGCGTTAGCGCGTGAGCGACGCGGCAAGTCCCTTTCACCCTTTCAGCAATGCGTCTTGCACTGACTCTGGCACCCATCGCCGCTTGCGGGCTCCTCGCCTGCGCGGGCCGTACGGCGACACAGACCGCTGTGTCCGGTCCCGCGTTCACGACGGAGAACGGCGTCACCTGGATCACGCCATACGGCCGACCGACGCGTCCCTTTTCGCCCGCCGTACGCGTCGGAAACATGTTGTATCTGGCGGGACAGATCGGGACCAGTGCCGATGGGAAAGGGGGGCTGGTGGAGGGTGGGATCAAGCCCGAGACGCGGCAGACCATGCTCAACATCAAGGACGTGCTGGAGAAGTCCGGGTCGTCGCTCGATCGCGTCGTCAAGTGCACGGTCTTCATGGCCGACATGCGCGAGTGGGATTCGATGAACGAGGTATACGCTACCTTCTTCCCGCGGAACAAGCCCGCGCGCAGCGCGTTCGGCGCCACCGGGTTGGCATTGGGCGCCCGGGTGGAGATCGAGTGTTTCGCTGCCGTCCCCTGATCGGAGGTCTGGTGACCCTCACCGGTCGTCGCATTCGCCGGTCGGCAAGGTGCGCGTTGTTCGCATCGACGCTCGTGTTGAGCCAGGCTGCGCACGCATCGTCGCTCGTTTCCCGGCCGACGTCCGTCCAGCAATACGTCTGGCGGAGCGGCACAGCCGCGGCGCAGGGGACGATCGTCGCCGATTCGTTCTGGTCGCAGGCGTTAGGCATCCGGAAACATCTTCGTCTCTGGCTTCCGCCATCCTACGCAGCCGAGCCGATGCGCCGCTTCCCGGTGGCCTATTATCTCCACGGGGCGTGGGGGAGCGAGGCCGACTGGTCGACGCTGGGTGGGCTTCCCGCGACGTTCGACTCGCTCACCATCGCCGGCATGCCGGAGATGATCGTCGTCATGCCGGACGGCGACGATGGATGGTATACGACCTGGAACTTCCTCGGCGATTGGCCAGGCTGCCGCCGCAAACCGCCACGTGCTGGCGAGTCGCCCGAGCGCTACTGCGTCCCGTGGCCGCACTATGACGACTACATCGCGAGGGATCTCGTCAGCTACATCGACCGGACCTATCGAACGCGTGCCGATCGCGTCCACCGCGGGATCGCCGGCCTGAGCATGGGCGGGTACGGCGCCGTCAGCCTCTCACTCAGCTATCCCGACGTGTTCGCCGCGGCGTTCAGCCATTCGGGTGTGGTCGCGCCGCTGCTTGGCGAGGGTACGTCCGGCGAAGGCGACTACGCGCAGAATATCGAGGACCTGCGTGGGCGTTACTCGCCGGCCCTGTGGGCACTGATGAAACCGGCCTTCGGCAAGGACATCGCTGCCTGGGCAGCGCGCGATCCCGTTCGACTGCTGCGCGCGCTCCTCGATCGTCACGTGGCCGGAGCTCCGGCCATTGCGCTGGACTGCGGGAAGGACGACAGGTTCGTCGCGCAGAATCGTTACTTCGTCCGGGCGGCCGCACAGGCGGGGTTTCCTGTCACATACACCGAGTGGCCCGGCGCCCATACATGGGAGTACTGGCGCGCGCACCTCGCCGAGTCTGCACGCTGGCTCGCGTCCCACATCGGCACGGATTAGGCGTTGCCCGCAACGACAGCCGGACGTCGACGCGCGCCCGGGACGCTGGCCGCTGTCGGCATGACGGCGTGCCGCCTAACTTCCCGACATGCCAGGCTTCTTCCCCACGACTACCGGGAACTGGAAGCTCGAGGAGCCCGCCGCGTTCCGACGGCTCTCCATGTCGCTCGTCGAGATGGCGGCGATGACGGGCATCGTTATGCGTCTCTACCGAGCCGTCGCCCTCACCAACGGCCCCACCGGCAACTGGTTCTACATCGCGACGGTGGTTGCCTGCGGCATCATACTGCTGCTCGGCATGACAACGCTGCACCTGGGCAACTATACGCTACGCCAATGGCTGTGGCGGGCGCCGATCTTCGGAACCCTCGAAGCCGCCGCCGAGGCCATCGTCAGCCTCGGACTCATTGCAATCCACCGCGAACCCCTGGGGGCAAGCTACGCCACGTACGGCGATTGGTGGGCGATCGCGGGTGCGCTGCTGTTCTGGCGCATCCTCGGCGTTTCCCTGTTCGCAACACTCCTCGCCGGAGTCGTGCAGCTGGTCCGCCGCTGGCTCCTCGCCCACGACCAGCGTGAACATACGCTGGAGACCGTGCATCACGAAGCTGACGAAATACGCCACCCGCGCCGAAGCGACAAGCATCCCTTCTGATTCCGGCACGCTTGCGGTCAGTCCGCACCCGGCACAGCGTGAAGCGGAGGCCCCCGAACATGCACAGCCGACATGGTCAACTGGTTTCTCTTCACTCGTCCTCCCACACTCACCCCCCGCGCTCCCATGCCCGTCCGTCGCCTTGCCTTCATCGCGGTCCTCGCGCCGGCGTCTGTATTTGCCCAGGACCTCCGCGTCGTCCGCCCGTTCGGGACGGTTCGCGAACAGGCGGCCACGCAACAACAGTGGCTGAACGTTCGCATGCGCACCGTGCTTCCGCCGTTGATGCGAAAACACGGGATCGATATGTGGGTCGTCCCGATGCGAGAGTACAACGAGGATCCGGTGTTCTCTTCGATGACGGTACCGGAGACCTTTTTCGCGCGGCGCCGCACGATCTACGTGTTCTTCGACAAATGCGCGGCCAGCGGCCGCGCCGATCCCGGTGACGGCTCGTGCGTCGAACGACTGGCGTTAGGTGGTTCGTCGCAGGGAGGAGTCTTCCAGGCAGTGCGTTCCACCAGGGCCGTCGATGCGGCGGTGGGAGGACCCCAGGCCGAACTGTGGGGCGACCAGCAATGGCAGGTACTGAAGGACGTGATCGAGGCGCGGAACCCGAAGGTCATCGGCATCAACTCGTCGCGAGTCTTCGCGTTCTCGGACGGGCTTTCCTCCGGAGAACTGGAAGGAATGACCGAGGGGATAGGTCCGAAGTGGGCCGCTCGATTCCGGAAGGCCGAAGGTCTTCCACTCGAGTTCATTGCCGCGCGTATCCCCCAGGAAGAAGCGTTCTATCACCAGCTGTCGCAGCTCGTCTGGAGCCTCATCAGCCGGATGTATTCGAACGAAGTCATCACGCCAGGCGTTACCAGGACGTCGGACGTAGTCTGGTGGTGGAGGCAGCAGGTCAACGATCTCGGGCTCGGCACGTGGTTTCAGCCGTCGATCTCCGTGCAGCGACGAGGCGCCAATGACGGGGCGCTGGGTGATGATCCGATCATCGAGCGCGGCGACCTCCTGCACTGCGATGTTGGTATCACCGCCATGCGGCTCAACACGGACACGCAGCACATGGCCTACGTGCTCCGGGTTGGTGAAACCGATGCACCAGCCGGTCTCAAGCAGGCGCTGAAGAACGCCAACCGGTTTCAGGATATCCTGTTCGAAGAGGTCAAGGTCGGTCGCACCGGAAACGAGATCCTGGCTGCCACGCGCGCCAAGCTGCAAGTGGAGGGACTCGACGGCACCATGTACACGCACCCGATCGGGATGCACGGTCACGGCGCCGGGCCGCTTATCGGACTCTGGGACTACCAGGATGGCGTGCCGGGGAGAGGGGATGCGAAAGTCATCCCGTCGATGTGGTTTTCCTCGGAGCTGCAGGTTACAACGAAAGTCCCGGAATGGGGCGGTCAGCCTGTACGTATGATGCTGGAAGAGGATTTCATTCTGGGTTCTGACGGCAAGCCTCGTTGGGCACACGCCCGTCAGGGAGATCTCTGGCTGGTTCGGTGATATGCCCGCGCTGGATCTGTCCGGTGAAGTGATGGGTGAGCGTTTATACTTCACGACGAACCGATTTCGTTTGCAACATGTGTAGCGAGTCTTGACGATGAGTGATCACAAGAAGCTGATCGTGGTTGGTGACCGCGTGCTGGTTCATGTGGAGGAGGGCGAGGAACGCAGCAAGGTGGGGCTGTACCTGCCGCCAACGGCGGTGGACAATCAGGCGGTACAGGGTGGTAACATCGTGGCGACTGGGCCGGGACTGCCGATGCCCGATCCGTCCGAAACGTCGGACGAACCATGGCGGACGGGGCCCCGGGAGACGCGGTTCGTCCCGATGCAGGCGCGAACCGGCGACTACGCATTGTTCTTCAGGAAGGCGGCGGTTGAGATCACGTTCGAAAACGAGCGGTATCTGGTGGTGCCGCAGAGCGCGATCCTGGCGCTGGTGCGCGAGGACCATAGCGAGGAGCAGTTCATATGAACGTTCAGATGTATGACGAGCGTTTCCTGACGCCGATGCGCCGTGAGTTGACGGAGCTGGGTTTCAGCGAGTGGAGAACGGCCGGCGACGTGGACGCCAACATTGCGCGGGATCATGGTACGACGGTGGTCGTCGTGAACTCCGTCTGCGGATGCTCGGCGCGAATGGCACGACCTGCCTTGCGCCGGGCGTTGGAGCTATCGGAACGGCGTCCGGCGCACATGGCGACAGTTTTCGCCGGGCAGGACGCGGAGGCGACGGCGCGCGCCAGGTCGTATTTCACGGGCTATCCGCCATCATCGCCGTCGATCGCCCTGTTGAGGGACGGGAAACTCCTCTGGATGATGGAGCGCTGGCAGATCGAAGGCAGGCATCCAGACGAAATCACGCTGGATCTTGTCGCCGCATTCAATCAGTACTGCGAGCCGACCCCGCCGGCCTGACGGCGCGCGGCGGTCGGGCGCGGGGTATCGCACGCCGATGGTCGTTGTCCTTTTCGCTGAGCGACATTCGGACGATATCGCCTGGCTGGCCGTTGGATTGGCGCACGGATTCGTGCAGACGGGCGGGAATCCGCGCGTCGCGCTTGCGCTGGACGATATGAGCGACCTGGTGGTGTCATCGTTAGTCCTGACAGTCGACATCGCGTCTCTTTCGCCCCGTGAGGCATCCCGGCGACTGCGGGAGCTGGCGGGGAAGGGCTATCAGGTAGTAAGCGCTTCGAGCGGCAGGAACGAACGCGCGCTGGCGTTCTTGGACGCTGCCGACCGGATCCTGCTCGTCGCCGACCTGAGCGTGCCGTCCGTACGCGGGCTGCAGCGGACGATCAAACTGGTCGATTCGTTAGGTCTTCCGCCCGATCGCACACCGGTCGTTTTGTACCGCTGCCGGGACGATGCGGCGCTGTCTCCCAGCGAAGTCGCCGGCGTCCTGTCGCGAGACGTATTCGCGCAGCTTCAATCCGGTGTGGACGGACCGGCCGACGCGGCGGCCTGCGCCGCACTCGCCGACCGGCTGCTGCAGCTGACCTAGCGCGACTGCCGGATCCAGCGTCCCAGTTCGGCCAGCGACGGCTTCTTTCCGTACATCAGGATGCCGACGCGGTAGATGCGCGCCGCCAGCCACACCGCGGCGACGCACGACAACGCCGAGCCGAACAGAACGAACCCGACCTCGAGTCGCGAAATCGAGATCAGGCTCAATCGTGCCGGCATTATGATGGGCGCGGAAAACGGCAGCCACGACACCACCTGCGCCAGCGGACCTGTCGGGTTCAGCATCACCGGCTGCAGGAAGATGATCGAGAAGACCGCCAGCAGCATCACCGGCGTTGCGGCCTGTTGCGCGTCCTGGTCGTTCGTCACCATCGCGCCCACGGCCGCGAAAAGCGACGAATAGAACGTGAACCCCAGCACGAAGAACAATAGCAGAACCAGACCCGTCCCCAGCGTCATGCTCGGCATGGCGAACGGAACCACGGGCATTCCCAGCCGCTCCATGAGCGGTTCACGAAACCGTAGCAGCAGCATGCTCGATGCCGCCCAGATGCCGACCTGCGTCAGGCCAACGCCGCCGACGCCAATGACCTTGCCGCCCAGCATCGCGTCCGGAGACACACTGGCCACCACGACTTCCGCCACACGCGTCGTCTTCTCCTCGATCACTCCGCGCAGGATGGACTGACCATAGAGCAGGATCGATGTATACAGGAGGAACGCGATGGTGAAGGCGAACGCGACGCTGAACCGCCCCGAGCCACCGCGGCCCGCATCCGTAATCCGTTCCGTTGCCAGCCTGATGCGCACGTCGGAGAGCGCTTTCACTCGCTCGGCGTCCAGTCCCGCGTTCTGCATGCGCATCATCAACACCGATTGCCGAACTGCTCCTTCGATGCGCTCCATGTCGGGCAGCGTGCTGGCGTTGCGCCCGGCATAGCGAGCGCCTCTTCCCTGCATGCTGGCGCTGTCCAGTACCAGGTACCCCTGGTACTTCCTTGACATGACGTCGTGCGTTGCAGTCGATTCCGCTTCCGCCAGTGCCTGGGCAGTGACGCTCCGGACGACGGCGACCGACGTGTCGTTCATCGGACTCCCGATGATTTCGCTCATGACGCGCCGCCCGAGATCGGTTCCCGTGACATCCAGCACGATCACGTTGGAGGCTGTCTCTGCCGACTGGCTCCGGATAGCCAGATAGGCGGGGAGGATGATCACCGTCAATAGCAGCACCGGTCCCAGGAACGTCGAGAGGAGGAACCAGCGGGAGCGCACACGTTCGAGGTACTCGCGCTTTGCAACGACAAGGATCTTACCCATGACCGGTAATTCCCTCCTCGATATCAGAAGCGCCAACGCGCTGCAGAAAGATCTGGTGCAGGGACGGTTGGACCAGCTCAAACCGCAGGACGCGCGCTCCACTGGCGACTACCTGCCGCAGCAGTTCCTGGGGATCTGCTCCGTCCGCCAGCTCCAGCTCGAAATACCGGTTCGAATCGTCCACGCGCTTGACGAGCTGGCCGGAGGCGAGCACGGAACCTAACGTGTCGGTATCGCCGGACTCGACCGCAAGGGCCACGTGGCGACCGCCGTGCTCCGCCTTCACCGTGGCGACGCGGCCGTCGAGTACCTTCTCGCCGCGCGCGATGATGCACACCGAATCGCACAGCCGCTCGGCGTTGTCCATGAGGTGCGTGCTGAAGATGATCGTTTTCCCGTCGCGCTTAAGCTCCACCACCGTGTCCTTCATCGCCTGCGCGTTGATAGGGTCCAGACCGCTGAACGGCTCGTCGAGAATCACCAGTTCCGGGTCATGAAGCAGCGTTCCGATGAACTGCACCTTCTGCTGCATGCCACGTGACAGTTCATCGATGCGCGCCTCGCCCCAATCCTTCGCCGGGGTCTTGAGGTCCATTCGTTCGAGCCATCGATCGATCCGGTACGCAAGATCGCGCGACCGCACGCCCTTCAGTTCTCCAAGAAACCGGAGCAGGCGTTTCACCTGCATCTTCCTGTAGAGGCCGCGCTCCTCCGGCAGGTATCCGACGCGATCCAGTACGTCGCGTGCGGCGTTGTCCGAGTCCAGCACCAGAATCGTTCCCTCGTCCGGCCGGATGATGTTCAGGAGCATTCGGATGGTCGTGGTTTTTCCGGCGCCGTTCGGGCCCAGCAGGCCGTACACGGCGCCACGAGGCACGTCCAGCGATAGTGCGCGCACGGCGGTGTGCGAGGCGAAGCGCTTCGTTACCGACTTGATGCTGATGGCGAGATCGGCCATGTGGCGAAAGGGAGAGAGCGGCCGCGGAAGTATAGCCGTCGGAGCGCGCGAGTGCGGTGTCGCCTGACGCGACGCGCGCGTCGCGCCGCTCGACCGGTGGCAGTCCCGGCGATAACGTTGTGTTGCGCTGGCGCTGCCGATGCGGCACCGGACGCAAGCTCAGGACTCGCCTTCCCCAGTGCCTAACAACGACTCCCGACCCAGTGGAGACCCATGGATGCAGCGCGCCATGGCAACCGTGCTCGCCGCGCTGCTGGCGTCTCTGTTGCTGCTGTTTCTGGCGGCTCCGATCGTCGAGTTGATAGCGCGCGCTGGCGGCACCGGCATCGCCCGCCTGGGCAGCGACAAGGAACTGAGGGCGGCGCTGACAATGACCACGCTGTGTGCGCTGGTTGCGACCGCGCTTGGCGTCCTGGGCGGCACGCCTCTCGCCTGGCTCCTGTCGCGGCGCCGGTTCCGGGGACGAGCGATTCTCTCAGCGGTGCTCGATCTGCCGCTCCTGATCCCGCATCCCGTCGCCGGCATCGCCCTGCTGCTCGTTTTCGGTCGCGACAGCGCCGCGGGACAGGCCGCCATCGCGTTCGGCCTCCGCGTCGTGGGAACACCGGTCGGTATCGTCCTCGCCATGCTGTTCGTGTCCGCGTCTCTTTTCATCAGCGGCGCCCGCGAAGCGTTCGCCAGGGTCGACCGACGCTACGAAGCGGTCGCCCGCACGTTAGGCGACAGTGCGTGGCGCGCCTTCAGACGCGTGACGCTTCCGCTTGCCGCTCGCGGTATCCTCGCTTCGGCGATCGTGATGTGGGCGCGCGCGGTGAGCGAGTTCGGCGCGATCGTCATTCTCACCTACAATCCGAAAACTGCCAGCGTTCTTAGCTACGATCGATTCACCGCGTTCGGACTGCCGGACGCACTGCCGGTCGCCGCCGTCCTCGCGCTGCTCGCCCTGATTCCGCTTACGCTGCTGCGTGCGCTCCGTGTGGACGGCGCCGCCGCTGTCGAGCGCGCATGATCGACGTGACCGGACTGAGCGCGCGCGCCGGCGACTTCTGGCTCCGCGACGTGACCTTCACCGTTCCCGCATCGGCGTACGGCGTGGTGATCGGCCCGGCCGGCTCGGGGAAAACCACCCTGCTCGAAACGATCGCCGGCATCGTTCCCGCGCACACGGGCAGACTCCGGTTAGGCTCGCGTGACGCGGGCGATCTGCCACCGGAAGCGCGACAGGTAGCGCTGGCCTATCAGCACGCGTTCCTCTTCCCCCACCTCACGGTGCGCGAGAACGTCAGCTATGGCGCTGCCAGCGGCGCCGAGGCTGATGAAATGGCCCGCCGCTTCGACGTGGTCGACCTCCTCGATCGGAGCGTCCGCGGCTTGAGCGGCGGCGAACGCCAGCTGGTGTCGATCGCACGAACGCTCGCGCGGGGCGCTCCGTACCTGCTGCTGGATGAACCATTCAGCGCGCTCGACCCTCGGCGCCGTGCCCGAACGCGTCGCGAGGTCCGGGCTCTCCACAAAGAGCGCGGGCTGACGGTCCTTCAGGTAACGCACGATTTCACGGAGGCCGGCATGCTTGGCGACGTCGCCATCCTGCTGGACGGCGGGCGCGTTCTGCAATACGGGCCGCCAGAAGAAGTCTTCCGGAAGCCCGCCTCGCCCTACATCGCCGAGTTCCTGGGAGCGGAAAACGTCTATGCGGGGATCGCTCACGTCGTACAGGACCGTGCTCCGGACTGGGCCGAAGGCACCTCTGGGGAGCTGTCCCGCGCCCACCACGCGGTCGAGTTCAGATCCGGCTCGATGACGATCTACGCCGTGAGCGAAGTGATCCTCGAGGGACCGACTTACGCCGTAGTGCGGGGCGAGGACGTAGTACTGTCGTTGGTGCCGCACACGACGTCTGCCAGGAACACGTACGAGGGCGTGATTTCGGAGGTGGTCACCACGGGCGCGTTGTCTCGCGTCACGTTGACTGCACATGACCTCCCGATCGTTGCTTCGCTCACCACGCGATCGGTTCAGGAACTGGGACTGACTGTCGGGGTGCGCGCCCATGCGTCGTTCAAGGCACTGGCGGTGCACCTGTGCTAGGTGATGGCGGCGCGTTCGGGCGGCCAGGGTTTGCCCGAGTGTCCGAGCCTGGGCCAGTGCACTAATTGTTCAGCCACGCTGGCCTTCCAGCAGGAATCCGAGCACTATTGCCGCCACAGACAATCCAGGAGGAGCAGTGGCCGAACAAGACCGGGAGCACCCGATCGGTTGGGGTCAAGCACGCGAGCTGATCAACGCGCATCGATCCGCGGCGGGCGTTACGGCCAGTACGTCTGAAGGAGGGTTTGGTGGCGCGTTCAAGAAGGCAGATGTGATCGCCCTGCTGTCCCAAGCCAACTGTCAGTTCCTGCGTATCTACTACGCCAAGCGCGCGAACGGTTCACCCACCCTTGTGTTGATCGGTGTGGATGCCGATCGCAAGGACATGGTTGACGGTATCGTGTTGGACAACCACTACCCGTGCCCGCCCTGGTGCCCGCCCGGCGGTGCCGGCGAGAAGGCCTGAACGCCCAAGCAGTTCCTGACACCTCATCCATTCCCGTTCGGAGTAAGACGAATGCCCCGTTCGTACGATCGGAAGCGCACGCTTCCTCCCCCGTCGAATCACCGCGTGACGTTGAAGCAGGCTGCCACCCTCACGCGTAACTATCGCGAATCGATTCCCGCCGCCGACAAGACCGGCTTCTTTCACGCACAGGCCGTACGCGACCTGCTCAAGCAGCCGGGTGTCGTAGGGGTGCGTTACTACCACGGCCTGGACAGCAAAGGATGCTACCATCTCGTTCTCGTCGGGGTCGACAAGGAAGGGCGCGACATCGTGGAGTCGAAGCGCAATAGACCGCGAGACGGCGCCAAGGCAATCACGCAGGAATCCGCGGCCAAGGGCGCCCTTGCCATCGGCACAGGCTCGGCGGTGATCCTCGACAATCACTATCCGTGCCCGCCATGGTGTCCACCACCCGGACCACTCAACGCCTGACCGACCCGGCGCTTTCGAGTGGATACCCTCCCCTGGGAACTGCACGCGGCTACCGCCCTGGAGGGGTTGATTCCGTTGTTCGTCTGGTTGCGCTCGCGCCTCGCGAAAACGGAGATCAGCAGGCCGCGCCGCCTCGTCATGGCGTGGTTGCTCGTGCAGTTCACATCGGACCTGTTTCAGCTGTACACGATGAGTCGGGGCATCAGCAACCTCTGGGCACGGTACCTGATCAGCCCGACCAGCGATGTGCTGATGCTCTACGCCCTCTCGATGTGGCAGACACACCCGCTGCGACGCATAGGCATTCGCGTCGCCATGCTGGTGCTGGTGCCGGTATGGTTCGGGTATGCTATCGCCGAAGGCGTTGGCGCTTTCGGGCGCTACTCGGATCCGCTCCGCTCGATCGTGATCCTCGTAGCGACGCTGGTGACCCTGGTCGGTAACGGACTCACGACCACGACACGAATCTCCAGGCACGATTGGTTCTGGGTCGCCGCCGGTGTCGCCCTGTACTTCGCACTCGAGGCTGCATTGGGCCCGTTCCTCGAGTTCATCTTCGCCGATTCGCGCGACATCGCGTTGCGAGCCTTCTTGTTCAAGGCGAGATTCGATATCCTCGCCTATCTCCTCATCGCCGCAGGCCTGCTGTGTCCTCAGGAAACAGCGAGACCATCTGGAACCTCTATCTGACGCTGGGCCTCGCCGCGGCCGTCATCCTGTTCGCGCTCATTTCGGCGCTTGTCATCTACCAGCGTCGCTTCGTCAAGCTTCATCGAACGTACTCGAAAAACCTGTTGAGCGCGCAGGAGGAGGAGCGCGCCTGGGTGGCGCGTGAGGTGCATGACGACGCGCTCCAGCGCGTTGCCATGCTCGCGCATGAACTCCACGAGGTTGCGGACGAACCGCCCGGCAACGTGGATCGGCAGAGACAGCGAATCGGCGCGATCGTGACGGAGGTAGAAGACCTTGGCGTGATGCTCCGGCGCGTTGCGCATCGGTTGCACCCCTCGTTGATTGACCAAGCGGGTCTTGTGCCGGCGCTGGAAGGGCTGGCCGGGGACGTTTCCCGCGCTCACGGCATCCAGGTGGACGTGGAAATCCCACCATCGAACGCCATTCCCGGCGTGCCGAGGGATGTCGCCCTGATACTCTATCGCATCGCTCAGGAGGGACTCCGCAACGTCGCGCGACATTCGGGTGTCAAGCGTGCATCGCTGCGGGTCGTGCCAACGCAGGACAACGAGTTGTCGCTCGAGATAGTCGATCGCGGGCGCGGGTTCGTTCACGACGACCACCCGAAGTCGCACAAGGGGCTCGGGCTCGTGAGCATGGCGGAGCGCGCGCGTCTCGCGGACGGTCGGCTCGAAGTATGGTCCGAGCCGGGCAAGGGAACGCGCCTCCGTGCGATCGTTCCCGCTCATCAGGGAGAGGTATCGTGATTCGCCGTGCGGCCGTAATGATCGCGGACGACCATCCGCTCGTCAGTCAGGGACTCAAGGCAGTCCTCAAGCCACAGTACAATGTGGTGGCCGTCGAGAGCGATGCGCGCGAAGTCGTGAACAGTGCGCTTCGACACCGGCCGGATGTGATCATCCTCGATCTCTCGATGCCGCATCGCAACGGACTCGAGTTGCTCCCGGAACTGATCGCTGCCGTTCCGCAGGCGAAGGTGATCGTGGTGACGATGCACATCGATCGCACGCTGGCGGACCTGGCGATGCAATCCGGAGCGCACGGTTTCCTGCCCAAGGAGTCGTCGGCGGAGGAACTGAACAACGCGATCGCCGAGGTTCTCGAAGGAAAGCGTTTCATCTCGCCGCGCGTACCCAAACGATCGTTCCGTGACGGGGCCGCGGTCGAACATCCGGAACTCGACCGCCTGACGCCGCGGCATCTCGAGATCCTGCGCCTCATCGGCGATGGGAAGAGCAGCGGCGAGATCGCGGAGGAACTTGGGCTTAGTCCTCGCACCGTCGAGTTCCACAGATCGAGCATTCGCAAGGCGCTTGGCGTCACGACGGAGATCGGCCTGGTGCGGTTCGCTGTCGTGCTTCGTGTCGGCAGCAATCGGTCGCAGGAATCGGAGGACACGTCCGAGGCCTGAGCAGCATGCTCGGGCACGGCTGCACTCGCCGGCGGTCGTGCCTAGGAGTTGCCCGAGTATACAGACTTCCCGGACGGGCCTATCCTCCGTCCCATGAAGAACTCACACTCTCTCCTCGTGCTGGAGCCTCCCTACGCCATGGTCCGCTGGCTGCGCGATGACGCGCCAGCGATGGGCTCCGTGCTGTTGGTCGATGCGGCGATTCGCGATGTCACGATGGCTGACCTCCGCGTGACGATGGATGTTACTCCGTGGTGCCCGGTCTGCGTCCTGTCGGCCAAACGACTCGGTGGCCGCGGGGTCAGGCGCATTCCCCGAAGCTGCCAGGTCGCCAGTCTGGACACCTTGGCGGATCCGGCAGCGGCGATCCTGCGGGCGGTCGACGATCGTCCGCGTCCTACACCCAGCACGCTGGTGGAATGGATCGTTAGGCGGGCACGGGCTCACGCCGTCGGCCGCACGCTTTCCGACCTGTTCTCCCGGCCACTGCTGAGCAGGACGGAGGCGTCGTTCCTCTCTTACCCGGTGCGCGAGCACCTCGCAACGCTTGGCACCTGGTCCGCCATCGACTGGCAGTACGCGGCTCAGTTCGCCGAGTATGCGGCCGATAGAACGTCTCTCAACCGACTGTTGCTCGACCCCGTGGGATCGAGAGACACACTGCAACGCATGCAGGAACTCCTTGGCATCGACGAACAGCAGTTCCGCGCGTCGCACGGATGGGAATGGGTGCTGGAAGCGTCATTGCGTCGTTCCGGTTTCTTCGAGACCCGAGTGCCCGACGTGCGGCGCTTGACGGATCGGCGTTCGGCTGTGGCTGCGATCGCCGCGGGGCAACCCGCGTTCGCCAGGCCGCGATACTCGGACCGTCGCCAGATCGCATAGCAGATGCGTCCGGCGCCTGACGTGCTTCTGTTCGCGGGAACGGGTGGGGCAATGGCGCCGGAAACAAGCCGTCCGGAATCCGGGGTCCGGGCTTCTCCCGGCGCCAGCAGTCGAGCGAAGCGGAAAGGCGCGTCGCCGGAAGTCCATACCCCATTCCGGGACTGGACGTCGCGCGAGCCATGGCGCACTCGCGTTGCGGAGTTGATTCGAACCGGACAGCACGCATCGCCGTCCTTGACGGGACGAAGACGATCGTCGCGTTAGGGTGCCAGCGTCTCGGCAATCACTCGCCCGTCAGCCACACGCACCACGATCGACGTCAGACCGCGCATCGCGGGCCCGGCACGCAGTGCGCCCGTTGCCACGTCGAATCGGGCGCCATGCCACGCGCATTGCAGCTCGCATCGGTCCAGGATTTCGCCCTCGGCCAGCGACATCCCGGCGTGAGGACACTCGTCGACAAACGCCGTTACCCGCTCTCCCACCCGGACGAGACAGATGGCGCGCCCGCCGGCATCGACGCGGAGGACGCCCGGATCCGGAATCGCGTCTATCGCTGCCAGGTCGATCATGCGACGAACGGGCGTCCGCGTACCGCCACGAGCGCTATCTTGCGTCAGTTGGCGGAGAGGGATTGGGCGCCGACTCCTGCAGCGCTTCGTGCAGCGCGTGCCACGCGAGGCTGGCGCATTTGACCCGCATGGGAAGGCGGGCCACCCCGGAAAACACCTGTAACCGGCCTAACGATTTCTGCGACTCGGCATCGCCAGTGCCAGTCACCAGGGCGTGGAACCGCTCGAACAGTGCCTCGGCTTCCGCGCGCGACTTCCCCTTGATTGCTTGCGTCATCATCGACGCCGATGCCTTGGAAATCGCGCATCCTTCGCCAACGAAAGACACGTCGGCCACCCGGTCGCCATCGAACCTGACGAACAGCTCCAATCGGTCGCCGCACAACGGATTGTGCCCCTTCACGTGCGCCGACGCGTCCGCGAGCGGTCCCCAGTTCCGGGGCGAGCGATTGTGGTCCAGGATGATCTCCTGGTAGAGCTCGCCGGTGTCCGTGCTCATCCGAACACCCGCCGTACGACGTGAAGGGCGTCGATCATGGCGTCCACATCTTCCCGGGTCGTGTACACGTAGAACGACGCTCGTGCCGTCGATGGAACGCCAAACCGTCGCATCAAAGGCTGGGCACAGTGATGGCCGGCGCGCACCGCCACTCCCTCGCCGTCTAGGATCGTCCCGATGTCGTGAGGATGCACGCCCTCCATCGTGAAACTGAGCACACCGGCCTTGTGCCGCGCCGTGCCGATCACGCGCGTGCCGCGTACTTCGGCAAGGCGCTCGGTAGCGTACGCGAGGATGTCGCGTTCGTGCGACGCCACGGCTTCCATGCCAAGCCGTTGCAGGTAGCCGATCGCGGGAGCGAACGCGACGACCGCGGCGATGTCCGGCGTCCCCGCTTCGAACTTCGACGGCAGTGGAGCGAATGTGGTACCCTGCTCGGACACCGTGTCGATCATGTCGCCGCCGCCCTGATATGGCGGCATCCGGTCGAGCCACGAGGTTCTGCCGTACAACACGCCCACGCCCGTCGGCCCGAGCATCTTGTGGCCAGAGAACGCGTAGAAGTCGCAGTCCAGCGACTGGACGTCCACCTCCATGTGCGGTGCGGCTTGGGCGCCGTCCAGCAATACGGCCGCGCCCACCTCATGCGCAGCGTCGGAGATCTCGCGCGCCGGGTTGATCGTGCCTAACGCGTTCGAAACGTGACCGAGCGCTACCAGTCGCGTCCGCGGCGAGAGCAGCCGCCGGTAGGCGTCCATGTCCAGTTCGCCCGTGTCCTGCACGGGAACGAACCGCAGTACGGCGCCAGCTCGATCGGCCAGCAGTTGCCACGGAACCAGGTTCGAGTGGTGCTCGAGCTGCGATACGACGATTTCGTCGCCGGCGCGCACGAACGCCTGCCCGAACGACGTCGCCACCAGGTTGATCGACTCCGTCGTCCCGCGCGTGAAAACGACTTCATGCACGTGCGGTGCGTTGATGAATCGCCGAACCGTCTCCCGCGATGCGTCGTACAGCGTCGTCGCACGCTCGGACAGGTAGTGGACCGCGCGGTGGATGTTGCCGTTCGACGTTGAGTAGTAGTCGCAGAGCGCATCGATGACGACTCGAGGCTTCTGGCTCGTCGCCGCGCTGTCCAGGTATACCAGTCGCTTACCGCGCGCGCTGACGCCGAGGATCGGGAAATCCGCGCGTACCGCGTGGGGGTCCAGGCGCGGCACCCCCGTCCCCATCGTTATCCCGGTCGGTGCGACGATCGAACTCATTCGCCTGCGTATCGTGCGAGCGTCAGCGCTTCGAGCGCGGTCCGAAGCGGTTCCAGCTCGATCGTCTCGAGCACCTCGGCGGCGAACGCGTAGGTCAGGAGCCGCCGGGTCGTCGCTGCGGTGATGCCACGGCTCCGCATGTAGAACGCGCTGAGCGCGTCGAGTCGTCCAACTGTCGCTCCATGCGTGCACTTCACGTCGTCGGCGAATATCTCCAGCTGCGGCTTCGTGTCGATGCGGGCACGCTCGGACAGGAGCAACGTGTTGTTCGTCTGCTTGCCGTCGGTCTTCTGCGCCTCGGCGTGGACATACACCTTGCCGTTGAAAACGCCGTGGGATGCTCCGTCGAGGATCCCCTTGTACAGTTCGCGGGAGTAACAGTTGGGTCGGGCATGCTCGATCCGCGTCTGGTGATCGCAGTGCTGAACGTCGTCTAGCATGTACAGGCCGTTCAGCGTCGCCCCGGATCCTTCGCCTCCCAGCGTCGCGTAGATGTTGATCCGTGAAAGTTCCGCTCCCGTGGCGAACGAGAACGAATGGTAATGGGCGTCGCGTGCCAGCCGAGCGTCGACGTGGCCGGTGTGGAAGGCCCGCATGTTCTCGCGCTGCAGTCGGTAGTGGCGCAACGTGGCGCCATCATCGAGCACCGCCTCGGTGACGGCGTTCGTCAGCGAGCGTCCGCCAGCCAGCGACGCGTACTGTTCGATCAGGCTGACTTCCGCGTTGCGGTCGACGACGACAAGGTTACGCGGGTGCGTGACGCCGCCGTCGGCGGCGTCATCCGTAAGAAACAGCATGTGCAACGGACGAGACACCCGCGTGTCCCGCGCCACATGAATGACGCTCCCGTCGCGCATCAGTGCGGTGTTCAGTGCGACGAAGGCAAAGGCCTGCTCGTTGAAGCTGGCCACCCTGCCCAGATATCGTTCTACCAGCGTAGGCTCTTCCAGCAGGGCACTGGCGAGGCTCATCGCGCGCACGCCGACCGGGAGCGACGCCGTCGACGACAGCGACGGCGCGAACCGGCCGTTCACGAAGACCAGCAGCGGCCACTCGTCGGATCCCGCCATCCACGGCGCGATCGCCGACCGGTCGATGGGTGCCGCCATCGGCCGCATCGGCTCGAACGAAGACTCGACGATCGGCGCCGGCGAAGTGAAATGCCAATCCTCGTTACGGGGCGTGGGGAACCCATGGGCGGTGAATCGCGCGAGCGCGTCACGCCGCATCGCGGCAAGGAACGACGGCCCCTCCTGCGGCAGTGCAGCGAAGTGCTCCAGGAAGGCCGTGTTCACGCGCCGGCTCCCGCGGTCCGCGGCTCGTCGATCAGCCAGTCATAGCCCCTGGCTTCCAGGTCCAGCGCCAGTTCCTTCCCGCCCGACTTCACGATGCGGCCGTTCGCCAGCACGTGGACGTAATCGGGCACGATGTAGTTCAGCAGACGCTGGTAGTGCGTGACGACGATCGTCGCGTTTTCTGGCCGCCGCAGGGCATTGACGCCGTCAGCCACGACCCGAAGGGCATCGATGTCGAGCCCCGAGTCCGTCTCGTCGAGGATGGCAAGCCGTGGTTCGAGCACCGCCATCTGCAGGATCTCGTTGCGCTTCTTCTCCCCGCCGGAGAATCCGCTGTTCACCGAACGCTGCAGCATCGCCTCGTCCATATCCACCAGCTTCAGGCGCTCGGCCATCACGTCGAGGAAGTCCATCGGGTCGATTTCCTCCTCGCCTCGCGCCTTGCGAATCTCGTTGAAGGCCGTGCGCAGGAAGTACGCATTCGAGACCCCGGGAATCTCTACCGGATACTGGAACGCGAGGAAGATCCCGGCGTGCGCCCGTTCCTCCGGCTCCATCGCCAGCAGATCTCTGCCGTCGTATTCGACCGTACCGCCAGTGACCTCGTATCCGGGATGACCCGCCAGCACCTGGGCCAGCGTGCTCTTTCCGGATCCGTTCGGTCCCATGATCGCATGTACCTCGCCAGCAGCAACAGACATCGTGATCCCCCGGAGAATCTCCCTGTCTCCGGCGGTCGCGCGCAAACCGTCAATCGTGAGCATTGGCTTCCTGTCCTGTTGTGTTAACCGACGCTGCCTTCGAGCGTGATGCCCAACAGTTGCTGGGCCTCCAGCGCAAACTCCATCGGCAGTTCCTTGAAGACCTCGCGGCAGAAACCGCTCACGATCATCGACACCGCCTGCTCGGCCGACAACCCGCGCTGCTTGAGGTAGAAAATCTGGTCCTCGCCGATCTTCGAAGTGCTCGCCTCGTGCTCGATGATCGCCGTGTTGTTCTGGGCCTCGATGTACGGGAACGTGTGCGCCCCGCAACGATTGCCGATCAGCATCGAATCGCACTGCGTGTAGTTCCGCGCTCCCGATGCCTTCGGCACGACCTTCACCTGACCACGATACGAGTTCTGACCATGGCCGGCAGAGATTCCCTTCGAGACGATGTTCGACTTCGTGTTCCTCCCGATATGGATCATCTTCGTCCCGGTGTCCGCCTGCTGCCGGTTGTTTACCACCGCCACCGAGTAGAACTCGCCAGTCGAGTTGTCTCCCTGCAGGATCACGCTGGGATACTTCCATGTGATCGCCGAACCGGTCTCAACCTGCGTCCACGAAATCTTCGCATTCCGCAGCGCCTTGCCACGCTTGGTGACAAAATTGTAAATCCCGCCACGCCCGTCCTCATCGCCCGCATACCAGTTTTGTACGGTCGAGTACTTGACGGTGGCATTGTCCAGCGCCACCAGTTCCACGACCGCCGCGTGCAACTGGTTCGCCGAGCGTTTCGGCGCCGTGCACCCTTCCAGGTAGCTCACGTAGGCACCTTCGTCGGCGACGATCAGCGTCCTCTCGAACTGCCCTGTGCCCTCGGCGTTGATACGGAAGTATGTCGATAGCTCCATCGGGCAACGCACGCCTTTCGGCACATAGACGAACGATCCGTCGCTGAACACCGCAGCATTCAATGCGGCGAAAAAGTTGTCGCTGTAGGGCACGACGGAGCCAAGGTACTGCTCGACGAGACCCGGATGCTCCTGCACCGCCTCGCCGAAGGAGCAGAAAACGATCCCGTGCTTCTTCAGTTCCTCCTTGTACGTCGTTCCCACCGACACCGAGTCGAAAACGGCGTCCACAGCCACGCCTGCGAGCAGCTTCTGCTCGTGCAGCGGTATCCCGAGCTTGTCGTATGTCTCGCGGATCTTCGGGTCCAGTTCGTCCAGACTGCCTAACGGCTTCGCTGTCTTCGGCGCCGAGTAGTAGCTGATCGCCTGGTAGTCCAGCGGAGGATACGTGACGTTCGACCAGTGCGGTTCCGTCAAGGTCTGCCAGCGGCGGAACGCCTTGAGCCGCCACTCGAGCATGAATGCCGGCTCGCGCTTCCTTCGCGAAATCGCACGGACTACATCCTCGTTCAGCCCCGGCGGAAGCGTGTCCGCCTCGATGTCCGTGGTGAAGCCGTACTGATATTCCTTCCCGACGAGGGATTCGATCGACGAACTCATTCCGACTCCTGCCAGAGTACCGGCTGCCCCGACTGCGTCGACGCGACCGAAGCCAGGTCCGGCGTGGGACTGGCGTGTATGCAGTACGCACAGCAACTCGCGCCCTTTGCCATGTGGGCCTGACGCGTCACTTCCGTGCCTAACACCTCTTCGATGAACTGCTCCTCCGCCTCGCACACCTCCGGATACTGCTGCGCAACGAGGCGGATCGCGCAGTTGTGCTCCGTCAGCGTCTGCGTCGCGCTTCCTCCGTCGCCCTCGGCTTCCGCCATGTAGCCTAACGAAGTGAGCAGCGCCGCCAGCCGATGCGCACGCTCGGCCACCGGCAGGCGCGACAGTTCCGGCTTCGCCGAAGCCGCAATCGCCTCCCAGCGATCCCGAAACAGCCGCACCACGCCAGCTGTCCCCTCGCGCGCATGCACGTGCTCCAGCGCCTGCACGAGCGCGGACTCGTACGCGTTCGGAAAAAGCGCCTGGCCAGCGCCCGTCAGCGAATAAGCGAAACTCGGACCGCCCACACCGCGAATCTCCCGCCGATACTCGACCAACCCCTCCGACTCCAACTCCTTCAAATGCCGACGAAGCGCGTTCGGAGTCACCCCGAAACGATCGGCAAGTGCCTTCGCCGTAAGAGCTTGAGCCTTCTTCAGCGCGACAAGGATCTCACCGCGCAACCCACGAAAGCCGACTGGCCCCACCCACGGGTTTGCCATGTCGACCAAGCTAGTCGGCTTTTTCCAATTGTTCAACAAAAATGTTCGAGAATTACGCCCAAGGGCCAGCACGAACACTACCGGTAGTTGCCCGAGTGTACTGCCTGCGCCGAGCGACCGACCTTGGTACAGGACAACGAACGGCGTGGCGGGAGCACCGTAGTCGGGGTGCGGGGCCAGGGGCGGGACGCGAGGGGGTCGAGGTCGACGGCGTTTGCGGTACTCCCGCGCGCCGGTATGGAAGAATCGGAGTCGAAAAGCGCTTGTGACGTACCTGCGGCCCCACGGCCAGTCCGGAGACAGCGGATGCTCGATCCAAATCCCTCTGAATCCCCACTCGCTCATCTACGCGGCGACGCTCGGAATACGGCGTCGGCTTCGTCGACCGTTTCAGATGAGCCTCTTCCTCACGAGGCCGATATCCACGGCGAGCCGGCCGCTCTGTTCGGGGGAACACTCCAGCTCTATGGGAACGTTCGCCTACCCGGGGCGCGCTTCTACCGCGTCCTGCGCGACGCCGGCCAGGAAACCGTCCCCTTCACCGGCCTCGGCTGGCCACTCTATCGGGTACGGAACGGCCGCCTCCAGGAGAACTGGGTCGCCTCGGACCAGGATGGATGGTACGCGATTCAGCCTCCAGGCGATCACTGGTATCCGGACACGTTGCTTCTCGAGTGGCAGCCTGAGTCGGAGGGACGACACTGCCTCCGCGTGGAGTGCGCCGATGCATACCGGAATCCGATCGGCGAGGTTTCGACGCGGGTGATGCGTGTGGACAACGCCAACGCCATCGTCACCTATCTCCAACTCTCGTGGAAGTTCGGGTCGGAGCCGGATGCGATGTTACATGCGGCATCGCGAAGCCTGCTGCACCCATTCCCGGCGATAAGGCGCGGTCCCGCGGCCGAGGCTGTGCAGGTGATGTTTCGCGCTCGCGTTTCCGCGGCACGCTTCCGATACGCGTCGATCGGCACCAGCGGGTGCGGGGCGACCGACTTCGCACTAGTCGCCGATGCGGCCAATCACGCTTCACACTGGTTCTCGAACGCGGACGATGGTGCGGCCACTCTGCAGGGCCGATTCGAGCTGCGAGCGGGTGCACCCGAGGGCGCATACGCCTTCAACGTGTACGCGTCGCAACGCATCGCAGACGAGGACGCAGACCCGCTGGGCGCTGTATCCAGCGACTGCCTCCCGCTGCACATTTCACCGACTGTTCCAGTGGCAGTCGTCGATCGGCCGCCGGACGATATCGCACGAACAATGACGCGGACTGGCACGCGCCGCTGAGTTCACCATCTGCGAGCGGGAGAAGCCGACGCCGGCTGCACGATCACGGCGGATCAGCGGAGGTGCTGCACGAGGAAGTTCGCGACCCGCCGGTTGATGCTGGTGTCCGCGAAGATATCGTGTGCGGCACCGACGACCACGTGACGCTCCACGATCGCAGAAGGATTCGACGCGCGAATCGCCTGCTCCATTCTCTGCATCTGCTGCCAGGCTACGGTGCAGTCGCGGTCCCCGTTCCAGAGCTGAATGGGTGGCGTGCGACGCACAGAGGCTGCCGGAGATGCAGACGGGAGTCGCGCCGTATCGGCTGGCGACGCAACGCTGGCGATGCCCAGAAGGCGGAAGAGGTTCGCCACGTTTGCCGGGTCCAGAGCACATCCGTTCGCTGCATTGTCCTGCGGAATCGCCAGGAAGTCGGTTGGCCCCGACAGCGATGCCACCACGGTCGCATCGCTCCCCTCGCGTGAGCACCCCAACCCCAGTCCAAGAAGCGCACTGTCGGGCGAGGCAACACCCGCCATCAGTGTCATTTGCGCTCCGGCGCTCACGCCGACGATGGCCACGCGAGAGGTGTCGGCCCGAATTCGCTGGGCCTCCTTTCGCAAGCAGCGCACCGCGGTGAACAGGTCGTGCATCTGTGCCGGCCAGACACTGTCCGTCGAGAGTCGGTAGTCGACGGACGCGAGCACCGCGCCGCGACGCAGGATTTCCGCGCACACGCTATTGGGTCCGAACGACCGGCTCCCGGATACCCAGGATCCTCCGTGCACGCAGAGAACGAGGGGAAGCCGTCGTTTCAGCCCTGAAGTACGGAACACGTCCATGACCTGACGCGGGTGCGCGACGCCGGGAACGTACGGAATGCCTAACGCCAGGGTGTCGATCGTGTTTGCCCCGGTCGCCTCGATCGTCGCGGTAGCGCGCCGAGCCGCCGCCAAGGAGCCATCGGCGTTGCAAGCCACGAACGTTGCAGATGCCACGCCAAGAACAGCGTGTACGCCGTAACGCAGATGGAATCGCATCCGTTCCTCCCCCGAATTGGTGTTGCCCCCCGCCCTGCGGCCCGGAACATACCGCGTTCGCGTCATTGGCGCGCCACCGGCCCGCACCCGGAGGCGATCGACCGGTAATGACCATCCGGGTGCGTCGGCAGGAGGAATCGGGGTTGCGCGCCCCTGCCCGACAGACGCAGACCATCCGCGCGGTTCGCCAGCGCTCCCGGCCGGTGTCTAACCGTTAGGCACTATCAGAGCCTTGGTCACTGTTCGCTCCTCGACAGCGCGCAACGCGGATGCCGCTCCGTCCAGGCCGTAACGCCCGCCAATCATTTCTCTCCACGGTACGCGCGACCCGAACCTGACCGCGGCGTTGACGGCGCCATAGAAATGCGAGAAGTCGCACCCCCACACGCCCCGAACTTCCACGTGTTTCCGG
The DNA here is from genome assembly GCA_019186945.1 of Gemmatimonadaceae bacterium. GTDB lineage: Bacteria > Gemmatimonadota > Gemmatimonadetes > Gemmatimonadales > Gemmatimonadaceae > JABAQJ01. The sequence continues at coordinate 211,794 of JABAQJ010000007.1, forward strand.
TTGATGTGCCAGTGCGGGTGAATTCGCACATCACCGTTATCCGTGTAGTGCCCGCAGATCACGATCCGGCCGCCATCCCGCACGAGATCGAATGCCTGTGCCACTGCGTCGGGCGCTCCCGAAGCCTCGATCACCACATCGACGCCGTGCCCGCCAGTGATGCCGCGCACGTGCTCTACCCGATCGCGTGGATCGACTGTCAGCCCCAGCACGTCCGTTGCCCCCATGCGCATCGCGAACTCCAGTCGCGATGCGGGAGCGCCGATCGCCACGACCCGATCGGCGCCGGACAAGGCTGCCAGCGCCACCGCCGACTGCCCGACGGGCCCCACCCCGAGCACCGCCACGCGCTGCCCGAATCGCAGTTCGGCGCGCTCGATCGCGTGCATCGAGGTGACGAGGCCGCACCCGCCGCCGATGAAACACTCGGGGTCCATACCATCCGGCAGCCGCAACATGTGCACACCGGGCTTGAGCCAAAGCGCTTGTGCCCAGCCGCCGAGCAGGCCGTCGTTGGCGCTCAACGTGATACCGTACACCCGCCGGTGCGGACAGCGCGTCGTCTGTTTCGATACGAGGCAGTGGTAGCACCGGCCGCACGTGCCGTGCACGTCGAGGAACGTGACCGTATCCCCGACGCGGAACGGCCGCCCGGCAATGTCGTCGATCGGCGCCGCCAGCTCGGCGATGGTCCCAACCGATACGTGCCCCGGAACGATCGGGTAAGGCACACCCGACAGCTTCCCGTGATGCAGGTGAACGTCGGTACCGCAGACCTCCGAGAATCGTACCTCCAGCAACACCCCTCCGTCCTTCGGTTCCGGTGCCGGGATGTCCCGCAGTTCGAGGGGCGCGTGAGGCGCCGGCATGACCACGGCGCGATATGTCGTCATATCGGGTGCGAGCGAGGTGAGGAAAAAGGCCCGCAACCCACCGAGCGAGCCTTCGGTGGCGTTCGGCTACGGGGAATTGAGGTCGACGATCGCGCGACGGAGAAGCGCGCCCGCGAGATCCACCTTGTATCCATTCTTCGCCAGCGGTCTGGCATCGTGTAGCGCCCGCTCGGCAAGCGTGTCGACATCGTCCTCGCCCAGCGTTCCGGACGCTACGTCTTCCTCGATCGACGTCGTCACGCGCCAGGGGATGGGCGCCACGCCGCCCAGGACGAGCCGTACGGACCCGTCGGTGCGTCGTGCCCACGCAACCGACACCACGGCGAAGTCCCACGCCCCACGCTGCGTTACCTTGTCGAACGCCTGCCGCTTGCCTGACGACAACGCCGGCAGCTCAACTGCGCGGATCGCCTCGCCGTCGGTCAGGACGTTCTCCGAGTCGATTCGGCGAGCGGGAAGCACGAAGAAGTCCTCGATCGCGATCGCACGCTCTCCCGTCCGCTGTCCAGTCACGTGCAACGTCGCGCCAAGCGCCATCAGCGCGACCGCGGTATCCGAAGGATGCACGATGAAGCAGGGCCCCCCGCCAAGGATCGCGTGATGCTCGTTCTCGCCATGGTACGCATAGCAGTGAGAACCGCCGTGCTTGTGGCACGGGAGCCGCTGGCGGAAGTACCAGCATCGTGGCCGCTGGCACAGGTTGCCGCCTAACGTGCCCATGTTTCGTAACGCCGGACTGCCGACCAGTTCGCACGCCCGGACAACCGCCGGGAACGCCGTCCGCATTCGCCCATCGCTTGCGATGGCGGCAAGCGTGGTCGCCGCGCCAATCAGCGCCGATCCATCCTCGCGCCAGGCGATTCCCCTCAGGTCGGAGATCCGGGCCAGGTCGACCAGCGCACGCGGTCGAACCAGCCGCTCCCGGATGGAAGGAACGAGATCCGTTCCACCACCCAGCGGAACGGCGCCAGGGGCATCGAGCAGCGCTCTCGCCTGTGCCAGATCGCCGGCAGGGACGTACGAAGGGTCGCCTGCCCCGGACGACTCCGTTGAGCCCTCTGTTCCTGACGGTAAGTTCATGCTCGTGATTCTACGCTCTTGCCGGCACCGGGCCAATCGATCCCACCTCTGGCGCGCAACCATCGCCGCGATTCCGCCGGCGGTGTTGCTCGCCGGTTCGGGGTGCGACCGGAGAGCTGGCGTGAAAGAAGTGGCGATCAGAACAGCCAACTCCGCTGCATATAGTGCCCGGCTGGATTCCACAGTCTCTCAGGCTTCCAAAGGCACGCCGCGTGGCCTCGCGCCACTCGCAGACACGATCGCAGGCTTCCTGGTCTTTGCGCCAGCGACGCAATCGAGCTTTGTAGTCGCCATCCAGGGAGACCGTCTCCTGATGGACGTTGGACGCGTCGATACCAAGGTGACCTCGTCACCCGAGCGAACGAAAGCGTATCGCCTCGCCGTTGAGGCGCGTTCACCGGTAGCGAGAGGAGGATTCGTGCGTGTGCGCGGCCCTTGGGGGCCTCCCGCGAACGCTTCGATCGATTCCTTCGATGTGGCAAACGGCCGCGTCGTGGCGGTACTCGGAACAGTGCCGGCACGGGAGTCCGTTCCGAAATCGTCGAAGCCTCTCGTCGGACTGGCGGAGCTGGTGCGTCCCGCGGGCACAGGCCAGCTATCGGAGACAATGCCTTCGTTGGACAGTGCCGTTCGCTCGACGCCGCCAGAAGGAGACCGGATCGGGCGCGACTCGACTGCCTGCACCCGCGAATGGAACGACGCTACGCGCGTGCGGGCGGCGGCAGTACGCGACTCGCTGGAACTCGCACTCAGGACGGGAGAGCAGCCGGTATACGCTCGCCTGCGGTCGTCACTACGCGTTCGACGTTCGATGATCCCCGGTTGCTTTCGCGACGGGTCGGCGGTGATCGCGGTCGCACTTTATGGCGGCGACTACGAATGGACGCGCGAGAAGGTCGTCCTGCTGACGCGCACCGGTGGGGCACGACTGCTTTCGGTCCGCGACTTCCGCTTGCGCGCGCACGAATTGCTGGACGCGTTCGATGCGGACGACGACGGTTTCGACGACATCGCCGCCCGCGGCTTCACCACGCGAGCGGGCGCGCAAGTCGTGCTACGCTTCACCGGGCAGCGGCTTGAACGGATCGCCGCCGGGTTCGCGTGGGAGCGATAGGATCGCGGCGCACGGCGCGCGCATCCCGCACGGAAGCAAGTCCGCGCCTAACGCTGCACTGGCGTAAAGGACAAGACCTTGAATCCTCGCTCCTCGTCCACGGCATTCCGGTCGTAGTCGATGAACACGTCAGCCGGATATCCCGTGGCCGGATCGTACACGGCACGTATCGACGCGGCCTTGGCGTCAATAGCGGCGCGGATCAGCTGAAACTGGCCGGGCACGTCACGATAGTACGCGGCCCGCTCGCCGCTCAGCGGCTGGCCGCTGCCCGCATCCACGACGCCGACGATCGCATTGTCGCGCACGCTGACGACAACCGGCACGCCGCCAACGATGCAGAAACACTGATTCGAGACTACGTAGTCGTAGCTGGCGAAACCATGATCGTGCCAGCGGCTCATGTTCTCTGTCAGCTCGCGCTGGGACTCGAGCACGTCGAATGGCCCCGTCGTCAATCCGCATCCCGCGAGCAACAACTGGAACAGGCAAGCCAGCCGTGCGCCTGACGCCGGTCGGTTAGTCATGTCGGATGTTCGCGGTTGTCGCGTTCACAGCCTGCCTCCACGGCACGGGCTTGATCTTCCCGAACCGTCCTGTGCTGTCACTCCGAAAAAGTACGAACTATACGGGGCCGCCGTCCGCCGCTCATGGGCCACCTCAGTGCTGGCCGTGTCTGTTGCGTGTGCCCAACCCTCCGTCGGCGTGACGCTGCCCGCCCCTGCTCCCGCAACACCTGAGGAGACAACCCCGGTGTCCATTGCTGAGATCCTCGCCCGAAAGGCGCTGATGGTCCCCATTGATGGCATGACACCGGAGCAGGTGACTGACACCTACGGCGCTCGACGTGCCGGTGGACCGCATCGAGCTCTCGACCTTCTCGCGCCGCGCGGTACGCCGGTCCTCTCCGCCGATGCGGGACGTGTCCTGAGTCTCCGAACCAACCGGAACGGTGGCACCACCGTATACGCCATCGATACGGATCGTCGCTTCATCTACTACTACGCGCATCTCTCCGGTTATCGGCGAGGACTCGAGGCGGGCATGCCTCTCCAGGCCGGTGACGTGATCGGCTATGTTGGCACCACCGGGAATGCACCACCGGACCTCCCGCACTTGCATTTCCAGGTCATGCACTATCGGCCGGACAAGTACTGGGATGGCGAGCCGGTCAATCCATTTCCTTTCCTGATGAGGAGCGGAAAGAGGCGCGAATGAAAGGTCGAGAACGGGCCGAACTCAGGGCCGAAGCACACCACCTGACGGTGGCGCTGCACATCGGACGTCACGGCCTGACAGATGCCGTGGTCAGCTCGCTGGACGAAGTGTTGCGCACGCACGAGCTGGTAAAGTGCCAAGTCGCGAGAGACGGTGCGCTCAAGGCAAGAGAAGCGGCTCAGGCCCTTGCTCCTCGAGTCGAAGCCGAGGTCGTGCAGGTGATCGGACGCACGTTTACGGTCTATAGACGCAATCCCGCACTGCATGCGAAGCCCGATGCGCTGCCTCCCTGGCGGCGCTGATCGGGGCCACAGCCGCATCGCGAACGGCGTCAGGCGTACGTACTTCGAATCGCGTGCAACACGCGCCGCGGTGTGAGCGGGAGCTCGTCCACCGCGGCACCCGTTGCGTTGGCGACAGCATTGGCGATTGCCGGCGCTGTGGGGATGATCGGCGGCTCGGCCAAGCCGCGAGCCCCGATATGGTTTGCCTGTGGATCCGTCACGGGAAGGCACGTCGCGTCGATCATCGGTACATCTTTCGAGGTAGGAACCTTGTAGTCGTGCATGCCGGGGTTCAGAGGGACGCCGGTTGCCCGGTCGATTATCCGTTCCTCGAAAAGCGCTAACCCCAGTCCCTGGATGATGCCTCCCTCGAGCTGGCTCTGAGCGAGGAGCGGGTTGATGATGCGGCCCGCATCGTGTACGGCAACGATCCGGATGACGCGCACCTGTCCAGTCTCGGCGTCCACCTCGACCTCGGCGAATTGCGCGCCAGCAGTGACGAGCCCCACGTCGCGTCGGTTCGGCCCACGGCTCCCGTGGCCCATGATCATCACGTTCCCGAGTTTCCCGGTCACGTCTGCGAACGTCAGATGGCGCGTACCGTCGCGTGTGCTGATGACGCTCCCTCGGGCCGAAAGGTCGCCCGGACGACATTCGAGCATTTCCGCGGCGGCCTCGCACAAGCGCCGTCGGACCTCCTCGCCGGCCATTCGCACCGCTGGACCGACGGACGCAATGGTCATGGAGCCCCAAGAGTTCCCGGCGTACGGCGTGCGCTCGGTGTCTCCCAGCACCACCCGCACGTCCTCGAACCGCGAGCCTAACGACTCGGCGGCGATCTGCGCAAGCACGGTGCGGGTGCCGGTGCCAAGATCCTGCGTGCCGGACAGAACGTCCGCGGTTCCGTCCGAATTCAGTTTGATCGTGGCATACGCGGGCGGCCCCCCGCCGGCACCCCAGACCTGAGCGGCCATCCCGATGCCCCTCAGTCGCCGGCCCCCCCCCGCTTCAACAATACCTCCTCCCGCAACGACCTCCCTCACCATTCCATCGCCGACCGCATCGCCAGCGCGCATCTCCGAATCCTGAAGTCCAGCCGGCGCCTCCCACCCCGGCCACCCGAACCGCCGCGCCCCTTCCACCAGACACTCACGCAGCCGATCGCTCGAGTACGGACGGCCCTTCTCCTGGTCCCGCCCGGGCACATTCGACAAGCGCAGCCGCAACGGATCGATGCTCAACGCTCTTGCCAGCGTGTCCATCCCCCTCTCCAGCGCGAACGCCCCCTCCACATGCCCAGGCGCACGGAATGAATCCATCGCCTGCGAGTGCACCCACGCATACACGTCCGTCGTCTTCACATTCTCGCACCCGTATAGTTCATGCATGATTGCAGTCGGCGACGCCTCCCATCCACCGACACCCATCGTGACCTGAGAGTCGGCAACGATCGCCGTCAACGTTCCGTCACGCCGCGCGCCCAGCGTGAGATGGATGCGTGACTCCGGACGGTGCCCAGTGTCCACCTGCTCTCCATACCGGTCCACGACACAGCGCACCGCACGACCCGTACGGCGCGCCAGGATCGCAGCGATGAACGTGTGCGCGCCCGCGCTGTTCTTAGCGCCAAAACCGCCCCCCATGTGCTCCTTGATCACTCGCACGCGAGAGCGGGACAGCCCCAACCCCGTCGCCACTTCGTCACGAACTCGGAACACGCCCTGCGTCGACTCCCAAAGCGTCAGCCGATCGCCAACGCCCTCCCATTCGGCAACCGCGCCGTGCGGCTCCATCGCCGTGTGCAGCGCAGGTGGAGTACGATATGCCCCGCGAACGATGACGTCCGCTTCGGACAAACCGCGCTCGACGTTCCCGCGCTCCATGATTGACGGGGAGGATCGAGACACGTTGCCGGATCTCCTCACCAGCGGCGCGTCGGCAGCGATCGCGTCTGCGAAGGTTGCCACGTGTGCAGCGCGCTCGATCGTCACACGGACGATTTCCGCCGCAGCCAACGCAGCCTGCCACGTCTCCGCACACACCGCTGCCACTGGCTGCCCGACATACTTCACGGTGCGGTCGAAGAGGGTGTTCCCGTCTATCCTGATTCTCGGGATGTCCTCCAGTGTGATCGCATCGACGACGCCAGGCGCGGCCATTGCCCCAGTGACATCGATCTCTGAAATCGTGCCGGCCGGGATGGTCGCTCGGACTATCGCAGCGTGTAACATGCGCGGGCGTACGATGTCCGCGGTGTAGCGCGCCCGACCAGTCACTTTCTCGGCGGCGTCGACCCGTGGGATCGGCCTGCCCACCACGGTGAGTCTGGCATCTTCCCCCCATGGCTCCGGCTCGGAGACGGGAAGCTCCACGACCTTCGTCTCTTCACGTCCTTCGACTTCCACGACTGTCGTGACGAATCTCCGATGTCCGTCAGATTCCCTGGGTGCCTCAGCGGTCATCGTTCGCCTCGACGGCGGCCGCGGCGACCGACTTCACCGCCGCGTGGATCTTCGGGTAGCACCCGCAACGACACAGATTCCCACTCATCGAGCGCCTGATCTCGTCGTCGCTTGGCAAGGCGTGCTGTTCCAGAAGCGCAATCGCGCTCATCACCTGACCGGGAGTGCAGTAACCGCACTGGACTGCGTCATGTGTGACAAAAGCCCGTTGAACCGGGTGTAATTCGTTGGCGGTCGCTACTCCCTCGATAGTTCGGATGCGGCGCCCTTCGCACGAACGCGTGAGGACGAGGCACGAGTAAACCGGGACATCGTCCAGGAGCACGGTGCAGGTACCGCACTCTCCCCGGTCGCACCCGACCTTCGTCCCAAGCATTTGCAGACGCTCGCGGAGTGTCGACGCGAGCGACTCGAACGGCTCGACATGGACGTCGTGTGGGCGGCCGTTGATCGTCAAGAGCATGCAGAATCTCCGTTCGGGACACACGATGTCCACCGGTATCCTCACTCCTTTTTCCCCCACACCTCAGCAAGTATCTTGTGAGCGTGCACGTTCGTCCGACCTCAACAACCTCATCATGCCGTACGTCATCACGGAAGCCTGCATCGGCGTCAAGGACAGGTCGTGCGTCGACGTCTGCCCAGTCGACTGTATCTACGAAGGCGAGCAGCAGCTCTACATTCACCCGGATGAGTGTATCGACTGCGGCGCATGCGAGCCGGAATGCCCGGTGACCGCAATCTTTCCGGAGGAAGATGTGCCCGGCAACCTTCGGCAGTACATCCAGATCAACCGCGACGTCTTCAAGGAGACGCCGCCGCCCGGCCGACCGGCTCGCTAGCAGGCAAGGACTGTTGTGAGGATGCGGCCGCATTCGAAATGCGGCCGCTATTCGTTGCCAAGGGTAGCATCACTCCAGCGTCAGCTTGGCGAGAAACTCGCTCAGGACATGGTTGAACGCGGCTGGCCGCTCCACGTTGCTGACATGACCGGCTCCCGAGAGCACCTCCAGCGAACTGCCTCGTACTGCGCTGTGCAGGACTCTTGCTTCTGAAACGGGGGTAATCACGTCCTCCTCTCCCACCACGACCAGCGTCGGCACGTCGATCGTAGCCAGAGTGGAATGAGAATCGGCCCGCTCCCTGAGTGCCTCGAGCGCGCCAATCACGCCCTCGACCGGGGCGGAAGCGAGCAGGCGGTGGACTTCATCGACGACATGCGGTGACCGCTCGCGGGTTCCGCGGCCGACCATGCCGACAATCATCGCGTCCGCGACCGCAGCGCTGCCCTTCTCTCTGGCAAGAGCGATCATCTCGTTGCGCCTGGTGCGAGCCTCTTCCGTGTCAGCGCCTGCGCGGGTGTCGGCGAGGACAAGAGCACGCACCCTATCGCGATGACGGCGCCAAAAGGAGAAGGCCACGTAGCCGCCCATCGATAGTCCGACGATCACGGCCCGCTCGATCCTCACGAGGTCCAGGAGCGATGCCACGTCGTCAGCGTACTGGTCCATCGAGAACGGCCCGGCCGCGGTGGTCTCGCCGAAGCCGCGAAGATCCGGTGCGAGACAGCGTGCTCGATCCAACAGCCCGTGAAGCTGCGGAGTCCAGAGCGACCGGTTGTGCGGGAAGCCGTGGAGGAAGCACACGGGGATACCCGTGCCCATGTCCTCGTAGCCGATTTCGATTCCCGTGCTCAACGCGATCATGTGTAGCGAGTGCGAGTGCCTAACAACAGACGGCGCTACGACCGGAGCGGTCGGGCGCCCGGCGGAGCGTCGCCAGCGAGGGTGCAAACATGCGAAGGCCGGTGCACGCGCGTCGAGGGCCAGCACACTAGATTACAGGCGTCGTCGCCCCCAACCGATACCGGTGAATACAGGGGCGGCGCCACTCCCAGTCCACTTGCCGTGCCGGCCCCAAGCCGATCTGCCCCGACGCTCTACATCGACTCCGACGCTGACGCCCAGGCGTTCGCGGAGAGCATTCGCGCAACCAGGTCGATCGCCGTGGACACGGAGGGCGCGTCGTTCCATCGCTATGTCGACCGCATCTATCTCCTGCAACTGTCGACCAGCTCTCAGCATGCGATCATCGATCCCCTCCGAGTGGATCCTCCTCACGGGCTTCGCGAACTGCTGCAGTCGCCCGAGGTAGAGGTGGTATTTCACGATGCCGATTACGATCTCCGTCTGATCCAGCAGGATTACGGCATCCGCGTGACCAGGATTTTCGACACCCGTGTGGCGGCGCAACTGCTGGGCGTGAAGGCATTTGGACTGGCGGCGTTGCTCGAGGCGCACTTCGGCGTCAAACTGGACAAGAAGCATCAACGCGCCGATTGGTCGATGAGGCCGCTCACCAGGGATATGCTCGACTACGCCGCCCAGGACACGAAGCATCTGCACGCGCTCCGCGATGCCCTGCTGGAGCAGTTGCAGCGGAAGGGGCGGTGGTCGTGGGCGGCCGAGGAATTCGCGCGGCTGGAGGGAACGCGGTGGGAAACCGAGGATTCCGAGACGGCCTTCCTGCGGTTGAAGGGAGCGCGCGACCTGACGCGTCGCGAACTCGCGCTGTTGCGCGAGCTGGTGGCGTGGCGCGATCGCGTGGCGCGCGAGCGGGACCGCAGCACATTTCGGGTCGCAGGGAACGACGTGTTGTTCGAGCTGGCCAGATCGGCGCCGCGGACGGCGGAAGCGCTGGGCGCCACCAAGGGACTCTCTCGCGCCATCCTCGAGAACGAGACCGAGGCAATCCTCGTGGCAATTGGGCGCGGTCTTGCGGTACCCGAACACGAGCTTCCCCGGTTCCCGCGAGGACCGCGCTGGGACCGTGATCCGGACTTCGATGAGCGCGTGGTTCGGCTCAAGGCGGTCCGGGATCGCGTGGCTGCCCAGTTGGAGCTGGACCCGGGAGTCCTCTGCGGGCGCGAACGGCTGGAGTCGATCGCGCGGCGACGTCCGGATTCCGTCGAGTCGCTCGCGGACGTACCGGAACTGCGCCGCTGGCAAATCGAATTGTTAGGCGCCGACTTCGTGGAGGCACTGCGACGCGCCGGAACAGGGGGAGGGGGATCTGCCACCGGCCGCAACGGCCGTGGCGATGCCACGCACGGACCCGCAGGCAACGACGACACGACCGAGCGGGGCACGGCGCCTCGCGACGCCGAGTCCTCGCCATACCGCGACGGGTGAGATGACCGCCGGCCGCGCTCTGAGGGCTCTTGCCGCAGCCGGTTTCGTCGGCAGCGTGCCGGCAGTGCATGCACAGCCTTCGCCGGAACCGCATTTCGTCAGTGTGGCCGCGCCGGAATCGGATACCGTACCGCCAGCCATGGCGCGCGAGTTTCGCGGCGTCTGGATCGCGACCGTCGACAACATCGACTGGCCTTCGCGTCCTGGCTTGCCGGTGGACTCGCAGCAGACCGAGCTGCTGGCGCTGCTCGACCGCGCGGCCGCGCTCAGGCTCAACGCCGTCATCTTCCAGGTAAGACCGTCCGCCGATGCGATGTACGCGTCGTCGCTGGAGCCGTGGTCGTACTTTCTTACCGGCCAGCAGGGGAGAGCGCCGCAACCGGCCTGGGATCCCCTGGCGTTCGCTGTCGACGAAGCTCACAAGCGGTCGTTGGAGCTGCACGCGTGGTTCAATCCCTATCGCGCGCGCCATCCGGCAGAGAAAGGCACCGTAAGCCCGCGGCACGTGTCGCGGGCGCGACCCGGTGTCGTAAGACGCTACGGGAAGTACTTGTGGATGGATCCGGGCGAGCCCTGGGTGCGCACACGGACGACGCAAGTGATCCTCGACGTCGTACGCCGCTACGATGTCGACGGCGTACACATCGATGATTACTTCTATCCGTACCCCGAGGTCACTCGCCGCCGGCGCGAGATCCCGTTCCCCGACGCGTCCTCGTACAAGCGATACCGCGACCGCGGCGGCAAGGAGAGCCGCGACGACTGGCGTCGCGACAACGTCAATCGCCTCGTCGACACGCTCTACCGCGAAATCAAGAAGCAAAAACCGTGGGTGAAGTTCGGCGTCAGCCCGTTCGGGATCTGGCGACCGGGATACCCGGCATCGGTGCGCGGCTTCGACGCCTACCAGCGGCTGTACGCTGATTCCAGGCTATGGATCAACAAGGGCTGGATGGACTACCTGACGCCACAGCTGTACTGGCAGCTCTCGGCGCCCGAGCAATCGTATGGGGAGTTGCTGGCGTGGTGGCGTAACGAAAATACCGTGGCGCGTCATATCTGGCCCGGTAACTACACGAGCCGCGTGGCTGGCGAGGGTGGAAAGACGTGGGCGCCACGCGAGATCGTGGAACAGGTGCGCATAACGAGGGAAGGCGCGTCAGCTCCCGGAAACGTGCATTTCAGCATGCGCGCGTTCATGGTGGATAGCGGCGGCGTGGCCGAGCGGCTTGCCGAGGGGCCATACCGCGAGCCGGCACTGGTTCCGGCGTCGCCATGGCTGTCGCCCGACCTGCCGCTCCCGCCGACGGTGGCGTTGGCGTCGCAAGGCGATCGGGCACGCCTCACCATCGTGTCGGTGGACAGCCCGATGGAGGAAGCGATCGCGCGTGGCCAGTCGCCAGTTGCAAGGATACCGGCGACGTCGCGGTCGCCACGGTGGTGGACGGTGCGCGTCATGGTGGATGGCGGGTGGCGCATGGCGATCGTGGACGCACGCCAGCGAGAACTCGCGCTGCCCACGGGGACCGACGGCGCCGGGCCGACGCGCGTGCTCGTGAGCGCCGTGGATCGCGTCGGAAACGAGTCTCCCGCGGTATCCCTACGGATCGAGTGACGCCCGCTCGCCGAAGTGGCGCGCAAGGGCAACGAGATACGACTCTATCGTTGCAGCCTGGTTCAGGAACATGTGACCGATGAAACGGAAGATCGGGTTGTAGACCTCGCCTTCCTCCGTAATCGTCAGTCGCGTCCCATTCCCGACGGCCTCCAGCTCGTACACCCATCGCCCTCCGAACGCCAAGTTCGTGTCCGCGATCGATCGCACCAATCTCGCAGGCGGGCGCCATTCGGTCGTGCGGTAGGAAAGAGTATTGCGCCCCGCCTCGCGCCAGACTGCCCCGTCAGGTCCACCGCCCACCAACTCGACTCTCGTCACATCCGTTCGCCACGATGGCTGCGCAGCGAAATCCGATATTGCGGCCCAAACGGCTTCGGGCGTCTGCCGCAACACGATCGACCGCCGCGCGGTATGCGCCCTGGGCAGGAGACTCCCCACTATTGCCACGAGCGCCAGCAGCGCGACCACTGCACCCAGCATGGTCAGGAAGACCTTCATGCGACCCGTTCGCTCCGGATTGATGCGTCAGAATATGACGCACATCACTTCACCGATGCCGCAGTAGCGGAATCCTGCACGCCCGCAGTGTTGTCCGTCCAGAACAGCCTGCGCTGTCGCACGCGACCCGATCCAGGCAGGACGCCTAGAAACCCAAGTAGGCGCGAACCCGCGGCTCGATCCTGTCCGGCGTCCATGGCGGTGACCAGACCAACTTCACCTCGACATGCCCGATGCCGGGAATGCTCCGAAGCTGCTCCTCCGCGTCGTACATGATTTCGTTTCCGGAGGGGCAGCCCGGAGATGTGAGGCTCATCTCGACACGAACATCGACGCCTTCGACGGCGATCCCGTAGACCAACCCCATGTCCACGATGTTCATGTTGATCTCGGGATCTTTCACACGGCGCAAGGCCAAGCGCACCATGTCATCGCTGATCGTCGGACCCTCGGGGTTCAGCCGGGCATCGGGTTCAGCCGGCGAATCGTCGGCCCCGGGGCGAATACTGTCGAATTCGGTCACGCCGGTAAGATCGGATGAACGCGCACGGCGCGGCAAGCATGGCGCGCCAAAGTGTGCCTACGATCGCTTGGCTGACGTACTCTTCCGTTTGGCGGAGGCTGAACTACTTGCCTTCGTCTTTCCACTGCCGGACGACGCTTTCGAGCGCGGGGCGGTCGCCTTGCCCCGTGGGTTGGCCGGCGCGGCCTCAGCGCGCTTCGGTGACCTAGGCTTGGTCACGGCGCTGGAGGAAGTCGACGTATGGGCACGCGATCGGCCCCGTCGCTGTACAACACGGCGGTTCCATCCGTCGGCACGATCGGCACGAAAGACCGCCGGCATGCTGAGCGCAAGATCCGGATCGTCCGTTACCGCAACCGCAGCCACATCGGCCAAGTCGGCCCGCACGTCTGCTATTACCTTGCTCGGCCGGCGTGCGCGAGCCGCGTGAACACGATTGGTCAGAAGGATCACGAACATCTCGCGATCGGGATCGATCCACATCGACGTGCCGGTATACCCGGTGTGGCCGAAGGCGCGTTCGCTCAGGTAACTGCCGGAACTGCCTTCACCGTCCGCCGTGTCCCAGCCGAGTGCCCGCGTTCCGGCAGTTCGCCTCGTAAACAGTTCGATGGTGGAGTCGCTGATCAAGCGCACCCCGTCGTACCTGCCCTTGTTGAGCAGCATCTGGGCGAAGACCGAGAGGTCGTTCGCCGTCGAGAACAGTCCGGCATGGCCGGCGACTCCGCCAAGCGCGTAAGCGTTCTCGTCATGCACCTCTCCACGCAGCGGATACCCGCGTGGTGGCGTGACTTCCGTGGGAGCGATCCGATACTCGAGCGAGTCCGAAGGGCGGAAGAACGTGTCGCTCATGCCTAACGGCTGGAAGACACGCTCGCGCAGGAACGCGTCGAGTCCCTGGCCCGCGATCGCCTCTATGACCCAACCCATGACGTCGGCCCCGAGATCCGAGTAGATGAAGCAACGTCCGGGTTTACAGGCGAGCGGTGTGGCAAGCACCATTGCCCTTGCCTGATCCGATGTCCTCGTCAGGCGCCAGAGGTTGCGACCTGCCGGGAGCCCGGAGTGATGTGTCAGAAGGTCGCGAACGGTGACGGAGTCCTTGAGGCCGCCGGAGAAGGTGGGGAGGTACCGCGACACCGGTGCACCCAGGTCCAGTCGACCTTCATCGTACAGAATCATCGCCGCTGTCGTCGTCCCGACCACTTTCGTGAGCGATGCCAAGTCGTAGATCGTGCGCTCAGGGACGACATCCGGACTCCCAGGAGTCCAGCCCAAATGCCCGAACCCCTTCTGAAAGACCGAGAAACCACGCCGCCCCACCACGACCGCAGCGCCAGGATAACCGCCAGCTTTCACGCCACGCATGACAACACGATCGATCGCCGCTAGCCGGTCGGCGGACATCCCCACCAGTCGGGGCTCACGAGCGGGCAACCCTTCCCCTGACAGGGTAACGAGGAGAGCTGCAACGACGGGACCGATCACGTCATTCTTCTCCCAGCAAGGACTTCGTGCGCGCTACAATCCGGTGGAATTCACACGGCAAGGACTACGCCGCACGAACACGGAGCGATCAAGAACGAACGTCTCTAGACGGTATTTCGTTGTAATGATGAAGCTTGGACCCCGACACCTCAAGTGCTGCGTTGCCTCACTATCGTCTCCAATCGTGGTCCTGGTGTCCGCCGAAGCGCCGGAAAGCTCGCAGAGCTCGCCTCGGCCGTCCGGCGGGAGGGCTGAAAGTTCAGACGATCACGAGTGGCGCTGCGCTACAGTACCGGCAGGGCGAGGTTCGGTCGGCCCCATTGGGCTGTGCGATCGCTCGGTGACTGGTGAACCCTGAAGAAACGACGCGTGTCGAACAGACCATGCAAGCCAAGCGAGTTGGGTCGCAAGGGGAAACGATGGGCGACGGCAGAGTGACGAACCTGTCGAGTCGCATGACGGGAACCGATCAGCAGACTATACAGCGCGCCATCGACGGCGATGAACGGGCGATGCGAGCGCTATGGTCGCTCCACGCTCCGCACATCGATGCTGTCGTGAGGCGTCTTGTTGGCGACGCTGAGACTGCGGCTGACATCGCCCAGGAAGTCTGGATTCAGATCTTTCGGGCCTTGCCCACCTACAGGGGCGAGTCTCAGTTCGGAACGTGGGCTCATCGCATCGCGGTCAACCGAACGCTGAATGCGTTGCGCCGTACCAGAAGGTTGGCGAAGATCGAGACCGACATCGACGAGGATACCGCATCGGTGGAGCACGGGAGTGACCGGTCGATGCTCATGGCATCGATCGAGGCGGCGACGGCGAAGTTGTCTCCCGGCGCGAGGGTCGTGTTCGTGATGCACGATGTGGAGGGCTACACGCACGAGGAAATTGCTGCCGAACTGGGGATCACGGCGGGTGGGTCGAAATCACAGCTTTTCAAGGCGCGCGCGAAACTGCGGAAGTTGCTCGCGCCGCTGATCGATCGATACGAATCGCATTCCCAGGGCGAACATGGAACATCTAGAAACTGAACGATTGGCGGATCTGGTTGACGGTCCAGGAACGGCAGCGGACCGCGATCATTTGGCTTCCTGTGCTGTGTGTGCCGCTGAACTGGCGTCATACAGGCGCGTAGTGAGTATGGCGGCAGATGAGCGCCGTCGCATCGCCCCGCCGCTAACGAACTGGGACACACTCGCCAACCGCGTCCGTGAAGAAGGACTCGTCGCCACCAAGCCGGTCGCCCGCCGCCGCTCAAGCGTCGCGCTCCTCGCTCGTCGAGCCGCGGCAATAGTCGTTTTCACGGGGACTGGTGTTGTGATGGGCCGGATGTCTACGGGCCTCTCGGTTGCTCAGGCGGTTGTCTCTGGATGGCGTGTGGGTGGCAGTCCCGCCGACGCGTCGGGCATTGGCGTTGCGCCCGTTCCCGGCTCAGCCGTGTTTTCATCCGCACAAGATGCCCTCGCCGAGCTCGAGCGAGCTCAGACCCGGTACGAACGTGCCGCGGCTTATCTCGCCACGCACGATACGAGTACTGCGGAAGCAGCTGCCGACGAATATCGCACGCGGCTCGCCGCACTCGACCGTAACGCGGCGACCCTGATCCAGGCTCTGAACGAATCACCGCAGGATCCCGTCATCAACCAGATCTACCTCGCCACGCTCGGCGCCCGCGAAGCGACGCTCAACAAGCTCGGGTCCACGCTTCCAGTGGGCGTGCGGCTCGCTCGGTTCTAGTCGAGCGGCGCAATGGGTTCGCAGACTGCCGGCGTCGGCTGTGGAGATCGGAAGAACCTCATGAGACAGGTGTTGAAAGGCTGGAGGTTTGTCCGCTGGTCGGCCGCAGCCGGTGGCGCCCTGATGATCGTGGCGGCTCCAGCGCGCGCACAGCGTGACAGCCTGGTGTTGCGCGCCACCGCGCTCGAGGCAGAAGTGGCGCGGGTTGCCCGGGAGCTGGTAGAGAAGAAGCGTCTCCAAGTCACATTGATGCGCGCTCTGAACGACTTGGCGTTACAGCTTCAGTTGTCGAGCAGTGACCTGGAGCGCGGTCGTGTGGAGCAGGAGATTCGTACGGTGCGCCTGCGCCTCACCACGACAGGGGCTGAGGGGACGGAGTTGCGGCGCAAGCTCGGTTCGCTCTGCAATGACGAGCGGAAGCCCCAGGGTTGGCTTGGCGTCAACCTGCAGGGTGACCTGGAGCTTCAGAAGGGTGTCGATGGCGAACTGAGCTCTCGATATCTCGATTATCCGACGATCATCTCTGTCGAGCCCGGATCGCCGGCGGCCAAGGGCGGTCTGCAAGCCGGCGACCGTCTTCTTGTTCTCGATGGGCGTGACATCCGGGGTGTGGATGTGGACATCAGCGCCATGTTGCAGCCTGGAGCGCGTTTGAACATTCGGGTGCGCCGCGGCGTCGAGTCGAAATCCCTGACGGTTCTTGTCGAGCGACGTCCGGAGAGTTTCCAACCCCCGTGCCGCTGGATCGATCAATCGGTTGCCGGCGCGTTGCGGGAAGTGCCCACGGAGATGACGTTCGTGATTCCGGTTCCGCCGAATGTTTCCGACGCAGCCATTCCGACCGGGATTCGCTCGCCACGACTGGCGCCGAACGCACCCAATCCGGTGCGTGTGCCGGCACCGCCTGAAGGCTGGGGTCCACTGGTCTACTCCTACGGTCCGAGTGGAACAGGCACGATCGCGGGCGCCCAAGTGACCGCCATGACGCCAGGACTCGGCGAAATTGTCGGTGTCGATCGAGGCCTTCTGGTTCTTCGTGTGCTATCGGGAACCCCCGCAGAACAGTCAGGCTTGCGCGGTGGCGATGTGATCGTCTCAGCGAGTGGTTCCGCCACGACCGAACCGTTGGCTCTGCACCGCGCGATCAACAACGCCTCGTCGCGCGAGTTGATGCTCACGGTGGTACGGCGCAGGAAAACGCTAACGATCCCTCTGCGCTGGTAGTCCGGACTGCAGCCGGATCGAACCCGGTTCGACCGAGTAGAGAAGCTGTGCCGTCGCCCTGTCCGCGTCCGAGAGCTCCCGAGTGTGCACGCGTGGGGCCATGATCGATGTCGTGTCCGACGTGTGATCGAGACCGACCAGGTGCCCGACTTCGTGCAACGCGATGGCGCGAATCGCCCATGGCTCGAGCTTTGCCCCCGTGCGATGGTGCAGCGCGAGCAGGATCTCGGCTCCGACGATCCACCATCGCTCGTCGTGCGTCCACAGCGTCTTGCCGCTGATCTGCTCGGTGAAGCGATCCACCCACGTCACGTGGACATCGGCAGCGGTGGAATCGAGGACGAATGTGAAGTTGATCGGGATGCCAGCGTCAGACCAGGCGATGAATGCGTCACGCACCAAGGCTACGTTGTCCGGGTTCCATCCGTCGATGTCCGGTTGGTCCTGCACCCAGACTTTGAGCGGCGCGCCACGGCGATCCTGCCA
Source organism: Gemmatimonadaceae bacterium (assembly GCA_019186945.1). Classification (GTDB taxonomy): domain Bacteria; phylum Gemmatimonadota; class Gemmatimonadetes; order Gemmatimonadales; family Gemmatimonadaceae; genus JABAQJ01. Next base: position 229,613 of record JABAQJ010000007.1, read on the forward strand.
GCGTGCGACGGCGGAATCGCGTGCCGCGAGTATGTCCGCGATGTAGGTGCCGGCACCGTATTGTTGTAGCCGCCGGCGGGTATCCGCAACATCGGCCGCGGTGCGCGTTGCTGCGGAGTCGGTGCGCGACATCGGGCGCGCGACGGTGGGTGCATGCGGCAACTGCGGTCTGATGGAGTTCTCGGAACTGCCGAAGCTGGCCGCCGATACCTCGACACGAGCCGCTTGGGGGACTCGCGCGCGTAGCGCCTGCATGCTGACAAACCCGCCGATCGCCAGAACCGAGGCACCCACAACGATGTCGGATCGATTCATGGCGTTCGTGCGACGGAGATCAGGGCGCTGCGTTCAGGAACGTATCTACTGCCTCGAAGAACTCGGACGGTGCTTCCCAGAACGGCATGTGCCCCGATGGCAAGATCGCCAGCCGTGATCCTGCACACAGGGCGACGAGTTCGTGCGCCACACGCACGGGAAGCAGGTCGTGCACTCCGTGAATGACGAGCGTTTTGACTGAAACGCCACGAATCAGGGCCGTCCAGTCATACCCATCCCTACGCAAGCGACTTGCCACGGCGGCGCCCGTGGCGCTGGTGCTGCGGGGTGGGGCGAACATGGACGCGAGATCGCGATCGGCAAACCACGCCGGATAGATCGCTCGTGAGTAGGCGCTGTGAACGGCGGCGTCGTCCAGCTTCAGGGCCTCCGGCGAGAGCTGGCCGAGCACGGCGCGATCGGCTGGCGCGAGTCGCTCGAGCGCGTCCGCGTGCAGCGATGCGAGCCAGTCGCTGCGCGGCCCCACCGCGTCTACCAGCACGAGTCGTCGCACGCCGGCGCGATCCCGTTCGGCACCCAGCAGCGCAATGCCACCGCCCCACGAATGGCCGAGTACGTCCCACATCCGAATGCCTAACGCTTCCCGCAGCGCGCGAAGATCGTCGGCATCGTGTTCGATGCGTGCGGCGCGGGTTCCGGGCGGCGCCTGGCTGGCGCCGCGCCCGCGCTGGTCGTAAAGGATGAGCTGGCGGTGGGAGGCAAGGGGGGAAAGCGCGGGCCACAGCAGCTTGTGGTCGAATAGCAGTCCGCCGTTAACGCACACGAGCGGGGTGGCGTCGCTCACGGCCGGCGTAAGGAACACGGCCAGATCCAGTCCGCGGACCCGTACGGTGGCGCGCGCGAGCACGGGTGCGCGCGGAAGCGAACGGCGGAAGGCGATGAAACGCTCCCGTGCCGATTGCATTCCGGGAACGCGACTACTCGAAGGCTCCACGGCTGTCGATGCCAGGGGAAGGGCAGAGGACGATACGACGCAACGTCACACGATTGCTCGGAACCTCATTGTCCGATCCTCAGATGGCCGGTGCGATGGCAATGGCGCTCGCACGGGTCGGCGAGGAAACGATCCGGAAGCTACACGGCTGGCCTCGGGCGGCGAGGTGACCCGTGATTCCGGAACCGCGGCCGTCGACTCGCCGGGGACTCATCGCGTTTACGCTGGACGAGCGACAGCCACCGGTGTGCCGCCGCTGCGCGCCGATGAATGGAGTGCATCGATCGCCGTCATATTGGCTTCCGCCTCGGTGGCGTCGTAGCGCAGGGACGCCAGTCCCAGCGCGCAATCGGCGAAATGCTCGACCATCAGTCGGTAAGCGTCGGCACCGGGCACAGCGTGCGCCGTGACCGTGCCGCCATGCCGCTCCGCCAGCTCAACCGGACCGTCACCGGCGACGAACGCCGATTCCATCGTGGCACTCCCAGCTGTACCCCCACTTCCACGACCTCGCGTCGATCTCCGGTGAGGGAGCAGTCGAAGTGCGATACCAGGCCGCCCGGGAATACCAGCATCCCAGTCAGCTCCATGTCCACTCCCGTCGGACCCCACGTGGCCACGGCCTGCACCGACAAGGGTTCGCAGCCGGCAATCGTGCGGCTGGCATTCACGCAGTAGCACCCCACATCCATGAGCGCGCCGCCCCCGAGTTCCGGCACGAGACGAATGTTGCCCGGACGGGTGAGCTGGAAGGTGAACGCGCTTCGAATTGCTCGCAGCTCGCCTAACGCTCCCGACCGCGCAATGTGTACGAGTCGTTCCGATCGGGGATGGAACCGATACATGAAGGCCTCCATCAGCAGCGTTCCGTTGCTACTGGCGGCCACCCGCATTTCCCGGCATTCGGCGGCATTCAGTGCGAGGGGCTTCTCGCACAGAACGTGCTTTCCATGTTCCGCGGCGCGCCGGCTCCAGTCCCGGTGCATGCTGTTGGGGAGCGGTATGTACACCGCGTCGATGTCGGTATCGGCAAGAAGGGCATCGTAGCTCCCGTAGTGCCGGGGAATCCTCATGTCCCTCGCGAAGTCGCGAGCGCGTCCCGCGTCGCGGCTGGCAACGGCGCACAGCGTCCCATTCCTCGAGCTCTGAATCGCGGGGTTCACGCGGTGTCGGCCGATGTTCGCGGTACTGAGCACACCCCAACGTATCTGGCGTTCGGTCATCGTTTCCCAAGGCTACCTGAGGAGTCGTAGTGCAGAAGCTTACGATGGAATCGGCGACTCGGAAGCCGCGCATTCCGTCGCTTGCGCCGCCACGGTGCACGTGTCGATGTTCACCTCTCTCAATCGCTCATGGATCTCGCCAACGTCCGGTTCCCGAATCACGCGGTGGTAGCGCCCCGACCCGGCGTTGGCCAGCCGTCGCATCACCGACGTTGGCCGTGAGCGCAAACCGGACGATCGCGAGAGTCGCGAGCGGGCTGGGCGCGTTGGCTCTACTGCATCTCGCGTTCGCTACTCCGACGTACCAGCGTCCGGACGGCCTCCCCATCGGGGCGGCCGCCTTGCCGATCGCAGCCTCGATTGCGCTGGCGATCGCCGGCTGTGCGTGGAGGACCGCGTTCCAACGGCCCGCGTCCTGGCTGGCGCTCCTGATCCTCGGTCAGGCGGCGTCGCTACAGATCGTCGACGCCGGGACGCGCCTGCACTACCAGCATTACCGGCCATGGGCGACGCTCCCTCTGTATCCCCTGCCCGCCGCCATCCTCGTGATGCAGCTGGCGCTGGTACTGGGCGGTCTGCGATCGAAATTGCGCGTGGTGCGCGAGTGGATCGCGAACGAACTCGGAACGGGACGCGCGATCGCGCTTGCCGCCGCACTCGTACTGCTGAGCGCGACGCTCAGCGAGAACGTGGCTGCATACCGGCAGGAACTCGTGACGGCGACGCTCGTGCAGCTGACCGCGCTTGGGAACGTGGTCGTGCTGGCGCTCTCGGCTCAGGGCACCGCCGTGGATGCGCTATCTAAGTGGTTCGAACGCCTGACCGGACCGGACGACGCGACGAATCACGCCGGCATGGACCGCTTCGCCTGGTGGTGCGGAGGTGTGGCTACTGTGCTCTCGGCGATCCTCGCCGTCACGGTCTACGAGCGCCACCCGCATGTACAGGATGAAGTGAAATACCTGCTGCAGGCGCGGTACTTTGCCAACGGCATGCTGGCGATGCCGGCGCCACCCGTCCCCGATGCGTTCCGGTTGTACCTGATCGACGTCGGACCGCGAGGATGGTACTCCGTGGTCACGCCCGGATGGCCGATGATCCTTGCGATCGGCGAGTTCCTGCGCGTGCCGTGGCTGGTGAACCCGGTGCTCACGGGCGTCAATGTGATCCTCCTGTACTTGCTGGCGCGGTCGCTGTACGATCGCCGGACGGCGCGCGTCGCTGCGTTGCTGCTCCTGTGTTCGCCCATGCACATCTTCCTTGGCATGACGTACATGGCGCAGCCGGCAACGCTGACCTGTGCACTGCTCGCCGCCGTGCTCGTGCAGCGAACACGTGAAACGGATGGCGTGTTGACGGCGTGGCTCGCCGGAATCGTCGTTGGTTTCTGCAGCATCGTCAGGCAACTGGACGCGCTCGTCCTCGCGGGGCTGCTCGGCCTCTGGGCGATCGGCCTGGGCGGCACGCGCCTGCGAGTCCGTGCCATCGGCGGCCTGGTGCTCGGCACCGCGTTGACGGCGGCGGCCATCTTGCCGTACAACGCCTGGTTCACAGGGAAGGGGACGGCCTTCCCGATCATGGAGTATCATGATCGTCTGTTCGCCCCGAACGCCAATGCATATGGTTTCGGGCCGGACCGTGGCATGGGGTGGGAACTAGACCCGAATGTCGGGCACGGGCCCATCGACGCGACGATCAACGCCAACCTCAACGCCACTGCAATGAACGTGGAGTTGCTGGGCTGGAGCATTGGCTCGCTACTGGTGGCCATTGCGTTTGTGCTGGCGGGCCGCCACGGTCGCACCGATCGTGCGATGCTGGTCACGATCGTGGCCGTGTTCCTTGCCTACTTCTTCAACTACTTCAGCGGAGGCCCGGATTTCGGGGCACGCTACTGGGATCTGATGACCGTCCCGCTGCTCGTCTTCTCGGCACGAGGACTCCTGACGATGGGCAACCGATCGCCCACGGCATCGCACTCGATCGCGCGGACGCGGTTCCTGACTGCGGCGTCGGCACTGACGATCGCCATGCTGGCCGCCTTCCTGCCGTGGCGATCGCTCGACAAGTACTACCGTTACCTCGACATGCGGCCAGTCCTGCGTGACATCGAGCAGCAGCAGTCGTTCGGACGAAGCCTGCTCATCGTGCGAGGGCCGGAATACCCCGACTACGCCTCCGCATCCGTGAGCAACCCGCTGGACCTGCACGCGAATGTCCCCGTGTTCGCGCACGATACCACACTGGCAGCACGTAAGGCGCTGGTCCGCGCTTACAGCGACCGCCCGATCTGGATCGTGGACGGCCCCACGCGGACGGGCGATGGATACCGTGTGGTCGCCGGACCGCTGACCGCTGACGAGGTTCTGTCCGGCACATGGCCGCGATGATCGGCAGTCGCTCCTCCTCGATCCCTCGAACGCAAAGCGCCAGATCGCTCGCGACCACAACGCTGGCCATACGCCCGGGGATCGTCGGAAGGGCATTCGATGACGGCACCTTGCCGAAGCGGCCGATAATTTCAATACATGATTTCCATTGTCGTCGCCGCGATCATTGCGGCTCCCTTCGGTTGCACCTGTCAGAGCCCGGACTCGTTCCGGGTCCCGATCCTCGTCTACCATAACATCCAGTCCGCGGAGGACGGGAAGAACGTGAAGCGCTCTGACCTCTCCATGCGACCGGAGGTCTTCGCTGAGCAGATGCAGTACCTGAAGGATCGTCAAATCCCGGTCGTGTCCCTCCTGTCCCTGGTCGAGGCGCTGGAGGGCAAGTGCGAACTTCCGCAGCACGCTGTCGTCCTCACGTTCGACGACGGTCGCGTTGACCAGTACGCGAACGCGTTTCCCGTGCTCAAGCGGCTGGGTTTCACCGCGACGTTCTTTCCATTCACGCATGCCATGGATCGCAATCCGCGTTACTTCACATGGGCCCAGTTGCGTGAGATGCAGAACGCCGGAATGACCATCGGCTCTCACACGAACCTGCACGTCAGGCTCGACAAGGTGAAAGACCCCAAAGTGATGCGAACGGAGGTCGTCGACAGCCGGACGCTGCTCCGCGAGAAGCTGGGGAGCGATGTGGATCTGTTCTCCTATCCGTTCGGGGCGATCTCCGCCGGTGCGGAAGCAGCCGTGCGTGCTGCGGGCTATCGCGCTGCCCGCGCCTATGTGGGTGGCCCGTGGAACAGCGCTCGCGATCTGATGCGTTTGCGCGCCATCCCGATGACGGAGGACATGGTGCGTTTTCGACGTATCGTGGATCCGCCTCCAATCCGAGCCGAGCGACGCCCGTAGCGACCTCTGTCAGCCGCCGAGCTGTTGCATAGCCCACTTGGCGTGTTCGTGCACCAGCGGTTCCGGATCGTCGAGTGCGTCAGTGAGGACATCCGCATCCGCTGGCGTCCCGACATTGCCTATCACGACCGTCGCGTTTCTCTTCAACCCGCGGAACGTCGCGCGTTTCATGGCCGAGCCACGGAACGTGCGGAGGTAGTCGTCATGCGACATCGTGAGTATCAGGCGCGCCATGGTGCGCGCATCCCGGTCTGCCAGCGCTTCCCTGGGCGCATAGGGGGAGTCCTCCGGGAGCGCGGCGGAGAACTTCGCGTTCCAGGGGCAGACCTCCTGACAGATGTCGCAGCCGTAGAGCAGTCCGCCGATCGCCGGTCGCAGCGCCAGCGGGATCGGTCCGCGCAACTCGATCGTCAGGTACGACACACACCGTCGCGCATCCAGTTCGTTGGGCGCTACGATGGCCTCCGTCGGGCAGGCGTCGATGCACCGCCGGCAGCTGCCACAGTGGTCCTCCGGGAACGGTTCGTCCGGCTCCAGTTCCAGGTCGACGAACAGCGAGCCGAGAAAGACGAACGATCCCAGGCGGGGATGTATGAGGTTCGTGTTCTTGCCGATCCACCCCAATCCCGCCTGGCGAGCGAGGTCGCGTTCGAGGATCGGCGCGGTGTCGACGTACGGGCGCGCGCCGATGGCGTGGCCAACTTCTCCCTCGATCCACGCTTGCAACGCCCGCAAGCGGTCGCGCATCGTGTCGTGATAATCGTCTCCTCGTGCATAACGAGCCACGGGGCTCGCCGGTTCCTGTCCGCCATAGCTCATGGCGACGACGATCGCGCAGGTTGCGCCAGGATGCACGCGGCGCGTATCCGCGCGGATGTCGCGGTTTCGCGCCATGTAGGCCATCTCTCCGGCACGTCCAGCGTCCACCCACGCTTCGTAGTGCGCCGCGCTCGCTGGCCGCCCCAGCCGCGTGATGCCGCACAGATCGAACCCGAGCGCGTACGCCCGTGCCTTGATTGCCTGCTCGATCGATGGACCGACCGAATCGGCCCCTACGCCTGTCGCCTCAACCACCGCGCGTAGCGAATCACGTCCTCGATCGGTGGCACGGCGTCGTGCGAGCCGTAGGCGGTGTGCATGCGCCACTCCACATAGGCCCGATCCGGGACGGGGAGGAACGGCGGTCGCGCGTACCAGCGTCGTCGCCGGAAACGCCACGCGACGCGCAGCAGGTCCGCAGCCAACAGCGGATTGACGATGGCGCGACCGGCCAGAGCGAGCGACACTCGTCCCCATCCCATGGCGCGCAATATAGTCGCACCAGCCATGGCGTCGTGTCGCTAGTTCCTCCCGGATACCTGGACGCTGTCACGAGTTGCGGTACCGAACCGATACGCCCCCGAGCGATAGAGCCGGTCCGCGGCACTGTAATAGGCGATCGCGTCACGGATCGCTTCGGTGGCAGTCGAATCCGGGACGGCCACTCGGGTAAGGCCGCTGTCCGATTTCGAGTAGCGGTAGACGGACGTGGATCCGCGCAGGCCGAGTACGGCGACGTAGTCGCCGCGCATCATCGCGATCGAGTTGTTATGCGTCATCAGAGCCCGGCCCTCCTTTTCGGGAATGGCGAACGCATCCAATCCGACGAACCTGGATTCGTACGACATGCCGAGGTAAGCGAGGATCGTCGCCGGCAGATCCATCGACGACAGCAGCGTCGGGATGCGCTTTCCGGCCGGGACGATTCCCGGCTGATAGAACAGTACCGGGATCTCGTAACTCCTGAGTGGGATTTCCGCCGCGCCGTAGACACGCGCGCCGTGGTCTCCCATGAGCACGAACAGCGTACTGTCGAACCAGGCGTGAGTGCGCGCCTGCCGCATGAACCTGCCTAACGCATAGTCGGCGTACTGGACTGCGTTCGTGCGCCAGTGCTTGTCCGGATCCGCCGCGATGCGCCCGCGAGGATAGGTATAGGGTTTGTGGTTGGATACGCTCAGTATGAGGTTGAAGAACGGCTTCCCGCTCTTCGCCTGGGCGTCCATTTCCACCAGGGCGCGGTCGAAGATCAACTCGTCCGCCACGCCCCATGCCGTCGTGAAAGAAGTGTCCGGGAAGTCCTTCTGCTCGATCACGCGCTCCATGCCGTTGTTGCGCATATACGAGCCCATCCCGTCGAAGAGCGCACGTCCGCCATAGATGAACGTCGTCGAGTAGCCTTTGCTCCGCAGGACGGAAGGGAGGGTGAACAGGTCGCGCGAGGCCGGGCGCCGGACAATCGAGATGCCGGGAAGCGGCGGGATGCCGGCCGTGGTCGCCTCCAGCGCTCGCACTGTCCGATTCCCGGTCGAGTACACGTTCGACAGTAACGTTCCCTCTGCGATCAGCGAATCGTAATGCGGCGTGAGCGACGTGTCGCGCGGGTGCAGCGCACCAACCAGCAGCGATCCCAGGCTTTCCTCGAGCACGACGACGACGTTGAACCGGCGCTCCGGACGCGTGGCGACGATGCGCCGGAGCGTCGTGCCGTCACGCAGCGATGCCGTGTCCAGTTGCGGTTCCCGCAGCAGAGTCCGCAGCCGCGTTGCCTGTTCCGTCAGGCTCGCCGACGCGTACCACCCGTCGTACGGTGCGTCCTGGCCCATGAAAGCCAGCCACCAAGTGTAGTAGCCGTTGAGAGCGACCTCGTTCAGTTCGCGATCCTCGGAAACACGCGCCCATTCCGGCCTGACCGTCAGCGTGAGCGCGCCCAGCGCGGTCGCGTAGACGAGAAGCGCTCTCCCGCGACGGCCGGGCGTTGTCGTTGCCGTCAGGATGCGGTCGAGCGGGCGCTGCAGTACCCGGACCACGAGCGCCGCCATCAGCGCTACGCCCACCAGTACCGGGAACAGCGGATAGCTCTCCGCGATGTTGTTCACGACTTCGGTGGGGAAGATCAGGTAGTCGACCGCAACGAAGTTGAAGCGTCCCGTGAATTCGTCGAAGAAAAAGTACTCGGCAGCCGCAACGAACACCGCGACCGCCGCAGCCACGAAGAACCCGACTTCGAGAAAGCGCCTGTTGATCCGTCGTCGGTACCAGCGATCCGTGACTGCCGTCAGATACACCATCAGCGGCGCCAGCAACCACAGTGCTGCAAGAAGATCGTACACTTCGCCGATTGCCAGCGCGTGAAGCACCTGCCCGGCAGTCGACGACGACGGGGACCGGGCGAACCACAGGATTGCCAGGCGGGTCAGGAGCGCGATCGCCATCCAGCCCCAGAGCGAGAGGCCGATGATCGCGAAGCGGGAAGGTGCCGGGCGAGCGGCCGGCGATCCGGGACGTGGAGCGGCAGTCGGCAAGGAAGTCACGTGGAGAGACGCAAGTGCAGGAACGCGCGAAAACTACGCTGCATTCCGGTCAGCCGTGCTCAGGCGGTCGCGTCGCTGCCGGCGCGCCGCGAGCGAGGGCAATGTAGTCGGTGGGTGCCGGCACTCCGCCGCTCTCGCGCATGAAGATGGACACCTGCCCGCGGTGGTACGCCCCGTGGAGCGCCACATGGAGGAGGATGTCCTCCACTGTCGACGAAAACGCCGTTCCCGCCGAGTTCGTGTAGCGGACTTCACGCTCCATCGCAGAGGCGTTCGCGTCGGCCACCAGGCCCGCGTAGGCAGCTGAGTGCTCGACGACGTACGCCGCACATTCGTCCAGCGTCAATGCTGGCCAGACAGAGAGCCGCGGCTGCGCTCCCTGGATTCGTGCCAGCCAGACGTGTTCCGCGGCGAGGATGTGCGCGAAGCGGGAGATTGCGCGTGGTTCCGTGTCCGGGCTGGCCCGGAGCGCCGCGAGTACGTGCTCGTCCGCCCATCGCATGTGCCGAAAGAGCTTCTGGAGTTGAGTAGACATGTTCACACCTGTTGGATACGGGCCAGTGCCCGGTGACGAGCACAAGGTAGCGTAGTATCCGTACCGGTCGTGGACGTCTCGAGTCGCTGGCTGGAGCCGGTCCACCGATGCGCGGTCGTCGAGCGCGCGGTACTATTGGCCCCCATGCAAACACGCGAACTGACACTCCGCGGGCTGATTCTCGGCGCCCTGATCACGACCGTTTTCACGGCCGCCAACGTGTACCTCGGGCTCAAGGTTGGCCTCACCTTCGCGTCGTCGATTCCGGCGGCGGTGATCTCGATGGCGATTCTTGCGGCGGTGAAGGATTCGTCGATCCTCGAGAACAACATCGTGCAGACCGTGGCATCGGCTGCGGGAACGCTGTCGGCGATCATCTTCGTCCTGCCCGGACTGGTGATCGTCGGATGGTGGACGCAGTTCCCGTTCTGGCAGTCGTTCCTGATCTGCGTGAGCGGCGGCGTCCTGGGAGTGGTGTTCACGATTCCTCTCCGGCGTGCGCTCGTCACCACGTCCGACCTGCCGTATCCGGAGGGTGTTGCAGCAGCGGAGGTGCTCAAGGTCGGATCGGGGACGAGGGGGGAGACCCGGGACGAATCCGGTGAAGCGCGTGAAGGCTTGAGAGCCGTGATCCTTGGCTCCGTGATGTCCGCGGGGCTGGCGATCGTTGCTGCGACACGGCTCATCGGTGCCGAACTCAATGGGTTCATCCGGCTGGGAGCGACGGCTTCAACAGGCTACAACATCGCCTGGTCCCTGGCGCTGCTTGGTGCCGGGCACCTCGTCGGGCTGTCCGTCGGGATGGCGATGCTCGTGGGGCAGGTGATCTCGTGGGTGATCGCGGTGCCCATCCTAACGTCGATGCAGCCGGCCGCCGATGGCGTGAGCCTGGCGGCGCACACGAGCGCGATCTGGCGCACGCAGGTCCGGTTCATCGGTGCGGGGACGATTGCCGTGGCTGCCATCTACACCCTTGCAAAGCTCGCCAAACCGGTGGTGAGCGGGCTGGTATCCACTCTCAAGGCATCGCAGGCGCAGGCGACTGGCGACGATCGAGATCGCGACCTGTCGCCCTCATGGATACTGGCACTGACCGTTATCTGTCTGGCGATCTCCGCCTGGCTGGCGTACACGTTCGCGAAGTCGACAGTGCTGGCGCCTCACGCCGGCGTGCTCACGGCCATCGCCGTACCGTTCGTCCTGCTCGCCGGCTTTCTGATCGCCGGTGTGTGCGGATACATGGCCGGGCTGATCGGCGCCTCGAACAGTCCAATCTCGGGTGTTGGCATCCTGTCGATCGTGCTGTGCGCTTCCGTCCTGGTGCTGGCCGTCGCGCCGACCGACGAGACACGACCGGCACTGGTGGCGTTTGCGCTGTTCGTGACGGCGATCGTGTTCGCCTGTGCCACGATATCGAACGACAATCTGCAGGATCTCAAGACCGGGCAGCTTGTTGGCGCATCGCCCATGCGGCAGCAGATCGCACTGATCGTCGGCGTTGGGGCTGGGGCGGCGGTGATCCCGTCGGTGCTCAACCTGCTGGCCAGGGCGTACGGTTTCGCCGGCGCCGCGAACGTTGGTGTCGTGGCGCCCAATCCGCTTCCGGCGCCGCAGGCGACGCTGATCGCGGCACTGGCGCAGGGTGTCATCGGTGGTGCGCTCGAATGGAAGATGATCGGCATCGGCTTGCTCGTTGGCGTGGTCCTGATCCTGCTGGACGGGGCGCTAGGCGCCATGAAGAAACTGCGGATCCCGCCGCTGGCCGTGGGTATCGGCATTTACCTGCCGATGTCGGCGACGTTTGCCGTGATCGTGGGAGCGGTAATCTCCCGGTGGTACGACGGGCGTATCCGCACGATGCCGAACCCGGAGCGTGCGGATCGGCTGGGCACCCTGGTGGCATCCGGCCTGATCGTGGGTGAGAGCATCTGGGGCGTGATCAATGCCGGGCTGATCGTCGGGCTATCGACCGACGCGCCGATCGCGATAATGCCGGAGGGTTTTGCGCTGGCGCCGATTCTTGGAGCGGCCGGCTTCGTCGCGGCTGTGGTGTGGCTCTACGGCTGGATGCTGCGTCGTTCGAGAGCCGTGCGGTAGATCGGAAGTTCCGGTTCAGCCGCGCCGGACGCGGCGGCCAAGAATGGAGTGTGACACGATCGCTTCCGGTCGACCGCCGCCATGCGGCACGGCCAGCACGATTCTGCGCGTCCAGCGGAGGCCGAGTTCGACGATTGCGTGCCTGGCATCGCGTGCAGCACGCCATCGCTTCACCTTGCTTGCCCTATCGCCGATCGTGTGGCTGATGGCTGCAAGAATTGCGTTAGGGAGATCGTCGACTTCGACCAGGCGGCTGCACGTCGCGCATACTGGCGCACCCGGACGGTAGTCCGCGATGCAGATGCCGCGGCCGCAATTCGCGCATTCGCGTCGGTGATCCTTGCAGTGCAGCCTGCCGCACGAGGGGCAGGCTTCGGTTCCCTGAAGCGTGAAGACACCTCCGTCGACGTGGCACACGCTCCGGTGTGGCTCGCACGCAAGCGCGCCTCTTACGTCGCGCACCGGCGCCAGGTGATGATGACAATGGACTGCGTTGTCCACTATGCAGCTGGCGGAATGAGCGACGCAGACGTTGTTCGCGCAGGTGACGCAGCCGGAAACTTCATCCGAGGCCAGGACTGCGTTTGGTTCGTGGACGCACGCCCCCCGGTGTTTCTCGCAAGTCAACCGACGTGACCTGTCGGTACGCCTCAGGTGCCTGGAGCAGTGCACCATATTGTCCACGTCGCAGTGCGACTGATGCCGCTCGCAGACGTCGCGCCGGCAACTCGCGCAGCCCGTTACCTCGTCAGGGCCAACGACCTCGTTCCTGCCGCCCTCGCATGTGCGAACGCAGTCGCCGCAAAGCCGTCGTGAGCCCCGAGGGGCGTCCGGATGGGAAAGCGTTGCGTGCTGGTCGCAGATGACCCGTGCGCAATGCGCACAGGGACTCAAACAGGCCGAACAGGCGGCGTGACCGCTCTCGTCACACACGCCCTCGTGGCGCGAACAATGCCGCTGTCCACAGCACAAACAACTGCGGGCGTGAGCGGAGCATGCCGGCGCATTGTCGACATGGCAGCTCGAAATCCCGTGCTCTCGACAACACGCGTCGGCGCACACGCTGCATGTCCTGGAGCAGTTGGGACAGGCCACATGATCGTGGAGACACACGAGCAAGGCTGATGGTGCCGCTCCACACGTCGGGCAGCTGACAGTCCATGCTTCGCTTCCCGCCAGCATCCGCTGTGCAGTGAAGGAACCGCGATGTCCGGTTGTGCTTTCTATTGCCCAATCGGCTCGTTGGACCGCCACCTCCCACTCTGCCAACTGCACAGGATGTACCGTGGCACGCACCTGGTGGCGTTCCGTCTCCTCTCGGGCGCGACGTTGATGCTCGGCCTCAATCGCCCGCCGTGTTGCGTTATCCGGAACCTGCGTCCCTCGGCTACCGGCGTCGTCCAGCAACGTTGTGTAGTAGCGCTCGATGCGGCCGAGTTCGTGCCTGAGCGCGTTCTGTGACCTCATCCCAAGGTCGTCGATAGCCGGCCGAAGTTGCTGCTCCAGGCTGGAAAGCATCAACTGGACCAGTTCTGCAGCAGGGCGCATCGGCGCAAGCACCAGTCGATGCCAGCCTGCCGAAGGATCCCCAGCCACGTCGTCCAGGGAGTCAAGAGCGCGAATCAACTCGCTTCCCAGCGCTGTACCTGTGGACAGATCGAACACCTCGCTCTCGGCCAGGTGTTCCTTCACTTCGGCACCGGCGCGAATCACTACGCGCGCCGTCAGGCGCCCTACGCGATGACGCTTCACCACGACATGGGCTGGCAGCGCCCGGCCATTTTCAACCGGGAGCGGAACAGGAGGCGAGAGGTCGTTGAGGTTGGCGGCGCAGCCCACGCGGCCACGCATCAGCCGTGTCCCACGGCGACGGATCGCAGCGATAAGCTGGCTAACGAACGGACTCCCCACGATGGCCAATTCCGCGTTCGCGTCTTCACGCGCGGCCTCCACGGAGAACGCAAGCCGAACAGCCGAACGCCGCGCGAACGCCGAATAGGGTGACACAGAGACAGCGGACTGCCCGCGTACCGGCACCGAGAAAGCGGCTCCGATAACCCGGAGTGCCGGCGCAGCCAGCCCGGATTCGGGGCTGCGCGCGGCTCGATCTCCGTGTCCGTCCGCCGCCGGGCGCTCCCGCCGCGAATCAATCGCTCCGGATCGCCACCAGGGGAGACACCCGGGATGCCCGCCGCGCCGGCAGATACGCCGACAGCGACGCCGCCACCAGCATCCCTACACTGACAGTGATGAAGCTGACGGCATCCGCCCGTGTCACTCCGTACAGAAGCGTGCCCAGGAGACGCGACAGCGCCCATGCACCCACCGCTCCGATGCCGACACCGATCGCACCCAGCGTCAGACCCGACCGAACGACGAGACCAGTCACCGTTCCGCGGCCCGCACCCAGCGCCACCCGAATCCCGATCTCTTTCGTCCGCTGCGCCACGAGGTAGCTGACCACGCCGTGCACCCCGATCAATGCCAGCAGGACGGTCACCCCCGAGAAGACCCCCAGGACGATCATAGCGAACCGGCTGGCGCTTACCGACCTCAAGATGGTGCGAGACATCGGTTCCACTCCGTACACGGCCAGTTGAGGATCCACGCTCCAGATCGTGCGTTGCAGTTCGCCAGCCATGCTCTCCGCCGGTCGCTCGGTTCGAACCAGCAACACGCCGCTGTTTAGCGGCGCCTGCGCGAGCGGGACGTAGATCGCTGCCGGGACCGGCTCGCGAAGCCCCTTGATCCGCTCGTCGCGAATGATCCCCACGATGGTCCTGGGCGCACACCAGAACGCAATTTGCGCCCCAAGCGCCTCGCGATTGGCGAAGTAGCGCTTTGCCGCGGTCTCGTTGATCATGGCGACTAGCGGCGCATGGCCATCGTCCGCGTCGCTCAGTTCGCGCCCGCGGGCGAGTGCGCTACCGACAGTCTCCACATACCTCGGCGAGACGATTCGAACGGAGATCTCGGGATACGTCGACGCCTCGCCTTCGCGCCCCACGATCAGCCACGAATTGGTGAACCCCGGATCGAGCGGGTGCGCCCCCGCGATCGCCGCGCTCTGTACGCCCGGAATGCTCGCGGCACGCTCCAGCAGAGTATTGTTGAAGTTGACGATCTCCGGCTGGTTGGGCCACTTGGCGAAGTCGCGCGGATAGCGCGCTAGCGGCAGCTGGTATTCCGCCTTGACCACGGTTGCGGTACTGAAGCCGGGATCGGTGCTCATCAGATTCCGGAAGCTGCGCACGAGCAGCGCCGCGCTCACCGATAGCATCACCGAGAGAGCGACGGCCGCCACGACGAACAGTTCGCGAGGGGTCCGCCTCCGTCCACCGCCGGTCGCGACTGCTTCTCCCTTGAGCGCATGTACCACGTCCACGCGGCGCGCCTGCCACATGGGCACGGAACCGAACGCCACGCCGATCGCCAGCGACGCAGCCACAGCGGCCCACGCCAGTCGCGCGTCGATCCGCACTTCGTTCAGGCGCGGAATGTCGGCCGGGGCCAGCGACAACAGCGACTGGAGCAACAGCACGGCGCAGCCGATCCCGATCGCTCCTCCCACGATGCCCAGCGTCAGCGATTCCACGAGCAACTGCCTCCCCACACGTCGCGTGGTCGCGCCGAGGGCGCTGCGGATCGCGATCTCGCGCATCCGTGTGGTGCCGCGCGCAAGCAGCAGGTTGGCCACATTCACCACGGCCACCAGCATCAACAATCCGACTGCGCACAGCAACAGATACAGCAACGGACGGCTGGCACCGAAAACCACGTCGCCGAGGGGCTCGACGAAGACTCCGCGATCGGCGTTGTCGTTCCGGTACGTTCGCTCGAGATCCGCGGCAATCCCCGTCAGCTCCGACTGCGCCGATGGCACGGTCGACGCCGACGCCAGCCGGCCGAGTACCAGGAACGGATGGTTGGAGCGCGGGAACTGCTCGGCAGAAGCCTGCAGCGGAATCCACACGCCCACCTCGCCCTCGCCCGAGTACGGCGCGTGGTATGCCGCGCGCTCGTTGATCTGGTCGATGCCGAAGTCTCCGTCCGAAGGGACCACTCCGATCACCTCGTAGCGCACGTCGTCCACATCGATCGTCTGGCCGATCGCATCCGGCGATCCCGCAAACCGCGATCGCCATAGCCACTCGGCAAGCACGGCGACCCTGGGTCCGCCCGCGTTCGACTCGGCAGCCGAAAACGTCCGCCCGATCAAGGGACGGAGGCCCGTCAGCTGAAAGTACTTGTCCGACGTCGCGACGCCGGCGAGTCTCAACGGCTGATCATCCGGAAATGCGAGAGACATGTCGGTCGCCACGAACTCGGCTATCGTGGACAGGGCGCGGGAGCGTTCGCGGAAATCGACCACGTCCGGATAGGACGACGGCTCTCGTGCGGTCTGACTCTTTCGATCCGTCTCCCAGACCACAACGAGCCGGTCGGCGTCCCTGAAGGGCAGCGGCCGCAACAACACGCGGTCGACGACACTGTAGATCGCCGTGCTGGCGCCGATCCCGAGCGCCAGCGTGGCCACTACCGTCAGGGCAAACCCGGGTGCACGCCGCATCTGGCGGAATGCGTACGCCACGTCTCCACGCAACTCGTCGAACGTGGCCGCGCCACGCGCCTCGCGCACGCCCTCGCGTACGTCGTCGTCGTTACCGAACGCCAGGCGCGCGCGCCTGAGTGCCTCCGGATGCGGCACGCCCGCGCGCTCGAGCTGCGCCGCTTCCATTTCCAGGTGAAACCGCATCTCCTCGGCCGTCTCGCGATCCCGGCGGGCGCGGTTCAGGATCCCGTCCAGACGACCGCGAATGTCAGTCCACAGGCTCATGTCACGCCCCCGAGGACTCGAGAATCCAGTTCACTGCTCTGGAACTCCGCTCCCACGCGGCACGCTCCGCGTCCAGTTCACGGCGACCGGCAGCGGTCAACTCGTAGTAGCGGGCACGCCGAGCGTTCTCCGTCATTCGCCACTCCGACCGAATCCAGCCTTTCCGCTTGAGACGTTCGAGCGCCGGATAGAGCGATCCCTGATTGACCCGGAGAACGTCACGCGAGAGCTGCTGAATGCGCTGCGTTATCCCCCATCCGTGCATGGGAGCCAGGGAAAGGGTCTTGAGCACCAGCAGTTCGAGCGTCCCCTGCAGCAAGTCTCCTCGTTCGGACACGAACGCATCTCCTCTCGACGGTCGAGAGCAAGCTGTCACCCTTCCACTAGATTGGCAAGAGGAATCGAAGACGGAACTGCCGGACGGCGTGCGAATCGTGTGGAACCACTCGGCAGCGCAGGGCGAGCGCGACCTTGAAAAAAGGCACGGCCCGCGCAGATTGGCGCCGACGAAACCGATGTTACGGCCAAACGGCGCCATCCACCTCGTGTCTTGCATCGCACGTGGCCGGCGTCCGGCTCTATCCGCGGAACCCGCGGCCATCGCGTCGCTTGAAGGGAACAACCCCCTGGCAGGAGCTGCAACAGTCATGTCGAGACTCTATCTGGTGCTTTCCCTGGTGTTGCAGCAGGCGACAGCGGGTGCGCAGTCGCCGGTAGCGCGGATCGTCGTCACGCCCTCGAAGCCGGTAGTGAGCACGGGAGACACGCTGCGCCTCACGGCACAGGCTGTGGACGCCAGCGGTCAGCCGGTTCCGAACGCACGTGTGCGGTTCAATGCTCAAGGGGCGCGATTCGAGGGAACCGTCGACTCGCTGGGACTCGTCACCGCGGGCGCAACCGGGACGATTCCGGTTGCCGTCGTTGCGCTGGTTCCCGGTTCGCGTCCCGTCGTGCAGCGCATAGACGTACAGATGGTTCCGGGGCCGGCCGCCCGCATCGAACTCTCCCATGCCACCGTGCGTCTCGCGCTCGGTCAGCGCTTCCGACTTGGATCGCGTGTTCTTTCGTCAGGGAATGACGAACGCCCGGAGGACCGCGTCTCGTGGCGCTCCTCGTCGCCGCGCGTGGCACGCATAGACAGCGATGGCATGGTGACGGCAGCCAGCGCCGGCCGTACCACGCTTGCGGCGAGCGTGGGAGCGGTGGTCGCCACAGCCACGGTCGAGGTTGCACCGACTGCCGTCACGGCGTTGGAGCTTTCTCCGTCGCGGCAGGAAGCGCGTCAGGGCGATCTTGTCCGATTCAAGGCGGTAGCGCGCGATGCCCGTGGGCGCTCGATCGAGGGACTCACCACCGCGTGGTCGTTCGCGCCCGGAGAGGGGATGATCGAGCAGGATGGATCGTTCGTCGGCTACGCGCCCGGCGAATACGTGGTAACCGCTACGCAGGGGACACGTGTTGCCCAAGCCGTGGTGCGCCTCGTGGACCGCGACGTGCGCCGTCCCATGCAGGTCGTCGGGCGACTGCCTCGATCGCGATTCACCACAGAGGAAGTCTGGGTCCACCCTGACGGCAAGCACGCGTACCTGGGCTCGGGCGGTGGCGGAGACGTGATGTACGCACTCAACATCGCCGACCCGGCGAAGCCCGTGGTGACCGATTCGATCGTCGCCAACACTCGTCGCGTGAACGACGTCATGACGACGCCGGATGGCAAGTACCTGGTCTTCACGCGCGAGGGTGCATCGGACCGCAAGAACGGGATTGTCATCGCCTCGCTCGAGGATCCTGCGCACCCGAAGGTCATCTCCGAGTTCACCGAGGGCGTCACGTCCGGCGTTCACTCGGCCTTCATTTTCAGGCAGGAGAAGTACGGAACGCACATCTATTTGACGAACGACGGAACGGGCGCACTTCACGTCATCGATATCAATGACCCGTACCATCCGAAGGAAGTCGCCCAGTGGAAGACGCCCAAGTCCTTCGGGGACGTCGGTCGCACGCTGCATGACATCGACGTGCAGGACGGGCTGCTCTACGGGTCGTGGTGGAACGATGGACTCGTTGTCCTCGATATCGGAAACGGCGTGAAAGGTGGCTCGCCTTCCGATCCGAAGTTCGTGTCGCAGTACAAGTACGACTTGAACGCGCTCTACAAGGACGTCGAGCAGACCGGTGGTGCGGGTTTCATTCGTGGCACGCACACCGCCTGGCGCCACAAGAACTACGTGTTCATCGCCGACGAGGTCTTCCCGGCCGGCGGCGTGAAGGGCGCGAAGGACGCGGCTGCGGGACGTGCGTATGGCCGGCTCCAGGTGCTCGACGTCACCGACATCGAGAAGCCGCGTTCGATTGCCTACTACGAGCCGGAATACGGAGGCGTGCACAACGTATGGGTTGCCGGCGACACCCTCTACATGGGCGCTTACAACGCCGGCTTCCGTGCCTTCGACATCAGCGGCGAGTTGCTGGGGGATCTGCGTGCCCAGGGCCGGGAGATCGGCCACGTGAACACCGCGGACATGGATGGTCGCGTGCAGAACACCGCCATGACGTGGGGGGTTGTGGTCAAGAACGGCCTCGCCTACGTCAACGACATGTACAACGGCCTCTGGATCGTAAGGATCGAACCGAAGCCCGCTGTCGTCCCCTGACTTCTGGACGTCCAGGATCCGCTGAACGACGCCGGCCGCGTGCGTATCGCGCACGCGGCCGGCGTCGTTTCACGTTTGCACCTACTTCTTGGTGATGACCTGGATAACGCCTTCGGTATGACCGGTCCCCCATTTCGTCGTTGCGTCTGACGGACTGTAATACCGGATCTCCTTGATGCTCGTGGCCACGATCGAGTTGAGCTGGTCGGGATATCCGTACTTCGCCTCGTCGAGGTACACGACGATCTCTCCGGCGCTGCCTTCGTCCGTCGACGACCCCACGCGCCGCTGCAGCATGCGCGGACGCAAACGCTTGATCGCATCGTAGGCCGTGCCCACGTTGGCGTATTCGATCTCCGCCTGCGTGATCAGGTTCGCTCCGCCGGACTTGGGCTTCTCCTTCTTGACCGGATCCTGTGCCTGTGCCGATCCCGCAAGCAGCAACATGCTGCCGAGGACAAAGAACCATCGCCTCATGCGTTCCTCCTTGGTTGATCGCCCCGCTCGCCATCGCCGTCGATTCCGCGATGGATCCCCCGCTCAATGATAGCATCGGGCCGTCAGCCGCATGTGGCGTCGGCTGGCCCGCGTCGGTTACCGTTTCGTGTAGACGAGTATGGCGCCGCTGGCATGGTTCGTCCCCCATCGCGTCGTTGCTTCGCGCGCGTTCACATAACGGATCTCGCGCACGGTAACGGCCGGTATTTCGGCCAACCGGCTGGCGTCGCCAACGCGCACATCGTCCACGTACGCGACAACCGGGACCCGTGCGTCCGAAGCGCTCGTCGCCATCCGGTTACCGGTGCCACCCTGACGCAACGTCAACGCCCGCTGCCGCAGCATGTTCGGACGCAACGATTCCACGGCCTGGAGCGCAGTCCGGAAGTTGCCGCGCTCGATCTCGGCCAAAGTGATAAGGTCGCTCGACACTCCACTCGACGGACTCGCTGGCGGAGCGTTCGCGGACGCGCAAGCCAGCGATGCCACCAGCAGTAACCCGGTCGCGAGTCCTCGCCACGTTTCGTTTACCATCTGTATTCTCCTGCGCTTCCCGATTTCAACGCATTGAGGGTCTACACGAACGAGTAGCCGTCCAACATTGGCGGAAGAGCGACGTCCAGCGCACGAAGCGCAGACGGCATCACGTCGACAGTCCGTTGTGGCGTCGACCGCGTCGGCCGGTTGGTGAGCAGCGGAACCGACATATGATCCCGATGCAGTCCACCATGCGCCGAGACATGCGGTATCGGCTCGTAACGCTTACGAAAATCCCACCCGCACCGGGCCGACACAATGATGTCGCCAGCTCGCGCTGAACCCGCCAGGCTGGCAATCTGAACGATGGCATCCGGATAGTCCGTCCCGAGCGTCGCCGCCAAGGCGTGTTCCGGTGACGCACGCTCCACCTCGCCGCACCCCAGTGGATCCCCGCTTACCGGACGATATGAGTACCTCGAGCCGCTGCGGACGATCCGTGCGACACCGCGTCCCGCTCCACGGATCTCGGTTTCGCCCGCCGATCGAGCCACAATGAGGAGATCGACGGAAGGACGTCCGATCAGTTCCCCCGCGAAGGCCCCCCATTGCTCCTCCAGCTCACCCCACCACGGCCGACCTTTCCGTGCAAGGTCGACGTACAGGTGTGCCATGGCATTGCCGCTCGGCATCACGGCAAGGTCGGCGCGACCAGCCCGTCGGATGACCCACGGGTGCGCCAAGGTGCGGATACCGAGCGCACGCGCCCAGGACGCAAGATCGTCGTGCCCATCGACTGCCGAATGGCCGTGGTCGCTCACCACCCACAAGTGCATGTTCTCCCAGCGACCGGCACGCTCGGCGTCACGGCGGACTTCGGCAACGCAATCGTCGATGACCTGGAGCGCCGAGATCACCTCGGGAGCATCATGGCCACAGGCGTGAGACACCTTGTCCGCTCCGGTGAAAGCGGCGAAGGTGAACGCGGGGCGCTCTTCCCGGATGCGGCGAGCGACGGTCGTCGCCAGCGCGCGATCGATCGCCAGCCATCCCTGGAGGTTGCCGAGGAAGTGCGTTACGGCCGCACGGGCGGCAAAGCCGGCTCCTCTCGCCACGCGCCGCGAAGCCGCCAGCCCGCGCTGAATCACGCTCAGGGAGCCTAACGAATCCGGAACAAGTTCGAAGATCGTGGGTGCGTCGGGAGTGAGGTCGGCATCCACGTACCGCATCTCGATGCCCACGTACGACCGCGAGCGCCCGAGTGGAGTCCACGCCGACCCGCATCGGTCGAACCACCTGAGCCCGGGCAAGCCTGCTGGCCCTGGCAACCGGCCCAGAAGAAACGGAGCGTAGCCCACGCCGGTCACCGAGGGGAACGCCGCCGTGACCGTGGACAGGGATCCGTCGCGCGACAGTGCCGCCATGGCCGGCACGTCGCCGCGTGCGACCGCGGATGCGAGCGTGTCCGGCCGCACGCCATCGGCTACCAGAATCACGACGGATTTCACCTGCCAGAGCAATCGAAGGAGACAGATGGAACTTAGCGTATGACGCGCCAATGCTCCGTCCTCGCTAGCCGCTCCGGATGGCGCTCGGTAAAATCAACGCACCGGCGGCATGCCGCTTTTCATCCGGTTCCCTCTGACCATTCCCGATGCCACAAGGAGACTCGGCGGCCGTCCGACCTGACGACGACAACGACAATGACGCACCGTTCCCGATCCAGGATGCCGATCCGGCCCCGGGCGCCCGCTCGGCCTCCGGTAAGCGCATCGATCCGGAGGCACGCGCGGTTGCCCAGAAGAACTCCATCGAGGGACTGAAGGAGCGTACCGAGGCCGGACACCTCGCCGCCGGACGGCAACCGCCGTCTTCTCAGCCCGGTGCGCGCACCAGCGGCGCACATCGCGCAATCGACACGGCCATTCGCGACGCACTTCCGATGACGGAAGACGCCAAGCTGCTGCAGGGATCGAGTCGTCCGGACAACTTCACGCAGACGGATCCCTGGCGCGTCATGCGGATCATGAGCGAGTTCATCGAGGGTTTCGATGTCCTCGCAGATGTAGAAAAGGGCGTCACGATTTTCGGGTCGGCACGCACCGGCCCCGACGACCCGATGTACCGGGCGTCGCAGGAGACCGCACGCCTGCTGGCAGCAGCCGGCTTCACTATCATCACCGGTGCGGGGCCGGGCATCATGGAGGCGGCGAACAAAGGAGCACGTGACGGCGGTGGGCGTTCCATCGGCTGCAACATCGAGCTCCCGTTCGAGCAGGGTGCGAACCCCTACCTCGATACGCTCATCAACTTCCGCTACTTCTTCGTACGGAAGACGATGTTCATCAAGTACTCGAACGCCTTCATCATTTTTCCCGGCGGTTTCGGTACGCTCGATGAGCTGTTCGAGGCCCTCACCCTGATCCAGACCGGCAAGATCTATCACTTCCCGGTCATCCTCTTCGGACGGCACTACTGGGCCGCGCTCGTCAGGTGGCTGCATACCCGGGTGGTTGGCGAACGCAAGATCTCCGCAGGTGACCTTGACCTCATGCTGTTGACCGACGACCCTCGAGAAGCCGCGGACGCCGTGATCGAGGCGTACGACGCGCAGATCGCCGCCGCCCGGCGGCGCACGGGAGAAACACGATGACGGCACGGAAGCGATCGGCGAAACGGACACCGCTCGAGTCCGCTCCGCCACCGGAACGTGCCATCGGCATGAAGGCGTCGCGCGTCGGCTCCACGGTTTCGAGGGCAAGTCCCGCTGGCCCGAAGTCGGTGCAGAAACGCGCCGCCGAGGCTCGCGAACAGGCAGGCGCCTCGCACCTGCAACGTCCAGCGTCGCGTTTCCTGCGCGGCGGGCGCATCGACCCGCGCCGGATCGACGGGCGCGAACGAACGACGGATCTGGTCGACGGAACCTTCCTCGCCTACAACGCCGGCCGCCTGCGGGAGGCATGCCAGCTCTTCGCCGAGAAGATGCTCGAGCCCGACGTTACGGTGGGCCTGACGATGACCGGCGCGCTGACGCCTGCCGGGCTGGGGATGGCAGCCATCATTCCGCTGATCGAAGCGGGTTTCGTCGACTGGATCATCTCCACGGGCGCGAATCTCTATCACGACACGCACTTCGGGTTGGGCCTGTCGATGCACCGGGGGAACTCCCAGACGTCCGACATCGTTCTTCGCGAAGAGGGCGTCGTCCGTATTTTCGACGTCTTTTTCGACTACGACGTCCTTCTGTCGACCGATGCCTTCTTCCGCACGGTCATCCAGGGAAGGGAGTTCCAGCGCACGATGTCGAGCGCAGAGTTCCACTACCTGTGCGGCAAGTACGTCCGCCAGCGTGAACGATTGCTCGGGATCGGAGAGAAATCGCTGCTCTCGGCCGCGTACCGCTGCGACGTGCCGATCTACACATCGTCTCCGGGCGATTCCTCGATAGGCATGAACGTCGCCGCGCTGGCGCTGGACGGCAACCAGTGCGGCTTCGATACCAATGCGGACGTCAACGAGACGGCGTCGATCGTGTTGGGAGCCAAGCGCGGAGGAGGGAAGAGCGCCGTGTTCATCCTGGGTGGCGGGAGTCCCAAGAACTTCGCGTTGCAGACCGAGCCGCAGATCCAGGAGGTGCTGGGCATCGATGAGAAGGGCCATGACTATTTCCTGCAGGTCACGGATGCCCGTCCCGATACGGGCGGTCTCTCAGGTGCAACTCCGGCCGAAGCCGTAAGCTGGGGGAAGATCGATCCCGATCGACTGCCCGATGCCGTGGTCGCGTACCTCGACTCGACCGTTGCCCTGCCGATTCTTGCGTCGTATGCGCTCGCCAAGCGCAAGAAACGGCCGCTCCGTCGGCTCTATCGTCGCCGGACGGAACTGATGGAGCGGCTCCGCAGCGAGTACGACAGTACCCGATAGCCAGCCGTCTTTCGGTTGTGTGCGCCGGCAGGCGACATTACCTTCAAGACTACGATAGCGCCCGGCCACGCGACGGCCGGGCGCTCCCCTTTTGGTACGGGACGCTGATCATGATCGAAGATCTCAAGCAGAAGCTCAGCGCCGAAGCCGAAAAGCTCCAGCATGAGCTGAACGTCGTGCTTCCCAACGAGATCCGAAAGGCCGTGGAACTGGGTGACCTCCGCGAGAACTCGGAATACAAGTCGGCCTTGGAGCGCCAGCAGTTCGTGCAGGCGCGCCTTGGGCAACTGCGACAGCGGCTTTCCAAGCTCGCCACCATCGACATCGCACAGATCGCACGCGACACGGTCGGATTGGGCTCGCGAGTTGTCGTCGAGTGCGAGGAAACCCGTTCGATCGAGACCTACCACCTGGTTTTCGGCGACTCCGAGGATTTCGACGAAGGGCACGTGACGATGTCGTCGCCGATCGGTCGGGCTCTGGTCGGGAAAGCGGTGGGCGAGGTCGTGTTCCTGCGCCTGCCGACGCGCACACGGCGTCTGCGGATCACACAGCTGGTGACGATCCACGGCTCCTAGCTCTGCGGACCGACAGCGCAGGTCTTCTTGCCCCACCGTGGTATAGCTGGCAGACTTCGGATGCGAAGCTGGCGTCCGTAGCGCTCGAGGAGGTGCCGAATGTGGAGACTTCCGGTGGCGGTCGCGTTCCTGGCGGTCGTTGCATCCGATGCGATGTCGGCACAGACGATTCGCGGTACGTTACGAGTCTCCGACGAAGATGCCGCTGCGGTCAATGCCCGCGTATGGCTGGTCAATCGGCGTGGCGTCACCGTCGATACGACGCGCAGCCGCGACTTGGGGCGGTTTGAGCTGAAGGCGCCGTTCGCAGGGGAGTTCCGTGTCGTCGTCCGGCGGATCGGCTACACCCCGGAACACACGGACTACATTCGACTGCGCGAAGGCGAGGTACGCGAGGAGGTCATCAACCTCCTTTCCGTCCGCGTGCTGCCCACCGTCGAGGTTTCGGTCTCGAGGGACACCCGCCGTCTCTTCGGGATCAACACCAATTCGTTGGGGCGAAGCCAGTTCCTCCGTCCCGAGCAGGTCGACCGGCTGCGCCCGTTCTCCCTCGACATGACGGACCTGCTCCGCCACGCCAACATCGCCAGTGTTCAGGTCCGGGATCTTGGCGGGGGCGACACCTGCGTCCAGGTGCGATCCTTCCTCGGCGGATGCGCCGCGATCTATCTCGATGGGCTCTGGCTCGGCGATGTGTTGCCGCCGCTCGGGGCGATGGAGATCGAATCCTTTCTGGTCCTCCGTCCGAACGACAGCGTGCTCGTGCCGGGAGGTGGGGCCCTCATGATCTTCACGGGGCGGTGACGCATCCGGCTCCTCGGCGCCGCGCCTTTCTTCACCGCACGGACGAGCGCGGCGCATGACGCAAGGCGAGGGACGCGAGCGCTGGGCGGACAGGTACGCGCAGGCAGGCGCCGAGGACAAGGCGGGCTCGACGTGGCTGCTCGAGGCAGCCATGTCGCTCCCGCCAGACGCAACGATCGTCGATCTGGCCGGCGGGCTCGGGCGGCACGCGCGCCCGCTCGCCGCCCAAGGGAGACGAGTAGTCGTCGTGGATTTCGTCGAATCGGCGCTGCGTGTGGCGCGAGACCGTGCACCCCGGGTGGAAGTCGTCACCGCCGATATCTGGCAGTTACCCTTCGGCCGCGACTCGCTCGATGCCATCCTCGTCGCCAACTTCCTCGAACGCGATTTCTTCCCGACTCTCAAGGGACTGCTGCGGCCAGGCGGCTTCCTCCTCTACGAAACCTACACCGTCGCGCACGCGGCCCTCGTGACCGCAGGCGAAGCGCGCGCTCCCCGTTCGCCCCGCTACATGCTCGAAGAGGGTGAACTGCTCCGATTGGTGTCACCGCTCGAGGTTCTCGCCTCACGAGAGGGCACGGTAGACGACGCAGCGGGGCGTCGTGCGTGTGCATCGGTGCTCGCGCGTCGCGCCGAGGCATCGGACGCAGGCACGCCGCGGGCCCGCATGGGCTGACACCGGCCGCGGACCGCGGTAACGATGCCACTCCCGAGAGCCCGCGCCTTCCGTACCTTTCCCCCATGTCCACGTATGGAAATGGTCGGCGAGTCGCCGTCGTCGCGGGCATTCGTACGCCGTTCGCACGGGCGGGAACGCTCTTCCGCTCGATGTCGGCGATCGATCTCGGCAGAGTCTGCGTCGCGGAGCTGATACAGCGGTTCGACGTGCCCGGTCGGGAAGTCGACCTCCTCGTTTTCGGCACCGTGGTTCCGTCCGTGCAAGCGCCGAACATCGCGCGCGAGGTGTCACTGATCCCGCATCTGCCCAAGGGAGTACAGGCGCACACTGTCGGTCGTGCCTGCGCCTCCGCCAACCAGGCGATCACGGATGCCGCCGACCAAATCGTACTGGGCCACGCCCACGTGGCGATCGCCGGCGGCGCCGAGTGCTTGTCGAACGTCCCCATCCTGCACTCGAGGGGATTTGCCGACGCTTTGCTGGCTGCCTCCAAAGCCAAGACGTTAGGCGGGCGGATGCAGGCGCTATCGAAGATCCGCCCGCGGGATCTCGTGCCGGTCACACCGGCGATCGCCGAGCCCACCACTGGGGAGACCATGGGGCAATCGGCGGACAAGATGGCCAAGATCAACGGCATCACTCGCGACGAACAGGATCGGTTCGCGCTCCGGTCCCACAGGCTCGCGTGGGCGGGAACGAGCGATGGCCGGTTGACAGCGGAGATAGCTCCGGTCTGGGTGCCGCCCCGTTTCGAATCCGCCGTCACGAGCGACAACGGTATTCGCGAGGACACCAATCTCGAACAGCTGAACGCGTTGAAGCCGGTGTTCGACCGGCGATATGGTTCCGTCACCGCGGGGAACGCGTCTCCCCTGACGGATGGTGCGGCTGCCGTGCTGCTAATGAGCGAGGAGCGGGCCAAAGTCCTCGGGTACCAACCCCTCGGCTTCATTCGCTCCTACGCATATGCGGCCCTGGATCCGGGTGAGCAGTTGCTCCAGGCGCCCGTGCTGGCCGCACCCGTTGCGCTGGCGCGCGCGGGCCTGAGTCTGGATCAGATCGATCTGATCGAGATGCACGAAGCCTTTGCCGCCCAGGTGCTCTGCAACCTCGAGGGATTCGAGTCGCAGGCCTGGGCAGAGCGCGGCGGATTCGTGTCGCCGGTGGGAAAGGTGGACCGCGCAAGGCTGAATGTCATGGGTGGTTCGATCGCCATCGGACATCCTTTCGGAGCGACCGGAGCGCGAATGCTCACGACGCTGCTGAACGAACTCCGTCGAAGGGGCGGTGCGTATGGACTCCTGACGGTGTGCGCTGCCGGTGGGATGGGAAGCGCGATGGTGTTGGAACGTGAATAGCCAGGCGCACCGAATCCCGGCCTGCCCGCGATGGCTACCAGCCCAAACGATGCACGCCGACCCATGAACGCAATCACCCTCACGATCGAAGACGGTATCGCGATCATCACGCTGGACGTTCCCGGCGAGTCCGTCAACATCGTCTCCCGGGGTGTACGCGATGCGCTCCGCAAGACCTTTGACGACATCGAACGGTCGACGGAGATTCGCGCCGCCGTTCTGCTGTCGGGCAAGGATTCGTTCATCGCTGGCGCGGATATCGATGAGTTCCTGCAGTGGAAGACATCCGCGGACGCCGAAGCTGCGAGTCGCGAAGGCCACGGACTCCTCGATCGACTCGAGCGACTGCGCGCGCCCGTCGTAGCCGCGGTCCACGGTGCCTGCATGGGTGGTGGCACCGAGGCGATACTCGCGTGCGCCTATCGCATCGCCACCGATCACCCGAAAACCGTCGTTGCCCTGCCTGAGGTGCAACTCGGGCTCCTGCCCGGTGCGGGCGGCACACAGCGACTGCCGCGAACAGTCGGGCTGCAGACTGCGCTCGACATGATCCTCACCGGGAAAACCGTTCGCGCCAGGAAGGCGGCGCAAATCGGTCTCGTGCACGAACTCGTCCATCCCGCCATCCTGCGGTCTACCGCGATCGAGCGAGCGAAGCAGCTGGCGGAGGGACGCATTCCACGGAATCCGCCGGCGCGTCATCACACCGCACGAAACCTCCTCCTGGACGACAACCCGGTAGGTCGTGCGGTCGTCTTTCGGCAGGCACGCGAGCAGACGTTGGCGAAGACCCACGGCAAGTACCCGGCGCCGCTGGCGGCGATCGAAGCGATCGCCGCCGGCTACCAGGGCGCTGAGCGCGGGTATCGCGAGGAAGCGCGCCTCTTTGGCGAGCTGGCGATGACGCCAGTGTGCCGCGAGCTGATCTACCTGTTCTTCGCCACCACCGCGCTCAAGAAGGACTCGGGCGTCGACGGCGACGTACCGGAGCCCGCGCCTGTTGCAAAGCTCGGAGTTCTGGGTGCCGGCTTCATGGGTGCGGGCATCGCCGCGATCGCCGCTCAGCAGGGAACGATCGTCCGCATGAAGGACGCGAGCCTCGACCGCATCGGTAAGGGACTGGCCGCCATCCGCGACGTCCTCAAGGACAGGCTCTCGAAAAAGCAGATCACGCGGCAACAGTTCGATGACATGCTCCTGTTGGTCGGCGGCACCGTCGACGACTCTGGCTTCGGCTCGTGCGATCTCGTGATCGAAGCCGTGTTCGAGGATCTGGCGGTCAAACACCAGGTCCTGCAGGAAATGGAGCCGCGCCTCCCGGCGCATGCAGTGTTCGCCTCCAACACCAGTACGATCCCCATCGCGCGCATTGCAGCAGCGAGTTCGCGGCCGGATCGGGTGCTCGGCATGCACTTCTTCTCGCCGGTACACAGGATGCCGCTGCTGGAGGTGATCGTCACGCCACGGACATCTCCGGCGGCGACAGTCACGGCGGTGAACTACGGACGGCAGCTGGGGAAGACCGTCATCGTCGTCCACGACTCACCAGGGTTTTATGTCAACCGCATCCTTGCGCCGTATCTGAACGAAGCGGGTCGTCTGCTGGATACCGGTGTGGCGATCGACGCCGTGGATCGGGCGCTGCTCGATTTCGGGTTCCCTGTCGGTCCGGTCACGCTGCTCGATGAAGTCGGGCTGGATATCGCCGGAAAATCCGGCGCCATCTTCTTCGAGGCATTCGGCGAGCGTCTGTTGCCCGCGCAGTCGCTCCGCCGCGTGGTCGAGTCCGGTCGTATGGGGCGCAAGGGGAAGAAAGGGTTCTATCTGTACGACGAGAACGGCAAGAAGGGCGGTGTGGATGCCAGCGTTTACGAACTGCTGCCGACCGGGGCTCAGCGCGCCGAGGTTGCATCTGACGAGATCCAGAGGCGTTGTGTACTGGCCATGTGCAACGAAGCCGCGCGCTGTGTGGAGGAAGGGATCGTCCGATCGCCGCGCGATGGCGACATCGGCGCCGTCTTCGGGATCGGATTTCCCCCGTTTCTTGGCGGGCCGCTCCGGTACCTGGATTCACTCGGAGCCGCGCACGCCGTTGAGTTGCTCGAGGAACTCAACTTCCGGTTCGCACCGCGGTTCGCTCCCTGCGATCTGTTACTGAACATGGCGGCAAAGGGCGAACGTTTTCACTCCCCCAATGGCGGTAACGTCTGAAGTACTGGCGTGACGCAAGTCACTGGAATCGACGCTGTTGCAGGTGGTTCGACCCTCGACCCGAGGCAGCCGGTCCGCCAGATTGGAGTGCGGCCGGACGTCTCCCTGCCCGCGCCGACGGACGAGCCGCCAGTCCGGAGAACACGGACGATGCCGCGCAAACGTAAGGTGATGCCCAACAACGAATTGACGGGCACTTCGGGCATCTCGGCGCAGCGTCGGTTCGCGAGACGTTGACCAATGACAGCCAAGCGGGGTCTACCAATTCAGGACGACAGCGATGCCACGATCGTGGCGCGTGTTCGAGACGGTGACACGAACGCGTATGCCATTCTCGTGGCGCGATACCGGACGCAGTTCGCGCGGTACGCCGTGCGGATGCTCGGAAGCCGGGAAGATGCGGAGGAAGCGTTGCAGGATGCTTTCGTTCGCGCGTACCGGTCGCTGGCGAAATGCGATGACCCCGAGCGCTTTGGCTCCTGGCTCTTTCGCATCGTCGCCAATCGCTGTCGAACCGCGGGAACGCGTCGTGGACGTCGCGAAAGGACCTTCGTACGCGACGAAGTGGCACTTCACGATGCGTCGGAAGAGCATCCCGCGGAGCAGGACGCATGGCGGGAGGAGATTCACCGAGCGCTACAGGCGCTGGATGCCGATCAGCGCGAGGCGTTTCTCCTGAAACACGTGGAAGAACTCGGGTATGAGGAGATGGCGGAACTCACGGGGGTCGGAGTCTCTGCCCTCAAGATGCGGGTCAAGCGAGCCTGCGAGCGGATGCGGGTATTGCTTCACGAGGTTCAACGGTGAGCGACTGGGACAACGATCCATTCATCGAGCGCGTCGCGAACGAGCTGCGTCACCCGATTCGGGTTGACAGCCGCTTCGACGATCGCGTCATGGCGGCACTGGAAGCGCCCACCGTGATTCCGCTGCGACCAATCGCGCGAACTGCGTGGCTGCGCCGTCGCTGGACGATCTCGGTCAGTCCGATGGGAGGGTTGGCTGCCGCCGCGGCAATCGGCGCCATCGCCATCCTCGGCATGCAGCTTCGGACGCCGGTCACTGAGCCGCCGCTCGCAAGAACACAGGGTACGTCGCTGGTGGCTGTCGCCAACTCGCCCATCGACGTCGAGAACGTGGTCATCGAGCGGCAACTCACGCTTCTGGCACCCAACGCAACCAAGGTCGCCGTTGTGGGCGACTTCAATGACTGGGATGCCACGCGTGGCAGCATGCAGCGCCTGACCGCGGATGGTTTGTGGAGCGTTACGCTCCCGCTGCGCGTCGGTCGGCACGAGTACCAGTTTGTCGTCGACGACACGCTCCGTCTTCCGGATCCAACCATGCCGCAGGCATCGAGCGACTTCGGTTCGGCGAATTCGGTAATCACCGTTGGCCCGAGGCACGACTAGGTGCGTCACGCTCTCAGCAGGATCGCGTTGATCGCCGGGATCACCGGCGTTTCACTTGCCTGGTGGCAGGGGAGCGATCCACGGTTGTCCATGCGGCTTGATGCGCGGACGCGCGATGCGGTCACTGCCATTGTCGATTCGGCGGCAATGGAAGGCGTGCCGACCGAACCGCTCATCGATCGAGCTCTGGAAGGTGCAAGCAAGCGCGCCGACGGATCGCTGATCGTGAACGCGGTGCGGAGTTTCGCGCGTGATCTTCGCCGTGCGCGTACCGCGCTGGGTCCGACCTCCAGCGATGCGGAAGTCGTGGCCGGAGCACACGCCCTGCGCAGCGGTGTGAAGATCCAGGAACTCGAACGCTTGCGTCAGGTGCGGAACGGGCAACGGTATGCTCTCGCCCTGGATGTGATGACCTACATCATCAACCGTGGCGTTCCGTCCGATACGGCAGCGAACGTGATAGTCAGCCTGGTGCTGGCGTCCGCGACCGACGAGCAGATCGCCGGACTCCGGAACGACGTGGAGCGCGACATCGCGGGGGGCGTTCCGGCCGGGCTTGCTGTGTCGTCGCGTGGGCTTGGCGTCGAGCGCGCGGTGCAGGCACTGGCCGATGGCGGCGCTCCAGGTGCGGCATTACCTTCGGTTCGCGGTTCCATCGCGCCGGGAGGACTGCCGGTGAACGGCAACGTAGCCGGTTCGGTGCAGGGCAATGCAACTTCTGCTCCGGGCGATGCATCGCGGCCGCCCGCACCCCGCGGGAAGCCAAAGAAGAAGAGCCCGTAACACTCCCGACGCCGTATTCCGCGACTTTCGATGCGCGGCGGGGCTATTGGCCTCGCCGCGCAACTGCTATGCGCGCTCAGCGTTCTCACGGTCCCCACAGCCGGAGCTCAGGCTGTGCGGACGCGGGACGTTGGCTTTGCCACAGTGCGCTACGACAATGGGCTCGGCCTGGGGGCGCTCTCGCTCTACGAAGCGATCGGCATGTCTCGGGCGACCGGTGACTTGAACGCGAACTGGCTGCTGTCCCTGTTCAGCGATGGACGGTGGAGTACGCAGGCGAACATCGTTGGCTCGCGGCAGACGACACCTGTCCCGCTCGCTGAGGCGTTCCAGCGGTACTTCACGACGATGCGTGGCGAGGTGGTGCTGGACGGCGGCACCTCCGCGCAGCAAGGGCTGATGCCGACATTTCAGCTGCTGGCGACCTCGCGGCTGCGGTTCGCATCCGAACGGCGCGGGCTGAATATCGGCGCATCCCTGGCACGGACTTTCGACGGGATGTATTGGCGGACAACGGTGCTGGCGGAAGGGAGCGGCGCCGTTCGCCGCGGGTCGTCCGAGTTCCGGCTGGTATTTACACCGATGCAGCTGGCGGGTGGCGACGTGATGGCGGACTGGGAAGGAGGAACGGCGCTGGCGTTGGGCCGCGTTGCAGCCGAAGCGACCGCTGGCGTTCGTTTGGGCGAAGCGCAGCGAGGCACCGTGGGTTGGGGATCCGCCACGCTCGTAGTGCCGTGGCACGACGACCTGATTGCCACGTTCAGCCTGGGCAGCTATCCCGCGGACCTGCTCCAGGGCCTGCCCGGTGGCCGTTACGTCGCAGTGAACTTCCGCGTTCCTCGCGACCGCCTTCCCTGGACCCGCCGCCGGACGGTTGCACCGCCAGCTCCAACCCGACCGCGCCCACCGGCGCTCAGTTTCACGGATCGACTTGCCATCGCCATTGGCGAGCCCTACGACAGCGCCTCTCTGCGCGAGGTGAGGGTCTGGGCGCCCGGCATCCAGCGAGTCGAACTGATTGCCGATTTCACCCAATGGATTCCCGTGCCGCTGATCAAGGTGACGGCTGGCGAGTGGCATGGCTACTATCATATCCCCCCAGGCGCTCACAGGCTGAATCTGCTGCTGAACGGCGTCGAACTCGATGTCCCCGCCAACCTCGTGCGCGTGATCGATGACTTCAATGGAGCCGTCGGACTCGTCATCGTTCGTTAGGTGCGCGCCAGCGGTGCACGTGGCGGCACGCGGCCCGAGCGCGCCGGGCTGCGCCCGGCACCATGGATCGCGCGAAACCCTCCGCAGCCCGAAGCGAGCCGTTGGCGGCGGCTGCCGCCGGAACCGACCGCTCGGGGAATACGGACAGGATGCATCGACCGCTTTCGGGACACCCCTGCAGGTGACCATACCCAGTGGCAATGCCGATGACACCTGCGACGCCGCGAGACGCTCACGAACCGGCTCGGTAGCCCGTTCAAGGAGTTGCGTGCCGATACGATCCCACGGCAGTGGCCTCGGCCCCGTACGGAATGTGGTGCTGGCCTGTGCTTTTCCGGACGGGACGCGGCCTCCTATTCGACGGCTGCCAGGGGCGCCAGAGTGACTTGGGTGCCTGACCGGAGTGCCCCATCGCTGCCCAGGTCGCGGAAGACATGGGGCGTTGCAGGGCTGACGGTCCTGAAGCACTTGCCCCGCCGTATATTTCCGCTCCCGCGGACGCCGCTTCGGCCGCGGCATTTTCTTCGCCCTCGATCCGGTACCATGCTCCGTCGTTCCATCCTGTTCCTGTCTCGCCAACCGAAACTGGCAGCGTTCGTACGCGACAATCGCCTGGCAAAGCGCTTCGCGTCGCGGTTCGTGGCGGGCGAAACGATCGAAGACGCGGTGCGCGCGGTGCGCGAGTTGAATGCACAGGGCATTACTGCGACGATGGACCTGCTGGGCGAGAGCGTTACCAGCGCCGAGGAAGCGGCCGCGGTCGCCGACGAATACGTCAGGCTTCTGGACCGCATGCAGACCGAGCGGCTGCAGGGCAACGTCTCTGTGAAGCTGACGGCAATGGGACAGGATATCGCCGAAGCCGTCTGCCTCACGAACATCGGGACCGTCCTGCAACGCGCCAGGTCGCACGATTCGTTCGTCAGGCTGGACATGGAGAGCAGCGAGTACACCGAGAAGACACTGCAGTTGTTCCGGGACAAGCTCTTTCCGGAATTCCCGGGGCAGGTCGGGATCGTGTTGCAGAGCTATCTGTACCGAACCGCGGCCGATGTCGAGGAAGCCATCGCGACCCATTGCCGCGTGCGCCTCTGCAAGGGCGCCTACCGAGAGCCGCCAGCAGTGGCGTACCCCAGGAAGGCAGATGTCGACGCCAGTTATGTGCGGTGCATGGAGCGCTTGTTGCGCGACGGAACATATCCGGGCATCGCGACGCACGACGAGAAAATTCTCGCGCACGCCCGCGCGTTCGTCGAGCGCGAAGGCATCGCCCGCGACAGGTTCGAGTTCCAGATGCTGTACGGCGTGCGGCGCGACCTCCAGCAGCAACTCGTCCGAGACGGGTACCGGGTGCGCGTGTACGTGCCGTATGGCACGCAGTGGTATCCTTATCTGATGCGTCGCCTGGCGGAGCGTCCGGCGAACGTCATGTTCATTCTGGGCAACCTCGTGCGCGAGACGATAGGCAAGCGGCGTTAGGTATGCCGGGCCGTTTCCTCCCCGCCGATCACTCCCTGGGCGACGCGAACACTATAGGCGGGTATGCCGCCGTCCACTCGCGGCCGGCGGCGTTCGAGGGCACCGACGGCATGTCGTACAGCGTGGAAATCGTCGTGGATCGCGTTGCGGCGGACGGACCGGAGGCCTTTGCCGCCTTCCTCCTCTTCCTGCGCTGGCGACGCGTTGGCGCCCAGGGAGTCGAAGGACACCTGGAGACTGACTACCTTGCCTGGGGACCGACGGAAGATCGTGCCCGAACGAACCTTGGCGCCATGCAGCTCGAGCGCGTCCGTGAACTCCTCGCCATCCTGAGCGCCGGGCGCACGGCGGCGCCGACGCGCCGCTGGTGGGATGTCATGCGCGCCGAGGACGAGGACACACCGTGAGCCGTGGCGTCGTGCTCCATGGGACCGGTGGCGTCTGGGTCGTGCGCGTAGACGACGGTGAGGAGCGAGAGGTCTCCCTGCGCGGACGTATCAAACAGGAAGGTTCGCTCAAAATCGCCGTCGGTGATGACGTCGAGATCGAGCGCGACGCGCGTGGCGACAGCTGGGCCATCAGCAACATCCTCTCCCGCCGGTCGCAACTTGCGAGGCGTGCCCCGGGCGAAGGACGCGGTGAGCGTATCGTGGCGGCAAACCTCGACCAAGTCGTGGTCGTTTTCGCGATGGTTTCGCCAGTCCCGCACCTGCGCATGCTCGACCGCTTCCTCGTCATTGCCGAGGCAAACGGCATCGCGCCGTTGATCGTGGTCAACAAGATCGACCTCGCGTCGGAACCGGTCGCCCGCGAACTCTTCGCCGACTATCTGCGCGTCGGGTACGCCATGCATTTCGCGAGCACCGTGAGTGGCGTCGGACTGGCGGGACTGCACGAAGCGCTGCAGGGCCGCATGTCCGCGCTTACCGGCCCGTCAGGCGTGGGGAAGTCGTCGCTCATCAACGCCATGTACCCGGGCTTGCACTTGCGTGTGGGCGCAATTTCGGCGTCCGTGAACAAGGGCCGCCACACGACCGTTGGGGCGCGCGCTTTCCCGTTGCCCGATGGTGGCTACGTCGTCGACACACCCGGTCTTCGTGAGATCGGGTTCTGGGGCTTGGCGCCCGAATCGCTCATCGACTGCTTCCCGGAGTTTCGCGACACGTCAGGCGATTGCCGGTTCGCCGACTGCTCACATACGGTAGAACCGACGTGCGCGGTCCGAGCCTTGGTGGAGGCCGGTGCCGCGAGCTCTGCCAGATACGAGAGCTTTCTCAAGCTGCTCGAGGAAGTAAGAGTGACCGACCGCCTGAACACGAACGGCGGTGGGTAGTCACGGCGCAAGACGTTCGATCGCCCACCCATCGGAGGCTTTCCGGTATCGGATCCGGTCGTGCAGTCGACTCGGCCTGCCCTGCCAGAACTCCACCACATCTGGTACCACACGATACCCGCCCCATTGCGGCGGGCAGGGCACTTCGGTGCCGCTGAAACGGGCTTCGGCGTCCGTCAACGCGTGCTCGAGCCAGGCGCGATCCGGGATCACAGCGCTCTGGGGCGACGCCCATGCGCCAAGCCTGCTCCCTCGAGGACGCATCGCGAAGTAAGCGCTCGATTCTTCACTGGAGACGCGCGCAACGCGACCCTCGACACGAACCTGGCGCTCCAGTTCCTTCCAGAGAAACACGAGCGCCGCGAAGCCCGAGGCATCGAGTTCCGCCGCTTTCCGGCTGTCGTAGTTCGTGAAGAATACGAACCCGTCCGACTCGGCGGCCTTGAGCAGGACGACTCGAGCCGACGGACGGCCTGCTGCATCCACCGTGGCCAGAGTCATCGCGTTAGGCTCGGGCAGTGACGCTCGCTGGGCATCCTCGAACCAGCGTCGAAATTGCTGCATCGGGTCGTCCAGCACGTCGTGGCGGTCCAGCGACATCATGGCGTATTCGCGACGAAGATCGGAAATAGCGGCTGGCGTGGTCATAGGGCGCGATGGAAATAAGGGATGGCCGTGCTCAGGACGACTTGCGTTCCACCGCACGGATCAGTTCCTCGAGCCGGAATGGCTTGGCGACGAAGGCATCGATCGGCGTCTCACTCACTTCGAAGGGCTCGTGCCCCGTCGACGTGTCCCCGGTCGAGACAACGAACCTGGCTCTCGCGCAATTGGGGAGTTTCCCCAGACTGGAGATCACGTCCAGCCCGTCCATGCCCGGCATTCGCAGGTCGCAGACGACGACATCGAACGTCGACCGCTCGGCGAGACGGATCGCCTGGTGGCCGTCAGCGGCAGTCACCACGGCATGCCCGCGATTGGAGAAGAGCCGTTCGAGCAGGTCGCGCAGCGAGGATTCGTCATCGATAACGAGGATATCCAGCGGACGCAGACCGGCGGGCGTGTCTGCGTCTCCCGGGTGAACCGCTCCGTCGGCGTCGGCGGGCACGGGCAGCGGTTCGTCGAGTGGGAGCGAAAAGGCGATTGTGGTTCCTGTCTGCCCGTCGCTCTTGGCGTCGATCGTGCCCCCGTGTGCCGTGACGATGGAATGCACGACCGCCAGCCCAAGACCGCTACCAGCACCCTCGTCTCGCTTGGTCCAGAACGGATCCCAGATGTGCGGTAGGTCGGACGCCGCGATCCCGATCCCATTGTCGGAGATCTCCACCAGCGCCAGGTCGTCATGAACCTGCGCATGCACGACGATCTCGGGACACCATTCCGCGGACGTCTCGCCGGCCCCCATGCTTGGCGGCCTCACTCGCGCCTCCACGGCCTGGCGAGCGTTCGCCAGGAGGTTGAAGAAAACTTGTTCGAGCTGGGCCCGATCGCCGCGTATCGCAATCGGTGACGGCGTCGCTACCAGAGAGAGGCGGATACCGCGCGACTCGATCGCGTACCGCTGGGATTCCACGGTGGACCGTGCGATCTCGTTCAGGTCCACGCGGTCCCGGGCCGTGGATTCCTGACGGCGAGCGATGGTGAGGAGGTCCTTTACGATGCGGGCCGACCGCTGAGCCTCGCTGACGATCGTCTCCAGCGCCTGGCGATCGCTCGCCGATCCTGCGTCCTTGAGCAGTATCTGCGCGAAACCGATGATGGCGGCCAACGGGTTGTTGATTTCGTGCGCGACGCCAGCCAGCGTCCTGCCTAACGATGCCATTCTCTCGCTGCGCCGCAGGATCTCGTCGCGCCGCACCTGCTGCGAGACGTCCACGACGAGTCCCTCGAAGAACGCCGACTCGCTCGGCACCACCCATGCGGAAACACGTAATCGCAGGCGCACTCCATCGCGTCGCCGCCATGACCATTCTTTCCAATCGACGAGCCGCTCCGAGTGCAGATCCGACCGCCAGCGTCGTCGCTCATCGTCATCCCACAGCACGTCTTGCACGAGGTTCAGCGACAGCAACGACTCCGCGCTTCCGTAGCCCAGCAAGGCCACCAGCGCCGGGTTCACCGCTACGAAACGCCCGTCGCGAGTGGCCCGGAACGCCCCGAGAGTCGCCCGCTCGACCAAGCCTTCGGCAAAGGACACCTGGGAAGCAACTGCCGCAATCGCCGGCGGCGCATCGCGCCCGTGTGAAGGCAACGCCGAGGCGGCGCCTTGCGGTTCCGGGATCGGCTCCGTCGTCGTGCGCCGCACCAACCAGGCGCCGCCAACCGCTCCTGCCACGGCGGCGCCCACGAATGCCAGGAATGTCAGGGAGTCCTCCGAAGCTCAAACGATCAAACGTGAAACTCGATCCCGCGTCGCAGCCCATCGCATATAATTCTCGTCGCCGGGAGGATGCGGCGACAAGCCACGAGGGAACCTTCGGGCATTACCCTGACTTTCTGGGGGAGTCATGACCGACGCGCGCAATCCGCCGCGCGAACGCGATGCGAGTTTCCAACGCGAGGCCCTGCCGTGGATGGACGATGTCTACCGTTTCGCGCTGTCGCTGACGCGCGACCCTGCAGACGCCGAAGACGTCGTCCAGGAGACCTACCTCCGAGCCTACAGGTCGTGGCACACGTTCCAGGAGGGTAGCGATGCCAGGCGCTGGCTGTTCACCATCTGTCGCAACGCCTTCCTTCGTTCCCGCGAGCGGCGCAGGCAGGAGGTCGGGCTCGAGGACGGAGACGCCGAAGCCCTGTCGGCCATGCAGTTCCATCAGCAGATGATCGACGATGGAACCGACCGCCTTCTTGCACGCATCGATCTTGCTCCTGCACTCAGGGATGCGCTCCAGTCCCTCGACGAGCCCTTCCGATCGGCCGTCATCCTTGTCGACGTCGAAGACCAGTCCTACGAAGCTGCCTCCGAGATTATGGGCGTGCCCATCGGCACGGTCAGGTCCCGCCTCTTTCGCGGTCGTCGATTCCTCCAGAAGAAGTTGAAGGACTTCGCCTCCGACGCCGGCTTCTCACCCGCCAAGAGCTAGCTGCCGATGACTCCCCCGGTCCGTGCGATCGACTGCCACAGTGCTCTGAGGCAGCTTTGGGACTATCTGGATCACGAATTGACTCCCGAACGCGTGGCGGAAATGGAACAGCATCTTTCCGCGTGCCGGCACTGCCTCCCGCACCGTGACTTTGCCCAGCGCTTTCTCGACGCGCTCCACCGCACGCGTGACGATCGGGAAGCGCCGCCGACGCTCCGCGATCGCGTCGTCAGCCAGTTGGCCGAAGCCGGTTTCACCCCGCAGTAGAAGCGCCATCCACCGACCCTTGCGTTCTATAGGGGTGGGGGGTATACTAATACCCCATGCCGGTATCACCCACTTTGAACTGGAGGACAACGATGTCGCAGGTGACGCTCGAAGTCGAAGGCATGAGCTGTGGGCACTGCGTGAGTGCTGTGAGCGGGGCGTTGCGTAGCGTGCCAGGCGTGACGCTCGGTGCCATACGAGTCGGATCAGCCACGGTCACGGTCGAACCGACGGTCACGATCACGCAGTTGCTCGACGCCATCGCCGATGCCGGCTATTCGGCGACAGTTGCGTCGAAACCGGACGCCAACTGAACCGGAGTTCCGATGGCTGAGTCCGTGCTTGCCGAGCGCGATCCGTCCGCCCGAAATGAGATCCGGATGACGATCCCGGTCACCGGGATGACGTGTGCCGCTTGCCAGGCACGCGTCCAGCGAACGCTGGAACGAACGCCAGGGGTTCAGGCGGCGTCGGTCAGTCTGATGACTAACAGCGCAAGCGTCGTTTTCGATCCGGAAATGGCGAGCGCGATGACGTTGGTCGATCGCATCCGGGGCACGGGGTATGGCGCCGATCTTCCTAACGAATCGCTGTCGGCGATCGACGAACTGGCGGCGCAGGACAAGTCGTTGGGTGACGAGTATCGCTCGCTTCGTTCGCGAGCGGCAGTGTCCCTGGTATTGCTGGCGGTAGCGATGCTGCTGTCGATGCCCTTGATGACCGGCGGTGGGCACGGCAATCCGTCGGGAGTGGCCGATCCGTTCATGCGCTGGAGCATGCGCGTGTTCGATCCCGTGCTGCGCGAGTGGTTTCCATGGTTGTACTCGATCGCCGCGGCTCGGCTCTCCTGGGTGTTGCTGGGGATGACGACCGCGGTCATGGCCTGGGCCGGGCGTGACTTCTATGTCCGTGCCTGGAAGGCTGCTCGTCACGGCTCCACCGACATGAACACTTTGGTGGCGATCGGGACGGGTACGGCGTGGCTCTTCTCCGCGCTGGTGACGGTGGCGCCCGGCTTCTTCGTGAGCCGCGGCATCTCGCCAGACGTATACTACGAGGCGGTGATCGGCATCATCGCGTTTGTGCTGGCGGGCCGAGCCCTGGAGGCTCGTGCCAAGTCCCGAACGGCAGATGCCGTTCAGCGGCTGGCGCGCCTGCAACCGGCCACGGCGAGAATCGAACGCGATGGGTCATTCATCGTCGTCCCGATCGAAGACGTGCGTTCCGGCGATGTGGTTTCTGTGCAGCCTGGCGAACGCGTGCCGGTGGATGGGCGCGTGCTCGACGGGGCGAGCGCGGTGGACGAGTCGATGCTGACCGGGGAACCATTGCCGGTCGACAAGGCGGCGGGCGATCGCGTTTACGGCGGGACGGTCAACCGCACGGGTGCGTTTCGGTTGATTGCAACGACCTTAGGAGCGGAGAGCACGCTGTCACGCATTGTGGGGTTGATGCGGGAGGCGCAGAGATCCCGGGCGCCCATCCAGGCGCTGGCGGACAGGGTGAGCTCGATCTTCGTACCGGTGGTTCTGATCGCCGCCGTGGCCACCGGGGTCGTATGGTACGTATTCGCCGATATCGCGCCGCTCGTGCGCGGGTTCGTGGCGGCGACATCGGTTCTCATCATTGCCTGCCCTTGCGCGATGGGTCTGGCGGTGCCGACGGCAGTGATGGTCGCCACGGGTCGTGGCGCCGATCTGGGCGTTCTGATCAAAGGTGGGGAAGCGCTGCAACGCCTGGCCGAGGTGAACACTTTCGTCTTCGACAAGACGGGGACGATCACGCAAGGCGTTCCTGTCGTCACGGAGATCGCGCCCATGGCA
Source organism: Gemmatimonadaceae bacterium (assembly GCA_019186945.1). GTDB lineage: Bacteria > Gemmatimonadota > Gemmatimonadetes > Gemmatimonadales > Gemmatimonadaceae > JABAQJ01. The sequence goes on from JABAQJ010000007.1 coordinate 270,805, forward strand.
GGTGGATCTGTCCTGGACGTGCTCTCGACGGCCGCGAGCCTCGAGCAATCGTCGGAGCACCCGCTGGGTGCCGCAATCGTGACCGAAGCGGGGCGCCGCGGTGCGATGGTGGAGACGTCGTCGGACTTCCAGGCACTGCCGGGGCGAGGTGCAACAGGGACGGTGGCCGGACGCCCTGTGGCGATCGGGAATGCACGCCTCATGCTAGAGCGCGGTATCGATATGACGCACGTACCGCCCATGGAGAGCGGAACAGCGATCATGGTAGCGCGTGAGGGTGCGATCATCGGCGTGATTGGCATCTCCGACCGTCCCCGCGCCGAGGCCCGTCAGGCGATCTCGGCGCTGGTGGCGGAGGGCGCGACGGTGCACATGCTGACGGGCGATGCGGCGCGCGCCGCTGAGGCGATCGCCCGTGAGGTGGGTATCGCCAATGTGCGCTCGCAGCTCCTGCCGGAAGACAAGGTTGGCGCCATCCGTCAGTTGCAAACGGAGTCTGGTGGGCGCGTCGTCGCGATGGTCGGCGATGGCATCAACGACGCACCGGCGCTCGCTCAGGCGGATGTCGGCATTGCGATGGGCACGGGGACGGACATCGCGGTCGAAGCGAGCGACGTGGCCATCATGCGCGGCGACCTGATGGCGGTCGTGGCCGCGCACCGGCTTTCACGGAAAACCATGCGCGTCATGCGACAGAATCTGTTCTGGGCGTTCGTCTACAACGTCGTCGGTATCCCGATCGCGGCCGGTATCCTCTTCCCGGTAGCCGGTCTTCTCCTGAGTCCGATCCTCGCCAGCGCGGCAATGGCGCTCAGTTCGGTATCCGTCGTCTCAAACAGCCTGCGCCTCCGGCGCCTGCGCCTTACCTGACGAGGTGTCTTTCACATGCCCGCGAATCCAGCGATGCACACGATCCGGGAGACCAGCGTAGCGGGCACCTGCGGCTGCGGCGCTGCTGTGCCCGACGAATCCAGCGATCGAAAGGCGGTGGCGGTCGACCCCGCCATCAAGGCACGGAATGTCACGCGCCTTCGCCGGATCGAAGGACAGGTGCGCGGACTACAGAAGATGGTCGAGGAAGACCGATACTGCGCCGATATCCTGACGCAGATTTCCGCCGTGCAGGAAGCGCTCCGCGGCGTTGGGCGTGAGCTGATGCGCAATCACCTGAAGCATTGTGCGTCCGCCGCGATCAGGAAGGGCCCGGCGGATGCCGAGTCGATGTACGACGAGTTGATCGACCTGATATATCGGCACCAGCGATAGCGCACGCTTGGCCGGCTGTCAGTGCGGTACTGTCACACCGCCGAGCCGTTCAGGTTCAACGTCCAAGCGACCGGGATGTCGGGATCGAGCGAATCGCGTACGGAGCAGTACTTGTTGACCGCCAGATCGATCGCGCGCTCGGCATGCGGGCGATCGATTCCGGCGCCGGTGATGGCGAATGCGATCGTGATGTCTACGAGTCGCGCCGGCGTCGCGGCGGATCGCTCGCCGCGAACGGTGACTTCGAGAGACTCCGCCGGTGTGCGGCGCTTGGCCAGGATTTCCACGACGTCGATCGACGCGCAAGTCGCCAGAGCGCAGAGGAGAACGTCCACTGGCCCCGGCCCGGTCTTACCGCTCGTGTCGATCCGTATCATGGGCCCGTCTGGGCGGCCGGACTCGAACGTCTGCCCGCCAGTCCAGCGCGCGACGATGTTGTTGACTTTCCGGCCCGGTGTGGCCGCTGGGAATGACGTCGTGGTCACCGCTGACTCCCTTGGAGATCGGTGTGGGTAGCGCTTTCCCCTGCCCCCGCACCGCCCGACCCGCATCGCCACTTGCAATCCGACCGCACCTTGGCAACCGAGTCGGACACTCCTTGGAGTGTGATCGCTCCCTGTTGATGCGGCACGCGGTGATCGCGCAGTACGATGCTCCCACTAAGTTAATCGTCTGTCAGCCTGACGCTTCTTCGCGAACAGATCGACATGGGACAGTACCGGCGACACGTGTTTGTATGCACCATCGGCAAGACCTGCATGGCGGCTGGAGGTCAGGAGGTTTTCGACGTGCTGAAGAAGGGCGCGGCGACAGCGGGTCTGCAGGGTGTGGTGCGGATCAACAAGGCTGGCTGCATGAATCAATGCGGGCACGGGCCAATGGCGGTCGTGTATCCCGAGGACGTCTGGTACTCGGGCCTGGATGCGGAGAAAGCGACACGGATCCTGCAGGATCACGTGATCGGAGGCGACCCAGTCGGTCAGTTCCGGTACATCGCGCCGCCGGGGGATAACAAGCTCGTCGACGACGCCTGAGTGTCCCTGCTGTCCCGTGTGGCCCGGCCTTATGTTGACTGCCTTCGGCGATGATTCCCGCTGAAGGCAGCGGGCGGCCGCCAATCGGCGTCTCTATCGCTCCAGGATTTCTGCCGTGACCAACTCGCACCGCTGGCTGCCATGAACGATCCGATCAGTTCGAAGCGTCTGATGATCGGGGCGGCCCGCCGCTTCCTGTTCGAGAGAGACGATCCCGAAGAGACCGTTCGTGAAGAAGAACCTCCTCGTCTGACTCCCCGAGCCATTGAGAGAACCCGCATGTCTCGCACACGCGACCGCATTCTGATCAACCTGGACGAGATGTACCGGGACGCTTTCGAGCGTGCCAAAGCGTCAGGCGACGATGCGCAGATGGTGTCGCTCGATTTCGCCTATCGTCGAGAACAGTTGTACTTCGAGATCCTTCTCGACATTCGTGACGCGATGGAACGCCGATAGCGGTACCGTCGTGCCGGCAGCTTCATTTCGACGTTCGTGATCCCGCTACCCATACAGGTAACCTTGCCATGCGCCAGCGCGCTTCGCTGTTCCTCTCGGGGATCTTCGCTTTGGTTGGGTGCACGGTGAGCGGTTCCGGCGGCGACGCCACGCCGGTGACGATGGCGATCGTCAATGCCAGAGTGTGGACTGGCGACGCGAAGCGACCGTGGGCAGACGGTGTTGCCATAGCGGGCGATCGAATCGCCGCGGTGGGGTCGAGCGCTGAGATTCGGAAGATGGCGGGGTCGGCACGGGTGATCGACGCGAAGGGCGGAATGGTGACGCCCGGATTCATCGACTCGCACGTTCATTTCGTGGACGGAGGGTTCCGGCTGTCGTCCGTTCAGTTGAAAGATGCAAGTACGCCGGCCGAGTTCGTCGCGCGGATCGGGGCGTTTGCGAGGACAGTGCCGAAGGGGAGTTGGATCCAGGGAGGAGACTGGGATAACGAACGCTGGGGCGGTGAGTTGCCTTCACGCGCCTGGATTGACTCGGTGACGCCGGACAACCCGGTGTGGATCAACCGATATGACGGTCACATGGCGCTGGCGAACAGTGTGGCGTTGCGGGCTGCCGGTGTGAGCGCGCAGACGCTGGATGTTGCTGGCGGAACCGTCGTGCGTGACGAGGCCGGCTCACCGACGGGCGTGCTGAAGGACAACGCGATGGCGTTGGTGGACGGCGCCGTCGCGACTCCGCCGACGGAACTCGAGGACCGCGCACTGGACACGGCGATGACTTACGTAACGGCGCAAGGAGTGACGACAGTCCACAACATGGGGTCTTGGCATGACCTCGAGATCTTCAGGCGGGCGCACGCTGCGGGACGATTGCGTACTCGGATCTACGCGGCCGTTCCGCTGTCATCCTGGGAGCAGCTACGGGACACGGTACGCGCCTCTGGCCAAGGAGACGCCTGGCTGCGCATCGGTGCGTTGAAGGGATTCATGGACGGTTCATTGGGGTCTCGTACTGCGGCGATGTACCGGCCGTTCGACGATGCGCCGGGGAACTCCGGGTTTTTCGTGAACTCGCCGGATACCATGGCCAAGTGGATCGCTGGGGCGGACAGCGCCGGTCTGCATGTTGTCGTGCACGCGATCGGCGATCGCGCCATTGGCACATTGCTCGACATTTACGAGCGAGTGGAAAAGGCGCAGGGGGCCCGCGATCGGCGTTTCCGCATCGAGCACGTGCAACACATCGCCGCGGCGGACATCCCGCGCCTGACCTCGTTAGGCGTGATTGGCTCCGTGCAGCCTTATCACGCGATCGACGACGGCCGTTTCGCGGACAAGCCGCTGGGGAGAGATAGAGCCAGCCGGACGTATGCGTTCAAGTCGCTGCTGGACGCGAACACCACGCTTGCCTTTGGCAGCGATTGGTTCGTGGCGCCGCCCACACCGCTCGAAGGGATCTACGCAGCAGTTACGCGCCGCACGCTCGACGACCGGAATCCCGGCGGATGGTTTCCCGAGCAGAAGATCACGGTTGCGGAGGCGCTTCGCGCCTATACGGTGAATGGCGCGTACGCGTCCTTCGAGGAGAGTGAGAAGGGCTCGCTCGAGGTCGGCAAACTGGCGGACCTGGTTCTGATCGAACGCGACCTCACGACGATACCGCCGGAGGAAATTCGCGATGTGCGCGTCATGCTGACGGTCATTGGCGGACAGGTCGTCTTCGAGCGGCCGTAGAGTCTGGTTCGAGAGAAAAACGAAACGCCCGGAGTGTGAACTCCGGGCGCCAGCTCGTGGAAGGCCGATGCGCCGATGCGATCCTGCTTCAGGACACGAGCGCGACCACTGCGGCGATCGCGAGCAGAACGCCGACACCCAGCATTCGGCGACGGTGCCGTTCCGCGTTGAGCACACGGTATTCTGGTACCGACATGCAGTGGCGCACTTCGCTCTGCCACGTCGGATGTCGCCGGACTTCCAGATGCGTCACTTCCACGGCTACCTCCTGCGTTTTGCGGCGCTCTTCCCACATCGCGTGGGACATGCGCACCGCAGCTTCAGTGTCGCCATTGCGGTAACTCGTGTACACTCGGGCAACTACGAATACCGCAGGGGCCGGCCCCACCCCGGTAGTGCAAGGCGCGTGCTCGCCGCTCTGGGTGCAGCTGGCACGGCATGCCGCCTGGTCCTACTCGAGGGCCAGGATGGTGAAATGGGCGTTGGTCGGTACGCCGCTGTACCGATCGTAGCAGAAGACGTGGACCGTAAGATCTGCTCCATCGTTCACGGCATTCTCGCCGGACACGGCACAGGATACGCGACCGGAGGCATACGGGGACACCTGGATCGTGTGGCGCTCCCCCAACAGCGTGCCGAATCCCGGAAAGCGAACGCTGTAGGATCCGTTTGCCACTCCATCGCGTGCCACCGCTACCTGCCGCCCGTTCGACATGCGCTGGTACGTAAGCGATGGCACGTATTCGCTGCCTAACGGGGGATTCGGGACGGACGCCCAGGCGAAACCGTACTTCCGGCCCGGACGGCCGCCTTCGATGAGCTGCATCGCGAACCGCCTATCCGCGGTTGCATCCGGGCCCACGCAACTTGCCCCCGCGGAGTTTCCATAGCTCCAGCTTCCCAGGACGCACGTGGCCGCCGGATTACCGAACGTGGTGATGAAGTAGTTCTCGGGGACGAGCGCGCGTGGGTTGTTGACATCTACGCGGTACGATCCGCTGGCCGCCCGGCTGATCGCGATCGCGTGGCCGGAGCTGTTGAAAACCGCGGACGCCGAAGGCGTGTTCGACTGCGAAGAATCCGCGTTGTAAATGAAGCTGTGGCGGCCTTCGAGCGAGCCGCCACCGATTACCAGCAGCGCGAAGGATCCCGCCGTCTTGCGATTGTCGACGCCGTAGCAGGACACGGAGACCTCCAGATCCCTGCGGTTTGCGGCCGTCCACCAATCGTTGACGTGGCAGTGCGTCGCCATGCCCCCTGACCTCATCGACAACATCACCGTTTCCCGCCAAGACGAGTCCGCGCGCGCCAACCGATCGAAGACTACGCTGTAGTCGCCGAGTGTCGGATGCGCGACAGAGATGCCACCGCCGGTTGCGTTCTCCGATGCGTTTGGCAAGGACGGCCCGCTCGCGGGAGCGTCGTGCGCCACGACGGTGTAGGCGAGGCGTCGTTCCTTTCGCGTCAGCACGGCCGACGTCGTCACAGCCGCAACCTTGCCGTCCACGCTCGCGGTAATCGCGACAGTGCCGTGTCCCACGACTGTCACCCGCCCTGTTGCGGAAACGCTGGCAACGAGGCTGTCGGACGACGTCCAGACGATGGGACGCGCCGTGACGGGTGTGTGACGCGCGTCCCATGCGGTTGCCGTCAGCTGCGCCACGTCACCGGCGACCATTTGCGCCGGGAGCGGGGAGACGATGACGGACGCCACGGCTGGTTGCGGCGAAACCACCTCATCGCTCGTACCAGCGCACGCGAAAAGCACGGGAAGCACGAGCATTGTCACGCCCGTCTTGCCCAACCGGTTCTTCATCGTTCCAACTCCGGAGATGCCAGATGGACCTCATGGCAGAGGATCGACCTGACCGGCGATGTACTTGAGGAAAACCATCTCCACCCGGGCGAAAGACGAGGGGGAGAGGAGGCCTGTTGAGCGCGCGCCTGTCGCGACAGCGTTGGAGCGTCCCACCTACAGCGAGGGCTGGGTGACGGTGGTCACGGGTTCGTCGCGAACCAGCATTCCTTGATCGCACCGCGGACGAACGACGCCGTCGTATCCGCTTTCGCTTCCTGGCTTCCAAGCGGCCCCACCGGCAGCGGATCGCTGTCGATGGAGCCGGAGCGCCCCTGCGTCCGGATGTAGCTGCCGGATGTCCGCGCTAGAACTTCACGATCTCGAGGATGGCGTTTCGGAAGTCCTCCACCTGAGGCAGGATTGCGTCCTCGAGTCGGGGCGCATAACCCACGAACGTATCGGTGGATGCAACACGTTTGACGGGTGCGTCGAGCCATGGAAAGCAGTCGTCCGCGATGCGCGCGGCGATTTCCGCTCCGTAACCCCAGGAGATAGCGTCTTCGTATCCGACGATCACCCGATTGGTCTTTTTCACGCTGGCGTACACGGTCTCCTGGTCCCATGGCGACAGCGATCGAAGGTCGATGACCTCGGCGCTGATTCCTTCTTCCGCCAACTGGTTCGCTGCCGCGAACGCTCGCTGTACGGTCGCACCGTACGTTACGATCGTCACGTCGGCGCCCTCACGAACGACCTTCGCCTTCCCGAACGGAATCATGAAGTTCGGGCCGGGGTAGGCCGCCTTGTTGTAGGTCTGGCGGTAGAGGTGCTTGTGTTCAAGGAAGATCACGGGATCGTCACAGCGGATCGCCGTGCGAAGCAGGCCGTTGGCGTCGAGCGCGGTTGCCGGGCACACCACGCGCAGTCCTGGGTTATGCGTGAACAGCGCTGCGCCGGTTTGCGAATGGTACAACGCACCTCGGATGTAGCCGCCGTACGTGGTACGCACGACGACAGGCGCCGAGAACATGTTGTTCGATCGCCACCGCATCGTCGCCAGCTCGTCGCGCAGCTGCATGTACGCCGGCCAGATGTAGTCGAAGAACTGAATCTCCACGACGGGCTTGAATCCGCGCTGGGCAAGCCCAATGGCCCGACCCACGATATTGGCTTCGGCGAGCGGCGAGTTGTAGACGCGCGCCGAGCCGAACTCTTTCTGCAATCCCCACGTGACCTTGAATACGCCGCCCTTGCCCTTGACCTTGCCGAGGTAGGCCTCGCGCGACACGTCCGCCACATCCTCGCCGAAAATGAGGATGCGTGGATCGCGGCGCATCTCGTCGCGCATGCAGACGTTAAGGAGATCGACCATGGTGGTCTCATTCCCGGAGAACTGCGGATCGTCCTCGGTGTCGAAGCTGTCGCTCGTGGGATCGACGTCGGGCGAATAGACGGCGAAGTGGACGGTCTCCGGGCCGGGCTGTTCCTTGCCGAGTGCATCGTCGACGGCGGCCTGGGCAACAGCGTCGACATCGGCAGCCACGGCGTCGATCTCCGCCTGCGTGGCGTGCTTGTGATCCACCAGCCACTTCGGGAAGACGACGATCGGGTCTCGCGCTGCCTCGGCCTCGCGCTCTTCGGCAGGCTTGTAGAGGATCTCGTCGTCGGATAGCGAGTGCGAGTACGGCCGGATCACATGTGCATGAACGAGGGCCGGTCCCTTGCGGGCGCGAGCGTGCGCGACCGCTTTCCGCATCGCACCCAGACTGGCGACGAAGTCGCAGCCGTCGACCTCGTGGACGTCCAGGTTGGGGAATCCCGTGAGCAGCTTCGAGATCGAACCGCCCGCCGTATTGACTTCGACCGGGACGGAAATCGCGTATCCGTTGTCCTCCACCAGGTAGACCACGGGGAGCTTCAGGTTACACGCCGTGTTGAGCGATTCCCAGAACTCGCCTTCCGATGTCGTGCCGTCGCCGGTGGAGACGTACACGACTTCGTCTCCACGGGATCCCTCCGCCAAACCGAGTTCAGTAGCCTTGAGGATGCCTTCGGCGCAGCCGACGGCCTGGAGGAATTGCGTTCCGGTGGGAGAGGACTTGGAGACGACGTTGAGCGTCTTGTGCCCCCAGTGGCTCGGCATCTGGCGTCCGCCCGAATTGGGATCTTCGGCAGCCCCAACGGCGGAATAGAGCATTTCCTCCGGCGTCATCCCTAACGAGAGGCAGAGGGCACGGTCCCGGTAGTACGCGTAGAACCAGTCGTAGCCAGGCTTGAGGACGCAGCCGGCGGCGGCCAGGACCGCTTCGTGACCGGCTCCGGAAATCTGGAAGAAGATCTTGTTCTGTCGCTTGAGCTGGATTTCCCGGTCATCGAGACGTCGGGAAAGCAGCATGGTGCGATACGCGGCAAGGAGCTGTTCGCGGCTCAGGCCGGCGGCTCCCTTCGGTTCGGACTTGGCGGACGTGGCCATCGCTCTGGCAGGTCGGAGGCATCGGGGGAGGTACGGGCGAAAGATAGCGCTGGCTCACGACTGCGACGACTGCACTGGGTGGCCAGGGGATGATGCGGTCGTCCTTTCGGCCGAGGGCATGTGCGGCGATGCGGCGCCAACCTGTTGCTTACGCGCACCGGAGGCGTGCAGTTGACATCGCGGCGTACCCGGTGAATACAGAAGGCGAGCGCCATCGATCGCCGTGGCACCACGGATGCATCGTGGCGATTTCCCGCGAGGAAGCGACGACATGACGCGTTCGGATACGCATTGCATCTTCTGCAACCTGATCCATGGTGCGGGGGAGGCGTCCATCTGTTACGAGGACGCAGACGCGATCGCCCTGATGGACATTCAGCCCGTGAATGCCGGCCATGTACTGGTCGTTCCGAGGGAGCATTTCGAGTCCCTGAACGACATTCCCGGCGAGCTGGCGATGCACCTGTTCGGGGTAGCGTTGCGGCTGGGGCCGATCGTTCGCCGGATAGTCGACTGCGAAGACCTGAACATCGTGGTGAACAGCGGCGAAGCGGCTGGGCAGAACGTGTTCCACTACCACGTGCACCTGATTCCTCGTAAGGCGGGGGACGGTTTCGACATTCCGCTTCCGTTCGGTGCATCCGAAATGCCGGACCGCACGTTCCTGGATGCTACAGCGGCGCGAATCATTGCAGGGCTTCGGGATCCTGCCCGGAGCACAGGCCCCCGCGTAACCGTACGTTAGTAGTCGAGCGCGGGATCCTCGTCGGTAGCGGTGCTGGTTAGGCTCCACCGTACGCGCTCGCGATTGGGGCTTGCGGAATCCGGAGTCATGGTGAATTGATAGGCAGCGGCGCGCTCGCGCCGCACGCGACCCGGAGGCCGATGACCGCACGTCGAATGCACGACGCGGAACGGCGGGTGCCGCAGCCAGGAGCGCGGCGCCACCTCCCTGGTCCCTCTGACGACAGATACCCCGCCCGGGCATTCGCCCAAGGCGGGGTGTCTGCTTTTCAAGCGAGGGGAAATGCCACGACGTGGTCTTGCCCGCGACTCGTTGGCGCGCCGTGCTCGGCCCGCACGCCTGGTTCGCGCCTGTCAGCAGGTTGCCTTGAGGAGTGGCAAGCGCGCCCTTCGCGTCGCGGCACTCCGGGACTGCGGACGTCGCTGCGTCTATTGCGCGAAGCCGTTGGCGCCTGAGACGGCTACACTCGACCACGTCCACCCACTCGCCCACGGCGGTTCCCACTTGCCGGGGAACCTCGTGACCGCGTGCGGTCCCTGCAACCGCCTGAAAGGGAACCTGATGCCTTACGAGTTCTTCGCCCGGAATCCGTGGGCAGGAGCGAATTTCATGCGTTATGCACGAGCCGTGCATCGGGGACTGAAGCGCGGCGCTCGGCGTGCCGTCAGCCTCGCCATGGCTGCCTGACGCGCGCGAGGAGCCCCGACAACGTCTTGGCCTGGCGCCTATCGACCTGACGGCTCCACCGGCAACCCCAGCGTATGTGCGAAGAACGACAGCGCCATCGCAGCGTTCCCCACACGCTGGCTGAACGGAGCGCCGATTCCGTGACCGGCATCGCTCCGCGTCAGCAACAGCACGGGCCCGCGCGACGATGCAGCCTGCAACGCTGCAGTGAACTTCCGCGACTGCCAGGATGCCACGCGCGGATCGTTGAGCCCTGTTTCCATCAGGATCGGCGGATACGCGATTCCGGCCTTCACATGGTGCAGTGGCGAGTAGGCCAGCAAGGCCCTGAACTCGGCGGAGTCGCTCGTTGCGCCGTACTCGGCCGTGTTGTATGCGCCGTTGGGGAACGTCTCGTGCCGCAGCATGTCGTAGATCCCGACGAAGCTGACGACGGCGCCGTACGATTCCGGATGCTGCGTCATCGCAGCACCCACCAGCAGGCCGCCGTTGCTGCCGCCGGTAATCCCGAGTCTGGCCGGCGCAGTCCATTTCTGCCTCACGAGTTCGTCGGCGGCCGCCTGGAAATCGTCGAAGCTGTGCTGCTTCGTGGTTTTCATACCACCCTGGTGCCATCCCTCGCCAAAGCTGCTACCTCCACGGATATCCGCGTATGCGAGGATGCCGCCACGTTCGAGCCATGCCAATGATGTCCCCACAAATCGCGGACCGTACGCATTGCGAAAACCGCCATATCCTGTAAGAATCGTCGGCGCCGTCCCATCCTGCCGCCTTCCTGCCATCGCGACTACCGCGACCGGTACCTTGGTGCCGTCGCGAGACACGGCGTCGAAGCGATGGACAACCACGTTGCTGTAGTCGCCAGGCGCGGTTACCCCAAAGACAGGTCGAACGGCGCCGCTACGACCGTCGTACCGCACCCAGCGCGTCGGTATCGTCCAGCCGCTGTATGTGATCAGGGCGTCGCTCGATGCCGCTGACGACGCAATCGAACCGACAGCGATTCCGCTATCCGGCAGGTTCACCACACGCACGAGGTTCGCCGAATCACCCGACACCTCGAAGTGCTCGATGCGGGAGTCCATGCCGTGCGTCCGGATCAGGAGGACTCCACCGGCGATGGCGTCGATCCGCTGGATGGCCCAATCCGTTTGGGGAAGGATCTCGACAACGGACCCGCCTTGCTCCACACGAACGACCCGACCGCGCGGCGTCCCGCTGGTGGCAATCAGCAGCAGTCGCTCGCCAGCATAGCTTCCCGTCGTTACGCCGGCGTCCGGTCGCAACACGTGTCGCCACGTACCGGCAGACCGCACGAAGACATCGGCAAAACTGCCGTCGCCGGTGTAGACCAGGGCCGCTGTCTCCCTGCCGCTGCCCGATGTCAACAATGCCCATCCGGCAATGCGCGAGAAGCCCTGTCCGAGTTCCGGTGTGGCGCCGCCAGCTGCACCAAGCCGATAGTGAAAAATACTGACGTCGTACTCTTCGACACTCTGGCCCGCGGCGGGTACGGGGAATCGGGCGAAAGAAATGCCGCGCTCGTCGGCGTCCCAGGCCACAGCCGGCGCGGACGTACCGCCGCCCGCGTACGGCAGCGAGTCCGGGAGTGCGACGCCGCTCCGGGTGTCCACGAACCGCAGGGTCGCGAGTTCATTGCCATCGGCGGCCGTCGCGTAGGCGAGAAGACGACCCGAAGGGCTGGGCCAGTAGCCGGTTATCGCGATCCGGCCTCCCGCTGCATTCACGTCGACCAGCACCCGATCCCGCCCCGACGGCCAGGGCTGCTCAACCAACACCGGCTGCGGTGCCGGCGGAGCGCTACGAAGGAAGAAGAGCGTCGTGCCGACGATCGATGGGGACTGCCGGTCTGGTGACGTCATCGCGAGTTCAGCCACTCGTGTGGCGATCGCCTCGCTTCCCTCATACGAGGCCAACACAGAGTCCGTGAAGTTGTTCTGAACGCGGATCCACTCCTGGACTTCAGGCGACGTTCCGTCCTCCAGCCAGCGGTATGGATCCTCCACGCGCTTGTCATGGAACACGGAGCCCGTAGTGTCGGTTCGAGTCTTCCCCGGAGAAATCGCACCGGCGCCTCGATCACAGGCCGCGAAAAGTGCGAGCACAGCGAAGGTCACCCCAGAGCGCCGCACTCGGCGCGCTCGAAATTCGCCGATCGTCTTCGCAGCGCAGACACAGTGGCTCACGGTTGGATCCTTGACGAGGGCGGTGAGAGCGGTTCGAGGCGTAGCGTGCGCGGGCTGCCGGTCGCAGGGAAGATATCTGTAACTGGCGTTCGCGGCATCATCCATGCGCGCGCTGCTGTGTCAGGAGCGAGTGGAAGCCTCGAGTCATGGCGACAAGTCGCACGCATCGGGCAGGGGAGCGTCAGCAAGGGCGCCAGCGTCAGCGACGAATGAGGCCCGGGGCGAACACCGATGCCTGGCAGGCTCTCTCATACGTCAGCTCGAGTGAACCGCACGAAAAGCTCAACCGGGACTGTCTGCTCCCCTCGGCGTTCGGTCCCGATATCGAGACCGTCCAGCGCCAGAGCGGTACCGTCGTTCGTCGTCAGCTCAAACCGAAGAGCGTTTCGTGCCTGCTCGAAGCGTTCGGCGGCCCCTGGCGCTATCTCGCTCTTGAGGTCGAAGACCGGCTCGATGAGTTCCCAGCCCAGTCCGGGCCGAAAGGGTCCGCGCCACAGGCCGAGCACGGCATCGCGCACCGTCAGGTCCGCATGCCCAACGATGACGCCGTGAAGCTTGAGGATGACATGCATGGGATGCCGGGCGTGGCGCGCCAGGTGACGTCTGAAAAGGCGAGTATTGCTTCAGGGGGTGCTAGTGTTGGGTCTTGCCGTCCCGAGTGCACCTTATGCCCGGGAGTCGTGATGGGACAATAGCGGACGTTCGCCGAGTTGGCCTTGAATAGCGAAGAAGACGTTGGCACGCCGCGAGCGCCTCACGGCTAGCCGTCACCGCTGCGGCACTATCCATCTAAGCTACTCGCGAGTCGAAGCGTGTCCGTATGTACTCGCTGACGCTTTCGGGCGGCAGCTTCACCGTGCCCGGACCGCTTCGAACGAAGAAGTCGCCATCGGACGCGGCCTCGAGCCCCTTCCATTTCAGGTAGACAGGCTCCGGGCTGCGCTGGCAGCTCACCACGCACACGGTCTTCCCCTCCACGACCTGCGTCTTCGGGTCGATGCACGTGCCCGCGCGATCACCGAGACCGTTGCGCACGACCTGAGCCAGGTGGCGCATGAACTTGTCGTCGCTCTCGAGGCGGTCGTGCTCGATGCCGACGATCGAGCCGTCGTCTGCCACCCCGATCAGGAGATCGCCACCTTCGGTGTTGAGGAATGCGGCGATGGTCTTGAGCACGGCGTGCGTCACAGCCTTGTCGTCCTGCCGGTCCTCCTTGAGGCTCCAGCGCAGGGTCGACTTGAACTCCAGCGTCTTCGATTCGCCGCGCTTGATCAGCTCCTCGGCGTTCCGGTGGGCGCGCAGGTACTGGTCGAAGAGGAAGTTCTTGACCGCCTCGCCGAACGCGCGGTCGTCGGTGATCCGCTTGTAAAGGTCGAAGTTCGAGTCGACGATCTCCTGGATCACGTGCTCGACCTTCTGGTCGAAGGTGAGCCGCACGTTCTCGCGCGTGTTCACGCGCGCGGCCGCGTCGAGCGCCGCGTCGTCGTCGAGCTTCCCCATCATCTGGCCGAGGGTCACGCGGTGCTCGGGGCCGAGGTTGAGCCCGAAGCGCTCGTTGAGCTCGGCGATGATGCGCGAGAGGGTCTCCAGCTCCTCCGGCGTGACGCCGTGGCCCTGCTTGGTGCTGACGGGCTCGAGCACGCCGGGCCGGCGCTCCAGCGCGATCCTGCCGCTGCCGGTCTGCTGGATGCGGTAGGACTCCATGTCGATGTTCTGCTGCACCTCGCGCGGCAGCTCGGCCCGGTCGGCGGGGAGCAGCCGCCGCAAGTGCCGCGCGAAGACGTAGAGCTTCTCGAGATCGGCGTCCGCGAAGGTCAGCACCTGGGCGAGGAAGGCGTAGAGCCGCACGTAGTCGGTGAGCTGACCGCGAAAGTCGCGCTGCTCCTCATCCGAGAGCTCCCCGAAGCGCTCGACCACCGGCGCGAGCACCGCGTAGAGCCGGTCCTGCGCCGCCCTGGGATCGAAATAGACCTTCGCGAAGGCATGCACGTCGGCCTCGCCGTAGACCGGGAAGGCGCCGAGCCGCGTCTGGATCTCGTAGAGGAGGTTGGGATCGGTCGCCTCGGAGAGCAGCGTGGTCTCGTAGTAGGGCTCGAAGGCTGCCTTGATCTCGTCCGACTCGTTGGCGAAGTCGAGCACAAGCGTGCCCTTCTTCTCCGGGTGCGTGCGGTTCAGTCGCGAGAGCGTCTGCACCGCGTTCACGCCGCCGAGCTTCTTGTCCACGTACATCGTGTGGAGCAGCGGCTGGTCGAAACCGGTCTGAAACTTGTTGGCGACGATCAGGAACCGGATCTCGGGTTGCTCGAAGGTCTTCGCGGTCTGCGCTTCCGGAAAGCCGTTCATGCCGGACTCGGTGTGCGACTGCCCGCCGTCCTGCACGGTGCCCGAGAAGGCGACCAGCGCCTTGAACGGGTAACCGCGCTCGGCCAGGTACGTGTCCACCGCCCGCTTGTAGCGCACCGCGTGCAGGCGCGAGCGGGTGACGATCATCGCCTTGGCCTTGCCGCCGATCTCCCCCTGCACCTTGGCGGCGAAGTGCTCGACGCAGATCTTCACCTTCTCGTTGATCGCGTGCGGGTGCAGCTCGACGAACGACTTGAGCAGGTACTCGGCCTTCTTCTTGTCGTAGCGCGGGTCGGCCTCGACCTTCTTGAGCAGGCGCCAGTAGGCCTTATAGGTCGCGTAGTTCGCCAGCACGTCGAGGATGAACCCCTCCTCGATCGCCTGCCGCATGCTGTAGAGGTGGAAGGGCCCGAACTTCCCGTCGGCGCGCTTCGTGCCGAATAGTTCGAGCGTCTTGGGCTTCGGCGTGGCGGTGAAGGCGAAGGTCGAGAGGTTGGGCAGGCGGCCGCGCCGCTCCATCTCCGCGAGGACGGTGTTCTCCAGCTCCTCCTCCGGTGTCGCCGTTCCCGCTTCCTCCGATTCCGCCTCCTCGAGCGAGCCTGAGGCGAGCACGGCCTTCAGGCTCTTCGTGCTCTCGCCCGACTGCGACGAGTGCGCCTCGTCCACGATCAGCGCGAAGCGCTTGCCCGGCAGCTCGCCGATCTCCCTGGCGATCACCGGGAACTTCTGGAGCGTGGTGACGATGATCGTCTTGCCCGACTCGAGCGCGTCCTTGAGCTGGCGCGAGGTGGTGTCGATGTTCTCGACCACGCCGAGGGTCTGCTCGAACTGGCGCATCGTGGTCTGGAGCTGGCGGTCGAGCACGCGGCGGTCGGTGATGACCACGATCGAATCGAAGACGCGCCGGTCGGCCGCGTCGTGCAGGGTCGAGAGCTGGTGCGCGAGCCAGGCGATGGTGAAGCTCTTGCCGCTGCCGGCCGAGTGCTGGACGAGGTAGCGCTGCCCCGCGCGCGCGCGCGCGCGCGTCGGCGACGAGCCGGCGCACGCAGTCGAGCTGCTGGTAGCGCGGGAAGATGAGGAAGCGCCTGCCCGTCTTCCTGCCCTTCTCGTCCTCCTCCTCGACCTCGTGGATGAACTGGCGCACGAGGTCGAGCACGCTGTCGCGCGACCAGGTCTCCTCCCAGAGATAGGCCGTGGCGTAGCCCTTCCTCGTGGGCGGCACGGGCGGGTTGCCGGCGCCGCCGAACTTGCCCTGGTTGAAGGGCAGGAAGCGCGTCCGCGCGCCCGCGAGGCGCGTCGTCACGTAGACGAGATCCGGGTCGACGGCGAAGTGCGCGAGGCAGCGGCCATCGGCCAGGAGCGGCTCGCGCGGGTCGCGGTCGGTCTGGTACTGCCGGATCGCGTCCTCGACGTTCTGCCCGGTGAGCGGGTTCTTGAGTTCGGCGGTAAAGATCGGCATCCCGTTCAGGAAGAGCACGAGGTCGAGGCTCTTCTCGTTCTTCGTGCTGTAGCGGAGCTGGCGCACCACGGCGAAGAGGTTCGCCGCGTGCAGGCGCCGCGTCTCCTCGTTGAGCCCGCTCGCGGGGCGGAACCAGGCGAGCCGGAACTTGCAGCCCGAGTCCCTGAGGCCGTTCCGCAGCACATCCAACGCGCCGCGCCGCTCGATCTCGGCGGCGAGGCGCTTGAGGAACTGCTCCCGCACCGCCGTGCCGTGGTGCTGTTCGAGCTTCCTCCACTCCTTCGGCTGCGTGGCGAGCACGAAGTCGACCACGTCGTGCGGCAGGAGGCAGAGCGCGCGGTCGTAGTCTTCGGGGCGCCGCCTGCGGTAGCCCCCCGGCGGCGCGTCACCGTACGGCGGCGGCGTCTCGCGCACCGCCGAGGCATCGCCCGCGCAGGCGTCGGGGCCGTGCTGGAGCAGCCCGCACTCGATCGCCTCCTCGAAGGCGCGCTCGGAGATCTCGGGGCTCACGGCCGTTTCCTGCCCGGGCGCGCGCGTTCGGTGACACCCAGGCGCGGCGGCTCTTCGAGGATGTCGAGGAGCGCACGCGCGCAGTAGACGCGGTTGCGCCTGGCTTCGCCGGCGAGCGCGACCATGCCCGCGGTTTCGAGCCGGCCGACGGCACGCTGGGCGGTGGTGAAGGCCACGCCGAGTCGCCCGGCGAGCTTGTTCACCGTCCAGAAGGGGTTTTCGACGAACAGATCGAGCGCGCGCTCGGGCAGGCGCGATGGCCCCTGCGCGAGCCGCTCGCGCCAGCCGGCCACCAGCGCGTCGATGCGCTGGATGCGTCCGAGGGCGTCCTCCGCCTGTCCAGCCACACCGCGCAGGAAGTAGGCAAGCCATTCCTCCCACTCGCCGCGGGCGGTCACGCCCGAGAGCCGTGCGTAGTACTCCGGCCGCGTGGCCTCGAAGTAGGCGCTCAAGTAGAGGAGCGGCGACGGGAGCACGCGGCGCTCGACGAGCAGCAGCGTGATGAGCAGGCGGCCCACGCGGCCGTTGCCGTCGAGAAACGGATGGATCGCCTCGAACTGCGAGTGCGCGAGCGCCGCGTGGACGAGCGGCGGGAGCGCGTCGTCGTGCAGGAACTTCTCCCATGCGCCGAGGCAATCCACGAGCCGATCCGGCGGCGGCGGCACGAAGCTCGCGTCGGCGCGCGTGCAGCCCGCCGGGCCGATCCAGTTCTGGCTGCGACGGAACTCGCCCGGTGTGGCCGCATCGCCGCGCACGCCGCGCATGAGCTTCTCGTGCAGCTCCCTGACCAGCCGCAGCGAGAGCGGCAGCGCCGCCAGACGCGCGACCCCGAACTCGAGCGCGACCACGTAGTTGGCGACCTCGCGCAGATCCTCCGGGCTGCGCTCGACGACCGCCCCGGCCTCGGCGGCGAGCAGCTCGCCGAGCGTCGCCTGCGTGCCCTCGATGCGGCTCGAGAGCACCGCCTCGCGCCGCACGAAGGGCCGGATGAGCAGGTGGGGGTTCGGCAGCCGCCGCCCCTCGCCGGCGAGCCGGCCCACGGCCAGGTCCGCGCGCGAGAGCGCCGCCGCGAGGGCGTCGCTCCAGGCGAGGCGGGGCGGCAGGGGATCGGGCACGTACGCCCGATAGCCGCCGGGGCAGCGGACGCTGCGGCCGTGCGGCTGGCGTTGGGCTTGCGCGGACATCGGCTCCCTTGTTTGCGGCCGTGAAAACAGCTCGGAAGCATATTAGCGCGCGAGCCCAGATTCGAAAACAAGAAAAGCCAGCCTGCGGCCGGTCACGCTGCGGCCTTCTCCCGCACGTCGATCCTGCCCGTCACTGCGGTCGAGACCCGGGGGGCGAATCTGCCTGATCAGAACGCGCCCTCGACGGCACCGACTGAGAGTTCGAGGTTCACCGAGCACCGCTCGCGCCCAGTACGAAGCGCGCACGCTCGACGCGGAGCATCTCGTAGGGCGTCATGCACTTGATCCCGAGGCCGATGCAGGCGTCCGGAATCTTGATCTTGCGCGGCGAAGCGGCGGGCACTTCGTGTGTGACGACGACGCTGAACACCGCACCGTTCCCGTTGCGCTCGACGAACTCCCAGAACGCCGGGCAGAAGTCGAACCCGTAGTGGAGGTTCTTGGCCCGTATGAAGACGTCGGCGTCGAGCAGGTAAGCCATCAGAACCCGACCCCGAGGCTGTGGCCCAGCTCGCGGAACGTGGACATCTTGCGGAAGCCGAGCAATCGGAAGGCCTCCGTGAACGACGAGCGTCCCTCCAGCGTGCTGATCACGAGGGCACGCGCGAAGCGCTTGCCCGCCCGTGCACCCAGCGTGAGATAGAAGTCTCCGCCGCCACCGCCCGCCAGAGCGCGCAGTCGCCGCAGTTCCTCTTCGTATGCCTCCCAGTACGCGGCGCCTCGCAGGGTCCCCGCGTCGTGCATGCGCCGCAGGACGACCAGCGTGCTCACCTTGAACTGGCGCGCGAGCCGGTCCAGCTCGGTGCGAAGCTCGGCGTGGCGTTCGTGTGCCGCGCGAAAGGCATCCATCGGCACGAGCAGTTCGGCCGCGACCCGGTTGCACCATCGCTCCACGGCCTGCGCCGGAATCTCGGCAGCGCGTGCATCGGACAGGGCCGTTTCGCCGAGCCAGATGTGCGCCAGCTCATGGGCGAGCGTGAACATCTGCGCCGCCTTGGTATCCGCGCCGTTGATGAAGACCAGCGGCGCGAGCGGATCGGCGAGCGCGAAGCCCCGGAACTCCTCGGGATCGAGCTTGCGGCGGTTGTTGCTGCCGACTACTCCGCTCACCATCACCAGGACGCCGAGCGTGTCGGCCTGCTCGATGAAGCGGCGCAGCGCGTCGGTCCAGGTGGGCGTCCTGCGGCGGGCGTTGAGATCGAAGCCAAGCGCCTCGCGCATCGCGGCCGCGGTGCGAACGACGTCGTCGCCTATCCGCGCGGAGCCGACGAATGCCAGAAGTTCCTCGCCAACCTGGCGTGCGAACTCGCGGTACCAGTCCTGGCGCTGCTGGCAGAGGTAGATGGTGTCGAGGAGGTCGGGACTCGGCCGGCGCGTCGGCCTGTCCGCGAGAGTCCGGAAGTCCGGAATGGGCACCGGCTCTTCGGGGGGCTGCTGGAGGAAGAGGAAGCCCACCGGCACGTGGACGGCCTTCGCGAAGCCCTCCAGTTGCTTGAGCGTCGGGTGCGCCGCGCCGGACTCCCAGTCGGCGAGCTTCGGGAATGCCCGGCGCAGGCTCTCCACGCTCCGGTCCGCGCGCTCGCGCGCCCAGAGCAGCATGCGCGGCTCGACGGCGACGCGGTTCACGCGGCCACCTCCTCCCGCACGTCGATCTTGCCCGTCACCGCGGCGGAGATGAGCGCGGTGCGGAGTTCCTTGAGGTGGTCAATCGCATCGCGGACCTTGGCGACGAGGGCATCGATGCGCGCGGTTTCCCGGTCGAGGAAGGCAGCGATCCTCTGCTGTTCTGTGATTGGCATCGACGGCAATCGCACCAAGCGAAAATTCTCAAAGTTGAGGTCCTGCCCATCGCGGATGAAGTTCGACGTTGCTCGCAGCGCTTGGATGTACGTGCTTGACTTGAAGACATGGGAGAAGAAGGCGACGTCGACCTTGCGTGAGGGCCGCAGCGCTACAATACGAAGACCGCACGCAGCCTCGAACGTGTACGCGCTCAAGGCCTCCTTCGAAGCTCCGCATGCTCATTACAAAGTCGCCAATCTCAACGTGCTTCCGCTGTTCAAGATGCATGAAGGCATGGACAACTTGGCGGTTCTCCAATCGCTCAAACTCCGCCTGCGAGATGACACCGTACTTCTGCGTGGCTGAGAGCTGCTCGTCGCCATCAAGCGCGCGTTGCTTGCTCTCGCGGAAGAGCCGCGTGCTCGGAACAATCTCCCAATGCGCCGGAATCTCCCCCAACCACTCGACGCCGGAGTCCTTCATGGGGACGGTCGGGTCGAGGCCCTTGGTGACGGCGCGGGTGATGAGGGCGGTGCGCTTCTCCTGGAGCAGCTCGATCAGCCGCTCCTTCTTCGACACCAGCCCATCAATCCGCGCCGTCTCCCGGTCGAGAAACGCGGCGATGGCGCGTTGCTCGGGGGCGGGAGGAACCGGGTGCTTCACGTTCTCGACGAACGCCTCGGGGACTCGCTTCTGGCCGCCCGCCCCATACATCTCGGCTTCGCCAAGCCGTCGAAAAGCGTCGGCGACGGTGGCGTAAAACAGGTACCTGCGGTCAATCGCGTCGTGCGCGCGGAGCACGTGCAGCTCTGTGGTCCCGAATGCGCTGCCGTTCGTCAGACCAGCGGCCAGCGCGCCTTTTCCGTTTTCGAAGCAGGGCGTGATCTTGGCGACGACAACATCCCCGTCCGCAAAGTACGTGTAGCCGGAGGTAACGTCGGCCAGCGGTTTAGTCCTAGAAAGGTCCAGACCGCCATACTCACCGACAGCCTCCATTGGCACGAATGACACTTCCGCGTCCTGGGAAAGTCTGCGCGCTTCCAGTGGCGACGGATTCAGCTCAGCACTGAATTTCAGCCGTTTCACCTCCCAGTGCGCCGGAATCTCCCCCAGCCACGCGACGCCGGAATCCTTGTACTCCGGGTACGGCTTGAACTGCCGCGGCGTCACCGCGTCCGGCCTGCGCGCCACCTCGCTCACGACGCCGCCTCCTGCGCCAACCGCTCCGGGCTCCAGATCCGCTCCGCGAGCTGCTGGTAGAGCGCCTGGCGCGCGTCGAGATCGGCCTTCCGGAACTTGGCGTTCGCGCGAAACGGCAACCCGCTCTCGGCGATGAAGCGCTTGAACCCCGGGTTGTGGTCGTAGGCGCTCTCGTGGAGGCTCCTCGCGAGCAGGTTCTGCCCGGCGTAGTGCCCGCGCTTCTCCGCGTAGGGCAGGTCGCCGTAGCTCGCGTTGAAGCTCTTGGGCAGGAGCACGAGGCCCCCGATGCGGTTGCGGTACTCCTGGAACTCGCTCGGATGGCCGAACTCGTCCTGGTGCCGCTCCGGGTGGTCGGCCCAGACGTGCTCGATCTCATAGCCCTTCTTCCCGCGCTGGGCGTACTCGGCGTAGCGCGACGCCTGGCCCGAGCGGGTCTCGACGTAGTCGGTCATGCGCGCAAGCAGGCGGTGGATCTGCCGGCCGTTCATGCCGTGCAGGCGGAAGGCGCCGTTCGCGGCGAAGTCGGGCGCGGTCTCGGGGTCGAGCCGGTCTTCGAGCATCGCGGCCAGCTCCTCCGCGCTCCGGCCGCGCACGTCGCGCATCACGAGGAACATCGCGTACTGCATCGTCGAGTAGTCGATCGCGCGTCCGTTCCAGATGCGGCGGTGGATCAGGATGTCGAGGTAGGCGGCCACCACCCGGAGCTTGCGCAGCGCCGCCGTCTCGTCGTCCTCGACCCGAAGCGGCGCGAGCAGCACCGGATACTGGAGCGTGAAGTTGTGCTGCGCGTTGAAGTGCACGCACTCGAGCCCTTGTGTCAGCGTCTCGCCCGCGCGGCGCAGGCGCTCGTACCAGCGGGCGTAGAAGGCGAAGTCGCGCTCGATGAAGCGCGCGAACTCGCTCGCGGTAAGGCCCAGCGCCGTCTCGTGGTCGCGCACCCAGCGGTGGAACTCCGTGCCGATCAGGTCGAAGTCCTGCGGCGCGGCGTCGCGCTTGCGCTCGCGGATGCTCTCGGCGTACTGGCTGCGCAGCCACGGCTTGATGCCGTCGGCGTCCTCGTCCTTGCCGAGCTCGGCGAGCGCCTGCACGCGCTCCTTCCAGACCCGGCTCGCCCGCGTGCGCTTCTCCGTGTCGACGATGATCGAGCCGAGGAAGTAGAGGCCGTAGTCGGCCACGGCGCTGCGCTCGTTGCCATGCTCGTGGCTCTCGTGGAACTTGGCCGTAAGATCGTCGATCAGTTCGGCGAGCTGCTTCTGCTGCCACTTGTACTCGCGCTGGTAGTAGTCGATCGAATACTTGCGGCCGGCGAGCAGTTCGCGCACGGTGCGGCCCTTGCCGTCCATTTGTCGCGAGGGGCGGGGGGCGGTGGTCATCGATTGTCCTCCGATGTTTGGTGGTGCGACCACGGGCCGCCCGGCGGCCAGTACTGGTCGAATGGAGAATCCTCCCGGACGGCGTCGAGCACAGGCAGGGCGAAATCCCGGATGGCCGTGACGACAACAACGAAGTCCTGCTCGGCCGCTTTCAACCCTCCCTTGTCGAGGAACGCGCGCCAGCGGCCGGCGTGGAGCGGGTCCCGCCCGAAGGCATCGCTCAGGCCCTCCAGCGGGGTGGGTGGTACGGGCGTGGCGCGGCGGGCGAACGTGCGGCGAATCGACTCGGCGAGCAGGCCTCCTTCCAGACTGAGCGCCCGAGGCAGTTCGAACAGGTCGTAATAGTCCTTGGTTCTGCTGTTGGCGCTGCCGAGGATCGCGACGGCCTCCAGCTTCTCCGCGAGTGTGGAGTACGGAGTGTAAGCACGAACGCTGGCCATGGGCATCGTGAGCAGGCCGCCCGGAACGATCTCGACGTCGGGCGGGAAGACGGCATCACCAAGCCCCACGTCCACCTGATAGCGCAGACGCGTGCGTCCCAGCGTGGCATCGAACTTCGCTCGCAGGCCCAGCACCGCGGAATCTCCGCGGATCGGCCGCACCGCGATCGAGTCCTCGGTGAAGGCGATCGCGTCGTCCTCGACCTCCGTACGCAGGATGTCGGCGATGGCCTCGCGGAGCGCGGCGGCATCGAGGTCGACGGGGCCCAGGAGGTCGATGTCGCGCGTGGGACGGGTTTGCGCTCCGAGCCACTGTCGCAGCAGCATCGCCCCCTTGAGCACGAAGCGGTCGCGCTGCCGCGAACGACCCAGGCGATGGAGGAAGCGCTCGACCGCGTAGAGTTCCAGCAGCTCCACGAAGGGCCGACCGCCTTGGATAGCGGCGTTCTTTAGCCGGGCCTGGATCGAGTGCGCGAGGTTTCCCCGCGGTGCCCGGGTCATTGCATGGCTTCCAGATAGGGGCGTACAACCCTGGCGACGCGAAGCCGCTGCGCAACTCTCATGATTCCGTCGGGAGTGAAGACCCGTTCGTCGAGCCCCGTCCGAAGCGCTTCGACCGCCACCTCGATTCCGAGACGCCTCCTCAGCCGAAAGCAGTCGGCCACGGTCCGGGCCGCACCGTAGACCTTGAGCGTCATCCCGTCGCGCGCGTGCGTTTCGATGCCCTCGGTGTAGAGCCGACCTGAGAACCAATAGACGCGCAGAGGCGGCCACTCGAGCCGCGGCAGGCTCGTTCCCTTGGGCAGCGCGATGCTGACGGCGTGCGGGATCTCGGTCGTGAGCCCGTGGAAGTGCAGCGCCGAGACGACGGCGATGACGGCCTTCGGGACGCGCGCTGCGACCACCGCGAGGTCGGGCTCGGCCAGGGGTGGGAGGTCGGCGAGACGGTAGACCCCGCGGCTCACAAGCTCGAGGACTCCTGCATCCCGAAGGGCGTACAGGTCGCGGGGATGGATCCCCGCCCGCAGCGCCTGCGCGGTGCGCAGGATGCCTCCGGCCTTGCGGAACGTCTCTCGGGCGCGCGCCGTTCGTTCGCTCTTGTTCACGGGATATAAAATGCATTACTTGATGACAGATATCAAGATTTCTATCCGGTCCCGCCATCTCGTATCCCGGTACCGGCGCAGAACGCCCGCACTCCGGCGTGACTGCCGACAGGTTGCTCAGCTCGGCTGTGTCCCCGTCACCTCCGCCAGCATCCGCACGATGTCGCCTTCGATCCCCCGGATGTCCGCCTCGATCTCCTCGAGGGGGCGGGGCGGGGTGTAGCGGTAGAAGTAGCGGTTGAAGTTGATCTCGTAGCCGACGAGACCGATCTCCCCGTCCCTGGGGTCGCGTCTGGAGGTGTCGATCCAGGCGTCGGGCACGTGGGGTTTCACCTCGCGGTCGAAGAACACCTCGATACGCTCGGCGAGCGGCACGCTCTCGGTGTCGCGCAGCTCCGGGTCGGGCTCCGGATTCCCGTCCTTGTCGCGACAGATCGCGGCCGTCTCGTCGCGCTCCGAGAGCGCGGAAAGGATCGCCTTGCGGGCCGGCGCCGGGAGCTTCACGCCCGCCTTTCTCGCGGCGGCATCGAGCAGGCGCTCGAACTCGTGGCGGTCCTTGACGAGGGTGGCGGGCAGTGTGCGCAGCAGCTTGCGGATGGCCTCTTGCAGGGCTCGTCCTACGGCCTGCTCCTTCGCCCCGGTGGCGCCCTTCTTCTTCGACTGCGCAAGCGACTGGAAGCCCTTCTCCTCCTCGAGGCGCGCGATGCGCTCGTCGCTCGCCTGGAAGTTGAGCCTGAGCGGCCGCTCGACGGTGATCTTGCGGAAGCCGAAGTGGGTGGTCGGGAAGATGCGGCCGATGACGATCTCCTCTTCCCTGCCGTCCTTCGCCACCTTCCGCGTCTCGCCGTCTTTGAAGTCCGCGAGGATCCGCAGGATGTCCCGCGAGCGCTCGAGCGGAATCTCGCGCCGCTTGTCGCCGAGGCTCTTGCGCATCGGCACCCAGAACGAGGTCGCGTCGATGAGCTGCACCTTGCCCCGGCGCGCCGGCGCCTTGCGGTTGGTCACGACCCACACGTAGGTGGCGATGCCGGTGTTGTAGAAGAGCTGCTCTGGCAGCGCGATCAGCGCCTCGAGCAGGTCGTTCTCCAGAATGAAGCGGCGGATCTCGCTCTCGCCGCTGCCGGCATCGCCGGTGAAGAGCGGTGAGCCGTTCATGATGATGGCGATGCGTGAGCCGCCTTCCTTCGGCTCCTTCGCGTGCGCGAGCATGTGCAGCAGGAAGAGGAGCTGGCCGTCGCTGATGCGCGGCAGCCCCGGCGCGAAACGGCCCGCAGCGCCACGTTCGTGCTCGGCCCGCACGGCGTCCTCGTCGCGTTTCCAGTCCTTGCCGTAGGGGGGATTGGCGATCAGGTAGTCGAAGGTGCGGCCAGCGTGCTTGTCGTGAGAGAGCACGGTGCCGTAGGCGATGTTGTCGGCATCGCGTCCGGTCGGGTCCTTCATGAAGAGATCCGATTTCGAAACTGCCCACGTTTCCGGATTCACCTCCTGACCGAAGAGATGGATCTCCGCGTTGGGGTTGATCGCGGGCCGCAAGAGATCGCCGTTCTTGCGCAGGCCGACGGTGATGTGCTCCTTCGTGATCATCAGCATCCCGCCCGAGCCGCAGCAGGGGTCGTAGACGGTGCAGACGATGCCCTCGCGGCGAATGCGGTCCTCGTCGGTGGCGAGCATCAGGTCCACCATCAGGTGCACCACGTCGCGGGGCGTGAAGTGCTCGCCCGGGTTCTCGTTGAGAGCTTCGTTGAACTTGCGGATCAGCTCCTCGAAGATCGTGCCCATCGTCGGGTTGTCGATCGTGTCCGGGTGCAGATCGACGTTCTTGAACCGCTCGAGCACCTGGAAGAGCAGGCCCGCCTCGTCGAGCTTGGCTATAGTGTTGTCGAAGTCGAATTTCTCGAGGACCTCCCGCATGTTCGGGCTGAACCCGGCGATGTAGTTGCGCAGGTTGGCCGCCAGGTGCGGCGCATCGGCAAGCAGCTTCTCGAAGTCATAGCGGGACGTGTTGTAGAAGGCGAAGCCGGAGGCGCGCCGGAGTTGCGCGTCGAGATCCTCGAGTCCCTTGCCTTTGAGTTGTCCCTGTCGCTGGAGAACCTGCGCCTTGGTGTCTGCAAGGACGCAGTCGAGGCGACGCAGAACGGTCAACGGGAGGATCACATCCTGATACTTGCCGCGCTTGAATGTGTCGCGGATGAGGTCGGCGACGCCCCAGAGGAAGCTGACGATTTCGCTATGGTTCACTCTCTCACCTTTCGGTCACTCGTGTAATTCGCTGTGGGATTGCGTGGCGCGAAGAGCCCGGTGAGCGTGCCGCACGGGATGACGGCGCAAATCTCCGCTGGATAGAGCCGCTGGTGAGTCATCTTCCTCCTTCTCATCCACGTCAGGCTTGCCTTGGTCCGCTGGGCGTTCATCCGAGTCTGGCAGAACGAGATCCGTCTAGCGCTAACACCACGGTTCATCGTCCCGGATGCATGGCGACACCTGTTCGGAGTCTTCCTAGTAGTCGACCGGTCGGAGATACGACTCACCGATGGCCGAGTGACTGATGACGGCGACAGTGGGCAGGCGGCGCTTCCAATGAGTGCTTTCCAGTCGCCGGCGCACCAGTTCGACCTCGTCATCCCGAAACCCCCGCGCAATCAGATCCTGTGCGCTGAAACCTGAGACGAGCCAGTTGAGGATCTCGTCGGCCTTTCCATAGCCGATGCCGAAATCGCCCTCGTCCGTTTGACCGACGACCAGGTCGGCGGACGCTGGCTTGTCGACGATCTCCGGCGGAACGCCGAGGTGCCGCGCAAGCGCCCACACCTGGGTCTTGAAAAGGTCGCCGAGCGGGTTGAGGGGCGGCGAATCGTCGGCGTGCCAGGTGAAATAGCCGAAAAGGCGCTCGGTCTTGTTACCAGTGCCTAACGGTATCCCTCCGAACGCCGCCGACTGGTCGAACAAGGCGATCATGCGTACCCGCGCCATGACGTTGCCACGGCGCGTCGCGTCCGCGTCCGGTGTCTGCGCAAGGAATCCATCGACGGCGCTCGAGATGTCGATGGTTCGCGACGGGATCCTGAGCGCTTCGATGACGAGCTGTGCGTGCTCGAGGCTTTCAGCGCTCGACGTGCGGTAGGGGAGCCGAAGCGCAAGCACGTTCTCGGCGCCCAGTGCCTTGGCGGCGAGGAACGCGGTAACGGCGGAGTCGACGCCACCGGAGACACCTATGATTCCGGTCGAGAGGTGGCGCCGGCGCATCTCGTCCTGGATGAAGTGGATGAGCCAGCGTTCGACGAGCGCGGCGTCGATGGCGAGGGAGGGCGGTCCACCTGCGTATTTCGGATCCGACGGCGGGGAAACGATAATGGCGGGAATGCGATGATGATGAGCATCCGGAGTCTCATCGCTACTTTTTTTCCCGGGGGGGGCCCCCCGCACGGTGGCTCCGCCAATCCCTGCTCCCTCTCCCTCTCGTTCGCCGCCGCGCTCGCCCTTACCTCCAGCCAAGAACTCACCAGCCGATCCCGACGGATCGCCGGCCCGCCGCCGCGACACTGCGGGCGGATCATAACCCACCGCGGTCCGCTTGCCGTACTCGATCGAGCCTAGTGCCTGACGAAGGTGCGGCATCGCCGTACGAAGGTCCGAAAGCAACGGTGTATCCGCGCGAGCCCGACCGATGTCGCCAAGGTCGATCTCCACGCACGCGACAGCTTCGTCGAAAACCGGCGCCCGCACCCGCAGATCGCCTGCTGGGCCCACCACACAGGATCCGCCCGCAAGAACCTTCCCGCCTTCACTCCCCACCAGGTTCGCCAGCGACACGAAGACGCCATGCTCCTCGGCGATGCCGCGCATCAGGCGATGCCATCGCCCGACTGTGCTTGGTCCAGACCCGTCCGAATGAGGGTATGCACCGCGCGCGGGCGCGGCCGAGGAGACGAAGATCAGTTGGGCGCCATCCAGGGCTGCGAGCGTTCCGGACAGCCCGTGCCAGGCATCCTCACAGACCAGGAGAGCAGCCCGTCCCCATGGCGTATCGAAGGCCCGGATGTCGTGCCCTCGCTCGACAAACCGCTCTTCGTCAAAAAGCCCATACGTCGGCAGGAATGCCTTGCGGTGGACATGAAGAATCCGCGCATCCCCTTCTCCGAGCCTCACGTACGCCGAGCTGTTGTAGAGAGTGTCCTGCCAGCGTTCGTAGAACCCCAACACCACGTCCAGAGGCTGCGACGATCCGGATGTGGAGAATGCCCCGTCGAGATCCTGGGCGAGACTGCCGGCGGTTACCGCGACTTCCCGGGCGGCACCTTCGACGAAGTAGCCGCTGAGCGAAGTTTCAGGCAGATGCAATACGTGCGGCCGAGGTCGGACGCCGGGAAGCTGGCTGAACACCTCGCCAAGGCGTTCCAGATTCGCCCGATAGTTCCCCTTGAGGGGCCTGAACTGCGCGAGAGCGATGCAAAGCTTACCGGTCATTGCGCGTTGAAGTTGGTGGGCCCGCCAGTGAGTGGGCAACGTTCGTTCGACCTGAGGTCTGTTCTTTCCGCTGTCCGACGCCTTGCGGCGGCTGGGCACCGTCGTGCCTCCATACGCAGCGCTTCGGCGACGCGAGACCGTGCTATAGCTTAGTCGGAGGTGGCGCCATGGCGGGAGCTTGGCGGATCCGCGGTGTACAAGGCCATCCCCCACGAGCCGCCGGTCACATGACCGCACACTCACCGGAATGTCCGATCGCACGCCAAGGACGACTACGAGTCACGTCACGAGACTGGCCGTGATGGCAGTTGCCGCGCTGGCCGCGGGCACTGGAGCGCGCGCGCAGGACACGACCGCAACCGGGACCGGGCCAGCCTGGTCCATCGTCACCCCGAAGCAGTCGTCGCTCGTCTACGCGCGTGACGGGTCGCCGATCTGGGAGATCGGCACGGAGTGGCGCACCAACGTCGCCATTCGCACCCTCCCCGCGCACGTCGGTCAGGCGTTCGTCGCGGTTGAGGATCAACGATTCTACCAGCACGACGGCGTCGACATAGTCGGCATTGCCGGTGCGGTGAAGGACAACTTGTTAGGCGCGCGTCGTGGTGCGAGCACGATCACGCAGCAGCTGGTCGGCAACATGCACCCCGACCTCGTCGACCGCAGCGACCGCAGCCTCGGCAGGAAACTCCGGGAACAGGCTGCCGCTCGCGAGATGGAACGGCATTACACCAAGGAGCAGATCCTCGAGGCGTACCTGAATCAGATTCACTTCGGCAGCCGGTGGTACGGTATCGAGTCGGCGGCTCGGCACTACTTCGGAAAGCCGGCCGCTCAGCTCACGCTCGTCGAGGCGGCGACGCTGGCAGCACTTCCCAAGGGGCCGGCGCTGTATGACCCAAACCGGCATCCGGAAAGGGCTCTCGCCAGGCGCAACCTGGTGCTCGCGCTGATGGCTCAACAGGGTTTCATCACCAGCGCTCAGAAGATCGTCGCCCAGGCGGAGCCGCTGGTGACCGCGAAGAACGCCGGCTTTTCGGAACCGGCGCCGAACTTCGTCGACGTGGTGCGGATTCAGGCCGAGCGCGCCAGGATCCCGGTGACGACTGGCGGCTATCGCATACACACGACGCTCGATCCATCGCTGCAGAGGGCGGCCAACGTCGCGCTGTCGGAGGGCTTGTTGGAGCTGGAAGGGCGCGCCGGCTACCGGAATCCGAAGTACCTCGGGCGCGCCAGGCGTTCGACCGATTACCTCCAGGGCGCCGTCGTCGCGCTCGATCCGTACACGGGAGATGTCCGTGCGCTCGTCGGCACCCGCGACTACAACGATTCCCAGTACGACCGGGCTGTAAACGCGATGCGACAGCCCGGGTCGGCGTTCAAGCCGATCGTCTACACGACGGCGATTGCCGAGTCGCTGGCTGCCAACACTGTGGTCGAGGATACCGCGCTCGCCGTCGTGCTTCCGAATCGCGCCGTATACCGGCCAGAGAACGCAGACGGCGAGTTTCTTGGTCCCCTGACCCTCAGGGATGCGCTGGCGAAATCCCGGAATCCGGTGGCGGTGCAACTGGGGTTGAAACTGGGGATGGACTCCGTGATTGCCATGGCGCGACGGATGGGCATATCGTCGTTCATCGCTCCCTATCCATCGAGCGCCATCGGTGCCTCGGTGGTTCAACCGCTCGATCTGGTCGCGGCGTATGCCACGCTCGACAACGGTGGCGCTCGCATCGAGGCGCGTTTCATTACCCGGATCGAGGACAGAGACGGCCGCGTCGTTTGGCAGAATCCCATTGTCCAGCCACAGCAGGTGATGGACCCCAAGGTTGCCTTCATCGTTCGCGACATGATGCGGGATGTGGTTGACCGTGGTACGGCGACCGCGGTCCGTAGCATTGTCGGAGACATCCCGGTAGCCGGGAAGACAGGGACGACCAACGACAATGCCGATGTGTGGTTCGTGGGGATGACGCAGGATCTTGTCGCCGGCGTCTGGATCGGCTTCGACCGGCCGCGCACGATTGCGCCGGGCGCGGGGGGAGGGTCGCTCGCGGCGCCGATCTGGGCCCGGATGATCGCAACGGCCGGCGCGGGTCGTGGCGGTGCTCCCTGGGTTGTCCCGGACGGACTGTTGTCCGCTGAACTCGATCGGGCGACCGGGACGCTTGCCGATTCCACAACCCCGCCGGAGCGTCGCTACACGGAATATTTCCTCGCCGGGACGGAGCCGCTGCCTCTGCGCTTGGACACATGGCAGCTCTTTCGCGGCGAAGGGCGCGGCAGTCGTTAGGCCCGGACGATGCCAGTAGCGCGGCGCCTACTCGCCAGCGCCGTGGCAACGCACGGACGGGAGTAGAGCGGCAGACGTCCACTGGCTGGAGCCGAAGTACCGCGGCCAACCGATGACCGTGTTCGTGAGCGACCGGCCGCTGGCGAGAACATCTGTCCGCCAACGGCCGGTCGCACGGCCGAAGACCTCAGGATGTGCCGCCGAGCGACTTCGCGATCCGCTGTACTTCGCCCATGACCCGCAGAAGGTTTCCGCTCCAGAGCTTGCCGATCTGCTCCTCGGTGTACCCTCGCTTGACCAGTTCGAGTGTCACATTGAACGTTTCGCTGGCGTCGTTCCATCCCTCCACGCCGCCACCGCCGTCGAAGTCGGAACTGATGCCGACGTGATCGATGCCGATCAGCTTTACTGCGTAGTCGATGTGATCGACGAAATCGGCTACCGTGGCGCGTGGCGGCGCTGGATACTGCCGGTCGATTTCCGCCATCCTCTGCCGATACAACGCCTTCTTGTCCGCTGGAAGCGAATCCACCGCATCCGGACCGAAACCGCGCAACCCGACTTCCTCGGCGAGCTTGCGAATGGCCGGCATCCGCTCCGGCGGCGTGGGCTGCCCGCACTTGACGTACGAACTGAATGCGACGACCTGGATCACGCCGCCGTTCGCTTTCAGGGCGCGGAGCTGTTCGTCGTCCATGTTACGGCTGTGATTGCAGAGCGCGCGCACGGCCGAATGCGACGCGATGATCGGAGCTTTCGTCAGCTCCAACGCCTGCATCATGGAGGCCTTGGACGGATGGGATACGTCGATCATCATCCCGACGCGGTTCATCTCCTGAATCGCCTGCTTTCCCAGGGGCGACAGGCCGTTCCATTTCCAGCCTTCCTGTTCGCCGGTGTTGGAGTCGGAGAACTGGGAGTGGCCGTTGTGGGCGAGCGACAGGTATCGTCCGCCCAGGTCGTAGAACTTCCTGATGTTGCCGAGATCCTCGCCTAACGGGTACGCGTTCTCGATGCCGATGAGCGCTACCTTGCGGCCCGATGCGGCGATGCGGCGCACGTCATCCGGCGTTAGAGCGAGGCCGATGCGTTGCGGGGCGTACTGCTCGGTCAGGCGATGGATGGCTTCGAACTTTTCCATCGCCGACTGGTAGGCCTTGGCGTATCCCGCTGGAGTGAAATCGGGCGACTGCCCGACGAACACGATGAAGAACGCCGCGTCGAGTCCCCCTTCCTCCATTTTCGGCAGGTTCACCTGGTTGCGAAGCCGCATCGAGTAGTTTCGCTCGGCGGTGAAGCTCGCCGGGCTGATGTCATCGTGCGTGTCGAGCGCGATCACGCGTTCGTGAATGGCACGCGCTTTGGCGACCAGCGCGGGATCTGGCGACTGAGCCGTCAGGCGTGCCGCGCAGCATGCGACAGCAAGCAAGGGAAATACGCGTCCCACAGTGACCTCCTGAGATGAAAATCATACGCCGGCCGTGCCGGCGCCGCCGACGACCTAAACCTAGCGCCGGCATCCTCGATGGGAGAGAGCGCGCGGGTCGACTACTCATCGCGCACGTCGCTATCTCTTCGGCAGGTCGCCATCTTTTCTGCAGACCGATGTGCCGCGTGACCGGATTCAGATCGCCGCTGGCGATGACGATGTGGCTGGCATCGGCGATCGCGCTTGCCCTCGTAGCATCACGCCTCGAGGGGCAGACGATCGCCGGCAAGGCGCGCGAGACTGTGACCTCGCTGCTGCTCACCCAGGTGGAGATCGCCCTCCTCGACAGTGCCAGCCGAACGATCGCCAACACCCGAACCGGCGATAGCGGGACGTTCGCCTTGCGTGCGCCGGCATGGGGCAGGTACCGACTCGTGGCGCGCCGGCTCGGATTCAAGTCGGCGATCTCCCCATGGCTCGTGCTCGACGAGTCCACGGGCACGCTGACCTATGACCTCCTGCTCGACGCCGCGCCGCACGCACTCACTGGCGTGATCACGGAGGGTCGCGGCGATCCGGCAGGTGTCTCGTCACGTTTCGGGCTCGATCCCGGGAACATCAACGCGTTCGTCGTGCCGCCGGACTCGGTGAGGCTGTGGTCCGCTTCGGCCCACGCGATTTCCGACCTCCTCCGGCGTATCGGAATCGCGGGCGGCCTCACGGTGCGCGAGGAAGACTCAGGCGAACCGTGCATACAGCTCGCGGGGCGCGACCGACACTGCATGCTGATTGTCGTCGACGACATTGTCACTGCCCACATCCGCGACCTGGACATCGGCACCGTCGAAGACATCGTTGTCATGCGGCCAAACGAAGCCGGCCTGTGGTTTGGTTCCCTCTCGCGGGATCAGTCCGGCAGGGGCGCGAACGACCCTAACCAGCGCAGCACAGCGGGAGGCGTACTGCTGATTCGTACGAAACTTGGCCGCGGCCGAGGATCCGCACGATGACCAAGCGCTCGTGGTTCGCGATGGCGGTGCTGCATCTGGTGGCGACCGGCGTTGCCGCGGCTCAAGTCGTTCGCGGAACGGTCAGGGAAGCCGCCGGGGCGCCGGTCAGTGGCGCCGTCATCACCTTGCTCGATATCGATGGGCAACGGTTGGCACAGGCACTGACCGGCGACGATGGACGTTACTCCCTCCGCGCCCCGAAAGCCGGTTCGTATGCATTGGAGGTCAAGCGCATCGGCGTCCGCGTCGTTCGAATCGGGCCGTTTGATCTGGCGGATGCCGACTCGCGGATGGAGGACGTCACCGTGCGGTCGATCCCGTTGTTGCAGCCGGAGGTGCGTGTGGCCGGCCGGTCACGGTGCCTGAGTCGTCCGGACGCCAACGACGCCATGGCCACCGTCTGGTCCAACGCGCGCGCCGCGCTCGATGCCGTGCGCCTGACCGAACAGCGGCGACTCGTCCACGCTCGCATCGAACGCTTCGGTCGCGACCTCGATGCTCAGACGTTCAGGGTCGAAAAGGAGACGCGACGCGAGTCGTTCACGTACGGCGAACGACCGTTCGCCAGCGCACCGGCGGCTGAGCTGTCGAAACTCGGATACCTCCGGCAGGACGGAAACGGTTTCGTCTATTTCGCGCCGGACGTGTCCGTCGTGCTCTCGGACGTATTCCTGGCCGATCACTGCTTCAGGCTGGTGAAAGGCGAAGGGCCGGACTCCGCGAACGTTGGACTGGGATTCGAGCCAGTGAACGAGCGCGAGACGTCCGATATCTCTGGAACGCTCTGGATCGATCGTCAGACCGCCGAGCTGCGCTCGCTCGTCTTTCTCTACGAGAATCCGCCGGCGCCGCACCAGCGCGGACAGGCAGGTGGATCGCTTCACTTCCGGCGTACGGCGTCGGGTGCATGGATCGTCGATCGGTGGGTGATCCGCTGGCCCAGGTTCGCCGGGCGAACGCGCCGGAATCCGACGGAAACCGCGGTACTGTTCGGCAACAAGGAAGCGACGGCCGTGCTTGCCTATCGCGAGGAAGGAGGCGAAGCCACGATAGTGCAGGGCGATGACGTCGGCTTCGCGATCCTGCGCGGCATCGTGACCGATCCCGATCGCGGCAAGGCCGCGCCCGGCGCAAACGTGGTGATCGCACGCGGAGCGGCGGTCCAGGCCCGCGTTCAGACCGGACGCGACGGACGTTTCGTCGCGGACACGCTGCCAGCCGGCACCTATACGGTCACGGTGCGTACGGCCAGGCTCGATTCGTTAGGCATGACCGGGCGGTCGAGTGAGGTCCAGGCACGGGCTCGCGACTCCCTGGCGATCGAGCTCGCCCTGCCCGCTGAGCAGCAGGTTTGGGCGGCGCTCTGTCCGTCGGCAGGGTACGGCCCGGATTCCGCCATCGTTCGCGTCCTCGTGTCGCTGGGGAGCAACGGCGAGCTGCAAGCGGGGGTCGCCGCGCGTGTCTCGTGGAGCGGGAGCGAAGCCGGCGCCGTCACTGGCCTGACGGATGACGGTGGCGCGTGGAATGCCTGCGGAGTTCCGGCACAGCGAAAGGTGCGCATCTCGGTTACCGCCGGCACGCGCGAAATCGTGGGCCGGGATATCGCTTTGCCGCCGGCCGGGATCGTCGTCGTACCGCTGGCGATGCCTGTCGTTCGTTAGGTCATCCGCCAGCGGGATCGCCGGCGCACCGGGCGATACCGGGCACCGATCACACCCACGTGCGCCAGCCAATGAATCCCCAGGACACCAGGTAAGCCGCTGCCACCAGGTGCAACGCCAGCACCGCCCGGGATGGCCATAACGAGTACCGCAGCCACGAGCCTCCTGACGGTCTCGACCGAATGACGAGGGCAAGCCCCGCGAGCGCTACCGCAGCATAGGCAATGCCGATCCCGTAAAGCGTGGCGCTGGCGGGAGAGAATCGACCAAGCACCATCGGGTCCGCATCGACGGCGGTGAGCACAATGCCATCCAGAACGACCAGACCCGTGAGGAGCAACGCCGCACGCCACAATGGCTGCGCCCCCGAGACGTAGCGCGGCTTACGACGAATACGCCGCCACACCCACCGCCCCAGTCCCGTCAGTCCCGCAATGAGTGCCGATACGAGCCCCAGAAGCCAGAGCGCCGTCAGCGCAATCTCCCCCAACGCCAACGCAGTGGGAATACGCTTCATAGAGCTGGCGGGCAAGGCCGGCCCGAAAGTCTCCATGCCTTGCTCCCGTCCATTGTTAGCGTCGTTCACGAGCGCAACCGTCGGCTCGCTTTCGCCATGCCGTCGGAACCGCATCGAGTCTACCGCCAGAAGGCGGCTGCGCACGCCCAATACCGGTTTCACGAGCATCGTGTCGCCCACGAACGATACGCTGGACAGACCGAGGAGCCGCTCCGCGAAGTAGAGGTGTTGAGTTCGCGGCGATACTGGCTCATACCATCCCCGAAAGCGAGCAGCGATGGACGGCGGCACGGAGCCGGCTGGCGGCTCACCCGGACGAGGCAACGACTGCGTGAGAAAGGAGCGGATGATCCGATTCAGCGTACGGAAGGCGGCGGCATCGGCGGTATTGATCTGAACGGCGTAACCGACGCCAGCCTCGGGAAGGTAGGACATCTCGGACAAACCACCCGGTACACCGCCATCGTGCCCGGTCCACGTGAAACCCGACGTATCCGCTATCCGGTACAAATGCAACCCGTAGCCCACGCGCAATCCGGCGCGGGCGCCGATCGACGTCGTCGCGCGCTCCATACGCTCGACGTCTTCGCGCGTCAGGAGCGTCCTGTCTCCTAACGCCCCCCGCGAAAGCAGGAGCCGCACATACTGCGCCATGTCGAGCGCAGAGGCATTGATCGAGCCGGCGGGTCGCGTAACTATGTGCCAGTACGGATAAGGTGTCGTCCCGTCCTCACGATACGTCGTGGCCCGCTCGAACTGCGTCGAATCCGGGAAGAAGTACGTCGCCGTTCGCATGCCGATCGGATCGAACACGCGCTGCTGCACCACCTGTTCGAACGGACGCCCCTCGATGCGTTCGACGATCAGCGCCACTATAGCGGGCCCAGTGTTGCAGTATGCGTAGCGCGTGCCGGGCCGCCAGCGGGACACGCGGGAAGTCGTGTCCACAGCCAGGCCCTCGACAAGTGCAAGAGGCGTCGGATCGGAATTGGCGTACCCCTTGAGCGAAATGTCGTCGAATCCCGACGTGTGCTCGAGCAGGTGTACGATTCGCACCGGATCGGTGGCCTCCCACGGGTTTTCATATCGAAAGCCCGGGAGATGTCTCGCGATCGGATCGTCGAGCGACAACTTCCCTTCGCGTTGGAGCTGCAAGGCAACGATAGCCACGAAAGCCTTCGACGTACTTCCGATCCGGAACAGCGTGGACGCAGTCGCGGGGAGCGGTGGTGACACACGCGCCAAACCGAAGCCACCTGTGTAGATGACCGAGTCGTGCCGCACAATGGCGAGACCCATGCCCGGTGTGCGCGTGCTGTCCATCAGATGGCGGATCCTGATCTCGAGTTCGGAAAGCGTCGCGGGCGGCGCCTCCTGGCGCGTCCCGCTGGCAAGAGCGGTCTGCATCGAGAGGGCAAGCGCGAAAGCGAACGTGGGTGTCATGGCTTCATGCGGCCTGGAACGCACCAATTGACGCGACGCGAACAGACGCGTCGAGAGACGACGGGTCGCTGCCGTGCACTCGAGTCAGTCGTGTCGGATGGCGTCGATCGGGCTCAGGCGCGCGGCACGACGAGCTGGATATGTGCCGAACGCCAACCCGATAGCGATCGTGACGGCGGCTGCGATCAACACCGACACCCAGGAAAACGATGCGCGAACGAAGACAGCGTCTGCAAGATGCCGGATCAGCGCCGTCACACCAAACGCGCCCGCGAGTCCCAGCATGACACCCAGAACACTGCCGATGGCTGTAATCGCCACCGACTCGGTGAGAAACTGCGCAAGGATGTCCCGGTGTCGAGCGCCGGCCACCTTCCGGATGCCGATCTCCCGCGTCCGTTCGCTGACCGATGCCAGCAACACGTTCATGATCCCGATCCCGCCAACCAGCAACGAGATCCCAGTGATGGCACCCATCAACAGCTTGAAGACGAGAATGCCTTGCGTTGCCTGCTCCGCTCTGGCCCGGTATGACTGGACGACCACCGCTGGCGTCCGGCCGGCGACTGCCGGTGCAAGACGCGCGCGGACTGCCTGCTCGATCGACGCGATGTCTTCCACTCGGCTGGCATGGACCAGGAGCGCCGGGTAGCGAAGCGCGCGGATGCGCATCGAGCGATCCAGATCTGGTTGAAATGGGACGACCACGCCTCGCGATGCACGGCCGAACGTTCCAGCGAGGACACCCACGATCCTGTGGTGCACACCGCCGACCAGCACGGTGTCGCCTGAGGCCGCGCCCGGGTCGCCGCCAGTCAGGTCGATTGCCAGCTGCTTCGATACGATCGCTTCCGGCAGAGTGCCCGACCCGGCGGATGTTACGGAGGGGTGCCCGCTCAGCATGGGGAACGAGCTGAGCTTGAAGAAGCCGGGCGTCACCGCCAGAAGTTCGGCGCGTCGGCGCTGAGTCGTGTCGGTAGACCGGATCTCCACCGGTGAACGCGCTATCAGGGCAACGGCATCGACTCCGGGAATGGCGCTGGCTGCAGCGAGGTCCGTGGAGCCCAGCGCCGAAGTGTCCGCCAGTGGAAAGACCTGTCCGTCGATCTCCTCGCTCATCCGCGACGTCGCGGTAAGCGTCTGGATGTCCGTAGTCTCCAGCAACTGCTCCCGCATCGTGATTTCCATGCCGTCTCCGAGCGCGAGGACGGCAACCAGAGAGGCCACGCCAATGATGATACCTAACGTGGAGAGCACCCCGCGCAGCGGGTTGAGCCGGATAGTCTCGCGGGTCGCGTATATCGCGGTGCTGAGGGCGTGCATGCGATGCGTGTATGGGGTGAGCAGTCAGGCGTGGTGTGGGCTGCCACCCAGTACGAAATCGTCCGGTGCCTGGTTGCAGAACGGAACGAGGCAGCCCATCGGTGGCTGCCTCGTCCATGTCTGTTGCGGCGGGCGTTCGGCCGCTATACCCCGGCGGTTTCCAGTTCCGGAGACGGAGCGTCGGGCGGCGATGCCGCCGGAGTGTCGCTCGCAAGCGCGATGTCCAGAACCTGCGCCAGCGTGTCGACGGGATGGAAAGTCAGCTCCTCCTGCACCTCGTCGGGGATGTCCTCCCGGTCCGCTTCGTTCTGCCGGGGAATGATGATGTGCTTGATTCCAGCACGATGTGCGCCGAGAACCTTTTCTTTCAGTCCGCCGATGGGGAGGACACGTCCACGCAGCGTGATCTCGCCGGTCATGGCCACGTCCTTGCGCACCGGTCGGCCAGTGAGTTCGGAGACCAGCGCAGTCGCGATCGCGATGCCGGCGGATGGTCCATCCTTCGGGATGGCGCCGGCGGGGACGTGGATGTGCGCCTCTGTCGTCCCCTCCATCCGTT
The DNA here is from genome assembly GCA_019186945.1 of Gemmatimonadaceae bacterium. Taxonomy (GTDB): domain Bacteria; phylum Gemmatimonadota; class Gemmatimonadetes; order Gemmatimonadales; family Gemmatimonadaceae; genus JABAQJ01. The sequence continues at coordinate 309,309 of JABAQJ010000007.1, forward strand.
CCGCCGGGATACCTAACGCGGTCGCGTTGTTGGTGGCGAAGGTGAGGGCAGCGCGTGCGCTCTCTTTCATGACGTCGCCCAACTGGCCGGTCAGGATCAGCGAGATCGGCCCGACGCCGGCACGGGGCGCGCTCTCGCCTGCGGAAGCCACTCCGGGGTGCATGCTGCGCCGAATGGATGCCTCGACGAACATGATGTCGCCGCCCACAGGCGTGTAGTACATGCCCGTGGCAATGCCCACCTCGTTGGCTGCCTGAGCGCGCTCCGGGTGCACCTTGGGACGTCCCAGGAGTTCCCGCACCTCGGCTGCATCGATCACGTTGTCGGCGACAATCTCTTCCGAGCCCGACGCCAGGCGGCGGGCGACCTTGCGGCACACGGCGCCAACCCGTTGTTCGAGCTGACGGACGCCGCTCTCGCGCGTGTAGTTAGTCACCACCGACGCCACGGCGTCATCGGAAAACGTTACCTGCTTGTCGCCCAGCCCGTTCTCCTCCAGCTGGCGCGGAATCAGGTATTTCCTGGCGATTTCCGCCTTCTCGCGCTCGGTGTATCCGGAGAACTCGACGACCTCCATCCTGTCCAGGAGCGGGCCGGGGATGTTCTGGATGAAGTTCGCCGTCGCGACGAACAGGACTTCGCTCAGATCGAACGGCACGCCGAGGTAGTGGTCGGTGAACGAGTCGTTCTGGGCCGGATCCAGCACTTCCAGCAGCGCGGACGCGGGGTCTCCCTGGAACGACGTCCCCAGTTTGTCGACCTCGTCCAGCAGGAAAATCGGGTTCTTGGTCCCCGCTTGCTTCATCCCCTGGATGATCCGCCCGGGCATGGCACCAACGTACGTCCGGCGATGGCCGCGAATGTCCGCTTCGTCGCGGGCACCGCCTAACGCCACGCGCACGTATTGCCGGCCAAGCGAACGCGCGATCGACTTGGCGATCGAGGTCTTTCCGACGCCGGGCGGTCCCACGAACAGCAGGATCGGACCCTTCGCCATGGCTCGTGCCTTGGCCTCGCGCGCATCCGTAATCGGACGATCGTCGGGTTCGCCGTTCCCCAGGGTTGGCGTTGCGTCCTCCTTTGCAGTCTTCAGCTTGGCCGCCGGGAACTCCCCGGTTCGCGTGACCTCCTCCGCGAGCTGCTGCGCTCGAAGCTGCCGCACCGCCAGGAACTCCAGGACGCGATCCTTCACGTCCTGCAACCCGTAGTGGTCCTCCTCCAGGATCTGCTCGGCGCGCTTCAAGTCGAGGAAATCGTCGGACCGCTTGTTCCATGGCAGTTCGGCGATCCACTCCAGATAGGTCCGGATCACCTGCGCTTCCATCGACTCTCGCCCGGTCCGTTCCAGTCTGCCGAGTTCGCGCTCGACTTCGGTTCGCGCCTCTTTGGGCAGATCGAGCTTGGTCAGCCGGTCGCGAAGCTCCTGCACTTCCTTCGATTGATCGTCCTCGCCGAGTTCTTTCTGGATCGCCTTCATTTGCTCGCGCAGGAACATCTCGCGCTGACGCTCGCCGAGTTCCTCCTGGACCTGCGACTTGATTTCCTCCTGGGCTTCGAGCATGCCGATTTGCCGCTGCACGTGAACCAGGACGCGGCGCAATCGCTCTTCTATGCTCAGGGTTTCCAGGAGGCCCTGCTTCTCCGGAACCGGGAGTTCCAGATAGCCGGCAACCAGATCCGCGAACCGTCCAGGTTCTTCGACCGCGTCGAGCACCTGATGCACAACCTCTTCTGGCAGACCGCGTCGCTCGCCAAGCTCAGCGGCGCGCTCGCGGCATTCCTTCTGGAGCGCCTCGAAGGCGGCATCGTGTTCGTTGAGTGGCGACATCTCCTCTGTCGGCATCACCACGGCCGTGAGGTAGCCGTCGCCTGGGACATACTGCAGCGAAGTCGCTCGCTGTTCGCCTTGCAGAAGGAGCTGGACGCCCCCCAGTCCGCGCTGGATCTGCCCGATGCGCGCTATGACGCCCATCGAGTACAGGATCTCCGGTTTCGGTTCGTCCTCGTTGTCTCTTTGCGCCACCGCGAACACCAGCCGATCGCCTTTCAGCGCCGCTTCGATCGCACGCAGCGTCCCCGGCCGTCCGGCCGCGATCGGCGCGGTCAGGCCGGGCAAAATGACAGTCCCGCGCAAAGGCAGGACGGGAAGAGTCTGTCGCGTAGCCATCAGAGAGTCCCGGTTAGTGCATCGTAGTCGGACATCGCCCCAACGGGCGACAACTTGGAGCTTCCTGTACCACCTTGGTCACCAGGTACCATGCTTCGGATCCACTCGGAAATGGACCTGTACGGAGCGGCAGGCAGGAATCGCGCTGCTGAATTACGACACCTTGGCGGAGATTGCAACTTTGGAGAGTCGAAGTGACGTAGTGGCCTGACAGTTCGCGCATCGTGCGGCGCGACCTGGCCGACGCCGAAGTCTGAATTGCCGGCTGATGTTGCTGTAAGCGTCAAATTGCCAATGTCATACGACGTTCAGCGTTCTAGACGCTCCAGTAGACGCGTTGTACACTTCTCAGCTTGGAACAAACGACCCGAATCCGCCCAACGCGTGCCAGAACCTGTAGCATCCTCCGCAGCCGACGCTGAGCTGCGCACGCACGTTGAGCGCGTGTTGAGCGCGCACTACGAACTCGATCGCGAGATCGGGCGCGGAGGAATGGGGATCGTCTATCTGGCGCGCGATCGCCGGCTGAAACGCCAGGTCGCGATCAAATTGCTGCCGCCAGAACTTGCTTTTCGTTCCGAGATTCGGTCCCGGTTCCTGAAGGAGGCAGAAACAGCCGCTCAGCTGAGCCACCCGAACATCGTACCGATCTACTCGGTCGACGAACGCGAGGGGCTGGTCTATTTCGTCATGGCCTTCGTCGACGGCGAGAACCTCGCCGTTCGGTTGCACCGGGAAGGCGCTCTTAGCCCCGACGAGGCGCGCAGGATTCTGCTGGAAGTTGCGCGGGCGCTGGCCTACGCGCACGAACGCGGCGTCGTCCATCGCGACATCAAGCCGGATAACATCCTGACGTCGGCGTCGGATGGGAGCGTGATGGTCACCGACTTCGGGATTGCCCGTGCCGTATCCGAGGGAGCGGACGCGCGTCTGACAGCCACCGGGATGGCGATCGGCACGCCGGCGTACATGTCACCCGAACAGTCGATGGGTGAGCGGCAGATCGACGGGCGCAGCGACCTGTACTCGTTAGGCGTTGTCGGCTACCAGATGCTTTCTGGGGATCTGCCGTTCAGTGCCGCCAGTACGCCGGCTCTGCTGGTCAAGCAGATTTCGGAGCATCCCACGCCATTGAGCGACCGCTGTCCACGTGCGCCTGCCGACCTGGCGCGCGCGGTCATGCTCATGCTCGAGAAGGATCCGGCCAACCGGTTCGCGACCGCGGCCGCGCTGGTGCAGGCGCTCGAGACGGGCATAGTGCCGGAGGCTCCCGCCAGACCGAAAGCGCTCGCACCTGTGCATCAGAAGGACCAGGCTCGCGCGGTCGTCGCCGAAGAATACCGCCCATCCAGTGAAGAGGTCACTCGCTGGAATGCCCCGGCTGTCGTCCATTTCCGGAAGAAGCTCGCACCATTCTTTGCGTTCAGCGCCGTCAGCGTCTTGCTGGCGATTGTCAACGTGCTGGATGGTTTGGTGGGCGTCGCTGGGATCTGGAGCGTGTTCCTCGCGTTCCAGTACGCGAAGCTCTGGACCGAGGGTTACGACTGGCGCGATGTGTTCAAGGAGCCGCGTGACCGTTTGTTCTTCGACGTAGTTGCGGAGTGGATGGACAGCGTGCGGGCACTATGGGACGGCAAGAAGCGCGCTGAGATCCGGGAGCGTACGCGGTTGCGTGGCGGTCGCGGACCCGAGCTTTTCGCGCGCCAGCCATCGGCAGCCCTTCCGTCAGGCGGACTTACCGGACGGGAACTGGATGCCGCGGCCGGGCGTTACGCCTCGGTCGTGCGCGATGCACTCCGGAATCGTGACGACGCACTGCGCAATTTCCAGTCGCTCCCCAGGAGCGATCGCGATTCGATGTCGGAGATTCCGGAGACAGCCCAGGCGTTGTTTTCCCGGATCGAGGCGCTCGCGATGAACCTGGCGGATCTCGAGCGGAACGCCCCAGACGGTGGCGTCACGCCGATCGAGGACGAGATTCGGCGACTCGAGGCACAAGCGAATCCGCTCGACGTCCGTAACAGCGAGGAGCGCGTGCGACGCCTCGCATTCCTCAAGCGGCAGCGACGCGCGGTGAGCGATGTCTCCTCGAAGATCGAAAGGTCGCAGGATCGGCTAGATCGGTGCGTGCTGGCCTTGCAGAACATTCGTCTCGACTTGATGCGCCTGAAGGCCGGGAGCCAGACGGTCCAGCAGGTCACACTTGTCGCGGAACGGGCGATGGACCTGGCACGAGAAGTCGAGAATGCCGCCTATGTTCAGGAGGAGATGGCGAAGCTGACGCGACGTCCGGTGCTGGGCGGGGGACCGCACTCGTGACGTGCCGGCCGCTCGTGGCTACTCGCCCGAGGGTCGATGCGCGAGGCTGATCCGGGAGCTTCGTCGATTTCCGTCGCACGTCGTTCGACATTCATCACTTTTCCCTTCCTTCCCGCCTCTCGCCCCACATGCCCGACGCCCTGCGCGATCGTGTCGAAGCAGCGTTAGGCGACGCCTACGAGTTCGAGACCGAGATCGGGCGCGGCGGAATGGGTGTCGTATACCGTGCCCGTGACCGCAAGCTGCGCCGTCTCGTGGCCATCAAGGTGCTGCCCCCGGACCTCGCGTTTCGTGACGAGATCCGGACGCGTTTTCTGCGTGAGGCGGAAACCGCCGCGCAACTCAATCACCCGAACATCGTCCCTATCTATGCGGTCGAGGAACGTGCCGGGCTGGTAGGTTTCGTCATGGCGCTCGTCGACGGCGAGAGCCTCGGGGCTCGGCTCGCAAGGGAACCACACCCCCCGATCGAAGATGTGCGATGCATCCTCCGGGACGTCGCCGACGCCCTCGCATACGCACACAAGCGTGGCATCGTGCACCGGGACATCAAGCCGGACAACATCCTGCTCGATCGCGCGACCGGACGGCCGATGGTTACGGACTTCGGCATTGCCCGCGCGATGGAGGGTGACTCGCGCCTGACAGTCACCGGCATCGCTGTGGGGACGCCGGCCTACATGTCGCCGGAGCAGGCGACCGGCGATCGCGAGATCGACGGAAGAAGCGATCTCTATGCGCTCGCGATCGTCGGCTACCAGATGCTGGCCGGCGAGCTGCCGTTCCGTGCGGCCAACACGCCATCCATGCTGATGAAACACATCAGCGAACGACCGCGCCCGCTGCACGAGCTTCGCCCGGATGTCCCCCGCCGGCTGCAACGCGCGATCGAGCGTGCGCTTGCCAAGAAGCCGCAGGATCGATGGGAGGATGCGACAGCATTCCGCGACGCGCTTTCGGCGCCGGACGATGCTGTCCCGGCCGGTCCATCGGCATCTGGCGGTGACGTCCCGCACGACCGCCTGTCCGCTGCGTGGAAGCGGCCGGCGCTCCCGGCTCGGGTAACGCCATCGCGCCGCCACGACCCGCTCGCCGATTTCGAAGCCGAGTTCGGGCACGTCGATCGCGATCGGCCCATTGCGCGACCGCCGGAAGCGCCGCGGGGAAGGGATGCGATCGACGCCGCTGCGGCTCTGCCGCCAATTCCGTCGTGGATGCCTTCATCCTGGCGCGAAGCTCGCAAGCAGTGGGGACCGGGTATCTCGCGTCGTCAATACCGGGAGATGCTGCGCGCCCAACGGCACGCGTTCGCTGCGGCGCCCGGCGAAGGGCCGTCCGACGAAGAACGGATCCGCACGTTCCGGCGACGGACCGCATCGACCGCGGTCACGATCGGCGTGCTGTTCTTCGTCAACGCCGGGATCACGCACGGCGACCCATGGTTCCTGATTCCTTCCGCGTTCCTGGCTTTCGGTTGGCTGCGCCGAGCGTCCACGCTGTGGGCCGACGGGATCTCGATCCGTCGGGTTTTCGGCCGGCAGGCGCGCCAAGCACTGGAGAAGGGCTCTCAGAAGGTTCCTGCGCTTCCGCCGACGCTCGATGAGCTGGCGCTGGCCTTGGCACCGGCCGAAGTCCTTCAGGGTCCGTACGGGACGGCCGTTCGGGGCGCGGCAGCCGATCGAGAGGCTGCGAGCGACGCGTTGAGCAAGTTGTCCGCGGCAGACAAGGCATTGATCCCGGACGTCGCGCCGACGCTCGATGCATTGGCCGAACGTGTTGGCAGCCTCGCACAGTCCCTGCATCGGATGGACGAGGACATCACACCCCAGACGCTGGCCGATCTCGAACGCCGGCTGGAAACAGCCCGACGCCAGCCCGAGTCAGCGGAGCGCGATCAGCGTGTGGCGCTGCTGGAGCGACAGCGGGCCACCACGGACGATCTCATGCGGCGGCGCGATACTCTCCGCACGCAGCTGGACAGCGCCGGTCTGATGCTCCAAAGCCTCCGATTGGACTTGCTGGCACTGCGCTCGGCCGGTGTGCAGTCGGCGATGGACGACGTCAGCAGCGCAACTCAGGAAGCCCGCGCCCTCTCCCGCGACATCGCCAACGCGCTGGCGGCTGCGAAAGAGATCCGTTAGGTCAACGGGGGATTCGCGCGGGGAACCATCGCTCGTCGCCTAACGCGTACCCCACGCCGCCCCCGATCAGGCCGCCGACAACAAGCCCCGTCGGCATCTCCTTCAGGAAGCCCGACAACGTCGGGTTCACTTCCGGAAGATTCCCCAGCCCCCACAGGAGCCCTCCGCCGAGCGCACCGATGACCAGCCCGCGGATCGTGCTCTTCTTCACCGTGCGCCCGCCACTCGCCTCGATACGCTCGATCGCCGCCAGTTGCAGTCGCACGCGGCGATACTCGTCGACAAGTACCGGCCCCGTGTCGAAACCCAGGCGACGGCGCGCGCCCGTCGTGTCCATCACCATGTTCACCGCGTCGAGCGAATCGACTCGACCGACGAACCGCTCGGATCGCAATGACGGAGCGTAGACCCGCACACGGGTGCCCACGAAAACATCGCGCGTCGTGATCTGCTGCCCATGAAGAGCAGTCGCGCCGACCACGAGCAGAAGCGCTCCGGCCAGCGAATACCGCGATGAACATCTCACGCGTGCTTCCTCCACATGACAGGCAACGTACGCTCGAACGCGTTCCCCGGGAGTAACACCAGAGTCGGCCCCCGCCCTACTGCCGCACGAGTCCAGCGATCGCTTGCGCGAGGCGCTCAGGCGCCTCCTCAGGGACAAAGTGGCTAACGTCAGGAATGTAGTCGAGCGTGGCGCAAGGAATCGATCGCGCGAGACGCTGCGCGATCGTGCCGGGCAGGAACGGATCCTCAGCTCCCCACACCACGGACGTTGGCACTACAACATCGCCCAACCTGTGTTCGAAGCCGGCCGTTTCCCGAGCGTCGAGAGCGCGCAAGTGACGCAATAGCACTTCTCTCCCCTCCGGCGCAAGAAACGGCCGCAAGTAGTGTTCGACAGAACGCGCACCTCGCGACGGTACGACGTAGCCGCGCAACAGATCTCGCCGCACCAACGGGATAATCCAATCACTGGGAACGTGACGTGTAAGCGGCGCCGCTGCTCTGGCCAGCCTGGTCTCTCGCCCCGGCCACTGATCGAAGCCGACGGAGTTGCACAAGCACAGGCGCGTCACCCGAGCCGGCCAGCCAATTGCCATGGCCTGCGCGACCCCACCCCCTACGTCATGCCCGACGACTGTCGCCGCCCCAATCCCGAGCACATCGAGCAGCGCGATCACCCGCGACGCGTGGCCACGAAGACTGAGGTCTCGATCTCCCGGCACATCCGAGCGGCCATATCCCAGGAGGTCGACAACGACAACACGATGCCCGGACGGTAGAAGTGGGACCAAGTCGTGCCACAGGTGACTCGACGTTGGGAAACCATGGATCAACAGAATCGGCTCGCCGGAGCCCCTGGACCCGGCAGCGTAGTAGTAGAGACGCGCACCGCCGACATCGACGAACTCCCCACGCATGCTCGGCGCTTGGGCTCGGGACGAACTACAGGCGATCCTCGGCGCGAAAAATAGAGCACTATGATGTTGTGGCCACAAGACTTGTGGGAGTTCTCTAGCGCTTTTCCCGAAAAGCGGTATCGTTACGGCCGTCGGAAGTGCCAGGGTCGAGTATTCTGTAAGTCATCTGTCTACAATGACTTAACTGCCAAATATCCCGTGATCCCTGAATCCACCGATGTCGGCACCACTGAAGCGCCTGCCCATCCTCCTCCGCCGAGTGATGCCGTCGAGTTTCCAATCGGCTGGCTGCTGAAGAACGCGGCAGCGCCGATACAGTATCGAGCCATCAAAGACGTAGTAGCACTCGACGACGCAAGTGATGAGTTCGTATCGATCGCCTTGAACTTCCGGCAATCGCTGGAGATCGCGCTCGCGCAGCGCAGCGATGGTACCTGGGGCGGTAAGATGCTCGCAGTTCCGTCCGGTGCGCGCTTCCAGGTTGGACAACTGGGGACAATTTCGGCCGCTCGTCGCTTGCTGGAGTCAGGATGGGGTCGAGAGACGCCGCCGATTCATCAGGCTCGTCGCATCCTCTTTCGTCTGCTCGCCGAAGATGACGATCAGAACTTTCTGTTCGAGTTTCGGGAAGCTGGGCGGATGGACCTCGACCGCGTTCGGCGTGGCCGAGGCATTCTGCGCGAGGCCGCAGCGGCCACGCTGGCGCGAGCGGGGTTCGAGCAGGATCCTCGAGTGCGTGGTGCGGCCAGTCGCGCTCTGGCGCGGATCGAGCGGTTCGTCAGTTCGCCGCTCGCCGCACGACCATGGATCCGTGTAGGCAATAAGCAGGTGCTGGCGCCGGAGGCGGCTCCGCCGTCGATCTATGCTTTGGAGATGCTGGCTTTCATGCCGGCCTTTCGGCTGGAGAACTCCACTCGCATGGACCAGTTGTATGCCTACGTCACGCAGCCCCTTCCGCGACAGGAGTCAGTCCAGCTTGTCGGAGACGCAGTTGTTGAGCAGCCGCATCTGGTGTTGGGCGACTGGCTGCCTCACGCGAATGCCGCCGATGCAGACGTGCCGATGGCGCTGTACTGGCTCGAGCTCATGGCCCGTCTGCAATTCCTCCGGCGCAACGAAGGCTGGTCCCGAGTTTTCAACCGCTTTCTTGGGCACAGGGATCGCGACGGTGTTTGGCATTCGCATTCGGGTCTGGCGGCGCCGAAGAGCTCCAACCCACTCGTGTGGCACGCGTTTCCCCTGGAGCCGACGGTAGAACGCGAGGGCAAGTGGACGGACGTGACCTTCCGGCTCGGCCTGATCGCGAAATTGAGCGGTCGCCAGATCGAGGCGATCCAGGCTGCCAGACGCACCTGACGACCGTTAGGCGAATACCGTAGCGTGGGGCAACTGCTTACCTTCTGCGGATGACCCTGCACTGTGCATGACCACGGCTCTCGAGGAGGCTCGGCCTTCGTCCCAATCGTTGCCGAACTTTGAACAACTTGGCCTGAGTGAACCGGTTCGGCGGGCCGTCGCGGATGCCGGTTACACAGTACCGACGCCAATTCAGCTCGCTGCCATTCCGCTTACGTTGCATGGCCGGGACGTGATCGGGCTGGCGCAGACGGGGACCGGAAAGACTGCGGCGTTTACGCTCCCCCTGATCGATCGATTGCTTGGCGGGCCGAAGCGCACGCGTGCGCTGATCCTGACTCCCACACGGGAACTCTGTCAGCAGGTCGATGAGAGTGTGAGGAAGTACGGTCGGTACGCGGGGCTTTCCAGCGTTTCCGTCTATGGCGGCTCTCCGATGGATCCGCAGCAGCGCGCGCTCCGCAGTGGTGTCGACGTGATCGTCGCGACACCCGGGCGCTTGATCGATCACGTCGAACGGCAGAACGTCGACTTGAGCGAGTTGGAGATTCTGGTGCTCGACGAGGCCGATCGAATGCTCGACATGGGATTCGCGCCGCAGCTGAATCGGATCGTACGAGAGATCCCCTCGTATCGACAGACGCTCCTTTTCAGCGCCACGATGCCACCGGAAGTCGAGGTGCTCGCGCGCAAGTACATGCGCCGGCCTCACGTCGTCGAGGTCTCGCGTCGGCACGCGCCGGCAGTTACGGTGAAGCACGCCGTGTATCCCGTGCCGCGCGAGAAGAAGACCCGGCTCCTGGTCGAACTCCTGCGCTCGCCCGAAATGGACTCCGTTCTGGTGTTCACAAGGATGAAGGTGGGCGCCGACCGTGTGGTCCGGAATCTGGTCCACGAAGGGATTGAAGCTGAGGCCCTGCACGCGGATAAGACGCAGGCACAGCGCGAGCGCGCGCTCGAGCGGTTCAAGTCGGGTGAACTGCGCGTCCTTGTGGCCACGGACATCGCCCAGCGTGGCTTGGACATTTCCGGCATCAGCCACGTGATCAACTTCGACGTTCCTCAGCAGCCGGAGGACTACGTCCATCGTATCGGGCGTACGGGACGTGCGGCGCAGACCGGTGACGCTTTCACCTTCATGTCGCCTGACGAGATCGGTACGGTGCGGCTGATCGAGCGGGTCATTGGAACGCAGATCGATCGGGTATCTGTGCCGGGCTTCGACTTCGGAACGGTGGCGGAGGAGTAGCGCAGGATCCGGACGAGTGTTCGGAACTCGCGTGCGCGAACCTGCGGATCTTCTGACAGGTCTGACTCGAGGATCGTTCGCGGCGTGAGGCAAGCGGTTTCGGCGGCTTTCATGCTACCGCTTGACGCGTCCAAGCCGTGACACGGTGACAGTTTCCGCGATGGCGCCACGGGCGACGATGACACGAGTGTTGCTTGCCCCGAAGCCCATCGCGTTTCTGGCATACGTCACGGAGTCTCGGCTGGCGCGGATGGACACGCCGTAGAGCGCGCCGAGCGGTCGCACGTCGAGCGTGTCGCCGTAGGAGTGGATGGCCAGCGTTGCCGACGGGACGTCGAACGTGACGGCGGCGCGGACGGAGCGCTCGAAGGCGATCGCGCGAGCGCGCGAGAGCGCGGAGACGACGTCCATCGTTGCCGAGTGCACGCTGAGACGGTCGCGGAAGCGCGAGAAGCGTGGCATCGTGACTCCGGCCATGAGGGAAACGAGGGCGATGGCGACTGTGACCTGCGTAAGCGTGAATCCGTTTTTCACGGCGTGTGTCCGGTAGAGGTGCCGGAACACAACGCCAATCCGACGGAGGGAGCATCATCATTCGGCTGCATCCGGTATCCTCGTTATGCGAGTTCCGTGCAGGGGAAAGATGGATTGGGAGTGGCCCGATGACGCGAGGGCGACGGTTCGCTAAGTTCAACGGGCGTGTTCTGCCCTCAACCTGCACGACGCCCATGCGTGTTTCGATAGAATTCTGTGTGATGTGAAACTACGAACCGCGAGCCGTCGGTCTGGCGGCTGCGATTCGCGAGAGGTTCTCCGATGTCGAGCTCGAGATGATTCCGTCCAGCGGTGGGCGGTTCGAGGTCAAGCGCGACGGGGTACTCGTTTTCTCGAAGAAGGCACTCGGCCGTCACGCGCGAGCCGGGGAGGTCGTGCGGTTGCTCCAAGGCGGCGACCAGAGGGCATGACCGAGAGTTGTGTCCCGCGTCGGCGTTCTGCCTCGCAGGAAGGCTCCTCAATTCCTGGGCCCTGATTCGACATGCGTATCGCGATTTCGACTGGTGGAGGCGACGCTCCAGGCCTTAACGCGGTCATTCGATCGTCAGCGCTTTCCGCAATCAGTCGCGGTTGGGACGTGCTTGGCATTTGCCGGGGATACTTTGGCCTGCTTGGTGAAGATCAGATCCTTCGTCTGACGCCGGATACGGTGCGGGGGATCGGTCACTTGGGGGGGACGATTCTCCGTACCACGAATCGCGGAAACCCGTTCTCGTTCCCGGTCAAGCAGGCGGACGGCACGTACGTCGAGGTCGACCGTTCGCGCGAGATCATCGAGAATGCGGGGAGACTGGGTATCGATGCCCTCATCACGATCGGCGGCGATGGCTCGCTAGGCATCGCCAACCGCCTTCATCAGCTTGGCATGAAGGTCGTCGGTGTTCCCAAGACGATTGACAACGATGTGAGCGGTACGATCACCACTTTCGGGTTTGACACCGCTGTCAACACGGCGATCGAGGCCATCGATAAGCTGCACACTACTGCGGAGAGCCACGATCGTGTCATCGTGCTGGAGGTTATGGGCCGTCATGCTGGCTTCATTGCGTTGCACTCGGGCGTCGCCGGATCTGCAGACGTCATCCTGATTCCGGAGATTCCGTTCGATATCGAGAAAGTCTGTGACAAGGTACGATCTCGAGATGCGAATGGTCGGCACTTCTCGATTGTGGTGGTGGCGGAGGGTGCGTTCACGATCGGGGGGCAGGAGTCGGTACTCGGTGAGTCGCTTCCCGGGCAGGCCAAGCGAGTTGGCGGAATAGCGGGGCGGATAGCCTGGGAGATACAGCAGAGGACTGGGAAAGAGGCGAGGTCGCTGGTTTTGGGTCATCTGCAGCGTGGGGGGGCACCTACCGGATACGATCGGTTGTTGGCAACCCGGTTCGGTGGTGCGGCGGTCGAGGCCGTCGAAGAGGGGAAATGGGGTCAGATGGTGGCGCTTCAGTCTCCGCATATCGTTACGATTTCGTTTGATGAGGCGCTTCGGGTGCCGAAGCGAGTGGATCCCGATCATGATGTCGTGAGGACGGCGCGTGCGTCGGGGATTTCGTTTGGGGACTAGTTAGGAACGAATTGGGGTCAGCGAAGGCGAATTGGGGTCAGACTCCAATTTCTTTGGATCTTGAAGTCATGCCTCGGAGTTGGAGTCTGACCCCAATTCGTCCTGGAATTGGAGTCTGACCCCAATTCGGGACCAATTCGGGACCAATCTGGGAGAGGGGAGTCGGCACTTCGCCGAATCCCGTGGGTACTCGACCGGGCTTGGGATCAGTGCCATGCTTCGATCGCCACGGTCCGGGCGTTGGCGGCACGGACGCGCAACTCTCCGGTCCGTACGAGGCCGAAGGCGCCGAGACACCTAACTTTCTTGTGCTCGTCAGGCAGTGGAGACGTTACATGAGTTGGCGATTCCTGGTGGTCGCGGTGTGCGTGAGCGGGCTAACGGCACCGCCGGTAGCTCTTGCCCAGACCCGCGTGCCTCCCAAAGGCTTTGCGCCGAGCACCGACAAGGTCGACGAGAAGCCGATCGTGCCGAAGGCGTATATGCCACCCGCTGGCATGTGCCGCATCTGGCTGAACGATGTGCCGGCGTCACAGCAGCCAGCACCGACAGACTGTGCGACCGCGATCAAGAACCGTCCTGCCAATGGTCGCGTGGTTTTCGGAGACGATGCGCGGAAGGATTCCGCGAAGACCGGGAAGAGTGAGAAAGCGAAGGCACGCAAGCCGTAGCGCACGACACGGCTGCCGTGGGCGATAGCCGAGAAGCTGTCGCGCAGGCTGTCCACACGCGACCTTCCGTCGCGTGATACGCGACGCCAGGGATCGATCCCTTCCTCCGGACCACAACGCGTTCGTCGCCGCAGAACCCGCGGCAGGGCGGGTGATCGTAATTGCGCCAACGCGCGCGGCGTGCGAGACGATCGAAATCGCTATCGGGCTGCACATCGACACGGTGATCGAGCGCGAGCATGGAGACGAGCTTCGCGCCTTGGCCTCGTCACGCCGCGGGTTCGGGATCGTCGCGGGAACGGGAACCGGCAAGACGCTCGCCATTCGCACGATCGCAGAGTCCCTCCTGGGCACGACCGCCTTGCGCACGGGAGTCGTCAATCGTGAGCGTGAGGCCACGCCGGAGACGCCGTTCTGGAACGTCATTGTCGTCACCACCGGGATCGCTCGGCGCTGGTTCCAGGACGGCGACATCCTGCCGAACGACACGCTTGTGGTTGACGAGATTCACCAGACGTCGGCGGAACTCGAACTCTGTCTCGCGTTAGGCAAGCGCGTTGGCTGCCGCTTCATCTGGCTTTCGGCGACCGTGGACCCGGCGTTCTACGCGCGCTATCTCGAATCGTTCGCGGTCATTCGTTCCCTGGCATTCGATCCTGCACGCGCGGCCGACGTGCGGTGCGTGAACGAGACGCCGGAGCGATTCCTGTCAGATCGGTTCCTGCAGCAGGTGGCCAAGCAACGGCGAGGTGTAGGGATGTTCCTGCCGACGCGGGCGGGTGTCGAAAAGGTGGTGGAGAACGTTCGCGACCGGGCGCCGCGCCTGGAGGCCGCGTTCTACCATGGTGGCGAACCGATCCGCACGATCCGACCGTTCCTCGAGGAGGGAGTGCCGAAACCGTTCTTCCTGGCGATGACCGCCGCCGGTCAGAGTGCGCTCAACGTGAAGGGGCTGGACACGGTGGTGATCGACGACACCCGATTCGCCAACGTCGTCGAGCGCGGGAAGAACGTGCTGACGCGAATGCACCTTGGAGCGAACGAGATACTGCAGATGGCTGGACGCGTGCACGGTCGCGTCGAACATGGCAAGGTGTTCATCCTGACAGACAGGACTCTCGATTTCGCCGCCTTGACGCCGACGGCACCCGAGTTTCAGCTGGCGGGCGACGCCGAACGGGTCGCGCTGACCTGCGCTGCCCTTGGCGTCCGCGCGGATGACCTGGATCTGCCGGTGCCGCTCGATCGCCAGGCGTATCGACAGGCGGTCGTGCGTCTGGAGGAACGCGGACTGGTGGATCAAGGGCGATTGACGCGCTACGGATCGATCGTGGAAGCGCTCCCCGCGGAGCGCGAGTGGGCCGAGCTCATCGCGCATGGCGAAGACGCGCTGCTTCCGTTTCTGGCGGTCATGGCATCGGTGGAATCGCTGCATCGCATGACCCGGGACGAGCGCAACCTGGAGGGGCTCATCGTCGGCGGAAGCGATCACCTTACCAGCTACAACGTGTACGCGGATGCATATGCGCGGGCGGGATACGTGGGCGAGGTGTATGGCCTGCCCCGTCACCTCTTCGCCGAGGCCCGAATCGAGCGTTGGGCAGAGCGGCGAGGCGTGCTGGTGAAGGCGATCGAGGATGCCGCGCTGGCCATGGCCAGTATCTATCGCAGCGTTGGCGTGGCGCTCCCGGCGTCCATGCCGCGCGTGTCGGACGAAATCGATCGCGGGTTCCGCAACCTTGTCGCGCGCATCATGCCGTTCGATCTGGCGATCGACGAAACGACGGCAGATGGCGACGAAGCGCGCGTGTCGAAGACCAGCGTCTGCGGATCGTGGGGTGCCATCGCCGGGACCGTACGATACTTCGCAGATCGTTTCGGGATACCGCGTGCGTCGATCGAAGGGACTCAGATACCGGCTGCCATGTTGCGACAACATGCGCACACCGGTGATGGCGTCCTGCACTTCGATAACAAGCGCAAGCGAGATATGTTGCTCCTCCAGCGACGTCTGACCTACCACGGGTTCGAACTCGATCGCGAAGAGGAGACCGTTGACCAGTTTCCCACGGATCTGGCGAAGGCAGCCAGACGGATGCTGGCGGAAGCGCTGGCCCGGGAGGAGGCGAGGCATCCGGCCGTGCGCCGGAATCGCCCGGATGTCGAGACGATTCGCGAATTGTACCGTCGATCCGGGGGAGGGACACGCCGCCTTGGGTTCGCAGAACTGGCGGAGCTGTACGAGCGGTCGATGAGCGAGGTGCAGTCGATGCACGAGTATTCCGCTGCTGCGCTTCGCCTCCCGCTCGATGGCTGGATAGACGCTGCGGAGCGCGATCGGCTCATGGCACTCCCGTCTCGAGTGCACGTACGCGGCAAGACAGTCTCGATAGAGTACGATGTCGAGTCCGAGGCGCTCGAGTCAGGAGAGCGCCTGACAGGCGTGGCGCGGTTTGTGCTGCCGGAAAAGCTCGCGCGCACGCTGACAGAGATCGAGCTGCCGGTTCTGGATCGCCCGCTCCGATTCGTGGTGCATCGTGGTCAGCGTGGCGCGGTACATGCCAAGTCGTTAGGTGAGCTGCAGGAGATCCTGGAGCGTCCGTGGATGCCCGCGGAGGTAGCGGCGCAGCGTGCGGCACGGGAGGAGTCGCGTACGGCGCATCAGCGGCAACGGCGCGCGATAGACGAGCGGAGGATCGTCGGGGAGTTCAGGCGCGCCGGGAGTGGCGGCCGTGGCGGGGAGCGCCGCGGTACGGGACGAGATCGACGTCGTCGTGGCTAGCGCTGCCCCTCCTTGGCGCGGAAGCGCGCGGCCTTCGCACGGTTGCCGCAGGTGGACATATCGCACCAGCGTCGTCGTCCGTTCCGGGTAGAATCGTAGAAGACACGCGGGCAGCGCGGATCGCCACAACGTCGCACCCGTCCGAGTTCGCCCTTGATCAGCGCCTCCGCGGCCGATTCCACGATCGGAATCATCAGCCCAGCGAACGCGTCACCGACGGGGACGAATGCCGGGGAGAAGGAGCCGTCCGTGCGCCACTCAAGGCGGCGCGTAACGGCGCTTCGCCCGAGGACGCGGTTGATCTCCCCCAAAGCGTCGTTACGGACGATTTCCGATGACGCCCCGCGTTCCGCGAGCGCACGCAACGCGCTGCGCACGCGTCGCGCATCAACGACCGCGGCTGCCGCGCCTGACGGTTGCTGCTGTGCGCGCCGTCGCATCTGTTGCGCACGCTCCTCGTCGAAGATGCCGGAGACCTCCATCCATCGAAGCAGCGATTCGAAGTCGCGCAGAAAGTCCATCCGCGTGCCGCGCCGCACATCATCCGTATTGACATAATCAAGCCAGAGACGCTCGGCGATGAACGAGAACAACCCCGCCGGCCGGGGGACCGGAGGAAGCGCATGCGCGAGGGTCACGTGGTCGAGAATGAGAGAAGTTGAGGAAAGTCCCATGTTTCACCTCGGGGGACAGGTGATCCGCCGCACCACGCTGGCGTTAGATTCTGCTCGGGTACGCAAGAGCGCAAGTTCTTTTTTCGTCCGATCGGGTTTGCCAGACAGCCAATACGTGCTTCTTCGAGCTGGCGGAGTCCGAGCCGTCGCGTGCGCCCCGGCCAAACTTCGACCGCCATGCTGGGGACGTTGCGAGACACCGGCCGCTGATCGCCGGCCTGGAGCCACGAAGCACGACAAGGTGCGGATGCGGGCCACGGATCTCGTCGTGCCGATCGGGTTTTCGTTCCGTCTGTTCCGGGGCGGATGCGCAATGCAGCGTTGCGGCCATCTATATTCCGACCCATGAGTGCGTCATCGCCTGACACGTACTTCCGCAAGGGATTCGGACTCCGGTCCGAAGTGCAGGACGCGCTGGATGCCGACTACGCTGGCCGGATCGTTGACGAACTGCGTGCGCGCGACTTCACATTGTCCGCGGGCGGCGTGACCGTGCGACTGGCGCGCGAGTTCGGCTTCTGCTATGGCGTCGAGCGCGCCGTGGAGTACGCCTACCAGACGCGTCAGAAGTTCCCGGACCGCCGCGTGGTGCTCGTGGGTGAGATCATCCACAATCCTCACGTGAACGAGCGGCTGCGCCAGATGCGTATCAGCATCCTGACGCCGATCGATTCGCTCGGTAGCGACGCTCGCTTCGACTACTCGATCGTGCGACACGACGACGTCGTGATCCTGCCCGCGTTCGGCGTGACGGTGCGCGATTTTCAGGCGCTGAGTGCCATTGGGTGTGTGGTCGTGGACACGACCTGCGGGTCTGTCCTCAACGTCTGGAAGCGCGTGGAAGGCTATGCCCGCGAGGGCTTCACGGCGTTGATCCATGGCAAGGCGTACCACGAGGAAACGCGGGCCACAGCATCGCAGGCGCAACGCTTCGAAGGTGGCCAGTACCTCGTCGTGCGGGATATGGAGGAAGCACGCGCTGTGTGCGAGTACATCGCGTTGCTTGCCAGCGATGAAGGACCGGGGTCCGAGCGGCGCAGCGCATTCCTCTCTCGTTTCGCGCATGCTGCTGGACACGACTTCGACCCGGACAGGCACCTGCGCCGCGTGGGCGTGGCGAATCAGACGACGATGCTTGCGCGCGAGTCGCTGGCGATCGGCGAGGAGATCGGCCGCGCCATGGCAGCGGCATTCGGCGACGAATACCGACGCGCGAACTTTCGTACGTTCGACACGATCTGCTCGGCGACACAAGATCGCCAGGACGCGGTGAGCGAGCTGCTGAAGGAGCCGTTGGACCTGATGGTTGTCATTGGCGGCTTCAACTCCAGCAACACGATCTCGCTGGCCGCACTCTGCGCGGAGCGTGTGCCGACATACCATATCGAGGACGCAGGGGACATCGACGTCGAGCACCGGCAGGTTCGCCATAGGCCAGCTGGTGCCAGGTCATCGGAAGCGATCGCGCGGGACTGGCTGCCGGCGGCTGGCGACGTGCGGATCGGACTCACCGCGGGCGCCAGCACGCCGAACAACCGAATCGGAGACACGGTGATGCGGATCTTCGCCACGCGGGGCATCGCGATCGCGGTTTGAAAGCCCCGTTCTCGTTTCCATTCCAGCGGCGCACGCGTCCCGTGTTTCCAACCGCGGCCGACCTGGGCTACGTCGAGTTGCGCGGGGGCGGGAGTCGACTCGTGGTGATTCCCGCGCTGGGGGGAAAGATCTCCGAGATGGAGTTGGCGGGGCGGCAGTGGCTCTGGACAAGCGACGTGATACCGTACGCCATGGCCGGAACCCGGACATCGTACGTGGAGACCGCGGATACGGGCGGGTACGACGAATGCTTCCCGACGGTTGGAAGGTGTCGGATCCCGGGTTGGGTACGGGCGTACGGCGGAATCGAGTTGCCCGATCACGGCGAGCTCTGGAGTCAGGAGCCGACGCTGGAGATCGAGACCAGCGTGCATGGCCAGTGCGCGGTGACATCGTGGCAGGGTCTGCGGCTGCCCTACAGGCTCACGCGAGTCGCGCGGGTCTCACCGACCGGCGACGCTGTGCTGGATTATCACGTAGCGAACGACGGTGACGAGCGGATGCCGTTCATCTGGTCGTCCCATCCGCTGCTGCCACTCACGCCGGACACCGAGCTGCTCTTGCCAGATGGGGCACCGATGCGAGTGTACGCGACACATCGCATTGCGCTTGGCGATCACCAGTCGATACATCGCTGGCCGTTCGTACGGGCTGCCGGGAAGGCGATCGACTTCCGGCGTCCGTTTGACGTGGCGAAGCAGTACGCATGCAAGTTGTTCGTGGATGTTCCGGACGGGCGCGCTCACGCGATTCTCCGTCAGGCAGGGGCCGAGCTCGTCGTGGAATTCGACGCGACCGCGGTGGGGCAGTTCGGCCTCTGGGTGAACAAGCACGGCTGGACACCGTTCAGGAACGAGGCGCCGTATCTGAATCTGGCGTTCGAGCCCTGCATTGGGGCGCCAGACACGTTGTCTGACGCACTCGGCGATTGGAAACGGGCGCATTGGCTGGAACCCGATGAGGTTCGGAGCTGGTCGCTGACGTGGCGCGGTCGACGGGTCGAGTAGACAGGAGAACAGCGCCGTGAGGAGCCGTTCGGCGATTTCGCCAGACACGCGGTTTTCAATGTCGCTTGACCGTGTGGGTTTGCGGGACCATGCTAGGATCGATGGAACGGTACGCGCGATCCCCGGTGCGATTTCTCCACGCGCTGCAGAACAGCTTCGCGCCGATCGAAGCGGTAGTCGTTGGCGCGCGGCTCGCGCGCACCATGGCGGTGTTCCGGACTGGGCGTTGGGAGGCAGCGCTCCCAGGTTCCATACGGGCGACGCCCTCCTTCACGGACGTGCTGGCGCCCGCGCGCATGATCGAGAGTTTCGAAGGGGTCGCCAGGCATCTGGCATTCGATGGACGGCGATTCGATGACTGACCGGTTTGCACTTCCGGGTGGACGGGCCACGGTCGCCACACTGGTTGCCACGCACGGGACATCGCCGAAAGCGCCGGGCGCGAAGATGTGGGTTGGTGAGGACGGTCGAGTTCTGGGTTCGGTGACCATCGGTGGGTGCGTGGATGCTCGCGTGATCGAGGAGTCGGGTCGCATCCTTGCGAGCGGAGAGCCCGCGCTGGTGGAGATGGCGTTAGGCGATGAAGATGCCTGGGCACTCGGAATGACCTGCGGCGGGACCGTCGAGCTGCTCCTGGAGCCGGTCGATCCCTCTCGCGGCGACAGTCCGGTCGTGAGTGCGTTACGGCTGGCCGAAGCTGCCGTTGCCGCCGGGCGGCGGGCCGTCATCGTGTCCGGACTGGGCGCCGACACGCGTCGCATCGTGGTGGACGACCTCGGGGCCGTGCACGGTACCCTGGGCGATCACGACGTGGATGACGCGGCGACGCGCGAGGCACGAGAACTCGTGATGCGCGGCTCCTCCGCCGCTCGGGCGCTATCTGTTGCCGGCGTGGAGCGTCGTCTGTACTTCGAGGTGTATGCGCCGCCGGTCACGCTGGTCGTGTTCGGGGCGACGCATGTGGCGATGCCGCTCGTGGAGTTGGCGCATCCGCTTGGCATTCGAGCCGTGATCGTGGATGGGCGCGAGCGATTCGCCACGCGCGATCGCTTCCCGTTGGCGGACGAGATTCACGTCGGGATACCGTCGGAGATCGCGACATCGCTTGTGTTGGGTCCGTCGACGCTGGTCGCTATCCTCGCGCACGACTACAAGTACGACCTCCCGGTGCTGAAGGCCGTCCTTGCGACGGATGCGGCGTATGTTGGGCTGCTGGGGAGCGTGCGACGGGGGCGGGCGCTGCTCCAGTATCTCGCGGACGAGGGTGTTCCGGCGGAACAGCTCTCCCGTGTGCGCGTTCCCGTCGGCCTCGACATCGGCGCGCAGTCGGCGGCAGAGATCGCGCTGAGTGTGCTGGCCGAGGCGATCGCCGTGCAGCGCGGCCGCCCAGGTGGGGCGATGCGCGATCGGACGAAGCGTGCCGAGTCGTTGCCGTGAACAGTATCGCTGTGTCGCGGGGCGACCTGGATCGGCTGGAGTGGGTTGGTGCAACGCTGGCAACGGACCTTCGCGATGCCGACGGGCGCATCGCGCTTCGCAAGGGACGAGTGTTGCAGCCGGCGGACCGGGGGACGCTGGGCGATTTGCCGTGGCGGGAGTTGCACGTGGTGGTGTCCGGCGCCGACGATTTGGGCGAGCGGGACGCCGGGGCGCAACTGGCGCAATTCGCGGCCGGCCCCGGCTGTCGCGCAGGATCGCCGATTACCGGGCACTGGCCGATCGTCTCGGAGCATCGGGGCATCCTGCGGGTTCGAGTCGACGCCTTGACGTTCGTCAACGCGATCGGCCCGCTGGCGGTGTACACGCTGTACGATGGGCAGGTCGTCGATGGCGGCGAGACAGTGGCTCGGGCAAAAGTGATTCCGTTCGCGGTGGCACTGCAGGATCTGACTGCCGGCGGCGCACGTGCGCGAGAGGCCGGTGGACTGGTTACCGTAGTGCCGTTCATTGCGACTCGTGTAGGGTCGGTCGTAGTCGAGTCATTGGGCGAGAGTGCCGCGGAGCGGTTCCGCGAGGCCCTCGAGGAGAAGGTCACATGGCTGGGTGGCGAGGTGTTGGACCCCGTCTTCGTGGCATCGGCGGCTGATGCGGTGGCGGGCGGCATCTCCGCGATGCGGGATCGCGGAGCGGGGATCGTGGTCGTGGCCGGATCGCGTCCCAAGGATCCGCTCGATCCCACATATGTCGCGCTGGACCGGCTGGGGGCGCTCATGGTGCGACGGGGCGTGCCCGCCCATCCTGGGAGCCTCGCGTGGCTGGCGCGTCTGGGGCAGATTCAGATCGTGGGCATGCCTTCCTGCGGACTTTTCTCACAGGCGACGGTCTTCGACCTTGTTCTCCCAAGGTTGTTGGCCGGCGAGGTCGTCGGGGCAGCCGAACTTGCGGCGTTAGGTCATGGAGGGTTTCTCACGCACGACATGACGTTCCGCTTTCCGCCGTATCGACGGACGCTGAATCGCGGCACGGTGGAGTGACGTGGCTAATCCCTACGGGCCAAAGCTCCTGGAACGCTTTCGTCGTCCACGAAACCGCGGTGCGGTTGGAAATGCCGCCATCCGGCAGGAAGGCACCAACCCACTCTGTGGCGATAGAGTGCGGATCGAGATGGCGGTCGCCGACGGTTGGGTCACGGACGCCAGGTTCAGCGCCAACGCATGCGCCATCTGTGTCGCGGCGTCCGACGTGCTGATGGGCCTCGTTCAGCGCGCACCTCTCGACGAAGTGGAGACGCTGACTGTCGCTGACATCTTGCGTGCGCTGGAGGCCGAGATTCCAGCGGCGCGTCTGAATTGCGTGCGACTCCCGCTCACGGTGATGCATGGTGGTGTGCGGCTCTACCGGCTTGACGCCGAGGCGGCCGCCGATCCCGCGGCGGGTGTGCTCCGGGATGGGCGGTGATCTCGGCGATCGTGCTTGCTGCGGGGCGGGCGACGCGATTCGGTACGTCGAAGATCGTGGCGCCACTCTGGGGAACGCCGCTCGTCAGGCATGTGGTGGACCGTCTTCAGCGGGCGGGCATCGATGAAGCGGTCGTCGTTGCCGGAGAAGCGTCCGAGGCAATAGCGCACGCCGTGCAAGGCACGGGCGCGCGGGTGGTCGTCAATCGCGATCCGGCGACGGGGCTCTCAGGATCATTGCGTGTCGGACTGCGGTCCGTTAGCCCTGACGCGGATGCGATCCTGGTGGCACTGGGCGATCAGCCGCTCATCGATGCGTCGGTTGTCGACGGCATGATTGCCGCGTGGCGCTCTCTGCGAGGGACTATCGTGGTGCCGGTCTACAACGGTGAGCGTGGCAACCCGGTGCTGTTCGATCGTTCGCTGAGACCGGTGCTGGAAGCTCTGGAGGGAGACCGCGGCGCGCGCGACCTGTTGGCCGATCACGGCGGCGCCGTATACCGATTCCGGGTGCAGGCAGCAGCGCCGAAGGACGTGGATACCGTGGACGATCTGGCGGGTCTGGAGCGATCTGTCGGTGCCGGTTGAAGGTTGCCTCTTGCCGATAGCGTGTTCGCGAAGCAGAGTCTGCGACCGTTTCGCGTTGGACTCCTTCCGCGCCATATCGTCATGACCACGCTGCGTCGCACGTTAGGCGCGACCGATCTCACGCTTCTGGTCATCGGCAACGTGATCGGATCGGGGATCTTTCTGGTGCCGTCGACGGTCCTGAAGCAGTCGGGTTCCGTGTCGATGGCGCTAATCGTCTGGCTGGTGGGTGGCGTGCTGTCGCTGTTCGGTGCGCTAGCCTATGCGGAACTGGGCGCGATGGACGGGAGTTCGGGTGGCCTCTACGCGTTCACGAGGGATGCGTTCGGGGCTTTCCCGGCATTTCTCTACGGGTGGACGCTCTTCCTGGTGATCGGAGCGGGAACCATTGCCACGCTGGCGGTCGCGGCCGCGAACTACATGGGGCAGTTCGCCGACCTGACGCCGCGCATGAAGCAATGGATCGCGGTGACGTTGATCGCGATCATGGCCATCATCAACGTGCGAGGAACGCGCGGGAGTGCGTCAGTCCAGAACTGGGCGACAGGTATCAAGGTGGGTGCCATCCTCGTGATGAGCGGGATCCTGTTGCTGGCGGGCGCGACTCCTGAACATTCGGCACGCGCGGGGTCGATCGCTCCCGGGGTGTCGCTCCTGTCGGCAGTCGGGACGGCGATGATCTCGGTGCTGTGGGCGTACGAGGGGTGGCAGTATGTCACGTTCGTCGCTGGCGAAGCGATCGACCCGCAGCGGTCGCTCCCGAGGGCCATCACTTCCGGCACGGCGGCTTTGATCGCGATATACATGGTGGCTAACCTGGCGTACCTGGCGGCGCTGGGTCCCGAGCGAATGGCGGCGTCCGACCGCGTGGCAGGCGAAGCGATCGCGGCGGTCCTTGGGCCGTGGGCGGGGAAAGCGATCGCGGTCGCCATCATCATTTCGATGTACAGTGCTGCCCACGCTACCGTGATCACGGTGCCGCGCGTCTACTTCACGATGGCACAGGACGGAGTTTTCTTCGCGCGGCTGGCGGAGGTGCACCCGCGGTATGGGACTCCGGCCTTCGCGATCGTCACGTCGTCGATCTGGGCGGCTGTGCTGGCATGGAGCGGCACTTTCGAGGAACTCCTGACCTACGTGGTGTTCATCGGCTGGATTTTCTATGCGTTAGGTGCGGCAGCGGTAATCGCCCTCCGTCGCAAGCGGCCTAACGCCGAGCGGGCATTCCGCGTTCCCGGATATCCGCTGACGCCGATATTGTTTGTGCTGGCGGCGATCGCACTCGTCGGCAACACGATAGTCACGCAGCCTGCGCAGGCCGCCAAGGGGCTGTTGATCGTTTTCCTGGGCATCCCGGCATACTGGTTCTGGAATCGCCGGCGCCATGCCTCCCCATAGTATCCACATGCCCGCCCGTGCCGCGGCGGCACTTGGGCACGGGACCACCGCGCGCCGCAGACATGAGCGTATGTCGATTCGCACCTGCCTTCCGGTATTCGCGATCCTGGCCACGGGCTGCGCGGAACGCGTCGACCGGGCCACGATCGGTCCCGACGGTCCGTACATCGGCGTGGCCCCAGTGCTCGAACGCTTCATCGAACACGAGATGGCGGACAAGCACCTGCCCGGATTGTCGATCGCCCTCGTAGACGACCAGCGCATTGTCTGGGCGCGAGGCTTTGGCGTCGAGCACGGGATCGACTCGACGCCGGCAACGGCGCAGACGGTGTATCGCGTCGGCTCCGTCTCCAAGCTGTTCACGGACATTGCCGTGATGCAGCTGGTGGAACGCGGGAAGCTCGACCTCGATGCGCCCGTCACCGCGTACTTGCCGAACTTCGCTCCGGCCAACCGATTCCAGGAGGCAATTACGCTTCGCGAGCTGATGTCCCATCGGGCGGGGCTCGTGCGCGAGCCGCCGATCGGCAACTACTTCGACGATACGTCTCCTTCGTTGGAGGCGACGGTAGCCAGCCTCAACACGACGTCCGTCGTCTACCCCCCGCGCACACGTACCAAGTACTCGAATGCCGCCATCGCGACGGTCGGCTCGGTGCTCGAAACGGTACAGGCCGAGCCGTTCGCATCGTACCTCAAGCGTACGGTTCTTGCGCCCATGGGGCTCCGTCAGAGTGGATTCGAGCCCGATCCTTCGCTTGTCAGGCACCTCGCGGATGGGACGATGTGGACTTACCACGGACGCACGTTTCCGGCGCCGACGTTCCAGCTTGGCATGGCGCCCGCCGGCAGCATGTACGCCACGATGACCGATCTGGCGCATTTCACGAGCGTCCTTTTTGCCGGAGGAAAGGGCATCGGCGGTCAGGTGCTGAAGGAGGCGACGCTCGATTCGATGTGGACGCCGCAGTTCGCCGCTGTCGGCGCCAGGACGGGTTACGGCATCGGCTTCGCAATCGACGAACTCGACGGCGAGCGCATCGTCAGGCATGGCGGTGCGATCTATGGCTTCGCCACCGAACTCGCCGCCCTGCCAGGGAAGAAGCTCGGTGTTGCGGTTTCGATCTCGAAGGACGGCGCCAACGCCGTGGCGACGCGTATCGCCAATGCCAGCCTTCGCCTGATGATCGCGGCGAAGAAGGGTCTGCCGCTCCCCGAGCCCACGACGACGTCGCCGACGTCGATGGCGATGGCCCGTCGCCTGGAGGGCAGGTATGGTAGCGAGCCGGACGCATTCACCCTTGTTCGGCGCGATTCCACGGTGACGTTGCGTGGCGACCGTGGCGGGCACTGGGCTCGGCTGCGTTCGGCAGGTGGCGACTCGCTGGTGATCGACGATCCGCTCGCATTCGGCGGACCGATCATCCATTCGGTTGGAGACGGCGTGATCCGTGTCGCAGGCAATACGTTTCGGCGCCAGTCGCCAACGGCGGTGCCACTCGATCCCGAGCCGTCGTTGCGCGGACTGATCGGCGAGTATGGGTGGGACCACAACACGCTCTACATACTGGAACGGCGCGGAGTCCTGACGGCCCTGATCGAGTGGTTCTTCGAGTACCCGCTGTCCCGTGTGGCCGCGGACACCTTTGCTTTCCCCGCCGAGGGTCTCTACGACGGCGAGCGGCTCGTGTTCACCCGGGACTCGTCAGGCCGGGCCACGCGCGTGGAAGCGGCGGGCGTCGTCTTCAAGCGGCGTGCGATCCCGGGTGAGGACGGGAGCGTGTTCCGCATTACGCCGTTGAAGCCGGTTGCCCAGCTTCGCACGGACGCCCTCGCGGCCACGCCGCCGGTGGAGGACGGCGAGTTCCGCGAGAGCGATCTGATGGAGCTGACGACGCTGGACCCCACGATCAGGCTGGACATCCGGTACGCCACCGATCGCAACTTCCTCAGCACGCCCGTTTATACGCAGGCGCGTGCTTTCCTGCAGCGGCCGGCGGCGGAGGCGCTGGTGCGGGCGCACCGCGCGCTCAGGTCGTTGGGCTTCGGGCTGCTGATCCACGACGGCTATCGCCCGTGGTACGTGACGAAGATGTTCTGGGACGGAACGCCGGAATCCGACCATGTCTTCGTTGCCGATCCGTCACAGGGATCGAAGCACAACCGTGGCGGTGCGGTTGATCTGACGATGTACGATCTGAAGACGGGCAAGCCAGTCGTCACGACAGGCGGCTACGATGAGATGTCGGATCGGTCGTACCCGGATTATCCCGGCGGCACGTCGCGACAGCGAGCCCTCCGCGAGATCCTGCGCGAGGCGATGGAGGCGCAGGGTTTCACGGTCTACGAGGCCGAGTGGTGGCACTTCGACTGGAAAGACTGGCGGCAGTACCGTATCGGCAACACGAGATTCGAAGACCTGGGACACGGATAGCGCCGAGGGCACCGGCGAGGTGAGGCGGGCGAACGCCTGCCTCACCAGCGTGCGGGTCGACGCCCTGCCTAGAACGAGAACATCTGTGTGACCTTCAGGATCAGCGCGCGACCAGGCACCAGGTTGTCGCTCGTCAGGAACCGCTGGTCGTTGTAAACGATGAAGATGTCGCTTAGTGGGTGGTGGATCAGGTTGAACCGGATGTTCGCATTGAACTGTTTCGTCGTGCCGTCGTACTGCGACAGTGCGTCCACGAACATGTTGGTCGTGAACGAATAGTTGGCGCGCAAAGTCCAGAAGCTGTTGACGAACTTTACCGGCGACGGGTCGTTGTCGATCCGGAGATCGCCAAGGTCGGCCGAGGTGCGCTGAAGACCGACTGTCGTGCGGAACCGGTAGGTTGGGCGGATCGTGACCGAGCCATTGATGGTGCGCTGCGTTCCGGTGTACAGTCCGCCCACGATGATACGGGTATTCGTCGAGATCTTCCGGCTCTGGTCGCTCATGACGTAAACCATGTATTCGGTCCAGCTGTGCAGGCCGGCGGGAATCGAATCGCGCATCTTCGCATTTGGCCTGAGGGGCGAGGTCAGGCGGTTGGCATTCGGATTGATCGAGACCTCGACCACCGCGCCATTGTTGAAGAAGGTGGACCAGCCTGTGTGCAGCGTCTTACCGGCGATTTCGCCGGCCAGATTCTCCTGGTAGTTCCAGACGACGTGCGGATGGAACTCGCGGATGCCGTGCTCGCGAAGCGATGCGGATCGAGGACGCAGTCCGGTGTCGAGCAGGTACTTTCGCACGCCAGTCCGCCGGTAATAGCCCAGATCGTTCTGGAATCCGGAGCCCAGCTGCATCACCCCGCCCTTGCCGTGAAAGAAGTTGCCCTCCCAGTTGAGCGTAGAGCGCCAGGCATAGTCGCCTGAGTCGATGCCCGGGGTCTCCGTCTTCACGACGTACGAGTTCCAGTCGAGGTTGCCGAACAGGCGGTAGTTGTTATCGGCGCCGAACACGCGATTGTGGTAGCTGCTGCCCGTGGTGTTCAGCGTTTGCATCGCGAAGAACCCGATGTCGTTGCCGGCCCTGCCGAGGTTCTGTCGCAGCCGCAACACACTGGAGTTCACTCCCGGATGCGTACCATCCTCGCGCTCCTGAACGGACAGGATGCCGATTCGCGTTCCCTCTGACAGCCTGCCCGTCACCCGGACGCCGCCGAGAATCGGCAGCTGCGCGCCGCCGGAGGTGAGTCCGATGCGCCGTGAAAAGAACAAAAGGTTGTCCTCGTCAGGCGTCGGCGTCGGGTTCACACGGTTGTTCCGGGCAGCGTCGCCCACGTAAAAGATCCCCGAGTTCTCCAGGAAGAAGTCGCGCTTCTCGGGGAAGAACTGCGAGAACTGTGTCAGATTCACCTGCTGCTCGTCAGCTTCAACCTGACCGAAGTCGGGGTTCACCGTGACGTCCATCGTTATTCCGGGAGTGAGTGCCGCCCGTACGTCCACGCCGACGTCTCCCGTCGTCGCGAAGGACGGCTTGGGTGCCGACTTGGTGCCGACTTCCCGAACTGAGCTGGACGCGACGTACGGCTTGACCCGCAGGTCGCGCCCCGCGCTGCCGGTCTGGAGTCCAGCCAGATTCCCGGCCAGAGACACACGGTTCAGATCGAACGAACGCGGCACCGGCGACCAGTAGTCGAGCTCATTGCGGCGGCGAAGATGCCGGGAAAAGTTGACGCCCCATGGCTGACTGCTTGCAGGGTTGAACCGGAGCGCGCGGAACGGAATCCGGATTTCGGCTGTCCAGCCATCGTCGTCCAGGCGCGTCCTGACCTCCCACACCGCATCCCAGCTCTGGTTGACCTCGCGGCCTTCAAGTGCAACCTGGCGGTCGTGACGCGCCCCCTCCGGGTTGGTGCTGAACACATACGCATTTCGCCGATCGCCAAACGTGTCGAGCAGGATGGAGAAGCCGTCCTGGTCGCTCTCGGCGAAATCCTTCTTGATGTCGGTGATGACGTGGCCAACGCGGCTGTAGAGCTTTGCCCCGATGTAGAGGTTGTCCGCGTCATATGCCATGCGCACGACGGTTCGCTCGCTGGCGGCCTCTCCCTCCAGCGGCTCGGCTTGCACGAAGTCCTCGGCCGGCTCGGCCCGTTGCCACACGTCCTCGTCGAGGACGCCGTCTATGCGGATCGGGGAGTTGGCGGGCGCAGCGAGGATTTCGCGCCGTCCGTCGGCCGAGTGCCGTCCGGAGAGGGTACGCCCGCGAGCGAGCATGCGAGCGGCAACATCTCCCGGAGTTCCCTGGGAGCGAAGGTCGGAGCTCAAGGATGCCAGTGCTAACGGAAGCACCGGCCAGAGTCGAGGCACGATACGGCGGCGTGGCGCAGGACGCGTCATTGAAGGCAATACACGGTGGCGGGTGGCGGACCGAAGCTGGTCCAGTGCAGGAAAAAGTACGCGCGTGCGGTGCGAGACGCTGGCGTCCGTGTGAACGACCGGAGCGATCCGGGCTGGGCGGGTTGAGGCTGGCACGCGCAATTTCGGGAGTGGAGGGTCGGCGACGGGCGCCCTGAGGCCGGTCTGGGGGCGTTCTCGCGGCCTTCGCCATCGGGGACTCGTTCCGGGGCACCGCTCAACAATCCTCGTGTGATGCTGCAGGATTGTTGCGGGCATCGGCGTTCTGGCCTCTGCGGCCTGCCACTGACGACGTCGACCTGTTGTCGCGGCGGGTGGCCGGGCTCACTGGCCTTGGGAGGACGTAGATCTTCGGCAGGACGTGGGTGAGGAGTGCGTACAGATGCAACGCAGTGCCGGTTCCGGGCCGAAGGCATGCGTGCTGTTCGCGTGTTTCGTCGTCGAGGACGTCTTGTTGGTATTGGGCAGGTGCGGGTACGACCGGTTCTCTGATCCGGTCGTACCCGTGGGGAGCGTCAGTCAATGGAAGTTGTGGCCTTTGGCCCAGTGTTCGCCTGCATCGGCGCGAAGCGCACGGAACTCCTCGCCACGCAGGTTCACGACGTTGCTCTCGACCTGGAGCGTGCCGCGGATGAGGAGGAGCGGCGACGAAGAGATGAGGAGGGCCTGGCGTTCGAACCGTTTGGGTGTGACGACCACGTTGACGATTCCGGTTTCGTCTTCGATCGAGAGGAAGACGAAGCCCTTGGCGGTACCGGGGCGCTGGCGGCAGATGACGAGTCCGGCGAGGGCGACTCGTTCGTCGTCGCGTCCGCTGCGAAGGAGGTCGCGCGCGGTGCGGATGCCGTTAGGCGCCAGAAGTTCCCGCAGGTGTCGCATGGGGTGGCCGGCGAGGGAGAGCCCGGTCAGGCGGTAGTCGGCGTCCGTGAGTTCGAGGGGCGACATGGGCGGTAGATGGCGTCCGTCGCCGCCAGGCTGCTGTTGTCGGTGGGGTTGTGGGGCGAGCGGCCCGGCGTCTCCACGTACGGCGTCGAGCAGGCGCCAGAGGGCGACGCGTCTTCGTTCGAGTACTGGGACGTCGGCGACCATGCGATCGAAGGCGCCTGCTTCGCAGAGGGCGCGCAGGGCTCCCCGGTCGAGTCGGGCGCGGCGGACGACGTCTGGAATATCCTTGAAGGGACCGTCGCGCAGGGCGGCCTCGAGTATTTCCCGGGCGGCGGCTCCGAGGCCGCGTACGGTGCGCAGGCCGAGGCGAACGGCAGGGGAGGGTGGTCGAGCTGGCGGTGGCGATGGTGTGATAGGGTCGGCGTGGAAATGGTGAGGTGGGGGTGAGTGGCGCGCGGTATCGTTGTTGTTGGGGGGGGCCCCCCGCGCCATTTCAGCCGCGCGCTCGTTTCGTCTCCCGCTCGCATCGCGAGGCTCTCGAACGCGCTCGTCCTGCCCGGCATCCTGCTCGATCGTTGTCGGTTCCCCGGCAGGCATCCGGCGCACCAGTTGCACCACGCCATCGTACGGTACGATCGTCGTCCCGTCTGCCATCTCCAATGCGTGGTCCCATGCGGACCGTGTCAGGTCCACCGGTCGCACTGTAACTCCATGCCGCCGCGCATCCTCGATCAGCGTTCCCACCGAGTAGAATCCCATCGGCTGGGCGTTCAGGATCGCCGCCGTGAACTCAGCCGCGTAGTAGTGCCGCAGGTACGCCGACGCATACACGATCAACGCAAAACTCGCCGAGTGCGACTCCGGGAAGCCGTAGTCGGCGAAGGCATTGATCTGGTTGTAGATCCGTCGCGCGATATCCTCGGGGATACCGTTGCGCCGCATCCCGGCTATCAGCTTCTCGCAGATAGCCGCCATTCGCTCGTGCGAGCGTTTGTGCCCCATCGCCCGCCGCAGCGTATCTGCCTCGCCCGGCGTGAATCCCGCCGCCACGATTGCCACCTGCATCCCCTGCTCCTGGAACAGCGGCACGCCCAGCGTGCGGCGGAGGATCGGTTCCACTGACGGATGCGGATACGTCACGGCTTCCTCTCCGGCGCGCCGCCGCAGATAGGGATGCACCATCTCCCCTTGAATAGGGCCGGGCCGGATGAGAGCGACTTCGACCACCAGATCGTAGAACGATCGCGGCTTCAGGCGTGGCAGGGTGTTCATCTGCGCGCGGCTTTCCACCTGGAAAACGCCGATCGTGTCGGCAGCGCACAAGTCGTCGTACACCGCCTGATCCGCCAGGTCCAGTCGCGCCAGGTCGATCGTCACACCGCGAGTTGCCCGGATGTACTTGAGACAATCCTGGAGGACGGTCAGCATTCCCAGGCCTAACAAGTCGATCTTCACGAGTCCCGCGGCATCCAGGTCGTCGCGCTCCCACTGGATCACGGTGCGCCCGGGCATCGATGCCGGTTCGATCGGAACGACGGTCGACAGGGGTTCTGCCGTCAGCACAAATCCTCCGACGTGGATCGAGCGGTGACGGGGCGCCTGGTGCAAACCGGCCACGATTTCGGGCAGCGCCTGCACACGCCGGTCGCGCGGGTCGAGTCCCGCCTGGGCCAGCATCGAACCGGGCCCGGCCTCCGGCACGGTGTGTGGCATCGTGGCCGGGTCGCGATCGACCGGTCCATGGAGAGGGGGATCCGTGGATCCGGGAGAGGATGGCGTGGCCTGGTTGCCGGGGCCATCACCGGACGGCGGCGATCCTGCCGCTGCCGGCCGCCTTCGACGTGGAGCGAGAGCACCGGCGACGGCGGACGGTCGTCCGTCAGGGACAACACCACGCAGGATATCGGGACGTCCGGAGTGGGCAGCAGCAACACGCCGTGCTGCCACCGAGTCTCCGCGCGCCCGTGACGACACCTCAGCGTCGTGTGGCGCGTCCCGGTTCCGTCGATGCGCCAGCAGCTTCTCCGCGGTCCATTCCTCGGGATGCTTGCGTGCGTCGTCGGGCAACCCCGGCCGATCGCTCTGCGGATCCAGGTCGTAATGCCGGCCGAGCATCTCGGTGGCGGTCGCGCCGGCTCGCAACGCCTCGGCGGTGGATTTGGCGGAGAAACGGTCGCTCAACGTGCTCAGGACACTCGCCTGATCTTCCGAAAATCCCAGTACCTTCGCAGCGTCGCGGACTGCCGATCGTCCGCGATAGGTGATCTGCTCGCAGACCATCGCCGCGTGCTCGCGCCCGTATCGCTCGTACACGTACTGCAACACCTTCTCGCGATCGCGATGCGCAAAATCGATGTCGATATCCGGCGCTTCCTGCCGGTCCTCGCTCAGGAACCGCTCGAACAGCAATTCCATGCGGATCGGGTCGATGGCCGTGATTCCGAGGCAGTAGCACACGGCGGAGTTGGCCGCCGAGCCGCGCCCCTGGCACAGCACGCCCTCCCGGTTCGCGAACCGCACGATGTCCCAGACGATGAGGAAGTATCCGGCCAGGCCCAACCGGCGAATGACACCGAGTTCGTGGGAGATCTGCCGGGCATATCGTTCGGGAAGCTCGGCGAGACTGGCGATCCCGGAAGGAAGTCCGCCAGTAGCAACACCCGACTGGCGGCGTTCTCGAGGGACGTCCCGACTACCAGCTCGGCGTGTCCTGGCTGCCTGCGCCTGCGCGCCGTCATGCGAGGGATGCCCCCATCGTTCGACTGCGCCCTGCTCGACCAGTCGTTCGAGGTACTCGTCTGCCGACACGCCGGGAGGCAGCGGATAGTCCGGCAGCGTCGGCCGCATGTGCTCCAGCCGGAAGGCACAACGTTCGGCGATCGTCAGCGTCGCGCGAATGCCCTCCTCGGCGCCTTGCCAGCGCCGGCGCATCTGGGCAGCGCTCTTGAGATACCATTCGCCATTGGGACGGAGCCGGGTGCCCATGCCATCCAGCGTCTCCCGATGCTTGATGGCGAGGAGGACGTCATGGACGATGCGGCCCGTGGGGTGTGCGTAGCAGACGTCGTTGGTCACGACCCACGGTATGCCTAACGATCTAGCCAGTGGAACGAGCTGTCGAACGATCGACCGTTCCTCGGGCAGGTGATGATCCCAGCATTCGATGGCGACGCGTCCCTCGAAGATGTCCAACAGGGTGGCGGTAGCCTCGCAGGCGGCGTCGATCCGGCCGGCGGCGACGCAGGCCGGGACCCATCCCCGTGGTCCGCCTGTCAGGGCGAAGACGCCGCGCGTGTGCTGCGCCAGCAGGTCGAGGGAGACTCGCGGTTCGCCCCGCGGGTGGTCCATGCGGGCGCGGGTGATCAGCGAGGCGATGTTGCCGTATCCCTCGCGCGACTCGGCCAGCAGGACGAGCGGCGCCGGGACGTCGTCGATCGCCAGACTCAGTTCGGCTCCGAGTATTCCCGCAAGGTGCAATTCCCGGGCGGCCTGGGCGAAGCGCACGGCGCCGCCCAGGTCGTCGCGGTCGGTGAGCGCCAGTCCCGTCATGCCTAACGCCTTGGCTCGCGCCAGCAAGGCTTCCGGTTCCGAGGCGCCTTCCAGCAGCGAAAAGACGGAGCGGCAGTGCAGTTCGATGTAGGACATCAGTCGTACCAGCCCTGGGCATACCAGTCGTTCGTGTCTGTGGCCGGGTTGCGTTCGCGGTAGATGAGCAGGCATGCCGCGGATTCCCCGTGATCGCATCGCCAGTAGTCGCGGACGTATGGATCCTTCCACCAGTCGCCCGTCAGCCGTTCCGGGCCGATGGCGTTCCGCACGTGCAGGCGGCGCCCGCGCCACCAGAGGGCCCGCGGTCGTTCGCCGACGCATTCGACCGCGATCGGTTCCGGTGACTCGAGATGGCGGAAGGCTGCCGTCAGTTCAAATGCCGGCGGAACGGCCGGTATCGGTGTGGTGGACGGGTGCATGGCAACGGATGGCGACCACACCGCGCGTCCGGGTTCCGGGGCTGCGGTATCGGGAGGAATCCCGTGTTGTCGTCGAGGCGCGAGGGATGGGACACGGTCGCGATCGCGCCCTTCCGGCGCCGTCGCGCATTCGGCAACACTGCCGTCCGTGTGGCGGATGCCGGCTTGCCTCCGGTTGCCGTTTCGTGTCTGGATGTCGGTCCGTGCCTGGCTGGCATCGTCCTCCGCCTCGACCTCTACCCAGTCACCCGCGTGCTCCGGCCGATGTTCGTCTCGCGCTACCGGGCGCACGATCGCACGGGGGCCCAGTTCCGCGCGCAAGCGCGCAAATGCCGCGTCGGCCGCCGCTGGATCCCGCCATGCCGGATCCAGCAACTCCCCCTGCTCCCCGGTCGATGGTGCCGATGCCGGTATGGTCACCGTGAGTGCGCAGACCGGTGCCGTCAGCTCCCACCGTTCCAGCAGGGCTCGGCATCGCTCCAGCAATGGCGCTACCCGCGCCATTGGGCGCGGCAGCCGGATCTCTCGTGTGATCGTGTGTGCGCGCCCGCTCCCCGGGATTGCTCCCCGTGCGTCGTCCAGCGTCAACGTGATCGCCACGATCGCCGCCGCTCGTCCATCCGCGACCAGTTCCCGCGCCAGTCGATCCAGTGCCGCCCGGACCAGAAAGAGGATCGGTTCCATCCCGGTCACGCTCGGCGACAACTCCGCCGACACGCTGCGTGGCGACTCCAGACGAGCCAGCACGGGCCGCCGTGGATCGTCGCCAGACGCCAGACGCCACGCGCGTAGCCCCATCGATCCCCAGCGGCGTTCGACGTCCTCCGCCGCCAGTGCCGCCAGCCGGCCCGCCGTCCGGATGCCTAACGCATCCAGGGATTCCCGAAGATCGTCGTCCATGGGGAACAATCCCAACGGAGCCTGCGCCAGATAGGCGGCGCACCCGCCGGGTATCACGATCACCGGATCCCTCCGTCCCGGATGTTCCGCTTCTCTCCGGGCATCGCGGCGCATGTCCCAGGTGGCGGCCCATGCCGCGACGCAGGAGTCGGCGATTGCTACCCGAGCCTTCGGGTGCCAGCGCCGTACGATGTCGTGCAGGGTCCGCGCCAGCACCGTCTCGCCGCCCGACGCATCGAACCCGCTCGCGCCTACCCACCAGATTCCGGGCGCTCCGGCTACCGGGGCCACCTGCGGACTGGCGGCCAGCAATGCTGCGGTCACGCGCCGGACTTCGTCGGCAATCGCGACGTCATCCCATGGGCGGATCTGCAGGCTGGCGCATCGCGCGCGCGCCTCACTCACCGTCATGCCGACGCGTACCCGAACCCGCCCGGCGGCGGTCGTGACTGCCCGGATCCGCTGTCCGTCCCCGACCGCCAGCAGCAACGTGTCCCAGTGCGCTCCCGCCGTACATTCCTGTTCGCCCTCGTCTTCCGTTCGAGGGGTCGGCGAGGAGAAAGGCATCACGCCTGACGACTGGCTCGGCGCAGCGCCGTTTGTGGGCGAGTGTCGACCCGCCGAGAACCGGGGTTGCAGCCGTCCCGGACACGGGTCCGTCCCGGTCGCGGCCGCTGTCCCCGTTCCCGCGGCTATCCCGTCGAACGCCAGCCGCAACTGATCGCCGGGCTCCCGGTACGTCGCTGCCGGCTCGTTCCCCGCGGCGATTGCGCAACGCCACACCGCGCCGATCGGGAACCTCGGCATGCGCACACAGGCGACGCGCCACGTCGATGACACAAGACACCTCCATGGACCGGAACGGTCCGCCTTTTTCAACGACTACCGTGATCGCGCGCATCGTGCTGGCGAACCCGCGTCCAGCATTGCCCTGTCGTCCTCCCGCACGCTCGGCGAGGCGCAACCGCACCGCGCTCGCCACGACCTGTCCGCGCGACCGATCGTCGGCATCCCGCATGAGCACGAAGGCCGCATCGCTCTCCTGTGCCAGGCGCGTCAGGCGGACCGCCATGGCCCGCGTGATTACCGGCGCGCCATCGAGCACTACCAGCCCGAACGCGCTGCTGCGTAGCAGCACATCGGCACACCATGCGCCTCGGGCGCTGTCCCTGGGACGCACGACCCACAGCAACCCGCTTGCGCCCTCTGCCACCCAGTCGCGCGGTGACAGCGTGCGTGACGCATCCACATAGGCCACCCAGCGTCGGCTCGCGATCGCGGCGGCGACCAATTCGCGCACCAGCGTCGTCTTCCCGCCCCCGCGCGGACCAGTCAGCTCCGTCAAACGTCCCCGCGGGATGCCGCCGCCCGACAACGCCGCATCGAGCTCGACGATCCCGGTTGGGATCACGCCCGCGTCCACTCGTGGCGGATCGAGGAGGGCGGCGATCTGTTGGCGAAGGGCGGCGAGCACGGGCGAATCGTTATACGAGGAAGTGGAATGGCGGTGGCGGGCCGCGTCGTTCTGGCGAAGAAAGACCGAAGCCATGGGGGAAGAAATGACCGCGTCGACTGCCCGCGGTCACCGCTTCCACCAACGCAGGGAACACGACTACCTCATGACAGACCGGCGGAACGAATGTGGCTGCATGCGAAACACGACCTCACCTTTCTCCGTCATGCCCAACTCCTCCCACTCCGATCGACCGTACAGCGGCCCCATTACCGACGAGGGAGCCGCGCCACCTACGCCCAGGTTCCAGGGAGTCGTCATGTCTCGAACTCGTGAAGCCGCTCGCGCCGGTGTGACGATGGGAAGCGCACTCGCCATCGCGATTTCCTGGAGTGTGCACAAGTCGATCCTCTGGGCGATCGTCCATGGTTTTTTCTCGTGGTTGTACGTCATCTACTACGCGCTGACCCGGCCGCAGTAGGCGCGTTGGCCGGCTGACGATCAACACCGGTCGCTGCCATCCGCGGTCGGCTACCGCCGGGTTCATCTCATCGAGATCTCCGGTCATAACGACAGTTCGAGCTGTGGAGCGTACATCGCCG
Source organism: Gemmatimonadaceae bacterium (assembly GCA_019186945.1). GTDB lineage: Bacteria > Gemmatimonadota > Gemmatimonadetes > Gemmatimonadales > Gemmatimonadaceae > JABAQJ01. Next base: position 346,350 of record JABAQJ010000007.1, read on the forward strand.
TGTTCCCGCGCACATCGCCGGCGGGAAGATCCGCGCACGGCGAGTCTGCAGTCGCCTGCCGACCGGGTGCGGTGCCTTCGTGTTCGTTCGCGGCACTCCGTCCCAGCGTGTGCAGGGGAAGTCCCATTTCGCGGCCAGCCCGCTCCATGAAACGCAGCAGCCCGGCTGTATACCGTTCGTTCATCCGATCCTCTTCCGCGTAGGCGATCGCGTAGCGTGGCGCCAGTGTCGGGAACTCGGCGGCCAGAAAGGGGAGGTATCGCCGTCGTGCCGCCGGCTGCAACCGGAGCGCGCAGGCATGGACATGGGAAACGCCCGCATCGGCGACATGCCGGAGCAGCGTCCGGAGCATCGCCGGGCTGTCGCTGATGCCTGGAAGCACCGGCATGATGTTCACGCCGACGTCGATCCCGGATTCGCACAGTCGTCGCATGGCGCGGAGCCGTGCATCCGGCGTCGGTGCCCGTGGCTCGATCCGGCGCGCCAACACCCGATCCATCGTGATCAGCGACATGTGGACCGTCAGACGCGAGCGGCTGCCGAGGCGCGCCAGCACGTCGAGGTCGCGCACGACCAGCGGGCTTTTCGTCGTGACCACCACCCGCAACCCGCGGTACATCGCCAGCACCTCCAGCACATCGCGTGTGACGCGATATCGTCGCTCGGCCGGTTGATACGGATCCGTCGCCGTCCCGACGAGGAGTGTTTCTCCGCCGAGCAGACGGGCCACGCGCGGACCGCGACTTGCCAACTGCTCCCGTAATGCGGCGGCGGCATTCTGCTTGACGAAGATCCGCCGCTCGAACGAGAGCCATCCTGGCAGCTCCAACAACGCTTCCGCGGTTCCCGAATCTTCCTCCAGCTGGTCGATCGCCCGCTCGCTCACGTGCCGGTGCGTATACCGCGCATAGCAGTACGCACAGCCAAAAGCACAACCGACGTAGGGATTGATCGACCAGAACTCCATTCCGGTCGTCTCCGGCCCGTTCAGGACGCCGCGCGCATGGGACCCGATGTAGCGGATATCCTTTTGCGTTCCCAATGGGCTCGGGGCAGGAAAGCGCCGCCACGCGAGCGCGTCTGCCGGGAGAAGTGGCTGTTGCTGCATTGGTTCCCTCGCACCCCCGGGCCGTCAGTGGCACCGGGAGGGAAGGTATACCGAATAAAAACCGAAACTGCAAGCCCGGGATCTGCGCTTCTGGTCACGAATCCGACGAGTTCGCTCGCGTTCACGCGGGCTAAGTCTCTTGCTCCTGAATACTTGCGTCGTCCTGACCGGGGCCCATCATAGGGCATCACTTCTGGAGCAGGCCCCCGTGCACCACGTCCTCCGTACGACCGTTCTGTACCTTCTGCTCGCACCCGGCGCGTTCGCGCAGGAGAGACCGTCACTCTCCCCGGCGGCGCGCGCGTACGTCGAAATCGACGCTCCGGTCATTGCGCTCACGCACGCGCGCCTGGTGGATGGAACGGGAGCGCCGGTGCGCGAGAATCAGACCATCGTCATCGACGGCACGCGTATCGCCGCAGTTGGTGCTGGCGGGCAGGTTGCCATTCCGCCAGGTGCTCGCGTGATCGATCTGACGGGTCACACGGTGACGCCGGGTTTTGTCGGTCTGCACGAGCACACGTACTTTTCGGCGACCACGCGAACCACGCAGATGGCGGTTTCCGGACCCCTGCTCTATCTGGGGAACGGCGTGACGACGATGCGGACGGCTGGCAGCCAGTTCCCGTACGAAGAGCTCAACATGAAGCGGGCGGTCGAACGCGGAGACCTGCCCGGTCCGCGCATGCACATCACCGGACCGTACCTCAACGGCGCGGGATCGGGCGGGCGGAGCCGCGGCCTTGCCACACCGGACGAAGCGCGTCGCGTCGTCGCTTACTGGGGCGAGGAAGGAGCGACCTGGCTCAAGTTCTCCGGCAGCATTACCCGCGACGTGATGCGGGCCGCGATCGACGAGGCGCACAAGCACGGGATGCGCGCCACGGGTCACCTCTGTTCCGTCACCTTCTCCGAGGCCGCCGCACTGGGTATCGACGCACTCGAACACGGTTTCATCACCAACAGCGCCTACGTTCCGGGAAAGCAACCTGACGTCTGTCCCGGGGACAACATGCGCATTCAGGCGGATGTCGACGTGAAGAGCCCGGCGGTCCAGGCGTCGATCCGGGAACTGGCCGCCAAAGGAGTGGCGCTGACGTCCACGCTCGCTGTCTACGAGACATTCGTACCCGAACGGGCGAAGCTCAATCCGCGTGCGATGGAGATGCTGGCGCCGGACACCAGACGGGAGGTCGAGGAGACCCACGCCACCATCGCCAGGGGCGGACTCGTGGTACCGGTGCGTCTGATCAGGAAGATGATGCAGTGGGAATACGATTTCGTGCAGGCCGGTGGCTTGTTAGGCGCTGGAGTCGACCCCTGGGGAACGGGGATGCTCCCGGGTTTTGGCGACTTGCGCAATTACGAGTTGCTGGTGGAGGCCGGGTTCGCCCCTCCGCAGGCGTTCCGGATCATGTCTCTCAACGGCGCGAAGATCCTGGGGGAGGATCGTCTGACCGGAAGCGTCGAGCCCGGGAAGCGCGCCGACCTCGTGGTCATTCGGGGAGATCCGGTTAGCACTCCCGCGGACGTATACAACGTCGTGACGGTGTTCAAGGACGGCTACGGGTACTCGACGGAGCGGTTGCTCGACGGCGCTCGCGGACTGGTCGGAATTCGTTAGGCGTGACGACTGGCGCGGTTCGCTCTCCGTCGGTCCCCGACGCCGGCATGGCGCCACTCCCCGTGGCATCGTCCCGGCGACCCTACACATGGCCGTACCGCCTCGCCACGGTCTTTTCCATCCAGTTCATGGTGCTGACGACAGCCGCCATGGCGTTCTATCCGGGCGGCACAAACGGCGATCGCACGAGCCGGGGATACTCGTTCTTCCGGAACTTCTTCAGCGACCTCGGGATGACGGTGGCGCACAACCGCGCCCCCAACACGATCTCGAGTTCGCTGTTCGCCATCGCCCTCGCGAGCATCGGCGTCGGCCTCGTGGCCATCATGCTCGTCCTGCCGCAGCTGTTCCGGTGCCGCCGCGATCTCCGCGTGTTGAGCCTGGCGGGTTCGGCCGTCGGTGTCGTCTCGGGTCTGGCCTACATGGGTATCGCCCTCACTCCAGCCAATCGCCACCTGGGCTGGCACATGACCTTCGTGCAGGTGGCGTTCCGCTCGTTCCTCGTCGTCGTCCTCCTGTACGGCGTGGCGACGTGGCGTCATCCGGACTATCCCAGGCGCTATGCCTTCGGCTGGTTCGCGTTCGCCGCGGTGCTGGCCGGTTACGTCTGGCTCCTCGTCGCCGGACCGAGCGCACGAACGGCCGGAGGGCTGCTCATCCAGGCTGCAGGACAGAAAACCATTGCCTACTCGTCGATACTCTGCGTATGGTGGCAGTGCCGAGGGGCGTTGTGGCTGGCCGAACGGATCCGGCGCTCCGTCAATTCCAGCGAAGCCCGCGCAACGGATCCAGGTTGACGTTTCCGCCGGACAGTACCGCAACCACGCGGGACCCGGGTGGCACCTTCACCAGCCCGTGCAGCATTGCTGCCACCGGCGCCGCCGCCGCTCCCTCCACCACGAGCTTGCAGCGCTCCATGACCCACAGCATGGCCTCGAAGATCTCGGCGTCCGGCAGGGTCACGATCTCGTCCACATAACGCTGTACTACGGAGAAGTTGAGTTCGCCGACGCGTTTCACCCGGAGCCCATCGATGATCGTTCGGCAGTCGATGGTCTCCAGCCGGCCCGATTGCACGCTCCGCTGCATTGCGGGCCCGTCCGACGACTCGACGCCAATCACGCGAACCTTCGGATTGTGGCTCTTGATCGCCATGGACACGCCCGAGATCAACCCGCCTCCGCCGATCGGAACCACGATCGCATCGAGATCCGGCCAGTCCTGCACGACCTCCAGGCCTAACGTCCCCTGACCCGCGATCAGCTGCGCGTCGTCAAAAGGATGTATGTACGTCAGTCCTTCGGTTCGCACGAGTTCCTGCGCCTTTTCGTTCGCCTCGTCCCAGATCGTACCGTGCAACACGATCTCGCCACCGTACGCCCTGGTCGCCGCGATCTTCGCCGGCGTCGCATTCTCCGCCATGCAGATTACGGCACGGATCCCGTGGATGCGCGCCGCCAGCGCCACACCTTGTGCGTGGTTGCCTGCCGATGAGCAGACGACGCCACGACGTTTCTCCTCCCCGGACATCAACGCGAACTTGTTGAGCGGCCCGCGGATCTTGTACGACCCCACGCGCTGGAAGACCTCTGCCTTGAGCCGAGCGTCGAAACCCGTACGCTCGCTGAGCTGGCGCGACGTCAGAAGTGGCGTGTGCGCGATGTGCGGCGCGATCCGCGCGCGAACGTCCTCGAAGTCGCGGAGGGTCAGCGAGAGCATCGGAGAAGCAAGGGGGAAGAGGGGAATCGCGCCCGGAAGTTGTCGCCTGTCCCGGTCCTTGGCGAGCGAATGCACGTGCGGGCCTCACGGCCGTTTCTCCGGCGCAATGACGCGAGACCGGAGCCATCCCGCAGTGTCAGCGCTCGTTCGGATGACGTGACGAGACGGCGAACGGACGGGAACTGGCCAGGGACCGCTCTGCCGTCCAGTAGTGTCCCGACGCTACGTTCTGCCAACGTCCTGTCCTCGAGAACCATGGATCTGCACGACCTCGATATCCTCGCACTGGCGTCCCTGCTCGGACGCCGGCGTGTATCGCCCCGTGAGGTGCTGCAAACGGCGCTCGACCGTATCGAACGGCTCAACCCCTCCTTGAACGCCTTCCTGTCCCTGCGAGCCGGCGCAATGCGCGACGCGATCGCCGCCGAGCGAGTCCTGCGTGCAGGCCGGAGCCGCAGTCCGTTGTGCGGGATTCCCATCTCGGTCAAGGACATCGTCCTTGCGAAGGACGAACCGACGACCGCCGGATCGCGATGCTTCGGGGACGGTCTGGTATCGGACACCGATGCCCCAGTCATCCGCGGGCTGCGGCGTGCTGGCGCGATCATCGTCGGTCGAACCAACCTGCATGAGCTGGCGCTGGGCGTGACCACGGTCAACGAACATTTCGGCCCGGCGCGAAATCCGTGGGATATTCAGCGGGTGTCCGGCGGGTCAAGCGGGGGGTCGGCCGTCGCCGTCGCGGCGAGGATGGGCGCCGCGTCCGTGGGAACGGATACGCGCGGGTCGATCCGTATACCCGCGGCCTGCTGTGGCATCGTCGGGCTCAAGCCGACGCGGGGGCTGGTGTCCACCGCGGGCGTCATCCCACTGAGTCCAACGCTCGATCACGTCGGGCCCATGACGCGCAGTGTCGTGGACGCAGCGGCGATGCTGGGTCCAATGACCGGTCGTGCGCGGATGTCCGGCGTCTGGTTGCGCGCCTGCGGGCGAGGGGTCCGCCGGTTGCGTGTCGGCGTCTCCGAGTATCATCTGCGCGATCTGGATTCCGAGGTGCAACGCCGCATCGATTCGGCGCTCACCGTCGTTCGCCGGCTGGGAGTCGTTCTGGTCGACGCGCCACTCCCGGCGGTCGACGACGTGCAACAGGCCTCTGTGGTCATCACCGCTGCCGAGGCGGTGGCGTATCACGACCGTATCCTCCAGTCCGATCCGGGTGCGTTCGGTCCGCTCGTCAGGCAGCGACTGGAAGGCGGCTACCGGTGGCGGGCGCTGGACTACGTGCGAGCGATGAACGTCCGGGCCCGATTCAAGGCCGAGATCGCGACCTGCTTCCGGTCGGTCGACGTGGCCATCGGAGCTACGCTTCCCGCGCTTCCGCCCCGCATCGACGAGCATGCTGTGCACATCAACGGTCAGCCTGCCAACACGGTGGATGCGTTTTCCCGCCTGAACTCCCCCCAGAACATGGCGGGGATACCGGCGATGTCGATCCCGGCCGGGTTGTCTGCCAGCGGACTTCCCGTCGGGCTGCAACTCATCGCCGGGCACGGTCGCGAGGATCTGTTGTTCGCACTCGGCGCGGCCGTGCAACGCGAGTCGGACTGGCACCTGCGAATGCCGCGGATGGAGTGAGGGCCGTCCCATTTGTCCGGACGGTCGCTAGTTTTCCGTTGCTGGGGCGGCATCGCCGGCCGAGCCTAACGATTACCGTATTTGCCTTCACTCCATGCGCAGCATCTCGTGATCACGCCGCTCTCCGATATCGAGATCCACCGTGCGTTGGGCGGCCTGCCAGGCTGGTCGCGACGCGGCACGGAACTGCTGAAGACCTACGAGTTCCGCACATTCGGAGACGCGATGGCGTTCGTGACCCGCGTGGCCGCGATCGCCGAAGAGCGCGATCATCATCCGGACATCGACATCCGCTACTCGAAGGTCGTACTCCACCTCTCGACGCATTCCGCCGGCGGCATCACCGCCAACGACGTCTCGCTGGCGCAGGCGATCGACGCTTCCTGATGCACGAAGGGCGTCGGACACGGCCGACGCCCTTCGTGACGCGCAGAGAACGGTGGACTACCGGCGGCGCCCACCCAGCAGCGTGAGGATCGCCATGAACATGTTCAGCAGATCCAGGTAGATCGTGACTGCAGCGATCACGTAGTCGTTCGGGCCGAACACGTTCTTCAGTCGCCAAGTGTCGTAGATCAGCAGGCCACTGAATACCAGCACCGTGGCGCCCGCTATCCAGAGAGAAGCGGTCTGGTTCTGGAAAAAGAGGTTGAGCAGCGACGTGATGACGAGGACGATCAGGCCCACGAAGAAGAAGCTTCCCCATGCACTGAAATCGCGCCGGCTGAGCCACGCGTACGCGGTGAGCCCGAAGAACGACGCGGCCGTCAGGAAGCCCGCCTGAGCGATCACGCCGGGCTGCTCGCGCCCCATGACGTAAATGATCGGCGAGATCGCAACCCCTTCGATGAAAGTGAAGAGGAAGACCAAGCCGATGTTCGCCGGGAACGCGTCACGGAAGCTCATCGCGGCCAGCAGCGGTGCGAACGTTAGCAGCAACGTGATGAACCGGTGCTCGACAACCGCCTGCATGATGCTCGGCTGGCCAAGGCCAAGCGCGACACCGCCGATCGTGACCAGGATGCTCACGAAAATGAGCGTGTACGTTCGGCGAACGAGAGCGGCGCGATCCGCACCGCTTTGGACGAGAACGCCCTGGATCGGGCGAGCGGAAATACCCATCGAGTCAGGCTCCAGAATCGGGACTGCCGAAATATACCTGACTCGGAGGGCTTCGTGCGATCTAATGGTGTGCCGGCAGGCTACGCCCGGTAGAGTCGGACGCCGCCGTTGACCGTGCGGAACTCCAGGCGACGACCTCCCTTCCCGATCGTCGCGCGAACATGGCGCGCGTTGATTTTTCCGCTGACGACGAGCGGGAAGTCCGACGTGACGCCGCCGTTGACGGTTCGCATGTCCAACTCGGCATCGAGTCCCTCCGGGACATAGACCTCGATCGACCCGTTGACCGTCTCGAATTCGAGGTCCCGATCGCCGAGAGTCGCCATATGCGCCTCGATGCTCCCGTTGACCGTCGATGCCACGACCGGTCCGCCAGTCGAACGAGCCACGATCGATCCGTTCACCGTGTGCGCTTCCACGATGCCGGTGGCGCCATCGACATCCAGCGCGCCGTTGACCGTGTGCACGCGGAGATTCACGCCGGCAGCGATTCGCACGACGAACTCCACCGAGACATCGTTGCGGTCATCCCAGTCACGTCGCCGTTCCGGTCGGCGATAGCCGTTTTCGTCGCACGTCGTTGATTCGTCCCAGATAGCGCAGATCAGCACGTCTTCGTCGCCCGGCCCGATCTTGTGGGCCTCGATACGGACGACTTCCGGGTTGCCACGGCGCCATCGCTTCTCGGCGGTCACCGAGGTCTGGCCGTCGGCACTTCGCTCGACGCGAACGGCGCCGTTGAGATTGCGCACGGTGAGCCAGCGACTCGTTGCGATGCGTCCGTCCCAGGAGAAGTCACGTCTCGAACGGCGTTCCTGCGCGATGCCCGGGCTCGCGCCAAATACGAGCAGGGCCAGAAGAAGCGGGGTCTTGAACACGGTGGATAACCTCCGACCTAACGATTGATGCCGCGTTGTGCGATTCGGATGTCGCCATTGAACGATTCGGCGACTACGCGGGCCGCTCCACCTCCGATCGTGAACTCGAAGCGACGTGGGCGGCGGTTGCTTCGCTCGCCGGGTTGCAACGTCACGGGAAAGTCGGAGTCGAGGTCGCCGCTGTACGTCTCGATGCTGAAGCGAGCGCTGACCGACGTCGGGAGGTCGAGCGTCACGTCACCGGAATGCGCATGGAACTCGTAGCGGCCGCTACCGGCGACGTCACCGCGGTACTCGATGTCGCCACTGACGGTCGACGCATACACGTCGTCGGACCGGATATCGGCCAGTCGAATTTCGCCGCTCGTGGTCTCCACTCGTACGGGACCCTCGATGGCATCCAGCTGCAGGTCGCCGCTCACGGTGGTCGCCTCGACGTCGCCGTCGATCCGCGCCGCCTGGAGCATCCCGGAGACGGTTTCCAGGGTCACGCGTCCCCGGGCGTCGTCCACGGTCACGTCGCCACTGACGCTAGAGGCCTCCACGACGCCCTTCGTCCCACGGGCCGTGAGTTCGCCGGACGTACTTTGCATAACGAGGCGAATCCCCTCCGGCGCCGAGATCTCGATGCTCGTCTCCCCGGATCGGCCACGCACCGACTCGACCTCGATCGATACCCGGGACGACGAAAAGTGCGTGCGGAACCGACCCCGTTCCGTGACCGCGCGAATCCGAATCTCGCCGCGACTCCACCCGTTCACGACGATCTCTCCGGATACGCTCGATAGATCGATCGCTCCATCGCGCGGGAAGGCGAACGTCGTGTCGATCCGCTCTTCCAGGCGACCGGTACCCTCCGCGTCGCTATCCCGGTCGTAATCACGCAACGCACGCTCGACAGCTTCGCTCACGCGCTCCGCCGTGCGTTCGGCGGCAGCGGCGATGCGCTCGGCCAGACGCTCGATGCGTCGATCCGTACTCTGAGCTTGTGCGGCGCGCGAGGCTGTTGTCACCAATGCGACGGCCAGCACGATTCGTACTCCTGTCCTCATTGCACTCACCGTTAGGCGCGGGTGGGTAACAAGGCTACCCGGCGAAGTAACCCGAGCTTCTTCTCCAAGGCGTTGTTCAACTGCTGATTCAGGAACCTGCTGGACGGGTCGTTGGCCAGCGCTCGCCGCGCGTCCTGAATCGCGATATCGATCGTCGTCAGCGAGTGCTGAATGATGGCGATCGTCGATGGATCCAGTTCGAGGCGACGCTGCTCGACAACGTCGCGAAGTTTTGCGATCTCACGGTCATACGTGGCGCTGGCGGGCGCGCGCCCCTTGCTGGCGGTCGGGAGTGCAGACGTCAGTCCAGACGACGTCGCTCCCGGAGCCTGCCCAGCACCGGACGGTACACCCGAATCGACCGGTGGCGCCAACGTTGGTGGCAGGTCGATCGCCGTCACCGCGTCATCAGGTACGGGTTGGATGGCGACCGCGCCCGAGGCCCCGAGTTGCCGAACGCGCGCCATGGTGGCGAAATAGGTCGCGGCCGACGTCGCCGCCATCAGGATTGCCGCAGCCACGCCCCACTTCCGGAGAGACACCGTCCGCCGCGCTTGCCCGCTCCATGCAGACGCGCGCGAGCCACGCGGCTCACCAAACACCGGTGTCGTCACAACGCCAGTGTCGATACGCCCTGAGATCTCCGCCCACAGATCGCGTGCCGGCGCCAACTCCGGAAGCGCCGCGGCATCGACACGGAGATCCTCGATGTCGCGCACCAACGCGGCGCACCGCACGCACGTGACGCGATGGCCGTCCATCGAGCTTCGAGTTGCCGGCTCGACGGTTCCCTCCAGGAAATCGGAGAGGAACGCATCGAACTGTTCGCACGTCAGGTTGGTCCCGGTCATCGTTGAAGTGCCTCCCGCAACAGCAATCGTGCTCGGTGCAACTGCGCCTTGCTTCCACCAGCCGTGATTTCGAGCATCTCGCCGATTTCCTCGTGCTTGTAGCCTTCTACGTCGTGAAGAACGAACACGCGCCTGGCGCCTGGCGGAAGGAGTGCGATCGCTCTCTCCAGGTCGAGTGAGTCGCCCGGAGCCAGGGTCGGCGCCGCCCGAGGCAGGCTGTCGATTTCATTGCCATCATCTGCAAATCGTTTTCGTGAACGGCCTTCGGTCTTTCGTGCGTTGAGCACAACATTGATCGCGAGGCGATGCAACCAGGTTCCAAACGCGCTCTCCCCGCGAAACAGCGCCAGCTTGTGCCAGGCCCGGACAAAGACATCCTGGGTGAGTTCTTCAGCTTGCGCTCGTTCGCCCACCATCCGCATGCAAAGCGAGTACACGCGATCGACGTTGCCCCGGTAAAGGCGTTCGAAAGCCGCGCGATCGCCACCGGCCGCCAGGGCGGCGTCAGATGCGGTCTGTGCTGCGTCCAGAGCCTCGTCGTCGACTCTCGGCACCGTCATTCGTTCTATCGTGTGAGCGCTCGGCATTGAGATAGCTCACAGGACAGGATGGTTTGAACGCGATCAGGCCTGGCCGCGCTGTGCGATCGCGTCGATCAGGAGCGGGATATCGTGCGGCCGTTCCAGCACATATGACGGGCCCGCCGCGGCCAAAGTGTCACGACGAAACGCACCCCACGTCACGGCGACGGTCGCCACGCCAGCCGCGTTTCCCGCCTGTACGTCGTACGGGGAGTCGCCGATGAAGACGGACCGCTGAGGCGTCGATCGTAGTCGCTCCATTGCGTGCAGCACCGGCTCGGGGTGCGGCTTGTGTCGCGACGTGGCGTCACATCCCACGAGAACCTCGATGGCGTCCTCCAATCCCACGTGACGCAGGGATCGCCTGGCGATGGCGTCGGCCTTGCTGGTCACGATGCCGAGTCGGTGGCCACGCTGGCGCAGTTCGCCGACGGCCGCGTCGATCCCGTCGTACAACGTGGTCAGGCGGTCATGGTTGGCGATCTGGAAACCGCGATACGCGGCGATTAGAGCGTCGAGTTCCGCCGGCGTTCGCACGTAAGGAGCGAACTGCGTGGTGAGCGGTTGTCCGATGCCGGCCTTGAACTCGTCCTCGGAAGGCGCCGGACCGTTGCGTGACGCGAACGCGTGACGTGCGGCACTGACGATCAGTTCGATCGAATCGATCAGCGTTCCGTCGAGGTCGAAAAGAACGGTCAGTGGTTCTGCTTGCTTGGATGGCATGACAGAAAGTAGCGACCGCCGAGGTCCACCGGTTCCGCCGGACGAGGCGTGACGATCTGGTACCGCATGCGCTGAGGCGGCGTCCTGGAATCCAGGGTAGCGGCGTCAACGCGGAGGTCATCATGGCGATGCGACGATCGCGCAGAGTATAGTCGGCTCCGCATCGGGGGCTGGGTGCGGCGAGCCGCCGCGGGATGCGGCGGCGAGCACAGCGTCAGCGGCATGGGAGTGTTCTGTCAGACTCAACGCGCCGAGTGCCTGAGAGAGTTCCTGCTCCGCTGCGGCGCCGCGGATTGCCAGCACGTTGTTGCGAAGATGCTCAATGCGAGCTGTCGCCCGCAGGCGTTCGGCGCGCGGGAGCGCTCGTTCCATCCGGCCGAGGGCGTGCATGGCTCGCACCTGTACTCGTGGCAGGCGGCTAATGCCGTCGCCGGTCATGGCTTCCGCGCGGCGTGCGGACAGCCACGCCTCGATGACCGGCACTGCTTCGGTCAGTACATGGTGACCGCCATCCTCATGGCCCTCGAAGGGTCCGAGCAACGATGCCACCGTGGCGGGCGAGTCTTCTACCTGTGACTCCGTCAGGACGACCAGGCGCGGCAAGCCGCCGATCACTGCGAGGACGAGGGCCTGCCACGGCGCTCCCCCAGCGGACCGGACGACGGCGACCTGCGGTCGTCTGTTGCGAGTCGTGGTAGCAACAGGATTCGGGCTGCCGGCGAGGCGTACGGCGTCGTCGGATTCACTCCAGGCGTGGAGCCGTCGCCGTAGCTCGGCATCGGCGTCCAGTTGTCCGGTTGAGGTTCGGTCGGCGACAGCTTCCCACGGGGCGCCGGCGAGCAGCTCTCGTGTGGCGATGAGGCGTTCGCCGGCGCTCGCCTTCTTCTGCAGGGTTCTGACGATACCCGCGAGTCGTTCGGCGGAAGCGGGCGGCTCGAACGCGCTCACGAGGAGGCGGGCATGCGTCGATTCCGGGCGGCGGAGCCGCCCCACGCGCTGCTGGAGGCGGGCTGGCGTCCACGGAAGGTCCAGGTGAACGACGTGTTGCAACTGGCCAAGGTTGACTCCTTCGCTGAGCAAGTCGGTGGCAATGAGGAGGCGCAGCGGGAGACGCGGATTGGGAACGCCGTTGGGTGCTGGAAGGGCGAGGCGAAGCACATCGTCACGGGAGAGGCGGCCGGTTGCCGTCTCGCCTCCGTGTGCCGAAAGCACTGCAACGCCGGCGCGATCGCGCAGTCTGCGGAACAGACCGCGTGCCGTGGCTTCGAACTGCGTAAACGCGACGATGCCGCTGCAGTCCGGCTCTTCCATCATGCGTTCCAGATGCATCTGCCGGGCGCCATCGGCGCTGGGGCCACGGGCGAGGATGTCGGTGGCGTGGCGTATCGCGGCAGCGTGCGCGTCCAGGCGGTCGAGGAGGAGGCGCACGTCGCCGTGATGCGGCGCCGGCACGACGAGCGGCGTGAACGCGAGTTGCAACGCATCGTCGTCCAGTCGCCACGACGCAAGCTCTTCGCGAAGCGGGTAGCGTCCATCCTGCAGCGCAGCCGTAAGGGCTGTGGCACGGGCGAGCAGACGGCGCAGCGCCGCTCTCAACGCCCAGTCGCTCGAGCACCAGAGGCGGATGAGGAGAAGGGCGAGCAAGGCGTCCGCCGATCCGCCGTCCCGAGGCGGCACCGGGGCGGGGATCGCCGTGAGGGCGCGGACGAGATCCTCGTTGTGCGGCACGGAGAGCCAGCGTAGCGGGGCGACTGTGGGCACCCTTACGTCGTCGGCGACGTCTGTCGCGAGCCGTCGGACCGTGCAGGCGCGCAGCAGGTCGTCGGCTCCGAGCAGGGCGCGCTCTCCGAGGAAGAGCGCCAACAGATGGCGCAGGTCGCGCTCGCCGTTATGAAACGGGGTAGCCGTCAGTAGCAGCATCGGCGCGCCGAGTGCCAGCCGCGCCAGGGCGCGGTAGCGTACGGTGTGCGGGTTACGCGCATGGTGCGCCTCGTCCACGATCACGAAGCTGGCGCGCGGGAGGTCCGTGCGTCCTGCGCTCAACTGTTCGTGCGAGACGATCGTCGCGCGCATGGCGGCGCGTTCCGTGGCGTCGCGCCACATCGAGCGGAGGGCTGCCGGCGCGACGACGACCAGCGAATCGACCGTGCGCGCGGTCGCGAGGGCGGTGAACGTCTTGCCCATGCCGACGTCGTCGGCCAGCAGCGCGCCGCCGAAGGTCTGCAGTACGCGTGTCAGCTGTGCCGCGCCCTCGCGTTGATGAGGCCGCAGCTCGACGACGCCAAGCATTGCGGGGATCGGCGGCGGTGGGGCAAGCGCCTGCGCGACGATCGCCCGGACGACGTGGGCTTGGACGATCGACCATGGCAGGCGGGCGTCGGCGATGCCTATCGCTGAGTCCACGCGAGCAGTTCGGCGATACGGGACTGCCTGATCCGGAACGCGCGGCAGACCTGTTCGACCAGCTCAAACGGCGTCACCCGTTCGCCGCGCGAGGCGCGTGCGCCAAGCGGCGCCAGGATCTCGCGCGCACGATTCCAGTCCTTGGGGATAGGAAGTCGCGCCACCGTCCACGCAAGAAATCGGCGGTAGCCGCCGCGCGCCGGTTCCGCGATCGATCCGAGCCACGCTGCGGCAAGGGGCGAGTTCAACCACGCGGCGAAGGCGTAGGCATCGGTGAGGTCGCGGCACCGGAGCACGTAGCAACTGTTGAGCGGCACTACTGGACTGCCGGCCTCCAGTACCACGGCGCCAGGTGCACGCGCCATGTCCGCCCATACGACGCGCGGCCTGTCGGCGAACGCCCCGTCGACCCGAAACAGAGACCACCACGGCGTACCGTGGCGTGCGTCCGCGCGCTTCAGAAGAGTGCGACGCCACGGTCCGAGCCATGCCCGAACGCCGGGAGGCAGGTCCAGGAGTGGAACCCCTGACGGACGCAGCGGGAAGACGATGTGCTCGTCCGTTCGAGCGGCGCGCCATGACGTCGTGCCCTCGCCGCGCAGCACCGGTCGTACCAGCGCCGACTCCAGCCGGCCGCGCCGGTTCCCGTCCGATACGAGGACGTCGTCGCGGTCGCGCTCCAGCACGTGAACGAGGAACGCTTCGTTGCATCCGCTCTTGAGTCCGAGTGTGGGATGCCCGATGCCGCTGGCACCCAACGCGATGCCGGCTCTGGCCACGTGGTCGAATGCGGCGCGGGCGTCCGGCGGCAGGATGAGCCACGGCGCTCCGGACGATGCATCGAGCGGGAGTGCCGAGCGGCCAGTACGCCAGTTGATGGCCATCTCTCTGCGGTGGAGCCCCAGGGAGAGCGGTTCCGGATTGTCGTCGCGCCCGCGTCGAACGACGACGAGCGACGGGTAAACGGCGGCATCGAACGTCGCTGGCGCCTCGGACCAGTCCTCGACCGCCCGCAGCGAATTCCACTCCAGGCACAGCCGGCGAAGGCCGCCGCCGGCCAGCGAGTGCCACAGTTTCACCGGCAGCAGCAACGCTATCGTGCCGCCCTCGCGCGCCAGGTCGACACTGCGCTCGGCGAACAGCGCCGCCAGATCCACCTGCGCGGCAAAGCCTCGTCCCGCGCGCGCGTCCTCCGCGCCGCGCTCCCAGGCGGCCTCGCGGAAGACGCGATAGACCTGACGCAACTCCGGTCTGACGTCCGCGGGGATGCGATGCAGGCGGACCCACGGCGGATTGCCGACAACGATGTCGAAACCCCCGCGGGAAGCGGCGAGCGGAAAGTGGGACGGAAAGGAGAACGGTATGGTACGCCCGGTCCGGACGTCGCGAATGCGGCGCCGCCAGGCACGAGACTGGGCACGTAGCGCTGCCAGGGTCTCTCCCTCGTCGCCGATCGATCCCCGGCGTTTGCCGAAGAGGTCCGGCCCGCGGGCCGCAGCGAGCAACTCCCGGCGCCGCGCGGATACCGTCGCCAGCGCCGAGCGGACGACCTCCTCCGCACGCTGGCGTTCGGCGCGGTCCAGCGAGCGTGCGAGCGTCCGCTTGCGCGCTCCAGTGGCACGTGCGTATCTGGCATGAAGGTAGACGAGCGACTCAGGATTGGCGGCAGACGCAACGACGTGGAAGCCTGGCGACCGCAGCGCGTCGCCCACGCGGATGTTGTGATCGAGGTTTGGGAGCGGTGGCACCGCCAGCGGATCCCTCACCTCGCTGTCGAGCACTATCGCGAGCCAAAGGCGCAGTTCGCAGAGCCAGACGGCGGTGGGGTGCACGTCCACGCCGAATATGCTGCTGGAGACGATGGCGCGGCGCCGGTCGGTCTCGGACCGTGTGTCGCCGGCGAGTCGCGTCAGTGCGGACAGGCGCTCGAGCGCGTGGACCAGAAACGCTCCCGAGCCACATGCGGGATCGAGGACGCGGAGCCCACGGAGTGCCGCAGCCAGCCGGGTTGCGGTGTCCGCATTCAGCCGGCCTCCCCTAAGGGCGGCATCGATCGCGTCCGTGTCCACAGCCCGGGCGTGGAGGGCATCGCGAAACGCGGCCTCGGTGACACGCTCCACCAGCGGTTGCGGCGTATAGAACGTGCCGCTGGCGCGTCGCTCGGCCGACGCCATCAGCGACTCGAAGGCACGACCCAGCATCTCGGGATCGATCGCCAGTTCAGACCAGCGGCCATCGTCCTCGCGGGTTGTGAACCGATAGTGGAAGAGGATCTCCTCACATAACGAGGCGAGCTGTTCGTCGCGAAATCGCAAGTGGCGCCACCGAGTCTCGATCGCCGATCGCTGGAACAGTCCGCCGTTGAGAAAGGGCACCTGGCCGAACGCGCGCGAGGCGGGCGCGCGCTTGGAGACTCGTGTGTTGAGCGTGCCGAAGAAGAGCGGCAAGAGCACGCGACGCTGCACCCCGCCGCCATCGCGCAAACAGGTATCCATGACCCTGGCGAGGAAACCGCGATCGCCGTCCAGCCAGCCGCGGGACTCCAGGAAGGCGAGGAACAGGAGTCGCGAGACCGTGAGCAGGGCGAGTTCTCGTCGTGCCTCGCGCGGGGCCGATCCTTCGGCGCCTTCCGCGAGTTGCGTCACGTTTCGTTCGAGCGCTCGGTAGAATCGGCGCGACAACGCTTCGCGACCGAGGATCTCGCGCCAGCGCGCATGGACCACGACGTCCACGCCACCGGCAGCGGATGCGAGCGCTCCGAGCGACTCTGCGTCGCTGTCCGTGACGCGCTCTCGCTGGACCAGCAATACGGCGATGCGGGGTGGAGATTCCGCGCTCCAGGCAGCGATGGCGACCTCCGACGCCGCAGGAGAGGAGACGATGAGCAGCCAGAGCAGGTGCGGCGACCGGGCGGACATCGTTCGCGCCACGCGCACCAGCAGTTCACGTGGAGTCACGCCGGGCATCGGCTGCAACCAGATGGCGCGGAGCGCACCGCGGCCGCGGGCGATCGCCACGGCGCGAGCGTCATCCGGGAGCCCCAAGGCTTCACGGGCTCGCGCATCCGGCATTTCGGGCGTCCCGAAGCCGAGCAGTGCGAGGAGTCCGGGGACGCCGGCGGGTGCGCAGGCATCTCGAAGGACTGTGGCGAGCGGGATGGAGGAGGGCACACGCCGACGCTACCGGGATGTGGGCGCCGGACTGTCACCGCGGTATTGCGGGTGTGGGCAAAACCACGCAGTCGGCGCCTCGTCCGGCCGAACCCTCGCGCCCGCAACTGTCGCACGTTATCGTCGGACTGGGGCGGGCCGCCAGCACTCGATGGCGCTCCGACCGGATCCCTGAGTCATGACGGACAAGCCCTGGTCGCTACGACACCATCCGCTGCTGCGCCTCGTGCTGTACTACTTGGCGTTGACCGCGGTGACGTCGTTACTGTGGATTGCGCTTCCCGCTGCCTGGGAGGCCGTCCTTCGCACGGCGTTGGGTCCACTGCTGGGGGCCAGTTTCGACGGTGTGCAGAGTCAGTCGGACATCCTGACGACGCCGCAGCCGGCGATTACCGGGCTGCCGCCGGCCTACGTCGCCCTGATGACGCTCGTGGCTGGCGTCTCCGCGTTCGCGCTCTCGCTGCCGGTATCGTGGGTCTACATGTTCGCGCGGCAGAAGAAGGGCTACTCGCAATCGGTCGTGCAGTCGCTGGTGCTGATGCCGGTGGTGATCGCGGTGGTGGCGGCGCTGGTGCGGAACAGCATTGCGCTGGCGTTCTCGCTTGCCGGGATCATCTCTGCCGTGCGTTTCCGTACCACGCTGGACGACAGCAAGGATGCCGTCTTCATGTTCGTGGTGACCGCGTTGGGCCTCGCGTGTGGCGTCCAGTTGGAGGTGGCGGGTGTGCTCTCGGTGCTGTTCGTCGTCATCACGCTGGGTCTCTGGTTCACGGATTTCGCGCGGACGCCGCCGGATCTGGAGGGCACCATGGCGGATCGGCGTCTGGCGCGGGCGATGGCCGTTGCGAACCGTACCAGCCAGTTCGTGGCGCGACTGGACCACGAAATAATCGAGTCGATGGCGCCGGCGCAGCTCGACGCGCTTTCGCGCCGCATCGACAAGCGGAAGAAGGATCTGAGCGACGACGAATCGAGCGAGGCGAACGGTCCGCGGTTCGACGGCCGCATCAAGGTGACCGTGAGCGATCCGGACATCGCCATTGCTGTCGTCGAGGGGATCTTTCAGGCTCAGCTCAAACGATGGCAGCAGATTCGCGTGGACCGGCGGGAGGGCAACGCCGATCTGGTGTACGCGATCAGGGTGAAGAAGGGGCGCGACATGGCGCTGGTGCGCGACCAGGTCATCGCCGAGGGTTCCCCACACGTGGTATCGGCGGAGGTCGGCGCATGGCTCTGAAATCGTTGCTACTGGCGGCATTGGCTCTGATGCTGGGCGCGGATGCCATGGCCGGCCAGGACTCGGGAAAGAAGAAGTCCCGGGATCCCGCCAGGTTGAAGGAGATGCCGTCGGACGAGGATCTCGCCAAGCGCAGGGCCGAGTCGGAGGCGCTGCCCCTGTTCAAGTCGCACGATCCGCTGGCGTTCACGCTGATCGCGAACTTCAGGGCTCTGTCGCGCGATCGCGATACGCTGTCGACCAAACGGTTCGCGGCACGGCTCGTGGTAGCGGGCACGACCGATACCATCCCCATGCGGTTGCGAACCCGTGGGCACTATCGCCTGGCGAAGTGTTCGTTCGTCCCGTTGCGAATGGAATTCACGAAGAAGACCGTCGATGGGAGCCCGTTCGAGAACGAGAAGTCGCTCAAGCTCGGAACCCACTGCCAGAAGGACGACCTGTACGAGCAATACGTGCTGCGAGAGTATCTCGTGTACCGGATTCAGCAGCTCGTCTCGCCGATTGCGTTCCGCGTCCGGTTGGCGCGCGTGACCTATGTCGACTCGGCAAGCATGAACTCGCAAGGCACGTATTGGGGCCTGATCGTGGAGAGCGAGGAACACATGGCGGCGCGTTTCGGCGGGATCGTACGCGAGTTGCGCAGGGCGACGTTCGACGATGTCGAACAGGTGCCGCTGCTCGGCATGAGCCTCTTCGAATACATGATAGGGAACACCGACTGGTCGCTGTACGCGCTGCATAACGTGCGCGTCATCTCCACGCCGAGCGGAGAGATACTGCCCGTTCCCTACGATTTCGATTTCTCGGGACTGGTGGACGCCCGGTACGCGACACCGGACCCCAAGCTCCCGATCAGGAACGTGCGCCAGCGACTGTTCCGCGGACCGTGCAAGGCCGTGGAAGAATGGGCGCCCGTGGTGGCCCGTTTCGTCGGGAAGAAGGCGGAGGTGATGGCGTTGTACGATTCGCTGCCGGGACTGGACAAGGGGTACGCGCAGGACGCGAAGGAGTACCTCGCGGACTTCTATCGCACGATCGAGCGTCCCGGCGACATGCGTGCCGAGATCGTCGAGAACTGCAACCGGAAGGGCGGAACCTGACCGTCGGACGTGTGGCGTATCAAGCGTCCGCGTTATCCGGCTGACGGGAGCCGATGCGATTGGTCACGGTCGCTGTCGCCATGTCGCCGGTGACGTTGGTGACCGTGCGGAACATGTCGGGGATGGTGTCGACACCGAGCAGGATACCCAGGCCCGTGAGATCGATGCCGGCAGCCATCAGGACTGGTGCCATGATGAGGATGGATCCGCCAGGGATACCTGGGACGCTGAACGTGGACAGGATTACCGTGAGCCCGATCGTGACCATCCGGGTGACGCCTAACGTTTCCCCGTAGAGGTGCGCCAGGAAAACGACGCCGACGATCAGTCCCACGGCGCCGCCGGGGCGAAATGTGGAGGCTGCCATCGGCAGCATGAACGACACGATTTCGTCACGCAGCCGGAGCCGCGATCTCGCGCTCTCCATCATGGCAGGCAGTGAGGCCAGCGAACTGCGCGCGCTGAACGCCACGGCCTGCGGCGGCAGTGCGGCGCGGGCGAACTGCCTCATCGGAACGCGGCCCCCGAGCGCCGCCAGGGGATACAAGACGAGCACGCAGAACGCGACCGTGACCGCGACGACGATTACCACGTAATAGGCCAGGGCGCCGGCTGCAGACGCTCCCATTCGCGAGGCCAGCGGCACTGCGAGCGCGAAGACGCCAATCGGTGCCACGTCCAGCACCCACTGCACCAGGACCAGCGATGCGCGGGCAACGCCGTCGAAAAATCGCACGGGAGCGTCTCGCCGCTCCGGAGTCAGATGGGCAAGCGCCAGCCCAAAAAGTATGGAAAAGACGATCAGGGGAAGCATGGCGCCATCCGCGGCGGCCTTGAGCGGGTTGACCGGCACGAGTTCCACCAGCCACTGCGTGAGCGTTGGCACGGTGCGCGCCGCGTCGCCCGACGCAGTTGCAGCGCTGCCCAGCGCAGCCCTCGCGCCATCGTCGATCGGAAACAGCCGGATCAGAGGCGGCGCTACCAGAATGGCGAACATCGTACCGGCCACCAGCGTGGCCACGAACAGCACGACGGCGCTGACACCTACCCGCCCGATCGTGCGCGGGTCCGGTGACGACGCCACGCCGACCACAAGGCTTCCCACCACCAACGGGATCACCGTCATGCGCAGCGCGTTGATGAACAGCGTGCCGATGGGTTCGAGCCAGCCCGCGGCGCGCAAGGCCAGCGGCTCCCCCGATAGCGACGCCACGATGCCGAGCGTCATGCCCGCGAGCAACGCGACCAGCACTCTCGTCGTCAGCGACATGGTGCCGAAGCTACCGGTCGCAGCCTCGCGACGCGAGTAAATTGCTCCTGTTCCACACGCAAGGCACCTTACGCGCTACCGCATCCCTACACCGCATGCCGTCCAAGACCTACGCCGATCTGGTCGTTGAAGCGAAGCAAGTGATTCCCGAAGTCTCCCCACGCGAGACGATGCAGCTCATGGAGCAGCCGGATACGATCGTCATCGATTGTCGCGAACCTAACGAGTTCAACCTTGGCGCGATCCCGGGCGCTCACCTGATCCCACGGGGCGTCCTGGAACAGACCATCGAGGCGGTTGCCAGCCGGTCCCAGAAAGTGATCCTGTACTGCGCCACCGGAAACCGTTCGGCGCTGGCGGCCGTATCGCTGCGCGAAATGGGCTATGCGGATGTGGCGTCGATGCAACTCGGGTTCCGTGGCTGGGTGGAAGCTGGCGGCGGCGTCGCCGACTGAGTGCCGCGTGCGGCGCTGTCCCGGGCGGGATCGTGGCTGACGCGCTCCACCATCCGCTAGTCGACCGGATTCGGACCCGCATGGCCGAACATCCGGGTCGAATGGCGACGTTCGAGGGCGATCCGGCGCGCGCCGCCGTGGCGCTGATCTTCCGACCAAGTGCGCGCGAAATCGATCTCCTCATGATCCGCCGCGCCGAGCGCGAGGGCGATCCGTGGAGTGGCAACATCGCGCTCCCGGGCGGACGATCGTCGCGCAACGACGCTTCGCTCGTGGACACCGCCATGCGGGAAACCTGGGAAGAAACCGGCGTGGACCTGCGTCGGAACGGCCATCTGCTGGGAATGCTCGACGAGCTGCATCCGCGAACGCCAGTCCTGCCGCCGATCGTCGTCTCTCCGTACGTGTTCACGCTGGCGGAGCAGGAAGACCGTGCCGTCGGCCTCGTTCTGAACGACGAAGTCGCGGATGCATTCTGGGTTCCGCTCGCTACCCTCGCCGATCCACGGGTAAGCCGGGAAACCGAGATTCGGCGCCGAAACGAGACATGGCGCGTCCCCGCGTTCGTCATCCACGACCACGTGGTGTGGGGAATGACCGAGCGCATTCTTCGGAACCTGCTCCACATCGCCCTCGATCCGGACGACTAGACTCGCCAGTTGCGCGGTCGCAGCGCGCCTCGAGCGATCGCGTGGGATCGCCTGTCGACGCCGGCTGCGGTGGGTTACGTCCCCGGTCGATCGTTGCTGACCGTGACAGGGAGGCGGACACAGCGGCCGACCTTCACGGCGGCAGGTTCGGTCGCGCGTGCGTCGTGCCGGAGTCCGGTCCGCGCATACGGGACTTGTCAGCGCGACGACGTATGAGCAAGTTAGTCACACCTAATTCAAATGTTGCGATATAGCAACACGAAGCGTCGTCAGGCCGAAATCACTTCTACCACTGCATGTCCCTTCCAGCCCATTCGGCACCCCACCATGAGCCGGCTCATCCACCGCCGGAAGAGGGATGGCGCCGGTCCCGTGTAACGCCCTCGCTCGCAGAGGTTTACCGCACGATCCCGGTGAGCGATCTGACGTGGTGGCGAAAAATCCTGGCGTTTGCGGGGCCTGGATACCTCGTGGCAGTGGGTTACATGGATCCGGGGAACTGGGCGACGGACTTGGCTGGGGGCGCCCAGTTTGGCTACACGCTGCTATCGGTGATTCTGCTCTCGAACCTGATGGCTGTGCTGCTGCAGGGGTTGGCATCCAAGCTGGGGATCGTGACCGGACGCGATCTGGCGCAGGCCTGCCGGGATCATTTCACGCCGCCCGTGGCGTTCGCCCTGTGGGTACTCTGCGAGATCGCCATTGCGGCGTGCGACCTGGCTGAAGTCATCGGGACCGCGATCGCCCTGAACCTGCTGTTCGGGATTCCGCTGGCCTGGGGTGTGGCGATCACGGCGCTAGATGTCCTGCTCGTGCTGTATCTGCAGAACAAGGGCTTTCGCCTGCTCGAGGCGCTGGTGATCGCCCTCATAGCCACGGTCGGCATCTGCTTCCTGTTTGAGCTGCTGGTGTCGAAACCCGACTTGGGGGGAGTGGCGCGTGGTTTCGTCCCGAGTTCCGAGATCGTGACGAATCCGGCGATGCTTTACATCGCCATCGGCATACTCGGCGCGACTGTCATGCCGCACAATCTCTACTTGCATTCGTCGATCGTGCAGACGCGGAAATACGACGAGAGTTCGGCAGGACGTCGCGAGGCGGTGCGCTATTCCTTCGTGGATTCCACGATCGCGCTCACGTTCGCTCTGTTCATCAACGCCTCGATCCTGATCGTGGCCGCGGCCACGTTTCACCGTACGGGCAACACGCACGTTGCCGAGATTCAGGATGCCTACCTGTTGCTTTCCCCGCTTCTGGGTGTGAAGGTCGCGAGCGCCGTGTTTGCCCTGGCGCTGCTCGCCAGTGGGCAGAACTCCACACTCACTGGCACGCTCGCCGGGCAGATCGTGATGGAAGGGTTTCTCAACATCCGATTGCGTCCGTGGTTGCGTCGTCTGATCACGCGGGCGATAGCCATTGTGCCGGCGGCAACGGTCGCCATCTTGTACGGCGCCAGCGGAACGGCGAAGCTCCTCGTGCTGAGTCAGGTTATCCTGAGTCTGCAGCTTTCGTTCGCTGTCGTTCCGCTGGTGGCGTTCACGTCGGATCGACGCAAGATGGGCGACTTCGTGAACGCACCCTGGCTCCGTAACCTCGCTTACATGGTGGCCTTCGTCATTGCCGCGCTGAACGCGTGGCTGCTGTTCCAGACCGTCAGCGCCTGGATTTCCTGATGTATCACCGGATTCTCGTGCCGCTGGAGCACTCCTCGACGGACGAACACATCGTCAATCACGTCAGGATACTAGCGCGTTTCTGTCAGGCGTCGGTGGTGTTGATCCATGTCGCCGATGGTTGGGCGGCGCGCAACATCCGCCATCTGGCATTGCGGGAATCGGAGGAAATGAAGAAGGACCGGGCGTACATCGAGCGAATCGCTGCGGAAATGGTTCGCGACGGGTTCGCAGCCGAGGCGGTGCTGGCTACCGGGGATCCGGCGACGGAAATTGCCGCGGCCGCGCTGCATGAGAACTGTGACCTGATCGCGATGGCGACACACGGTCACAGACTGATCGGTGACGTCGTGTACGGAAGCGTTGCCAACGAGGTGCGTCACAAGTCGATGATACCGGTCCTCCTGGTGCGTGCCCCGCTTTCCGGCAAGCGCTCGGAACCCACGTGATGGCGGAGAAGCGAGCGTCCGCCCCGCGACAGTCGGAAACCCCTGTCCGCGAGACGGCGGTTGATCTGACGGGACCGGTCGAGGACTACCTCAAGGCGATCTACGACATCGAACGCGACCAGCAGGCAGCGGCCACCAACGAGATTGCCCAGCGGTTGCAGATCGCGCCAGCGTCCGTTTCCGGAATGGTGCGCCGGCTGGCGGAGCAGGGCCTGCTGGAGTACGAGCGATACAAGGGAGTGAAGCTGACTGCTGCCGGACGGCGAGCGGCACTGCGTACGATTCGCCGCCATCGCGTTATCGAAGCCTACCTCGTGCAGGCACTCGGCTATTCGTGGGATGTGGTGCACGAGGAGGCGGAACGCCTCGAGCATGCGGCCAGCGACGATTTGATCGATCGCATGGCGACGGCCATCGGCGAGCCGAGCACGGACCCGCATGGCGCGCCGATCCCCACGCGCGATGGCCGCGTCGACGAGCGACGCCACCGTCGGCTCTCCGAGTTGCGGCCCGGTCAACGCGCTCTGGTGACACGCGTGGGAGACGAGGATCCCGAGTTGCTGCGCTATCTGGCGTCGCTGGGACTCCTGCCTAACGCCACTGTCACGCTGGACGAACGGGCACCGTTCGAGGGACCGCTGACGATCCGCGTGGAGCAGGCGCGATACCAGGTCGGTACCGCCCTGGCCGAACGTGTCCTGGTCGAGCTGCTCCCCGATTAGACGGCCGATCGCCGGACGCGTTGGAGCAGCACCGTAAACCGGTCAGGGTGGCGCCTCCGAGCCGGCTGTGGGCGCGGTCCCATCTCCACCGCGGTCGCGGCCCGCATCCCGGAGCGACCGGCGAAGGAGGAACTCGATCTGACCATTGAGACTGCGGAGGTCGTCGTTCGCCCAGCGCTGGAGCGCGTCCAGCACGTCACGATCGATTCGGAGCAGGAAGGACTTCTTCTCCGCCATGGCGCCTAACCAACGTCCGTCGACAAACGCCGTGAAAGCCCGCGCCGGGTCCGTCGGCCGCCCGACGCATCGAACGCAGACCGAACACCCCGGCGCGGGAACATCGACTTCCTAGTGGTAGATGGAGCCCGTGTTCACGACCGGCGTCACGTCACGATCGGAACAGAGTACGACAAGGAGGTTGCTGACCATCGCCGCCTTGCGCTCGTCGTCCAGCTGCACCACGGAGCGGTCGGCGATCATCGCCAAGGCGTTTTCCACCATCCCCACGGCGCCTTCGACGATCCGCGTCCGGGCGGCGATCACCGCCGCGGCCTGCTGGCGCCGGAGCATGGCGGACGCGATTTCCGGAGCGTACGCAAGATGGCTGATCCGGGCCTCGACGACCTCGACGCCAGCCTTCTGCAACCGATCGCTGGTCGCCAATTGCAATCCGTGCGCGATCTCCGCCGGGTGGGTGCTGAGCGCGACTTCGCCCTCCTTGTGCGAATCGTAGGGGAACGTCTGCGCCAGAGAACGCACCGCTGATTCGCTCTGCATCTGCACGTACGCAGCGTAGTCATCCACCTCGAACAGCGCTTCCGCCGTGTCCACCACCTTCCAGACGATGATTGCGCCGATCTCGATCGGGTTGGAGTGGGAGTCGTTCACCTTGAGCTTGGCTGTCTCGAAGTTCCGGACGCGCAATGACACGCCCTTCTTGGTGTAGAACGGGTTGGCCCACCAGAGTCCCTGATCGCGGACCGTGCCCACGTACTTTCCGAACAGAATCAGGACCTTCCCCTCGTTCGGGTTCACGGTGAAGAGCCCGGCGAACGCTGTCACCAGGACTGCCAGCACCACGATCATGACGATGATGAGCGCCGGCGCCTCGCTGCGGATCGCACTGACGAGGCGCTCCACTGCAACGGCAGAGAGTACCATCAGGGTGATGAGCATCCCCAGCCCATTCGTTGCCTTGCGCGGTATTTCGCGGAACATTGACCGTTGCTCCGATAGCAATAAGATATGGTGACGATATCGACATGATATCGGACGCGCAAGTGGGCGCTGCGTTCGTGTGCCGGAGATCGATCGCACGCGGGTGTGGCCCGATACGTGCCCGAACTCGAACACTGCCCCTCACCCATCCTTGACAGCCCGACTCGATCGGCTCGATTCACGAGCATGACTGCATCCATTCATCTAGGCACGCAGGGATGGAACTACGATGCCTGGGTGGGGCCGTTCTATCCGCCGGGGACCAGGTCCGCCGACTACCTCACGGTCTATGCAAGAGCGTTCGATACCGTCGAGGTGGATGCTACGTTCTATGCGATTCCGCCCGTCAAGACCATTCGAGCGTGGGGCGATCGTGTCCCGGACGGATTCACTTTCGCTCTCAAGATGCCGCAGGAAGTCACGCACGAGAACCGGTTGCGGCATTCCGCCGATCTGGTCAGCCAGTTCTTCGATCGTGCCCGTGAGCTGGGTCCGAAACTCGGCCCGGTTCTCCTGCAGATGAGCCCGGACTTTTCGCCCGTCGAGTTGCCGGCGCTGGCATCGTTTCTCCCCGGGCTGCCCAGCGACGTGAACGTTGCGATCGAGTTCCGGCAGCGCGGATGGATTCACGACGGCATCCTCGCGCTGCTGGCTGAACATCATGTGGCGCTGGTGCTGAGCGACGCTCGCTGGGTTCCCCGGAAGACAATGTTGACGCTGGCGGAACGACCGACCGGAGCCTTCGCTTACATCCGATGGATGGGTCCCAATCGAGACATCGTCGACTACTCGCGCACGCAGGTTGACCGCACCGCCGAGATCGACGCCTGGGCGCGGGTACTGCCGACGCTGGCAGCGCGCGTGCGGACCGTTTACGGCTACGCGAACAATCACTTCGCGGGACACAGTCCCGCGACCGTCCGCGAGCTGCAACACCGACTCCGCCTTCCGGTGGTCGCGCCGGAACAGCTCGGCGAACAGATGTCGCTGTTCTAGGAAGAGATGCGGACGACTCGTGCACGCCTGCGGATGGAGCGACTGACGTTGGTCGCCATCCCGATCATGGCAGCTGTCGCGGCGGTCGCGACGCTGGATGCAGGCCGGCACGCGGTGGAAGCGGCCGGCAGACGGCTGGTGCGGCGGGCTCTGGTGCGGGAGAGCGACCGGGCCATCGCGCGGACGCTTCCGGACATCGATCGGGACCAGGGCTGTCGGGCGGTTCGCGCCTTCCCTGTCCCATACCGGCGATGCGTCGCCATGGTGCGGTGGGAACCGGGCGCGGTTCGCATCGCCGTCATGGTCGAACCAGCGAACCGGCTGATCGCGCCCGACTCGATGTGGCTGGTAGTTCACGAGATGCGGTAATGCCTGCCTGCGGCGGCACCGACGGTAACTTTGGTCGATTCCCGACCTCCTGCCATGCCCCGTCGCACCATCGGTTTCGTCGTCTTCGCGTTCCTTATCTCGTTAGGCTGCATTCGGCTGGGCTTCTGGCAGCTGGCGCGTCTCGGTGAGCGGCGGGCCCGCAACGCCGTGGTCGAGGCGCGAATCGCGGCTGCGCCGGCGTCGTTCGATTCCCTCCCTCGCGATAGCAGCGCGCGATATCGGCGTACGAGGATCCCGGGCCGTTTCGATTACGACAACGAGTTCGCGTTGACGGGGCGGCCCCGCGGCGGATCGCCGGGCGTGTATCTGCTGACGCCGCTGCTCGTGGCCAACACCGACACGGCGGTACTGGTGGTGCGAGGATGGGTTTATGCCGCCGACTCCAAGTCCGTCGACCTTGACCAGTGGCGCGAGGCAGACTCGACGACGATCGACGGTTTCGCCGACATGTTCACGCTGGCGGCGGGCCCGGTTTCGGTTGTCGACTTTCCTCGAGGTATTCGGGTTGCCGACTACGACTCCCTCGGAACGCGCCTTCCGTATCCGATCGACCCGATCATGGTTGTGGAGACGGGTGACAGCACCCAGGCCGCGAACCGTCCGGCACGGCTCACGCTCCCCGCGCTGGGAGATGGTCCGCACAAGTCGTACGCCCTGCAGTGGTTCGCCTTCGCGGCAATCGCATGGGTGGGAATCGCCGCGGTCGTGCGCCGGCCGAAGCGGACGGCGTAGGCGGGACGCGGCTTGTCGGAAGCCGGTGCCTCGTGTCAGACTCAGGGCATGCGGGTCGCATTGCTACCCGCGTCGAAGATCACACCGTCACAAGCGAGCGTTCAGCATGACTGACTCGCCACGGATGGCCAGCGAACGGGAAGCGCGCGATGTAGCCGAAGCGGCGCGCGAAACCGAGTGGCAGTATCCGAGCTTCATCAAGGAACTCTTCCTCGGACGATTTCGACTCGACCTGATTCATCCGCACCCGGAGCGACACGATCCGGACGAACAGGCCGCGGCCTCGGAGTTCGTCGCGAGACTCCGTGCCTTCATGGAGGAACTCGATTCCGAGGAGATCGATCGAACTGGGGAGATTCCGGAGGCGGCCGTTCAGGAATTGCGCGAGATGGGCGCGTTCGGCATCAAGATTCCGCGCGAGTATGGCGGTCTGGGGCTGTCGCAGATGACGTACATCCGCGCGTTGGAGATGGTGTCGGCGAAGGACGGGAGCTTGGCGGCGATGTTGTCGGCGGCGCAGTCGATCGGGGTGCCGCAGCCGCTGATGCTGTTCGGGACAGAGGAGCAGAAGCGGCGTTTCCTCCCGCGCCTGGCGAGGGGAGCGATCAGCGCCTTCGCCCTGACGGAAGTCCACGCCGGGTCCGATCCAGCCAATCTTGCGACCACGGCGACGCCAACGGAGGACGGAACGCACTTTCTGATCAACGGCGAAAAGCTGTGGATCACCAACGGCACTCGAGCCGAGTTGTTCGTGGTAATGGCGCGCACGCCTGATCGTGTTCTGCCAGACGGAAAGCGGCTTAGGCAGATCACGGCGTTCGTGGTCGACGAGGCGACACCGGGGATCGAGGTGCGGCACCATTGCCGGTTCATGGGGCTCAAGGCGATCGAGAACGGCTGGATCCGCTTCACCGACGTGAAGGTGCCACGCGAGAATATCCTGTGGGGGGAAGGGAAGGGCCTGAAGCTGGCGCTGGTCACGCTGAACACGGGTCGCCTTACGATTCCAGCAGGATGCGCTGGCGTGGCGAAAGCGATGCTCGGCGTAGTCCGTGAGTGGGCGAACGAACGTGTTCAGTGGGGACAACCGATCGGCAAGCACGACGCAGTCGCGCAGAAGATCGGTGCGATGGCCGCGGACACATTCGCCATGGAGGCGGTCGCTGAGCTGTCGACCGCGTTGTACGAGCGCGGCAACTACGATGTGCGGCTGGAGGCGGCGGTCGCGAAGTTGTGGAACACGGAGACGGGGTGGCGCCTCGTGGACGATGTGGTGCAAATCCGCGGCGGCCGTGGTTACGAGACGGCGGAATCGCTGGCAGCACGCGGCGAGCGGCCGGTTCCCGTCGAGCGGACGATGCGCGATTTCCGCATCAACCGGATCTTCGAAGGCTCGTCGGAGATCATGCGGCTGTTCATCGCGCGGGAGGCGGTGGATTCGCACTTCACGTTGGCCTACCCGATCGTGAACCCGGAGTCCACCATGGGGCAGCGGGTGCGCTCGTTAGGTCGCTCGGCGCCGTTCTACGCCACGTGGTATCCGTCGCGGTGGCTATCCGAACTGCGTCCGAAGGGCCACGGGGAGTTCGGACCGCTCGCACGGCACCTGCGGTTCGCCGAGCGCGCGACGAATCGTCTGGGGCGGTCGATTTTTCATGCGATGGTGCGATTCGGTGCCGGCCTCGAACGCCGACAGGCTATTCTGTTTCGCGCGGTGGACATCGGCGCCGAGTTGTACGCGATCGCGGCGTCATGCACGAGGGCGCAGATGTTGGCGGCCCGCGGGCAAGCTGGCGCGTACGAGCTGGCGGATGTGTTCTGCCGTGGCGCGCGGGAGCGCATCGGTCGCAACTTTGTGACTCTGTTCGATCCGGCAGACCGTGCGCGGTATCGGCTGGCGCAGCATGTGCTCCAGGGGGCGCACGCGTGGTTGGAAGAGGGCGTCGTGGCGTTGAGTGGACGGGACGCAGCATCGGTTGACGAGCGCGCCCGGCGCGACGAACCGGCAGCAGCGGGGGCAGGGCGATGAGCGGCCGCGGGCGGCCCGTCGTTGTCGCTCTCGCAGTCCTCGCTGCGTGTGCGCGTCCGGTATCGGTCGACACCGGACCACCTCCGGAGACACCTGCGTTCCGTGTACTCTCGATCAACGACGTCTACGTCGCCGACACGTTGCGCGACGGCAGCGGCGGCGTGGCGCGGGTGGCGGCGTTGCGCGATTCGCTGGCGCGCACGGCCCCGGTTCTGTTCATGCTGGCGGGTGACGTCCTCGCGCCCAGTTTGCTCACCAAGTGGTACGGCGGCGCCCAAATGGTGGACGTCCTGAATGCCGCACGACTGGACTTTGCGGCGCTCGGTAACCACGAGTTCGACATCAGCCAGGCCAGGTTCGAGGCGCGGTTGCGCGAATCGCGGTTTCGCTGGCTGAGCGCGAACTGCCGCCGGGCCGACGCCACGCCGTTTCCCAACGTGCGAGGCTGGGATACGGTGCGCACCGGAGGCGTGCTCGTTGGGGTTGTCGGCGCCACGATCGCAAGCCGGTACCCGAGCTGGGTGTCATGCACGGACCCCGTGGCGGCGGTCCACGCGGCGATCGACACGGCTGAGGCCTCGGGCGCCACGGCGATCGTGGCGCTCACGCATCTGGCGGTCTCCGCCGACTCGGCTCTCCTGGTGCGCGAGCCGCGGATTGCGTTCATTGCCGGCGGACATGAGCACACGGAGCAGCGCGTTGCGATCGGCGATCGGCTGGTGCGCAAGGCAGACTCGGATGCGCGTACGGCGGTGGTGGCGTCGTTCTACCGGCGGGGGTCCGGATGGCGCGTGCAGGACGAGTTGGTGCCGATCGATCGGCGGCTGTCTGACGCGGCCCCGGTTGCGGCTGTGGTGGCGCGATGGACGGACTCGCTGATCGCGCACCTGGGGCCGGTACGCGTGTTAGGCACATCGGCGTCCGCGATCGACGTTCGAGACGGCTCCGGTCGGAACGGAGAAAGCCCGTTTGGGAACCTGGCTACCGACGCTATGCGTGCCGGGACGCGGAGCGACGTTGCCCTGCTCAATGGCGGCGCCATGCGACTGGACGATGTCATCGCGGCCGGACCGATCACCAATCACCAGATGGAGTCGATCTTCCTGTTCCCGGACGAAACCCGCGTCGTCACGTTCCCGCTGACGGGCGCTGCACTGCGTGCACAGCTCACGCACAACGTCAAGACGCAGATCGGTGTCGGCGGTTACCTGCAGGTGTCGGGGATCCGGTATACATACGATGGAGGAGCCCCGCCTTCGCAGCGCAGTGTGTTGGCTCTGACGAGGGAGGACGGCCGGCCGATAGCCGACAGCGACACACTCGTCGTGAGTGCGGTCGGCTACATGGCGTGCAACGGCGGGGACGGCTACACGATGGTGGAGCAGTCCCGTTCGGCGTGCGCAAGGCTGTCGAGCGCGCCGCGAACGGTCGATCTGCTGATGGCGTATCTGGCAGCGATGCCGGGAGGGCAGATCGCGATGCCGCCGACCGGGCGGGTGTCGACCGGTGGTGTGCGTTAGGCGCCTGGGACCGTTCGTCAGTCGCCCCCGTGGCGCGATCCGCCACGTCAGCCTTCACCTAACGGGGTAACGCCCGGTACGTCCCGGCGTTCGGTAGCACCTTGGCTGGTGGACTCGAGCTGCAGCATGACGATGGCCGCGACAATGCAACTTCCGCCGACCAGTACGCCGGGCGTCAACGGCTGATCGAGCACCAGCGCTGCGAGAAGCGCCACGAAGAATGGCTCGACAGTGGAGACGATGGCGGTGCGCATGGGACCCAAGGTTCGAAGTCCGGTCAGGAAGAGCGTGTAGGGGATGGCGGTCGCGATCACGCCGAGTGCGACGATCCAGAGCCAGGCGGCCGGTCCTGGCGGCGGCTCGAGAGTAGCGGCCACGGTCGCGCCCACCAGGCAGATCAGGGCTGCGCCCACAGCGATGAAGGCGGTAGCGGTCGCGGAGTGGAGCTGTCCCTGAATGCGGCGCA
This sequence comes from Gemmatimonadaceae bacterium, assembly GCA_019186945.1. Taxonomy (GTDB): domain Bacteria; phylum Gemmatimonadota; class Gemmatimonadetes; order Gemmatimonadales; family Gemmatimonadaceae; genus JABAQJ01. The sequence goes on from JABAQJ010000007.1 coordinate 378,126, forward strand.
CGAGTGGAAGGAACATGGCATAGAGCACGGACGAGCCGAGTGCCATCGCCACGCCTGTAGGATGCAATGCGTGCGTCGCACGCCAACCGACGGTGAGCGCGATACCGGCCATCGCGAGCACGAGCGCGATCGAGCGCCGTGTGGTGAGCGATTCCGCACCGCGCGCGACCGAGGCGAGCGTGACCCACACCGGGAACGTGTAGAACAGGAAGACCAGGGTGGCCGCGGAGATGTAGGCGAGGGCGGAGAGCGAGAGCCAGGCCACGGCTGCCTGGATCCCGCCGCCGACTGCCGTCAGCTCAATGGCCTGTCGCCGCCGCACCGAGCGGAACGATGTCCAGCCGGCAGTGGCGACCAGCGGCCCGATCGCAACGACGTAGCGGAGCACCAGAACGGTGGACAGCGTTGCACCCGCCCGGGTCGCCAGTTCCGTGAATATCGTGATGGTCGCGAATCCGAGGACAGCCGCGACCACGAGCGCTTGCGCGCCCGGGGAGCGATCCGTCGCCGACCGCGTGCGGTCGTCGGTGTCGCGCGATGCCGTCACGCTATGTGGAGGATGTTGCGTGCGATCGTGAAATAGATGACCAGTCCGGTGACGTCCACGAGCGATGCGACGAACGGCGACGAGGCAACGGCCGGGTCGAATCCGAGCCGCCGGAACAGCAGCGGCAGGACAGCGCCAACGAGGGTCCCGACGAGCACGACAGCGACGAGCGAACTCGCGACTACGGCCGCCACCTCCGCCGAACTGCCCCACATCATGGCTCTGATGAAACCGATCGCACCGAGCGGGATGCCTAACGCCAGTCCCTGGCCGAGCTCGCGGACGAGGACGCGCAGGAAGTCGCCGACCTTCACATCGCCGACGGCCAGCGCTCGCGTGATGAGAGTCGCCGACTGCGAACCGGAGTTACCGCCCGAGGAGATGATCAGCGGAATGAACAGTGTGAGCGAGAGCGCGGCCGCCAGTGTGCTTTCGTAGTGACGCATCGCGGTGCCGGTGAACATCTCGCCGACAAAAAGGAACACGAGCCATCCCACGCGCTTCCGCGCCACGTGCCAGAACCCGGCGGCGAAATACGGTTCTTCCAGCGGTTGTACGGCGCCGAGCTTCTGGACGTCTTCCGTCTGTTCCTCCACGAGCGCATCGATGACGTCGTCGACCGTGATCACGCCGACGAGCTTGCCGAAGCCATCCACGACGGGCAGGGCAACGAGGTCGTATTCCGAGGTCAGGGTGGTCACTTCGCTGCGCCCTGCCTGGGTGGTGATCCTGACGACTTCGGACCGCATCGCGTCGGCGACGTGCGTGTCGTCGGCGGCCGCCACCAGTTCCCTCAGCGACATGACGCCCTGCAGCACGCCATCGGCGTCGGTGACGTAGATCGCGTGCATCGCCTCGCGCTGACCGGATCGAGCGGCTTCGCGCACCAGAGCCAGCGCGTCCTTGACCGTCAGGTCCGCCGACACCGCCACGAACTGCGTGGTCATCAGACCGCCGGCGGTATCCGGTTCGAACTGTAGCAGCCGCTCGGTCTCCTGCCGTGCAGCCGTCGGCATGTCCGAGAGGATCTCGTCGGCGGTTTCCTCCTCCAGTTCGACGAGGACGTCGGCTCGCTCGTCAGGCGTCATGGCGCCGACGAGTAGCGCTGCCTGCTCGGGATTCATCGCCTCGAGCAGTTCGGCACGAAGTTGCTCGTCGAGGTACTCCAGGACTTCAGCGGCTCGCGCCTGAGGAAGTGTCCGCAGGAAGTCGGCGACCCGCTCCAGCGGCAGCACCTCGGCGACGTTCGCGAGATCCGCCGGGTGCATCTCCTCCGTATCGCGCGCGATGTCCTGCGGCGATTCATCGAGCGATGCCAGAATGTCCGGTGCAATGAGCGCCGCGACCGGGCGCTCGGGATTTCGAAGTGAAGGAGTCATTGCACGTCCTGCAGCGGGAATCGCACGCCTCGACACGCCGGGCGACGTAATGGCGCGCGCAAGTTACAGGTGTCGTTCAGCACGAACAAGCGACCGCGATTCGGCGGGTGCCAACCTTTCGCATCGACGCGCTGTCGGAGTGGTCATTCCCGCAGCCGCGACACGATTCGAATGCCCGACACTCGTCGAACCTCGGCACCTACGCGCTTCCTCATCGCGACGTTCGTTCTCGCTCTGTCTCCACCGAGCATGCGGGCGCAGTCGTCGCAGCTACTCGCAACGCGTGGAGGTACGTCCCGTCCGCCGGCAGCCGCGGTAACGGCTAGCGCCGTCCGCGCCGATCGGCCGATCGTGATCGACGGTCGCGGCACCGACGACGCGTGGTCTCGAGCGAGCGTCGTCGCCGATTTTCGACAATACGCCCCACAACAGGACGCCGATCCGTCGTTCGTGACCGAGGCGCGCGTAGCGTACGACGCGCGCAACATCTACGTGTTGGTGCGTGCCTTCGATCCGCATCCCGACAGCCTGATGGCGCAGCTCAGCCGTCGCGACGAGCGCACGCAGTCCGATTATCTGCGTGTGGTTATCGATTCGTATCATGACAAACGCACCGGGTACCAGTTCGCCGTGAACCCCGCGGGCGTCAAGCGCGACGTCTACGTCTACAACGATGGCGACGAGGACGTCTCCTGGGACGCAGTCTGGGACGTGCGGACCTCCATCGATTCGTCAGGCTGGATCGCGGAGTTCCGGATTCCGCTGAGCCAGCTCCGTTTCGCGCCGAAGGACTCCCATACGTTCGGGCTGGGCATACAACGCGAGATCGGCCGGCTCAACGAGCGTATCGCCTGGCCGCGGTTCAGTCGGGATGCGCCGGGGATCGTGTCGCAGCTGGGCGAGGTCCGCGGCATAGCGGGAGTGGCGACGCCGCGCCGCCTGGAGATTCTCCCCTATGCGGTGCAGCTGAGCGTCACCGAACAGCGTGGGCGTGACTACGCGCATCCACTGCGCGGTGCGATCGGGGCGGACATCAAGTACGGGCTGACGTCGAACCTGACGCTCGATGCCTCAGTGAATCCGGACTTTGGTCAGGTCGAAGCCGATCCCTCCGTCCTCAACCTGAGCGCGTTCGAGCAGTTCTACGACGAGAAGCGGCCGTTCTTCCTCGAGGGATCGGGCATCTTTCGATACGACATCAGCTGCAACGACGGGCGGTGCACGGGGCTCTTCTACTCACGACGCATCGGACGCGCTCCGCAGCTCGGTTGGCGCGCGAGCGACCCGAACGACGTACCGGTCGCTACGACGATTCTGGGGGCGGCGAAGCTGACGGGTCGGCTCAACAACGGCCTGTCCGTGGGATTGCTCAATGCCGTGACCGCCCGCGAGCGCCTGTCCGATACTGCGACGCTGGAACCGCGGACGAACTACCTCGTCGGTTCGTTGCAGAAGGAGTATCGGCAGGGCAGGACAGGATTGGGCGCGATGGCGACGGCGGTGAACCGCGAACTGGATCTCTCCACCGCGGCGTACCTGCGTCGCGAAGCCTACTCGGCGGGTGCGGAGTTTCGACATCGTTTCGGCGGAGCGAGCGGACGGGACTACAGCCTGTCGGTACAGGCAGCGACCAGCACGGTTCGGGGAAGCCCGCAGGCAATCGCCAGCACGCAACGCAGTTCGGTGCACTACTACCAGCAGCCGGACGACGACCTGATCTACGACTCGACACGCACGTCGCTCTCGGGCACGTGGATGCAGGTCGGCCTCAACAAGCAGGGCGGAAAACGAACGCGCTTCTGGACTGGAATCTGGGCGACCTCTCCGGGCTTCGAGATCAACGACGTGGGCTTTTCGTCGCGCCTCAATGCGCGAGGCCAGTCGAACTGGTTCGCGTTAGTGTTCAACGAACCGCACGGCTTCTACCAGCGGCTGCAGTTCAACCTGAATCAGTGGAATAGCTGGACGTCGGCTGGCCGGCAGGTCGGCCGTGGCGGAAACGTGAACGCGAACGTGACGCTCAGGAACCAGTGGTTCATGTACGGCGGGCTCGGCGTGGACCTGAGCGCCTGGTGCGCAGTGTGCACACGAGGCGGTCCCTCCCTCTGGCAGAACCGGTCGACGTTCGTGTTCTCGGGTGTGACGAGCGACCAGCGCAAGCCGCTGTCCTACGGTCTCAACATCAACGGCAATCGTGGCGACGATGGGCGCTCATCCAGCTTCAATATCGGACCGCAGGTGACGTGGCGTGTCGCGCCCGGCCTCAGCACCACTCTTCGCGGGACGTTTGCCCACTACGTGGACGAAACGCAGTGGCGAGGGAACTACGGCGAAGTCGCGAGCGATACGACGCACTACACCTTCGCGCGCCTGGATCAGAAGCTCGTGTCCGTCACATCGCGTATCGACTACACCGTCTCGCCAGCGCTTTCGCTGCAACTGTACGCCGAGCCGTTCGCGACCAGCGGTGCGTACGCCGACTGGCGCGAGATCCGGAACGCCGCGGCGAAGGATCTCGACGATCGATTCAAGCCTTTCGTACAACAGGGCGACCCTGGCGGCTTCAACTTCAAGCAGTTCCGCTCGAATAGCGTGCTGCGGTGGGAATACCGCCCGGGGTCGACGCTATACCTGGTCTGGACGCAGGGTCGCCAACAGGATGGCGTCGATCCAGGCTCGTTTGAACTGCGCCGCGAATACCGGAATCTCTTCCGTGCGCATCCGATGAACACGTTCCTGATCAAGGTGAACTACTGGTTCAGCCTCTGACCGGGTGTGGGGCCTTCCCGGGAGAAGGATGTGGGGGCACTTTTCGCGCGTCCACATCAGCCCCGCGCACATGTCTGTCGCTTTCCTCGGACTGGGTGCCATTGGCGCACCCATGGCTTCGCATCTTGCGAAGACGGTCGATCTCGTCGTCTGGAACCGAACTGCCGAGAAGGCTATCGCCTTTGCGGCGCGGTACGGTGTGAGGACGGCGCCAACCCCCGCTGCTGCAGCTGCTGGCAGAAGCGCGATCATTACCTGTTTGCCGACATCGCGTGAGGTTGAGGCCGTGCTGGACGGCGCGGACGGTCTCCTGGCCGGGATGAGCCGGGGGAGTACGCTCATCGATTGCACCAGCGGCGATCCCGCGTCGTCACGTCGGATCGCTGCGCGCCTTGCGGAACGCGGTATCTGTTTCATCGACGCGCCGGTGAGCGGTGGCGTCGTCGGCGCGGAGAAAGGCACGCTCACCGTCATGGTAGGTGGAGAACAGGCGACGCTCGATAGCGTCATGCAGCTTCTCGAGACGTTCGGGAAGAAGATCGTACTGGCGGGGCCAGTAGGCTGCGGCCACGCACTCAAGGCCGTGAACAACGCGCTGCTGGCGGTGCACATCTGGTCCGCCGGCGAAGGCCTCGCGGCTCTCGCCAGGGCCGGCGTCTCGCCCGCGGCGGCGCTCGATGTCATCAACGCCTCCAGCGGAAGATCGAATGCATCGGAGAACCTGATTCCACAGCGGGTGCTGACGCGCGCATTCCCGCGCACGTTCCGACTGGCGCTGCTCGAAAAGGATGTCGCGATCGCCGCCGATTTCCTCCGGGAGCAGGAGGTTCCGTCGCCGGTGTTGCAGCAGATCGCGGAACTCTTCCGGCTGGCGCGCGTCGAGCTTGGCGAGGAGGTGGATCATGTGGAGGCGGTGCGCCTGATCGAACGGCATGCTCGTCAGGAGATTCATGGCTGATGTCGAGCACAATGCAGCGGACGGCGGCCAGGATCGATGAGGCTGACGATGTCCTGTCGGTTGACCGGATCAGGGACGCGTTTCCCGCGCTGGGCCGTCAACATGCAGGGCATCCGGTCGCCTATTTCGATGGTCCTGGGGGCACGCAGGTGCCGGCGCCGGTCGTGGACGCGATGGTCGACTACCTGTACCGTCACAACGCCAACACGCACTGGAACTATCCGACCAGCGCCGAGACCGATGCGCTGATCGCTGGCGCTCGCGGGGCGATGGCAGCCTTCTTCAATTCGCGAGCGGACGAGGTGGTATTCGGCAACAACATGACCACGCTCACCTTCCACGTTGCCCGCGCGTTAGGCAGGCGGTGGGGGCCAGGCGACGAAGTCGTGGTTACGGAGTTGGACCATCACGCCAATGTCGCTCCCTGGCGGACGTTGGAGACGGAGCGAGGGGTGACGATTCGCACCGTTCCGTTCGATCCCGCGACCGGATTGCTGGACTGGGACGCGCTCGAGACGTTGCTCAACCGTCGGACGCGTCTGCTCGCCATTGGGGCCGCGTCCAATGCCATCGGCACCGTCAACGATGTGGCTGTGGCGACGGGACTGGCGCATCGAGCCGGCGCGTTGTGCTACGTGGACTGCGTCCATTCTGCCGCGCACGGCGTCACTGACGTGCGCGCGATCGGCTGCGACTTCCTCGCCTGCTCACCCTACAAGTTCTATGGCCCGCATGCCGGCGTCCTGTTCGCGAGGGCGGATGTGATGGCGGCGCTCGATGTGCCGAAACTGGATCCCGCGCCAAACGAAATCCCCGATCGACTGGAAACCGGGACGCAGAATCACGAGGGGATCGCCGGTACCGCCGCGGCAGTTCATTTCCTTGCCTCGCTGGCGTTCGGCACGTCGATGCGCGAGCGCCTGGTTCGGTCGCTCAGCACGCTGCACGCGCGTGGCGACGAACTTGTCGGTCTGATGTGGGAAGGGCTTGCGGGCGTGCCCGGGGTTCGGTTGTATGGGCCGATTCCAGGCACCGCACCGCGCACGCCGACCGTGTCCTTCACGATCGAGGGTCAGCCATCGGCACGCGTGGCCGAAAAGCTGGCGGAGCGTGGCATCTTCGCATCCCATGGCGACTTCTACGCCACAACGGTCATCGAACGCCTGGGTCATTTGGCGGATGGCGTGGTCAGGGCGGGATGCGCCTGCTATACGACTGCCGGTGAGATAGAGCGACTGGTGGGTGCGATCCGGGAAATCGCTGGCGAATAGGTCCGGGCTTTGCGTCAAACGGGAATCTGCGAGCTGTCGCTCCGTTTCGTAGATTTAACCGCACCGGTTCCGTTGCATCGATGTTCACGCGTTTTCTGAAGTTTTCGCTTCCTACCATCCTGATAGCCGCCCTCGGCTGCGAGCGGTCGTTCTGGACGCCGCCGCAATCCGATCTCCTGGTGTCGGCGGGGGACTCGACGTACTGGGTGCGTTCCGACGGTCGAACGACCAGCGTGCGTGCGGCGTCCTTTCTGCTGGCGCACGTGGACGGCCGGTTTTCCGAGATTTACATCGTGGATCAGGATCGGTCTTTCGCGGACGCCGTGATCGTCGGACAGCGCGTGTACCAGCGTGACCTGATCACCGGCGATTCGGTGTTGCTGCTGGACGACAGCACGACTCGGGAAGTGGCCATGCGATATGCGCGGGAGCATCCTGGCGAAATGCCGTTGGCCATCGACGAAGCGGAGAACCCCGACGCGGCGACGATCGCTTATACGGACACCGAGATCGTCGACGTGCTCGGCCCCTACGTGACCTACGAGCAGCACATCGACATGGATGGGTCGTGGCTGAGTGGCTCGCACAGCAGCCGGCGTGGCGTCATCGACTTGCGCACGGCGCAACCGGTCAGGCTGGAGGATCTGGTGGGTAGGCGTGGGGCGACGACCCTGCGATTGCAGGGTGTGTCCATGCTTGGTTCGGCGAGCGATTCGATACGTGCCATCGGGGATGCGCGTGCGGCGCGGGCGAAGGAAGCGATCGCCGGCTTCGTTTTCGATTCCAGCAGTTTCTCGCTCGTCGAGAGTGCTGGCGTGCCGGCGATCGCGTTCTTCGTTCCGGGGCGGGGAGTTCGGGCTGCCGGTTATGCCTTCCCGCTGGCCCCGATCGACATTCCTCCGGGCACATGGTGGCAGGATGTCAGGGCGACTCTTCCCACTTCTGTGCCGGGAGGTGACGAGTTCTGGCCGGGCAGGGATCATGAGGTAGTCGCGCGCTACGATACTAGCGGGACGCGTGCGCGCATTCTGCTGCGGCGTCCGGGCAAGTCGCGCGAATGGCCGATTGCCGACGTACAGGCACCGGTTCGCCGCGTTCTTCGCATTCCGGCTGCCGGACCCGAGTCGACCGAAGCCTTGGGGCGCGCCTTCGATGACGCTGTGCTGTATAGCGGAGAGGCTCGCACTGCCAGCAACACGCGGAGTCCTGCCAAGGGCGCCGCACGACTTCGCACCTGACCGTACTCGCGTGACACTGACCGAACGTCCAAGCAAGACGTGCCGGGAGTCTCAGCACGAGACATCCGAACTGATGATGCCACAGCACGCCAACAACCTTGGCCACGTGTTCGGCGGCGTCATCCTGGCGATGATGGATACGACCGCTGCCGTCGCGGCAATTCGGCACGCCCGCTCCACCTGCGTCACGGCGTCGATCGATCGCGTCGATTTTCGCGAGCCCATCCACCTTGGCGACCTGGTTCTGATGAAGGCGTCCGTCAATTATGTGGGGCGCACGTCCATGGAAATCGGCGTGCGGGTGGAAGCGGAGGACGTGCTCTCGGGGAGGCGGCGCCACACGAACTCGTGCTACCTCACCTTCGTGGCGGTTGACCGCAACGGACGCCCGATGGATGTTCCATCGCTTCGGCCGGAGAGCGAGGATGAGATACGCCGGTTCAACGCGGCTGTCGAGCGACGTCGGCGCCGGCTCGAGGAACGCGAGGCGGAACGGAAGCGGTAAGCGGATGAAGCGAACGTTTACCGTCGACCAGGCCAACCGCATGCTGCCGCTCGTCGAGCGGATCGTGCGGGACATCGTTACGCATCACGAGCGCTGGCAGCAGGTCGTGGGCGAGTTTGAACTGGCGAACCTGCCGGGAACCGTGCAGGGCTCCGCGGAGCGCGCGTTGCGGCTCCAGGAGGATGCGGAACGTCTTGCTGCCGATATTCAGGGTTTCGTCGGCGAGCTGGAGGAGCTGGGCGTCGAGTTCAAGAGCTTCGATCTTGGGCTGGTGGATTTTCCCAGTATCCGCGACGGCAGAGCGGTGCTCCTGTGCTGGAAGCTGAACGAACCAGCGGTAGCGCATTGGCACGAGATCTCAGACGGCTTCAGCGGGCGACAGCCCTTGCTGCGAGCCGTATAACCGGAACAGGACCTATTCCTTGCGCATGAAGACGTTTCGATCGCCTAACGGCACATGGTGGGGTGTGCGCGTGCAGTCACCCAGTCACAGCAGCGCGCTAGTGCTGTTCATGCATCCCGACGGCGCGACGTCGCGCCGCGATCGCTACGCGTGGCTCAACGCGTCGACGGCGGAAGCCAGCGATCCGACGGCGCGCCTGAAGCCGGACGCCGTCCTGGCGTCGCTCGATGAGCCTGCGATAGCGCGGCTGTTCCGGAGATCGATGCCGGTCGACACGCGGCGGCCATCGTACATCGTGTCGTAGGAAGGATCGGGCAACGGGACGCCTTCAGGGCGTTTCCTCGTCGCCGAACGGTATCGTCACCTCCATTCCATCGCGTGCCACCGAGGTGTTGGGGAAGACGGCGCGCGCCTCGCGCTCGAGCTGACTGGTATCGCGCGAGTAGCGTGCGGAAATGTGTGTCAGGAGGAGTCGACGGGTCCTGGCACCGAGGGCGACCAGGGCTGCCTCGCGGGCCGTCGAGTGTCCGGTTTCTGCGGCGCGAGCGGCTTCTTCTTCGGCGAACGTGGCCTCGTGTACGAGAACGTCCGCGCTCGTTGCCGCGTCGATGGTGGCGGCATGCGGACGCGTATCGCCGGTGAGGACGATGCGTCGCCCTTGCCTGGGAGGCCCGACCAGGGTCGTGGGATCGATGACGCGCCCGTCGTCGAGCGTGATCGTTTCCAGCCGGTGCAGTTTGCCCCAGAGCGGGCCCTCGGGCACACCTAACGAGCGCGCCATGTCCGGATGGAACCGCCCTCGTCGCTCGGCCTCGATCAGGGCATAGCCCAGCGACGGAGTTCCGCGGTGGTCGTGCTCGAACGCGACGATTTCGTAGTCCTGGCGCTGCAGTCGATCGCCCGGGGAGACGTCGCAGATGTCGATGGGAAACGTGAGGCGTTCGATGCCCATCAACTCGTTTCGCCGCAGGACGCGGGTTGCGCCACGGGGGCCATGGAGGCGCAGCGGCTCGGTGCGTCCCTGCAGCGACATCGTGCGCATCAGGCCAATCACGCCCAGGAAGTGATCCGTGTGGAAGTGCGTGAAGTAGATGTCCTGGATGTTGAAGCTGATTCCGTAGCGCATCATCTGGCGCTGGGTGCCTTCGCCGCAGTCGAACAGCATTGTCTCGCCCTCGCGGATGAGCGCTATCGCGGCGACTCCCCGTTCGATCGTGGGTCGCGATGCCGACGTGCCGAGGAAACGGAGGCTGAGGGGCATTGGCGCGCGCAATATAGGTCCGGCAGCCCCGTCTGTGACGTGGATTGCAGCAGCGGGCTGAGCCGGCTCTCATGATTTCCCGGTCCGTAGCGCGGTACTGGCGTGGACGGATGGGAATCAGGGACAGATGAGGTCGCTTTGGCGCCGATCGAACGAGGTATTTCGCGCCGGAGACGATCGGCGTAGGATGCATTCCGTGGTATTGGGCTGCCCTGATGGCAGCAGTTGGTTTGTTTTACGGGCGCCGGGCGGGGCGCACGAAGGTCGTGACTTCCGTCGGCGTTAGGCGCGGGAATCCCGCAGCAGGGAGGAATCGCCGTTATGACGGGAAAGAGCAGGCGCGGCTTTGCGTCGATGGATCCCGCGCGTCAGCGGGAAATCGCGAGCCGGGGCGGTCGAGCCGCCCACGAGAAGGGTACGGCGCACGAGTGGTCGCGCGATGAGGCCAGAGTCGCCGGTCGGAAAGGTGGCGAGGTGGTCAGTCGCGATCGCGAGCACATGTCGATGATCGGTCGCGAGGGTGGCGAAGCACGTGGACGGAACAACGCGCGAGCGCGTAATGGGGGGCTGGCGGACCGCGAGTCGGCGATGGAGGTCGCGCGGGACGCGGTGCCGAGCAATGAATCGCTGAGGTCGCAGCCGCTGCCGAGTCGGGAGGATCGAGCGACCGTCTAGTGCGGTGTGTCTCCGGTTTTCCGCGTGAGGAGTCGGCGGCAAGCGCGTCAGGTTAGGTGCGACTAGCCGACGCGCGGAAGCCGATATGGGCAGAAGATCTGCGCCGCTGCGTACCTTGGGGGCGCCGGGTCTGTCCCAAGGCTAGTTGAAGTTCAGGTGATGGCCTCGGTGTGAGCCGCTCAGGCAGCGGCAGAGCTCGTGATCATCTTCCGGGTGGAACGTGTCGGGCCGAGGAGGTGGCGGACGGCATCTGGGCCGTGAACTTCTACACCTACCTTCTGGGCCACCTCAACGAACGTGAACGCCACGTCTACGGGATCCACCTCCGGCAGCACACCCCACCGCCAGACCGATGACACAGCACCAATACCTAACGATGTTACCTATGTCCTTGGACCAAGTGTTACCTATGCCTCGGCTCAACACAGAGGACGTTTGCTGCTGCCAGCCGAGGTTGGTCGGCTTGCTTCGCTCGCTTCATTGACCGGCTGCAGCAGAAACTGGTCCGGTTAGTCTTCACATCAAGTGTCGGCGTGCACCTTGAGAGCGAAGTCGGTCGATGCTGTCGCGAAAGCGTTGACCGGCGTCGCAGTGTCTCACCGACTTGCCTTCCACCGCTGGCCTGCTCAGTTTTCCGCTCATGGCGTCGCCCCTGTTTGACTTCAGTCATCTGACCCCTGAGGAGCGCATTCAGCTCGCTGAAGACCTCTGGGATAGCCTGCCAGAGCGACACGTCCAGCTCACCGATGCGCAACGCGCAGAACTCGATCGCCGCTGGGCGCTCCAGAAGGCCGAGCCCAATCGCGGTCGGCCGTGGCGAGAGGTCCTTGACGAGATCGAGCGCTGTCACGGTTGACCCTCCCACTGGTCGTCAGTCCGGAGGCGGCCGCTGAGGTTGAGGAGGCGGTGGGATGGTACGAGACGCGGAGCCTCGGCCTTGGCACCGAGTTCGCGCGGGTCGTGCGCGCGACCTTCGCGGTGATTGAACGGACCCCGTTCCAGTTTCCCGAAGCTGCACTTGGGATTCGGCGCGCCGTGATGCGTCGGTTTCCGTACGCGGCGTACTTCGCAATCGAGCCGAACAGCATCGCGGTGCTCGCCGTTTTTCATCATCGCCGGCATCCGGCGCACTGGCGCGCGCGCCGGTGAAGCCTAACAGAAATCTGCAGACGCCGCATACTTCTATGGTGTGCTGCGCTGTCTGCGTCAGCGCAGCCATCTATTATGGATGCGGCGCAGCAGAAATCGAACGTTGATATGACTGGGCTGGTGCCAAGAGGGAAGTTGGAAGCGGAGGTGGAACGGTGTGGGCGGGAGGCAGTATCGACGATGGATCCTGCTGATATACGCCGATTACCGACCGGCCGGCATTGGTGATCGACCCTCGCCGCTCGAGTGCTCGCGCGAGACCAAGCCCAGGTAACTGGCGCGAGCTGCCGCGGATGTTCGAAGCGGCGCCGGTCGACGATCTCGGTGGCCAGCACCAAGACGGAATGGAGCGAGATGCCGCGAAAGCACTGCAGCCGCTGGACCACGGGGGCAAGGGACGGCGTGAGGGCGAGCTGTTCGATCGTCCGATCGAGGTCGTCGCGGCGCTGCAGTTCATACATGAACAACGCATGTTACTCTCGGAAGACGAGCCGATCGTGCGGGGCCAGGGGGGAGCCCTCGGTGGTGCGATGCAAGAGCCACCGCAGATGCGGGGTACGCCAGTTCGTGCCCTCGCGAAAGACGAAGCCCCGGCGGGCGAGGAACTTAAGGATGGGTGAGCTCCCGTCGCAGCGCCCCGCGTCCCGAGACGTAGAGCGATTGATAGATGGCTTCTGATGCGCATCGTCGGGTCGAGCGGGAGTCGCCGGGCAATCTGCTCCGGACTCCACGCGCGCCCAGCGTCGATGTTGCCGTCGCCCGCGCTTGCGTCCCGTACACGCCTTGGGGATCGGCGACTTACTCGCGAACGCTCTGGCGAAGGAGTTCCCGGATGAGTCCGTTCGGCGCTCGCACAGATCGAGGATGTGTTCGGCGATCTGGACTGGCGGCGATGTGACCAAGTCCGAGGCCTCTCGTCCTCTCACCGAATGTTGCCGGCGTCCGGGTTGACTTAGGGTCTGTGGGCACTAGCTTTCCGACCAACGCCGGCCCCGCTCACGGGGCCGTACGTTTTCAGCCGGGGTGCGACCGGTGGGAACTTTTGTGGCGCGCTCAAGGTTTCTGGGGCTGTAGCTCAGCTGGGAGAGCGCTGCAATCGCACTGCAGAGGTCAGGGGTTCGATCCCCCTCAGCTCCATATAGTATAGAATGGGCGGTAGTTTCGCCGGGTTGTAGCCCGCCGCTGGTCGGTAGGACGTAGAGTTCCAATGACAGCGTGCGTGGCAATCCCTCATCGGACGGTAGGACGTAGAGTTCCAATGTCGATGAACAGTGCGAGACTCCGCAACAGGCGCAGGCCGCTGACTCGTTCAGCGGCCTTTTCATTTCCAAGCGGTCGCCCGGCGTCTTTCCGGGCTCCGTGAACTAGCGGAACGTCCCAAGATCCTGCACGAGCGCCGTGAAAAGTTCCGCCAGATACCGGTTCTCCTCGGCTTCCGTCCTGTCCGCGAAATCGCTGAAAGCACTCGCGCCCAGGCCACCCAGCCATCGCATGATGGTGCTCTCCTGAACGGTAATGCGTCCGACGCGATAGCTCATGGCGCTTTCGCCCAAGTCGTCGCGGATACCCAGGCGGAACTCCGCGCCACGTCCCTGGAACGGTCGCCGCAATGGCGTCTTGATCAGCTTGTCGACGGCAAGCGGAAAGTGCCAGGCAGGTTCCTGGCGGAATCTCCAGCTCCATGCCCTGTCGTGTTCGGACCGTTCGATGGTGAAGTCGGATACGAGGTTGGTGAAACCCACGCGGAAGATCTTGAACTTCGCGGAAAAGTCGATCCGCATCAGGAGCGAGTCTGGTAGTTGGCGCAGCGATCCGTCGAGTGGCGCCAGTCGGCCCCCGCGCGCTCGCAGCCTAACGATGCATTTGCCATCCCGGCCGTCGATGTCCATGTATGGCGTCCCGTCCCGATCCATGAGCAGAACGCGGTAGCGAGACGGCACGACGTACTTCAGCAGGTACGCGGCGTAGTTCGGGTACTGTGCGCGGATCGAGTCCGGCCGAAGTCGCAGCACGTATCGCGCGGATGTCGCTCCATCGGCGCCAAGCGTCGTCACCAGCGAATCGATGGCAATGAGCTGCCCCATGTGGCGCGCCGCACGGGGGAAAGCACCGCGCGTATCCTGCCTGAGCCGATCCGCGTCACGACCTTCAAAACCGGTAAACAGACGAAGCATGGCGGCGCCGGCGTCGCTCACGCGGATTGGTCCGACTGCGTGATCGACGACCGAATACCAGTCGAACTCGTCGTCGCCAAGGCGTTTGAGCTGGAGGTAGTTGCGCTGGTCGCCGACGTGACGGGGATACGCGGCGCTGGTGACGGACTGGAATTGATAGGCGGACGTCCGATAGGTTCCCGTGTACGCCAGTCCACGCGTGGAATCGCGATCGTCGATGACGGACCAGACAGACTTGTCGCCGAAGAGACGGCCGGGGATGAGCGCATACTTGGCCATGAGCGGGCGCGCGTGCGCGAACTTCGCGTCGCGGCGTACGGACGTGAATCGCCGGGCGAACGCGGTGAACAGCGAGTCGCTGTTCCGCACGGCTTCCTGTGCCGAACCGCCAAGGGCGGCGACCGCTGGCATACATGCGGTCGGTGCGACCAGCAGGGCGTAGAGAGTCAGGAGCGCCGCCAGAATACGGCGGAGTGGCTGGCGCGTACCGAGGCGCAACGTGAGAACGGGCTGAATCATGGTTGCGACGCCCCGGTGTGCGGGGTTGCCGCGCCAGTTTCGGACTCGGTATCTTAGTTGCCCCGAAGCGGCGGGTGGTAGCCGGCTCGGAATAGATGCCCCTTGGTGTAACTGGCAACACGCCTGACTCTGGATCAGGAGAGTCCTGGTTCGATCCCAGGAGGGGCAACTGGACTGGCGAGATTTCATTCGGCTGGCCGCCGCTTTCAGTCCATTGCAGGTCGCAGCCGCACGCGGGCCATCGCACCGAAGCTTGGAGACGGTGCTCCCCTAGAGACTTCCCAGCATCCGCAGGCCGAACCGTCGGCTCGCCGATGCTGGTGGTGCGTAGCGATAGAACCCCAGTACGAAGTCCTTCCCGACCTGCGTGATTTCGAAGTCGTGTGGCAGGAAGACGCGTGCGCGCCGAGCGCCATCCGTGCCGTAGACCATCCACAGTCGATCGCCGTCGCTGTCTGGCGGTTCCTGAGACGAGACCCAGATATTCTCGTCCGGATCGATCACCAGCGCCTTCCAGAGCGGGACCAAACGATCTTGCGCCATAGCTTCCGCGAGTGCATCCCGCGCCTCGGATCCCAGGGCGGCGAGCCGCGGATCCAGGCTGGCGCTCAGTGCGGAGTCGATCTGCTCCCGTGTCACGCGTCTGCGATCCCGCACGATGTCGAAGCTCGTCAACTGCCGGCCGTTGGTCTGGAGTTCCTGGATCGTCGGCTCGGAGGTGTTCGCCAGATAGATCCGTGTCGGTCCAGCGGCGAAGCGCGTGGTCACGGCAAATGGCGGTTCTGTTCCGGAGTCCGCGGCGGATAATCTCAGCAGTTCACGGCCCGGAAACGCTCCGAGCGTATCTACCCTGCCCTCGCCGCTCAGGCGCAGAAGTGCCGCTCCCACGCGAACGAGTGCCGCGCCGGTCGATTGCGGGATCGTTCCATCGACGAGGGCGATCAGGTCTCGACCGCTTTCGCATTGCATGCCGATGATCTTCCCGACGCTTGCGGGGACTCGCAGTGTTGGCGTGACGGCGCCGGAACTGCCGATCGCGATGGCTTGGCGGTCGGGCTGCGTGACGACCACTATGCCACCCTGCGTGCACGGCGCAGCGAACGCAGGGCGCACGGTCCGAAGCGCCGCGGGGGGTTGCATCTGCACGCCGTTGCCCCTGACTGGGACCACCCCGCCCGGGGCCGAACTCAACACGACGATGACCGAGTCGTTCAGCTCAAACACGCCGAGCAGGTGTCCGGCACGCGCGATGACCGCCGGGACATTCAGGACCACCGAATCGCCGGCGGTGAATTGCGGGATGTTCGGCCGCTGGCCCGGCACTCTTGCTTCGCCGGGCCCGCATGCCACCGCTGCGAACAGGAGGCCAACCGACGCGAGCGTCGCGGGAGACATCGCCTAGCCGGCCAGCTGTTGCATGACCTGACGGAACAGAGGTAACGGGATGGCGCCTTCGATCCGCTGGCCGTTAATGAAGAACGTCGGCGTCCCGCGGATATTCACGCGCCGCGCAACCTCGGTGTGCCTGCGCACGCGGAATCGAGCCTGGCCTCCAGCGGCGCACTTCGCGGCGGTCGAAAGGTTCAGGCCGATACTCCGCCCGATCCGGTTGAAGACGTCCTGAGGCCGGCGGGCTTTCATCCACTCCTTCCGGGACGCAAGCAGAGAATCGCTCATCGCTGCGAACTTGCCCTGTTCGTCGGCGCATTCGGCCGCGACCGCTGCGTCCTCCGAGTTGGGGAATTGGCCAGAGACGAATGGGACCGTCTTCCACCTCACCTTGCCTGTGCTGACGTACTCCTTCTCGATCGACGGGAACGTCTCCGTCACGAACTTGGCGCAGTAGCCGCAACCGAAATCCAGGAACTCCGCCACCCAATTCCGTGCCACCGCGATCCCGCGGTCGTGTCCCAGGCCGTCGAGCGACACGCCATCCGCTTGCTGCGATTGCCGTACCGGAGCTTGCAGCTCGATGGGAGTTTCCGGCGTCGCGACGCCTTGGCCACCGGTATTGAGAGCCATGATCGTCACGAGTGAAAGATGCCAGAAATCGAAAGTCATGCCTTCCTCAGGATTTGTGTTCAGGGCGGTGTCGATCCGCGCGCGACGCCGATGGGAAAATAGCGGTTTCAATGGACGGCGCCGACTCGATTGCCGTGCGAACCAGTGTGAGCGCCAATCCCGATTCCAGAAAGTGGTCGTACGTCAGCCGTGAGTCGATCTTAAGGGCGAGTGCCCGGAGAGGAGGGCAAGCAAGGGCGATCCCGACTGCCTCAGTCGAGCTGGAATCTGCCGATACTTGGAGGAAGCGCGCTCGGGTGCCGACGGTGGCACGTTCTTCGCCAATAGAGGCGCGCTCGTGCTCTGCGTGACCGCGACGAGACGGTCCGCGTCCACCATCCGTGATTTCCCTGCTCACCGCCCAGGATCTCCCGCTTTCCGCACCGGTCGCGCCACAGGACCGTACCCTCCTTGGAGGTACGCTGGCTGCATCGATGGAGCGGATGATCCGCATCGCTGTGGACGGCACGGGTGCGACCAGCGGGGTGATTGCGCTACTGGGCAACGACCGTCGCTGCTTTCAGTACGGGCATCCGGCCCTTCCATGGATGGCACATGACTGCGGTACGCTAATCCGCTGCGGTCTGCTGTCGCTGACGGTCGAGAACGGAGGTGTGCTGTCGATCGGGGACGCGCACGAGTTCTCTCACGATGAGGACGTGCGTCGTGCCGCGGCTGCGCTGGGAGTCGGATCGTTGACGTCGATCGTCATGCCGCGTTCCGACGGAACGGTCCTGGGCATGCTTTGCGTCTTCGCGGACGCTCCCCGCGACTGGACCGAAGTCCGGATGCGGACGCTGCACGACGTTGCCGAAATGGCGTCCACGGAAGTGCACTTGCGGCGCGCGCTTGCCGAACGGGAATCGCGCGAACGCCAGCTCCAACACGATTCGCTGCACGACGGATTGACGGGGCTCCCCAATCGTTCACTGTTCATGCGCCGTCTTTCGGACGCGGCGCAGCGCGTGAAACGGGGGGACGACAGTCTGTTCGCGGTACTGTTCCTGGATCTGGACGACTTCAAGCAGGTGAACGACAAGTACGGTCACCGCGGCGGGGACGAGATACTGATCGAGACGGCGCGCAGGCTGGGAGACTGCATCCGTGGTGGGGACCTGGTTGCGCGCCTGGGAGGCGACGAGTTCGCGATCCTGCTGGAGCGCGTCTCGGACGCTCGCGACGGGGCGATGGTGGCGGATCGCGTACAGGCGGCGCTGCGCGAGCCGTTCGTGGTAGGCTCCTGTAGCCATGTCGCCACGGCGAGCATCGGCGTGGTACTGAGTTCGTCCGGCACTTTCCAGCCGGATCAATTGCTGCGGAACGCGGACATGGCGATGTACCGGGCGAAGAGCGCCGGTCGAGCGCGCTTCGAGATGTTCGATCGCGCGATGCATGCGGACGCGCTCGCCCGCCTGCAGCTCGAACAAGACCTCCAGCGGGCGCTGGACGCCGACGAGTTCGAGCTGTACTACCAGCCGATCGTATCGCTGGCGACCGGCCGGATTGCCGGTGTGGAAGCGCTGGTGCGGTGGTGCCGGCAGGACGATGGTGTCGCCTCGCCGGGTGACTTCATCCCGGTCGCCGAAGAGACGGGGTTGATCGTTCCGCTCGGTCGCTGGGTGCTGTCGGAGGCTTGCCGGCAGGTGCGCGCGTGGCAGTTGGCCATCGGACAGGCGCAGTCGATCACGCTCGCAGTGAACCTGTCGGTTCGCGAGTTTTCCGAGCCGGAACTCGTATCACAGGTGTCGACGATCCTGGCGGACACGGGCATGGAGGCATCCGCACTGCGGCTAGAGATCACGGAAAGCGCGATCATCGGGCAGGGACACCCGGCGTTGCAGACCATAGCGGACCTGCGCGCACTGGGTGTGCAGATTCACCTCGATGACTTCGGTACCGGATACTCCGCCCTCAGCTATCTGCATCGCCTTCCTCTGGATGCGGTCAAGGTCGATCGCGGAACGATCAGCATCATCGATCGCGAAGAACGACCGCTCAAAGTGGTGCAGTCGATCATTGGTCTGGTTCGGGCATTGGGGATGGGTGTGGTCGCCGAGGGGATCGCGACGCCGGCGCAGCTCGACCTGCTGCGGGCCATGGGCTGCGACCTGGGACAGGGCTACCTGTTCTCGCCACCGTGCTCCGCGGCTGCGATGGGTCGTTTGCTATCCAGCGGGCAGACCTGGTGAGATGACGTGAACGAATGACGAGAGAGGCAGCGAGACCGTTGGCGCTCCGCAGCAAGACTCGAGTGGGAACGACGGCCGTCCCTCGTGCGTAGTGAGTCGCGGGTCGAGCGCCAGCGTCGTGCCCCGCCTCATCGTTTCCCGTCACGTCGCCAGCTGCCGATGGCCTCTCCGTCCTCTCCCTGTTGACGCGCCCGCTCATTTCCGCCAGCGCGGCGCTTCTCGCACTCGCTGTCCTCGCGCCGCTGGCCAACGAGATAAAGGGGCAGGAGAGCAAGACGCGCGCGCCTTTCGCGACGCAGCCTGGTACGTCGCGTCGCACTGTGCGCATCCACCCTCGCCCCTCGGACATCGTCCTCGACGGGCGACTCGACGACGAAGCGTGGAGCGCCGCTTCCGTCGCCACTGACTTCGTACAGCGCTACCCCCTCGAGGGGGTTCCCGCCGAGGCCCGGACGGAGGTACGCCTCCTGATGGACGAGTCCGCGATCTGGGTCGCAGCGCGGATGTACGACCACGAACCAGCTACGATTGCTCGCCAGCTCGTCCGGCGCGACCAGGACGCGCAGGCCGACCACTTCGAGGTCGCATTCGACTCCAACCACGACCTGCGAACCGGTTTCCTCTTTCGTGTGAGCGCTGCCAATGTGCAGCGAGACGACTACCTGTATGACGATAGCGAACGCGATCGCACGTGGGACGCCGTCTGGTCCTCAGCGGTCGCCTTCGACTCGCTGGGGTGGGCAACTGAGCTGAGAATCCCGCTGTCGCAGCTTCGCTATCGCGAGCGCGACGGGGCACAGGTCTGGGGGGTGAACTTCGCGCGGTGGCGCGTGCGCTCCAACGAGGAATCTCACTTTTCGCTGGTGTCACGGTTGCAACGCGGGCTGGTTTCCCAGTTCGCCGAACTGCATGGCGTCGAGTCGCGCACGGCGAGGCGTGTGGAACTGCGCCCGTATGCGTCAGGTTCGCTCTTTCGCGGGACTGCGGAGGCCGGCAATCCGTACCGCACCGGGCGCGACGGCTCGCTAAGGGTCGGGACCGACGTGCGCGTGGGGCTCGGAGGTCCGTTCACTTTGGACGCGACGATCAATCCTGACTTCGGACAGGTCGAGGCGGATCCCGCGGTCATCAACCTGACGGCGTTCGAGCAGTTCTTCGAGGAGCGGCGACCGTTTTTCGTCACTGATGCCAGGATCTTCGACTTCTCGCTTTCCGGCGGGCGCAACAGGTTGTACTACTCGCGCCGACTGGGGCGCGCGCCGCGCGGCAGCGCCCCGGGGGAGGCGCTCTTCGCCGAGATCCCCGCGTCGGTCGACATCCTTGGTGCCGCCAAGGTTACCGGACGTACGCAGGGCGGATTGTCACTGGGTGTGCTCATCGCCTCGACGCGTCAGGCAGACGGACGCGCGAATTTCTCCGATGCCGGCGCCGAGGAGCGCTTCCTGGCCGAACCGCGCGCCGAGCAGGGAGTGTTGCGTTTGCGGCAGGAGTTCAATGGCGGGGCATCGACGATCGGCGTGATCGGCACCGGGCTCCGGCGCCAACTACCCGGCGACCGATCGTTCGACTTCCTCCCCTCCTCCGCCTTGAACGGCGGCATCGACTGGGAGCATCAGTGGGGGAACCGGACGTGGGCCTTCTTCGGCTACGTGGCTGGGAGTCATGTACGCGGCGATTCGACGGCGATGATCGCGCTGCAGCGGGCGAGCAACCACTTCTTCCAGCGCCCAGACTATCGCGGTGCGAAACTGGACTCATCGGCGCGGACGATGTCGGGCTACGATTGGCGTATGACCGTGGAGAAGCGGCGCGGCGAGCATTGGACGGGATCGGTATGGGCCGCCGAGGTGACGCCGGGGTTCGAGGTCAACGATGCAGGTTTCAGCACTCGGCAGGAGGTTCTGGACGGTGGGGCGCGGGTGCAGTATCGCGAGATCAGACCGGGACGCTGGTACCGGTCGTACAACGTGTCGCTATCGACCTTCCACAATTGGAGTCATGACGCGGTCACCGGGCGTTTCAGCCTGGACGCCTGGGGGCGTGCGCACGTGGCGGGATCGGTGGGCGTCAGCTCAAACCTCGAGTTCACCAATTTCTGGCGGCTCGAGGTCAACACGCAGTGGCATCCCGAAATGATGGATCGCACAGGAACCCGCGGCGGGCCGCTCATGCTCCAGCCGCGTTGGGGTGACGTGCGACTCCAGCTCAAGACGGATGCGCGAGCGGCGCTCTCGATGGAACCGATGTTGTATGTGCGGCGCGGGGCGCTGCGGAGCGGAAGCGAGGTGCAGACCGGCGTGCAGCTGAATGTGCGGCCTACGTCGCGCCTGGAAGTCGAAGTCGAACCGCGCTTCACACGATCGAGCATCGGTGCGCAGTACGTGGGCCAGGTGGCCGATATCTCGTTTACGCCGACGTATGGCAGGCGCTACTTCTTTGGCGATGTGGCCCGAAGGGAGCTGGCGATCCCGATGCGCGTGAACGCGGCGGTGTCGCCAACCCTTTCCTTCCAGCTTTTTGCACAGCCGCTGCTGTCGTCCGGCGATTTCTCCAACTACAAGCAGCTTTCCGCGCCCGGAACGTTCGACTTTGCATCCTTCGGCGAGGGGACAGCCGTGGTGACTGACGGTGCCGTACACTGCCAGGGAGGACGCACGTGTCGGGACGGCGAGGTCCGCTGGTTCGACTTCGGCGGCGATGGCGTTCCCGATTACTCCACGGCCGAGCAGGACTTCAACGTCCGCTCGCTCGTCGGTAACGCGGTGGTCCGCTGGGAGTACAGACCGGGCGCGGCGCTCTTCGTGGTGTGGCAGCGGCGTCAGCGAAGTGACGTCGTGCTCGGCGACTTCGCGATGTCACGCGACTGGGTGGCCCTGATGCGCGCGCCGACAGACAACACATTCCTCGTCAAGCTCAGTTACTGGCTGTCGTTGTGACGCGGTTTCGGTGGCGCGGGGCGGCGTGACGCACGCGGCCTTGCGCGCGGTTGTCGCTCGCGACCGCCAGGGTACCGGGGGATACCTCACGCGCAAGGGAGTTGTCTGCCGACAGACGGTGCGCGCTACGGGGCCTATGATGCTCCACAGCGAGCATCGAGACGTGTACTCCTGTTGCCGATCGGAGGGACGAATGTTGAGCATTTCCGAAATCATGACCCGGGACGTCGTCTCCGTGTCACCCGATCTGGGGCTGCGTGACGCTATGGAATTGTTTGTGCGCGAGCACGTATCGGGGGCTCCGGTGATCGAAGGAACGCGAGTCGTCGGAGTCGTTACCCTGAGCGATCTGGTGGGCGCGGCAGCTTCGATTCCTCCGGCGCCGGCGATCCGCCCGGAGGTTGGTGAGCCGGGTATGCAGGAGTCGTTCGACTCCGACGACGAGGCCGACGAGGCCGTTGCCAGTTTCTTCACGGAATACTGGGACGATGCTGGCGTGGATGTGGTGGCAAGGATGGAATCCTCCGAGCCGTCGGAGTGGAACGCACTGGAGACGATGACAGTGCGAGACGCGATGACGGCGGACGTGTTGCGGATGTCGCCGGACACCGGGGTTACGCGGGCCGCGGCATACATGCAGCAACACCGAATCCACCGCGTGCTGGTGATGGATGGCGACAAGCTGGAGGGGATCCTCACTACGAGCGACATCACGCGCGCGGTTGGCGAACATCGGCTCTCGAAGCGGCAATTCGTCTTCGGTGCGCCGCAATTGAGGGACGATGGCTCGTGGTGGTAGGGATGCTGGATTACTGATTACGCTCGATTCATGCGCCGTGGGGGGTTGCCGCGCTGCTCCCCACGTGCAGGCTTTGTGACGCGCCACGTTGGGTAGGCAGTCCCTTCGACTGCCGTACGTGCGTGAGCGGAAGCGCCCGGGCAGCGCTCGGCGCGCTTTCTTGTGTGGGCGAAGGTCGCGCGAGCAGGGTTGCGTATGCGTTCGAGCGGGCGACGAGGGTGCGCCGTCCAGACTACATTCCCACCTTGACGGCGCCGTAGCTTATCGGACCGTGCCTGAGGACAGGGCTTGGCTACAATCCTCAACCCTAATCCAGCCATGGCGTGGAAGGGATTCTTCATCCGGTTGATCGCGTCGGTGGCGCTGGTGTACGCGACGTTCAACCCGACGGGAGTGTCGTACTATCACTGGGCGCTGGCGCCGCTAGTGAGGCAGTTGGACAGCTTCGATGCACTGAAGTTCCTCATCGGAGTGGTCCTGTTTGCTGGGTGGGTGGTGTTTCTGCAGGCGACTCGGCGTTCGATCGGCTGGAAGGGGGCGCTGCTGGTGGCGGCCGTGTGCGCGGGCTTGATCTGGCTCCTGGCGGAACAGCACATGCTGAACACGGCGAGCGGGACCGTGTTGACGCACCTGGGCCTGGCAGTGGCCGCGATCATCCTTGCGATCGGTATGAGCTGGTCGCACGTGAGTCGTCGGGTGACCGGGCAGGCGGACACGGACGTTGTGGGGTGAGGTTCGGCGCAGAGCGGCGGAAGAGCGGCCCGAGTCGTGACTTCGGTTATGCTGGCGACGTCTCTTTTCAGGCTGCCGCCACCCGCTCCACTCCGCGTCACGTGACATCGTCGCTCTCTCCGGTCGTCCTGTACGCGCCACCAGATCCCATTCACGGGAAGGTCAGCCGTGCGGGTGGCGCGATTGCCGTCCTGATCGGCGCCACCGTACTGCTCGGATGGGCTGTGGACAGTGCGCTGCTCCGGGCGCTCGGGCCGGGATCGAGCGCGGCAATGAACCCCACAAGTGCGTTCCTGCTCGTGCTCAGCGGGATGGCGATCTGGTTGTTGTCCGTGGCGCCGACGCTGTACACGCGCAGCGTGGGACGCGGCATCGCCATCGTGGTGATGGTCGTGGGGATTGGGCGCTTGGCCCGTGAGTTCGCGGCGTCCCCGCTACCCGTGGATGCGCTGCTTTTTCCGGAGGCAATGCGTCAGACGGCAGACGGTCGATCGAACGCGATGGCTCCGAACGCCGCGTTCGATTTCGTGTTGATCGCGATTGCCTTGCAGCTGATGGGGCGAAGGTCGGCGCGAGCCGTCGTCGCAGCCCAGGCGATGGCGGTAGTGGTACTGCTTTCGAGCATGATTGCGCTCACTGCTTACGTCTACGAGAGCGGGTGGTTCGAGACCATCGGCCGGTTCAACCGCATGGCGTTCGGGACGGCGATAGCGTTCCTGGCGCTGTCGATCGGGACGATTGCGTTGCAGGACGAGCACGGTCTGCTGTCCGTGGTCCTGAGCGACGGTCCCGGCGGTACGCTGGCCAGGAGCCTGTTGCCGGCGGGGTTGTTCGTACCGGCGCTCTTCGGCTGGCTGACGCTGGAGAGCCGGCGTCAGGGCCTCGTGGGCACGGACGCTGCCAACATGGTCTTCGTCGCGGCGATAACCGTGGTGTTCGCGGCGCTGATCTGCTGGAACGCGATTCAATTGCACGAAAGCCACACGGTTCGGCTCCGTACGGAGGCGGCGCTTCGGGAGAGCGAGGAGCGTTTCCGGTTGATCGCGGAGAACGGCAACGACGTCGTGATGTTACTCGATCTGGGCGGCCGGGTAGCGTACACCAGTCCGTCCTGCGAACGCGTGATCGGTTTCCTGCCGGATGAACTGCAGCGCATGACGCCGTTCGCGCTGGTGCACCCGGACGACGCCGAGCGGCTGCAACGGCAGTTCGACGCGCTGATTCGCGGTGAGCCGTTACCGCTCCAGGCGTATCGCGTGCTGCACAAGAATGGGCGTTACGTCTGGCTGGAGACGACGTGGCGCGCGATCGCTGGGAAGGACGGGCAGGTGACGCGACTACAGGCGAGCGCGCGCGACATCGGCGAGCGGAAGGAGTACGAACGGCAGTTGGAGATGGCGCAACGCAAGTTGACGATCCAGCAGGAGCGGCTCCTCGAAGCCAACGCTCATTTGGAACGCCTTGCCACAGTCGATGGGCTGACCGGATTGAAGAACCGGCGGGCGTTCGAAGAGCGGCTTACGGAAGAGATCGCGCGATCCCGGCGCACCGGTCGGCCGTTGTCGTTGCTGCTGCTGGACATCGATCACTTCAAGCAGTACAACGATTCGTTCGGACACCCTCGTGGCGACGAGGTGCTGCGGAGCATGGCTCGGCAGCTCACGCGCACGATGCGCGACAGCGACTGCGCCGCGCGGTACGGTGGTGAGGAGTTCGCGCTGCTTCTGCCGGACGCGGACAAGGCCGGGGCGGTGCAACTGGCGGAGCGCCTGCGCGAGTCGGTGGAGCGTACCTCATGGGAGGGTCGTTCGGTGACGGTAAGCATCGGGATCGCGACCCTCTCGGACGCGATCGCGAGCGCCGACCTGTTGGTAGAGCACGCCGATCGCGCGCTCTACCGCTCCAAGCAGAACGGCCGGAACCTGGTTTCCGCCTAGCGCTGTCCGCCAGCGCCATCACTGGATGGCGCTGGGAATCGGCGGCTTGATCGACAGCGTTGGAGCACCGAGGGCGGTGGCCATGCGGTTGTAGGCGGCGACATCGTCCGCCAGCAAGCGGTCGAATGCCGCGCGGTACTCGGTCAGTTGTTTCGTCAGCGCTGCGCCGACTTCGCGGTGCTGGTCGGTGGGACGGAAGTCGGCGCTGCTGGCGCCCACGTCGCTGGCCAGCGACAGGAAACGCTCGTAAAGCTGGTTCGGGTTCCGGAACGCATCCTCGCGGGCTCCCGTCAGGTTGACGTCGTACAGCTTTCCCTCGATCGCAAGCACCTTGTCCTCGAGCGATTTGACCATCCGGAGCACGCTGTCGGCGACTGCGGCCTGGCGGGCGGAATCGCCCGGTGCGCCAGCGAATCGGGTCTGGCGCCGGCGCTCCGTAAACAGCGTAGACGCATCCGCGAGCTGGCGGCGAATCCACTCGGCCTCGTCGATGAGATCCGTGGTGGCGTTGACTTTTCCGCGCAGGTCGAGCGACAGGGCGACCTGCTGGCGGATGTCGTCGGCCGTGCCGGCGGCATTGGGATCCTTGCGCACCTCGACCGAACCCCGGAGGGTATCGCCAGCCACAACGACCGCGATCGTGTACGTGCCTGGTGGGGCGAGCGGGCCCGCCAGGCCACCGAACAGGTCGAGATCCCACGGAACGAGCGGGCGCCAGCCGCCTGACGGGATGCGCACGTAGTCGATGCCTGGCGGCGTGGTACGCAGACGCGGCGTGCGTGGCGGGTCGTAGCGGAGATCCCACCAGAGACGATTGATTCCATCCCGCGGTGGAGGGGCACCAAACCTGCGGATCACGACACCCGCCGGATCCTGCACGATCACCAGCATGGTATCCCGCATGGGATTCCGTCCGCCAGCCGCACGCCCGGCGCTGTCCGTGCCGGTCCGGACCCAGACGTTGATGTCCGCGCCGTAACGCGGATCGTCGCCATCGACCAGCGTACCAACCTGTTTCGTGGGTTGGAGCCGCCGGAAACGATAGGCAGCCCGGATCGGCAGGAGGGCGGTTCGCTTCGCGAGCAACGATTCGTTCAGTTCGCGGAGCGGCGTGATATCGTCGAGGATGTAGAAGCCGCGACCGTAGGTCGAGACGACGAGGTCGTGGAAAGTTCCCTGGACTTGCAGCCACGAGACTGGTGCGTGCGGAAGATTGTTCTGCAGCGGGTGCCAGTGCGCCCCATCGTCGAGCGAGAAGTAGAGCCCGTTCTCCGTGCCGGCGTAGAGCATCCCTCGCCGCACCGGGTCCTCGCGGACGACATGGACGTAGCTGAAGACGGTCTTGGGGATGCCGTTGGCGCCGTCGGTGAGGCGCTTCCACGTCTTTCCGTAGTCCGCGGTCTTGTAGATGTACGGATCGCGATCGTTCACCTGGTGACCGTCGATCGCGATGTACGCCGTGCCGGCATCGTACTTCGACGGCTCGATGGCGATGATGTTCGAGAGCCTGGGAAGCCCGGGGACGTTGGCGGTGAGGTTCGACCAGTTGGCGCCACCGTCGCGCGTCAGATGCAACAGCCCGTCCATAGTCCCCGCCCAGATCAGACCTTTCTCGAGTGGCGATTCCGCGATCGAGAAGACCACGTTCGAGTTTTCGACGAAGAGGTTGTCTACCACCACGCCGCCCGAGTTGCCCTGGGTGAGCGTGTCGTTCGTTGTGAGATCCGGGCTGATGATCGTCCAGCTCTGTCCGCCGTTCGACGTCTTGTGGACGAACTGGCTCCCGACATACACGGTGTTATGGTCGTGCGGGCTGATGGTTATCGGAAAGGTCCACTGGAAGCGGTACTTCAGCTGCTTTGGCGGGACGCCGTAGCCGGCCTCGGGCCACGGCTCGACCGCTCGCGACATCCGGGTTTCGACATCGGTGACTTCGAGTCCGGCGTCGTAGCAGCCGGACCACACGGTACGGTTGTCGATCGTGTCCGGCACCGCCCAGCCGCTTTCGCAACCCCCGATGGCTTGCCAGTGCGAAAGCGAACGCTCCTCACGGGAGTTGGACGGGCCACGATACGAGTAGCCGTCCTGCCGGTTGCCGTACACATAGTACGGGACGCGATTGTCCGCCCACACGTGGTACATCTGGGCATTCGGCAGCACGCCGCGTCGCCAGCTCTTGCCGCGGTCGACCGAAATGCTGATACCGCCGTCGTCGGCAAGGATGATGCGCTGAGCATCAGCCGGATCGATCCAGATGTCGTGGCAATCGCCGCAACCGCCGCGCACGCCGGCAGTAGCCTTGGTCGTGCCGCCGTCGAAGGACGTGATGTGCCGCACGCCCATGAAGTAGATCCGGTTCTCGTCGTCAGGCGCAACCGCGAAACGAGTGTAGTAGCGCGGGCGCTCGAGCAGGTCGTGGTCCTGGTTCACCTCGCGCCAGCTCCGGCCGCCATCGTCCGATCGGAAGAAACCGGGGTGCGTCTTTTCGATCAGCGCATACACTCGGCTGCCGTCGCTCGCCGCCACCGCCACGGCGATCTTTCCCACTCGCTCGCTTGTCGGAAGCCCGCGCCCTTCGCCGCGACGATCGGGTCCGCCATCCAGCCGTTTCCATGTGTCGCCACCGTCCCGCGATACCCAGATCCCGCTGCCCGTGCCGCCGCTTTCGATCGACCAGGGGTAAATCGTCACCTGCCACATGGCGGCGAACAGGATAGAGGGATTGGACGGATCCATCGCCAGGTCGATCCCGCCCACGGAATCGCCGGCGAACAGGACACGCACCCACGTCTTCCCGCCATCTCTGGTGCGGTAGATGCCGCGATCCTGCTGAGGCCCGTACGAGTGGCCTAGCGCCGCTGCGAAAACGATGTCGGGATCCCGCGGGTCGATGACGATCCGGCCGATGCGGCCGGTGTTCTCCAGCCCCATTCGCCGCCAACTCCCGCCCGCGTCCGTCGAGCGAAAAATGCCGTTCCCGATCGAGATGTTGCTGCGAATGAAGGTCTCGCCGGTCCCTGCCCAGACGATGTTTCGGTCGGATGGCGCCACCGCCAGCGATCCGATCGACTGCACATCGAGCGAGTCGCCTACCGCTTCCCAGTTGTAGCCGCCGTCCGTCGACTTCCAGATTCCTCCGGATGCGGCGCCCGCATAGTACGTCCGCCAGTCGCCAGCTACGCCCGCCACGGCGATCACCCGATTGCCATCGGGACCGATGAACCGGTAGCGGAGCTGGGAGAGCCATCCGGGGTCGATTTGAGCTGACGGTGCGGGCGCGACGCGCCGAGCCTGCGCGAAGGCGTCGCGGGCAGCAGCGACGACAAGGACGAGAGCCGGAACCAGCCGGGACGACGTATGCAGAAAACGCATGGGGGAGTGGGAAGGAAGTCAGCGTGCCGCAGCATCCTGCACACGGCGCACAGGCGGTGCAAGGTCCGCGCTGTGCAGGATCGCGTGGAATCCCCGGGTAATGGAGAGGCCATTTCTCGCACGCGATGGCCCGCGGGCGGCCCTCGGACGCGCCACCGGGTGGCCGACGCACGTCGCTGGGGCTAGAATCGCGCAAATCACCGGAGCAGGATACGGGTACACGGCACTCCGAACCCCCATGAGCGTGCGAGGCGAGCAACTGGGCGATGACGCGGCCACGCAGCGCGTGGCCATCGTCGGAGCGGGAGACAGCCTTGGCATGCTGGTGATCGACCGCCTCATTGCCAAGGGGCCTCCGAGCCAGACCATCCTCGCCATCGATGCCGGGGAGTTCCCCAGTGAATCGAGGCGGGATGGCGTGATCTACGAGGCGCTCGATGTCCGGTCCGCCGAGCTTTCGGAAAGGCTGCGCTTGCATGGCATCCAGTCCGTGGCGCACCTGGCAGCCACGCGGAGTCCGGTGCCGCGCATGTCGGCGCACGACCACTACTCGATCGACGTAGATGGAACACATAACGTGATGGAGGCGTCCCTGATGGCGGACGTATCGCACGTAGTCGTCCTTGGCAGCTCGGCGGCGTACGGTTTTCGCGCGGACACTCCGCAACCGGTGCCGGAGGACATGCCGCTCAGGGGAAACGACGCGTTCGTGTTCGCCCGCCACAAGCGTCTGATCGAGGAATCGCTGTCGCGCTTTCGAGCCGCGCATCCGGAACTCGTTCAGCTGGTGTTCCGTGCGGGGACGATTCTCGGTGAGGACACTGCGGATGCCGACGCTCGCCCTTTCCTCGCTCCAGTCATGATTGGGGTGTCCGGGTACGAGACGAAGTACTCGCTGGTGCTCGACGCTGACGTTGCCGAGTGCATCGTCCTGGGGATACGGGAGCGCCGACACGGCGTGTTCAATCTGGCGGCCGACGGAGTGGTCACTGCGCGCGACGTCGCACGGTTGACCGGCGCACGGTACTACGACATGCCGGCTGCGTTGCTCGCCGCGGGTCTGGCGCTTTCGAAAACATGCCGGCTGACCTCGTATGGCGCCGAGTACCTGTCGTTCCTCATAAACCGCCCCGTGCTGTCCAATGTTGTGCTCAAGCGCGATTTCGGTTTCACGCCGACACTGACCGCCCAAGAAGTGTTGGACGTATGGTGGCGAGGTCGCGAGCGCCGCCGGGCCAGCGCGAGCGACAGGGAAGCGCGGCCCGGGGCGTAATCACCCGTCCGGTATGCAGCCAGACGCCATCACCCGTCAGCCGCGGTAAAGCTCAACTAGATTCAAGCGCGTCTTCACACCGGAAACGGAGCCACCTCATGACCGCTCGCCGACTTCTCCCCATCGCGCTCCTGTTGTCGGTTCAGTCGGCGCTGCCGATGCACGCACAGACGGGACGGCCGCTGCGCCTTGAGGATCTGTACCGGGTACGGACCGTGCGAGATGCCCGGCTTTCTCCGGATGGCGAGTGGGTCGCGTACGTCGTCTCCCAGCTGGACTCGGTTCGCGACCGTGGCAACAGCGACATCTACATGACGAGCTGGGACGGGTCGCGCACCATCCAGCTGACGCACTCTCCGGATGGCGAGAGCAGTCCACGCTGGAGTCCCGATGGCAAGTACCTCTCCTTTGTGGCTTCGCGTGGGGAGTCGCGGGGCGGCGGCCAGATCTGGCTGCTCGATCGACGCGGTGGCGAGGCGTTCAAGCTGACGGAACACAAGGGTGGCGTCGGTTCGTACGCGTGGTCGCCTGACTCGAAGCGCATCGTGTTCGTGTCGCAGGATCCGGAGCCGGAGCCACCGAAAGACACC
Source organism: Gemmatimonadaceae bacterium (assembly GCA_019186945.1). Lineage (GTDB taxonomy): Bacteria > Gemmatimonadota > Gemmatimonadetes > Gemmatimonadales > Gemmatimonadaceae > JABAQJ01. Next base: position 408,863 of record JABAQJ010000007.1, read on the forward strand.
TCGGCCGCCAGGACGCCGAAACCGATCGTCATCGACCGCTACGCGTTCAAACGTGACGTGGAAGGGTTCCTTGACGAGCGTCGCAGCCATGTCTGGGTGTTCGACGTTGCCACCAGGAAGGAGGAGCAGATCACGACTGGTCCGTTCGACGACTCGAATCCATCGTGGTCGCCGGACGGGACGCGCATCGCCTTCGTGAGCGAGCGCGGAGCCGATCCGGATCGACACAACAATTCGGACATTTTCGTGGTGGCGGCTCGGGCAGGGGCGCCGATCACTCAGCTCACGACGTGGAGCGGTCCGGATCAGGGGCGCCCCGCGTGGTCTCCCGATGGCAAGTGGATTGCCTATCTCCAGGGAAGCGAGCCGGAGCTGTACGCGTACTCGCAAGGCATGCTGGCGATCGTACCGGCTGATGGTGGCGCCCCTAGCGTGCTCACCGCGGCACTGGATCGTCCAGTGAACTCGCCGGAGTGGGCAGCCGACGGACAGTCGATCCACGTTCTGGTGACCGACGATCGCGTGCAGTACGTGGGTCGAGTGCGCGTTGCCGACGGCAGCATGCAACGGCTGACAGATGGACGACGTGTCGTGTCGGAGCTGACGCTTCGGCCGGATGGTCGGATGGCGGTGGTGGAGGGGACTGCAACGCGGCCGAATGAGGTTGCAGCGCTGGAGGGCGGCCAGCTCCGCCAGCTGTCGCACGAGAACGATGCCTGGATTGCCGACGTGCGGTTCGCGACCACGGAGGACTTCACCGCCAAAGGGAAGGATGGCACCACAGTGAACGGTCTGCTCGTGAAGCCGGCTGGGTACCAGGGGGGAACGCGGATCCCGACGCTGCTGCGCATTCACGGTGGCCCGAATGGGCAGGACCAGCATTCGTTCTCGTTCGAACGCGAGCTGTTCGCAGCGAACGGGTACGCGGTGATCAATGCCAATTATCGGGGCTCGTCGGGGCGCGGACAGGATTTCCAGAAGGCCATCTTCGCCGATTGGGGGAACAAGGAAGTGCAGGATCTGCTCACGGCGGTCGATCACGTGGTGGCACTCGGCGTCGCGGATCCTGACCGGTTAGGAATCGGCGGATGGAGCTACGGCGGAATCCTTACCGACTACACGATCGCAACCACGACAAGGTTCAAGGCCGCGACCAGCGGCGCGGGAAGCGCACTGCAGACCACGATGTACGGGACAGATCAATACATCTACCAGTACGAGCACGAACTCGGCGCGCCATGGAAGAATGCGAAAGTGTGGGAGAAGGTCTCCTACCCGTTCTGGCATGCGGATCGGATCAAGACGCCGACTCTGTTCATGGGTGGGGAGAAGGACTTCAACGTTCCGATCCAGGGGAGCGAGCAGATGTACATGGCTCTCAAGAGCCAGGGGATCGATACGCAATTGATCGTGTATCCCGGCCAGTTTCACGGCATCACGACACCGAGCTTTCAGAGGGACCGGTTGCAGCGTTATGTGGCGTGGTACGACAAGTACCTCAAGCCGCGGATGTAGCTGGCGGCGATCTTCCGATGCCAGGCACACTCAACCAGTTGCTGGCGCTGCTCGACCTGGAGCCGCTCGAAGTCAACATCTATCGGGGACGCAACCGCGACCTCGGTTCCGGACGCGTCTTCGGCGGACAGGTGTTCGCGCAGGCCCTGGTGGCAGCGCGTCGGACCGTGGATGCGCCCCGGGAGGCGCACTCGGTGCATGGGTACTTCATCCTGCCGGGAGACTTGGCGGCACCGATCGTCTACTTCGTTGACCGGCTACGTGACGGGAACAGCTTCACGACGCGTCGCGTGACAGCGATTCAGCACGGCCAGGCGATCTTCAACCTGTCGGCCTCGTTTCACCGGGCGGAAGCCGGGCTGGAGCACCAGTCGGAGATGCCGGACGTACCGCCGCCCGAGAACCTGCCGTCCGAGCTTGATCTGATTCGGAGCGCGGCGGACCGCATTCCCGAGCCGCTCCGGGCAGTGCTGACGCAGGACCGGCCACTCGATCTGCGACCGGTCGATGCCGGAGATCCGTTGCATCCGGGCAAGGGACCGCCGGTACGGCACGTGTGGTTCCGGACCACGGCCCCACTCCCCGACGACGTGTTGACGCACCAGGCGGTGCTAGCCTATGCGTCGGATTACCGGTTGCTGCCGACCGCGTTGCAGCCGCATGGGATATCGTTCCGAACACGTGAGTTGCAACTGGCGAGCCTGGACCATTCCGTCTGGCTGCACCGGTCGTTCCGAGCCGACGAGTGGCTGCTGTACACCATGGACAGCCCGCTCGCCGCCGGGGCGCGTGCCTTCACCCGCGGCGCCATCTACACGCGAAACGGTACGCTGGTGGCCTCGGTCGCCCAGGAAGGGTTGGTGCGCATGCGAGACGCGGCGGTACAGTCGAACGCACCATCGCCATCGCTACCCAGGTGAAGCGATCCGGGCGTGCGGATCGACCAACCGGACAGAACGATCTCGTTCATCCCGGGCGTGACGCGTCGTAGATCGTTAGCGAGGTGTCTTCCAGGACATGACATTCGCGCCCGGCGGGAATTCGGTGCGACGTCGCGTGCTCCACGACGAGTACGCGGGCCCAGCGTATGCGCTGCCATGACTCGATGAGCCGGTCGAGCATGCGCGAAGAATACGGCGGGTCAGCGAATGCGACGCTGTAGCGATCCGGAGCCAGCGCGTCCGCGAACGGGAGCGCATCGCGGACGAACACGCGGGTTCGCCGGATCAGCCGTAGAGCGGCGATATTCGCGCGCAAGGAGTGGAGTCCGCCACGGCTGATTTCGACGAAGTCCGCCGACTGTGCACCACGGGAAATCGCCTCGAGGCCGATCGCGCCGGTCCCGGCAAACAGGTCGAGCACACTTGCGCCTCTGAGTGTGTCTCCAAGGATGTCGCCGATTGCAGCGCGGACTAGTTCGCCTGTCGGGCGGATGCGGGAATCGAGCGGCGACATGAGGTCGCGTCCGGCAAACTCCCCGCCGACTATTCTCACGATTCTGTCGCGACGTACCGCGTCGCGTCAGGCGGAGCCACTACGCTCGCCGGCTGGTCCCAGACCGTCGCTCGCGCGACGTTCATCCACACAGCAACTCACCCAAGGCTCGGGTGCCCATGTGAGGAGAATCCGATTCCACACATGGCTCAGGAGGAGAGCGGTTCAGCATGCCGTTCCGGGAACGCCATGATCAGCGCGGCCCCGGTCACGAAGAACGCCGAGGTCAGCGCCAAGGCGGATCCGATCCCGACTCGCGGCAGCGTCGCCAGGTAGCCGATGGTAAACGGCGCCAGCGCTCCCATCCCCCTGCCCAGGTTGTACGTAAGGCCTTGTCCGGTGGCGCGCAGATGTGTCGGGAACAGCTCGGCCAGGAACGAGCCGAACAGGCTGAAGTAGCCGTAGCCGACAAACCCAAGCACGGGGCCTAACGCGAGAAGCACCGCCGGACTCCTCGCCATCTGCCCGTAGATGGGGACGAGAATGGCGGCAACCAGTACATAGGTAACGAACGTCCGTCGGCGTCCGAATCGGTCGGCGATGAAGCCAAACGACAGGTAACCGACATAAGCCCCGATCTGTGTGGGGATGATCCAGGCAGCGGAGCGGACGATCGACATGCCGGCCCCGCCAAGATCGACCGGACTGGCCAGAAAGCTCGGCAGCCAGAAGAAGAGACCCCAGTTGGCGAACTGCACGGCCGCGGACAGCAGGGTGGCGAGGATCGTCCGTGTGCGAAGTTCGGCGCCGAACAACTCGGCGAACGGGTTTGCGCCGGTATGGGTGCGGGTGCGTCGCGTCCACGCCGAAGGCTCGGGCACGCTGCGCCGGATCCAGAATGTCAGCAGAGCGGGGAGGACGCCCAGGGCAAACAGCCAACGCCACGCCGAGTCACCTAACGAGAAAACGTCCAGGACGAGGGCAGCCAACACCGCGGCGAGGATGTAACCGAGCGCCCAGCCCGACTGCATGATGCCGATGGCTTTCGTGCGATGCTCCGCGGGCCAGGTCTCGCTGACGAGGACGGCGCCCGATGCCCACTCCCCGCCCATGCCAAGCCCGAGCAGGATGCGCCAGAACATCAGCTGCAACACGCTTTGCGACGTTGCCGCTCCCAGGGAGCAGAGGGAAAAAATCAGGATAGTCGCGCGCAGCGCGCGAGCACGGCCGATGCGGTCGGCGACCACACCGAACAGGATTCCGCCGCCTGCCGACGTCAGCAGCGTCAGTGTGCCGAGGAGGCCAGCGGTTGCATCGTCGAAACCGAAGGCGGCTTTGAGCTGGCCGATCGCCATGACGTACAGCAGGAAATCCATTGCGTCCAGCATCCAGCCGAGCTTTGCCGCGGCCAGTGCGCGCCACTGCTCGCCGGTGATAGTCCGGTACCACGGCGTCAGGGCGACAGGTGCGGTCATGCGGTCTCCTGCGGGAATCGGTGGGTAGGCATCTGTCGGGGCTGGAACGCGGTCACCTTGCACCGTGGCGCGGGAAAACGCGAGGGTCCGTGAAGCGCGATCGATGGCGTCTCACACCGGGCGACACGATGCGCGAATGGCCAGCCGATCCGCCGGTACACCGGTGCCGGAACTGCCTGGGTCGCGAACGTCCGGCACGACGTAAGGCCAAATCCCTGAACTGCCCGGACGGGACGCCACCGTCCTGTGTTCCTCCGTCGGCCTGGGGGCAGGAGTGATCAGGGTCGATCCAGACGCATCACGGTCGATAGCTGGCGCACTGTATCGTAGATGCGGGCGGCCGACAGGCTGTCTCCCCCGTGGTCCAGGGAGCGCGCGAGGTACGAACCGGCGACGAAGTAGGCGAACGGTGTGCTCAGCGAGGGACGGTCGATCCAGTGCCCGTTGGCGACCAGTGCCGCGGGACCCAGGTAGACGTCGTTCCAGAGGAGCGATGAGGTGGAAACATCGAACCAGCCGTCGTCTTCGATCCGTACCACTTCCGTTGACGCGGACTCCGGCGACGATACCAGTGCCTGGGCAAGACCGCGAGTTATGACATACTCACCCAGTCCAATGCGTTGCGCGAAGCGGCCAGTAGTGCGACTGATGTATATCGGCCGCGACGGCCAGGCATCGGTAATCATTCGCAGCACGAGGATGTCAGCGCGTTCGAGTATCCCGCCGCCTGCGCCGTCGGGCTCGAGGTTGCGCGGATCTATCGTCGTCTCGATTCCTCCGGCGCGAAAGACGACAGGTGTATTGAGCGACACGAACTGCGGGAGCGAGTCGACCTCCGCCAGGGTCATTCTTAACGGCGGTGTCGCAGGCTTTGGCCACGTTCGACCGCGGTAGAGAGCCGGCCCCCGCGACTCGTCATACGTGTAGATGGGTCTTCGGACCAGGCTGCGTGCGAACCAGTCCGTGTTCATGAGGGACAGCACGGCCACAGTGACGTCTCGTCGGATGCCCTCGACCTCCTGTGCGTACCAGAGAGGGAACGTGTCGTTGTCTCCTCCCGTCACGAGGACGCCGTAGGGTTCCACGGAGTTGAGCAGGTCATGGGCGAACGCCAGCGTCGTGCGGTCGCCGTGTCGCGATGCGCTCCTCCAGTTTCCGGCGAAGGGGACGACCGGGATCGCTGCAAGCAGCGGCAGCGTTACAAGCGCCGCGCGGGTCGGGGAGACAGGTAGCAGCGCCATCAGACCACGCCAGATTACGCCAAGTCCCAGAGCGATCCAGACACTCAGCGCGGAGAAGCTCCAGAGAAAGAAGTAGTCGCGGTCTCGCACCTCGCGAGGAACGTCGAGTCGCGGCGCCTGCGATGCGCCATACCTGAAATTGAGGTAGAAGACCAGTCCGACGGTGAGGATGCCAACGAAGGAACCGAAATACCAGAACGTCCGGCGATCCCGCTGGAAGTGGACCCAGCCGCCAAGGCCGATGATGGCGAGGAATCCCATTGCTACCGTCAATTGCAGCCCGGGACTCTCGTCACCTGCATCGCGGAGCCACTGCCACTTGAAGTAGAGCCACCACATCCCGAGCTGTGCTGTCCACGGTGCCTGGCGGTCCGTCAGTTCGGGCTTGCCGTACTGCGATCGGTTGAGATTGTAGAGAAAGGCATCGAGCGTTCCGCGCGAAAACGTGCACTCCAGGGCCAGGCCGTTGCGACAGGCGGTGGGCTCGCCCTCGTTGATGGGCGGGTTGAATGCCGACCGGATCGGCTGGGTGGCGAACGGTGTCATCCCGAGGAGCATCAGACCTGCGCCCGCCAGCAGCAACCGCCAGCGCAGCAGCGTGCGCGGGCGGCGGGCGAGTATGGCCACGAACATGGCCGGTACGGGGATCATGCCCGCGATGTGATTGGCGTAGCCAAGGCCGCACAGGTACGCCGCGAGCAGCAGTCGCCGGTCGGACTCGTCTCCATCGGGATGAGCTGACCATCGCACCATGAGCCAGGAGACAATCGCCAGGCCGACGAGCGAGACGGTGTAGACCTTCTCGTTCACGACCGACTGGTTCCAGACCGTGAACGCAGTGGCTCCCGCCAGCGTCCCGAGCGTGGCGAGCGCCATACGTTGCCACCGTCGCTCGATCCATGTGGATGAGACCCGTTCGATCGTGACGAACCACAGGCTGGCCGAGGCGGCGCTGCAGATTGCCGCGAGCAGATTGATCCTCACAGCCACATCCCGGGCAATGGGGAGGACAGAGAATACGCGCCCGATCAGGACGAACAGGGGATTGCCCGGAGGATGGGGGAGTCCGAGAGTATAGGCTGCCGTCATGTACTCGCTGGTGTCCCACATGGCGGTGGATGGTGCCAGCGTCGCCAGATACAACAGCAGGACGGTGATCCCGAGGCCGAATGCGATGCGCCACGGTGGTTCGGCGTTTCGATCGGCGTCGGCCTCAGTCGTACGATCGCTGGCGCGGCGCCAGTGCCGGATCGTCACCGGGATGGCGAGACAGTAGGCGAACACGAGGAGGAAGGGAGCGAGCGTGATTCCTCCGCGCACGAGGTCCGCATAGCCGACGACGAGTGATGCGAACGCGAGGGTCAGCGCCCACGCACCGCCAGGCGAACGCGCTCGGTCGGATTTGGCGGATGGCTGATTCCATGGCTCCGGTGACAGGAAACCTTCTCGCGTCGCAGCAGCGATTCGGGCAGTCGTAAGATAAGATTTTGTCACATTCGGGTGCGGCTTCTGGCCGCTGTTGCGCGGGTTGACCGATTAGTGCTGCTTCGACAGGATGGCGAGGAGATCCCGTCCGGACGGCTGCGCGAGCGCGAAACGCGCCCAGGCTCGCACCCGTGGATTCGGGTCGGTGGCGGCTGCTGCCCTGGCCACGTCCACCGAATCGCGCCGCTGGGCCAATCCGGTTGCGGCGTAGGCGCGGGACGCCCAGTGCGAATCCGCCATCAGAGTAGTGAGCGTACGACGCGACGGCATCAGTTGCACCGAGCTGACCAGGGGAGCGGTCGCCAGTACGGCCGACGCGACCAGCGTGGCGATGCGGCGCGGAACCGGCCGATCGAGCGGCTCTGGCGAGACGATGCGCATCAGGCGATCGCGCAAGCCGCCGCCGGCAACTAGTGCCGCACCTGCCGGCGGCAGCGGCCAGAGCCCGCGAAACCGACTGCTCGCCAGTAGCAACAATTCGGCGTAGTCGCTGCGGCGTACCCCGTGTGCCAGCACGCACGCATCGCAGCTCAGCTCGCTCTCGGCAGCGAGAGCGCGGGCGACCCACCATACACCCGGATGAAACCAGAACAGGGCGCAGCTGATGCGGGACAGCAGGAGGAACAGAGGGTCGCGACGCCGGACATGGGCGAGTTCATGCAGGAGAACGGCGCGCTGCTGCTGGCGGCTCCATCCCATGACCGCCAACGGCAGGAGGATCGTCGGCCTGAGGACGCCCCACGTGCGCGGCGCGACCGGGTCACTGGTCAGTAGCAGCTGGATCGGTCTCCGGACGCCGATGTCGCCGCGCAGCGTTGCGAGCAGTTCTTCCCAGTGCGGGTTTCGCAACGGTTTCGCGCGCCGCGCGATCCCCGGTCCCAACAGGAGTGTCCGGACAAGCGGCGCAAGAAACAGCGCCACGCCGACCCAGTAAACGATGAGGACGAACGGCAGCGCGGTCGCGATTGCACCGGGGCCCAATCCCTCAGATGGGGAAGACGAGCCTTCGCTCACCGCCAACTGCAACACACCCAGTTCCACGAGTGGCGTCGAGAGTCGATCGGGAAGGCTCCAGGCAAACCACTGGACGGGTTGGGCGCGGCCAACGTAGACCACGAGCAGGGCGATCGTGGCGGCGCGCCAGATCAGGGATCGGACCTTCGAACAGGCAGTCCGACACGCCAGCGCGCCTCCGATGGCGATCGCGAGCGGCAGTGTCGCCAGCAGCAAAGAGGAGTAGGCGTGTGCCGCCAGACGGACGCTGTCGGCCGGGGTCAATGGCAACGCAACTCCGCCGCCGTCCATGGCTCTACTTCCCTTCCGCCCGCAGGCGACGGATCACGGCATCCATCTCTGTCCGCTCGGTCTCCGTGAGTGGGCGAGCGTCATCCTCGACCAATGCGGCCAGGGCCGCGGCGCGAGAGCCGTTGAAGAACGTGCTGATCAGGTGACGGAGCGCCGATCGCTGCGCGACGCTGCGTGGCGTCGTCGGCAGGTAGACGTGGCGCGGTCCGTCCTTGATGTGGCGCAGTTGCCCCTTCTCTTCGAGGATGCGTATCAGTGTGCGAACCGCCGCCGGATGCGGCGGATCCCGCAACTGGCTGCGGACTTCGGCTGCAGTTGCCCGACCGGAACGATAGACGACATCCATGATCTCTCGTTCGCGACGGCTGAGATTCGGCGGATGCGATGACGATGGCACGAGGCGACCTGCTCTTCGGTACGGGTGCGGCGATAGGACAAGATCTTGTCTCTTTGCCTACGCCGTGTCAAGACGTCAGGTGCCCCGAGGCGAACCGGACCATGCTGCCGCTCGCCTGCACCGCGATCGACCGAGACGACATCAGCTTCGCGCCAGGACTCCGCTCAACAGCTGCGATACGACGGCCCCCACGACGCTCATCGACAAGCCCCAGATGAGCAATGCCTTGAAGAGGAGGCGCGATTCGCGAAGATCACCTACCGTCGAAACGCAGAGCGCACCCAGCGTCGAAAGCGGCGAAACGTCCACGAGCGCCGAGCCGATGTTGATGCTGAGCGCGACAGCCAGAGGGTCGCCACCGCCAACCTTGGCAACCAGCGATGGCACGGCGGGAAGGAAGGCTGGCAGGACGACTCCCGATGTGCTGCTCCAGGTCGAGATGAGCCCGGTGACGAAGGCGATCACGCCGTTGATCGTGGGCGGCTCAGCGAGCCGGGCCAGCATGCTGGAGAAGAGCTCCATGCCGCCGGTCTCGTCCAGCACGGCGATGAGCACGGTCACGCCGCACACCATGACGATCACGCCCCATGGCACCTTCTTCATGGCCGAACCCTCGTCACCCCGTCCGGCAACCACGAGAAGCACGGCGGCGCCGAACGCCGCCATCCCCACATTCAGCTTCAACGCGACCACGCCAATGATCCACGCTCCGATGACCGCGAGCGTGAACCAATGCCGTGCATCGAATCCCGCCACGTCAGGCGGTGTCGCCGAGGCCACTACCGTGGGCGCCGGCGGACGTCGGATCAGCACGGCGTAAGCCACCAGCGACACCACGGCGTGCGCAACCAGGTTGGCGAACCAGACCTTCCCGGCATGACCGCCGATCCCCGCCTCCGCCATCTTCATGTTGGCGATGATGCCGACGGAACTGACCGGTGACAGGTTCCCGGCGTTGGCGCCATTGGCGACCATCAATGACGTAAGGAATCGCGACACCCCGGCGCGAGTGCAGATCGGCATGGCGAGGGGAATCAGGAGCGCGACGCTGGCGATGGCACCGGGTCCCACGGAGGAAATCGCGAACGCAAGCGCGAAGAACATCAGCGGCAACGCGCGCACGTTCCCGCCGGCTGCGCGAACCGCTCGCTGCGTCAGTCGCTCCAGTGTCCCATTGGCATCGGCCAGCGCGAACAGCAGGCCGACGCCGGCAAGCGTGAGAAACAGCGTGGTCGGGAACCCCGCGGCGACCTGCTCAGGCTTCCATCCAGCGACGTAGACGCCGATCAGCCACGCGAACGCGATCGACAGCACACCGACGTTGAGCCGCGACACCATGCTGAGGAGGATGGCGACGAGCAGCGCGACGAGGGAGGCGACGGCAGGAGTCATTCGCTGACGATCGGCGGCGCCGGAAGCAAATGCTTCTGGATCTTGCCTAACGCCGTTCTGGGAAGCGTGTCCACTCGGACGAAGGAGCGAGGCACCTTGAACGACGCCAGCGACCTGCTGCAGATGTCCCGGAACCTCGATTCGTCGATCGGGTCGTCGGTAACGAGATAGGCGATCGGTATCTCCCCGCGCCGTGCGTCCGGTGCTCCCACCACGGCGGCGCCGAGCACGCCCGGTACTTCCAGCAGCACGTCCTCGATCTCGCGCGGATAGATGTTGAATCCGCCGGAGATGATCAAGTCGGTGCTCCGGCCGCGAAGCGTGAAATATCCGTCTGGCGAACGCTCGGCGAGGTCGCCGGTTCGGAACCAGCCATCGCGGAAGGCCGCGGCGGTGGCCGCCTGGTTTCGCCAGTAACCGCTGAAGACGTTGGAGCCGCGCACTTCGAGTTCGCCGACGGTGTCGTTCGGGACAGGCATCCCGTCCGCGTCGACGATGCGGACGCTGACGCCGGGGAACGGCAGGCCCACGGTACCGGCCCTTCGTTCCCCCGAGTACGGATTGCCGATGTTCATCAGGGTCTCGCTCATGCCGTAGCGCTCGAGGATCGTGTGGCCGAACGCTTCGCGAAACGCCGTCAGCACATGGGCCGGGAGAGGCGCCGAGCCGCAGGCGAACAACCGCATGTGGGCGCCGATCTCCTTCGCGACACCACGCGGCAGCTCCAACAGTCGGATGTAGATGGTGGGAACGCCGAAGAACAGGGTTGGGACGAAGTCCCTGAACAGAGTGGCTGCGCGGTGCACGTCGAACCGTTCCACCAGCCGCATCCGGCACCCGCTCACCAGACACGACATGACGCCAAGCGCGAGGCCATGCACGTGGAAGAGTGGGAGCACGGCCAGAAACCGATCGGCATCGGCGATCTGCCAGCAGGTGACGATGTTGGCAACGTTCGCCAGGCAGTTGTTGTGCGAAAGGACGGCACCCTTCGATCGCCCGGTTGTCCCGGAGGTGTAAACGATCATCGCCGCATCGTCGCCGTCCAGTGCGACGCGTGCGCGCGGCGGCGCGCCGCCGAGTCGGTGTACGTCGTCGAGCAGCGAGCCGATCGAGACGGGACGCGCCGACACTGGAAAGAGCGTGACGTGCTCGGCACTCGTGATGCAGAGCGCCGGATCGGCGTCGGCGACGATGTGGGCGATTTCCCGCTCGCGGTACAACACGTTTACGGGAACGAAGACGGCGCCCAGCTTCATGCAGGCCAGGAACACGTCGAGGAAGTCGACGCGGTTGGAGAGGTGGAGTACGACGCGGTCGCCGCGCCGTACTCCACGTCGCGTGAGCACGGCCGCCATGCCGCACGCGCGTCGATCGACTTCGCCAAAGGTCAGCGTCCCGACGGCGCCGTCGTCGCGATCGTAATCGATCGCCGGACTATCGACGCGGCCAACGAGCGAGAAATCGAAGACGTCCGCGAGTTGCATGGCGGGCAAAGATGCGTGTCATGCGCTGCCGGTCGCTAGGCGCCCGAGGGAGGAATGCTCATCGTATTGCCGCGCGTGTGCCCGCGGCCAGACGCTCGCCCAGCATGTTGATGGCCAGCACGGCGACAAAGATCATCAGGCCCGGGAACAGAGCCAGCCACGGTTCCGTCGTCATCGTGGTCTGGGCCTGGTAAAGCATGTTCCCCCAGCTGGCATCAGGCGGTTGCACGCCGACACCGAAGAACGAGAGCGCCGATTCGAGCAGGATGGCTCGGCCGACGGCGAGCGTTGAGCTGACGGCCAGCGCCGGCGCTGCGTTGGGAAGGATATGCACCGGTACGATGCGCCAGTCGCGGGCGCCGCTGGCGCGTGCGGCCTCGACGAACGGCCGCTGGGAGAGCGACAGGACATCGGCGCGCACGACCCGCGCGGTTTCCATCCAGCCTACGGTCCCCACGAGTACGATCAGGAGAGGGATCGAGGGCTGGAGGATGGCGGCGGCGATCATCAGCAGCGGCAGTCGTGGTACGGCAAGCATCCCGTCCGTCAGCCGCATCAGGATGGCATCCATCCAGCCACGCCGGTATCCGCCGACGCCGCCGACGAGCGCACCGAGTGCGGTCGCCAGTAGCGCCGACAGGACTCCAACCGCGAGCGACACGCGAGCGCCGTACCACACGCGGGTGAGGACATCGCGGCCCAGCTCGTCGGTGCCGAACCAGTGCACGAGAGACGGAGCCTGACGCCGATCTGCCAGGCTGACGGCGTCCGGAGCGAACGGCGCCGCCACCGGCGCGAGGACAGCCGCCAGGAGCAACCCGAGCACCAGCCAGAGCGGCCACCAGTTCCGCAAGCCGCGAACGGTCATGCCGCCACCCGGGGGTCGAGCTGGCGATAAACCGCGTCGGCAAGGAGGTTGAGCACGATCACGGTGGCGGACGAAATCATCAGGAACGCCATCAGGACGGTGTAATCGCGACGCGCCAGCGCCTCCGTAAACAGTCCGCCAAGACCCGGCCAGGCGAAGACGCTCTCGGTAACCACGGCGCCGGAGACCATGATCGCCGCATCCAGCAGCACGACGGTAACGAAGGGAAGGAGCGCATTACGTAGCGCGTGCCGGAGTACCACCTGACGCTCCGGTACGCCGCGCGCCCGCACAGATATCAGAAAACGCTGGCCGAGGACGTCGATCATGCCGGCGCGTACATACCGGGACCAGGCTGCCGCGTGCACCGCCGCGAGCATGATGGCCGGTAGGATCATGTGCCGGAGGCGGTCCACTAACCCTCCGTCGAGCACCGAGCTCCGACCGGAGGAAGGCAGCCAGCCTAACGCGACAGCAAAGACCAACTGCAGCACCAACCCGAACCAGAAGACAGGAAGCGAGATCCCGGCCAGCGAGATCGCAGTCACGGTCCCATCCGGAAACCTGCCACGGCGAACGGCGCTCACCACTCCCGCGGGCACTGCGGCGATGGCGGCCAGAAGCAGCGACACGGCCATCAATTCGATCGTTGCCGGCACCCGTTCGGCCAGGCGTTCCGCGACCGGTCGTCCGTCCGAGAAGGAATAGCCCCACTCGCCAACCACGAAGCCGCGGAGCCACGCGATGTACTGTTCGGCCAGCGAGCGATCGAGGCCAAGCGCCTTCTTCAGCCTGACGATGTCCTCTGGCCTCACGTTGGGGTTCTCGAGATACATCGTCAGCGGTCCGCCTGGCGCCGCATGGATCAGCGCAAACACCAGAACGGACACGACGAGGAGGAGCACGACGGCGGCGGCGATGCGCCGAAGGATGGTCACGGCTGGCGATGCGAACGGAATCGACACGTGGCGGCAGGGGATCGGGCTGGGGAATGCTACGATGCGCCCGAAGACCCTGCCACTCGGTCGACGAGTGTGTCAGTCGGAGGATGTCCTATCTGAGCTGCCACTCGTGCACGTTCCAGAAGATTCCCGTGTTCGTGGGGTTCCCCTTGAAGTTCTCGAGCGTGGCTGGAATGGCGTCCAGCCGTGTCACATTGTAGAGCGGGAGTTCGGGCACCAGTTCGGCGAGGCGTTGTTGTGCGGCAACCAGGTAGCGACGGCGTTCTACCTGCCGGACGGTGCGATCGGCGGCATAGACGAGACGTGTGAGCGAGTCGTCGGCGATATAATTGATGTTGCGACCGGCGGGAGGCGTCCTGTCGCTGGCGAAGAAGGACACCAGTTCCGGATCCGATGGCATGTGCCACCAATGCAACATGGCGTCGAACTTTCCCTCGAACCAGAGGTTGCTGATTGCCGTGCCATCGACGAGTTGGATCTTCGCGTCGACGCCGGCGTCGCGCCACTGTCGCTGGAGGGCTTGAGCAACGTTTTCGCGAATCGCGAAACCGGCCTGCGTCATCAGGGTGAACGAGAGCGGCCTGCCGTTCCGCTCCCGGATGCCGTCTCGATCGGCATCCGTCCAGCCCGCGGTGTCCAGCTGGGCCCTGGCTGCCGCCAGGTCAAACGGGTACCGACGGACGCTGTCCGTATATGCCCAGGAGATCGGCTGGATTGCGCCGTCGGTCACTGGCGCCAGACCGTCGAGGATCGTGCGCGCGATGAGTTCGCGATCGGTGGCGAGCAGCAGCGCACGGCGCACCCGGACATCGCGGAACGCCTCGACCTGCCGCTCGTTGAGCGTCACGTGCTCGTAGGAGTTCCCCATCGTGGAATGGATGGACAGGCCGGGGACATCCTTCAGTTCACGGTACTTGTCCCATGGCACCAGCGCGACCACGTGCACTTCTCCTGCCTTGAGCTGATTGATTCGAGTGTTGGTGTTGGGGACGAACTTGAACAGGATGCGCTTGATCCTGGGGTACTCGGGGCCGCGCCAGTAGTCGTTCACCTTGTCGAGGAGGATGTATTCGCCGGTCTTCCACTCCGCGACGCGGTATGGGCCGGTGCCTAACGGATTTCGATTGTATTCGGTTGCGCGATCGATGTCCTTTCCCTCCAGCATGTGTCGCGGAAGAGCGCCGCGAATGAACTGGATGGCGTACGGTGCGTACACCTCCCGGTAGTGGATTACAGCCGTGAGCGAGTCCGGCGTGTCCACGGAGGCGATCCGGTCGAACCCCTCGGTGCTCTCCGGATTGTAGTCGGGGCTGTTGATGGTCTCGACGGTGAACTTCACGTCGGCGGACGTGAACGGCACGCCGTCGTGCCACTTGATGCCGGGGCGGAGTTTCCACGTCACATCCATGCCGCCGTCCGGCCGAAGCCTGACGCCACCGTTCTCCGGCGACGGCACTTCGCTCGCCAGCAGAGGGATCACATTCATCTTCTCGTCGGTAGTCGTCAGCCCTTCCACTACGCAGCTCTGGATGTCCTCGAGGATATGCGTGCTGAACCTGTTGAGCGTATCGGGCTCGCGGTCGTAGCCGACGATCAGCAGCTCGCCCGACGGTGCCCTGCCGGCGCGACCGTCCCCGCCACACGCAAGCATCGTCGCCCCAAGGGCCATGGCCGAGATGCGACGGCTGGCGTTGGAGACCCGGTCCCGCATCCGGCGTGCGGGCAGGAAGGGAATGCGCTGCGTCGTGGGGAGTGACATGTCGATGATCTAACGGGAACCGTGGTTATTGCCGTCAGTGCGGGCGGCAAATCGGCGAAGCACGATCTCGTGCGCCACCGCGACCGGAATCGCGCCGACGCAAAGAACCGTGTCGTGAAAGCGACGGAGCGAGAACGACTCGCCCGATACACTCGCGCATTCTGCGCGCAGGCGATGCAGGGCTTGCGTGCCCAGCCAGTACATGCTCGCGGTGCCGGGGAACATGCTGTTCTTGACTGTTTCCGACAACGCTGCCTCGGCCGGCATTCCTGCCTCCCGTTCGTAGAATCGCACGCCTTCCGCGAGAGGAATGCGCCCGGTGTGCAATTCGATATCGACGATCGCCCGCGCCAGCATTCGGACGCGCGAGTGCTGCTCGGCGACGGACTCGAATGGCGTGAGGAAGCCGACTTCGTCCATGAGATCCGTTGCATAGCACGCCCATCCTTCGGTCATCGTTCCGCCAGAGAACATCCCGATGCGACTGGCGCAGTCGACGCCAGCGATCTGCCCAATGCGAGACGGGGAACGGAAGGCATGGAAGTTCTGCACGTGATGACCGATCGCGCCGTGATGCACGACGTGATTGAGCTTGATGACGCTGTCGTTCCATGCGCGCAGGTGTCGCGTGCGGGATGCTTCATCGGGGAGCGCGTCGAGCGGTGTGACCACGTAGTCGGTCACCCCGACCCTGTCGAAGGGCGCTGGAGAACGATAGAAGAGGTAGTAGAGGGAGGGCGCCGCGTCCCGGGTCCATTCCGGGATCGGCACATAGCGGATCGGATAGTCCGGCCACGTCAGCAGTTCGTGCGCCACGGCGACGTCTCGACACGCGCGCCACGTAGCTTCGAAGGCCGCGTAGTAGCCCTCCGCTGTCGGATGTCGGAGCGCCAGTTCGTCGCGAACACCGGCCCAGCCGTCGGAGTGCACTGAGCGGGCTCGGTCGTCCAGCCGCGCCTGCTCCTGGACGAGGAGCGCTCGCAGCGTCTTTCGCAGGTCATCGACCGGAGTGGCAATGCGATGGCCGCGGGTCATCAGCAGCTCAAACAAATCGGCGCCACATGCGTAGTCGTCGTTCGTCGCTGCGGGCGCGCTCCTCAGCCAGTCGGCGAATGCCTGGACGGCCGCAAGAGCGATCGGTGCTGCATCGAGCACGGCCCGTGCGGCAGTGCCACTTCCTTCGCGGGCGATCCATCGCTCGATCCCGTGTACGAGAAGTGTCCGCGCACCGCCCAGTTCCGTGAGCGCTTTCTGACGCCACGCTGCGCGGACGGGTCGTTCCAGGAGCGAAGCCTGCGCGCCCTCGAGGAAGCGCGGCAGCGCGAGCAGACGGGCCGCTGCGCTTTCCATCCTGTCAGCGGCCGGAGCGAACGGGCGAGTCATCAGCGAGATGATTCCGAATACCGCCTCGCCGACCGCAAGCGATGGGTTTCCGCGCTGGAAATGCCACCCGTCGAGTTCCCGGAGCTGGATTGCGAGGAAGTCGTCAGCGAGGTCCGCATCAACTTCAGCCCAGCCGATACCGGCGTGCCCCTCGTCAGAACCCAGCCGAGGTACGGGATGCAGCTGGCGGCGCAGCGACTCCATTTCTGCGCGCGCGCGCTGGACGCCATCCGGCGACCAGTCCGGATACGCGCCGTCGAAGTCATGGACTCCGGTGAACGTGGCGTTGACCGGACGTAGCCGGTAGTACGACTCGAAGAACGCGTCGAGCGGGCTGCCCATCAGTTGCTGGGTGGGCTAACCGCCGGCGCTGCCGCGTCGAGTGGCAGCGATACCCAGCGTCGGTCGCGGAACGAGAGTTCCACAGCGTTGATGACTTCCTGTACGCGCGCACCGTCGAGGAAGTCGCCCTCGCTGGCGTCGCCGGCGGCGCGCACTTCCGTCACGAACGACGACACCAGATTCGCGTAGAAGAGCGAGCGCCAGCTTTCGGTCGGGTTGCCTCCGGGCGGATAGAACTCTCGCGGGACGTCGATCGGGACGAACTCCACGGCATCCGGCTTTGCGCCGCGCAGCACCTCGCAAACGCCGAACTCCTCGACGAGCCGGCAGATAAGTGCTCCCTCCCGGCCATATACCCGGGCTTCGATACCCGGGTAGTTGCCGACTGTGACGAAACTCGTCTGCACGCTGCCTAACGCGCCGTTCGCGAACTCGCCGATGAAGATGTCGCCGTCGTCGATGTTCATGCGCATCGGGGCAGGATACCCGCGCACCATCCGCTCGGGTATGAAGTTGCGCATCGTTCCTACGACTTCGCTGAAAACGCTGCCCACCATCCACATGCCAATGTCGATGATCGGCGCTCCGTAACCTTCCAGCGATGACACCTGGATTCGGGATTGATCCGCGGATGCATCGGCTTGCCGCAACGGATTCGACGGATCCAGCCATTGCGAGTTCTGCTCGTAGCCGTTGAAGATGAACGGCTCCCCGATGTAGCCGGCGTCGATGAGATGCTTCATGTATCGCATGGCCGGTGCATACCGGAACGTGAAGCCCAGCTTCGTCTTCAGCCGACGCGACCGCGCCAACGCGTGCGCCCGAAGCGTGTCACGGTAGTCGTACGCCACCGGTTTCTCGCACAAGACGTGTTTCCCGGCTTCGAGCGCCGCCCACGCCAGATCGAAATGCGTGGCCGATGGCGTGCACACGTCGACGAGATCGATGTCATCCCTGGCAAGCAATTCCTCGTGGCTGCGATAGACCGAGGGAATGCCGAAGGCAAGGGCGGCCGCGTTGGCGAGTGCTGGTTGCGGATCGGCAATCGCGACCACCTCGCAGCGTTCGTCACGGCGAAAGCCAGGGAGGTGCGCGAAGCTGGCCCATGCGCCGGCGCCAAGGACGCCGACTCGGGTCTTTCTTCCGGTTGAGGTCACACGAGTGGAGTGGATGGGATCCTGCAGGAGCCGACCGTTACAGCCAGCAAGCGGCTGACGTCAGTAAGGCGGGTGCAAGCGACGCGAATCTACGATTACGGCGGCCGGACACAATCAACTGGCCAACGACTGGGGAATACTGTCGTGGCAGGTACGGGTTTCGGGGCCGGGCTCGGCAGGGTACTATTCCTAAACCTTGGCCCTGTCTAACGTGTGGGCACGAAAGTAGCGCGGTCCGGGTTCTGGCTAACGTGCGATCGAGGCGTTGAGAATGCGGGAACTCACGAAGTGGGAGTTCGGAGGCCGGACGACTAGCGCTCGCGGGGCGCTGATCGCGTTTCCGGTCGCCGCATTTCTCGCTAGCGGGTGCGGAATCGGGAAGCTCGATCGCGGATCCCGGAAGGACGTCAACACCGCCAGCGCGCAGGTCCAGGCTGTGTCGGACGCGTACAAGAAGAAGATGGGAACTGTCGCTGCACTCCCTAAAGGCGGTCCGGGGAGTGGGGCGCCGCCGAAGCGGAGCGCGCCGCCGCCGAATGTCGACGCGAAGGCCGCGGTAGACACTTCTGCCGGAGGCAAGAGTCTGCGGGCGCGAGTCGTGTCCATCTTCAAGGGCCCCAAGAGAAAGCGCCAGCCGGGTGAAGAGGAGCAGAAGCCGAGCATGATTCGTGGCCGGTATGCCCAGAGCGACTCCGGCGAGTTCTTTGTTCCCTGCAATGACACGACGCGCTACCGAGTGCAGGCAACGGTGGAAGCGCGCTACCTCATGGACGAACGGTTGCGGTTCATCGTTCGATCGCCCAAGACTCCGGTGTACGCCGTTTTCACGGGGAAGTATGTGCTTCCGAATCCGCAAGCGAGCGCCGATGCTGCTCCTCGGGCCGGGTCAAGGAACGGAGCTGGCCGAAGCCGACCGGCGGCTACCAACCCTGCGCCCGAAGGGAAATCCGTCTTCATCAGCAAGGTCGATACGTTGACGACGTCGTTTCCGCCGGCCTGCCGCCCTCCGTCCCCGAACCGTTCTGCTGGCGACTGATCGGCGCTTGCCGCCTTAGAGATCCCTGGGAATCGGCCGTGGGTCTCGCGTTTCGCGTGAGACGGCGATGACGTGTTCGAGCTGTAACCGATAGAGCCAGCCGCCGTAGAGGGCCGCCGAGATGACGAATCCCCACTGTGCCACGCTCGCGCCGCGTCCAGCCCGGTAGCCGAGCGCGATTTCGGCTGCTGTAGCCGCCGCGACGGTCCACCGAAGGACGCGCGGCACGGCGTTTGCCAGCCGCTGTTCCTCGCGGCCGCGATATTCCGCGATCATGTAGCCGAGGAGCGTGAATGCCGCGACGCGGACGAGGAACCGAAGGATTTCGACCTTGTCCCACGACTGCGCCGTGCCCGGAAACCCCGCGCCGAGCGACCATGGGGCTACACCATCGGCCAGCGACAGTGCAACCATGAGGACCAGGAACATCGCATAGAACGGTGCGGATGCCCGCAGGACCGGAACCTCGAAGCGACGGTTCCACATCGGCGATCGTTCCTGACGTGTGGCCACGAGACGTGTCGTGAGGAATGCCACGCTGGCGCCGATGGCGATCGCCAGCGGGGCGCGGGACAGCGCCGGGAGCATCCCGATCACGATCGCGGCGGCCGCGAACGCACCGGCGCGCTGTGGAGGGACCGCGCTACGCACGTGGTGAAGTACGCCACCAAGAAGCGACCCGCCGAAAGCGGCCAGTGGAATGGAGAGCCATGCCCATTGCGGTGCAGCCACCGAGACGAGCGCCGTCAGCCAGATCAGAGGAAACGTCAGATAGAGCAATCCCATCAACGGAAGCTCGAGAAACAGCCGGCCGATCACGGTCACGTCGGGCCGCTGTCGACGGAACGCCCGATCGCAGACGATCGCACCGATGAGCGCACCGAGTCCGTTCGCTGCCACGTCGAGCACAGAGCTGTAACGTTCAGCCTCGAACAGCTGGAGGGCTTCGATGACCATGCTGACGAGCACACCGGCGGCGAGCGCACCCATCACGGCGTGCCGTCGGGAGAGTCCGGTTGCTATCCGAAAGAGCACGCCAAGGGGGACGAAGAGCAGGACGTTGGCGGCAACGTCGATGGCGTTTCCCGTCGTCATGACCCGCCATTGATCGGGCCAGGAGAACTGGAACGGCAGCAGGGTGATGATAAGCGTCACCCCAACCATGTACAGCAGCGCTGCGATACCAAGACGCGTTCCTGAACGCTCTGAGGGAAGACCGCCTACTGCGTCCGTAGGATCCAGGTCTCCGGCATCGGAAACGAGCGGGAGCGTGTCGGAGAGCAGCGATTCGACGCTCCACCGATGCGAATGGCCGGGGTTTCGAACTCTCAACATCTGCAATCCAACTCTTGAGGCGCTGCACTATGGCTGACCGCCCTGGCCTGCCGATGATTAGTATCGACCGGTGCTCTCAAGAACTGGCGTCATCCGATCGCAGCGCAGTGAGCGCGGACGAGCGTTTGATCCTGAGATAAGCTCTACCGCTCAACTTTTCTTGCCTGATGTCATGAGCGAGCAGACGAAAGTGAAATGCAGGTGCGTGCGTTCATGACCACGTCGGCGTTCGTACGCGATCGTTCGCTGCTTTTGTTGTGGACGATCACAGGTATGGCGTTTCTGCTCCTGTTTCGCTCGCCGATGGCGGGAATCGCGTCGGCATGGTGGAACGACCCGGAGGCTGGTCACGGGCTGCTGCTGGCACCGGTAGCGTTCTGGCTCGCCTACCGCAGCGGGATAGTTCCGGGGGCGCGCCCCCAGCTGGCGCTGGGGTCTGTTCTGGTGGCGCTGGGTGTGAGCACGCGCGTCGTCGCGGCGCTGGCGGCGGAAGCGTTCGGCGGAAGGCTCGCGCTGATCCTGTGCATCGCCGGGCTGGTCATTGCTGGCTGGGGAGTCAGGCAGTTGCGCGCCTGGTGGCTTCCGGCGGTCCTGCTTGCGCTCGCGGTACCGTTGCCGGACATCATCGTAGGGTCGCTTGCGCTACCCCTGCAGTTCGAGGCGTCGCGACTGGGCGCATCGCTGCTCGAACTCCGTGGGGTGCCAGTACATCTCGACGGCAACGTGATCCGGCTTCCCGGACGAGAGCTGTTCGTTACGGAGGCTTGTAGCGGACTGCGTTCGCTGACGGCGCTGTTGAGCCTTGGCGTGCTGCTCGGGGGGCTGTGGCTCGAGCATCCCGCATTGCGCATCGTGTTGTTGGCGCTGACGCTGCCGATAGGTGTGGCGATCAACGGGGTGCGCGTATTCCTGACGGGTTTTCTCTCGCTTTTCGTGGGTCCGCAAGCCGCCGAAGGGTTCACGCATCTCACACAGGGATGGCTGATGTTCGTCGTTGCGTTTGCGCTTCTTGCCGCGATCGCCTGGTTTCTTGCGTGGCTGGAGTCCCGACTGCCACGAGTCGAGCGACATGCCTAGACCGATCGCGTATCTGCCCGCAGCGCTTCTGCTCGCCGGGAGCGTACTGGTGTCTCGGGCGCAGCGCCAGCAGTCGCCGTCGCTTGTCAGGCCGCTGGCGCAGCTTCCCGCGAACGTGGCTGGGTATCGCGGTGTCGAGCGCCCGATCGACAGCGCATCAGTGGCCGTAGCGGGGATGACCAGCTACATCTTTCGCGTGTATGGTCGCGACTCGGTGAATGCGTTTTCCCTGTACGTGGGCTACTACGACAACCAGACGACGGGTCGCACGATCCACTCGCCGCGGAACTGTCTTCCCGGGGCTGGATGGCAGGTTGTGCAGTCGGAACCGGTACAGGTCCATGGTTCGACAGTGAATCGGTACATGCTGGCGAACGGCGATGCGCAGGCGCTCGTCTACTACTGGTATCAGGGGCGCGGGCGCGTGGCGTGGAACGAGTACGCTGTGAAATGGGATCTGTTGCGCGATGCGGCTCGACGGGGACGCACGGAGGAGGCGCTGGTGCGCATCGTGGTCCCGATGATCCCGGGCGGCAAGGTTGGCGCCGAATGGGCGGCCCGGGTTGCCCGTGCGGATTCGCTCGCGCAGACCGTCGCCAGCTCAATCATTCCCGCCGTCGATCTCGCGCTCCCTCCGTGGGTGGGGACACCGTAGCGTCGGAAGGAGAGGCTACCCGTCCCCCATGTGCTGCCGACCATGGTGCCGAAGGGTCAAGGAAGGCACGTGGGGGGCCGATACTTCCCTGTGGTAGCGCCACGCAGGCGTTTCGTCACCCCGGCGGGGTTCTGCGCATGGCTTTCACTCAGCGGATGGATATGCGTGCAACGTTCGGCCGTCGTGCGGTCTCCTGGGGACTGCGGGCGGGAGCAGCGACAGGGCTGTTGGTGATTCTGACGGCGGGCTGCGGCAAGGTCGTCGAAGCGGATCCTGTACCGGGATCGCTCTCCCTCGTGCAGGGCGACCAGCAAAGCGCACAGGCCGGGCTCGAGCTTCCGAACGCCATCGTGGTGCGGTTGATGGATGCGGACGGCCGGCCGCTGGCGAAGTTCCCCGTCGGCTTCAACGTGATCAGGGGTGGGGGCGCGGTCGCTCCGGCGAGCGCCGTGACGGACGAGAATGGCGAAGTGAAGACGAAGTGGACGCTGGGACCCGCGGACATGCTGCAGAGCCTCAGGGCCAGCGTGGTTGGTCTGGATCCGCTGGAGGTCACGGCCATCGGTCTCCTTCCCGCGGACCTGATCATCGCTCAAGGGAACAACCAGTTCGCCAAGCCAGGCTCGGCGTTGCCCAATCAGGTTGTGATTCGCGTGGTGGGAGAGAACAACATCCCGATGAAGGGGATAGCGGTGGCGTTTCAGGTGACTGTCGGCGGTGGACTGATTTCGCCGGCGTCTGCCCTGACCAACGCTCTGGGCGAAGTGCAGGCGCGCTGGACGCTTGGACCGCAACCGGGCACGAACACGATCGTGGCGTCATCTGGGCGGCTCCAGGCCGTCGTCCTGAACGCCTTCAGCCAGTAGGTCGGCTGCGCGCGGCCAGGATCGCAGGCACGTCGTTGGTAAGAATTCCGCGGACGCCCTTGCGCCACAGACGACGCGCGACCGCAGGGTCGTCGATGGTCCACACGTGAACGGGCACGCCTAACGGTTCCAGAACTCGCGTCCAGCCCGCGATGGGCAAGGGGAAGAACCGGTGCGACCGTGGGGTACTGACGCACTGAAAGGGAACCCGCAAGATCCCGCGTCGCAGGACGCCGCGCCAGAGCAGCGCAGCGAGTTGTCGTGTCGAAGCGCTCAGCGCCAGACCGGTACCTTCGAATGCCGCCAGCGCGTCGTCGACGAACGAGCCCACGACGCAGCGTTCGGCCGCGTTCCGCTCGCGCACGATCCGAAGTACTTCTGGGGCAGCCTCCTTCGTCTTGAGTTCGATGATGCACGGTGTCGACGGGAAGGCATCGAGCACATCTTCGAGCAGTGGGGCGTAGACGCCGCGTCCGGCGTAAGGCGCGGGCGCGTCAGGTTTCGCGAAGCGCGCGCCGGCGTCTAACGTGCGAATCCGGTCGTAGGTCAGGTCGGCGACGAGGCCTGTGCCGCTGGTCGTGCGATCGACCGCCGGATCGTGCATCACGATGGCGCGGCCGTCGCGCGTCAGGCGGACGTCGAACTCGATGCCATCGGCGCCGAGCGCGATCGCCTGCCGAAATGCCTCGATGGTGTTTTCCGGGGCATGGGCCGAGTTACCGCGATGAGCGATCACCAGGGGTCCCGACTGGGTGGACAGCAGCGGATTCACGACGGCCGTTCTCTGCAGGTTGGACAGCACGACGGCCAGGCATCCGAGCCTGGCCGTCTCAAGATCAGATTGGGCAGCGGCGTGGAGCGATCAGAAGGCGTACTGCACGCGCGACATGATCATGCGGCCAAGAAGCGGAGCGCCAGGCAGCGTCCGGTATCCGTGATTGAGGAGGTTGTCCGCGTTGATCGACCACATGAACTCCCTGGCTGACGTGAACGGCAGCCGCCAGTTGAAACCTACGTCGACGAGTCCCGAGGAGTGGATCGACTCGTAGCGATAGAACTGGCCCGCCTGTGTAGGGCTCGGGAAGTTGAAGTCCGTGGCATACACGCCCGAGTTCACGGGGAAGCCGTTGAAGTACCGGCCGCGGATGTCGAAGCCCCAGCCTTTCGCATCGTCACGGAAGCGGAACGCTGCCGTGGCTTTGTGATTCGGCGCATTGAGCATGAGTGCCAGGCCGTTGCTGCTGCGGATATCGTCGAACACGAGCTTGCTGACCCAGCTGTAGCTTGCGCTCAGCGTCACCTTGTTCGACGCCACGTAGTCGGTGGCGACGTCTAGGCCGTTAACGGTCAGTTCCTTGTTGTACGACGTGTACGTGGCGTAGATGTCGGTCGCACTGGCGAAGGCGTCGCTGTTGAACGACACGATGCCTAACGGTACGACCTTCGCGGTGTTTGCCACGCTCCGGCCAATACCGGCCGCGAGGACGGGTGCGAGTTGCCCGACGCCCGGTACGTTTGCGAGGACCGGCCCCAATTGCTGCGCCAGATAGTTCGCGAGCGTGGTGCTGTCCGCGTAAACCGTGGGTGTGGCCAGTCCGGCCGGGTTCCCGACGTCACCGCGCTTTTCCGTCCAGAAGTCCGCCGCGATGCGCAGCCGGTTGCCGATAATGCCCTTGTATCCGAACTCGTAGGTATTGTTGAAAGACGCCTTGAGTGGCGCGATGTCCTGAATTTCGCTCGGCGCGAGGTTGGTGCTGAGCGATGACGAGAGGAAGGCCAGCCGCGTACCGACCTGCGTTGGCGTCGGGGCAAGCGTTTTCAGGTAGTTCACCGCGACGGCGGCAATCGCGTCTGCGTTCGGCTTCGGGAGGTTCGCCGGCGCTGCCTGCAATGCGCCGCTTATTCCTGCGGTGAGCGCGGCCGCGTTGCCGTTGATCAAGCCTGGCAATGCAGCCGTCGACGTCGCGGGCAGCCACGTCTTGGCGTTCGCGGCTCCGGCGAAGAAAGTCCGCATGCACAGCCCGCCGCTGACGGCGGCGTTGCAACTGCGGTTGAACGTCCATCCCTGTTTCGGCGGATTGCCGACGGCCCGGATGTTGTAACCGAGGCCGCCGAGGTTCGCGGCCTGAATGAGATCCAGGAAATAGCTGAAGTTCGCGGGCGTCGAAAACGCGCGGTTGAACGTCACCCGGAAGTTCTGCGTCTGGCTGGGCTTGAACACCAGGGCCACGCGCGGCGAGAACTGGCTCCCGTCGATCTGGTCGTTATTGTCCAGTCGGAGCGCAGCGATGAAGTCCCACATGCTCGACAGCTTCGTCGTGCTCTGGACGTACCCGCCAAGCTCGCGAACGTCGTCGACGTCCTCATTCCGGCCATTGATGGTATGCGCCGTTCGGGGGTTCGTCTTGATGAAGTCAAAACCGTACACGAAGTCCTGTCGACCGTCGCCGAACGCTATCCCGTGCTGGATCTGGGCAGCGAAGACGCGCGACTTGTCGACGATCGGCTGGCCGCTGCGCAGCAGGTAGGTACCTGACAAGTCGGAGCCATCGGAGTTGCCTGCATCCGACAGATTCGCGAACACCTGCGCAAATAGCCGGCCGATGCGCGCTCGCTGCTGCAGGCTCGTATACGTCCAGTTCTTGATCAGCGCCGTGCCATTGGCGCCTGTGAACTCCATACCGCTCCCGACCCGCGTCATTCCGACCGTGCTGACGAACTCGCTGTTGTCGGTCGGGCGAATGTCGACCCGGGCTTCGCCGGCCATGCGCTCGAGATCGTAGTTTCGGTTGTTCGGGGTTCCGGCACGACCCGCCGGAGCGGAGGCCGGAAACGTTGGTGGTTCGGCGGGATCCTTGTACTCCCAATCCGTGGCCGTAAAGTACTCGCCGGAGAACTTGTACCCGACCTTCTGGTTGATCAGACCGGCGTGCCGGAACCCACCCCGAAACAGCGAGCGGGTCCCGCCATCCACGGTCAACGTGGTTCCCTGCGACGTGAAGGGCGACTTCGTGAGCACGTGCAATACGCCGTGCGATGAGTTCGGTCCGTATAGGGCCGAAGCCGGGCCGAGCAGTACCTCGACCCGTTCCACGTCCTCGTTCGTCGAAGTGGATAGGAACGGCACATTCACACGCAGTGACGGGACACCCGCGAACCGGTAGTCCTGCAGCATCAGGATAGAGCCGGAAAACGCATTGTTGAATCCGCGCGCCACGATCGCGTTCGCGGCAACGCCGTTGCGGCTGACGTCTACGCCGGGGAGACCCTCAACCTGGTTGGCGACCGTCGTCGCGACCCGTTCCTGGATGTCGCGCACATCGATGACAGCCACGGACGCCGGTGCGTCCAGCGCCTTCTCCTCCCTTCGCGATGCCGACGTCACCACCGGGTTGAGCTCCGTAACGACCTCGCTCATTTGCACGTCGACCGCTGCCGTTCCACCCGCGGTGACCTGAACGTTCTCCGTGCGTTTGGCGGCGAAGCCGATTCGCACCACCGCGACGGTGTACGTGCCCGGCGGTACGTTGACCAGCCGATATGTGCCGTCCTCGCGGGAGTTGGTGGCCGCGACAGTACGGTCAGCGCCTGTCTGCGCCACGACACGTGCCGCTACGATCGGAGCGCCAGATGCCGCGTCCGTGATCTTGCCGGCGATCGTACCGGTCTGTGCGGCTGCCGGCTGCGCCAGCAAAGTCGCCAATAACGCCGGGGCGAACCACCTGAGGCGAATATCAAACATCGGCACCTCGAACTTGAAGAGGAGGAAGGAAAGGACGCCAAGGGAGAAATTGTGCCTGCCACAGCAGTTGCGCCATAGATTCCGGGCAGGAGAAAAGCCGTGCTATGTCTAATCGATTCATACCTGTCGCCACACCGCGCTTTGCCAGGTTTCGACTCGCTGCGTCCATTTTCGCGGCGTCGCACATGCTCGCCACCGACGGCGGTGCGCAGCCGGCTTCCCAGCCAACGTCGCGCCTCCTGCTGGGAGACGTCGCCGTCGAGATCAGGCCGGCGAGCGATGACAGACTCACGTTCGCCATCGCGGACTCGGTTCGCTCACTGGTGTTGACCGTGCTGGCGCGCGACGCACGCAGGTGGTCGGACTCGGCGGCTATCCTGCTCCGACCGATGCGCCGGTCGCGCCGTTCCGACGCCGATCGAACCGTCGTCCTCGAAGAACCCGGTATCGA
This sequence comes from Gemmatimonadaceae bacterium, assembly GCA_019186945.1. Lineage (GTDB taxonomy): Bacteria > Gemmatimonadota > Gemmatimonadetes > Gemmatimonadales > Gemmatimonadaceae > JABAQJ01. Next base: position 436,227 of record JABAQJ010000007.1, read on the forward strand.
GGCAGGATCGATCAGCCTCACAAGGCGAGTGACCGATGCAGGTGCGCAATGGAGTCTCTTCGTTGCCGACAGAACCTTCGAGACCATCCGGGTGGCGCTGGAAATTACCGATGTTCGCGCGGTGGTTTCCGCGATGCGCCACCGCTCAGGTGCCGACCGGGCCAGGAGCAAGGGGACGCGAAATCGGCCACCGGTACCGAGACATCGCTGACGACAGATGCAGATCGCTTCACTCCAGGCGCCACGCGCCGTCGTGATGGTTCGGCCGCACCGTTTTCATCCCAACCCTGAGACTGCGGCCGACAATGCCTTCCAGCGAGCGAGCCCTCGTGGGACAGCGCAGGAGATAGCGCGCGCGGCGCGTGACGAGGTGAGCAACGCGGCTGCGTGCCTGGAGAGCGCTGGCATTCGCGTGCACATCTTCGAGGACCACGGCGAACGGGAAACGCCGGACTCGGTTTTCCCAAACAACTGGTTTTCCACGCATCCCGGCGGGCACGTGGCGATCTACCCGATGTACTCGCCCAGCCGTCGCCGCGAACGACGCAGCGACGTGATCGAGATGCTCAAGGCGACGTACCGTGTGCAGGATGTGATCGACTATTCGGGCCTCGAATACGACAACCTGTTCCTCGAGGGTACTGGGGCGATGGTGCTGGACCACGTGGCGCGCGTGGCGTATACGGCACGTTCCAATCGCGCCGATCCCGTGGCGCTGGAGCGCTTCTGCACGCATTTCAACTTCGAGCCCATGGCGTTCGCCACCGCCGACCCATCCGGCCGGCCGATTTATCACACCAACGTGATGATGTGCATCGCCACCGAGTTCGCGCTGGTGGGGTTCGACCTGATCGCCGACGAGCGCCGCCGCGCCGACGTACGTGCCCGCCTCGTGGAGGGTGGACGTACCGTCATTGCGCTCGACACTCGGCAGATCGAGGAATTCGCCGGCAATGCGATGGAGCTGACGGGGAACGATGGGCGCGTGCTGGCGCTCTCCGAACGGGCGGCCGCGAGCCTCACAGACGCGCAGAAGGAGATCATTGCCCGGTCGGCGCGCCTGCTGCCGCTTGCCGTGAGGACGATAGAGCTTGCCGGCGGCTCCGTCCGGTGCATGCTGGCGGGCATCCACCTCTCCAAACGGTAACGGGCGCGGCGGTCGCGGGAGCGACGCTCGTGCCTAACGCGCTTCGGCTGTCACACGGGTCAGCTGCTCCCGCAGGGCCGTCGCTTCCTCGTTCGACGGATCGAACTGGAGCGTGAGTCGGACTTGCGTCAACGCTGCCGGCAGGTCGCCTTGCGTTGCCCGGATCCGGGCAAGGTACAAATGGGCGAGCGCGATTGACGGGTCGCTGGCGATCGCGCGCTCGTAGTACGTCGCGGCGTTCGCCAGATCCGTCGCCTTCAGGTATACGTTCCCGAGGTTGAAGTTCGCGAGAGGATCGCGCGGATTCATACGGAGCGCCCGGCGATACGCATCGATCGCCTCCTCTGCGCGTCCGCCGTCGTCGAGGGCGATGCCAAGGTTCACCAACGCGAGTGGCTGCCGTGCATCGAGTTCGAGCGAGCGGCGGTATTCGGCGATTGCCGACGCCGCGTCGCCCGTTTGCGCGAATGCGAGGCCCAGGTTGAGGTGCAGCGGTGCGGCAGACGGTTCGACCTCCAGGGCCTTGCGATAGATCGTAATGGCCGCCGACGGGTTGCCGCCGTTGCGTTGCTTGTCGGCGAGGTAGCCCAGGATCATGCCCCAGCGCGCTCGAAGGTATGACTCCTCGTTGCCGGCGCCGTCGAGAGCTCGAATAAGGATGCCACGGACATCCCTGTCGTTCCCGCGTGAGAAGTGGAGCGATGCCAGAGCCAAGGCTCGTACGTCGATGTCGCCGTGGCTGGCGATACGTTCGAGCCTGGAGACGACATCGCGTTCGATCGATTCCATGTCGGCATCGAGGAACCGCTCGAGGAAATACGCCATTCCGTCAAATTGCACCGCGGTGTGTTTCTCGTCCGGTACCAGAACGAGTCGTGCGGCAGCGGCGCGGTCGCTCGTCGCGCGCGCCCGAAGGAGGCCATCGATCGCACGGGCGTGCGGCTTGATCGTTCCGTACCAGGCAGACAGTTGCGTCTCGAGTGCCGTCTCGCTCCGGTCGGCGTGGCACCCCTTGCAGGCGCTGGTTACTCCGGATGTCGAGTCGAACACAGGCCGGGGTATCGGGATAGCATGGTCCGAGCGCGCGAAGCGGATGGCGTTTCCGAGTTCCGGCTCCTGCAGGTACGGCATGTGGCAGGACGTGCACCGGCTTCCCGCAGAAGACGGCGTGTGATGCGTATGTGCCGTGCTGTTCACCGCCTTGCTGGCGTGGCAACTCGTGCACTGGCGATCGTCGAACCTTCCCGGGAGCGGTGTGCCGTTCACGTCACGGTAGCCCTGTGAGTGCGGGTCGTGGCATGAGGTGCAGGTCATCCCGCCGTTCACGTAGCAGTCGCTGTACCAGTGTCCCTGCTGGTAGGCGAACGTACGCACTCGTCCATCCGGCAGGTATGCCTGGTCGCCGAGTTGCGGCGTGCGCAGGGAGTAGTATGCCGCCAGCGGTTTTCCCGAAACGAAGCCGGGTTGGAGCCGGTCCTTGAGCGCGTGACACTGCCAGCAGACACCTAACGATGAATCCTTTCCGTACGTGGCGAGGGCCGTCATCCCGATGTTGCCGGACGCCACGGCAGCCGGATCCTGGACCAGTGCGATGTGACGCTTCCCGGGTCCGTGGCACGACTCGCAGTTGATCCCAAGGGATGTAAACGACGTACGGTAGCGCGCCGCGGTTGTGTCCAGCGCGACCTGGATCTGGCTCCCGTGGCAGGACATGCAGTTGGAGAAGCGCGACTCGTCTCCCAGAACGCGTACCGGTGGCCAGTCGACGCAAGCCGCGATCGGGAGCGAATCGGAGATCGGCACCCAGCCCCGGTTTGTCCTGCCGAGCGTGTTGCAGAACCATTTTCCGTCATGGCGGGAGAAATCGAACGGAACGAACCGATAGGTTCCGTCATCGAGGGCCGTGACGAAGCCCTGGGTTCCGCCGCCTTCCATGTGCCCGCCGCCGATCACGCCGTCAACGGGGATCACCTGGTCTGGCAGTCCGGCCTGTCTTACTGTGAAGCTGAAGCGTCCATCTCGGGCGAGCGGGATCACTTGGGCGTCCCGGAAGCGAATCGGCGCACCGTTGAAGCTGGCAATGATCTTCACGGCTGCCGGTACTCCGCCGGCTCGCGCATGCGTCGATCCTTTCCAGGCCGCGACCTGCGGGGCGTGGCAGCGGCCGCATGCCTCGGTTCCAGCGAAGTCACCGGCGGCGATTGCGGTATCGCGAAATGTGGCTCGCGCGGGCGGGAGTGGCGTCGGTGGGCCGGCGACGGGTTTGCGGATGACGAGTACGCCGGCGACGCCTAGTGTCGCCACGGCTGCAAGGAGAGCAAGCAGACGTCTCGTCGTGAATCTGGTGGGGATTGGATCCGGAGGCGCTGCTGTTTCGGGTTTCCGCGTCCGTCGCTTCTTCTGCGGCGACATCATCGGGTGCCGTCCCGCGACCACTCAGGTCCGCGGCAATTGCACAGCGACCGGATGTGAGCTATCAGTGCGCGAATCTCAGGGTCCGTCAACGTGGCACCGAACGCGGGCATCCGCGCCGATCGATTCATGATTGCGCCGCCGCCATGGATCGTGTCATAGAGCGCGTCGTCCGAGCGCACTTCCATTGCTTGGCGGGATGCATGTTGCGCGGGTTTCACCGGCAGGAAGCTGGCGTTGGGACCATCGCCTTTTCCGCCCGCGCCGTGGCAGGATGCACACCATCGCGCGTAGAGCGCAGAACCATCCGTGGCCGCAGCCGCTGGGGCGGCAGGCGTCGGCGCCGCTGCGTCAGGGGCGGGCGCCGTGGCGGGAAGCTCGTCCAGGAAGCGCACGATCAGGTCGCGTGTCGCCTCTGGCATAGGCATGCGCGGCATGGCAGATCCGGGGACGACACGCTGCGGATCGGCGATCATGGCGGCGATGTATGCCGTTGACCGGCGTTCGCGAACCGACGTCAGGTCGGGCCCGATCCGTCCTCCTTCGTTCTGTAGCGTATGGCAGCCAAGGCAGGGGAGCTGGTGGCGGAGGATCGATTCCGCTTTGGCAGCGCCGAAGGGCGTGAGAGCGGAGTTCTGGCCATCGAGTTCGCGTGTTCCGAAGCTCAGGGCAAGCACGCCCGCGGTCAGCAGGTGCCGCATGCCGTCGTTCTGCGTCGCATGGCGACGAAGGAATGTCGATCGAGGGTGCTCGGTGTGAGGGCCACGCGCACAGAATACCGTGAGGTTCGCGAGGCGGGCAATACGGCCAGACGGGAGGCGCGCGGATGAGACGGTCTTACCGCGCGCGCAGTCGTTGGAGGACGAGGTCGTGGATGCGAGCCTCGAGCGCGCCGGTACTTCCGCAAGCGACGAGATCGCGTGACGGACCGCTGACGTCTTCGCCGCTCGCCACCAGCGCGCTTCGCAGGCGCGCTTTTCCTTCGCCGAGCGACTCCACGCGGGTCACGATCGCCAGGTTGATTCGGTACAGATCGGCGTTAGGTCCGGTCATTCCCGAGCCGCACTCGATCAGGCGTGACATGGGTCCGCCGGCCAGGGTACGCGACTTCCGGAAGCCGGTGTTACCGACGTAGCGTCCGACAGGGTCGTTCATGCGATCCGCGATCGACAGGGCTTCGTACACGCCGGTCACGATTCGGTAGACGTCCGAGGCTTTGGCGGGCACATCCCGCCAGAGACCTAGCGTATCGAGGAGGATGGGCGTGCCGTATCCGGGTAACTGGATGACCACGCGTCGCGTCGTCTGCGCGCCGGTTGAGCCCGCGATGGTTGCGAGGAACAGGAACGCGGGAGCTGCGATGCGCAGCCACCGATGCTGGGCGCGGAGCGGCGTTAGTCGCACCGGGTGCGAGTCCTGTTCGTCGTTCACGAGGCTCGTTGAGCAACTGGGGTCGAGCAATTGGGGTCAGACTCCAACCGACGCTCCACCGGGCGTGTCAGCGTCTGTGTCGGCAATTGGAGTCTGACCCCAATTGAGACTCGGTTGGAGTCTGACCCCAATTCGGCCGGCAGTGCTTGCCCAGTCAACTGTCAACGGTGTTGCACGAATGCAGCGGTTGTGTGAAAAGGATCACGGCGTGTGAACTCGCGTCCCGCGAGATTACGCGTGTACTGTTGCGTCCGCCAGAGTGGCGGATAGAATCGCGAGTCGCGTGATTGCGAGCTCGAACACCTGAGGGGGATTCCTGTGACTTTGCTCCATCGTCGTACCATCCTGTTGGTGGCCTCGATGGCCGCCGCCGGTGCCTGTTCGAGCGACCTTCGGTCGCCGCTGGCACCCTCGCAGTCGCCAGCCGCAACCGACTTCCAGTTGACTGACGACATCGGCGACGTCTCCGTCCAGGCAGCGAATCAGTGGACGCAACTGGCGAGCCTGCCATTCGCGCGGGCCTATACCGTGAGCGCGGCGTTCAATGGGCGGCTCTACACGATCGGCGGGTCGGACCTGAACGCCATCTACAACACGGTAACGGAGTACAATCCAGGAACCAACACCTGGACCACGAAGGCCCCGATGCCGAAGAAGCTCAACTCCCAGTTGGGCGCGACGGTAATCGGATCGATCGTCTACGTACCCGGAGGATGGAACGGGACATCGTACATGAACGATCTGCTCCTCTACGATCCAGTGGCGAACTCGTGGTCCTCGGGCCCGCCAATGCCGATCCCGGGAGCCTGCGGCGGGTCTGCCGCTATTTCCGGGATCCTGTACGTGGCGATCGGTTGCGACTTCAGCGGCGTGACCGCGAAGCTGCTCAGCTTCGATCCGGCGACGAAGCAGTGGACACCTCTGCCTAGCGCGCCAGGATCCCATTCCGCGGGCACCGTCGTGGCGGCCAATGGAAAGCTGTACTGGGACAACGGCAGTACCGGTACCGGCACCGACGTCTACGATCCCGTCGCCAACTCATGGTCGCCAGCGCCGACGCACATCACGAAACGGATTTCGGCTGCGTCGGCAACGCTGGATGGCGTCGTGCTGACTGCCGGCGGATACACGATCGGAACGGTCGTGAACACGACGGAATACCTGGACGAGAAGGGAGCGAAGTGGCTTCCACGCGCGAATATGGTGGCCGCCACGGGCGCTGCGTCCTCGGCTGTGTTGAACGGCGAATGGTATGTCGTGGGTGGGAACGGGCCGGGTTCGCTCAACACGATCGCAACCGTGCAGAAGTACACGCCCGGCGACCTCTGGCTGACGGCGAACTCGATGGCGACGCCGCGCGGCCATCTGACGGCGACGACTGTCGGAACCTCCGTGTACGCGATCGGCGGTCGTGTGCCTTCGAACGTCAGCGGCTTGACCACGAACGAGGTCTACTCTTCCGCGTCCGGGACTTGGCAGACGAAGTCGCCGCTGCCGGCTGGGCGTTGGGGCGCCGCGTCGGCGGCGGTCGGGGGACGCGTCTTCGTGATCGGCGGTTTCTCGGGCGACAGCCTGACGACCGCAACGAACACGGTGTACGCATACACGCCGGCGACGGACACGTGGACGGTGCGGGCGAGCGCTCCGACACCCATCGGCTTCGCGTCAGCGGCCGTCATCGGCGGCAAGATCTTCGTGCAGCTTGGCACGGATGGGACGACGTTCGACGGCAAGAAGGTCTATCGCTACGATCCCGCTGCCGATGCCTGGTCGGTGATCCAGGATTCGCCTGGAGCACATAGCCAAGGCGTTTCTGTCGGCGTCGCCCAGTATTTCGCGTCGATTGGCGGCGGAGGATCCGGGAGCGCTGGCAAGGCAGTTGACGGATTCAACATCAACCAGCAGAACTGGCTTTCGAGCACGCCAGCACCGGTGGCGCTCGTCGGCGCGTCGGGCGGCGCCATCGGCACCCGGATCTACATCGCGTTCGGCAGTCAGTCCGGCACCTATACCGCGGCGACGAACGTCTTTGATGGGGTAACGAAGCTCTGGTCGAGTCGTGGCGCTGCGCCGGAGGCGCTGGCATTCGCTGCCGCCGCGGTCACGAACGGCGAGTTGCTGACGGTTGGCGGTTTCAGGCAGAACGCGACCGCGACTGGCGTCGCGCGGCGTTACGTCCCGTAGGTTCGGTTCACGCACGGTGACGTGACCGCATGCCGGTCGCGTCACCGCTGCGTGCGCGGGTGCAGTACTCGCAGGAAAGTTGCAATGCGTTAGGTTCCGCGCGTGCCAGATCCTCAGGCAGGCCCAGTCGAGCGATCGCGCCACGAGCCGTACGCCGCGCTCCGCCACGTGAACTTCCGCTGGTTCGTGGCCAGCCTGCTGACGATGACGATCGCGTCGCAGATCCAGGCTGTCGTGGTGTCATGGCAGTTGTACAGGATCACGCGCGATCCGCTTTCGCTGGGCCTGATCGGTCTCGCCGAAGTGATCCCGTATGTCTCGGTGGCTCTGCTGGCGGGGCACCTCGTCGATCGCGGCGATCGGCGAAGGATCTCCGCGTGGGCATTGCTGCTCCTGACGGTGGCGGCGGCCGCGCTGCTGTTCTTCGCCGCCGGGCCTGAGTTGCCGCGTGCCGTCTGGCCGTACTACGCGATCATCGGCATCTGCGGGATCGCGCGTTCATTCCTGCAATCCTCACGGTCGGCGCTGATGTCGGAAATCGTGCCGCGTGAAACGTTCGTGAATGCCGCCACGTGGCGCAGTTCGACGTGGCAGCTCGGCACAGTGCTCGGGCCGGCGGCCGGCGGGCTGCTGCTCGGGCACCTTGGCGCGACGACGGCCTATTCGTTCAACCTCGCGTTGGCACTCCTGGCGCTGGCATCGATGCTGCTCATCCGCTTCGTGCCGATCCCGCGGGCGGATGTCACCGGATCTGTTCGGGAGAGCCTCGCGCAGGGGATCGCCTTTGTCCGGAGCGAACGCGTGCTGTTCGGTGCGCTCACGCTCGACCTCTTCGCCGTGCTTTTTGGCGGTGCCGTCGCGCTCCTTCCGGTGTTTGCGGCGGAGGTACTCCACGTCGGCGCACAGGGACTGGGGACGCTCCAGGCCGGCCCAGGCATCGGCGCGGTCTGCATGGCGGTGTACATCGCGCATCGTGGTCAGTTCGAGCGTGCCGGCCGGACGCTGCTGGTGACGGTAACTGTCTTCGGTGCGTGCATGATCGGCTTCGCGTTGTCCCGCGTGTTCTGGCTTTCGTTCGCGCTCCTGGTTCTGAGCGGTGCGGCCGACAACATCAGCGCCGTCATCCGGTCCACACTCATCCAGGTGCTGACCCCCACGGAACTCATGGGCCGCGTGTCGGCGGTCAACGCGGTATTCATTGGCAGCTCAAACGAACTGGGCGCCTTCGAGTCGGGGGCGATGGCGCGTGTACTCGGCACGGTGCCGTCGGTCGTGTTCGGGGGGACGATGACCCTGGCGGTCGTCGCCGGCATGACGCGCCGGGTGCCTGAATTGTTGCAGCTGCGGCGTATCGAACGTCGGGTGTCCTGACGCGCGCGCCGAGGGGCGCGGGCGTTCAGCGCCTGATGCGCAGGGTTGCAAGTGCGCCCCCGCGATCGCGCCGGTTTTCGAGCGTGACCGTCCCGCCGTGCGCTTCGGCTACCTGGCGAGACAACACCAGCCCGATTCCGGTGCCGTCCGGCTTCGTCGTATAGAAGGGCACGAACAGGTTGGCTCCGCCGCTGAGGCCAGGTCCATCGTCGGCTACCGTCACCTCGACAGCATCCGCGTTCGCGCTCCACGTCACCAGCACGCCTCCCGAGGTTTCCCTGGCGGCGTCGACAGCGTTCCTGATCAGGTTGATCAGTGCCTGTTCGAGCTGGTCGGAGTCGGCGCGGACCGTCACGTCAGGTCCGGGATCGAGCTTGACGGGTGCGCGCGTCTCGAGCGCGACGACGTGTCGCATCCATGGCCCCACATCGAGTTCGCGTCGTTGCGGTGGAGGAAGTTTCGCCAGCCTCGCATACGCCGACATGAAGCGCGCCAGTGCGTCAGCACGTCCCTCGATCACGCCGAGCCCGTGCCGGAGATCGCGAGTCTCATCGCCGTCCTTCGGCCGGTCGAGGAGCCTGGCGAGACTTCCCGCCAGCGACTTGATCGGCGCCAGTGAGTTGTTGATTTCGTGGCTGAGCACGCGGACCAGTCGCTGCCACGCCAGCAACTCTTCCTCGCGAAGGGCGCGCGTGACGTCGGTGATGACGACGAGCGTGTGCGGGCGTCCGTCCTGACGGAAGGTGGTGCGCCGGATCTCCCAGCGCCCGCTCCGTGCGGGAAAGGCGCGGTCCGACACCCGTGGCACCGAACCATCGAGGAACTCCGCCAGCCCCAACGTCGCGGCGCGCTTTGAGACCAGGCGTTCCGACGGCTGCGCCAGCAGCCGTTCTGCGGCCCGATTGGCCAGTCGCAGCGTCGCATCGCCATCGAACGCGAAGATCGCGACGTCGATCTCCTGCATGACGGCTCGAAGAAGTGCCGTCGCCTCCATAGCGCCCAAGCGCTGGTTCCGAAGGGTATCTCCCAGCAGGTTGATCTCCATCAGCGCCAGGCCCAGCGCGTCGTCGGTGTCGCCGAAGCGGGCTCGAAGCGAGAAATCGCCCTCGCGGAGCGCGGCCAGCATGTTGGACAGCGTCTGCAATGGGCGGATCACCCGCTCGCGAAGGGCGAAGGCAACCGCGAGCCAGATACCCGCCACCAGCGCCCCGACCGTCCACGCGACCTTCGACGAGTATCCGCCAAGATTCAAGAGAACGAGCGTTCCCACGACGCCGGGAAGTCCCGCGCACAGCGCGAGCAGGAGTACGCGGCGCTCGTGCGGAACGGGCACGCGCGTTCGGGGACGTTCAGGTGGCATCCCCCAGACCGTGTAGTTCGAGCCGGCGGTACAGCGCGCTCCGCGACACGCCGAGCAGTTTCGCAGCTTGGGCGACGCGACCACCGGTCCGTGCCAGGGCACGGCGAATCAACAGTTTCTCCGCCTCGTCGAGCGTCAGCTCGTCGAAGCGTGGTGCCGCCGTCACGCTGCCGGCGCGCAAGCCCAAGTCGATCGCACGCACCTGCTCTCCCTGCGACATCAACACCGCGCGCTCCACCGCGTGCGAGAGTTCGCGAACGTTTCCGGGCCACGAATGTTCGAGGAGTGCTTGCATGGCTGCGGCGTCGAACGCCGCCGACCGCTTGCGATATCGGTCGGCGAAGCGCCGCAGGTAGTCCTGGGCGAGAAGGGGAATGTCCTCGCGCCGCTCGCGCAGCGGCGGCAAGTGGATCTCTATCGTGTTGAGTCTGAACAGCAGGTCTTCGCGAAAGCGCCCCTCGGCGAGTTCCTCCCGGATATCGGCGTTGGTGGCCGACAGGATGCGGACGTCGACGTGACGCACCTTCGAGGACCCCACGCGCTCGAACTCGCCACTCTGGAGAACGCGAAGCAGCTTTGCCTGCTGGGGCGGCGTCGCATTTGCGACCTCGTCGAGGAACAGCGTCCCCTTGTCCGCCAGCTCGAAGCGCCCGATGCGGTCCAGTTTCGCGTCCGTGAAGGCTCCTTTCACGTGTCCGAAGAGTTCGCTCTCGAACACGCCATCGGAAAGGCCACCCATGTTGACCGCAACAAAGGGCTGCGCCGAACGTGGCGATGACACATGCAGCCAGTTCGCTACGAGTTCCTTCCCCGTTCCGTGCTCGCCGGTGATCAGGACGTTGGCGTCGGACGGGCCGATGCGTTCCATCAACTGCAGGATTGCGCGCATCGTCGGCGCCGTGGCGATCATCCGCGGTAGTGCTGCCCGAAGAGTCCGGTTCTCACTCTCCAGACGTTGCGCGCGCCGGCGCGCGCGCCCGAGTTCGACGGCGTTCCGCAGGACCGCCAGGAGGCGCGCGTTGTCCCATGGCTTCTCGACGTAGTCGTGCGCTCCGCGGCGCATCGCCTCGACGGCGGTGTCGATGCTCGCCCACGCGGTCATCACGACGACCGGGAGGGTGGCGTCGATCGCCGGGATGCGAGCCAGCAGATCCAACCCTTCCCGACCCGACGTGGTGTCGCGTGTGTAGTTCAGGTCCATCAGGGCAGCGTCGTAGTCGTGCTCCTGAAGGGCAAGCAGGATTTCGTTTGGCGATCGGGCCGTCTCCGTGGCATATCCCTCGCCCTTGAGCAACAGGCGGAGCGCTTCGAGGACGTCGCCCTGATCGTCAGCGATCAGGATGCGCGCGGCGGGAGAGCTGGGCTGACTGGACACGAGACCATCGCAGGGGAGCCGGGACGCGGGGTGAGACGCCTTGGGCACAGATGGGACGCCTGAAATATGGATCCCGATCGGGTTCCGTGCGCTACCGCAGGGCTCGCGGGTGTCGTGAACCGGGATCTGTCCCTAACGTGTCGGCTTGTCTTCCACGATCCATCCGTCGCGCAGCGTGACGACGCGGGTTCCGAATGCGGCATTGTCTTCGGAGTGGGTGACCTGCACGATCGTAGTGCCGGCAGCGTTCAGCGCCGCGAAGAGTTCCATGATCTCGCGGGCCTGCGACGAATGCAGGTTGCCCGTCGGTTCATCCGCCAGGAGCAACGCCGGTCGCGCAATTACGGCGCGGGCCACTCCTACCAGTTGCTGTTGCCCGCCGGAAAGCTGGCGGGGATATAGATCCTTCTTGCCGACGATCTGGAAGCGATCGAGCGTGTCGGCGACGATAGCCGCTCGCTCATCCCGCGGAACGTCGCGATACGAGAGGGGCAGATCCAGGTTCTCGGCGACGGTCAAGTCGTCCAGCAGGTGGTACTGCTGAAAGACGAAGCCGATGTGACGCCGGCTGAGCGCCAGCCGATCCCGCGGTTTCATCAGATGCACGGCGTTACCGAGCAAGCGATACTCGCCGGACCACGCCGCGTCGAACATGCCCATGATGCTGAGGAGCGTGGACTTGCCCGCGCCCGACGGACCCATGACGGTCACGAACTCTCCCGGGGCGATATCGAAGGCGATTCGCCGAAGCACGTACGAGCGGCCGGCAGCGACGTCGTAGTACTTCTCGACGGCGCGCATCGAGGTTACCGGTCCGGCGAAGGGTTCGTTCGTCGTTCCCGGCGCGGGGGCAGTTCGGAGCGGCCACATGGTCTCGTCAGATCAAACAGATTGTCCGTCGTCTTCGGCATTGCCGGGAGGCACGGCTGCGTCCGCGGCAAGCCATGGGATCGGCCACTCGCCAAGGGCACAATGACGCAATCGAAGCCCAGCACCGAAGTGTAACGACGGGAACGCGCGACCGTGCGGCGACCATACATCCTACTCCAGTCGAAGCGCGGTGACAGGATCGAGGCGCGACGCCCTGCGTGCCGGGATCGCGCAGGCCAAGGTGGCGAGGCCGAGGATGGCGGCGGTTGCCCAGGCGAACGTGCCGAAGTCGTGAGGTGCCACGCCGTAGAGAAGGGAACCCAGCATTCGGGTGAGCGTCAGCGCGAGGACGAGTCCGGCGAGAACGCCGACCACCGCTGGCGGCATCCCCTGCCGAAGGACGAGCGAGATCACCTGGCGCCGAGTGGCACCTAACGCCATCCGGACGCCGAGTTCGCGTGTTCGCTGCGAGACGGCATAAGCGATCAGGCCGTACAATCCGGCGAAGGCGAGACCGGTGGCCAGGATGGCGAATGCCCCGGCCAGCGACGACGCCGTACGCGGCGCCGACAGGGCGCCAGACAGGCGCTGCGCCATGGTTGCGGCGTCGACGATGGGTACGTCGGGATCGATCGCCTTGATCTCGTCTCTCGCGGCGGGGAGGATCAGCAACGGGTTGCCGTTCGCGCGAAGCGCCACGCTCATGGTTCGTTGCGGCTGTTGGGCGAACGCGAGGTAGACAGCCGGGTACACGTCGGCCGTCAGCGATTCCAGTCGCACGTCGGCCGTCACGCCCACGATAGTCCGATAGTTGGTGCCATCGAACGTGATCTGCCTCCCGATCGCCGGCTCCTGCGCGAAGTACTTCCTAACGAACGCCTGGTTGACGACCGCAACTCCCGGTGCCGTTGCCAGGTCCGCGCCCTCGATGCCGCGCCCTTCACGAACCACGATGCCCATCGTGCGAAAATGGTCCGGATCGACGACGATCGGCGTCGCGTCCTGCACGACGTCGTTGGGGATCGGCGGTCGGCCATGCACGTCGAAGGAACTGAAGTTTCCTCCGCCAGCCAGCGGCAGGTCGCTCGTCAGGCCGACCGATTGCACGCCCGGCATGGAACGGAACCGCTCGGCAACCTGACTGAAGAACTGATCGGCATGCGCAAGGTCGCGGTACTTCTCGCGCGGAAGTGGAAGCGCGAAGGTGAGCACACCGTCGCCGTCGAATCCCGTGGACACGCGTTGCATCTGGCGGAAGCTTCGGACAAGGAGGCCACCACCGACGAGAAGCACACAGGCCATTGCTACCTGAGTGGCCACGAGGAGCGATCGGGCGCGGGTAGCCGGGCGACCGCCGGCAACACCACGCGAACTCGCGCCAACGGTGACTCGCGAGAGCCGCAGGGCCGGAGCGAGGCCGAACAGCAATCCCGTGCTCAGAGAAACCGCGATCGCGAACCGCGCCGCGCGTGCGTTGACGCCAACCTCCGCCAGTCGCGGAGTCTCCGCCGGCGCGAACTGCCTGATCAGTTCAACGCCCCAGACGGAGATGCCCAGTCCCAGCAGTCCGCCGACGATCGCGATCGCCATGCTCTCCATCACCAGCTGCGCGAACAGACGCGCGCGATCCGCCCCCAGCATACTCCGCACAACCATCTCTCGTTCGCGGGTGACGGCGCGCGCCAACAGCAGATTGGCCACGTTCGCACAAGTCACCGCGAGAACGATCGCGACGACGGCCATGAACACGAGCAGCGCACGTCGTGCGCTGCCGACCAGCGTCTCCTGCAGGGATTCCACGAGCGTCGTCCACCCCGTGTTCGTTCGTGGAAAGTCGGCCTCCAGTCGCTTCGCAATCGCCGACAGGTCGCGTTGCGCGGAGGCTATGGTGGCATCCGGACGAAGGCGACCGATCACGGTCAGGAAGTCGTTGCGTCTGGACGGCTGGCCCTGCGCAGGATCGAATGCCAGCGGCGTCCAGAGTCTGGCGCCCGGAGGGGCCGATGCATCATGCCGTGCCACCCCGACTACGGTGTAAGGCGCACCGTTGAGCATGACCGTCGTGCCGATGACACGTGCATCCGACCCGAAGCGATCCCGCCACAGCCCATCGCTGAGGATGATGTTGCGATGCGTACCGAAGACGAAGTCATCCGGCCCGAAGTCGCGCCCCAGAGGCACGCTGACGCCCATCGTGGCGAAGAAGTCCGGCATCACCCGCGCGCTCGTCAATCTTTCCGGATCCCCGCCGGCACGCCCGAGTGTTTCCCGTCCGGCGGTGTAGGCCGTGAGCTTCTCGAACGACGATGCCTGCGCCTTCCAGTCGTTGAAGTCGGGGACCGAGGCAGTCTCCCGTCCGATCTGTGGCTTGAAGCCCCAGACGCTGACAAGGCGGTCGGAGTTCGGGAAGGAGAGGGGCCGCAGCAGGATCGCGTCCACGGCGCTGAACGTTGCCGTATTGATCCCGACGCCGAACGCAATCGTGAGGATCAGGGCGATCGAGAATCCAGGCCGGGCCACGATGGAGCGCCACGCCATGTGCGCGTCGGACAGCAAGTGTGCCATGAAGCGGTACTCTGCGTACGTGAATGGTCAGTCGGCCCGAAGCGCAACAGCCGGGTCAACGCGAGAAGCACGCCGTGCCGGCGCCCAAGCGGCGACAATCGACACGATGACGAGGAAAAGCGGGATTCCGACGAACGTGGTGACGTCGCTCGTCTCCACATGGTACAATGTCCCGCGGAGCAATCGCGCGAGAACGAAGGCCGCAGGGAGACCGAGTGCCACCCCAGCGGCGATCAGCCGCGCACAGTCGGCCACCACCAGCCGAACTATCGCCTGCTGGCCGGCGCCAAGCGCAATGCGGATGCCCATCTCCTGGATTCGCCGCGCGACAGTGTACGACACCACCCCGTAGAGCCCGATGCCCGCCAGGATCAACGCCGCAAGTCCGAATGCAGCGAACATGATCCCGTACACGCGCGGCTCGAACATCCGGTTCCAGATACTGCGTGTCATCGGCTCGACCTCGGCAAGCGGGAGTTCGCGGTCGACCCGGCGTACGGCAGCTGCCACCTGGTGCACGACAGACGAAGGGTTGCGATCGGAGCGCACGGCGATCGTCAGAGCCCGATCCGGCTGCTGCGCCAGTGCGAGGAAGATCTCGGTAGTGAGTCGATCCTCGACGATCTTGCGGGGAACGACGTGTCGCACGACGCCCACCACGGTGGTCCAGACGCTGTCACCCGGTCTCGTCTTGAAGCGCTGACCGATGGCGGTGGTTGTCGGCCATTCGCGTCGTGCGAGAACCTCGTCGACGAGCGCTACGGGTTCGGCACGCATGTCGTCCGTGGGAAGAACACCGCGGCCCTCGACGAGCGTCATGCCCGCCGCCTCGACGAAGCCGGGCGAAATGGCGTATCGCAGCGCGACCGGTCCATCGCTCTGCGGATAATACTTTCCTTCCGGGAAGTAGCTGATGGTCGTGCAGCAGCGCTTGATCGGCAGAACAGTTGTGAAGCCGACCGCAGTCACCGACGGGATCGCGCGGAGTTCGCGTTCCATGGCTGCCAGCGTCGACACACGCGTTGCCGCGCTGTCGTACGCTGCGCCGGCCATCGCAAGGTCCGCAGAAAGCACGCCGTGCGGGCGCACTCCGAGGTCAGCCTGCTGCGTGGCCAGGAACGAGCGCATCATCAGGGACGCACCGACCAATAGCACCAGCGACAGTGTGAGCTGCATGACGACCAGTGAGGAACGAAGCCGACCAGCGCGTCCGCCGGCAATCACCGATCTTCCTCCGGCCGCCTTCAACGCCTCTCCCAGTGAGGTCGCCGAGAGCCGCAACGCCGGTGCAAGCCCGAACACGACGCCCGTCATGATCGTCAGCCCTGCGCTCACCAGCAGCACGGTGCGATCGACGTCAAACTTCATCCAGAACGGTATCGTCGACGGCGCGTTCGTCGCAGTGAACAGCTCGATCGACCAACTCCCGATCAGCAGGCCCAGCGCGCCGCCGGCTGTCGCCAGAACGAGACTCTCCGTCAGCAACTGCCGCACGATACGAGTTCGTGTGGCCCCCAGCGCGGATCGCAATGCGATCTCCCGCTGCCTTGCAGATCCGCGAGCCAGGAGGAGGTTCGCAACGTTGGCGCAGGCTATAAGCAGCACGAATGTCACCGCGCCGATCATCACGAGGAAGATCCTTCGCATCTCACCGGCCACCTCCTCTTGCAGTGGCTGTACCCATGCCGTGAAGCCACGGTTGGTACTCGGGTACCGTTCGGCGGTCGACGCCATGAAGTCGCCCAGCCAGGCATTGGCCCTGGCAACCGAAACGCCGTCGGTCAATCGTGCGGTCACCTGCAGGTATCGCCAGTCACGTCCGGTACGCGCAGTGCCCAACTCCAGCGGCAACCACAGGTCTTCCTGCTCCGGAAATCGTATTCCCTCCTGCATTACGCCGATCACCGTGTACGGCTCGTCGTTCACGCGGACCATTCGGCCGACGATCGCCGAGTCGCCGCCGAACCTGCGCCGCCACAGTGCGTGGCTCACGACTAGAACCTTCCCGGCGAGTTCCTCTTCCGGCAGAAAGAACCGGCCCAGCGCTGGCCGCAAGCTCAACAGGGGGAAGAGATCAGCGCCCACCCGCGCGCCGTTCACACGCTCCGGCTCGTGCATCCCGCTCAGGTTCCATGCCCGCGTATACCAGGCCGAGATGCCGTCGAACACGTCGCGGCGCTGGTTGGCCGCGCGGCTGAGATCGTCGTAATCGGGATAGGAGAACGCCACAGCGCTCCGGCGCTGCTCGTTCATCCGCCACATCGACAGCCGCATCACGCGATCGGCTTCGCGATAGGGCAGCGGCCGCATCACCATGGCGTTGAACGGGCTCCAGACGAAAACGTTCGCAGCGATACCGAGGGCGATGCACGACACGCAGGCCGCCGCGAACAATGGCGTGGTTCGGACGGAGCGCAGCGCGATTCGCAGATCCTGGAGGAAGGTCGGCATCGGTCAGTACGGGGTGGCAGCGGTGCGAGTCGAGTGCCGGGGAGCAGCCGGCGTCGGTGACGCCCTCCCGTCAAGCGGCTACAACTCCGGCGCCGTCGTCTCCTCCACGACGCGTCCGTCGAACAGGTGAATGCCGCGGTCCGCGTGCCGGGCGTAGCGCGGGTCGTGCGTAACCATGCAGATGGTCGCACCTCCGCGATGCAGCTCGCGCAGCAATTCCATCACTGCCTCGCCATTCGTCGAGTCGAGGTTGCCGGTCGGCTCGTCGGCAAGGAGGATTGCCGGATCGCCCGCCACTGCCCGCGCAACGGCAACGCGTTGCTGCTGACCGCCCGATAGCTGCGACGGGTAATGTTTCATCCGATGCGACATGCCAACCCGTTCCAGCGCTTCCTGCACGCGCTTGCGTCGGTCCGCCGAGGACATCCCGCGGTATGTGAGTGGCAACTCGACGTTCTCGTAAACCGTCAGGTCGCCGATCAGGTTGAACGCCTGGAAGATGAAACCGATCTGCCGGTTCCGTATCCGTGCCCGATCGCCTGCCGACAGGTTCGACACGTCCTCGCCGCTCAGGATGTATTTCCCTTCCGTGGGCGTGTCCAGCAGCCCCAGGATCGACAGAAGCGTCGTCTTGCCGCATCCGGAAGGTCCCGCGATCGCGATGTATTCGCCGGGACGAATCTCGAGATGCACGTCGGCGAGCGCATGCGTTTCTACCTCGTCCGTATAGAAGATCTTCTTGATTCCCTGCATCGAGATCAGCGGTTCGGCAACGGCTGTAGAGCTGTCGGGAGCGAAATCCTTTGGGCTGGTCACTGGAGTCTCACCTTGTTGGACGTGTCATAGCGGGACATATCGGAAACGATCACCTTGTCCCCGGCCTGTAGTCCTGAGACAACCACAATGGTCGTCACGGACGCTCTTCCCAACCGTACGTTCACCCGCGATGCGGTCCTTGCATCCCGGTCCAGCTTGAAGAGCCCGACCGTGCTCTCCGGTTGGCCGTAGGCGGGTCTGGTCACGAACAGCACCTGGTCCAGACGCTCGATCTCGATCGTGCCGTCGACACTCAGGTCGGGACGCGCACCTTTCGGGAGCTCGCCCTCCAGGGCGACATCCACTGTAACGGTACCGTTCACGGCTGCTGGATCGGTTCGAATGACGCGCCCCAGTACGATCCCGTTTCGCGTGTCGATCGTTGCCTTCTGGCCGATCGCCACATCCTTCGCCTGCGTCTCCGGGACACGGAGCACCGCCTTCAGGCGGCCTGGTTGTGCCACGGTCGCCAGCGTTTGCCCGGGGACGACCCATTGTCCGAGTTCGAGCGTCAGCTGCTGCAACACGCCGTCCAGCCCGGCCGTTACCTGCATCGATCGAACCCGCTCATCCTGAAACCGCGCGATTGCAACGAGGCGTTCCAGATTCGCCTTGGCCTTCCCGATCTGCTCGTCCATCGCCGATGTCATGAGGTCGAGCCGCTTCTGTTCCAAGTCGAGTCGCGTGTCGAGTTCCGCGGCCGTCTCCCGTGCGCGCTTGATGTCGTTTGCCGAGCCCAGACCGCGCTTTTCCAGCGCATCCTGCGTCTCGGCGTCGCGCAGCGCCTGCGCACGCTGCGACTTGAGCGTGGCGATCTGTGCAGCCTGGGTCAGTCGTGCGCCTTCCAGATTGGTTCGCAGGGTGACCAGTTCCTGCTCCGCTTGCGTCACCTGGCGCTGCGCTTCGAGTGCCTGCAGCTGTACCTCAGGATTGCTGAGTTCCAGGATCACGGTTCCGGCCATGACTGTCGCGCCTGGACGCAGCGGCCGGGCCTCGACGCGTCCCGCCGTGACAGCTGCCACGTACCTGATGTTCTCGGGGATTAGCGTTCCCGGCGCTCGGACCTGGACGGTCATCGTGCCGCGCTGCACGGAATCGATTACGAGTTCCGCCTCCGGGACGGAAGGCGGTCGCGCCTCCAGTCGTGACAGCGCGAGCGTCAGGATGCCGACAAACGCGACGGCCAACGCGATGGCGACGTTGCGCTTGGTCTTCTTGGGCGGCTCTCGTTTGATATCGACCAAGGTCAGCGATCTCGAAACAGGTTTTCAGGCCCCGCTCACGTCGCGAGTCGATCCGGCAACCGAGCCTGGGGAAGCCGCGACTCGCTCCTGCCTCTACCGGACTAGTCGACTCAAGGACGGGGGCCGGTGTTCTGGCCTATGGGAATTGCACCGCGAAGCAATGAAAGCTGTGTGCCAGGACGGCAAGCTTCGCTAAGCTGTTTCTCGATCCCCTGTTACGTGTTGCTCATCGTTGTGAGCCGGGGAGAAAGCCGGCGCGATACCGGGACCGGTAGTCCCAAAAACGGACACTGCTGTTCGGCAGTGGCTCGGAGCGCTTGGTCGCGCGTCCGCTACTTGATCAGAGAGTCGGCGGGAAAGGGATTCACAACCGCGAGCAGGCTCCGCGCGCCAATCCAGCGCCGTCGGAACCAGCTGTTCTCGCTCTCCATCGAAGACTCAATGACGCGCCGCTTGCTGGTACTGGCGTGAATGACGCGCCCGTCACCGGCGTAGATGCCAATGTGGGTGACCCGTTTGCCGCGGCCGAATGAAATTATGTCGCCGGGCCTGAGTGCTCCGGTATCCCTTGATAACAGCGCCCCCACCAGCGACTGCTCGCGAGCAGTCCGCGGGAGGTCCAAGTGCAGTGCTGCCAACACATAGCGTACGAGCCCACTGCAATCGAATGCCTTGCCCGGCGACTGCGCGCCTAATCGGTAGGGCGTACCGATTTGTGCTCGTGCGAGCGCGACGATCGAATCGCGCAGCGCGACCTCGTGATCGATCGACTCTGCCAGGATTGGCGCCCGCGTCGCGGCCGAAAGTCCTTCGACCTTGGCATTCAGGCTATCGCGAAGACGCTGCGCGGATTCCGAGAACGCCGTGAACGGCTTCTTGCGGACTGCTTTCTCCGATCCCTGTCCTTCCGCCGACGACGGAAGCAGAGCGCAGGAGAGCAGGATAACGGCGACCGAGCGGTGGAGACGAATGGGGCGAGGGGCTGGAGGGACGGCAGTGAAGGTAAGCCGGAACGGGAGATGGGGAAGTGGGCGCGCGTCACAATGGCGCTCGGATTCCGGATGGCGCCGTGCCGTGTTGCCGCAGGAAAAAGCGACGATCCGTGGCCCGGCGATGCGCCGTCGGCCGACTTGCCCCGCGACCAGGCGTTGTGGGTCGCGGCAGCTCAGCTACCCGTGGATGATGCAGCCCGAGCCTTCAGTCTCGGACAACTCGATGGATGTAAGGTCGGGGAGCGACGGCTTGAGGGCGGTCCAGATCCACGATGCCACTAATTCGCTCGTCGGGTTCTCGAGACCGGGGATCTCGTTCAGGAAGCGATGGTCCAGTTGCTGGCGGACAGGCTCGACGGCGCTGGCTATCGTGGCGAAGTCCATGATCCAGCCTGTGACCGGGTCGATGCGGCCGGCGACGGTGATCCTGGCCCGGAAGGAGTGGCCATGCAGTCGTGCACAGGGATGCACGGCCGGAACGTTAGGCAGCGCGTGGGCCGCCTCGAACCGGAACTCGTAGTAAATCGCGGTCGTCACCGGATACCGAGGTGTTTGTGGGTTTGCAGGGACAACCTCCACTGCGGGTGGGCGAGGCAGTACTGCACGGCGGCAGCGGTGTTGGCAGCCAGGTCAGGACCGTCCATCGGTTGGAGGTAGAAGCGCGTGAAGTCGAAGTCCCCGAAGCGCTCGGGCATGGCGTCGAGCTGCGGAAACACGAGTTTGAGTTCGTCGCCTTTGCTGAGGATGACAGGGGCTGAGGATTTCGGGCTCACACATGTCCAGTCGATGTTTGGCGGCGCCGGCCGTGTCCCGTTCGTTTCGATGGCTACCTCGAACCCGGCGGCGTGAAAGGCATTCACAAGAGGCGTGTCCATCTGCAGCAGCGGTTCGCCGCCGGTGCACACCACGCAGGGTGTTCCGCCGCCCGCCTTGGGCCACAGCCGTCCGACGGCGGCGGCGAGCTCGGTCGCCGAGTCAAACCGGCCGCCATCCGGACCGACGCCGACGAAGTCCGTGTCGCAGAACCGGCAGACGGCGGTCGTCCGGTCGCGCTCGATCCCTGTCCAGAGGTTGCAGCCGCTGAAGCGGCAGAACACTACGGGCCGCCCGGCCTGCGCGCCCTCGCCCTGCAGCGAGTAGAAGATCTCCTTGACGGTGTAGGTCACGCGGTTGCGTAGCGGATGGGATCCTGCCTGCCGGCTTCGGCGAACCCCTTGAGCCGGAGCAGGCAGGCATCGCACCGGCCGCACGCGATGCCCGCCGGCAGCGGGTCGTAGCAGCTGGTGGTCAGCGCGTAATCGACGCCTAACGAGATACCCAGCCGGACGATCTCGGCCTTGGACAAGTCGATCAGGGGCGCGCGGATCGCGATGGAGCGCCCGTTCTCCACGGCGGCCTTCGTCGCAAGGTTCGCCATCCGCTCGAACGCCGCAATGAACTCCGGTCGGCAGTCGGGATATCCCGAGTAATCCAGCGCGTTGACGCCAAGGTAGATCGCTCTCGCGTCCAGCACTTCCGCCCAGGCGAGAGCGTACGAAAGAAAAATCGTATTTCGCGCTGGCACGTACGTGACCGGGATTCCTGCGCGCACCGCGGAAAGATCGCGATCCTTCGGTACGGCCAGATCCGATGTGAGCGCAGATCCACCGAACACGCGGACGTCGATGTCGCAAACCACGTGTTCGGCGACGCGTGCGTCCGTTGCGACTCGACGTGCGGCGTCCACCTCGACGGCGTGTCGCTGGCCATACTGAAACGTGAGCGCGTGTATCGCGAACCCGTCGCGTGCGGCTATCGCAAGGAGCGTCGTGGAGTCGAGGCCGCCACTCAACAGCAGTACGGCTCGGGGCAGGGTATCGGGCGGATGCACGGCAGCGGCTATCGTGTTATCGTCGGGAAGGTAGCCGCGTCCTCGCTCGCGCGGTATGCACCGAAGCCACCCTCATCCGCTCGATCCATGCTGGCTCCTCCACGCTCATCGTGGCGCGCGGTCGCATCGTTGGCCTTCGCGATTGCGTGTACCGGTTCCGGAACACGCGCGCCGTCGGTTGCTGTCGCTCCCACTCCCCCACCGATAGTGGACGGACGAGGCGTGTTGCATGCGATGCACGCGCGCTATGCGGGGAAATGGTTTTCCACTCTCAGTTTTTCGCAGCGCACGACTACCTACGCGACATCGGGACGTGAAACCAGGGGAATCTGGAACGAATACCTTGCCGTGCCCGGGAGGCTCCGTATCGACTACCTCCCGCTCAGCGAACAGAGCGGCGTCTTGTACGCGGGAAACCGCATCCACTCGTTCCTGAACGGAAAACCGGCGGCGTCGGAGGATGGATGGAATCCGCTGCTGATTCTCATCGCCGATGTCTACGCACAGTCGGTTGACACCTCGGCGTGGCAGCTCGACTCGCTGGGCTTCGACGTCTCACTCGTCAGGCAGGACACAGTCGGCGGGAAGGCGATGTGGGTGGTCGGCGTGGCGACGGCGGACACGACCGAGCGGCAATTCTGGGTTGATGCTGACAGCCTGCTGGTGCGGCGCGTAATCCAGCGACAGCGATCGGCCACCCGCCAGTCCGTCACCGACATCCGCCTGGAGCGCTACACGGACGTTGGTGGATATCCCGTCGCCTTCGAGATCCTGTTCCATCGTGACGGGCGGCTCTATTTCAAGGAAGAATACTTCGACGTGAAAGCGAACATTCCGCTCGCGCCCGCGATTTTCGATCCGGCGCAGTGGGTCGCCAGTCAGGTGAGGCCGGAGCCGGCGCCTCAGGACCGGTTAGGCAGTTCGCCGCCGACACGGTTAATGCCTGTGTCGTTTGTCACTCGCCCCGAGGCGCGATAATGTCCCGTCAACGCCCATCATCGGATTGCATGCCGAACTTCGTCCCGCTCCTCCGCATCGCCGCGTCGCTCGCCGTGCTTCCCCTGTCGATCGAGGCGCAGGGGGCAGGCGCAGTCACGACGTGGGACGTCACGCAGCCACGCGGTCGCACCCGTGAGATCGCTTTCACCACGACCGAAGGAACATGGATGTCGGTGGACGTTTCGCCCGACGGCCAATGGCTGGTGTTTGACCTCCTCGGCCATATCTACAGGGTTAGTGCGAGCGGAGGTGAGGCAACGTCGCTCACCCAGTCGAGCGGGATCGCGATCAACGCGCACCCACGCATCTCTCCCGATGGATCGCTGATCGCCTTCATCAGCGATCGCCGAGGGCAGAACAACCTGTGGGTGATGAACGCCGACGGCAGCAACCCGCGTCCTGTCTTCACGGAGAACTACGTTCGTGCCGTGACGCCCGCGTGGAGCGCCGACGGGCAGTTCATTGTTGTACAACGCTCCCAGCTACCGCAGGGCGGCCAGCCGGGAGGAAGCGGCAGCGGCATCTGGATGTACCACAAGGACGGCGGTTCCGGCGTCGAGTTGCTGCCCAACTCGCGGCAGGCGGGAAGCTGGCCTTCGCTCTCGCGCGACGGTCGCTATCTCTATTTCCAGGTTACCAACCAGGGCGCGAACCAGGCCGGCTATGGAGGGCGAGGCGATTTCCTCAGCGGTTCGGTTCAGGTCCGACGAATGGACATTCGCTCCGGTGAGCTCTCGGCTATCTCCTACGGGGAGCAGTCGCAGCAGGTGCAGACGTCGAGCGGAGGCATGGGCGCTCCGGAAATCTCGCCCGACGGCAAGTGGCTGGCCTTCGTCCGCCGCATTCCTGACGGCACGATCACGTGGAAGGGACATGCCTTCGGTCCGCGCTCGGCACTCTGGTTACGCAACCTCGAGACAGGCCAGGAGCGACTGGCCATGGATCCCGTCGAGCAGGACATCTTCGAGGGCGGTAAGGTGCTTCGCGCGTTCCCCGGATACGCCTGGAGCAGGGATGGCGCGGCGATCTACATCTCCCGGGGAGGGAAACTGAATCGACTGGATGTCGCCACTGGTACGGTAACTAACATCCCTTTCTCCGCTCGAGTGCAGCGCACGATCTCGGAATTGGCGAACACGCAGACGAGGCAGGCAGACGATCCTTTCCCGGTTCGTTTCACGAGATGGCAGAGCGCATCGCCGGACGGTCGTCGCCTCGCATTCCAGGCTGTCGGGCGCGTGTGGGTGATGGATTTGCCGAACGGCGCGCCACGTCGCCTGACGCCCGATACGTTCGTGCCGTTCGAGTACGCTCCGTCCTGGTCCCCGGACGGACAGTGGATCGCGTTCACGAGCTGGGAAGACACCGTTAGCGGCCACCTGTGGAAAGTGCGGTCGGAGGGAGGACAGCCCGAGCGCCTGACGAGGCAGTCCGGCGAGTACATCCACCCGTCGTGGAGTCCCGATGGGTCGGAGATCGTGCTGTCGCGGGGCGCTGGCGAGTCTCGTCACGGGCGTGGCGTCGTCTGGAACCAGTTCTGGGATCTGGTCAGGGTGAGCGCGGCCGGTGGCGAAGCGCAATTCGTCGTGCGCGTGGCCAATAGTTCCGATGCTGGCGGAGGCAGCACGTTCAACAACGTGCGCAACCAGATCGTGCGCGCCACATACGGTCCCGATGGCCGCATCTTTTATCCGCACTTGGCGACGTCCGGTCAGGCACTCGAGAGCGTGCTCTATTCGGTGCGCACGGATGGCTCCGATCGACGCTCGCACGTGACGTTCCCCTTCGCCGACGAGATCACCGTTTCGCCCGACGGAAAATGGGTGGCGTTCCAGGAAGGGGATAACGTCTGGGTGAGCCCGTTCCCGTACACCGGCACCGGCGGCGCTGCCTTACGGATCGACCGGAATCGCCCCCGTATCCCGACCACACGCCTGACGAGCGAAGGCGGCCTCTTCCCAACATGGCGGAACAGCACGACGCTCGACTATGGAAGCGCTGACCGCTTCTATTCGTACTCCGTCACGACAAGACGGGCGGACACGACACACATCGCGCTCGCGGTTCCGCGCGACATTCCGTCGGGGGCCGTGGCATTCACCAATGCCCGGATCGTCACGCTCAATCGACGAGCGATCGTCAACGGAACGTTGCTGGTGCGCGGCAATCGCATCGCCTGCGTCGGTCGCTGCGCCATTCCCGGCGGTACGCGCACCTTCAACGCCAGCGGGAAGACGATCATCCCCGGCTTCATTGACGTGCACTCGCACAACTATCGCGAGCACCGCGGGATCATTCCGCAACAGAACTACGAAGGAGCGATCTTCCTTGCGTATGGCGTTACCACAACGATGGATCCATCGATGTGGTCGCAGAATCTCTTCCCGACTGCGGAGATGGTCGAGGCCGGGCTGGTGGTCGGGCCGCGGGTGTACTCGACGGGCGATCCGCTATATGCGGGCGATGGGTCGCGACAGGAGGACTTTACCAGCGCCGCTCTCGCCGAATCCGGGATCCTCAAGCTGAAACACTGGGGAGCCGTGTCGCTCAAGCAATACCAGCAGCCGCGCCGGGATCAGCGACAATGGGTGATGGAAGCGGCCCGCAAGTACGGGTTGCAGGTGACGGCGGAGAACGGCGACCTCGAGTACACCCTGGGGATGATCATGGATGGTCACACGGGGTTCGAGCACCCGATGTCGTATACGCCCATGTACGGGGACGTCACGACCTTCTTCGGGAAGGCCCAGGCGACGTATTCGCCGACATTCATGGTCGCGGGTCCGGGGCCATGGAACGAGGAGTACTGGTACCAGGAGAGCGAGGTCTGGAAGGATGCCAAGACCCGGCGCTTCATGCCGTGGGTGACCTACGTGCCCCAGACCAGGCGGCGGTACTTGCGCCCGGAAACCGACTACTCGTTCCCCTGGATCGCCCAGGGGATGGCTGACGTGATTGCCGCTGGCGGGTATGGCGCGATTGGCGCGCACGGACAGCACAACGGCCTCGGTTCGCACTGGGAAACGTGGATGGCAGCATCGGCCACGGGGCCGATGGGTGCGCTCGAGGTGGCGTCGCTGCACGGCGCCCGCTTCATCGGCAAGGAGCAGGACCTGGGTTCGATCGAAGTGGGCAAGCTGGCGGACTTCATGGTGCTCAACAGCAACCCACTCGACAACATCCGCAACACCACGGATATCCGGTACGTGGTGAAGGGCGGTGTAGTCTACGATGACGACACGCTCGACGAGGTGTGGCCCCGGGCGCGGTCGTACGGCACTCCGTACTGGCTGATGCCCGACGCCCTCAAGGCGGACGTCAAGGCAGTGCGATAGGGCGCGGTCAGGCCGCGGACTGCAAGCCGCCCACCAGCTCCCGCAGCTGCTCCGAACCGTGGAGCAGCTGCGTTGATGCTGACGACATCTGCTCGCAGGCCGCGCTCTGTTCCTGCGTGGACGCGCTCACCTGCTGTGCAGCGGCCGCGTGCCCCTCCGCCGTCCGGGCGATCGATTGCACCCCAGTGGCTGCGCTGCCGACGATCTGCACGTTCCGGTCTGCCTGCGCGGACACGGTTCCGGCAGCCTCGCGCGTTCGCCTCGCTGCGCTCGTTATTTCGGTCAACGCCCCGTCCAGCCCGTGTGACACCTGCTCGATCTCGGACACGTGGGTAACGCCGCTCTCCATCGCCCGCGTCGTGCTGGCTACGCGCCCCGTCACCACCTTCGTCAGCTGCACCACGTCTTCGGCAGCCTTCTGCGCCTGCTCGGCAAGCTTCCGCACTTCGTCCGCGACCACAGCGAAACCGCGACCCGCTGCCCCTGCCCGCGCGGCTTCGATCGCCGCGTTGAGCGCGAGCAGGTCCGTCTGCTCGGCGATGCGACCGACGGTTGCAACGAACCGGTCGATATCCGCGACCGTTCCGTCCAGTGCCACTACCTCGGCCGCCGCATCCTGCACCGTCCGTCGTACTCGCGTCAGGATATCGAGCGCGCGCTCGATCTCGCCCCGCTTGGCCTGCGCCGTCTGCTCGATGCCAGCAGCCAGGCTGGTGACCTCGCTTGCTCCCGTCAGCACGTCCTCGGCGCTGGCGCGAATCGCCCGCAATCCGTCGTCAACCGATCGGAGCTGGCGAACCTGACTCTCCGCACCGGACGAGATCTCCGTCATCGATGCCGCCATCTGGCTCGCCGACGCCGAGATCTGCTCCGACACGTTGGCCAGTTCCCGCGCCGAGTTCGCGACGTCATCGGCCGTCGTCGTCGTCACGGACACGACGCGCGCCAACGATTCGCCGGCGCTGTTCATCGCGTCCGCCAGTTCCTGGAACTCCCCGGGAAGATCACCGGCCGTCCGTGACCCAAACTTCCCGTCACTCAGCGCCCGAGCCTGTGCGACGAGTTCCCGAAGCGGTCGCGTGATCCAGTTGACCGTGCCGTATACGACGGACAGCCCTAACAGCACAGATCCCAGAATGGCCACCAGCATCCAGACTCCACGCCGCTCGGCATCGCTCCGCAATCGCGTGGATGCCGCGGCGACTTCGCGTGCCTTCAGCTGTGCCAGCGACTGCAAGTCGGCCGTGAGCTGATCGAGATCCTTCTGCGATGCGGCGGCAACTCGCTCCGACTCCGCCTGTCGTCCGATGTCCGCGAGACGATGGGCCAGCGCGTATGCGATTTCCAGTTGAGATAAGCGGTCGTCGATTCTCGACACGAGTCCGATGCTCGCCAGCGACGCACGGGGCTGCCTGGTCATCGTCCGATGCACCTGGTGCGCTTCAGCGCTGTTCTGACGGAACTCGCGCTCGGAAAGCGTATCGCGGAACTCGACATATCGCTGGGCCGCCGCAAGTTCGCGGGACACGGTCGCCGACAGACTCGCGGACAACTGTGCATCCGCCTGCACTTCACCCAGCGTCTCGGCAACGACATCGGACAGCGCGCCAATGGTGGCGTAACCAACCAAGCCGGCAGCCACGAACAGCGCGACCAGCAAGCCGAATCCGTAGATGAGGCGCTGCCGGATGTTCCTGAATGGCCTGAGCCTGAACGGGATGCTCATGACTGTCCGTCCGCAGCGACCGGCGTGAGTGCACCGGCTCTCACCCGCGTTAGCAGGATGCCCTTGCCGGCCACGTCCCCGCTGGGCAGAAACGAGACCGGGCCACTGGCGCCGGCGAATGCCGATTCGGGTCCGAGAGAGGCCAGGTAGTTGCGAATGGCTTCGCGGCCCGTACCGGCGTTCTCGATCGCCCGCGCCAGAAGCATCGTAGCATCGTAGGCGAGCGCGGCATTCCCGTCAGGGTCAACTCGGTAGCGTTCGCGAAAGGCACGTACGAACTGCTGCGCTTCTGTGCGGCCGTCCCGCGGTGAGAACGGTGCGCCGACGTAGACACCCTCGGCGGCCGCGGTGTCGCCCGCGACTCCTGTCCACCCGTCCCCGCCGAGGAAGGTCGTGCGTAGGCTTCGCTGGCGCGCCTCGCGCAACACGGCTCGGCCGGATTGCTCGGTTCCGGCCACGAATACCAGGTCGGGATGCCGCGAAAGCAGATACGCAACGTACGGCTCGAAGTTCGCCTCGCCGTCGGAGGGAATCGGATCAGACGAGACCAGTGGCGCGCCGTAGGCGCGGGTGAACGCTTCGCTGAGCCCGCGTCCGTACGCCGTGTTCTCGTAAAGGACAGCAACTCGTCGGAACCCCTGGCGGCGTGCGAAGCGGGCGAGGTCGATCCCGTTCACGGAGTCACTCGAGATCACGCGGAAGACGAAGGGCGAGATACCGCTCAAGTCCGGCGAGGATACCGTCGTGGCGACCGCAGGCAGCCCCCTGTCGTACACGCGCGCCGCCATCAGCATCGCTCCGGACGTCACGTGTCCGACGACGGCCGCGATCTCCGGCCGGTCGATGAACTCGGTGGCGATCGTCGCTGCAAGGACCGGACTGCCCTCGTCGTCGCGCGACACGATCCGGAGCGGCCGACCCTTGATCCCACCACGGCGGTTGATTTCCTCGACCGCGAGGTCGACGCCGCGCTTGTTCATCTGGCCGTACGACTGACCCCACGGACCGGCCGCCCCAAGCCAAACCGGATCGGCATCACGCCCGCATCCCAATGCGCAGCACGCAGCGAACGCGAAGATAAGAGAACGCACAGCAGCAGCTCCAGAGAGGTCCGCACCCGAAACGGGCTCTCCTACTGACTGCCAAGACGGCGACCGAGCAACGCCGGCGTTGGAAGCCGGCGGAGACTACTTCCCCGGCGGGAGCCCTGCCTTGTCGCGATCGATGCGTTCGGACGCGGGGATGTTCCACTCGGCCATGTTGGCCCACCAGTAATCGGGCCGCAGCGGCGGCGTCTTGATCCGTTCGTGCATTGCGGCGATCTGCCGCGGCTCGAACAGGAACGCCGCGGGGATGTCGTTGACGATGCCCTGGTAAATCTCGCGGTAGATAGCCTTCGCTCTTGCGCGATCGGAGATCAGGCGGACCTGCTCCATCAGGGAGTCGAGATGCGGGTTGTCGTATTGCGCCGGATTGGACCGGAAGTTCTGATCGCGCGCGCTCCAGTTCTGGCTGATGGTTGATGGCGAGGGATCGTAGCCGCTCGCCTGGACAGCGACATCGAACTTTCCGGCCTCCAGGTTCGCGGCGAATACGACCGGGTCCAGCTCCTCGATCGACACGTCGACGCCGGCCCGTTTCCACTGGTCCTGAAAGATGATCGCCAGGCGACGGCGCGTGGTGCTGGGTGCGGGAAACGCGAGGCGCAGATGCAACGTCCGGCCACCGCGATCGCGAATGCCGTCGCCGTTCGTGTCCTTCCATCCCGACGAATCGAGCATGCGCGCGGCCGCGGCGGTGTCGTAAGGGAAGGAGGTGATGGTCGTGTCCGATGTCCAGAGCGCCCGAACGAATGGTCCATACGCCGGGTACGCCAGCGTGTCGTACACGCTGCGAACTGCGCCATATCGGTCGAGCGCCATGCTCAGGGCCAGTCGCATCGCGTGGTCGCCAAGGATCGGATGCGGTCGTGACCGGCTCGTTGGGTCGCGCAGATTATAGAGCAGGTACCCGTTGGTGTAGTTCCCGTAGGCGGCGAAACGGATCGACGGGTTGCCCTGGAGCGGGCCGACGGTTTCCGCCCGTATTATCTCGACAAGATCGGCCTCGCCAGCAGCAACACGGTTCGATGCCGTGGGCACGTCACTCGAGTACGCGAAGATGACGCGATCCAGGTGCGGCCTGCCTCGATGGTAGGCCGTGTTGGCGGCGAGTTCGATGATGGAACGCGCGTCCCACCGCACGAACCTGAACGGGCCGCTGCCGACGGGCGTCCGCGCGAACGCGGCGGTACGGATCTGCTTGCGATCTACCGAGACGAGCAGATGTCGGGGAAGGATCCAGAGGTTCGAGACGAGCTGAAAGAACCGCTCCGGGCTCCTGTTCGCGAACCGGACGCGCACGGACAGCGAGTCAGGTGTCGTGATGGAGTCGATCGCTGGAAAGTTGGATCTCACGACAGAGGCAACGACGGGATCCGACGTAAGTTCGTAGCTGAACGCAACATCGGCCGCACGAACGGGCACGCCGTCGTGGAACGCAGCGTTGGGATTGAGACGGAAGGTGATGGCGGAAGAATCCGGAGACCATTCCCAGCTGTCGGCGGCCTGCGGCAGATAGCCGTCGCTGCCAACGGTATTCAGGTCAGCCGGCGCCTGAGCCAGGTGATCGAAGATCTGGTCAACAACCTGCTTGGCGGCAAGTGAAATGATGGTTGGCGGCAGAAGTGTCTCCGCTTCCGCCGGGGCGGCAATGACGATCGTGCCGCCGTCGACGGTCGCGCCAAGCCCGGGAGACTCCCGCCCGCCGCAACCGCTTACGGTACCGGCAATGACGGCGACGGTCAGGCCGCACCCGATCAGTCGATGGGTCATGTGACGCAAGGTCGGGGAAGAGGCGAGCAGTGCGACTGCGTTCCGGAACGCACCCGGCGTGCGTCCTGATATATGACGAGTCGTCTGGAGCCGCGCCACGTACGTCAGCCGATGGATTCCGGCCACAGGCCGCGCTCGCGGGCCGCGGACGCAGTCGGCGGCGATGCCGCGGGTTCCCGCGGATGACCTAACGATCCGCTGCCGCGGGTTCCTGCTGCGTCAGACAGTGCAGTGTTCCCAGTCCCCACACGAGGTCCACGGCGTGGATTCCGACCACGGTGCGATCCCGGAAGAGTCCTCCGAGCGTCTCCAGCGCGACACGGTCGTTGGGGTCGTTGAACGTCGGTACCAGCACGCACTCGTTGGCGACATAGAAATTTGCGTAGCTGGCAGGGAGGCGCGTGCCATCCATGGTCACGGGACGCGGATAGGGGAGTTTGACAACCCGGAGCGGCTCGCCGCCGGCAAGCGCGAGGCGGCGCAGATTGTCAACGGATCGCTCGTGGTTCTCGTCGCATGAGTCCTCCTCGTAGGCCAGTACGACCGTATCCAGGTCCACGAAGCGCGCGATATCGTCCACGTGCCCATGCGTGTCGTCCCCGACGCAGCCTTCGCCGAGCCAGATGGTGTCACGCACGCCGAGCATGTCGTGAAACACTCTCTCGTAGCCGTCGCGTCCCAGTCCCGGATTGCGCTCCTGTACGTCGGACAGCAGGCATTCCTCGGTCACCAACAGGCGACCTGCTCCATTGCCGTCGATCGCTCCGCCTTCCAGCACGACGCGTCCGGCTCCATCCGGGCGCTCAGGCGTAAGGATGGGCAAGCCCAGGATTCTCGACATGGCGTTGGGAACCGTCCGATCCTGGTGGAAGTTGTCGTACTTCGCCCAGGCGTTGAACTGCCATTGGACCAGTGCGACGCGTCCGCTCCTGTCGTGCACGGCCGTCGGACCGGAGTCGCGAAGCCAGACGCGATCGTTGGGAACGAGGTGAAGCCGGTAGCGCGCCGAGTTGCAGCTGTGAGCGTCGAGCTTGGCGCGGGCGTCCTCGCGAACACGTTCGTCGTGGCAGACGATCTCGACGATCTCAGATTCATGGAGTGCGCGCACGATCTCCGCGTACACCCATGGAATCGCCTCGAACTTCCCCGGCCAGTCGGCCTCGAGGTGCGGCCAGCCGATCCATGTCGCGCGATGGCGTTCCCATTCTGCCGGCATCCGGTACGGCGGCCGGCGCGTCAGATCGGCATCGGCATCGAGAGTCATCGCGGCCCTGATCGGTCAGAGGGTGGAATCGGCCGCGGCGGCTGGCGGCACCGTGCGTCAGCGGCCAAGGTATCGCGACAGGATTCCCCCGTACGCGTCCACGCGCCGATCGCGGAGGAACGGCCAGTTGCGTCGAGTTTCCTCGATCAGTGCCGGATCGCAGGTCGCGATCGCGATTGCCGGGTCCGTCCCGGCCTCCGCGAGAATGCGCCCAAACGGATCGAAGATCACGGAATGGCCGAAGAACTCGAGCCCACGCGTGCCGGGCTCGGATTCGAATCCTGCGCGATTCGGTGACGCCACGAAGACGCCGTTGGCGATGGCGTGCGAGCGCTGGATGGTGCGCCAGGCGGTGACCTGATCGGCGCCGAAGGTGGCTTTCTCGTCCGGGTGCCACGCGATCGCCGTTGGGTAGAACAGGATCTCCGCGCCGAGCAGCGCCGTGATACGCGCGGCTTCCGGAAACCATTGATCCCAGCAAATCAGGACGCCGATATCCGCATAACGCGTTCGGAACATGCGGAATCCATCGGATGTCTCTGCCGCGCCGGGCAGGGACGGTGGTACGTCGTCGATGTCGCCTGGCGCGAAGTAGTATTTCTCCTCGAACAGCGGGTCGTGCGGGATGTGCATCTTGCGATAAACGCCGAGCAGGGATCCGTCGGCGTCCACCACGGCGGCGCTGTTGCGGTACAGGCCTGCCGCCTGCCGTTCGTAGATCGGGATGACGAGTACCGTCTCCAGTTCGCGCGCCACCTGCTGGAGGCGTTCGACAGTGGGTCCCGGGATCGGTTCCGCGATATCGAAGCGATCGATGCGAAGCGCCTTGCAGAAGTACGGAGCGTTGAACAGTTCCTGCAGGCACACGATCCGTGCGCCGCGCGTGTGAGCCTCGCGAATCCGGGCGATGTGGCGCTCGAGGTTGGCGCTCCGGTCCTCCGACGCCGTTTCCTGGACGATTGCAACGGTAACAGGCGGCTTCGACATGGCGGGAAGCTATGGAACCGGGCTGGGGAAGGGAATGGGCGCGAACCTGCCACGGCAGCGGCTCACGTTAGGCACCGGCGGCGCGCGTCGGGACCAGCGCGTCCGCGACAGCCGGACGCACGATCGCCACGATCAGGTCGTTGACATTCGTACCCGTCAGCCCGGTCCGCAGGAGCGCGCCGGCGCTGTCCAGCGCCGTCCAGGAATCGTGTGCGGCAAGGGCGCGTTCGGGGTCGATTCCCGTCGCGGCAATCTCGCTCCACGTGGTCGCGGTGACGATCGCGCCAGCGGCATCCGTCGGTCCGTCGCGTCCGTCCGTCCCAGCCGCGAGTAGAGCGATCGAATCCGAGCGGGGCCGAAACCGGTGCAGCTCACGGGCGGCGGCCAGCGCCAGTTCCTGGCACCGGCCGCCAAGCCCCGTCGCAGCCGCACCTAACGTGACTGTGGTTTCGCCTCCGGCTACCGTGCACGCCAGCGTGTCGGGCGACTCGCCGGCAGTCGCCAGCTGCTGGCACCACGCGATCAGTCGCATCGCCAGCTCGGACCCGGCGCGCTGCGCCTCGCCGACGAGCGGTCGCTGTATGATGCGAACCGGGGAGGCACCGAGTCGGGTAGCCCCGTCCGCCGCACGTCGAACCGCGTCCGAATTCGAAAGGACAATCCGGGTGCTAACCGTACGAAACAGGGTGCTGCCGGGCTTGGGCGTCTCCGGCTTTCGCTGGTGATACACATCGTCCAGATACTCCCGAACGGCTGGCGGCAAGGCGTCGAAGAACCCTGCGCGATCGGCCATCCGGCGAATCTTGGCGGCGGTAAGCGAGTCCCCGGTGCACGGACCCGACCCGATGGCAGCCGCGTCGTTGGTGAGCACGTCCGATACCAGCAACAGATCGACTGGACGTGGCGCCAACGCTACTGCAAGCCGCCCGGCGCCGAAGCGGAGGATCCGTTTCCGGATCGCGTTCATCGTCACGATATCCGTACCCGATGCCAGCACCAGCTCGAACACGCGCACGAGGTCGTCGGCCGGGATGTCGGTTATCGGCGCAGCCATCAGACTTGTGGCGCCCCCCGAGACCAGGACCAGCACACGTTGCTCCGCGCCAAGGGACGGCAGCCATCGCTCCAACTCGTCGGCGGCGAAGCGCGAGCGACCGCCAGGTACGGGATGATCCCCACGGAGCGCCCGAACACACGGGGGGAAGTCTGCATAGTCATCAGGACCAACGACGAACGCGGTATCCAGAGACAGATCGCGCTCTCGCAGAGCGTCCATCGCGCCATGCAGCATCGCGTGCGCTCCCTTGCCGATCGCGATGGCGGCGATACCATCAGGCGATTCCAGCGTCAGTTCGCCGACCGCATCGCGTGTGGCGCGATACGGGTCGACGCCCGCCAGCGTCTCTCGAAAGATCGACTCGAGCAGACCGCGAGTCATCTCATTCGGAGGCACGTCGCCACGGTCAGGTCATTGCGGGGCGCGCGAGAGCGCTCGAGATCTCAGGACTCTCCCTCGCCGGGCGTGGGAGGCGCGACCTTGTCGACTTCGGCATCCAGTTCCGTGTACGCATCGGCTGCCAGAACCCGGAATGCCGTCTTGTACGTGATCTTCCCGCTCTTGTCGATCACGTACAGATGGCGGGCGTCCATCTTGCTGGTCTCGTTGTAAGCCTGATAGAGCCGGCTGATGGCGGCGCTGGTGTCGGAGACGAATACGATCGGGAACGACGACTGCCTGGACCATGCAATGAGCGTCGAATCGGGATCGATGCTGATGCCAAGGACGGTCACATTGCGTCCGTTGTTGAAGAGCGTGGCGTACTGATCACGGTACGCCTCCATCTGCACCGTTCAACCCTTGCTCCTGGCCTTGGGGAAGAACGCCAGAACCACCGCCTGCCCACGAAGGTCGGAGAGCTTCAGCCGATCCCTGAGTACGCCGAATCTGGTGATGCCCTGGAAGCCGAAGTCCGGCGCCGTTTCGCCGACCGACGGGCCGACGGCAAGGGCTCCCGGTTGCTGCGCCTCCACGTCACGGGCCTGGGTCATGCTCGCCAGGACCGCGAAGATGGAGAGAAGGGGAAGTAGCCGTCGAGCGTGCGTCATCGCATGTGAAGAGGGGACGCCAAAGGATGAGGGCGCGAGTCGCCCAACGCAACCGTGGGACTCCGAGTCCCGGCGATTGGACAACCCGGTGTCTCGCCGTGGGACAGCGCCGTGCGGAAGTGCAGGAGCCGCAACGGATGTTGCGCTGGCATCCGCGGTGCCATAGCACGAACGCCCACGGCAGCCCGTGGACCGTTCTTTCCCATTTTCGCGGGAGCCACAATGCAGTACTTCGTCAGAACGCCGTCACTCGCCTTGGCGATCCTGGTGCCCTTGGCATGTAGTGGCGAGCCAGGGAGAATGAGTGACGCTCTTCGTCAGGATCTCTCTCTGGCGGCGCAAGCACAGCCGTACATGCCACAGCCCTACGTCTCCGGCATGGAACTGGGCTATGACGCGTACGGACGCCCGGTCTACCGGGCAGCACCTTATCGCCTGCCATCGTATCCGACAGGGCCGATCCCGGTGGCTGCCACGCGAGCGCCCGCGGCGGTGCGCCGCGCACCTGCCCCGGCGGGTTCTGGAGTCAGCTCGGGCGCCAGCGGCCAGATAGAGGAGGTTCGCAACACTCGGCGTGACGCGATCCTTGGTGCGGCTGCCGGGGCGGCGATCGGGATGGCATCGAGCCGCGATCGACTGAAGGGAGCCGTGATCGGAGCCGCTGCCGGCGGCGTATTGGGTGCGATCTACGGGCAGAAAGTCGACGTCAACAAGATCCCCCGGTAACCTTCGCATGCGAGCCGCGCGGTCGGCGACCGGACGTCGCAGCCGTCGCCGTGCCGCTCGGCAGTACGCTTGCCTAACGAATTCCGGCGGCCAGTCGGAGTCGGCTTGGAAGCACCCGGACCTCGATGGTGCGGCTGTCGGCCTGAAAGAGGTCGCCGTCGGCATCGAACAGGGGCGGGGCGTCGAAGTCGAGACGAGCGCGCAGGGACTTCCGAATGGCGACCTCCTCCAGATGCCCGTGAGAGCCCCGTGTGACGGCGGCCAATAGCCGGGCGCGGCGCAGAGCGCTGGCGTCGCGAACCGTCACGACCTCGAGGACACCGTCCGATATCGAAGCACCCGGTGAGACTAGAAAACCTCCACCGAAGCGCGGGCCGTTCGAGACGACGATCGCCAGGATCCTTGATTGGCAAGTCGGCGTCTCGCCGTCGATCGCTGCGGAGGCGACGAGCCCTGGATAAGAGGCGATCCGCCGTGCAGCGGTGACGAGGTAGACGGCATGGCCTCGCAACCAGCTGACCCGCTGCGACGCCGCCAGCACGTGAGGAGCAAACCCGAAGCTCGCGATGTTGAGGAACGCGACATCGCCAGCGAGTCCGACGTCGATACGCCGTTCCGTCGGCCCGATGGCTATCTCGACCATGGCCGCTACGTCGCGAGTCGGCAGGCCGGCGGCAAAGGCGAAGTCGTTGCCGGTGCCGCCGGCGATCAATGCCAGGCGGCAGTCGGCCCCGACGTCGAGGATTCCCCGCGCAACGTTGCTCCACGTACCATCGCCGCCTAACGCGACGATCTCCTCCACTCCACTTGCGGCTGCTGCCCGTGCCAGTTCACGTTCGTGTCCCGAGCGCGTCGACAGTGCGGCTTCGCACGGACCGCAGGCCGCAAGACGCTCCCGAACCGGGCCGATGAGACGCGCGCCGCGACCGCGGCCCGCGGCCGGGTTCGCGATCAGGTAGCGGCGCGTCACCCGTCAGGATTTCGCCAGATGACGCAGCACGTATTGCAGGATGCCGCCGTGTTTGTAGTAGTTCAGTTCCTCGGGTGTGTCGATGCGGGAGACGGCGGCGAACCGGCGCTCGGTCCCATCGTCGGCACGGGCCACGACCGTGAGGCGCGCGTGCTGTGGCATTTCGTTCGACAGTCCCTCGATCGTGTATCGCTCGAATCCCGTCAGCCCCAACGACAGGCGTGTCGCCCCGTCGGCGAATTCGAGCGGGAGCACGCCCATCCCGATCAGGTTGGATCGATGGATACGCTCGAACGATTCCGCCAGCACGGCCTGCACACCGAGCAACGCGGTGCCCTTGGCAGCCCAGTCGCGCGACGAACCCGTCCCGTACTCCCTGCCGGCGATGACGATCTGCCGAGTTCCTGCCGCCTTCCGCTCCATGGCGACGTCGAAAAGCGCCCGCGGTTCCGCGCCCGGTGAGGTGGCTGTCCACCACCCTTCCTTGCCGCCGGCGAGTTCGTTCCGCAGCCGGATGTTGGCGAACGTCCCGCGCATCATGACCTCGTGGTTGCCGCGACGCGCTCCGTAGGAGTTGAAGTCCTTCCGCGCCACACCCTGAGCGAGGAGCCACTGCCCGGCCGGACTCTTCTCCGCGATCGATCCGGCGGGCGAAATGTGGTCGGTGGTGATCGAGTCACCGTACATGCCTAACACGCATGCATCAACGATCGGCGACACGCCCGGGGCCTGCCGTGGCATACCGGTGAAGTAGGGAGGGTGCTTCACGTACGTCGAGTCACCGCTCCACGCGTAGCGATCGCCAGTCGGCACGGCGAGTTCCTGCCACTGACGATCGCCCGTGAACACGTCCGCGTACTGTTCCTGGAACATCTCGCGCTTCACCGACCGGAGAATCTCTTCCTCCACCTCGTGTGGCGCCGGCCAGATGTCACGCAGGAACACCGGTCCCTCGGAGCCGATGCCTAACGGCTCTGTTTCCATGTCGATGTCCATGCGGCCGGCGAGCGCGTACGCGACTACCAGTGGGGGCGAGGCGAGATAGTTGAATCGCGTCTGCGGGTTCACCCGCCCCTCGAAGTTGCGGTTCCCGGACAGCACCGCCGCGGCCACCAGCTTTCCCTCGTCGATCGCCTGCGCCACTGGTTCGGGCAGCGGCCCCGAGTTGCCGATGCACGTCGTGCAGCCGTATCCGACGACGGCAAAGCCCAATGCCTCGAGGTCGCTCATCACTCCGGCCTTCCTGAAGTACTCCGTCACGACCTTGGATCCCGGAGCCAGCGACGTCTTCACCCACGGCCTGGAACTGAGGCCTTTCCTGACGGCGTTGCGTGCCAGAAGTCCCGCCGCCAGCATCACCGACGGATTGGACGTGTTGGTGCAGCTGGTGATCGCCGCGATCACGACCGAGCCGTGTCTTAGCTGGAATCGATTTCCGTGCAACTCGACAGAGATCGCGGTCTCCGTCGCCGCAGCAGTCGCTGCTGCGACGGCGCCGGGTGCGGCCACCCTGGCCTCGGCGCCGGACATCCGCTCGAGTTCGGCGGCGAGCGAATCGACGAACATGCGCTTGGCCATCCGCACCGGCACGCGATCCTGCGGGCGCTTCGGGCCCGCCAGACTCGGCACGACGGTCGACAGATCCAGTTCGATCGAATCCGTGAACACCGGGTCCGGTGACTCATCGGTCCGGAAAAGACCCTGGGCCTTCGTGTATGCTTCCACCAACTGGACCTGCGCCTCCGATCGGCCGCTCAACCGCAAGTACTGCAGTGTGACGTGGTCCACCGGGAAGAAGCCCATCGTCGCTCCGTATTCGGGCGCCATGTTACCGATGGTGGCCCGATCCGCCAGCGAGAGCGAAGACAGCCCCTTCCCATAGAACTCGACGAACTTCCCGACGACGCGCTTCTTGCGCAGCATCTCCGTAATCGTCAGCACGAGGTCGGTCGCGGTTGCGCCTGCGGGCAGCCGACCGTGCAGCTTGAACCCGAGTACTTCCGGGATCAGCATCGTCACCGGCTGGCCCAGCATAGCCGCCTCCGCCTCGATGCCGCCAACGCCCCACCCCATCACGCCAAGGCCGTTGATCATCGTGGTGTGCGAGTCGGTTCCCACCAGGGAATCTGGGTACGCGCAGGGCTCGCCCTCGATCCGCCCCACGAACACCACCTGCCCAAGGTATTCCAGGTTCACCTGATGACAGATGCCCGTGCCCGGCGGCACGACCCGGAAGTTGTCGAACGCAGTCTGACCCCATCGCAGAAACTCGTAGCGTTCCCGATTGCGCTCGAACTCGAGCTCGGTGTTGATCAGAAGAGCCGCTTCCGTTCCGTACTGATCCACCTGTACCGAGTGGTCTATCACGAGGTCCACCGGCTGCAACGGATTGATGCGCGTCGGACTGCCGCCCAACGCCACCATCGCATCCCGCATCGCCGCCAGATCCACCACGCACGGGACACCAGTGAAATCCTGGAGCAGCACTCGGCTGGTGCGGAAAGCGATCTCCCGTTCTGCCCCGGCTTTCACGTCCCAGCATGCCATAGCGCCAATGTCGTCCGCCTTCACGAAAGCGCCATCCTCGCCACGCAGGAGGTTCTCCAGGAGGATCTTGAGCGAGCAGGGAAGGGTGTCGATGGTGTTGCCGGGAATACCGCGGAGGGCATCCAGACGAAAGACCGTGTAGCGCACGCCGCCGGCGTCGAGCGCCGCGCGCGCGCCAAACGAATTGGGATGAGGCATCGAGACGTGGCCTGAGTTCGGGTAATCGCCGTTTCGCCAGCGCCAAGGAAGGCGGGACACACTCCGTTGCCGTACTCGCGCATGCCGTGGCGTACTGGTAATCTAGCATGGAGAACCCGGGGCCCCTGGGTGCCTGGGCCCACCACCACCATGACAGATGAGCCGAGCCTTCGTCAGCGAGGATCGCGAGGACTCGTACGGAGGCAAGCGCTTCTCGCTTCCTTCGCCCGACGATCCTGACTTCGATGCCGCGGCAGCACGAGCGCTCCTCGATGCCGCGCGCGAGGGGATGACTGGCGCCGCGGAGCGTGCAACGGGCTTCTACTGGGGCGAAGAGCGGCTCAAGCCACACGTCGAGCGATTGCGCGCGGAGGCAGTACGGAACGGCGACGAACGCCTTGCCCAACTCGCTGAGCGCTTTCTGCGCTGATCGGTTGCAGTCGTCAACCCGGCTTCGGTCGAACCACGCTACAAGAACCTATCTGGTTTCTTCCAGCGACGTCGTCAGGCACACCTCGTCTGCCTTCGGACGATCGACCTGGTATGCCACGGTTGCAATGTCGTTGTGGCGGAATCGCGGCAGGCGCCTACCCCTCCCCGCTGCTCGATCGGCCGCCTCACCTGTCGCGACGATTCTCCCAACGTGCGTCGTGTCTTGAAGTTGCGGCCGCGTGCAAAAACTCTGCTTGCGTTTGCAGTCTTTCGCCGCACAGGCGCACGCGAATTGCCGGAGCATGTCGAGCCGGCACTCCGTGCCTGGTTGCGATCCGATCCTCCATCCATGTCCCCAATGCTCGAGTCCATCGTGCACCGCAGACGGCTGCGCACACTGCTGACGCTCTCAGTCGTTGCAACTGCAGCGGCATGCTCCAGCGACGACGCGAACCCGCTAGCGGCAACCGCGCCGGTACAGGAAGCGGCGCCTAGCGAGGTAGCCGCCGCTTCCATCATTACCTTGGGTGACAAGATCTTCGAGGACGAGAACCTTTCCCTGAAGCGCAACCAGTCGTGCTCGTCATGCCACGATAAGGCATGGGGATTCACGTCCCCGAACACGACGGTCAATGCTGGCGGCGCGGTGATGTTCGGCTCGATTCGCGATCGCTTTGGCGCGCGCAAGCCACCGAGCGCAGCATACGCGGCGCAGGCTCCGATCCTCTACTTCGACTCCGAAGACGGGACGTATGTGGGTGGTAACTTCTGGGATGGCCGCGCAACTGGCGCACGTCTGGGCAATCCGTCCGCCGAGCAGGCGCTCGGTCCCTTCCTGAATCCCGTAGAGCAGGCGCTCCCGGATAACGCTTGCGTGGTCTACCGTATTCGTTACGGGGCCTACGCCGGCATCTGGGAAGGTGTATACGGCAACAGCATCTTCAAGATCAATTTTCCGCCCAATACCGATCGCGGTTGTGAG
Source organism: Gemmatimonadaceae bacterium (assembly GCA_019186945.1). Lineage (GTDB taxonomy): Bacteria > Gemmatimonadota > Gemmatimonadetes > Gemmatimonadales > Gemmatimonadaceae > JABAQJ01. The sequence continues at coordinate 477,460 of JABAQJ010000007.1, forward strand.
AGCGAGGGCTTCACGGTGCCGCTGTCTCCGGCCGATCGTGCCAAGGTCGACGCCGAGTACGATCGAGTGGGCATAGCGCTCGCATCCTACGAGCATTCATCCGAGGTCAGCGCGTTTTCGTCCAAGTACGACGCGTACCTGAACGGCACGGCGACGCTCACACCGGCCGAGCGATTGGGCATGTCCATCTATGAAGGAAAAGCGAACTGCGCGGCGTGTCACCCCAATGCCGGTAAGCGCGCGCTCATGACCGATTACACGTACGACAACATCGGCACGCCGGCAAATCCGCTGAATCCGGAATTGATTCGCAATCCGTCGTTCAAGGACTTCGGCATTGGCGGCTTCTTCGGGCAGCCATCGGAGTACGGCAAGCAGAAGGTGCCGACACTGCGCAACCTCGACAAGCGTGGAGTTCCGGGTGGCGCGAAGGCCTACATGCATAACGGCGTCTTCAAGACGATTCGACAGGTGGTCCACTTCTACAACACTCGAGACGTACTCCCGGATTGCGCGACGCTCCCAGCACCGAAGTTTGGCGAGAACTGCTGGCCGGCACCCGAGCTGACAGACAACCTCAACACGGACGAACTGGGGAATCTCGGGCTGACGCCGCAGGAGGAGGGTGCGCTCGTGGCGTACCTCAAGACGCTGAACGACGGCTACTTCGTTCCGCCGAAGCGTAGGTAGAACGAGGGACGGGAACGCGTCGACGGGGCGGCCGCTTATTGGCCGCCCCGTTGCGGTTTTCGGAGCCTGCCTCAACTCTTGTCGAATGTCGATCGCTCATCCCGCCGAACTTGCGTTTCATCTGATGCAGGTCGAGTCCACGAGCGGTCGGGAGGAAGAGGCGGTGGCGCTCATGGAGCGTCTTCTTGTCGGACGCAATTGGGGCGTTGAGCGAATTCCCGTGAGCGAAGGCAGAGACGCGCTGCTGGCCACGATGTCGGAGACGATCGACGTCACTCTCTCGACGCACCTGGACACGGTGCCACCGTACATACCACCGAGCCTGGATGGCGCCGTGCTTCGCGGCCGCGGGGCTTGCGATGCGAAAGGGATCGCCGCATCGATGATCTGTGCGGCGGACCGGCTTCGTGCTCGCGGGATGCGCGTGGGACTGCTATTCGTCGTCGGTGAGGAGACGACGCACGACGGAGCGCTGGCCGCCAACGCTCACCCGAACAGGAGCCGGGTGATCGTCAACGGGGAACCGACCGAGAACACGCTCGCTATCGGCACCAAGGGAGCGTTGCGGATGCTGGTGCGAGCACACGGGAAGGCTGCGCACTCGGCGTACCCGCATCTGGGATCGTCGGCGATCGCCACGCTGGTCGAGCGTCTGGCAGCGTTACCTGCCTTGGAGCTGCCGGTGGACCCTGTATTGGGTGAGACGACGGTGAACATCGGGAGCGTAAGCGGCGGAGTGGCGGACAACGTCGTGTCGCCGTGGGCGGAAGCTCGACTGATGGTGCGGCTCGTCAGCGACGCTGACGAAGCGCTTGAGCTGTTTCGCACCTGGGCAGGCACGGCGGTGGTCGTGGAGAAAGGTGTCTCCGTCCCGGCAGTCAGACTCGGCGTGCTACCCGGGTTTCCCACGTCGGTGGCGGCGTATGCCACGGACATTCCCGCCCTGTCTGCATGGGGCACACCATACCTGTACGGGCCTGGATCGATCCACGTCGCGCACACCATGGACGAGTACGTGCGAATCGCGGATCTGGAACGCGCAGTTGACGACTACGAACGGATTGCCATCGCCGCTCTGGCGCTGGAGCGGGCTAGAAGAGATACGGGATCAGCATGACCTCGCGGCTGACGACAAGGCGCCGATCCTTGCCCGTCACGTACCCGACCTTGAGTCCACCCCAGGCCACGTACGGGCCAACGCGTGAGTCTCCGCGCCAGGGGTAGCGCAACGCACCGTTCGTCTGTGGCGCCACCAGCAGCCCTAACGACCACGTCCCCGGCTTCAGAAACCGTTGCACGACGCCGCCCTCGTCCGCGCCCCATTCCCTGCCGAAGTTGTAGTGCCGTAACCCGAACTCCGCCGCAGTCACCGCCTGCGGCGAGTACTTCTTGTCGTCACCGGTGATGTCCGTCAGCGTCATGTACGTCGTACGATAGGCGACGACGACCTCCCATGGGCGCGGCCACCCGGCATCGTCCACGCCAACGAGTCGCTGTCCGGGGATCAGCTGTACCGCGTAGTTCACCAGGACTTCAAGACCGTTCAGCTTGACGGAGGAGGGTCCGAACTTCCTCTCGAACATCCGCAACTTCTCGAGTCCCTGGTCGATCCGGACCGCACGTGCCAGGCAATACAGGTCGTCGCGCGCCGTCAGCAGGTTCATTGCTCCCGCCGCTTCGATCGCCGCCAGCACTGGTGCCAGGTTCGTGGTGTTGAGTGCGCGCTGGAGCAAGCCGTTCATCCCGGGCATGGCGTCGATCATCGTGTTGACCGACTGACGGCGCTTCCCGGCCACGCCGTACGAACCGTGCGCCAGGTTCCCTCGCGTGTAGGTGAAACCGGCTGGCAGCTTGGCGCTCAACGAATCGAGGCGGGCCTCCACCTGGTCGTAGCGAGTGGCCGCCGTGTCCTGAAAGCGAATCGCGCGCAAGGAGCCAAGGAGACTCTTCCTGACCGAGTCGTATGGCACGGATTCCACGCGACAGGCTGGCGCGCCGAGCGCGGGAGTCGTAACGACCTGGGCACCGGCGGCGTGCGCCGAGCCGGCCGCAACGAGCAGGACCAACGGCGCTAGACGACGAGCCATTCCCGGAGATCCTCCGCGTGTCGGTCGATGTAGGCGGACCAGTCGTGCGGATTCTGCACGGTGACCTGCGGTGGCTCCTTCGATCGGAGCGCGGCGAGCAGTACGTCGCGCAGCTGCGCGGCGCTGTCGATGCCCAGCGCCGACTGCTGGTCGATGAACGCCTTTTGTCCCGGAACATTCATGTAGGCCCAGTCGAGCTTCTGCCGAAGCAGGAAACCCCCGACCGGATCCAGGTCGCCGGCGATCGACACGAAATTGCGCAGAACGTACGGCTGCGAGACGTCGTTCATTTCAGCAACGGGCATTCGCAGGGAACGGTTCAATGCCAGGGTGGTGCGTTTCGGAATGAGGGGTCCCATTTCCCGCACCACCGTCTTGATGAGCTGGACGGGGGATGCCATGAACACGACGTTCTGCAGGTAGACTCCGGCCTGCGGCCCGATCAACGCTGCTGCGTCGTCTACTGCGGCATGGATCGCCTCGTAGGTGTGGAAGCATCCCATGCTGTGACACACGACCGAGATCCGCTGAAGGGCGCCATGCGGGCCATCCTGGATCATCTTGTTCAGCTGCGAAATGAACGCTTCGCGCAGCGCGGCGCGGGCGGACAGGCTCAACACCGGGAAGATGACGTCTCCAGCGAACTCGGCGGCCGTTTCGCCCAGGGAGTCGTCGCCGAACCGTTTCTTGAGGAGCGCCACCAGCTGCAGGACGAGGGCCGCCGCCTGGGTCTTTTCCTTGAACCAATCGTCGATCCCGTCATAACGAAGCTCGTAGATCGCGAACCGATCGGCGTCGTCGCCAAGCGCAGCACGCAGGGCGACGTTCGCTTCGCTCCGTGTACCTGCGGGATCGTTACCGATTCCGTGGACCAGGAGCACGGCGTCCCTGCCGGGCCAGGTCTGGCTCTGTAGCGTGAATGGCACGCGCGACCTCCGGTTTCGCCAAGTGTCTGCATCGAACGCCTACAACGCTACTGGCCGGTCGGCATCCGTCAACGTGTTGCGGCCGTCCCGCACCCGGCGATGCCGGACGGTGCCTAACGCTAACCGGACGGTTGGGCGAAGGTCACGAAATGCCCGCCGGGTTCCCGCACACCGATCTCATGCATGCCGTAGAAAGTCGTGCGTCGTGGCATGGCGATCGGGTACCCCTCCAAGGCCTGCTCGATGCCGTCCAGATTCTCGACCTCGACGAATAGCGCCGCGGCCGTTCCCGGGAGGGGCCGGGACGCATCCCCGAAGTCGGCGCGCACGCTCGCTTCGCTCTGGACCATGACCTCGACGTCGTCCCTCGTGAGGATGGCGAAGCCGATGGTTCCTTCGTGGGGAACCTCGACGGTCCGTGTGAAACCGAGCCGTTTCTCCCAGAAGTCCAGACTGGGTTCGCACGTCGGCATGACGAGGACCGGAGTGAGTTTCTTCATCGTCGTGGCGGTCATTGGGGATCTCCGGGTGGGCGATGTTCGAAGGCGATCGTGCCTTCGCCGTTCGGCGGCACTCGATGCCATTGTGAGCCGTAAGACAGCGCCGCCGGCGCGGGACTGCCGCGCCGATCCCGCGGGCCTCGAGACGTTAGGCCCGGCAGTTGGCGGCCCGGGCACGGAATCTCGTCGCCATTCCGGCTGCTGTCCACCGTGCGACCGGACCGTAGCGCCTCGTCCCGCCGCCGTAGAATGCTGCCCATGCCATGTCCGTCGGCTCCCGGTATCTTTCGTCACCATCTGCCGGGCGTCCCCCTCCCCGATCCGCGTGACCGATCTCCTGCTCTCCTTTCGCCCCGAGTTCCCCATCCTCGAACGGAGCACGTACCTTGTCTCCAATTCGTTAGGCGCCATGCCTGGGGCCGTTGCGGACCGGCTGGCCGAGTACGTTGACCTGTGGGCGGAGTTCGGAGTGCGGGCGTGGACGAAAGGATGGTGGGAGATGCCGGTGGAGGTCGGGAACGAGCTCGCGCCATTGATGGGCGCCAGACCCGGCGAGGTCGTGATGGTTCCCAACGTCACGATCGCTCAGGCGACGATCCTCTCGGCGCTTGCGTATCCGCCAGATCGCAATCGGATCGTCATGACGGAACTGGATTTTCCATCGGTCCGCTACGTGTTCGATGGACTGGCGGCACGGCTCGGCGCAGAGATCGTGGTTGTCCCGAGCGACGATGGCATCACGATCGATGAGGAGCGACTGCTGGCGGCGATCGACGAGCGTACGGCACTGGTGGCGATCTCGCATGTCCTGTTCAGGTCCGCTTACATCATGCACGCTCAACGGATCTGCGACCATGCACATCGGTTCGGGGCGCTGGTCTCGCTGGATGCGTTTCACGCCGTAGGCGTGGTTCCCGTGGACGTGAAGGCCTGTGGCGTCGACTTCCTTACGGGGGGTGTGCTGAAGTGGCTGTGTGGAGGACCGGGCGGATGCTTCCTGTACGCGTCGCCAGAGATGACGGCGCGGTATTCACCGTCGCTTACCGGATGGCAGGCTCACGCCCGCCCCTTCGGCTTCGAGCCGGAGATGGAGTATGCGGACACGGCATTCCGGTGGCTCGGAGGAACGCCGGCGATCCCGGCCCTGTACGCCGCGACCGAGGGCCCCCGAATCCTGCGTCGCGCCGGGATCGACGCCGTTCGCGCCAAGAGCGTCCGCCAGACGACGCGACTGATCGAGCTGGCGGACGCCCGCGGCTTTGCGGTGCATGCGCCGCGGGAGGCCGGACGACGGGGCGGGACAGTGGCGTTCGACGTTCCGCATGGCTATGAGGTCGCGCAGTACCTGTTATCACGCGATATTGTCGTCGATTACCGTCCCGGGGCCGGCATCCGGGTCGCCCCGCATTTCTACACGCGGGACGATGAACTCGAAACCGCTGTGGGCGCGATCGACGAGGCGCTAACCTCCGGGCAGTGGCGCCAGTTCAGCGGATCGCGAAACGTTGTGACGTGACAAGCCGTACCGCATCTCGTTCTTCACATCCTTCAGAGACCTGCCATGCCGCAACCGATCAAGGTCCGCAAGCAGTACAGCAACACCCAGTACCCGAACGTGCTCCTGCGCTTCGAAGACGGACACGAGATCGAGATCCCCAAGGGCGTGACGAAGTCGTTCGACGCATGGGAAGGTGAACGCATCAAGATCCTCGCGATCTGGGATCCGACGTCCTCGGAGCGTGAGAAGGTGGACACGCTTCGTGCCGAGCAGTTCGAGGACGAGAAGGGCGCCTAGACGGCACTGAGGAATGGCGCGTGGCTGACGCCGTGGCGGCGAGGGCGTTTCGTTGAACGCGTTACGCGTTCTGTCGCCCATCGCTGAGGCGATTTCTGCCGGTCGCGCGGTCGTGGCATTGGAGAGTTCGGTGGTGGCGCAGGGACTTCCCGTCCCTGCCAATTCCGATGCCGTCCGCCGCATGATGTCGGCAGTCGAGCAGCAAGAGGCGATGCCAGCCATCACGGCCGTGGTGAGCGGTACGCCCACGATCGGCCTAACGAGCGACGAAGTCGTTCGCTTTCTGAACCGGTCGGGTGTTTCAAAGGTGTCTTCGCGCGATCTGGGGTCTTTGATGGCGAGCGGGGGCGACGGGGCTACCACCGTCGCCGCGTCTCTCACACTTTGCCGCGCAGCTGGCGTTCAGGTATTCGCCACCGGCGGGATCGGCGGCGTACATCGCGATCCGTTCGACGAATCCGCGGACTTGGTGGAACTCTCGCGATCGCAAGTGGTCGTCGTATGCGCCGGAGCGAAGGCCATCCTCGATATCGCGGCCACTGTGGAACGTCTGGAATCGCTGGGAGTGTCTGTGGTAGGCTACCGCACCGACGAGTTTCCCGGCTTCTACGCCGCGAGTACGGGGCTCGGCGTGCCGGCGCGCGCCGACGAGGCACGCCAGATCGCGGACATTTTCCGCGCGCAGCTTGCGGTGGGCCACCCCGGAGCGCTGCTCGTTGTCCAACCGCCGCCGGCGGAGGCGGCCCTGGCTCGATCCGAAGTCGAGGAAGCGGTGGAGATTGCGCTCGACGCCGCAAGGCGACAGGGCGTTCGTGGAAGCGCCATGACTCCGTTCCTGCTGAGTGCGGTGGAGCGGGCGACGCACGGGCGCTCGCTCGCGGTCAACCTGGCCCTGCTCGAGGCGAACGCACGCCTCGCAGGCACAATCGCCAGGGAGTTAGTCGAGTCTCATTGACTGTGCCGAAACGGTCCGGTTGGGCGTCTATCCGCTGGGTGCGCTTGCCGCCTAACCGGCCGATGGGTTGAACTTTGCCTCGCCGTACACGTACTATTGGCACGCACGCTCGAACTGGAGGTTTTTCGAGAGATGCCAGCGCCCTTCATGAGCTCCGAAGAGTATGACGAACGCGCACATCAGCTCTACAGCGAAGGGCAGTACGACGACGCTCTGAACGTCTTGAACGAGGGCTTGGCGCTTTATCCACACGCCGTCGAGCTCCACATCGGACTTGGGTACGCGCGACTTGCGCGCGAGGAGTACGCGTGGGCGCGCCGCACGTTCGAGGAGGCCCTGATCCTCGATCCAGAGCACGAGGACGCGCTGGCGGGACTTGGCGAGACGCTCCTGAAGTTCGGTCAGGAAAAAGCGGCACTGAAGTCGTTCCATCGCGTTCTCGAGCTTGGCTACGAGGACGACATCGAGCTGATGCTCCAGATCGGACGCGCGCTCTTCAGAGACGGGTTGGTTTCCGAAGCTCGGCAGTACTTCGACATCGCCGTACGACGGACGCCGGACTCGGCGGAAGCGGTCGCGCTGGTCGGATACGCGATGCACCGGATGGGCGATGACGACGCGGCGATCACGACCCTGCGGCGGGCGTTGCAACTGGATAGCGATCATGCCGAAGCGCGCATCTATCTGGGAAACATCCTTTACGATCGCGGCGATTACGAAGCCGCGCTGTACCATCTCGACCGCTCGTCGCCCGACGATCACTGGGACGAACTGGGGATCTGGCGGCTGATCGAACTGAAGAAAACGATCCACCGGTTGGCCGACCACGACCCCGACCTGAAGAAGTGGGAGGAACGGCTGGCGGAACTGGCCGGGGAGCCTGACGACATCGACGAAATGCTCTCCGAGATCGAGCAGCGGGCTGCTGAAGAAGCGCAGAGCGAAGCGCGGAACCAGCTGGAACTGTTCGGCTCGATGCTCAACGGACTCGTCGACTCGCGCACCGATCGTACGCGACACCGCGTGATGACGCGCGACGGTCGTCCGTTCGAGGGTACGTGGGAGGATATCGTGCAGAAGATGCGGGATTCCAACCTCACTTTTGCCGGCCGGTCGACACAGGATTTCATGCTCAACGAAGCGCGACGCGGCTACTCGCTGACCGGCATTCTCATCCCGACGGGCGACGCCGAGAGCTTCATAAAGGGGAGCGCCGACGCTGGCCTGCTTCGCATCCTGAAGTGACGCAGGAACCGCCGGAGCGCGGGCTGCGCGAGGCGCAGGCGTCGCTCGACGGCGCACGGTCCGCGGTATCACGGCTCGATAGCTCCCGGCACCTTGAGGATCTGGCGGCCGACCTGCTTGAGACATGGGAAGGCGTCGAGCGCGCGCTCCGCTCGTTATGTGGTACGCCGACGCTGTCCGGTCAGTCTCTGATCCGCGAAGCCCGCCAGCGACGCATCCTCACGCTCGATCAGGCGCATGTCCTCGTGGAGTTCAGTGCGTCCAGCGAGAAGTTACGCGAGACGACGTACGCGCCCGTGTGGACGGATATCCGGAACGCCCAGGCTGCGTTCAAGCAGATGGAGTCCCTGCTTGCTCAGTCGACCGTGCAGACTGCACCGGTGCAAACGCCCGAGTACGCTGACCTGCACGCCGTGCGGACACCGACGCGCGATCTGGCGATGCCCGTGGAGCGAACGCCGGAACGGCGGAACGTGCTTGGCCTTCTCCTGATGGGCGTGGCGATCCTGGCGCTGTGCGGCGTCGGCGGCTTTTTTGGATGGCGCTACTTCCTGAGTGCCGACGCTGCTCTGCGCAAAGGTATCGCTGAGTTAGAGGTCGGTCGTCGCTCGGAGGCGGTCCGTCAGTTCGACATCGCGATGGAACGCGATTCCCGGCTGGCAATGCCCCACGTATACGCCGGCCGCATCTATCGCGAGGATGGCAACATGGAATCGGCGATGATCGAGCTACGCAAGGCAATCGAGCTGGAACCCGGAAACGCGCTCGCTCTTCGCGAAATGGGGTCGTACCTTCTGGCCACCGGGAACTTCGATCTGGCTCGCGCATTCTATGTCCGGGCGCTGACAGCGGATACCAGCGATCGCGTGGCGATGGGGTACCTTGCCTGTGCTCTGGCTCGGTTGAACCGTCTGGACGAGGCGCAGCGGTTCCTCGATCGTGCCGGACCCGGCTCGTGGTCAGCGTGCGCGTCGGCGCCGGCTCCATTGCCACGTTAGGCGCTGGCCCGCGGCCTTGCTTCGCGACGTCATCCGCCATCGGCTGGCGAACGGGCTGACTGTCCTGGTGCGCCGCGATCGGTTCGCCCCGGTTGCGGCAGTGGTGACGCATGTGCGGGCAGGGTACTTCGACGAAACGGACGACATCGTCGGCATCGCCCACGTCCTCGAGCACATGTTCTTCAAGGGGACACCGACGCGCGGCGTCGGCGAGATTGCGAAGGCGACCAAGGCCCAAGGCGGTTACCTCAACGCACATACGATCTACGACCACACCGCGTACTACGCCGTTGTGCCGTCTGCCGGATTTTCGACGGCGCTGGAGATCCAGGCCGACGCGTTCGCCAATTCCAGCATCGACGCCGACGAACTCTCGCGCGAGCTGGAAGTGATAATCGAGGAGGCGAAACGCAAGGCGGACTCTCCGGAGGCCGTGACGACGGAGACATTGTTCGAGACGTTGCACGACGCGCACCGCATCCGGCGATGGCGCATCGGTCGCGAGGACGGGTTGCGGCGGTTGACGCGCGACGATGTGGTCCGGTTCTATCGGACCTTCTACCTGCCATCCGAAACGGTCGTGGCCATCGTCGGCGACGTGGCGCCTGACGCGGTTCTCCGTGACGTCGAGCGTCTGTACGGATCTCTCCCCGGGCAGCGTCTGACGCGGCAGGCTGGGCCGGTCGAACGCACCAGGCCAGGATTCCGTTACCGCGAGCTCACGAGCGACGTCGCGCAATCCGAAATCGCGTTCGGATGGCGCACGCCGGGCACACTGCACGCGGACACCGCGTCGCTGGACATGGCGGCAATCGTTCTCGGATCGGGTCGCGCGTCGCGACTCTATCGCGCGGTGCGCGAGCGCGAACTTGGATCCTCGGTTTCGGCCAGCAACTATACCCCCACGGAACTGGGTGTCTTTGTCGTTCAGGCCGAAGGCGACCCGGACCGCGCGCGAGCGGCGGCGCAGGCAATGTGGAACGAAGTCCTGCGACTGCGGGATGAGCCGGTGGCGCCGGAGGAACTCGATCGCGCTCGCCGAGTCCATGAGTCGCGCTGGCTGAGGCGCTTGGAGACAATGGATGGCCAGGCGTCGCTGCTGGCGGAATGGGAAACGTTAGGTGGCTGGGAGCTCGCCGACGACTACTCGGCGCGTTGCCTTGGCGTTACCGGCTCTCAGGTCCACGCCGCCTGCGTCCAGTACTTCGATCCCGCGCAGGCCTCCATGGTCGTGCATCGGCCGGCTACCGGCGATGCGTTCGCCGCGGACGAGTGCGAAGCGCGTGCCTTCCTCCCGGTTGCCGCCGTCCGGCCCGCGACCGGGTGGAGTCTCAGCATAGACGCACCGGCTGTACAGGTGTCGCCGCGTCGTCCGGAACGCATCGTCGGTCCCGTCCGCGTCTACCGGCATGACCCCACCGGGCTCACGCTCCTGCTCAGGATCAAGCCCGACGCGTCAGTTTCGCACGTGGGGGTGTTTGCAGCTGGCGGGGCAGCGCAGGAGCCCGATCGCGTCTGCGGCATCAGCGCGATAGCGGGGCGCGCCGCGCTGAAGGGAACGGATCGTCGCAGTGCCGCGCAGGTCGCCGAAGCCTCGGAGATGCTGGGTGGCGGGATCGTCCCCTCGGTTTCGAGCGATGGGCTCGGATTCGCGCTCTCGGTACCCACACCGCGCCTGACGGCGGCGATTGAGCTACTGGCGGACGTCGTCCTGCACCCAGCGCTGGAGGAGCGGGATATCGACACGGAGCGGGCGGTGCTCCTGTCCCAATTGGCTCAGCTGCGGGATGACATGTACCGGTACCCGATGCGGCTGACCACGCGGGCAGCGTTCGGCGACCATCCCTACGCCAGGGGAACGATGGGGCGGGAGGAGACTGTACGAGCCATTACCGCGGCCGACGCCCGGGACTGGCTCCACAACCGTGCCGCGCCCTGGGTCGTGGCCGTGGTGGCCGACGGAGAGCCGGACGCGATCGCCGCCGAGGCGCTCGAACGCTTCGCGGAGTTGAAGCTGGCGGAGGAACCGCCGCTGGCTACGCCGGAATGGCCGGAATCCACGGTGGTCAGGGCGGAAACGCGCGACAAGGCACAAACGGCGATGGCGCTGGCGTTCAGCGGACCGTCGTTCCGCGACCGCGATCGGCACGTCGCACGCTTGATCGCCGCGGTGGCGAGTGGTTTGGGCGGGCGTTTCTTCGACGAACTGCGAGACAAGCAGTCGCTGTGCTACACGGTGCACGCTGCCCCGAGCGAACGGGCAAGGGCCGGGCTGTTCACGGCGTACATCGCCACATCGCCGGAGAAGGAGGAAGCGGCGCGAGCCGGTCTCTTGCGCGAGTTCGCGCGTCTGGTGGACGAGCCGATCTCAGCCGACGAGCTGGTGCGGGCACAGCGGTATGCCGTCGGAATCCATGCCATCGCGCAGCAGCACACGGGGACCCTGCTCGCGGAAATGGTCGATGCATGGCTGTTCGGAGAGGGGCTGGACGAATTGGAGGTATATGCCGACCGAATCCGGGCGGTTACTCCCGGTGACTTGCTGCGCTTGGCCCGGGAGCACTTCGATCCGGACCGCCGTGTCGAGGGCATTGTGCGCGGGACAGGCCGGCGGGTCTGAACCGACGTGCCGGTCGCTGCCAGGGAGTCGTGACCAAGGCATGCGGCAGCGCGCTCCAGTGCGACTCCGCCTTGTGCCAGCGCAGCCATCGATCCATCGTAACGCGCGAGTTCGGCGGAGACTCCTGGGTGCGTTCATGAAGCGTGGTGCCCTTGTCGCTGTGTGCTGCCTTGGTTTGAGCGGAAGCCTCGCGGGACAGGCCGCGCCAAAGGCCCCTGCAGAACCGCGAATGTCCGTACTTCTGGAGACAGACGCGATCGGTGCAAATGCTGTCGTACCCACGCACGCCTGGATCGAGAACCCTGATACAATACCGCTGTCGTCAGCTACCACGCTCCGCTGGGTCGGCCCCTCGTTTCTTCACCTTGGAACGATGACCGGTTCGGCCTGCGTGTGGTCGACGCGGCCTCTGGAGATCCCCGTGGTGCCGGCCAGGAGTGCGGCATCGCTGGATCTCTGCATCAGCTCTGACCGCGTCGTGGTCGAAGGCACGTTCTCCATCGGTTTCGTGCTGCTGTATGGTCGGGGGGAAGCTGCGCCGACGTCGTATCTCCTTGTCGAAAAGACGCTGCGCGTGGGACTTCTCGGGAGCGATACCGTGGCCGGCGTTTCGTTGAGGCTGGCTTCATTCGTCGTTCCCGGCCTTCTGTTCTTCTTTCTGCTTCAGCTTCGCGGAGTGCTGGCGCCCAGTGCGCTCGATGCCCTGCGGCTTGCGACGTTCAGCGTCGTGTACTCGATCCTGTTGAGCGGGATCGCGGCTTGGCTATACCCGCCACTGCAGGTGCGCGGGACGAGCGTCACCCGCTTCATCGTTCTCTGCGCAGCGGGTGCGGCGAGTGCACTGGCGCTGTCCTCTATCAGGCAGAGAGCAATGGCTGCCGCGACACGGCGCAAAGTAGGATTGGCGGATAGCGAGCTAACCGCGCTAGGCAAGGCATTGAGGTCGGCGAAGCCTCGGAATGGCCCCTTCACGTTGACGCTGACGAGCGGACGGGAGTTGATCGGCGCGACTGCTGCGCCGCGCGTGGAAGGGGGTACCGCGCTCCTGGGCTGGTTCGAGATCGAGCTCCCGGCAGGCCACTCGGCACACCCCGAACTCGGCAGCTTGAAGAAGCTGCAGGCAGAAGGAGACTACTGTCGCCTTCTCGAGCGGGCGCACGGGCTCGGCCTGACGCCAGTGCCCGTCAATGGGCTTCTTGAACGCGTAGACGGGAAGCTTCGGAATGTGTCCGGATCACCGCAGATCGAACGCTTCGCGGCTGCGGATGTCCAGGCCCTCGTGCAGGGCGCTATTCAGGACATTGGGCAGGCCGGCATCACGCAGCAGGGTCCAATCAGGGTGCAGTAAGAAAGACGTGTGCCGACCGGAGGCCGGCACACGTAACTCAAGCTTGTGGTCGTAAGCCTTTGTTGGCTCTGACCTCGCATCGCGACTGCTCACGCAACCGCTCTGCCGCTCGCATTGGGTGCGTACACCCGCCGACTCCCCCGTAGGGAAGGGGTGATAGGATATTCCACGACTGGGTCGCCGACGTCAAGAGGACGCACTCCCATGAACATCCAGCCGGGCATCGCTCGCCTTTGCTTCTTCGACTTTCATTTCGCTCCGGCGCCACTTCGGGCACCACGCCTGTTTCAGCCCGCCGTGACATTCCTGGGAACGCCTGCGGACTACGACGGTCGTCACTCACGAACATGGCAGGTCGATACCTCTCGCTTCCGACTTCGGCCATTGAGGGCCGCATTCCAGCACAGCCATTTCTGGAAAGCGCTGAGTGCCCTGTGCGATCGGGAGGGAAGCAACGAGCTGAACCCGCGTTATCACATTCCCGTCGAAGCACGGCTCAGGGACACCGTTGCCTTTGCGCTGCTGCCGTCGCCGTTCGATCGCGTGAAAGTGCGTACGTGGCTCCTGATCTGGCCGTACGGCTGGTCGACGCGGCTCGAGCTGACGCTGCCCGGGCCTGCTGGCCTGTCGGCGCTCGTGGATGCGAGCCGGATGTTGCACGACGATCCGGTGTTCGACGTCCAATCCGAATCGGGCGCCGCAATTCTCACGTCAGTACTCATGACCGACGTGTTGCGGAAGGTGACAGCCTGGATCCAGGCGGATCTGTTCACGGGCATGGTGCCCGACAAGCGTCCCGTCAGCCGCAAATGCGTGATGAGCCTCAGCCGGTTCGCCAACCAGACAGAACCCTTCACCTACAACCCCGACGTTCACCCGGAACTGCCTGGGCTGCCAACAGCGGATCGCGCACGACTCCATGGCGTTCTCCTGGGGCGCACCGTTCCCAATCGCGAGGTGCTTCAGCGCGAAACCGAGGGGCGCTTTCTGCTTACGCCTCTAAGGGCGACCGGATTCGCGCTGACCGACTTCGGCAGGGGCTCGCTCCTGGTGTTGCAGGATGCGGCACCTCGTGTGGGAACGGACACGACCGCAGTGCGCTGCCTGTGGCGGAACACGGCGGCCATGCTGACTACGATGGATGCGCTCCTGAGCGTCGATCGTGACGCACGCGCGACCCCGCCCGACTGGTTGAATACGAGTGCCGACTGGGCAGTCCGCATCCTGGGGCACCTCCCCACGTACTACGACAACCTGATCTGTCATCGCGTTCTGGAGACCCACAGCGCGACCAGGGCGCGCTAGGCCAGTCGGCAGCGTGGCGTAGTCGCTCACGGCAAGCCGTTTCGTATCCCGGGTCGTCGACGCACCGTTCGCCTGAGGGTGTCGGCACCCCTAACGACGGTGCAGCGGAGGGTACCCGAGAGCATCGTTGAGCCAGCGCACGAAGGGCAACAGAAGCCGGAAATCGCGCTCGACGCGATCGGCCAGATTCGCGGTGACCACGTCGGAATCCGACAGGCGTGCGCTCACGGTGAAGGAGACGTGCCGCAAGAGAGGACCGGCCGGGTGGCGAGGGTCGACACCGCGGGGCATCCTCTTCAGCATCCCTTCTTCGCTCAACGCGGAGAAGCGGCGTTTGAACGCCGTTCTCCCGAGCGCGCTAACCAGCGAGGAGTGGTCGTCGAGCAGAGCTTCGCGGATCAAGGCCAGCCGATCGCGCGGCGGCATCCAGATGCCGCCAGCAACCAGCGACTCACCGGGCTCGAGATGGAAGTAATAGCCCGCACCGGCGCCGTGCGTTTCGCTGCCCACGCCGTGACCGGCGTTCCGGTGCGTCATCCAGAACGAGGCGTGAGTCTTGAACGGCGACTTATCCTTCGAGAACCTGATATCCCGGTAGATACGGAAAATTGAGCGCTGGGGAAACCCGACTATCTCCGGTGCAAAGGACGCGCAGCGCACGTCCATCTCCTCAACGAACCTCCGTAGCGGTTGCAGCAGCTCGCGTTCGTACGTGTGCCGGTTGGCGGCGAACCACTCCCGATCGTTGTGTCGTTTCAGCTGGCGGAGGAACGCCAATGCTTGTCGGCGGAATACAGGAGCGGTCATCCGGGGCTCCATCGTTGCCGGTATCACGGTTGACCGGACGCGGCTTCGGCGAGCACTCGCTCGGCGCGTTCGAACGTCGTGACGATGTCGCGCAGTCGTCCGCCCGGGGCGCGCATGCCCACCAGTTCATCGTAGTCTCCGGCGCCGTCGACAATGAGTCCACGCATGCGCGGCTGACTCGTTGCCCAGGCAAGGACGCCCCAGGTCGCGCGTTCCTGCGCGGCCACGCCGAACACCCGCGGATTCAGACCGACCGCGAATACCCAGAGCGGACGCTGGCCCGACCTCGACCATTGCCCCGCCACGCGCAGTCGCGCGGCCAGGGACGCCCCGCCGCCGTACGAAGGCAACAGCGTAAAACCGGCGACATCCAGCGGACTCTGCGGCCCCGACGCCCATGCGAACAGGGCGCTGTCGAACGGCGTGTAGGCGGATGCGGCCAGGCCCACCCGTGTCCGGGGCCGCAATTCGTGTGCGAGGTCCGCGGCCGCAGAAAAAAAGCGCGTCCACCACGAGAGCGCGACACTGCCTAACGCGCGCATTCCCGCGTCGGCGGGATCGCGCGCAGGGATCAGCAGGTCCGGCCGCAGGCGGCGAACCACACGATCGATGGCTCGCAACCTGAGCGTGGCGTAGCCCTCGGGATTCCGCAGCATCAGTCTCCGGTCTCCCGGGTCGTAGCCGAGGGAGACCACGAGGAGTGTGCTATCCCGCCGGATGTCCTCCAGCGCACGCGCCACCGAATCCAGAACCGTCCCGCGCGTACCCGAGGGCGTCACGAACACTTCGACGACGGACGCGTTCAGGGTATCGACCAGAGCAAGATCGTAACGCAACGCGAGCGGTGGCGGTGGTGCTACGATCTCCGGCAGCACCCGTACGCCGAGTGCGAAGTCGCCCCTGGGTCGCTCCTGCAAGCGCTCTGCGGAGAATGGCTGGAACGTTTCCAGGGCGCGGACGCCGCGAGGATACTCCGCTGCGTAGAGGAGCGCCGCCACGGTGGCCATGACGGCGATGCCGGCCTTGACCGCACGGCCGCTGCGCCGGCGGGCGGGGATCACGGGCGTCAGCACCGGCACAGACAGCGCCCACGGCGAGACGAGGGCGGCGTGTCCGAACACGAAGCCTAACGATGTCGCCTCGGCGACGCCGAGCGCACCGATCGTGGCGGGGAGCGTCACTCCGGCGCCGTTGGCGAAACGCACCAGCGCGCTCGCGCCAACCGTGAGGTTGAACGCCAGCACCGGCAGCCCGATCGAAAGGCGCGCTGAGCCTTCGGACACGGCCCTGACCGACTGGAGCACGAACAGCGCTGCCGTCATCGGCCAGACCCAGGCGACGACGTGCGTCGTCCGGCCGTTGATCGCACTCGCCGACGTCACGGCTATCGTCAGCGCCGGCACGAGGAGCAGCCCGCAAAGCGCCGTCAGCCAGCGCATGAACGCGCTTCCCCTGCGCAACTGCACGGCCCGCCCGGCGTGCAACACATTCCAGCACAGGACGAGGACGACGACGATCGCGTAGACGATCGCCGGCCAGCGAGTCGGTGTCACGTACGGCGTTTCACGCGCGCCGGCGTCGGAAGGAAGCGGGACAATGCATGGTGCGATTGACGAAAGAAGGTGCCCGCGGGAGCGCGGCAGGGCAACGGACACGACCTGCTGGCCGGTGGCGATACCCTATCGTTAGCTTGGCGTATGCAGCGCGGGCGCCTCCTGAGTCTTCCGAACGTGATCTCGATGTCGCGACTTGTCCTGGCGGCGGCGTTCGTGTTCGTCGGGGACGCACGCGCTCGTCTCGGCCTCATCGGCGCCGCATCGCTCACCGATTTTCTCGATGGCTGGATCGCGCGGCGGCAGCAGACGACGAGCAACCTCGGTGCGCTCATCGACCCCCTTGCCGATCGCGCGTTCGTATTCACAGCCGTATGCGTCTATCTCGTGAACGGTTTGATCGGCACGGTTCAGTACTTCGTCCTCATTTCGCGAGACCTGATGACCGCCATCGGATTCATCGTTGCGCGAAGCGTCCGCATGCTGCGTCCGATCCCATTCCGGGCGCGCCCGTCAGGAAAAACGGTGACCGTACTACAGTTGATCACGCTGGTAGCCGTTCTAGCGATTCCGGAGGCGGTGTCCCCGCTCGTCTGGTTCGTCGGCGTCGCGTCGGCCATTGCCATCGCCGATTATACGCTGGCGCTATGGAATCAGCGCGTTCGCACATAGCTCGATTCGTTCTTCCGGCCGTACTGTGGGCGATGCCGCTGCCGGCGCAGCGACCGGCGATCGTTCGTCCAGAACTCCGGTTGGATGTCATCGCCGCTCCGGCGACGACCGTCGAGACAGGGATCGGACTCGCGCGCGCCTTCGCGACGTACACGCGTCTCGTCGGAATCGTCGCCGCCGGCACGGCGACGCGGAACGGATCGACCGTCGCTGCCTATCGAGCGGAACTGGCCGCTCGCTTCGTGCTCGATCCATTCTGGCAGAGCCGCTGGTCCCTGTACGGTGTTGGCGGCATCAGCGCCATGTACGATGCGTTCGACGACTGGCGCCCAATAGTGACGGTCGCGGTCGGCCTCGAGGGACCACGGAAGGGAAGCATATCGCCAGCGTTTGAGCTGGGCGTGGGGGGCGGCTTCCGGTTCGCCGGCGTACTTCGATTCGCCCGCGGCGATCTGCGCTGACGATGCAAGCAAATGCGCCCCACACTCACGGTGAGGGGCGACAGGGCTGCCTCAGCCTACCGTGACTCCACTGGAAGCTTGCGCCGTGGCCTTGGGCGGCTGCACAAAGCGCTCGCCCAGCACGCGCAGTTCGCTCAGTTGACGCTCGGACAATTCGTAATATCGACCGGCGATGTAACCCATCGTGTCGTCGAACCACTCGGTCACATGCTCAGGTTCCGAACCGATCACGCCACATCGCATGATGTGTTGAAACAGCTCGTCGCGTGCCTCATCGAACGGCGTCGGCACTGCGGCTTCTCTGGTCGTCCTTCGGGTTCGGTTTTTCCCCATGCAAGTCATTGAGTGAAGGGTTATGGCGCTGCAAACTAACGGACGTGGCCCGCCCGGAATAGTTACGCGACAGTCGGAAAAACGTTCGGCCAGTCGGGCGCGCAACATGATGCAGGGTATTCGGTTGAATCGCCCGATCGCTCGGCCGCTTCCAACGCCCGAAATGCCGTCGCGATCCATGGACAGAACCGCTATACCGCGACCGGTGCCGGGCGCTGACTCGGCAATCCCGGGACGCCCGCTAGCAATAGCTGCGCCAACACTACTGGTGCCTCCTCGGGCACCAGGCGTCCCGCTTCCGGGATCTCGGTAACCGCACCACCTGGTAGCGATGTCCTCAGGGCAACGGCCGCCGCAGCATCGAAAAACCGGTCGCGCGTCCCCCTGATGATCAAAGCGGGCTGTCGCACTTCGCTCAGGACGAGGTCGTCCAGATCGTCATCCTCGATCGCGCGAGCGAGCGTCTGCAAATGGTCCAGACCGTCCCTCCCTATGTAGGGAGCGAGATACCGACCGACGAGCGCTGGCGCCACGTGGTTCCGCTGACCGACCTGCGCCGCAAGGAAATCCCGAAACAGGGGATACGCGCCAAGGAGCGAGCGGTTGAGCCGGAGCGCATACTTCGCGGACGAACGCTGCAACTCACGGATCTCCGGCCCGGGGAGATCCTGCAACGAGGATGGACTGATCAGGACCAACCTCTCGACTCTCTCTGGGCGATCGTATGCCAGACGAAGCGCCGCGACGGCGCCGATATCCACGCCGACGACTGTCGCCTTTCGCACGCGTAGGGCGGTAAGAGCAAGCTCGAGGTACTCGGCTTGTGCTGTGACCCCAAAGTCCGCCGCGAACGGTCGGTCGGACTCTCCGTACCCGAGGAGATCAGCAGCGAATGCCGTGCACCTGCCCAAGGCAAGCGAAGGCGCCACGTGTCGCCAGAGAAACGCGGATGTACCGAATCCGTGAAGCAACAGAAAAGCGGGGCCGCCGTAACCGTAGCGCTCAACGTGCAGCGTGCCAGCTCCCACCGGAACCCTGAAGTTGTCGGCGTCGTTCATGGCAACACGATACACTCCGGTCGTAACGGTCAAGAGGACGTGACACGTGCAGCTCGGCCCCTTCTGAGCCTCGATACGACATTCTAAGTTGTGGAGCGCTGCCAACCAGGCGAAAATCGCCGCGGCGAACGCGGACAAAGAGAGAGGAAGAATGGCCAAGGAACGCAAGGAAACCGGCAAGTCGGGCAAGAGCGCTGGGAGCGACCGTCCGAAGGGTTCGGCTCGGGCCACTCCTGTTCCGGCGGGGAAACCGCCGGCCGCCAAGCCATCGAAGCAGAACACCCAGCGGTTTTATGGATCGCTTGGCTTGGTTGCGCTCGTGGGCGCCGTCTTCATTGCCTACCAGATGAACCGGCCCAAGGCGGGGCCCACGACGATCGATCCGAACACCCCTCTCCCGAAAGCCGAGGGCTACGTGGTTGGGAATCCGGCCGCGCCGGTCCAGGTAATCGAGTTCGCCGACTTCGAGTGTCCGGCTTGTGCGAACTTCGTGACGATTACGGAGCCGGATGTTCGCAAGCGACTGGTGGAGACGGGCCAGATCTCGCTTCGGTTCATCGACTTTCCTCTCCCGATCCACCGTAATACCTGGGAAGCCTCGAATGCGGCGGCATGCGCCAACGAGCAGGGCAAGTTTTGGGAAATGCACGACGCGATCTTCGCCAATCAGGATCGCTGGAGTGGGGTGACCACCACGCGTCCCAAGCCTGAACTCCAGCGGTTGGCGAAGGAAGTGGGGCTGGACGAGGGGAAATGGGAGGACTGCTACGATGAGAAGAAGTACAACCTGAACATCGTTGCGAACCAGAAGGAAGGCGAGCGCCGTCTGGTGAGCCAGACGCCGACCTTCATTATCGGGTCGAAGATGCTTCCTGGCAGCCTGTCGTACGACACCTTCAAGGCGTATGTGGACACCGCACTTGCTGCGGTCAAACCCGCGGCCGACAGTGCACAGCCCGCTTCCAAGTGACGTCATCCGCTGAGGGAACTGGCGTTCAGTCGTTCGCAGGGGAGTGTTTGTGACCAAGCGGATGCTGCTCGCTCTCCTGGCGATGGCGGGCGTTGCGATCGCGGCCTACCTGACCTTATACAAGACAGGCGCGATTGGCGAACTGGCGTGCACGGTGGGTTCCTGCGAGACCGTTAACACCAGCAAGTGGTCGATGCTCGCGGGCATGCCGGTCGCAGCGTGGGGTCTGGCATACTACGTGTTGCTCCTGGCGGTGGCCCTTGCCGGTGTTCAGGAGCGTTGGAGTGAGTCGCTGGCGGTGTCCCGGGCGTTGTTGGTGCTGACGGTATGGGGGGTGCTTTTTTCGGGCTGGCTGACGTACCTCGAGTTGTTCGTGATCCATGCGATCTGCGTCTGGTGCGTGACCAGCGCTGTGCTGGTGACCGTCATGTGCGTCGTGAGTGCGATCGAGTACAGAGAACAGGTCGCCGTGCACCGGTAGGCGACAAGGAGACTGCGTGGTGGCGACCGACCCCGCCGAATCCAGCCTGCAGCAGGCGTTTTCGTTCTTCTTCGAGCATAGCGACCAGGCGTACTACGTGTTCGATACGGAGTCGCTGGCCTTTCTGGTCGTCAACGAAGCTGCGGTGCGGCGATACGGATACTCGCGCGAGGAGTTTCTCCGTATGACGCTCGCCGATATCCGGCCGCCGGAAGACATGGCGGCACTGGCGAGCGCGTACACGCCGCCCGGGCGCGGCGTCAAGCACATGGGTCGGTTCCGGCATGTGACTCGCGAGGGGCGCATCATCCCGGTCGAGATCACGACGTACGACATTTACGTCGACGGTCGATACCGGCGCCTCGTGGAAGCCATCGACCTGGGAGAGAGCGCCCGTTCAGGCGCCGAAATGCGTCTTTGGGAGGAACGATTTCCACCTGTCGCGGAGAGTCTGAGCGAAGGACTGCTGCTCCTGGATCTCGCTGGCATCATTCGGTACGGCAATCCGATGATGAAGCACTTCGTGGGCATGAAGCGCGACGACATCATCGGCCGCGACATTCGCGAGTTCGTGCGGCCGGAGCGGCGTTCGGTAGTCGACGAACACCTTCGCGATCGAGCTGAGGGACGCTCGGCGGTGATCGAGGACGCGCTGGTACGTGTCGATGGGTCGCTTCTCTGGGTGGAAATCCATTCGACCCCGTTCTTTGGCCCAGACGGTTCGATCGTGGGTGCGCTCAGCACTCTGAACGACATCACTGGCCGACGGAAGGCACAGGAAGAACTCGAGCACTCGCTGTCGCTGTTGAAGGCCACGTTGGAGTCGACCGCAGACGGCATCCTGGTCGTCGACCGCGCGGGCCGTATCACCAATTGGAACGAGAGCTTTCGCGAGATGTGGCGTATCCCGCCGGGCGCGGTGGAGAGTGGGTCCGACATCACCGAGATGCCGCATTTTCTCGAGCAGCTGAGGGAGCCCCGGCCATTCGTCGACAATGTCCGTCGTCTGCACACGGAGTCTCCCGACGAGGAGAGCTTCGACGTGATCGAGTGCACCGATGGCCGGGTGTTCGAGCGCTATTCGCTCCCGCAGCGTGTGGGGAACGAGACCGTGGGTCGCGTGTGGTCCTTTCGCGATGTCACGGAGCGAAGGCGTTCTGAAGCGCGCCTCATGCAGGCGCAGAAAGTGGAAGCGATCGGCATGCTGGCCGGCGGCGTCGCCCACGACTTCAACAACGTGCTGACGGCGATTCTCGGAAGTGCCGAACTGGCGCTCCTGGAGACTGTGGGGAACGATGGCGCGAGGGTCGAGCTGGAGGAAATCCGGCGCGCCGCCATGAATGCGTCCGCGCTGACCCGCCAGCTTCTCCTGTTCAGCAGGCGACGCGAGAGGAAGGCGGAGCGTCTGGGACTCAATGCGGCGGTACGATCTGCCGAGCGGCTCCTCCGTCGCCTCATTCCCGAGGACTTCACGCTCTCTTTCAGGTATGAGCAGGGCCTTGGAGATGTCCTGGTGGATCCGGGCGAGCTCGAACAGGTCATGATGAACCTGGCGGTGAACTCCCGCGATGCCTGCGATCGTGGCGGGTCGATTACCGTGTCGACAGGGCGCCGAGAGAACGACACCCGTGCGTCGGATGACGAGCCGGAATGGTTCGCCGTGCTGCGTGTGTCGGACGACGGTGCCGGCATGACGCCGGAGGTGCGGTCACGGATCTTCGAACCGTTCTTCACCACGAAGGCAGCGGGGAAGGGGACCGGCCTCGGCATGTCCGCCGTCCTGGCGATCGTGGAACGGTCAGGGGCGCGGATCGAGGTGACGTCCGCCCCCGGCGAGGGGACGACGGTGGAGGTACGGTTCCCCGAGCTGTCGAGCATAACCCCTGGTTTGGTGACGCCGACGGAAGCGGTCGCGGTTCGCGCCGGCGTGGAACGGATCCTCATCGTCGAGGACGCCCCGGCGTTGCGGCGATCGACGCGAAGGATGCTCGAGCAACACGGTTACGAAGTACGCGATGCGGCCAACGGCGCCGAAGCGTTGGACGTGCTGGCAGCCGAAGGGGTGGAAGCGTTTTCGATGGTGCTGACCGACGTCGTCATGCCGCGGATGGGAGGGCGTGAACTGGCGGGCCATATCGTTCGCCGCTGGCCGGCTCTCAGAGTGATGCTGATGACGGGTTACGACGATGGGGGCGTGGCGGACGACATTACGCGTCAGCTGCCCCTGCTGGAGAAACCATTCTCGATGAATGACCTTCTCCACGCGGTGCGAAAAACGATCGACGCGCCGATGCGCCGGGCGCGCCGCGTCTAGGGCGTGTCGTCTCGCCGGATGCGGATGGCCGGTCGTCCGTCTTCGGACGCGGCCGAGTCGCGCTGAGGCATGAGGTCCTGCCCAAGGACCACGAGGACACGCGTTGCAACCGTGCTGGCTAGCGGTTCCGGAACGTTCATGACGCGGATGTAGGCGTCGATAGCCCTGTCGAACGACATCTCGTCGGCAAGGGCATCCACGAAGAGCAGCGCGTTCTGGACGTGCGTTTCCACCAGAGCTTCTTCGGCACGCGCCTGCGCCAGCTTGAGTCGCCTCTCTGACGCCTCATCCAGTCTTCGCGGGAACAGCGTCTCTGGGAAAATCGATCTCAGAAAGGACACGTCAGCCTTCCTGGTCCTCGTATTGGGCTTTCAGGCTGGCGACCACGTTGGGATCGGCGAGTGTCGTGGTATCGCCTAACGCTCGTCCTTCGGCTATGTCCCGCAGCAGGCGACGCATGATCTTCCCTGAGCGCGTCTTGGGCAGATCGGCGGAAAACAGGATGTCGTCCGGGCGCGCCAGCGCACCGATCTTCTGGGCTACGAACTCGCGCAACTCGTCGCGCAGAGCCGGCGACGCATGGAAGCCAGTGCGCAGGGTGACGAATGCCGCCAGCGCCTGTCCCTTGAGTTCGTGCGTGCGTCCGACGACCGCCGCCTCGGCGACCGTCGGATGTTCGACGAGCGCCGATTCGACCTCCATCGTCCCGATGCGATGTCCGGCGACGTTCAGGACGTCGTCGACGCGACCCAGGATCCAGAAGTAGTCGTCGTCGTCGCGCTTCGCGCCATCTCCCGGGAAATAGAGGTCCGGACGGGCGGGCCACTTGGAGAAGTAGGTGCTCACGTACCGCTCATCGTCACCCCAAATCGTTCGCAGCATCGCTGGCGATGGCCTGGTCAGTGCGAGAAGTCCGCCGCCACGCGCGATCACGTTCGCCCTCGAGTCGAGCAGTTCCGCCGCGAAACCCGGTAGCGGTCGGGTTGCGGACCCCGGCTTGGTCGGCGTTACCCCGGGGACCGGCGAAATCACGATCGCTCCGGTCTCCGTCTGCCACCAGGTGTCGACTATCGGACACCGCTCGCCGCCTATCGCCTTGTGGTACCAGATCCAGGCTTCCGGGTTGATGGGTTCGCCGACGCTGCCTAACAAACGCAGCCTGGAGAGATCGTGACGGGCCGGGTACTCGTCGCCCCACTTCATGAAGGCGCGAATGGCCGTTGGCGCCGTGTAAAAGATCGTGACGCCATGGCGTTCGCAGATCTCCCAGAAGCGGTCCTTCTCGGGCCAGTCGGGCGCCCCTTCGTAGAGCACACAGGTCGCGCCGTTGGCCAGCGGCCCGTATACGACGTACGAGTGGCCGGTTACCCAGCCGACGTCCGCGGTGCACCAGAATACATCGTCCTCCTTGAGGTCGAAGACCGTCCGCATCGTGGACGTGACCCCAGTCAGGTATCCGCCCGTCGTGTGCACGATCCCTTTCGGCTTCCCGGTCGTCCCGGATGTGTACAGGATGAAGAGGACGTCTTCTGCCTCCATCGGGGTTGGCTCGCATTCCAGTGGCGCGTGCGCCATCAGGCGGTGCCACCAGTGGTCGCGTCCGTCCGTCATTTCCGCGAACGACTCGTCACCCATGCCACCGGGACGGCGCTGCACGACCACGACGTGCTTGACGCTGGGCGCACCTTCCAGCGCTTTATCCGTATTGCGCTTAAGCGGGACGATCTGGCCGCGTCGGTATCCGCCATCGGCCGTGACGACGAGCTTTGCCTGGGCATCGTTCATCCGGTCGCGGAGGGATTCCGGCGAGAAGCCTCCGAAGACCACCGAGTGAATCGCCCCGATGCGCGCGCAGGCCAGCATCGCGATGGCCGCCTCGGGTACCATCGGCAGGTAGATGCCGACGCGATCGCCCTTCGCGATGCCGAACGACTTCAGGACGTTCGCGAACTTGCGCACCTCGACGTAGAGATCCCAATACGTGAGGGTGCGGCGATCCCCGGGCTCTCCTTCGAAGATCAAGGCCGCCTTGTTGCGTCTGGCGGTTCCAACGTGCCGATCCACGCAATTCGCAGCGGCGTTGATCAGGCCACCGGTGAACCACTTGGCGCGCGGCGGCTCCCATTCCAGTACGCGATCCCAGGGTCTGATCCAATCGAGCGACTGTGCCTCTCCCGCCCAGAACGCCTCGAAGTCCCTGTCGGCGCGCTCATGGAGCGACCAGTCGCGCACGTCGGCGCGCCGCTGAAAATCCGCCGGGGGAGCGAACTTGCGATTTTCCTGAAGAAGGACGTCGATGTCAGTCATGAGGGATGGACGGGCGAAGGCGCGAACGACTGCATGAGCAGGCCGGCCGCCGCATTCTGCAAAGCGCGCGGGGAAACTGCAACCAGTGGTGCAGTCACGTACCGGGCCGCGATGCCGTGCCCGGTCAGGAGTCGCATTCGACGCCACTCGCGGCGATTCACGGCAGGCGACACAGGTGACGAAGGGCTTCGATCCGGCTGGAAGCCGAGCAATTGCAACGTCTTTCGCGCTGCCGCCGGGTCTGGCATGCAGTTCGCATGACACGTTCGTCGAGACGCACGATCCCCGTGCCAAGGAGTTCGCCTTGACCGCAGATTCGCTCGTTGTCGCGGCGCCGGAATCGCTGAACGCGGAGAGCCGTGCGCCGTTTCGATGCGCTGCCCTCGAGTGTCTGGAGCGCGTGTCCCAGCTCGGACGTAGCGCGCTCACGATCGACATGTCGGCCACGCAGGTGGTAGATGCCTGCGGCCTGGGCATCCTGGTTCTGGTGACCAAGCGCGCTCGCGAGCGCGGGATTGTCACGCGACTGCTGTGTGCGCACGAAGACGTGCGATCGTTGCTGACGATCACGCACCTCGAGCCGCTTTTCCAGTTCCGAAGCGATTAGTCCGGCGCTTCAAGCTGGCTCCGCGCGGGATTACGTTAGGTCACATTCCACCCGCGCATCGCATGATTCATCCCTGGCACGACCTGCCCGCCGGCGAGCATCCGCCGGATGAAGTCACGGCCATCATCGAGATCCCGCGGGGGAGTCGCAACAAGTACGAACTGGACAAGAAGTCCGGGCTACTGAAGCTCGACCGCGTCCTGTACTCGGCCGTGCACTATCCCAGCGACTATGGTTTCATTCCGCGGACGCTGCACGAGGATGGGGATCCGCTGGACATCCTCGTCCGCATCAACGAGCCGACTTTCCCGGGATGTCAGGTGTCCGCCCGGCCGATCGGCATACTGAAGATGCTCGATCGCGGTGAACCTGACGACAAGATTCTCGCCGTACCATCGAAGGATCCCTTTCACCAGGAGTACTTCGACATCGCCGACATCCCCGAGCACCTGCTCAAGGAGATCGAGCACTTCTTCCTGATCTACAAGGATCTCGAGGGGAAGCGCATGCAGATCAAGGGGTGGGAGAAGAGCGAGTCGGCGATGCGGGTGATTCAGGAGTCGATGGCGCGCTACGATGCGAAGTTCCTTGCCGAGGGGCCGTAGCCGGTTCCGGCCGGTACGGGCATGGCGGTGAGGCCGCTGCGTGTGCCGCCGTGTCGGGCGAACGTTGCTCCCTGGCGGTTCCTTCGGGCGCGGACGATCCGGGTCGCTTCGAGAGCGATCGTGATGGCGATCGCAGCGACCCTTGCCGGTACGCTCCCGGCGCAGGACTCGACGGCGGCAAGCAAGGTTCGCGCACAGCCGCAACTCACGACCGCTCAACGGCGGGCGCTCCTGCATGCTCCCACACGCGCGTTCTGGTCGTCGCGCGCGCCAGACACGGTCGTGGTCGACGTCGAAACATCCCGGGGATCGATCGTACTCGAGCTCGTTCGTGCATGGGCGCCCGCCGGGGTCGATCGCTTCTACAACCTCGCTCGAGCAGGCTACTTCGACGACTCCCGCTTTTACCGCGTCGTGTACCGCTTTGTCGCGCAGTTCGGGATCGCGGGCGACGCGGCGGTGGCTCGTCTGTGGAGCCGGCGCACCTTGCCGGCCGACTCCGTGCGCAGCTCGAACACGCGGGGCACCGTCGCATATGCGCAGTACAAGCCCACCGATCGCACGACCAATGTGTTCATCAATCTCGCCGACAACGTCAACCTCGATTCGCTGGGTTTCGCACCGATCGGACGCGTGATCCAAGGCATGGAGGTGGCCGACAGCCTCTATTCGCTGTATGGGGAGTTCCCGATGTCCGAGCCGCCACTCGGCGACGTGAAGCGGCTGTATCGCGAATCGAATCGGTACCTGGACGCAACCTACCCGAAGCTGGACCGCATCGTTCGCGTCGTCGTTCGCCCGAGCCATCCCGGCAGGGAGTGACCGATGGCTATCCTTGCGCGGCCAACGTCGGCCGGCGTGTAGCTCGGTCAGCTGCGCGACGGCAGCTCGACGGCAAGCCGGAGACTGTCGAGTCGCTGGAGGCTTACGTCGACACCCGCGCTCAGAAGCCGGGTCTCGACGACCCGACACATTTCGCCGACGCCACCGACGCGTACGTCGAAGAGTGAGCGCACTGTTGCGCGCACGATGAGTTCGAGAAGGTCGGTCTGCATCAACTAAGCACTGGCAGCGTCAGGTGCGAAGGGTAACGCGATGTGTGCCAGACCCGATGCGTCTGTGCCCTGAAGTCAGCCACGTTGGCGAGGAAGATGTTAGGCACGAACGTTTGCGGATTGCGATCGTAAAGCGGGAACCACGTACTCTGCACCTGCACCATCAGGCGGTGTCCCTTGCGGAACCGGTAGAGCTGCCCGTGCAGGTCGATCGTGAAGGGCGTGATAGTGTTCGCCGGGATAGGTGTCGCTCGATCGAACTGCTTCCAGTATCGCCCCCGGAGAATGTCGGCGTTGACGATGAGCTGGTATCCGCGAAGTCCTGGGCGATCGGCCGCGCTATCCGGATAGACGTCGATCAGCTTGACCACCCAGTCGGCATCGCCGCCGGTCGTTGACGCAAACAGTCGTGCGATCACCTCGCCCGCGATCGTCAGGTCCTCCTCAAGCGGTTCCGATCGCCAGGTCAGGACATCGGGTCGGTTGTCGACAAAGCGCTGGTCCTGCACCAGCCACGTGCCCCATCCCCCGCCGTCATCCGGGCGAGGAATGTATGGAACAGGGTGTGCCGGATCGGAGACGAA
Source organism: Gemmatimonadaceae bacterium (assembly GCA_019186945.1). Classification (GTDB taxonomy): domain Bacteria; phylum Gemmatimonadota; class Gemmatimonadetes; order Gemmatimonadales; family Gemmatimonadaceae; genus JABAQJ01. Next base: position 505,736 of record JABAQJ010000007.1, read on the forward strand.
GGCATCGTACGCGCGCGTGTGCATGGCGTCGAGCGTCGTCGCGCCAGCTGCGTCACTGGCGGTATCCGCTGTCGTGGGCGGCGCGTCGAACGACAGGCGTCCGTCTTCTCGCAGGTACAACGCCGTCGGACGGGCGCCGCGTGGTGGCCATGCGTCGAAACGACGCCATTCATTTGCGCCGGTCTCGAAGACCAGCGCTTCTGGGAACGCACTGTGTCCCTTGCCATGCAGATACCAGGCGAACCAGGGCCGCTGCACCTGAGTGCGAAAGAAGTCGCTGGTGTTCGTACCGAGCCTCATGGGGCCGAGTGAGTCTCCCCCCTGCTGGGACCAGCCGCGGTGTGACCAGGGACCCATCACGAGGAAATTGTGTCCGACGGAGTCCGCGCTCTCCAGTGTGCTGTAGGTGATCTGCGGGCCGAGCAGGTCTTCCTCATCCCACCATCCGCCGACGTTCAGGATCGGCACTTCAGGTTTCGTGAGCACGCGCTGCAGCGCTCGCGCCTGCCACCATGCGTCGTATGCCGGGTGCGAACGAAACCCGATCCAGGACGGGAGGTCTCCAACGCCCGTTGCCTTCGCCAACGCATCGAGGGTTGGCTGTCTGAGGTAGAACTCGAACTGGTCGTACTCCGGGATCGAGAGTCCCTTCGTTCCTTCGATGAACGCCGCGTAGGCTACGCCTTGCGTCTGCCGGAACGCTCCCTGATGGAAGAAGTCGTCTCCCAGCCAGGTATCGGCCATGGATCCCTGTGGCGAAATGGCTTTGAGGGCGGGATGGGCGCCAACACCGGCTAGAGCAGCGAGCCATCCGCGATAGGAGTTGCCAAGGACTCCGACCTTCCCGCTGTTGCCTGGCACGTTCGCGACCAACCAGTCGATCGTGTCGTAGGCATCGGTCGATTCATCGACTCCTCGTGGATCGCTCGGGTCGCGTTGTGGCCGGACTGAGACGAACTCGCCACCGGAGCCGAACCGGCCACGGATATCCTCGCAGACAAAGATGTACCCGTCTTCGCCGAGCTCTTGCAGCGCAGCAGGCAGCGCCGGAGTCGCGAACTCTCTGGCGGCGCTGAATGGCGTGCGAATGAGCAGGATGGGAAGCGGTGCGCTCGCAGCCTTGGGAATGAGCGCAACCGCGAACAGGCGCACCCCGTCGCGCATCGGGATCTGGAGTTCGCGTCGTTCGTACCGATGACTGTCCTGCGCTGGGCCAGGGCGGGTGGCGAGCATCAGACCGACCAGCACGGACCGCGAACGAAACCAGGGTGTTGGCATGGATGAGTCGATGAATGGTCCCCGCGATCCGCGGTCGGCCACCAAAGTAGCGGCCAGCGCGCGGTGTTGCGACCGCGATACCCGACACGCGTGTGTAACCGCTCGACGCGGGAAGCGAAGACACACGTGCAGCCTACCGCTCAGGCGTTCACCCGCGCACGTTTCGCGATCGCGAACTGGAACCGCATGACAGTGGATCCCGGGCGGAGGCAGCCGCCGCACCCATGGCCATCGACCGTGGCGCCTGAACGCAGGAAGGACACGTCGAGCGAGGCGGCAACGACACCGCTGGTGAAGTCGATCGCGTTAGGCTCGGCGGTCGCTTCGCTGGCACTGGTCGCGCTGGCGTATGCCGCGACGATGGTTCGCGGGACTGCGCCGACGTGGGCGGCGTGGTTCATGGCGATCGGAACAGGGTGCCTGTTCGGAGCCCTCACCGTCCTTGGCGCTGCCCGTGCGGATCGACCGCGCCGGAGCATCTTGCGGTCGGCGACGCTGATCGTGCTCATGCTGCTGGTGCCGTTCGGCGTGGCGCTGTGGCTTCCGGCGGAGCAGGCCTCGTCTCCCCTCGTGCTCGGGCTTCCGCTGCGTGCGGCGATCGTGATCTACGGTGTCGGAATCGTTCCGGCACTCGTGCTTCCTTTCGTTTACGCACGGACCTTCGATTCGCTTACGCTGAGTGCGGAGGATCTGGCGGCAGTACGCGAGGCCGCACGGCAAGCGCGCGAAACGTCGTGACGGGCGCCGCCCCGTTGTTGCAGGTGGCGGAGCTGCCGACGCTGACGCAACCGGTGGTCACGGGTGTCGCGATCGCATACTTCGCGGTGGTGGCAGCGATAGGTGCCTGGGCTGCCCGTCGCACGCGGAGCGCGCGGGACTTCTTCGTTGCCGGTCAGGGAATCGGTCTCTGGACCCTGGCGATCGCGTCGATGGCGGCTACGATCTCCGGGTTCGCGTTCATTGGCGGGCCGGGATTGACCTACTCGATCGGCCTGACCGCCGTGTACATAGTCCTGCCGGCGTCGATCACCGGATCGGTCAGTACGTGGGTACTGGGCAAGCGCCTCCGCCTCCTCGCGGAGATCCGCCCGATGATCACGGTGCCGGACGCCATCGGCGCGCGCTTCCGGTCACCGGCGGCACAGGGCCTCGCTGGTCTGGCAATCGCGATCGCCGTGATCGGATACACGGCGACGAACCTCCTGGCGCTCGGCGTCGTGATCAAGGCCGTATTCGGCACGAGCCTGACGATCGGCATCGTTTTCGGCACCGTCATCACGTTGGCCTACTCGGCGTCTGGTGGCATCCTCGCCGGTGTTTACACGGACCTGTTTCAGGGCATGGTGATGGCGGTGGCGTCGGTTCTGGTTTTCTTGTACGTGTTGATGGTGGCTGGAGGGCTCGGCGGGATCACGGAACGCATTCTTCCGGTCGACCCGACGTTTCTGAGCCCCTGGGGGAAGCTCGGGCCGATGGCGGCACTGTCGTTTTTCTTCGTTTTCGGCATCGGAACACTCGGGCAGCCGCACGTCCTGCACAAGCTCTTCATGCTGAGGGATCCGCGGCGCCTCAAGTGGACGCCATTGCTGACAACGGGGGCGTTGATGCTGACGCTGTTGCTCTACTTCGGCGTCGGGCTTGCGACCAAGGGGCTCGTCGCCAACGGGCAGATGGCGGCGCTGGCGTCGCCTGACGATGCCACGCCGATGTTCCTCCTCCGGTTCACGCCGGTGTTGCTGTCCGCGATCGTGTTCGCCGGGGTGGCGGCGGCGATCATGAGCACCGTCAACTCGTTTCTCAGCATTGGCGCAGCGGCGCTGACGCACGACCTGCCGCACGCTCTCGGGCGACGCCTCCCCGACGAACTCCGCATCGGGCGCCTCACGACCGCGGCAATCGCGCTCGTGGCTGCCGGCGTGGCAACGCTTTCCGGGACGCTGGTCGCGTTCCTCGGCATTTTCGGGTTTGGACTGTTCGCCTCGACGCTGGTGCCGTCGCTTGCCGTCGGGTTGAACTGGGCGGGTGCCACGCGGGCGGGGGCGGTGGCTTCGATCGCGACCGGGCTCGTGGCGACGTTGCTATGCGAGACGCTCGGTTACCTGAAGGTGTTCACGCTGCCGACTGGGGTAAGCGTGTCCGGATTGTCGTTGGTGCTGTCGTTGCTGGTGTTCGTCGTCGTTTCATGGTTCACGCGATCGGAGGCGGCCCGCGACCTCGATCCCGATGTGCGTGTCGTTCTGGACGCGTGAGTCGCACCCGGACGGTACGTTCGCGAACGGCTACTCGACCGGGAAGGCCCCGTCGATCTCTGCGAACGGTATCGCGTCGCCGAACGCCGTGAAAGTTCCGTGTGTCGCGATCTCTCGTGCGGCCCGCAGGAATCCGGCCCAGGCAGAGCGCGCCAGTGCTCCTCCCACACTGATGCGCCGCACGCCTAACGCGCGCAGCGCCTCGACAGTCGTGAACGGCGCGCCCACCAGTACGTTCACCGGATGGGGCGCGAGCGCCGTCACCACCGCGGCTATGTCCGCTGATGATCGCAGGCCAGGGGCGTAAAGGCAATCGGCGCCAGCTTGAGCATACGCCGTCAGGCGTCGAATCGTCTCCCGCAGGTCCGGCCGCCCCACGATGAACCCTTCCGAGCGGCCAGTGAGCAGAATATCGCGCCCGCTTTCGGCGATCGCCTCCCTGGCCGCGTGGACACGCTCGACGGCGAGCGAGAAGTCGAACAGCGGTGACGCCGGGTCACCGGTGGAGTCCTCGATCGACAGACCACAGACGCCCGTATCGGTGGCGGCGGCGACGTTCGTTTTCACCCGTTGCGGCTCGACGGCAAAGCCTCGCTCGAAGTCGGCGTTTACTGGAATCCGCACGGCATCGGCCACTGCCTTGAGGTGCGCGAGCGCTGTGGACAGGGAGACATGATTGTCCGGCAGGCCCAACGACCAAGCGAACCCCGAGCTGGTGGTTGCCAGCGCGGCGAAGCCGAGCTGTTCCAGCAGCCGGGCGCTCCCCACATCCCATGGGTTCGGGATGACAAAACAGCCCGCTTGATGCAACTGGCGGAAGCGCGCGTAGCGATCGATGGGCGTCTCGGGCATCGGTGTCCGGGTGGCGATCGCGAAGCGCTCGACGTCAGGACGTGCGCGCTGTCTTGTCCACGATGACGTATTCCCAAATGACTGCCGCCAGAACGGCACCCACGATAGGGCCGATCCAGTAGATCATCTGACCTTCCCAGACGCCGCTTACCATTGCTGGCCCGAACGATCGTGCCGGGTTCATGGATCCTCCGGTGAGCGGGCCGATCGCAAGAATTCCGCCGGACACTGTCAGACCGACGAGCAGGCCAGCCACGCCCGGCGCCTTCCCCGTGACAGCTGTGCCGTACACGACGAACATGAGGAAGAACGTGGCTATCGCCTCCAGGAGGATGGCGTGTCCGGTCGTGGTATCCGACGCGACTGCCTGCCCTCCAATACGCGTCGCTTCCACGACAGCCGCGGGGAAGGCCGTCTTGAGGAGATACGCTGCCACGACCGCTCCCAGAACTTGCGCGACGAGATGGATCGAGCCGAGTGTGGGAGCCAGACGGCGCGTGGCCATCAGGCCGATCGTGATCGAAGGATTGAGCTGTCCACCGGATACCGGGATTGTCGCGGCCACCATGACGCCGAGCGCGATCCCGTGGGCGAGCGCGACGGTGAGTAGCGAGGCGTGGTTCGACTCGCCCGCCATCATGATCGCGCCGCCGCCAATGAATACGAGCGTGAACGTGCCAACGAACTCGGCCACGAAGTTTCGAGTGGACGGGGGCATGCGGGTCTCCGGCGGAAGCGAAAGGGGAGGGCGAAGGTAGGCAAGGCCGGCCCCGACAGCAAGTGCGGAGAGGCTTTGGAACTGCTGCGGGAGCCTGGGCGGTCGCCCCGCTTCGTGGCTTCGCTCGAAGTCGGGCAGCCAGCAGTGACGCGGAACAACGTACCCTGCCCGTCAGCTACGACGCGCGCCGCATCACGAGTGCAGCATTGATCCCGCCAAAGCCGAAGGAATTGGACATCAGGTGCTCCACTCGAGTGCTTCTGCCATCGCCGGGAACGTAGTCGAGATCGCATCCGGGACCGGGGCACTCGAGGTTGATCGTTGGCGGTACCCACTCGCGGGCGAGGGCGAGCGCGCAGATGGCGGCCTCGATCGCCCCTGACGCACCCAGAGCGTGCCCGTAGTATCCCTTGGTCCCGCTCACGGGCAAGCGGCCCGCATGGTCGCCGAAAACTCTCCTGATCGCGACGGTTTCCGTCGGATCGTTGAGCGGCGTCGAGCTGCCGTGGGCGTTGATGTACCCGATCTCTCCTGGTTGCAGCTTTGCGTCCCTCAGGGCAAGGCGCATGGCGCGGGCTGCCTGAGCACCGTCGGGTCGCGGGGCCGTCATATGATGCGCGTCGTTGGTGACGCCGAATCCGAGGAGTTCGGCGTACATGCGCGCCCCGCGAGCGACGGCGCGTGAGCGCTCCTCGAGGATCAGCGTCGCTGCTCCCTCGCCCATGACGAAACCGTCGCGATCTCGGTCGAAGGGTCGCGATGCAGTCGCCGGATCGTCGTTGCGCGTCGACATCGCGCGAATGAGCGCGAACGCACCGAAGCAGAGCGGCGCCAGCGGCGCCTCCGCTCCACCACAGATCATGATGTCCGCATGCCCGTCCCGGATCTGCCGGAAGCCATCGCCGATCGCGATCGTTCCCGACGCACAGCTCATGGCGTTCGTGGAGTTCGGACCGGTCACGCCACACTCGATTGCGATGTTGCAACTGGCGGCACCGCCGAAGACGGCCAGCGCCAGGGTGGCGTCGACGGCGCGAAGCCCGTCACGATGGAACAGGACGTTCTGTGCCTCGCCATAAGCCACGCCGCCCAGGGCCGTGCCCATCATCGTCCCCGCCCGATCGCGATCCTCGCTCGCCAGTTCCAACTCGGCGTCCGCCAGTGCCAGGCGCGCGGCCGCCACGGAAAACGCGCCGAACCGATCGAGTCGCTTCGCCCGACGGAGCTCGATATGATCCGACGCCACGAAGTCCCGGACTTCGGCGGCGTTGCGGGACCGGAACGGCGAGGGATCGAAACGGGTCACGGGTCCGACAGCGGAGCGACGCCGTTGCAGCCCATCCCAAAGTGCCTCCCGACCAATCCCGATCGGTGAGATAACGCCGATCCCGGTAACGACGACGCGACGACGCATGACAGGCGGATCGATGAGTACGTCGCGTCACGCACGTCCCCCCCGGGATGTCGCAAGGACGCCTGACGCGCACGAACGGTGCCTCCCGACGAAATGTAGCGGACCGCGGGTTACCGTGCCGTCCGGTCCCGCAGGCGCTCGGCGGTCCGAGCCAGACCCTCCAGCGTCCGTGACGCGATCCCGTGGATGAAAACCGGCCCGATGATCTCCGTGGCCGCGAAGACGCCAATGATAGGCCAGCGCGGTCCGCCCCAGGCGTGCACGAGCCTAACGCGTGTGGTTCCGTCAGGAAGACCGTCGAAGCGCCATTCCACCTCCATTCCCTTGGTGATGCCGCCCACGTGACGAAACCGTATCGCCGGCGTGTCGCTGCTTATCTGCATCTCCGACAACCACCACGTTGGCCAGTCGAGCGGGCCGAACGGGCGATTTGCCGACATTTCGACCAGTCCGCCGCCATCGCGCCGCCGCGTTCGCATGCGGACGAAACGGTAGTGCGCCAGATGTGCGGGCCACTCCTCTACCGCGGCGACAACCGAGAAAACGGTCGCCACATCCGCGCCGACGACGCGTTCGTCGACGGTTTCCATCGCACGGCCCACCGGCATCGCGCCGAGATCGTAAGGCACACCGTCGGTCACGCCTGGCTTGGTGTTCGCCGTCACGACGTCACTGCCGCCCACGTTGCCGTGATCCGGAAGCCCAGCCGGGCGCGCACGTCAGCGTCGACGCCAACGGCCCGACGAACGAGCGCACGCAACTCCTCGATCGTGAATCCGCGCAGGATCGAGACGACACCGTCGTGTCGGCTAACCGGATGAAACCCGAGCGGGAACGACGCCCCCCAGAGTCCAGCGACTGCGAGCCAGTTGCGTCGCAAGTCCGACACGATCACGTACCGTCGAGCGACCCGATGCAATTCGCCGAGCGCAATGAGCGCATTGGCGTCATCGAAATGGTGCAGCAGTTGCGAGCAGCACACCACGTCGATCGATCGGGCAGCGAACGGCAGGGCCAACGCATGCGCGCACACGCCCAATGGAATGCGGCGAGTCGTGGACACGACTAGGGCTGGGACGGCATCGAGTCCGATCGCGGTCAGTTCGATTCCGTGCCGTCGTGCGAGCTGTACGGACTGCGCGGGCATGTCGCCAGCCCCCGTTCCGATGTCGAGCAAGGTGGCCCGTTGCGGGAGGTCGGGGACGATACGTTCGAACTCGAGCAGGAACGCGCGCAGGCCACCGAACAGCGTGTTCGACAGCCGGATATCGCGGTGCGATCGCTGCCGGAGGGCGGGATCGACGTCCGGCGAATCGAGGTATTCGATGCCGCGTTGGCGCGACGGCGTCAGCAGACCCGGCACCTAACGCTCCAACTGGGCATACCCGCCGCGGTAGTACAGCAGCGGTCGCAATTCGTCGATGCGTGCCGTCTCCACTTGGCCGATGAAGAGGCTGTGGTCGCCGCCGTCGAAGCGCTGCACGAGGGTACACTCGAGCATCGCCAGGACATCGTCGAGGATCGGCGCGCCCCGACGGCCGCGCGTGAAGCCGATACCGTCGAAACGTTGCGACGCGTCGAGGTCGGAGAAGCGACGAGAGAGCGCTTCCTGTGGCGACGCCAGGATGTTCACGGTGAAGAACCCGGTTTGCTCGAGCACGTCGTGCATCGTGGCCGCGCGATCAATGCAGGCCACGACCAGAGGTGGCGCCAGGCTCAGCGCGGCAAACGCATTCACGGTCATGCCATGGTCCCGACCGCCTGCATCGCGCGTCGTCAGGACAGTTACGCCGGATGCAAATCGCCCCAGGACACTGCGGTAGAGGTCAGGATCGATGATCATGAATGGCGGTGCTCGGATGACAGTCGTGTGGCGGGAGTCGAGACGATGGGCGCGCCTGCGGCCGGTGCGCGTTGCCACCGCGCCGGACGTATCAGGCGCAACAGAAAGCTCGGGCGCAAGACCACGCGGGGCGGGACGAAGTCGCCGGTCACGCCAATGAGCGCGTCGGCCATGGCGCGGTCGGCCTCGAGACGGCGCGCCATCCAGTCGAATACCGCCGGGCACTCGATCGCTGTGCCGATCAGCCGCTCGATTCGCCACTTCGGGCCGAACTCGCGGCGGCGGGCCCGGTCATAGGCCGCGAGCGCCGCATCCGCGCGCGTGCGCGATGGCGTGCGAACGGCCTCCAGGGCATGTGCGGCGAGCAGTTCGCCGCCGCGCATGGCTGAATAGATCCCCTCGCCGGTAAACGGATCGAAGAAGTCAGCGGCATCTCCGACCAGCGCGACGCCAGGTCGCCATGCAACACGGGCCCGCGAGTTGAACGGCCCCACCGCCGCGCCCGCGTCGATGCGTTCCGCGCGCTCGAAACGGACAGCCAGGTCGGGAAGCGCGCGAACCCATTCGTCCACGAACTCCCCGACGCCGCCACGCGCTTCCTCCGCACGAGCTGCCGGAACGACGACCGCAACGTTCGTTACCCCACCGCCAACGGCCGCAAGCCCGGCGTACCCCACTCGTCCCGCTCCTACGTACATCTCGCCGAAGGCGCTCATTCCCTGGACGCCCCGAAAATGGGCGACGGCTGCGTAACGTCTGGGCCAGGAACCCACCCGGACGAGGTCCGCGTGCCGGCCCACCATGCTGTGCAAGCCGTCAGCACCAACGGTTAGAGGCGCATCCAGCGATACCGCCGAACCGTCCGCAGTCAGCGCCAGCGCCCCTTGCACGCGGCCGCCGGCGTTGCGGACGAGCTTCCGAACGGAGACACGCTCCATCACGCGCGCGCCGGCTATCCGGGCGGCGTCGAGGAGGATCGCATCGAGTACCGTGCGCCGAATGGCGAGTCCCCAATCCCGAAAGCCGCGGTAGCCGTGCTTCGCGACGAACTCCCCGTGGACGACGGCACCGCCCGGTGCGTGCACTTCCATCCCGTTAAGCTGCTCGCCGCCGGCGCTCTCGAGCGCACGGAGCACGCCCATGGCGTCGAGGAGTCGCGATCCCTCCGGGCTGATGTACTCGGCGCACGGCTTGTCGCGCGGGAATCGCTGGCGATCAACGATCAGCACGTCGACGCCGGCGCGGGCGAGGAAGCAGGCGGTCGCACTCCCTGCCGGTCCGCCACCGACCACCAGCACCTCGCTGCGGATCGCGGTCATCGCGACTGCCGCGCAAACGGCTGCCCCGCCAGATACAACGTGTCGCCCTGCACTCGCGCGGCGAACAGGGCAGTACCCGACGACGGCGTGAGGAAAGCGATGCGGATGGCGGCCCCTTCGACCTGCCAGCGTGCGGTCGACAACAGGACGTCCGCGACAGCGGTCGTGAGATTCCGCGAGTAGACGGCCCGCACGGCCGTGCCGTCGCTCGCGAACTGCCAGAGCGTCTCGCTCGAGCGGACGAACCCAAGATCGTCGATGAAGTACAGAACGCGCTGCCACGAGCCGACGATCGCGTCCGCGAGAGTCGCAGGGCCGCTGACGCCCACCATCGGACCGCCGGGTCGAACGACGCCGGGGCCGTCGCACGAAACCAGCAGCACCGCAAACAACATGGCACCGGCGCGCATCGCTCGTCTCATCGCACGGCGCTCCACGCCAGGACGGAGACGATGCCACCGACGGCGCCACTCGCCACATTCACCGCGTCGTTGCGGAACCCCGCGATCCCTCCCGAGCGGTGCGTCGTGGTTCCGCAGTCGTGAATCAGGCGCTCGCTCGGCGAGTTGCAGCGGGGGCAGTGCCGTCGCTCCTGCACGGTTGCACCCAAGAGCGTGTCCGCAAACGCGCCTGCCACGCCACCAGCGCCGGCCGCCGTCGCCGCGAGCGGGGGAAATCCCACAACCAGTGCCGCTCCGGCGATCGTGGCGGCGCCGACCACGGACGCCAGTGTGCCGACAGCGCTGATCGCTCCCGAGGTTCCGGATGCAACACTGCGGCCGCTGAGGATCATGCGGGCCGTGGGGCGGACGGCCGTGCCCACTTCCGTGGCGAAGGTGTCTGCCGCCGCGGTGGCCAACGACCCCAGCCCGATCGTTTGCAAGGACATTGAACCGGACCACACACCGCAGGCGCCCGAAAGCGCGAACAGCGCACCGTTTGCCAGAACCTGCGCAGCGTCGCGCTTGCCCCCCTTCTCCACGATGCCGTGCGTGCGAGCGGCCTTCACGAGACCGCGCCAGCGCGTCAGCGCGCTGGAGGTGACGAAGAACCAGATCAGGAGGAAGCCCCACGACCAGCTTGCGGCCACCGCGAGAGTGCCGACCATCGCCGCCGCCACCGCGCCCGATCGCGACAGCGATCCCGCATACCAAGCGAGGCTCGCGATCGCGATCGCGAGCGACGCGCCCGCAACCGCTTGCGACATCATCAGCAGAACTCCCGCGGACGTACCATCCATCACGTGCTCGAACTTGCCCGCTCGTGCTGTGCACGCGCAAGCGCGGGCTCGCGCTTGAAGGGCATCGCGGGCACGGTTAGCTTCGCAGCCGACAATGAACTCCGCTTCCGTCGATTCGCTCGTCCCGCTCTCCCTGCTCGAAGCCGTCCGCAACGTCGACTCTCCCATCGAGGACTTCGAAGCCGAGTTGGTTGGAGACCTGCGCAACAAGCGCCTAGGCCTGAGCGAGACCGTGTACATGCAGATCCGGCGGTTCTCGGAAGCCGTGCGTCGAAGCCAGCGGTCGTCGCACGAGGAGGCTGCGGCGATTGCGAAACTGATCGGTCGCCGCCCGGACGCAGAAGCTGTCTTCCGGGCCGCAGGGCGCTATCTGGCGGCCGAGGCCTACCGGACGATCTCGCCGATTTCGCGCCGACTGATGCTTGTGCTGCCGTCTCTGATGTCGCGTCCGATCACCTTGCGCCACATGCGACGGCTATCGCGGCGCTACTGCAACGGCCACGTGTCGCGCGTTGGGACGTCGGTGTACCTGGAAGTGCCGCAGTCGGTCACGCTGGATTCGGCGCCGAGGTCGGTGGGCTGCACATATTACGAGTCGGGCCTGAAGGAGCTGCTTCGTCTGCTGGTCAACAGCGTGGGGGCGGTCGAGCACTATCGATGTGCAGCGAGGTCGGAGGGTACATGCTCGTGGCGCGCGGAGTGGCGACCGTCGCACAACCCATCGGAGTAGTCCGTCATGCTCAACCCCGACACATTGCCCGATTTCCAGCGCGCCATTGCCGACGCTGGCCTGGATGGCTGGCTCCTCTACGACTTCCGGAACTGCAACCCGATCGCGCAGTCCGTTGCCGGCGTTGGCGGACACATCACACGACGCTTCCTGGTTTGGATCCCGCGCGAGGGGATGCCAACCGCGGTGACGCATGCCATCGAGCAGACGATCTGGAACGGCTGGTCTGAGGAGTTCGCCCGCGTGATCTATGCGTCATGGAGCGGCTTGGAGGAGCAGGTGGCCGCGCTGGTCGGTGGCAAGCGAATAGCGATGGAGTACTCGCCGGGCGATGCTGTCCCGGTTGTTGATCGCGTGCCGGCGGGCGTGTTGGAGATGGTGCGAGGCAAGGGCGCGACAGTGGTGTCGTCGGGCGATCTGGTAACGAGATTCTACGCGATGTGGTCGCCATCAGGGCTAGCATCGCACCGCCGTGCCGCCGAACACGTGGCGCGGATAGCGCGCGAGGCGATGCAGGTGGCGGGAACGCGCGTCCGTGCCGGCGAGTCGGTTACGGAGTACGACCTTCAGCGGTGGATCGTCGACGCGTTCACGCGCGCCGGCCTGGAAACGGACCACCCGCCTAACGTGTCGATCGGCGCCAACGCCGCCAATCCGCACTACCAACCGTCGGCCAGCAGTTCGAGTCCCCTGGTAAACGGTGAGACGCTGCTGATCGACCTGTGGGCGACGGAACCCGACGGTATCTATGCCGATCAGACCTACATGGGTGCGCTCGGTACGCCGTCCGATCGCGCCGTCGACATCTGGCAAGCGGTACGAGACGCGCGAGATGCCGCCATCGCGACGGCGCGCGCTCTGGCGGAAACGCGGAGCCGCCCTAGCGGCGCAGTCATCGACGACGCCGCCCGTGAAGTCGTTCGCGCCCGAGGGTACGCGGACTGGTTCTTTCACCGCACCGGTCACTCGATCGACGCGCGCGACCTGCACGGCGCCGGCCCGAATCTCGACAACCTCGAAACGCGCGAGGAAAGGTTGCTGCTGCCGGGCGTCGGTTTCTCGATCGAACCCGGCGTGTACATCGCCGGCGAGATTGGCGTGCGAAGCGAGGTGAACGCGTACTACGGCGACGGCGAATTGATCGTCACTCCCATGGCCTATCAGACAGACCTGTTCCTGTTGTGATCGCTGGGCATCCCGCCGCGCCGATGCCTGCGCCGTCCTCGGCCTCGCTGCGCCGCGAGCTTGGAGTGTTCTCGGCAAGTCTCATGGTTGTTGGCGGCATCATCGGGAGCGGGATCTTCTTCACGCCGGCCGAAGTAGCCAGGGCACTGCCTCACGGATCCTCGATTCTGGCTGTGTGGGCTATCGGCGGCGTCGTGGCGCTCGCGGGCGCGCTGACGTATGCCGAGCTGGGGGCGATGTTCCCGGACGCCGGTGGCGCCTACGTGTACATCCGCCATGCGTTCGGACCGCTGGCGTCGTTCCTCTATGGCTGGATGGCGATGTTGAGCATTGCTACCGGTGCGCTGGCAGCGGTAGCAATGGGTTTCGCGGGATACGTCGAGAGGTTCATGCCCCTCGACGTCGTCGGAGGGCGCATCGGACTGGCAGCGGGAACGCTCACCGTACTTGCGGCCACGAACTACGTCGGTGTTCGACCGGGAACGATCATCCAGAACGTGCTGACTCTTGCCAAGATTCTTGCTCTGACGGCGCTCATCGCGGGCGGACTCGCGCTCTGGCAGTCGCTTGGCAGTCCGCCTGTTCCCGATTCGGTGCCGGAGGCGCGCGAGTCCCTCGTCACCGGCTTCGCGACCGCCTTCGTGGCCGTGCTGTTCACCATTGGCGGCTGGCAGCAGATGAACATGATCGCCGGGGAGATTCGTGATCCGGACCGCTCCATACCGCGAGCGTTGGGGATCGGGATCGGGATCGTGATCGCGATCTATCTGGGCGTGAATGCCGTGTACCTGCGGGCGTTGGGCCGCGATGGGCTGGCGGCGAGCGCCGCTGTGGCGGCGGATACCGCGTCGCTGATGATCGGCTCGACCGGCGCGACACTGATTACCGTTAGCGCAATGCTGTCGATCCTCGGGTTCATCAACGTTGCGCTCCTGGGTAATTCACGCCTCCCGTACGCGATGGCCCGGGACAAGCACTTCATCGCGGCGGCCGGCGCCGTGCACAGGCGTTTCGGCACGCCGCACGTGGCGATCTCGATCCTGTGTGTCTGGTCGATCTTTTTGTTGCTGGTGACGCGTGGAGAAATCGGCGCGTTGCTCTCCGGCGTGGTGTTCGCGGACTGGATTTTCTTCGGGTTGGGCGCGGCCTCCGTGTTCGTCCTTCGCCGTCGCATGCCGGACGCGCGGCGACCGTATCGGGCGCTCGGCTACCCGTTGATCCCGGCACTGTTCGTCGTGGCCGCCGCGGTCGGTGTGGTCAGCGCGATCCTCAGCGCGCCGGGGACGTCCGCGTTCGGTGCCGCACTGCTCGCTGCCGGCGTGGTCTGGTATCGCGTCGTAACGCGACGTTAGGCGCCGAGCATCGACGCGGCGGAGGGCCGTGGTTCCAGGGTGAATCGACCCGGCTTTTCCAGAGACTCAGTTATTTGAGTGCCCGGGGTCAGAGTCCTTTCGGTCCTTTCGGGGTCAGAGTGCACGAAAAAATGGAGCCGCCCGGTTTCCCGAGCGGCTCCATTTCGTCTTCGATGCCGGTAAGGACTATGGATCGAAGTTGACGGACGGACGAGAGTTGTGAAGCAACTTGTTTGGCGACCCCGGGCCGATGAGCTGCACCACGCCGTTCGTCGCGTAGTTCCAGATCGCATTGCGAACCTGAGTGGGCGTCTTTCCAGGGAAATTTCCCAGGTAAACCGCTGCGACTCCCGCGAAATGAGGGGCTGCCATCGACGTACCGGAAATGATCACGGCGGCAGTGTTGCTGGTGTACCAGGCGCCAAGGATGTTGGTCCCCGGGGCATAGCCGTCCAGGCACGTACCGTGGTTCGAGTAGTAGGCTTCCTCGTCCGGTGCTGCCGGCGGAGTGGCGAAGCCCGGGTCATTGCCGGTCGCACCGATGGTGTTGGCACTGGGCTCGCTGGCCGGCGAATAGAAGCAAGCGTCATCGTCGCTGTTTCCAGCCGCCACCGCGTAGACAACGCCGTCGGCGACCGATGCCGCGACCGCGGCGTTCATCGCCGCGCTGTAACCACCGCCCAGGCTCATGTTGGCGACCGCACCCTGTCCCGCAAGGTGATCCGTCGTCACGCGGTTGATCCCATCGATCACGTCGGTCGTGGTGCCGTTGCCGGAGCAGTCGAGTACGCGTGACGCGTAGATGGTCGCATCCTCGGCGAAGCCATAGTTGATGCCGGCGGCCATGCTGGCTACCGATGTCCCGTGGCCGTGGCAGTCAGCGGCTACCGGATCGTTTCCGACTTCGTCGTACAGGTAGTAGGCGCGACCGGTGAATTCCGTGTGCGTTGGATTGATCCCGGTGTCGATGACGTAAATCTTCACGCCCGTACCTGCGTTCGGATAAAACGCTTTGAGGTTGTTCAGCGGGAGCGTGCGGTCACTGACACGATCCCAGCCCCACGAACAGCCGAAGAGCGCGCCCGGATTCAGGCAGGGCTTCTGGGCGTTCGTATGGTACATCTGGCTCTGTTCGACGTAGGCCACGTTCGGGTTGCGGCGGACGGCATCCAGCTTCGACGCGGGGATGCGGATGGCGAGCCCGATGAGGCCTTCCGTCCACTCCGAGAGGACGACGCCTCCCAGCCTCCGGACTTTGGCCGCTTCGGAGGCAACGCTTCCCCCATCCGACTTCAGGACGACCACGTACTCGTTAGGGACCAACTCGGCGTTCACCGACGCGCTGTTGCTCACCAGACGCGCGAGCGGCTCGCCAGTACTGCCCGTGGAATCGGCGCACGCCGCGACCAGCGCGCCCAGGGCGGTAATACCAAGGACCTTCCGAAGCATGGGGGTGCTCCTCCAGGGATGATGTGGCATGGCACTGGCAGATCCGGCTGCCCGCCCTGCCTAACGAAACGATGCGGGCAGCCAGCGCCATGCCGTCCATCATACTGTCCGGCTGCAACCTGTCAATGCTCTCTCCATCTCTGGTCGTTCCTGCCGCCCACCTGTTGCGGCGATGCCTCACGGATCCGTCGAACAGGCCCCCGGTGCTCGGCCGCGTCCCGAAGTCTGCCGGCCCGGGATCTGGGCCGACGAAGCCCACGAAGTGCTGTGGTTGAGCGTGGCTGGCCCGTCCGTGCAACCGTGCCTCAATGCTCGCCTGGACGACCGGACACCGTGGTGCCCGGGCCTGACTCCGGGAGGCCGCGCAACCAGAGGTGCACCCGGTACAGTTCCGCACCTAACGAACTTCCCGACGCGGCAGCCTCATCGAGCGAGACCGCGAGCACGGCGGCGTCGACATCGTATTCCCGTCCCGGAGAGTTCAGGGTATCGGTCGTCCACTCGCGCACGCGAACCTGCCCGTCTCGCGGTCGCCCGATCAGCAGGAGACGCTCCGAACCGCCAGGGCCGCCGATAATGCGCAATGTGAGGAACGCGTCGTCTCCGGCAGCCGCCGTCGGAGTGCCCGTCACAGTGTGGCTCTCCGGTCCACCACCATGGCGACGAACAGGAGCGCGAGGTAGAGCAGCGAGTACTTGTAGGTTGCCCACGCGGGCTGGGTGAACGACTCCGCGCTCCGGACCTTCAGGACTCCGCGGAGCAGAATGGCACCAAGGACGATCGCTGCGACGAGGTAAATCGGTCCGAATGCGCCGAATGCGACTGGCAATACGGTGACCGCAACCAGGATCAACGTATACCACAGCATCTGATCCATCGTTTCCCTGGCTCCCCAAACGAGCGGAGCCATGGGGATGCCGGCGCGCCCGTAGTCGCTTTGCTTGAGCAGAGCCAAGGCCCAGAAATGCGGCGGAGTCCAGTAGAAGACCATCAGGAACAGGAAGACAGCGGTGAGGTCCAGGGAACCGGTCATCGCTGCCCAGCCGACCAGTGGCGGGAATGCACCGGCCGCACCGCCGATCACGATGTTCTGCGGCGATGTGCGCTTGAGCCAGCGCGTGTAGATGAAGACGTAGAAGTAGAAGCCGCCCAACGCCAGGGCCGCGGTCAGCACATTGACGAACTGGGCCAGCAGCCAGGTAGCAGCCACGGCCAGGGCGACCCCGAAGGCGAGTACGGCTAGTGCCTCCATTCGTCCGCTCGGGATCGGGCGAAGGCGGGTCCGGGCCATGACGTCATCGATGTCGCGGTCCAGGTACATGTTGACCGCATTTGCGCCGCCCGCCATCAGGTAGCCGCCGATGCTGACCAGCAACAAGAGACTGAGCGATGGCGTTCCGGCGACGTACATGGGTGCGATGGTCGTGACCAGCAGCAGCGAGATGATGCGCGGCTTCGTAAGTGCGACCAGGTCGCGCAGAAGACCAGCGCTCGAGCGCGGCACCGCGACTCCAGTCACGCGCTTACCCCACTGGTGGCCGGTTCCGACGGAGAGCGGTCGGATGCGGCTTCGGCGCGTGGTTCGACCCTGCTGATGTGTGCGACGTAGGCCATGAAGCAAACTGCCACCCACGCCAGCGTGCCCACGGCTTCATGAAGCGAGCGCCAGATGGCCGGGAGAGACAGTTCTACCATGACAGCAGCGACAGCCACCTGAGCGAGCGTTGTGGTAGTGGCGAGCAACGCCATCGGCGCGACGATGCGTTCGCCGCGTCGACGGGTACCGACGGCGAGTCCGGCAAGGTGAAACGTCAGCAGAAACGCCAGCACGCGATGGGTGAACTGCAGGTGCTGTGACGGATCCGTGGGGAGCAGGCCGCCTGCGCACAGGGGGAACCCGGTGCAGCTCGAATTGGCGCCTGGAACATGCGCTGTCAGGGCGCCGAGAACGAGCGTGAGAAACGCAATCGCGGCGGCGCCGTACGCCGACCTGGCGGTTCGACGGCTGGTCGGCACCGATGCGGCGTGCGGATTGGCAGCGCGATCCAACGATGATGCACCCGATGACCGTGCGTCGTATTCTCTTTCTTTGATTCGGGGGCGGGGGCCCGCGCGTACGATCGCCACCACCATCGCTCCCAGGAGCGACATGGCAATCGCCAGGTGCGTCACAATGACCGCCTTGTTCGCCAAGGCAAGGATTACCGTCACAGCGCCGAACAGCGCCGCTGCAACCACCAGTCCAGCCGCGACCAGCAACGGCCACAGCACCCCACCGCTTCCTCCGACGCCGGGCTCTCGCCGCCTGCGCCACGCCCAGGCCACGCAAACCAGAATCGCCGCCGTAAGCGTCGCCGCGAAGTACCGGTGCGAGACCTCGATGATCAGGTCCGGGCGGGAGAACGGCGGAAACCAGTAGCCGTGACATCGCGGCCAATGCTCCCCGCACCCCATTCCCGAACCAGTGATGCGCACGATGGCACCGAAAACGATATGGCCGACGGCGAAGACGAGCGTCGCCCACGACAATCGCCGCAGCCCCGTCATCGCTCGACCACCTGCGCGCTGGGCGTTGCGGTGCGAGGTGACCAACTCCGCACGCGCGACCAGGTCAACACGAGCGTAGCCAAAAGCATCAGCGCCGGAAGCAACACCCACGCGGTCTCGCGGATCGCTGCCGCCCGCGACTTCTCGGCGCCGGGTGTGCGGCCGAGCAGCAACGAGCGCACCAACATCGCCTGTGCGACCAGCGCGAGGATCGCGGCGCACCAATACAAGAGGAAGGAAAACCCGTGCGACATGAACTTGGAGGGATGACGACTCGTGCGTACCCAACCTGCGTACCGCGCACTCAAATCAATGCGCGTCCCCACCCTGGCGAAAGTCACCGCAACGCCGTCAAGTCACGGGAATGCCGTGTGGGGCCAACCACCGGAATCACACGCACCTAGCCGGAGCCCGATCACGCACCTACCATAAGCGGCCATGAGTACACCTGATCGCCTTGCCCTCGCCACCCCCCCGGCGTCAGCCAGATCCGGTTCGCCACTGCCTCGTCGCATCGGGTTGTGGAGCGCCATAGCCGTCGTCATTGGCTCGACCATCGGCTCAGGCATCTTCCGGACGCCGGCGGGTATCGCGGATCGCGTTCCCGGAACGTTCCCGATGTTGACGATCTGGGTGCTGGGCGGCGCGGTGGCGCTTTGTGGCGCGCTGACGTTGGCCGAGGTAGCGACAGCAATCCCTGCCACGGGTGGCTTCTACGCTTTTCTGCGCGATGCCTGGGGACGTCTCCCGGCGTTCCTGTTCGGGTGGTCTCAGCTTACGATCGTCCGGGCGGCCGCCTTGGGGGCCATCGCCATCACGTTCAGCGAGTACTTCCTGCGCGTGCTGGGTTACGATCCGACCATCGCGCCGTACAACCAGTATGCCCACTACCTGGCGGCGGTTGCAATTGCGGTGACCGCCGTCTTCAACATCGTCGGGGTACGCTGGGGCACTACGGTGACGAACCTGACCACCATGGCGAAGTTTGGCGGGCTCGTCTTCATCGTGCTCGTGGCGGTGACCGTCGGACTACCGCGAACAGGCGGTTACTTCGCTCCAGCGATGCCGGTTGAGCCGCTCGCCGCCAGTTCGTATGGATTGGCGCTGGTGTCGGTTCTCTGGGCATACGACGGCTGGGGGGACGTCAGCTATGTGGCCGGCGAGGTGACCGACCCCACGAAGAACCTGCCTCGCGCACTCATCGGCGGAACGCTGGCGGTGATCGCGATCTACCTGCTGGCCAACGTTGCCTATCTCTCGGTGCTCACGATCGAGGAGATGCGGGTTTCCAAGCTGGTGGCGGCCGACGTTGCCGAGCGCTTGATGGGGCGACCCGGCGTCGTCCTCGTCTCGACGACGGTGACACTCTCGACGTTCGGTACGATGAGTGTCGTCCTCCTCACCAGTCCCCGCGTCCTGTTCGCCATGGCCGACGACGGTCTTCTCTTTCGCCGGGTAGCCGCCGTACACCCACGATTCCAGACGCCGCACGTGGCGATCTCGCTGGTGGCGGTCCTGGGTGTGAGTTTCGTCCTCCTGAACACGTTCGAGAAGCTTGCCGACACGTTCGTGATTGCCATGTTGCCGTTTTATGCTGGCGGCGTGGGCGCGATCTATCGGTTGCGAGCGCGCCCGGGATATGTCCCGAAGTTCCGCGCGTTAGGCTACCCGGTCGTGCCAGCCATCTTCCTCGCGGCGGTGGCTTACCTTCTCGTCAACCAGATCGTCGACCCTGGCACGAGGATGTGGGCACTTGGCATTTTCATCGTGATCCTGGCCGGCATCCCGGTCTATCGGCTGACTGTCGGCCGAGCGGCACCGAGGTAGCGCATGAACGGTCGTCTCACGAACGGTCGTCCATGGATCCTGGGTGAGTGCCTGTGGCCAGAGGTACGCAGTGCTGAGTACGAAGTCGCCATCCTGCCGTGGGGCGCTACGGAGGCACACAATACGCACCTGCCTTACGCCACCGACACCATCGAAAGCACGTGGGTGGCGGAGGAGAGCGCGCGTCTGGCTTGGGAGGCCGGCGCGCGGGTCGTGGTGCTGCCGGCCATCGCCTACGGTGTGCAGACCGGTCAGCGGGATATCCCGTTCTGCATCAATATGAACCCGTCGACGCAGGCGATGGTGTTGCGCGACATCGTCAGGTCACTCGAAGTGCACAGCCCTCGCAAGCTGATAGTACTGAATGGGCACGGCGGCAACGATTTCAAGCAGATGATCCGGGAGTTGCAAGCGGAGACCTCGATCTTTCTTGGCACTATCAACTGGTGGTCGTGCGTTTCGGCCGCGCCTTTCTTCGACGAACCCGGCGATCACGCTGGAGAACTGGAAACCAGCGTGATGCAGAAGTTGTCGCCGCATCTGGTTGCGCTGCTGGATCGCGCTGGCAAGGGACGCGCTCGACGCTCGACGATCGCCGGATTTCGCGAGGGATGGGCCTGGGCGCCACGCGATTGGAGTCAGGTTACCGACGATACGGGCGTTGGCGACCCGTCCGGGGCTTCCGACGTCAAGGGCGCACGCTTCCTGGAGACTGTTACGAGGCGGATCGCCGGATTCTTCGTCGAGCTGGCCGCCGCGGATTCGGCACGGATGTACGAATAGCATCCGCCCGACGGCGCATGCTTTCCCGGCGAGGCGCGCCAGGCACGAAGCGAGGACGCGACACGACGGTGGTGTTGCGGCCGAGTCAAGTCGCTTGACCGTCATTCCGGTTGCGGCCAGCTTTGTGCACGCCTTCCCCCATTCGTTTCGTGGGGAAGCCGCGTTCTCCCTCCAGGAATCGCCTATGAAACTGCACCGTGTTTTTCTCGTCGGCGCCGCGCTGTTCATGGCCCTGACGAGCCTTGTGCCGTCGCGAACGTCAGCACAGGGCGTAACGACCGGCGGCATTGGCGGCGTTGTGGCTGACGAAAACGGCCAGCCTCTCGGCAACGTCCAGATCCGTGTGGTCAACAAGAAGACAGGATTTGCCACGGGTGCGCTGACGCGCGAAAGCGGTCGCTATCTGGTGGCGGGTCTCGAAGTTGGCGGACCGTATGAAGTGACGGCGCGACGCATCGGGTTCGAGCCTCAGGTCAGGACGGACCAGTATGTGCCGCTCAGTCAGATTCTGAAGCTGGACTTCGTCCTCTCGCAGCAGGCTGCGCAGATCCAGGGCGTGCAGATCGTCGGCACGACGACGGCGGCCGAGACGTTCACAGCCTCGAACACAGGCGTCAAGACTGTCGTCACCGACACGGCGTTGCGGCGGATACCGACGCTCTCCCGCAACCTGGTCGACTTCATCAAGCTCGTCCCACAGGCATCGTCGTCCGGTCCGGGTTATTCCGGGGGCGGCATGTCGAACCGCATGAACAACGTACAGATCGACGGTTCCACGGAGCGTGACGTCTTCGGACTCGGTTCCACGGGCCAGCCCGGCGCGCAGGCGAACGCCAAGTCCGTGTCTCTGGAAGCCGTCAAGGAGTTCCAGGTTCTGCTGGCGCCGTTCGACGTACGGCAAGGGAACTTCGGCGGGTTGCTGCTGAACGCCGTCACCAAGAGCGGAACGAACGACTTGTCCGGTTCCGCGTTCTACCAGTATCGAAACCAGGACTATGGCCGCAACGTTCCGGTGCTCCGTTCGACCGCCTTCGACCGGACGATGTACGGTTTCTCGTTAGGTGGCCCGATCGTCAAGGATCGGCTGCATTTCTTCGTGGTACCGGAGTTCCAGACGGAGCACGCGCCGCTCAGCGGGCCGTTCCAGGGTCAGCCATCCAGTGCGGCGATCGCGTTCCCGGTTCGCGACGCCGACCTGACGAGGTTCGGCCAACTGATGACCGCCATGGGCGAGAAGTCCCTGGGAACGGTGGGCGCGGTGGAAGTACCCAATCCACTGACCAACTTCTTCGGTCGGGTGGACTGGCGCCTCAACGACACGCACCGCCTCGTCCTGCGCTACAACTACGGAAAATCCGAACTGCTGCGTTCGCAGAACTCGCGTAACTCGACGCGCGTGGTCTATACGGCCAATCTGCACGATTTCGTCTCCACCAAGCATGCCCCGGTGGTGCAGTTGTATTCCCATTTCCAGAACGGCACGTTCAACGAACTGTTCCTCGGCTATAACGTGGTCGAGGACCGACGTAATCCACGGACGACGTTCCCCCAGATCACGGTCTCGCGCGTTACGCAGGTCGACAAGAACGGCAGCGTCGTCGGCGACAACGCGACCATCCTCGGCGGATCCGACCAGTTCTCGCAAGGGAACGAACTGGACACCAAGACCTACGAACTGACGGACAACTACACGATCCCGCGAGGCAACCACACCTTCGTGATCGGCACGCGCAACGAGCTGGTGAAGCTGCGAAATCTGTTCACGCAGAGTTCGTTCGGAGTGTGGTCGTTCCGCGGACTCGACTCGCTGGCCGCCGGAAACGCCAACTCGTTCCGCAAGGCGATCATCCTCAGCCAGGGCGGGAACGTCTACTTCGACGCGCTCCAGAGCGGATGGTACGTGCAGGACCTGTGGCAGTATTCGCCACGTCTCGCCATCACGCTGGGTGTCCGACTCGACTACTCGAAGTTCCTCACGGACCTGCCCTATAACGCGGCGATCGACAGTGCCTACGGACGCCGCACGGACGACATCCCGCGCAATTCCGTGCAGTTCTCTCCACGTGTCGGCTTCAACTGGGACATCACTGGCGACCAGAAGAACCAGCTGCGCGGTGGCGCCGGACTCTTCGTCGGTACGCCGCCGTACGTCTGGCTGGAGAACGCCTACGTCAACTCGGGGAACATCATCACGTTCCTCAACTGCTCGACCTCCAGCACGCCGGCGCCGTCGTTCACGCTCAACATCGCCAATATCAATGTCTGCCGGAACGGGCAGGGATCGAAGCCGATCGGCGACGTCAACTTCCTCGATGGGAGTCTCAAGTTCCCGCAGCCCCTGCGCGTCGCGTTAGGCTACGATCGACAGCTCAAGAGCGACGTGGTCTTCTCGATCGACGCGTTGCTCTCGAAAAACCTGAACCAGTTCTTCTTCGTCAATCGCAACCTCGCCGGACCGCAGCTAACGGATCGTTACGGACGGGTCGTGTATGCGCAGACGATCGGGCTCAACGGATCGCCGAGCATGGTGCTGCCACCGAAGGTCGTGGCTAACGGCGGCTCCGCCCGCTTCAGTACGGCGATCGACGTCGAGAACCAGAACAGGGACTACGCCTGGAGCTTCACCCCTCAGCTCAGGAAGCGCTTCTCCAACCACTGGGAAGGCGGAGTCGCTTACACCTACGCGAGGGCGCGCGACGTGCAGAGCTTCACCTCGTCAACGCACATCTCGAACTGGCAGTTCGGACGGACGCTGTCCACCCGCCAGGAGGATCCACTGCTGGGCGTTTCATTGTTCGACCAGACGCACAAGATCGCGACGAACGGCACGTACACCTGGGAGTGGAAGAAGAACTGGGCTACCGACGTCTCGCTCTTCTACCAGGGCTTCTCCGGCTCACCGCACGACTACGTCTACGCGGGCGCGTCGAGTACGCAGGGCGACCTGAATGCCGACGGGCGCAACGGCAACGACCTGATCTATGTGCCGATGAACGCTCACAACACAAACGAGATCGTCTTCCAGAACATCGGATCCGGGGCAAACGCCGTGACGGCGCAGAAGCAGGCGGATGCGTTCGAGAAGTTCATCCAGAGCTCGGACTGCCTGAGTCGCTACCGCGGGCAGATTCTCAAGCGCAATGTTTGCAAGCAACCGTTCACGAATCAGGTGGACCTGGCCGTCCGCCAGAATGTCCCGCTGATTCGAAACCAGCGCGTCTCGGTCCAGATGGACATCTTCAACTTCGGCAACCTGCTGAACAAGAAGTGGGGCCAGCAAAAGGTCGCGGAAGCCAATTCGGGTGCGAACGCCAATGTGCCAATCCTGACGCACGTCGGCCAGACGACGACCAGCCCGCTCACGGCGGTCAACATCGTGCAGTTCAACACCAACCTGCACGAGTACAGCGTCGGGAACTTCGCATCGAACTACTGGCGAACGCAGATCTCCCTGCGCTACAGCTTCTGAACGACGTCTCCGCAGTCCGACACACGAGGTTGGCGCGGCCCCGGGAAGTACTCCCCCGGGGCCGTTTGTCTCCCCAACACGTCGGCAGCGCGGTCGTATCCAGGGCCGGCCTGCCTAACGTGAAGGTCGAATCGAGCGGTCGTTGGGCATCGACCGGCCCTTCACGGATCCGGATGAGTTGATCGCCGTCGCTTCCGCGCGCGCCATGATCGCCGCGGCAAGCTGCCCCCAATCCGAGTCCGGGACTTCTACCGCAAGCAGGATCGACCCGTCCTCGACGCGCGCTTCGTAAAGGGCGACTGATCCCGGTTCGATCCCGATCGCCAGCAACGCCGAGGAAAGGCTGTTGCCTTCAGCCAGTCGATCGATCGCCGCCCCAATCGGCCCGGCGACGATGAAACGTCCGGAGCGCGGAATCGCAACCACGGCCACATCCGACAGCCATTCCAGCGTGCCGCCAAGGAGCGCGTCCGCTCTGGCGCCGATGACGCCCGACGCCTCCACTGGCCCTCCGCTCCGGGTACCGATGTTGTCGGGAAACAGGACGGAGATCCGAGCGCTGGAGAAACCGTTCTCCCTCAGCTCTTCAACGGCCGCGGCGACCTGATCCCTTGTTCGAAAGACGCCAACCGAAGTACCACGCATGGGATGCTCTCCCCTGCATCCGTCCGCTTTTCGAACGACCATCCTTGAGACAGGCTCGGCCGAAAGGACGGCCTCTCGTCAGCACCCGATGTGGTGCTCGTTGGGAAGGAAAATACTATGTGACTTTCGTCACATGCAGGAGGTTGTCTTCAACAATTGGTTGACAGATCAATCGTTCCGCTAGACGAAATGGAGTCTGGAAATGGAGTCTGACCCCAAAATGACCCCCAAATGAGTTGCTGCTAGCCGAAATAGAGTCTGACCCCAAACAAGCAGTCCGGGAAAATCGGAAAGCCTGGTTCGGTGTGCTCACGACGGAACCACGCGGTGTTAACCAGAAGTTCGTTCGGCAGCGCTGAGCAGCGCGCGCGCTTTCTCGATGATCTGATACTCGAGTACGCCTCGCGTCGGGCAGCGCACCGGATCCCAGGCGTTGCCAGAAACGTTCGTACCTCCGGCCGCCAGGGCGATCGCCACCCGGGTGCGGTTGTCCGCCATGGGCGTCATTCGCGCGACGATGGCAAAGTGGATCCTGTACGCATCCGCGTTAGGCCCTGTGATGCCGTCGCCGCAGTCGATGAACCGGGAGATCTGGCCGCCGGCGACGGTGCGCTCGCGCATGAACTTGAGCGTTCCGAAGGCCCCACCAGTGGAGTCCTGTATCTCAGCCGATATCCTGAGTGACTGGAATACGGCCTTGACGGCGGAATAGGTCTGCCCGTACGAGTGCGCGATTTCGACCGGCTTGCCGATCGTATCCATCGTGACCAGGCCCAGATAGCCGGGAACGCGGGCGATCGTGACCGTGGTCTGCGCGCCGGCGCTCGTGGCGAAAGCCAAGGCGATCGCTGTCCATACTGTTCGCATTCGCGGTATCCGTGATATCGCTAGAAGATACGGAGATCGATGTACCGTCGCGGGTTCTTCCTGAAGTCGGCGGTCAGCGAGTCCACGCGGGCGAGTACGGCTCGGAGGTCCGTGTAGAGTCCCGGGTCGTTCAACAGCTTGCCGACGCTGCCGTCCGCCCTATTGGCCTTCGCCAGGATGGTATCGAGCCTGGCGGCAGTCATCCGCAGATCTGCCGTCAGTCCGGCTGCGCTGGCGCTGGCGGCGCGCAGCGACCGGAGAGTCGAATCCACCACCGCCGAGTCGATCGCGTTGACGCTGCTGCGGACGGACGCCAACGTCAGTTGCAACTCGCGCGACTGGACGGCGGCGATTTCGCTCAGATCCTCGGTCAGCTTGGCGGATCGTGCGAACATCCGTCGCAACTCGGCCAAACCGCCGGAATCCACCATCTGGGCGCGGGTGGACGTCAGGAGCGCGGAAAGCACGTTCGTCATCGAATCCGCGCGAGCCATAAGTGCCGTTACGCCCACGGCAGACTTGCCAACGGGTACTGTGTCGC
This sequence comes from Gemmatimonadaceae bacterium, assembly GCA_019186945.1. Classification (GTDB taxonomy): domain Bacteria; phylum Gemmatimonadota; class Gemmatimonadetes; order Gemmatimonadales; family Gemmatimonadaceae; genus JABAQJ01. The sequence continues at coordinate 532,044 of JABAQJ010000007.1, forward strand.
CCGGCGCGAATGAGGAGTCGCCAGGCGCGGTTGGCGTGAGGGCGATCGCCTGGTCGCCAAAGAAGCCGTTAGGTACGACCTGCGAGGTTGTCCCCTTCGGCACCGCATACTGCTTCTGGATTCGATACGTCGCAATCAGCGTCCCGCGCCGGTCGAGTTCCACCTTGTCCACAAACCCCACGGTGACACCGGATAGCCAAACCGGCTGCCCCTGCTTCAATCCCGCGCCCCATGGGAAGCGCGAATACAGCGGGTATCCCTTCGCCAGGCCGCCGCGCACCAGCCAGATGGAGCCCAGGACCGCCACGATCAGCGCAGCGGTGGTGAAAACACCCACGAGGACTTCGTCGCGTCGTTTCATCCTTGCAGTTGCGGTGCGAGAAGAACCGCCGTCAACGCGTCCAGCACCAGAATGTTGACAGAGGTGAGCACGACAGCCTTGGCCGTCGACCTACCCACGCCCTCGGCGCCTACGTCAGTCACGTAGCCCTCGTACGAACAGAGGATCGCGATCGCGATGCCGAAGACCGTCGCCTTGATCAGCGAGTAGGCAATCTGAAAGAGGTTGAACGAGAGCCGCAACCCTTCCGAGAACTGCTGCCAGGTCACGTCCGTCGCGTAAACGGATGTCAGGAACGCCACGCTCACGCCGACGAAGTTCGCGAAGATCACCAGCAGCGGCAGCATGAACATGCCGGCGAGCACGCGCGGCACGACCAGGTAGGCCACCGGGTCGTAGGACAGCGTCTCCAGGGCGTCGATCTGTTCCGTGACGCGCATCGTCCCGATCTCTGCGGTCATGCGCGCTCCCACACGTCCTGTGAGCACCAGACCGGTGAGCAACGGCCCGAGCTCGAGGATGATCATCTGCCGCGAGATCAATCCGACGACCGAAAGCTGGACGCCTGGGAACAACTGGTAGCGCGTCTGCAACGCGATCACCGAGCCTATGAATGCCGACACGATCACGGTCAGCGGCAGCGATTCGACGCCTATGGCCCGCATCTGCTTGAAGGTCAGCGGTCCATATGTCCGCCACTCTGCGAACAGCGCCCGGACCATGTCTCGCATGAAATAGACCCGGGCGCCGATGCCACCGAACACTCCCACGCCCAATTGCGCCATCTGCCGGAAGAACACCAGCCCGGTGCGCTGAACGACCGGAAACTCGGATGTCGGCCGGTGGGAACCGAAGAGCGGGGAAGACGTGCTCACGTGCGCACGCGGGCCAGCAGGATGAGTCCCGCGATACCGAACAGCGCGTTCGGTATCCACGCAGCGATGTCCGGATCGAGCAGCCCCTTGGCGCCGACGGCTTTCGTCAGCTGGATGAGGATCAGGAACACAATGGTAGTAGCCAGGGAGACGGCGATCCCGTAGGCCGTGCCGCCGCGTTGCGTGCTCGTGGCGAGCGGTGCGCCGAACAAGGCGATGATGATGCAGGTGACCGGAATCGCCAGCTTCAAGGCTCTCTCGACTCGCAATTCATCCGCGTCCCCGCCCGAGCGTTCGAGCGCGGAAATGTACTTGCCCAGTTCGCGGTACCGCATTTCCTGCGGTGCCGTGGACGAGCCCAGCATCGCCTTCGGAGTTTCCTGCAACCGACTGTCCCGGAGCGAGTCGAACTTGAACGTGACGTCGGTCGTTCTCGATGGGATCACGTGGAGAGTGCCGTCGTGGAGACTCCAGCCGTCCGCCGGCGCCCACTTCGCCGATGTCGCCGTGAGGAGGTACGTCGGATAGCCGGGATCCTGTTCGCGACCCTTCCGCTCGATCTGGATGTCGTTGATCGTTCCCTGTTCGACGCGCAACGTGGCCACCTTGTACACGCGGCCATGCTCGGCGGCGTACGCGAAATTGAACCGCTCGGTGCCGGAAGTGAACTTCACCTCCTGGAGCAGTTCGGAGTGTCGCCGATTGGTGAGCGGCGACAGTTCGCTCATACCTAACGTCAACAGCCCGGCGAACACCGACGCAACCAGGATCGGGCGGATCACACGGTGAAACGACAGGCCGGATGCCTTGGCCGCGGTTATTTCCGAGTGCCGTGTCAATTGGCCGATGGTGAACACGGCGGCGAACAGCGTCGCCGCCGGCAGCACCATCGACATGTTGTCCGGGATCCAGTAGAGGTAGCTCTTCGCGATATCGAGACGCGGCAGGTTCCGGTTGAGGTACTTGTCCAGATTGTCCGTCAGATCGAATACCGTGACGAGGAGCGGGAATCCGATCGCGGTAGCGAAGAAGATCTTCGAGAACTCCCGCAGGACATACCGGTCCAGCGGACGGAGGAGATGGCGCCTCACGCGATCCCCCTCGTGCGCCGGGGAATCCCGAAGCGCAGCAGTCCCTTCAGGGCGTCCATCAGTTCGTGCATGTCTCCGCCACGGGCGGTCGCACCTTCGCGGCCGATGCGGGACAACATCACCAGGCCCACGATCGTGAACACGATGTTGGCGGCCCACATGGCCAGCGATGGCGGGACGATGCCGCGGTCGGCGAGTGCCTCGCCGGCAATCAGCCCCACGTAGTAAATCGCGAACACGGCCAGCGAGACGCCGATCACCAGACCCACACCGCCACGCGGAAAACGCAACGCGATTGGTGCGCCGATCAGGACGAACACTACGCAGGCGACGGATATCGCGAACTTCTTGTGCAGCTCCACCGCATTCTGATTGACCTGGCGGCCACTCTCTTCCATTCGCGATCGGGCACCCTCGATCGCGGCAGTGGCGATGTACGGCTGCCCGGGAATTGTCCCGGGTAACGGCACCATGCGGTTGATCTGTGGCAGCGACGCCGTGTCCTGTGCTGTCAACTCGCGGATGGTAGCGCCTGTCGACGGTGCAATGCCCGGCGGCACGACGGGGATCGCTCCCTGCTGCCCTGGAAGCGGTACCGGAACCTGCGGATTGACGTTGGGCGCGATGCGCGACGGATCGATCGCCGGGTTAGGCCTGGCAGTGTCGGCACGTCCCCGAGTCGATTCGGCTCGGGCAATCGAATCCCGTCTGGCCTTCGCCGTATCCTGTTTCGCGCGCGTCGTGTCCTGTGTCCGCTCGGCGGCGAACGCGGTGTTGACGAAGAGAGCCACTGCCGAGGGCCGCCGAATCCGCATCCACCGCCGCACAGCTGCAGACAGATCGCAATAGGCGCGCCCCAGCGAGGCATGGCGCGAGCGCGGCGCAAGCGCCCCCGGCACATTGGGAACGGCAGAGCCCTGATCGATGGTCATTGTGGCCTGCTGTCCAGTCGCGGCCTCGCGCGCGGCGCCGGCCAGCGCCTCGCGCAGTTCTCCTCGTGCCCGATCGTATTCCATCTCGTTCCGCGACACCTCGTTCTGCAGCTCGCACACAGACATCTCCCGATCGCTCTTGAAGTTGTCTTCTCCCGCGGTCAGGTCCAGCTGGTTGGCGACGTCGGGGGCTCGCACGTAGTCAGTGTTGAAGTAGAGACGCTGCAACTGCAATGGATCCTGCTTCGAGACCTCGAGCAGATGACCGGAATTGAGTGTCAGGATCAGATCCTTGCCGTTCGGCGCGAACGCCATCTCGCCGCTGTCCGCATAGATGGTCCGACGTCGCAGAGGATCCCCGAGGTCGTAGATCGTGACTTCGCGCATGCGATTGCTGAACTCGTCCAGGTGACCGGCGCGAAGGAACAACTTCCCCGGAGAGACTTCGTTGAGTACTTGCTCACGGAGCGCGAACGTGGGCTTCTTGCGCGCGATGTCACCCTGCAGCGTCCGAAGACGATGGTTGGACCGGGGCAGTACCTGGTCGTTGAACAGAATCATCAGGATCGAAAGCACAGACGCCGCGATCAGCACCGGGACGGTCAGCCGCGCGAGACTGATCCCGGAGGCCTTAAGTGCCGTGATCTCGTTTTCCGCTGCCAGCCGGCTGAAGGCATAGAGCGTGGAGACGAGCACGGCCATCGGCATGGTCATCGCAAGCGTGAACGGTACGGAGAGCGCGAAAAACTCGCCGATTACGGTCCACGGCAGCCCCTTTCCGACCAGATTGCCGAACTGCTTGGCTATGTAGTTCAGGAGAAGCAGAGACGTCAGGGCGGAGAGCGCGAAGAAGAGCGGTCCGGCGTGCTCTCGCAGCACATACTTGTGGATTATCTTCACGCGCGAAGGTCTGGTCGACGTCAACGAGCCGGAATTGGAGGCTGCGCTCGCCACGTGAAAGGCGCGCCGCCGCCAGCCTTGTCCAGCCAAACGGGTGGGAATATAAGGACTGCCGGGACCGCTGGTCGGTCTCCCGTCTCGAACGAGAGCTCGCTGCTACCCTGCCACCGCGGTTTCGTGCGTCCAACTTTCCTGATCGCGATCCTGCTAACGGTCAGCCGGGGTGCCGCGGCCAGTGCTGGGGAAAGGGCGAGCCGGATCGATCTGCCTGCGTCAGGCACGATGCCATTGCTCCGCTCTGGGCAGGACACGGTTCGCATACGTCGCGACTCGGCCAGTGCGGACTCGACCGGTCGCGACACGTCCGTTGTCCGCGATTCGGTGGCGCGGGATCTCACGGTCGACCTGCTGACCAGGCTCGAAGCCCGCGGCGAGCGCGCCAAGAACAGCCGATGCTTTGCGAGCCAGCTGTCCAACTCCACGTTCTCCTGCCGGGCGCGCTTTGCCCCGACGCTGAACTTCCAGTACACGCTGCGCTCTTCTGGCACGGTTGCCGATCGGTTTCACGTTGACGTCGACTATGACTCGCAGCGCGAGTTCGACGGCTCCAACAATATCTCGCTCCACTACCAGGGACGGCCCGGGCAGTTTCTTCAGCGAGTGGACGTCGGCAACGTATCCTTCGCACCGCCCAACTCCCGCTTTCTGACTTCCGGTATCCCCAGCGGGAACTACGGCGTGCAACTGGTCGCGCAACGCTCACGCCTCACGACGAGGCTGATCGTGGCACAACAGAAAGGCAACGTGGTGAAGGATCAGGTATTCCACGTCGGCGCACGCACCTCGCAGCGCATCGAGCGGGACATCGACGACTATCAGATAGAGCCGCGGCGCTTCTTCTTCACCGTGGATCCGGCACTGTTCGGAGCGGCCTACCCGAACCTCGACCTGCTCGATGCCAGACAGATGGCCGCGGTCGCCAACGCTCTGCCGGACACGGTGCGCCCCGCTCGGGTGTTTCTCTACCGACTGATCCTGGGCGGGCAACCGCCCAACCCGAACGGCCCCCGGTTCCAGCTGATTGGCGACCCCGACTCGCATCGCGGGCAGGTATACGAACTGCTGCGGGAGAACGTCGACTACTACGTTGACCCATCGCAATTGTGGGTTGCGCTGGTGCGTCCGCTGGCGCTGGCCAACGAGCGCCTGGTCGTGGCGTACACGGTGCGTACGAATGGCGTGGAGCGGACGATTCCGTTCGTTGGCGGGACACCAGACCTCGAATACGTTCCCGACCGCGATCAACTGGCACAACTGATCTGGGATCCGCAGGTCACGCCCGATCACGCGGCGTTTCGCCGCGAGATCCGCTCCATCTATCGGTTGGGTGGCGAAGACCTCCGCCGCGAATCGGTGACCCTCCGGATCGTCGCGGGAGCGGGTCTTGACCAGGAGAAGCCGCCCGGTGGAGCGGGCGTCAGCTATCTCGCGATGTTCGGCGTTGCCCAGGTCACTAACCCGGTTGCCTTCGACGTCGAGAACCGCGTTTGGCCACGGCCCTCGGATCCGAACTTCGCCGCGTCGGGCGCAGCAGGAGCGCGGATCATACGCGACCGCTTTCTCGTCTTCCCGTCGCTCGAACCGTTCGCGCGGCGTGGGCTGGCGCAGTCGCCCACGGTGCCGGCCAACGACACACTGTATCGCACGCCGAGCGAGTACTTGTACTCGACACAGCATCCGCAGGCGCTGTACCGCATCCACGCGACCTACGAAGTCGAGGCTACGGCGGGCACTGGGACGATCGCCCTCAACTCGATCCAGTTACGACCGGGATCGGAACGCATCTCGATGGACGGGCGACCGCTCGTCCGGGAAGTCGACTATACGATCGACTACGACCTTGGCCGCGTGACTCTCCTGCGGCCGGATACCCTGGGCATCCAGGCAAAGCGGGTGGTGGTGCGTTATGAGGAGAACCCGCTGTTCGCCGCGGTTCCGACATCGATCATCGGACTCAGTTCGGAGTACGCGTTAGGCCCCGGCACCATCGGGATCATGGCCTTGTCGCAGTCGCAACGATCGAACCTCACGCGGCCGACCCTCGGGTTCGAACCACAGGCGTCGCTCACGGCCGGAGTCACGGCGGATCTCCAGTGGCGGCTCCCAGGCCTGGCCAAGGCCCTCGGCAGAGTCGCACCGCGCGCCGACAGCGTCACGACTCCGCGCCTTCACCTTCGCGCTGAGCTGGCCGTGAGCCAGCCGCGCCAGCGAGGCGCGCAGCAGGCGTATCTGGAGAGTTTCGAGAGCGATGGCGGGGTCGCCATCCCACTTTCCGACCAGCGATGGGAATATTCGTCGCAGCCGTCGCTGGGACGCGCCCTGGCGTCCCGTCTCGGCAGCGTCCTCGACCTGTCGCGGGCGGCGACGCTGGCCTTCCAGGCAAACGGCACCGATCGCGGCGGTCGCGCAGTCGTATTTCGAGTGAACGACGTCGACACGCTGGCGACGCTCGTCGGTTCGGGTCTTGCGCCCCCGGAACAGATGTTGTGGCTGACTCTATACCCGCTCGGCATCGGCGGATTGCGCGATCCCGCGTCCGGACGCTATCGCTGGACCGCTGCGCACCAGCCGGCCGGTCGCCGATGGCGATCGATCAGGACGGCGTTAGGTACCGGCGGGTCCGGCGTCGATCTCTCGCGCGTCGAACAGATCGAGTTCTGGACGCTCGTGGAGACCGATCCCGCCCGCCGCCGCCAAAATCCACTCGTGGTGCTCGATTTTGGCGATGTCTCGGAGAACTCCGTACTCATTCAGCCGGATACTCTTTCCGTCGCCGGCGCGGACTCGAGCTATACCGGGCGCCGAGTCGTAGGCATGGACCGGCTCGACTCCGAGCGCGACCAGTTCTCCCGCGCGTTCGCTGCCGACGTGAACGACCTCGGCCTCCCCGGCGATCGGGCTGATTCAATGACGGTCTTCGGCTCGAATCCGTCGGTCGTTCGCGGTCTCGCGGTCTGCACGTCACCAGGAGGACAGATCCAGCGCCTCGGCGACTCGCGCGCGAACTGCACGGTTGGCAACAACCGGTTGGACGAGGAGGACATCGACCTGGATGGCGCGCTGAATCTCACAACGGCTCAGCGCGAGCAGGAGCGCATCCGCCGCTACGTGATCGACCTTGCCGATCCCGCGGCAATCGGGCGGATCGGCAAGTGCGGAACCGTCGTGCGCGACATCAACGACGCCCTCCAGCCCTCGCCGACGCGCTGCTGGGTTCAGGTTCGCATCCCGTTCGTCGCCGCCACGGACACTATAGCAGGCGGCCCCCCGCTGCGGCGTGTCCGCGCCGTGCGAGTCACGGTCGTCTCTCCGGCGTCCGCAGCCGACGACGAGTTCGTGACCATCCCGCTGGCGCGGTTTCGCCTGACGGGCGCAGCGTGGCTCAAGCGCTCCTCGCAGCCGCTCCGCGGGATCGCCGGCACGGAACAATCCATCGGCGGCTATGTACTCGCGGCGTCGATCGGCACACAGGACCGCGACTCCCTGCGCGGACTGGTCTACGAGCCACCGCCGGGCGTAAGCGACGAAGCAGAGCAGCAGCAAGTCTTCGGCTCCTCCATGATCCAGATCAACGAGCGGTCGATGCGTCTGCTGGCAGGCGGCATGTCCCGGTACGATCGCGCCGAAGCGTTTACGCGGTTCGCCGAGGGGCAACGAAGCGTGATGACGTACCGCGAACTTCGGCTGTGGGCGAGAGGACGCGGACGCGGCTGGGGAGCACAGGGTGACCTGCAGTTCTACGTCAAGCTCGGCAGGGATGCCAACAACTTCTACGCCTACCGCACTCCCATCAACACCGGACCGGGTCGAAGCGCCTGGGAGCCGGAAATTCGTGTCAGATTCGACAAGTTCTACGCACTCCGATCCCGGCTGCAGGACGCCTGGCTCAAAGGGCAACGGGACTCGTTAGGATGCTCGGCCGCCGACTCGGCGCTGGTTGCGGCATCCGGGCTGCCCCAGAACACCAGGCTGGATCGGTACGTCGCCTGCGACGATGGATACATGGTCTATACGATCGATCCCGCGATCGCACCGCCGAACCTCGCCTCCGTGCAGGAAATGGCCGTCGGTATCGTGCGCGTCGACTCACTTGCCGGCGCCGACCCGCCGCTCCCGAGCGATACGGCCGAAGTGTGGGTCGACGATATCCGCCTTGCCAGCGTCGTGAGCGAAACCGGATACGCAGCGGAAATCGGAGCGACGCTCGATGCCGGCGCGTTCGGCACTCTCCGAGTCCGCGCGTCCCGCCGCGATCCGCATTTCCGCCAGTTGGGCGAGCAGGCGAATTACCTGACGAGCAACGATCTGGAGATCGCCGGCACCCTGCAGCTCGAACGATTCCTGCCTCACGACGTAGGGATCAGCATCCCGTTGACCGTACTGCACACGACCGCTGGTGCCACACCGCTCTTTCTCTCGAGATCGGATATCCGGGGCGCGGACATTACGGACCTCCGATCGCCGCGATCGTCGTTGACGACTTTCACTCTCGGACTCAGACGTCGCACGCCGATGACCGGCCCACTCGCTCCGCTGGCCAACAACCTCGGCGTAAACGCTGTGTGGAACAGCAACGGCAACCGTAGCGAATTCCAGACAGGGAGGGTGCGCGATTTCAACGTCGGCATCGAGTACCTCGGTGTGAGTGAGACGCCGCAGGGCGGCGCCGGCGTCGGCCAGTTTGTCGCCGCTATCCTCGGTGGGGCCAAGCCACCCGGCACGGCGCTATGGCCGACGAGCGCGCACGTCAGCAGCAACCTCGAACGAGGTACCGATCGACGCGAATCGTTCCTCAAGCCGGCGTCGGCGTTCGACGACACGGCACGTGTCGCCACCGGCGAAACCTACGTCTGGCGCACGAGCACCAACATCGAGTTCCGTCCGCTGGCGGGAGTCAGTGCCCGCTGGGATGCGCTGACACTGCGCGACTTGCGCAACTACGCCGCGTCGCCGTCTGCCGGGCTTCCCAGCGGGCTGGAGCAGAGCCGGGTCGCTGGCCTCGACCTGGGATTCGAGCGCGAACGCCGCATGTCGGCATCGCTCGTCTACGCCCCCGTCCCAGCTGGCTGGTTCCGCCCGCGACTCGACCTTGGATCCAGCTACAACATGCTTCGCGATCCCAACAACCGATCGTTCGACACCACCGGTTCGGTGCCGACACTGGCCCGACGCTTCGGCAACACACAGCGCATCAGCGCCACTGCCGTGATTGACCTTCAGACTTATGCCGAGTCGCTGATGAACGCGAGTCCCCTGACCGGACGATTGCTGCGGGCGATCACGCCGATCGATGTGTCCGTTACCCGCGATCTCCTCACAGCGTACGACGGGGCCCGGCTTTCTCCCTCCTTCGGTTTCCAGTTCGGCCTCGGAGGCATCGATGCCTTCCGGGCGTTCGACGGCGTCATGGCGGCGAGCGCCGGTTCAGCCACGACCTGGACGCTGAGCAACAGCGTCGCGCTGCCTTGGGGGACGGCGCTCACGGGCCGTGTGCAGCATGGCACTTCGCGCCAGTGGGCGCGCCAGCTTGCCGGTCGCCAGCTTCCGTTGGATGGCGAGCAGCAGCTTCTCCCCGACGTCACCCTGCGCTGGATGGGACGTCCGCAGTTGTTGAGCGGTATACTATCGAGAGTGGGTACGTCCCTGCGCTACGTCGACTCAAAGCAGGCGTTCATGGCGCCGCCGCCGTACAGCGGAGCAAGCGCGGAGCGTCGTACGACGCGCCTGCGAAGCTGGCCCCTGACGGCGAATGCCGTGACCACCTGGGGGAACCTGACGCTGTCGGGCGCATTTGCGCGGTCCGAGCGCACGGACTCCCTGCCTGGGAGTGTCGGCGTGTCGTCGTCGTCGGACCTGACGACAGAGGTCTCGCGCGCTTTCTCGCTTCCCGAATCGTGGGACTTCCAGAGCAACCTCAGGACGCGCCTGAGCTACCAGCGCTCGGAGTCCCAGAGCTACGTTTCCAACGTCGCGGCGGCAGCGTCGCGCAGCCGCCTCACGGACAACGGGAGGACATCGTTCTCGTTCAATGCAGATACCGACGTCGCGGACAACATGACCTTCTCCGTACAGGGATCCAGAGTGGTGACGTTCGACCGGAACTTCAACCGGCGATTCACCCAGGTCATCGTGTCGGCCGTGCTGCAGATTCAGTTCTTCGGTGGAGCCCTGAGGTGAGAATGCTTGCCTGGTGCTGCGCGCTCTGGACCCTGTTGGGCTGTGCCCGGAGCGAAGCAAGTGGCAGCCGCAGCGGACCGTTCAACGGGCAAGCCGCGCTCGGCTATGCGAAAGCTCAGGTGGATTTCGGGCCGCGCGTCCCGGGCACGGACGCGCATCGCCTGGCCGGAGACTGGATCGTGGCCCGGATGAGAGAGCGTGCGGACACCGTCATCGAACAGACGTGGACACATCGCACCGCCGCTGGAAGGGACCTGCCGATGCGAAACGTGCTGGCACGTTTCCGACCCGATGTGGCCGAACGAATCCTGTACGTCACACACTGGGACTCCCGCCCGACGTCGGACTCGGAAACGAACGATGCCTTGCGAATGCAGGCCGTCCCCGGGGCGAACGATGGCGCATCCGGCGTTGGTCTGTTCGTCGCGTTAGGTGACGTGTTGAAGAAGACGCCACCGTCTGTCGGTGTGGACCTGCTGTTCGTCGACGGCGAAGACTACGGTAACTTCGACAAGAACGAGGACGTCCTCATCGGTTCGCGTTACTTCGCCGAGCACCTGCCCGCAGCGAACTACCAGATCCTGTTCGGCGTGTTGTGGGACATGATTGGCGATGCCGACTTGCAAGTCTACCAGGAAACGCATTCGCTGGAACGCGCACCGGAAGTGGTTTCCCGGGTCTGGCAGACGGCGGCGGATCTCGGCTACTCTCGGTGGTTCATTCCCGAGTCGCGCTATACGGTCACCGACGACCACCTTCCCCTGCTCGACAAGGGTCTGCGCGTCATCGACGTAATCGACCTCGATTATCCGGCGCACCACACGACGCGGGATACGATCGATCGCGTTTCGGCCAACTCCCTGAAGATCGTCGGGGACGTCGCCTACGCGCTCGTCCGCTGACGTTGGACGCCTGAGGGATCGCGCGGACGACCAGCGCGTCCCAGTGCCCGGTAAAGCGATCGGCAATGCCATGATGCGGCTGGCGACGATCCGGTAACGGTTCGAGCCGTCGCCGGTGACAGTCTTCGGCACATGGCGACTCCTGCCGAACGACGAGCCCTTGGCGCATGCTGTGCTATCCTCGTATGCGGTCTGACACTCCGCGCATGGAGTGCATCGCGAACGCCCGCCGCTCCGGCCACCGCAGGACTGGATGCGCACATCGCGGCCATCGAGAGCTTGCGGCAGAAAGGCCCGCGGGGATCTCCGCGACGAGCGAAGAAGACCAAGGCCAGCCGCGGCGGGAGCGCGGATACGATGATTGCGACCCCAAGAACGCCCGCAGTTGGCGACACGATCGTTGACGTCGATGTGGCGTCCGCGGCCGAACTGGAACGGCTCCCGGGAATCGGTCCATCGCTTGCCATGCGCATCGTGGCCAGGCGCGACTCCTGCGGCGCTTTCGGAGGGATGGATGGACTGGACCAGGTCCGGGGGGTGGGGCCGTCGTTGCTGCGTCAACTCGAACGTCGGATACGGTTCTCCCGGATTCCAGACGGGCGTTGTGTGCATCCAGAGCAACGACCGGCGCGCGATGCCGGCGAGTCCGGTCAAAGTGACCTTTGGGGCCGCGATGCGTCCCTCAGGTGCGGTTTCGGGGTGGATCGAACGCTCCGTCCGCCACACATCGACGCAGTACCTCGAACTTCCCGATCTCGGTCCGCCCGCGGTCAGCGGTGCGAACGAGTCACGCGCGTAAGTCGCGCACACAACTCCACTTTCCTTCGCCCTTCGAATCTCATGGCCGCGACGGCCTCGGCAGGTCCCGAGCGCATCACGGAGCAACTGATACGCGAGGGCATTGTCGCCAAAGACGCCGTCGACAAGGCGCAGCGTGAGTCCAAGTCGAACGGCCTTTCGCTCCATTACAATCTCATCAAGCTTGGGCTGATCGACGAGGTGGCGCTGACGAAAGCCATCGCCCGTACGTCGCGCATGCCCGCGGTTGACCTCACCAGATTCGAGGTCGATCCACGCATCCTCAAGCTGGTCCCGGCGGAACTCGCCGTGAAGCACCAGGTTCTGCCGCTCAAGCGCGACGGTCGAACGCTCACTGTCGCGATCGCCGACGCGTCGAACCTTGGCGTACTGGAGGATCTGAAGTTCATAACGCGGTATGACATCTTCCCGGTGCTCGCCGGCGAGGTCACACTCCGGAGCGTAATCGAGAAGAACTACGATTCCACGGATACCGCGATGACGTCGCTGCTCGCGGACATCGCGGGCCTCGAGGGCGACGTCGAAGTCGTGGAGGAGCACGAGGAGGACGTCAGCGCGGCCGCGCTCGCCGCGCAGGTGGACGATGCTCCGGTGGTGAAGCTGATCAACGCGATCCTGACGGATGCGGTGAAGCGAGGTGCCAGCGACATCCACTTCGAATGTTTCGAACACGAACTGCGGGTTCGCTATCGCATCGACGGGGCGCTTCAGGAAGTGATGAAGCCCCCGCCGAAGCTGAAGGCTGCCCTCATCTCCCGCTTCAAGATCATGGCGCAGCTTAACATCGCCGAGCGCCGCGTCCCGCAGGACGGGCGCATCAAGTTGAAGATGGGGAACAAGGTCATCGACTATCGCGTTTCCACGCTGCCAACGCTCTTTGGCGAGAAGGTGGTGCTGCGAATCCTCGACAAGGGCAACCTGACTCTCGAACTCGAGAAGTTCGGTATCGAGCCGCGCGCCGAGCGTGAACTGATGGAAGCCGTCTCGAACCCGTATGGCATGGTGCTCGTGACTGGCCCCACCGGTTCGGGCAAGACGACGACGCTCTACTCGGCGCTCTCCAAGATCAACAACATCGACGTCAACATCATGACGTCGGAAGATCCCGTCGAATACAACCTGTTCGGCATCAATCAGGTCCAGGTTCGCAGCGATATCGGCATGACGTTTGCCGCGGCGCTCAAGGCGTTCCTGCGCCAGGATCCGAACATCATCATGGTTGGCGAGATTCGAGATCTGGAGACTGGTGGAATCGCCATCAAGGCCGCGCTCACCGGTCACCTCGTTCTTTCCACCCTGCATACCAACTCGGCACCGGAGACGGTAACGCGTCTGCTGGACATGGGGCTGGAGCCGTTCAACGTTGCGTCGGCGTTGAACCTTGTGCTGGCGCAGCGACTGGTCAGGAGGATCTGCAAGCACTGTAAGACCAAGTACCAGCCTGACGAGTTGGAACTGGGTGGCGCGAAGGTCACCACCGGGACGCGACTCCGGGATCTGCGATTCACGGAGGAAGCGATCGCGTCGGCCCGGGAGACGGCAACAGTCGAAGCGAAGCCGTACATGGAGCAGGTGACGCTCGATTCGTGCGTGGGCGACTTGCCGTTCTTCAAAGGGCGCGGATGCGACGAGTGCGCCGATACCGGTCTCAAGGGACGTCAGGGTCTCTACGAGGTGATGCTGATGGGGCCGGAACTGCGCAAGCTGATTCTTCAGAACGTCGGCGCCCAGGAGATCAAGGACACTGCAATCCAGCTGGGGATGCTCACACTTCGCATGGACGGCTGGCTCAAGGTCATGAAGGGGATCACGACCCTGGAGCAGGTCATTCGCGAGACGAGCGCTGACACGCAGTCGCGCGACGTCGAGTGACGGCCGTCGGCGCCGGTGACGCGGCTCACGGCCGCCTGCGCCGCGTCGTGACCCAAGCGACCGCTGGCAAGTCGATATGGTGGCTCGCGCTCCGGAAGCGCGGGAACTGTCCCATGGCAGATCGATGCAATCACCCGTCGGGCCTTCCGCGGTACCCATGAACCGAACGACCGCGCCAACCAGCGTGAATCTGCGCGCGCTCCTCGAGGAGATGATCGAGCGAGACGCCTCCGACCTCCACATTACCGCTGGCGAGCGCGCCAAGCTTCGGGTGGATGGGGACATCACCAACAGCAACCAGGACTACATCCTCACGCCGAAGGATTCGTTGCAGCTGGCATATTCCGTCCTGACCGAGAACCAGAAGAAGCGCTTCGAGATGGAGGACGAGCTCGACTTCTCGTTCGGAATACAGAATCTGGCGCGGTTCCGTGGCAACGTCTTCAAGCAGCGCGGCTGCGTCTCGATGGTCATCCGGCAGATTCCCTTCACGATCCGCACTTTCCAGGATCTGAACTTGCCGCCAGTCATCTCGCGTATGGCCGAAAAGCCGCGCGGCCTCGTGCTGGTGACGGGTCCCACGGGATCCGGAAAGTCGACCACGCTGGCCGCTATGATCGACAAGATCAATCGCGAACGGCAAGGTCACATCATCACCGTGGAGGACCCAATCGAGTTCATCCACCGACACCAGCAGTGCATCGTGAACCAGCGGGAGGTCGGGACGGACACGAAGAGTTTCGCCAACGCGTTGAAATACGCGTTACGCGAGGATCCTGACGTTATCCTCGTCGGAGAAATGCGGGATCTGGAGACGATCCAGGCCGCGCTGACGATCGCCGAAACCGGGCATCTGGTGTTCGCGACGTTGCACACCAATTCGGCGGCGGAGGGGATCAACCGCATTATCGACGTATTCCCGAGCCATCAGCAGCCGCAGGTGCGTGCACAGCTGGCGTTCGTGCTGGAGGGCATCGTGACGCAGTGCCTGGTTCAGAAGGCACGAGGACGCGGCCGGGCAATGGCCGCCGAGATCCTGGTGATCACACCGGCGATCCGCGCCTTGATCCGTGACGACAAGATCCACCAGGTCTACTCGATGATGCAGTCGGGCAAGAAGTTCGGCATGCAGACGCTGAACGACGCCCTGTATCAGCTGTACGTGGCGCGCGAAGTGAGCGAGGAAGAGTGTCTCCGGGTCACGTCGGACCAGGTCGAATTTCTGCGGATGATCGGCCGCCATGTCGTCGACGAGGACGAGACCGGGACAATGAAGGGGGCCCGCGCTGCAGGCGCCCTTGGCCGCCGCTGACATCCAGCGTCGACCGAGCCTAACGACTTTCTCAGGGTAGTGACCGATGCCGGCATTCACTTACACCGCACGTACCGCCCAGGGCGACCTCCGCACCGCGACGATCGACGCGCCGTCCCGCGAGGACGTGGTCGCTCAGCTGCGTCGCCAACGCATGAGCGTCGTCAAGGTCGATGAAGACGCGAAGAAGAAGCGTGCCAGAAAGGGCGGCATCAAGATGCGTGACATCGTCATCTTCACGCGTCAATTCTCGACGATGATCAACGCCGGCCTCCCGCTGGTACAGGCGCTGGACATCCTGGCGAAGCAGTCGGAGAACAAGGTGCTGGCGGACGTGACCCGAGCCGTCGTGTTCGACGTCGAGTCGGGCCTCACGGTGGCCGATGCGCTGGCCAAGCACCCTAACGCCTTCAGCGAACTCTATGTGAACATGGTCGCCGCCGGTGAAGCCGGCGGTATCCTCGACACGATCCTCATGCGCCTGGCGACGTTCATGGAAAAGAACGATGCCCTCGTGCGGAAGGTGAAAGGGGCCATGATCTACCCAGCGGTCATCATGAGCGTCGCCGCGATCGCCATCGCCGTCCTGCTGATCTTCGTGATCCCCGTATTCGAGTCGATGTTCGCATCGGTGGGACTGGCCCTTCCGCTGCCCACACGCGTGGTGATCGGCATGTCGCGGTTCCTGAAAGGGTATTGGTACGTGCTTGGCGCGGCCACAGGGGTCTTCGTGTATCTGCTCCGACGCTATCACGCGACGCCCAACGGAAAGCTTACCATCGACCGCGCCCTGCTGCGCTTTCCGGTATTGGGCGACGTGCTCCGAAAGTCGGCCGTGTCCCGCTTCACCCGCACGTTAGGCACGCTGATTTCGTCCGGCGTGAGCATCCTCGACGGACTCGAAATCACCGCCAAGACGGCTGGAAACCGCGTCATCCAGGACGCTATCATGGCATCTCGCGCCAGCATCGCCGGCGGCGAAACGATCGCCACTCCGCTTGCCAAGTCCAATGTCTTTCCACCGATGGTCATCTCCATGATCGCCGTCGGCGAGCAAACTGGCGGACTGGACGAAATGTTGTCCAAGATCGCGGACTTCTACGACGAAGAAGTGGATGCGGCGGTCAGCGGACTGCTGTCCCTGCTCGAGCCGGTCATGATCGTCTTCCTGGGAGTCGTCGTCGGCGGCATGGTGGTCGCCATGTACCTTCCGATTTTCGACATGATCAACGCGGTGCAGTAAGTCCTCGCGCCGTGCGTCCACCGACGCCGGCCTTGTCTCAACGAAAGTGCAGGAGCGCACGAAAAGTGTTTGATTTTTCGGCGCCGATGACTCAAGTTAGAGTCTGCAAATGTCGATACGGGAAAGTGTAGACGCTCATTCGCACGCTTCCGCCCTCGTGCTGGCTGCGAATCGACGTCGAAAAGCCTCCGGGGCTCACCCCCCGGGGGTTTTTTTCTGCCCGACCAGTGGCTCCGGCTCCTCCAGTGCGGCTGGAATCCGTGAAGCTCCGTTGAGCTTTGGGAGCCGCTACCGCCTGCCGCGACAACGAATCGATGTTCTTCAGGTGCCGGGTTTCCCGACCATTCGCAACATGAAATCGAGATCCTTGGCCGCCAGTTCCACGTTGCCGCTCATCCCCCGCCCACCGGCGTGCCCCTGCCGCAAGTCGTTGTAAAGAATGACTGGAAGCCCGGACGTCGATGACGCCTGCACTCGAGCCGTGAACTTCCGCGCCGCCCACGGTGGCACACGCGTGTCGTTCTGCCCGGTTGTTATGAACATCGCCGGATAGCGCGTCTTCTTCTTCACGTTCTGGTAGGGCGAGAACGACGCGATAACCTTCGCCTCATCAGGCTTGGAAGCATCGCCGTACTCCAGAAGCGCCGGTGCATTGTTCGCCGTGGGGAACCAGGGGAACCGCAGGATGTCCAGGTCAGGGTTACCGATGTATGCGACCCTGAACAGATCGGGGCGCTTGGTAACAGCCACTCCCATCAGCAGCCCACCGTTGCTGGTCCCGCGGATCGCCAGCCGCTCCGGCTTCGTGAAGCCGGAGTCGACCAGCGTTTGCGCAGCAGCGATGAAATCGTTGAACACGTTCGGCTTGTTGGCCAGCATGCCATCTCGATGCCACGCTTCGCCGAACTCGTTGCCGCCGCGCAGCGTCGCCTGTGCGAATACGCCACCGTGTTCCACCCACACCGCTGCCCGCGCGTCGAATCTCGGCAACAGGCTCGCCGTGAAGCCGCCGTAGCCGGTGAGCATCGCTGGTGCGCTGCCGTCGCGCGGGATCCCTCGCTTGAACATCAGGTACATCGGCGCCTTCTTCCCATCGAGCGTTGGATACCAGATCTGTTGCACCTCGATGCCAGACGTATCGAACGGGACGACGCTCTTCTCCCATACCTCGCGCTTCCCGGTCGTCAGGTTCATCGAGTAGGTGATCGCCGGCTGCGTGAAACTGGTGATCGTCAGCGCAGTCTTGCCTGCGCCGAGCCCGCGAATCGTTGCCGAGGAGTGCGCCGGCAACGCCAGTTCGCCTTCGTGCTTTCCGTCGAGCGAAAAGACGGCGATTCGGTTGGCGACATCGTGGATGTAGGTCACGTACAACTTGCCGCCGATGATGTTGAAGTCGTCGATTACGCCTTCGCCTTCCGCGATGACTGTCTTCCAGGCATCAGGGGCCGGCGATGCGAGGTCGACGGTCACCAGCCGTCCCTTCGGTGCGTCCAGATCCGTTCGCATCCACAGCGTGCCGTCGATGTATTTCGGCGAAAAATGCGCAGGAAGATCCCTCGCGATCGCGATCAACCGGCCGCCGCGCGCAAGATCCTGGATCAGGATGTCGTTGCGCGCCCAGCCATGCCCGATCGTGAACATTCGCATCCGTCCGCCGTCCAGCAGCGACACGTTCATGAATGCGGTTGGTCCATAGCCGTCGCCGAACAGCACGCTGTCACTGCCTACGTTCGTGCCTAACCGGTGATACTTGAACCGCGGTCCGATCTCGCGGGAGCGAAGGACATAGTAGATCCCCTTGGCATCCCGGTCGAAGCTGACGCTGGCATAGAGGGCCCTCGGCAGGCTGTCGGAGACGTCGATCTTCTTCACCAGGTCGCGAACGTGAATCGAGACTTCGTCCGGACCGCCGTCGCGGATGCTGTAGAGCATCAGCCTTCCGTCTGCGGAGAAGCCCTGAATGTCCACGCTAGTCGTGCCATCGGAACTGAGAGCCATCGGATCCAGCACCTTCTCGTACGCCCCGCTGGGATCGATCGGCCCTGGTGTCGCGTTCGGCCTTCGCCGGTAGATGGCACTAACCTCGTCACCTCTTCGGCGCATCGAGAAGTACTCCCATGCGCCAGCCTTCCGTAGCGCTCCCACGCTCGGCACGTCCATTAGTTCGGTGAGGCGCTTGGCAAGGGCAACATGCCGTGCCGAGGATCCAACTACGGAGTCGGCATAAACGCGCTGGGCCTCGATCCACCGACCAACTTCGTCGCTCGACTGGTCCTCGAGCCACTTGTACGGGTCGGTAACAACAATTCCGTTCATTGTATCGGCGGCGGTCACCGTCCGCGTGGCCGGGGCCCCCGCCCGTGGGCCGCTGCCGCAACCCAGAAAGAGCAATGCCAGAGCGCCGACAACCGGGACTCGTCCCCGTCTTGCGAAGTAGAGGTTGGGTGCGTGGGCTATCATGCTCAACGGATTCCTGAGAAGTTCGCAGGGAACGTACGATATTCAGGACGCGCGCGCCTCCCTGACCGTTCGGAGCCCTCAACGTCATTCGACCATCGTTCTTGTGCCAATCGCCATCACCCGCGCCGTATCGCGCGCCATCGCCAGATGTGAATTGACGCACATCGATCGCGTCTCGATCGATGTCGCTTCGGCGCGGGCGCAGCATGCCGCGTACGAGGCGGCACTGGCCTCGTCAGGCTACGAGATCCGCTGCCTTCCCGAGGAAGCGGATCTGCCAGACTCTGTTTTCGTGGAGGACACAGCCGTAATCCTGCCGGACGCAGCCATAATCACCCGTCCTGGCGCCGAGTCACGCCGGCGTGAAACCGCGTCGGTCGCGGCGGCGTTGGAAGGACTCCGACCGTTGCTGCACGTCGAGGAACCGGGGACGCTCGATGGCGGCGATGTACTGTTGCTCGATCGTGAGATTGCCGTCGGCCGAACCGGCAGATCCAACGCCGAGGGTATCGCGCAGTTGCGGCGCATGGTTGCGCCGTTTGGCTTTGCTGTCCGGGAGATACCTGTTGCCGGCGCGCTCCACCTGAAGACGGCGGTCACGAGAGTGGCCGAACGCGTACTGCTGGTGAATCCCAGGTGGGTCGACCATCGCGTGCACTTCGCGGACTGGATCGTCATTCACGTGGATGAAGCCGAGCCGTTCGCCGCCAACGCGCTGTGGATCGAGCGCGCCGGCGAGGTGATTCATTCGGCGAGCTTCCCGCTGACCGCCGCGCGTTTGTCGTGCGCCGGTATCCGAGTCCATCCGGTCGTCGCGGACGAGCTTGGCAAAGCCGAGGGCGGCGTGACCTGTTGCAGCTTGCTGTTGGAGTGAGGCGATTGTATCGGGCTGGCCCGGTTCGTTAAACGGACTATCAACCGAAATGGTCGAGGCAATCGCGACCGATTGAGCGATCGTGAGCCGGCGGTTTCTGGCGGTGCCAGTTCCCATCTGTGAGGCGACTACTCGGCCGGGGCTGGGTTCGCTACATTCATGTGCTTCGAAAGATCGTGGCTGACCCACTTCGCAAACCCATCTACTGACACAAGGCGCTGAGTACATGTCCTACTTCACTTCCGGGCTCGCTGCTACGCTGATCGGTGTTGTTACGTTCACCGCAGCCTGCGGAGGCCGCACCGAGACTCCTGCCACCGATACGGCCTCGGCCGTGGCGACCACGCCAACTGCCGCAGCAGCTGCATCGGGCGGCTGGACGTACGACCAGAACAAGGCCTTGGAAGGGTATGTGGTGTGCACCACGTGCCATCAGGTGTCCGGCCTCGGGACAGAGGGGACGTATCCGCCGTTGGCGGGCTCGGACATCGTGCAGGGCGATCCTGCTCGCGTCGTCGCGATCATCCTGCATGGTCTGCAGGGCGAGCTCAACGTTGGTGGCAAGAAGTACAACAACGTGATGACTCCGTGGGGTGGCGTGTTCGACGATACGCAGATCGCCAACATCGCGACCTACATCCGGTCGCAATGGGGCAACTCGGCGAGCCAGGTGACGCCGGACCTGGTGGCGAAGGTTCGTGCGGCCACGTCGTCACGCACTGCGGCCTGGACCTGGCCGGAAGTGGAGAAGTTTACCGTTCAGCCGTAGTGGCAATGTCGGGTGCGCGCGTCGGATTCGGGACGGGACCGACGCGCGCACCCGACTTGGCGGAGCGCAGCGCGGCACCAGCCGGACGATTCCAGCGCTAGAAGTCTTTCCGCTTGAACGCCCGCAGCGCCAGCAAGCCGGGGACGAGCGTCCACGCAAGGAGGCCAGCTGCGGCGAGTACGGTCCCGCGCACGCCGCCTAGCCACTGCAGGAAGACGGCGCCCGTGTATCCCATCAGCGCCGCGATATCGAAACGCAGTACCAGCAGCACGCGCGCGAGGTCGATCGGGTTGAGAAACGTGAGCGCGAGCATCGGCCCTTCCAGAGGGTAGTCGGCGAACATTACGCTCGCGGCCATGACGAGTCCGTCGTAGGCCACCGTCAGTAGCAACCAGGTGCCGAGGGCGATGCCGAGTCCGCGCAGGCGATCGTCCACCAGCCCGCCGATCAGCACCGCGATGGCGCCGAAGATGGCGGTAAGCGCCACTCCCGACCCCAGCATCAACAACAGCGGCGTCACCGTCTGCGCGTCGATCGCCCGGTGCAGTACCAGGGGAACGGACACGCCCAGGACGAAGGCCGCCGACAGCGGCACGACGAGACCCGCGAACAGTCCATGGAAGATTGCGCGCCGCTCGACCGGTTGAGTCAGCAGCAACTCGGTAAACTCGCGCGAACTGTGCCAGTAGATCGTGCCGAATACGATCGTTACCAGCGGAATCAGCAGGATCACCACGTTCAGCAGCGAAAGCAGAGCGCGCGGCGCGTCTCCGCCCAGTCGCAACAGCACGTCGCTGACCACGAAGAAGAAGACGGCATAGGCGATGACCCAGCGATTACGGGCGACGTTGGCCAATTCGTAACGCACGATCTTGAGGATGTCCTTCACGGGATTATCCCCAGCCTGCCGGCCGCCGGTCGCTCGGCCTGCGGTGAACCCAGCATGAGGTGCGCGATCGCGCGCTCCAGGGTTGGCTCACCCGTCGTGTCCTTGAGAGCGCGCTGCGTCCCCGTGAAGCGGATGCATCCATCGAGGAGGAATACGATCCGGTCGGCCAGTTCCTGCAGTTCGCTCAGCACGTGCGACGTCAGGATGAACGTGCGGCCGCGGGCCTTTTCCTGCAGGATCTTGTCCTTGAGTGTGGAACTGGAGATCGGATCCAGACCGGCCGTCGGTTCGTCGAGAATCAGCAGGTCGGGCGAGAACAGGAACGCAAGGGCGGCGTTCACCCGCTGCCGCATCCCGCCCGACAGCGTCCGGAGCGGCGCTCGCATGATGGCATCGAGCTGAAACAGCTGGATGAGTTCCTCGTCGCGAGCCGTTTCCGATCCGCGCAAGTCGGTCAGCATAGCCAGCACGTCGCGGGCGCACAGGTTCTCCGGATACCGAGCGGCTTGCGGCATGTAACCGATACGGCGCCGGTAGTCCGATGTGCCGCCGATCGGCCTGCCATCGAACCTGACCGATCCCGCATCCGGCCTGACGAGCCCGAGCACGATCTTGTTGATCGTCGTCTTGCCGGATGCGTTCGGTCCGACGATCGCGGTGATCTGCCCCGGGACGATGTCCAGGTCCACTCCCTGGAGCACGCTCAAGGCGCCGTACGACTTCGTCACGCCACGGGCCTCGATCATCGGGACGCCCCGCCAACGGGAGGGCGCATCAACGGGCTCCGGTCGACCATCTCCGCCGGCGTCAACACCGGCAACACCCGCTCCACCAGATCCAGCGCGTCCACCAGCGGGCTGCGCAACATCATCAGCGACGCCGGAGACTGCTCCACGATCAACGCGAACAACCGTACCGGCGCGAACGGCACGTCGCCCGTCCCGTTCCGATCCAGATCGTAGCCGCGGTAACGGTCCCAGTAGTTGTTCTCGAAAGTGCTGAAGCTGTGTCGCGAGTTCGTGCTCACGTCAAACGTGTTTCCGGCGAATGCGTTGTGCGCCATGCGATTGTCCTGCGCGCTGGCGAGGAGCTTGAGCGCCCAGCCATTGCCGGTGAACTCGTTCCCCGTGACCTGATTCCGATTCGAGTCCTCCAGGTACAGCCCGGTGGAATTGGACAGAAAGCGGTTGTCGCGAATCTCGCTGTCGCTGATGTCCTTCAGCAGCAACCCATACGCGGCGCTGCCCCAGTTTCGCTCGAACGTGTTCGCGATCATGGCCACACGGTGCGAGTACATCACCGCCACGCCACTGCCGTTCGCTCGGAATACATTGCGTTCGTACCGGCAATCGTTGGAGAACATGAAGTGCATGCCGTAACGCTCGTTCCCACGACTCTCGTTCGCGGCAACGGTCGCATTGGTCACGAACTCGAAGTAGATCCCGTCCCGGTGCCCAGTCACCACGTTGCTACTGACGGTAATACGTTCGCTCTGCCACACCTGGATGCCGTTGCCCTGGAGCGTCTGCGACGTGCCGCTCCCGATCACGGTATTGCCGTCGATGACGCAATCCGCGCTGTTCGCCAGATAGATCCCGAACAGGTTGCGTTCCGAACGGATCTGCTCGATACGGCACCAGCGTGCACCGGAGGCGAGGATGCCGGCACGATCCTCCGTCTGGCTCATCCCGGTATTCCGCACCACGAGCCCGCGAACCGTGATACTGTCGCCGCCGATCTCGAGCACGGTGTGCTGCCCTTCGCCGTCGAGGATGGCGCCGGGTTCGCCCGCCAGGGTCACCGACTTGTCGATCCGTAGCCGACCTTCGCGATAGATCCCGGCACCAACGATGATCGTCGTACGGGGACGCGCCGTTGCCAACGCCGCGCGAATACTCCGAACGGGCCCGGCTGGATCGACGCGCACCACCTGGGCTTCCGCGCACCACGTCGAGAAACAGGCCAGAAAAGCTGCGGCCAGGCAGGGAAGACCCTGACGCACGCGCATGTCAGTGTGTGTCGTGCGCTGCTGGTGCGGATTGCCGGGCGGCTGCTCCTGGAAGCCCCTGCGCGCGCATGAAGGCAACGACGTCCGTCCAGCCGATAACGTCGCCACCGTATCGCTCCACCAGGGCAGCCCTGCCTATCGATCCATCGAATGCTGCCAGTGCCCGACCCATTGGGGAACGCAGCGATCCGTCCTTGACAAATAGAGCGCTGTCAGCGGGAATCAGCGCCCCGGTCGAATAGTCAGCCACCCATACGCCGCGTGGCGCGCCCCCCTGTGGTGCGCTCGCCAACCACGATGCGGCACACTCGATAGAATCGAAGGTATACACCCGCCCGGTCCTGGAGACGGCTTCCGCGCCGAAGCGCACGTCGGACACGGTCATCCGACAATACTCGCACGCATCCGTCCCGGCCACCAGCGGTCGTATCCCGCCGCCACACGCGGCCAGCATCGCGGCAACGATGAAGCCGACGGCGGGCCACGCGGCGACGCGCACGTCAGGCCACCGACGTGACCGGACTGGTATTAGGCGCCTTCGCCTCGACAGCCTGCGACTCCCTGCTGCGGTCCATGTAGAGCGCGAACACCCCTAGCGCCAGGGAGAACGCGATCAGGTAGCCGCCGGCGGCAGGGAGCGACGTGGCCGTGAAGTTGAGCAGCTGTTTCGAACCGATCAACGGTGGCTGGTAATTCATCCCCGGCACCTTGATGATGGCGTTCTCCATATCGAGGTTGTGCCCGTAGTCGTACTCCCAGCGGTAGAAGTCCACCAGCCCAGCCACGCCAAGCACGAGGAATGCGCCGACCCAGACGCGTGCCAGCCAGCGGCGTCCCACCGCGGCCGCGACGAGGCCTAACGCCAGCAGCCC
This sequence comes from Gemmatimonadaceae bacterium, assembly GCA_019186945.1. Classification (GTDB taxonomy): domain Bacteria; phylum Gemmatimonadota; class Gemmatimonadetes; order Gemmatimonadales; family Gemmatimonadaceae; genus JABAQJ01. The sequence goes on from JABAQJ010000007.1 coordinate 556,439, forward strand.
ACCAACGAGAATCGGCATCAGCCGCAATTCCGGAATCGACTCCGGCTCGATGCGCTTCATGCCGATGTAGTGGTTCAGGTTGTTGATACTATCCAGATCGTTCGGTTTGAGACCGGCGATCGTATTGATCCAGATCCGCATTCCCAGCCCCTCCGGATACTGAGGCGCCACCAGCGCGACGTTCCACAGCGGAAGGAAAAAGGCGCCCGCCAGCAGCAGTGCCGCGACCGCCAGCAGGGAACGGGATCGAACGGACATCGACATGAAAAAGCCTCGGAAGGACTGACCTGGAGCGCCGAATCGGCGGGAGCGACGCTGCAGCGCATCGCCCCGCCGAAACCCGAATCTACTTGTTCGCGACTGCTGCTGGCGTTCCGATCGAGAAGGAAATCGGGGTGGAACTGCCCGCGGGGCTCACCCGCACATACCCCTGCATCTCCTGGTGCAACGCCGAGCAGAAGTCGGTGCAGTAGAACGGATAGACGCCCGGGGCATTCGCGACCCACCGCAACGTCCGGGTCTGGCCCGGCATGACCAGCAGTTCGGAATCGTGCGCACTTCCCATGGCCGCGAAACCGTGTGGCACGTCCCAGTCCTGCTCGAGGTTGGTGACATGGAAGAGCACGGTGTCGCCCACCTGCACTCCAGCGATGTTGTCCGGTGCAAAGTGACTGCGGATCGCGGTCATCTTCACGTGCACCGTCTTCCCCTTTCGCGTGACGTCCATCTCGCCTTCCGTCCTCGCGACGTACGGATGCTTGTTGTCCGCCAGCTTGAAGAACTTCACCTGCTTGTCCTTGATCAGCTTGGCGTCGATCGCCTGTGCGTAGTGCGGCTCGCCGATCGTCGGGAAGTCCAGCAACAGCTTCATCTTCGCGCCGGTAATGTCATACATCTGCGCCGACTGCGTCAGCTCCGGCCCGGTTCCCAGGAAGCGGTCCTTGGTGATCTTGTTCATCGCGATCACATACTTGCCGTACGGCTTCTTCGTGTCGCCGCCGGGAACCATCAGGTGACCAACCGAATAGTAGGTCGGCACGCGATCCACCACCTCGCATCCTGGGAGCGTGTATTTCACGATCTCCGACGTGATGAACACCGATGTGTACGCGTGGCCGTTACCGTCGAACTCGGTGTGCAGGGGCCCAAGACCCGGGTTCTGCACCTCGCAGAACATCGTGGCTTCGTAGTTGATGACCGGGATGTCATCGATGGTCTTGTCGAACTTCTTCTCGGCGATCGCCTTCGTCAGTTTGCTGAACGAGTGCACCGGGATGACGGTAGCCAGCTTGCCACCACCGACGATGTACTCACCCGTCGGATCGACGTCGACTCCGTGGGGCGACTTCGGCGTGGGCAGGTAGTAGACGCTATTCGGACACGTTCCGGGCGTCAGCACCTTCACAGACGTCTTGCGCTCGGACTTCGCGCTGTGCGTCGCTTCGTCGTAGTAGTTGTGGTAGTAGTTGGCCGACATCGTCTGCGCCTTGCCCGCGGCAACGCACTTCTCCAACTCCTTCCAGTTGAGCGCGATGATGTAGTCCTTGTCGTTCTTCGACGCGTTCACCTCGAGCTTGGTGTACGCCTGCTCGGTGTTATACGAGGTGAAGAACACCCACCCGTGCGACGGTCCCTTGCCCGGGCGTCCCAAGTCGTAGTCGTAGCCAGGCACCAGTACCTGGAAGGCAATGTCCATCTTCCCTGGCGCATCCGACCGCACGAACGAGACCGTGCCCTTGAACTCCTTTGCGTAGTCGGCGATTGCCACGTCCTTCTGTGGAATCGGCACGCTGAAACGAGTGGCTGCGACGACGTACTCGGTGTTCTCCGTGGTGTACGGCGCACCGTGGTTACCACCCGTATTCGGAACCTCGAGCGTCTCCGTCGTCTCGAACGTCGTCAGGTCGATACGGGCAAACCTGGGCGTGTTGTTGCCGTTGATGAACAACCAACGCCCATCGTGTTCGCCGCTCGTCATCGACAGCGACGGGTGGTGCGTGTCATCCCATGGCACCATTCCGTGAGACGTCATCAGCATCGGACGCGTCTCGTCGTTGTAGCCGTAACCATTCTCCGCGTTCTGGGAGAACACCGGAACGACCTTCAGCAGTCGGCCGGACGGAAGGCCATAGACGCCCACCTGACCGGAAAAGCCGCCCGACATGAACGCATAGAACTCGTCGTACGTGCCGGGTGGAACATACACCCGGCTCGGCGCGTCACTCGCGCCCGCGCCACTGGTCTTCGTCGTGGGTGCGCAGGCGAACATGTACCCTGCGGCCGCGAGTACCGCTCCTGCGCCGGCCAGAACTCCAGCTCTGCGAGTGAGCGTCATGGTGGTAATCCTCGTGTCTGTTAGATGTCGATTCACAAATGGGCAAAGATCCGCGGCGCGGACCCCTCCCGCGCCCATAGCTTCGCCGAGCATTAGGGATTCATCTGTACGGGATGCCGCGATTCTTTGTGCGCGTTTCTAGGGTGAAAGGTCGGGGAAGACCCGACGGTGCTTCGCCCTTTACTGCGCGAGAATTACCCCCGCGACGCCGGCAGGTATTCTCAACCCATCAGCGCGTCGAAGGGAGCTTCCTGTGCGCTTGACCAGATTCTCAGACAACGCGTTGCGGTGCTTGATGTTCCTCGGCCATTCCGACCGCGAAATTTCGACCGTGGGCGAGGTCGCTCGCCGCATGTCGATGTCCGAAGACCACCTACTAAAGGTCGTCAAACGCCTGTCGCAGCTTGGCTACGTAAAGACGATCCGTGGCCGCAAGGGCGGACTTCGCTTGGCGCGATCCCCCGAAGACATCAACATCGCTGAGGTTCTGAGAGCCACGGAAGACAACGTCGCTGTCGTACCGTGCTTCGATTCCAGCCATGAGGGGTGTTCGATTTCCTCGGTATGCCAGCTGGCCCCTGCGGTCGAACTCGCTCTAGCGGCGTTCTTCGCTACGCTCCAGCGCTACACCTTGGCGGATCTGATAAAGGAGAGACGGACCGCACTCAATGCGCTTGCGACTGCGCCCAGCCCAGGGCTTGCGCCATCGCGCCCACAGTTAGCCGTTCACGCCTGACGCGCAGGCAGGCAGCGGCGCTCGGCCGGTCGCTACTGGTACTGGATGTAGACCGGCCGAGGAAAGAGGGCGAGAACGTCCGCAGGACTCATCAAGGCGTCTCCCTTCTTCGTGTCATTGCGATAGAACAGCTTGAAGCCCGTAAACTGGACGGGTTCACTGTACACGTAGTTGACGTACGACCCTCGCTTCAGGTGAGGCGGTCCCCACCCGTCCATGTTGATTACTACCTGGACGCGAGGGTCGAGCTTGATCTGCTTCGAATTAGTAAGCATCGGGCGCGTGAAGCGGTGCACCACCAGCACCTTTGGCGGCAGGCGGTATTTGTCGACCATCGTCGCCAGGAAGTCGATCGCGTAGTTCACGTCCCGCGCGTCGTACGAGCCGATGCGTTTGCCCGGTGCGTGCCCCGTCTTCATCGAGAACTCGGGGTCGATACCCAGGTGAACATCCGGCCTCGACAGGTACTTCTCCAGCCGCGGCAGTTCCGCCTCCAGCGTGCTCCTGCCCACCTGAATGTCGAGGAAGAGCAGTGCCTTGTGCTGCTGGGCCCAGGAGTAGACCTTCTCGATCAGTTCGTCGCCCATTCGCGCCCGCCACTTGCCGTCAGCGCCAGCACTTCCCTGAGCCACGACTGCAATCAGGTGCAATGCCGGAATTGCCGGCGTCGCGGTGTCCGCTCTAGTCCATGCTCTGACTTCGCGATACAGCCGCCGCAGCATTTCCTGCGGCTCCACTTCGCCCAGTATCCCCATACGCTTCGAGAGCGGATTCCCGTAATAGGCAACAATGCGGTTGGACGGGAGAATGGAGCCCGGCAGCGGATCCGGCCCCTTCACTGGCCAGACAGGCTTTGGCTTGGCTTGGGCCGCTGGCCGGGCCGAGTCTCGGGGGGGCCTCGCCCCCGTCTGCTTCCGTGCAGCGGCCGGCTTGTTCCTCGCCGCGGACTTTTGCTTCGACTTGGCTTCGGTGCTATTGCTGCCACTCTGTGGTGCGATGTCGATGCTACCGCTGGGGTTGGCGGCCGTGGCCTGCTCGCCGGCCACGCAAAGGAGCAGCGCGACCACGGGCAGTGCGAACATGGACCGCTTGGGCGCGTGAACAATTCGAAGGTTCAACATGCCAGCACCTTAGCTTGTGCTCGGTCGAGTGTCACCTCCCCCCGGTCGAAAGCGTCCCTGTGTCGTGAGACTGCTCGTCCTCAACTGCCATGAAGCCTGGGTATACCAGCTTGGCGCACTTGACGCCGAGCTGGACATTGTAGTTGGGCTCCCGGGCCGATACACGAGCGAATGGGATCGTCGGATGCGTCCCGTCCCCGCGAATGCCCGACTGATCTCGCTGAAGGATGCGCTGGGCGATCGCCAGCGCTATGACTGCGTGATCAACCACAACATCACGGACCTCCTCGATACGAAGGGCATTGCAGCACCGAGGCTGCTGGTGCTTCATGACACGCTCGAGGGCCGGATGGCACAGCAGGGGGCGACGTTCGATCCACGGGAGATGCGGGCGACGCTCAACACGTACCTGACCAGCGTTGGCGGTCATGCCATCGCCGTTTCCCGGATGAAGTCCCGGTCGTGGGGAGTCGCGCATGGCATTGTCCGCAACTCTGTCGACACCGATGCCTATCTGCCGCACACCGGAGAGACGCCCTCGGGGCTGAGGGTGGCCAACCATGTGACATCCAAGCGCGTCTTCCTTGCGTGGGACTTCCACGAACGGGGGCTCGACGGGCTTCCCGTCAAGCTCGTCGGGCACAACGCCGACCTCGCCGGTGTTGCGGCTGCCGGCGACTGGGATGAACTCAAACGCGATTTCTCCACGCACCGGTTCTATGTGCACACTGCCGATCCCCGCTACGAGGACGGTTTCAACATGGCCATGCTGGAGGCGATGGCGGCCGGCATGCCAGTGCTGACCAACCGTCACCCGACGACGATCGTCGAGCACGGAAAGTCCGGGTTCGTATGCGACTCTCCGGAAGCGATGCGGCGGCATGCGCGCGACTTGCTGGCGAACCCTGGCATGGCGATGGACATGGGTCAGCGCGCGCGGGAACGCGTTCGCGCCGAATTCTCTCCGATTCGGTTCAAGGTCGAACTCATGCGCGCGATTGCGGATGCGCGGAAGAAGTGGTCGCGCCGGAGCAGGGTGGCGGCGTAGCGTTTTGGAGCGTCGTCGCGTCGCGCCGGGCTGCGGCGTACCTTTCCGAGGTTCTGGGTAAGCCCCATTCGACCGCCCCGCGCATGGTGCACGCACTCGATCGTTCGTTTCAGGCCGCGATGCTCGCGCTCCTGTGGCTGCCAACCACAACGGCGGTTGGGCAGGGGACGCAGGGCGACTTCATGGCGCGGAACGTCACGTTCGTGTCAGGCGAGACGATGCCGGAGGTGCGGCTCCACTACACGACGTTAGGCACACCGCGGAAGGGCGCACGCGGTGTGGTGCGGAACGCGGTCATGGTTCTGCACGGTACCGGCGGGACTGGCCGCGGCTTCCTCTCCGCGGGTTTCGCCGGCGAATTGTTCGGACCCGGGAAGCTCCTCGATTCGTCCCGATACTACATCGTTCTGCCGGACAACATAGGCCATGGGGGGTCGAGCAAACCGAGCGACGGACTCGGGATGAGGTTCCCGCACTACGATTATCTCGACATGGTGAGGCTGCAACACCGGCTGTTGACGGAGGGGTTGGGCGTAAATCACCTGCGTCTGGTGATGGGCACGTCGATGGGATGCATGCACAGTTGGGTGTGGGCCGAGGAGTACGGCGACTTCATGGATGGCGCCGTGCCACTGGCGTGCGCACCGACGCAGATCGCCGGCCGAAACCGGATGATGCGTCGCATGATCCTCGACTTCATCCGCGAGGATCCCGACTGGAATGGCGGCAACTACACGAAACCGCTCCAGGGCATGCGCGCTGCGCAGGGCATGCTGTTCATGATGAGCAGCGCGCCATTGGTGCAGCAGCGACAGGCACCGACGCGCGACCAGGCAGACTCAGTAATCGCTCGCTACATCGATACGCGTTTGGCGGCGACGGATCCCAACGACATGCTCTACTACTTCGCTGCGTCGCGCGACTACGATCCGTCGCACCGGCTGTCGGAGATCACCGCTCCCGTGCTCGCGATCAACTCGGCGGACGACCTGGTGAATCCGCCGGAACTGGGTCTGATGGAGCAGCTGATACCGCGCGTGAAGGGTGCGCGGTACATCCTCATACCGACATCCGGCCAGACGCGCGGCCATGGAACGCATTCGCTGCCAGCCGTCTGGGGGCGGTACTTGAAGGAATTCCTGGATGTCCTTGCCGAACGATGACACGCGGACCGTCGCGCGTCCGTAAGGTTTCGCATTCTCGACGACGACCCTCACGCATTCCCACCCTGCCATGACCTCTCAGGACGCAGAAACCATCGTGGCCATCGCGGCGCTCGCGGCGCTGTCGGACGGCAACCAGACAGACGCCGAGCGCATCAACATCGCTGGAGCCGCGGCGCGGCTTGGCGTGTCCGCCGACAGCGATTTCATCAAGCGGACCGTGGACGGGCAAGTCGATGTGGAGACTCTGGCTGCCCGGCTATCGAGCGACGAGGCTCGCCTGGCGGCCTACGACGCTGCGGCCGCTGTCTGCCATGCCGATGGCGCCGTGAACCAGAAGGAGTCCGCGTTTCTGGCCGGCTTGTCGCGTGCGCTGGGGGCAGTTGCGACCACGTCGCAATCGGGGCCCACGTTAGGCGCCGCCTCGGCGGCGATGTCGTCTACCCCCAGCCCGGCTACCGGAGATCTGGATACATTCATCCTCGACCAGGCGATGCTGACGGCGGCCTGCGAGCTGCTCCCGCAACGCCTCTCCGGTATGGCCATCCTGCCGTTGCAGTTGCATATGGCCTACACCATCGGCCAACGGCACGGCCAGCAGTTCGGCCTGGACCAGGCGAAGGATCTCCTCGCTGTCTTCGGACTGGGCGCAGCGGGACACGTGATGGAAGGTGTGGTCCGCGGCATTCTCGGCGGTGTTGGCCGTGGCCTCTTCGGCGGTTTGATCGGCGGCGCGGCCGGACTGGCCGCAGGAACCGCCGTGACGTTCGCCACCACTTACGCGCTGGGACACGCCTCGCAGCAGTACTATGCCCAGGGGCGTCAGCTCAGTGCGGAAGACCTAAAGACCCTGTTCGCCCGCTTTCAGGAGGATGCGAAGGACATCTTCCCAAAGGTCGAAGACCGGATCCGCGATCTGGCGTCGAGTACCAACCTCAATTCGGTGCTCGCGAACCTGCGGGCCTGACGACCTCCCGGGTGGCTGCCAGCGCCATCGCTAGTCGGCGCGAAGGGCGCTCGCTGGATCCACGGAGGCGGCTCGACGCGACGGCGACCACGCGGCCAGTACGCTTGCCGCCACGGTCACGATTACACCCGTCGCAAAGGCCGTCAGATCGAACGAAGGGATAGCCAGCATCGACGAGGAGAAGATGCGAGCTGTCCCCAACGCGATTCGCCAGGCCGATCGGGATGCCGACCGCAGCCAGTCGCAACGATTGCCCCATCACCTCGCGGACGACTACCCCCCGCCTGGCACCTAACGACATCCGGATGCCAAACTCCCTCGTGCGCTGGGCTACCAGGTAGGCGAGGACGCCGTACATGCCGGACACAGTCAGGACGAGCGCCACCGCGCCGAGGAGCGTCGCCACCCAGCTGGCGGCCCGTACCGGGTAGATCTGCGCGGCCACCGACTCCTCCAGCGGCAGGATCGCCGTCACGGAACCGGGAAGTTCCCGCTCGAGTGCGGTTTCCAGGGCGCGGGCAGCCGTGGCGACACTTCCGCGAACCGCCACCAGCAGGGAGCCGGTGGTGGCGACGTCCGCCGGATAGTAGGCGATGGGCACGTCGCGCCTCGTGAGCACGATTCCAGCGACAGCATCGGCCACGACGCCAACCACCTTGGCCGTACGGACGTCCGCGAGCCCTTCCTGGGCAAGCGTTGCGTCGGCCGAGCCCAGCCGGACCTCCGAGCCGATGGCGCTGCGTCCTGGCGCCAGCAGGCGTGCGGCGCTCTCGCTCAGAACCACTACCGACAGACGATCGGTCGCTTCCACCTCGGTGAAGGTCCGGCCCTCCCGGAGCGGCATCTGCAACGTCTCGAACAGCGTCGGCGAGACGCGTGTGAAATACATCGGCCGCACTTGGCTCGTGCCGAGGAGGCTGACGGCTACCGAACCGAAAAGTCCGCGCGCCGGATTCGTCGTTGATGCGACGTCTTCCACGATCGGGAACCGGTGCAGCGCGGTCAGAACATCGCGGCGCTGGGCGTCGTTCACCTCCAGGTGCACCACGCCGCCAGCGCGAAATCCCGGATCGAGCACGAGGGCACGGGTCGCGCCGCGCATCAGCACACCGGAGACGATCAGCAGGAGCGTGCAGCCCGCCATCTGCGCGATCACCAGAAAGTTCCGCAGTCGCCCCTGACGCATGCCGCCCTCGGACTCCCCGCGCGTGGCCGCTACCGGATCGGGCCGTGTGACCTGGAGCGCCGGCGCCAGGCCAAACAGGACAGCCGCAGCGACTGCCCCCGTCAGCATGAATGCGAACACGCGCAGATCGCCACGCATCTCCACCGGACGGATGAAGCTGGCGTACGAAGGCGGGAACGTCGCCATCATCACGTCCACGCCGACAGCGAGCGCCACCCGCGAAACCAGGAACCCCAGAGCGGCGGCGGGGATCGCCAGCACCAACGCCTCGACCAACAACTGCCCGACGACATGCCTACGACCCGCCCCCAGCGCCAGACGGATGCCGATCTCGCGCTGCCGGGCCAGTCCGCGCGCCAGCATCATGTTGGCCACGTTGGCGCAGGCGATCACGAGGACCAGACCAAACGCCACCCAGATCGGCGTCAGCATCGCCGCATCTTCCGCGGTCATCGGGACCAGCGTGGCTCGCGACTGGAGGCGGGCGCCCGTCACGCGTGTCGCGCCCGCGCTATCCCGAGACGACGACAGCAAGCGGAGTCCAATGGCAGCCGTTGCCTCCTGTGCGCCGATGCCTGACCCGAGGCGGACCACGACGTTCACCGCTGGCCACCCGCCCGCATCAGCTTGCGACGACTCGCCATCGATCACGGCCGCCATTGTGACCGGGGCCCAGAAATCCGCGGCCACCTCCGTCAGTCCCGTGAACGCGGGTGCGGCAACCCCCACGATGATGAACGGACGCCCACGAATCGGCAGAGTCCGCCCCACAACACCGGAGTCAGACCCGAACCGCGAAACCCACATCGCATGACTGATCACAGCCACCGCGCCATCGCCTGGCACGCTCACGTCCTCCGGGAGCAGGGGACGTCCGCGTTCGACACGGACGCCAAGCGCCTGGAAGTAGTTCCCCGATACGAGCTGGCCGATCGTCGGCATCCGGTCGATGCGAACGAACGCTCTCCGATACGCGACGGCGTCGGATACGACGCCGGACAGGCCCGCCACGTCCAGATACCGATCCCATGGCAGCGACCAGTCTGTCCAGGAGTTCTCGTTCGTTCTTCCGGTTACTGCCACGCCATGCAGAGCGCCGGGATCCCGTACCTGCAGAGGCCGAAGTACGTATGCATCGAAGATCGTGAACACCATCGTGTTCAGACCTAACGCGAGCGCGATGGTCCCCACGACGGTCAGTGAGAACGCCGGTGTATGGCTGAGCGAGCGGATGGCGAAGCGCAGGTCCATCTGCACCCGCGCCAGCCAGGTCCAGTTCGTCGCCTCCCGCATCGCGTCCTGGGCGGCGCCAAGGTTGCCGAGCGCGAGGCGCGCAGCGTACTCGGCGTCGCGTCGCGAGAGTCCCGCAGCCCGGTGCCGTTCGACCTCGCGGTCGAAGTGGAAGCGAAGTTCGTCCTGCATGTCGGCGAAATCGGCGTCCGGTCGCAGATGCGAACGGAGCCGGAAGGCGAAGCGTCGAAGAACGTCGGGGATTCCCACCGCGGTTCAGCGCGAGTCGAGAAGCAGCCCGACCGTGGCCGTGAAGCGCTCCCACGCGTCGCGCTCGTCGCGCAGCGCCTTCTTCCCGGAGGCGGTGAGTTCGTAGAAACGCGCTCGACGATTGTTCTCCGACGTGCCCCACTTCCCAGCGATCAGACCGCGCGACTCGAGTCGGCGCAACGCGGGATACAGCGTGCCGTAATTCACGTCCAGCGTCCCGCGGCTGGTGGCATGGATGGCGTTCGTCAGATCCCATGCGTTCGCTCGGCCGCCGCGCAGCAGCCCAAGCAGGATCATGTCCAGCGTGCCTTGCAGCACGTCGAGCCTCCGGTCCGTGGGCATCGCCGATCTCCTATTGGCATCCCATAGGAGAAGCTGGCGACTCTCCTATTGGATGTCAAGAGGAACGAGTCGACGTGCATCGACGGAAACGCCGCACTTCGCCGCGAGGGACGGCAACACCGACGGCGGGGGCGCGGATGACCAAAGGCCCGGCAGATCCGACTTCTGCCGGGCCAGGTCGCTGCGTCCTGGCAGAGCTCGCGTTCGTACGTCGTGTTCGACCGGACTAGGGTTTGCGCTTCCCCCATGTCGGCGGGGTCGGCTCCTTCATCAAGCGATCTCCGGGATGCTCCTTGAGGAGCCGCATCGCTTCCGCCACCGCGCGTTCGAGCTGCGCATCGCGACCGGCGATGGCGTCCTTGGGGAAGTTCTCGACTTCGATGTCCGGTGCGACACCGGTGTTTTCGACGGCGAAGTTGCCTTGGCGGTCGATGAAGCCGAAACGCGGGGCAATCATGCTGCCTCCGTCCACGAATGGCGGCGTGTCGCTGGTGGCCACCAGACCGCCCCACGTCCGCTCCCCGACGAGCGGTCCGATCTTGCGGCTCTTGAACATGAACGGCATCAGGTCGCCGCCCGACCCGGCCATTTCGTTAATGATCATCACCTTGGGACCCCAGATACCCTCGGCGGGGCTGGTGAACGGCACGCGGTTGCCAACGGGATTGTTGAAGTAGCCGTCGTAGGTGCGTCCCAGGATATCGACGATGTAGTCCGCCGCCGAACCACCGCCGTTGTAGCGCTCGTCGATGACGGCGGCCATCCGATCCTGCTGCGCGAAGTAGTATCTGTTGAAGCTGGTATAGCCAGGCTGCCCGGTGTTGGGGATGTAGACATACGCCACCGTGCCAGCCGAGATCGAATCGACCACACGCCGGTTGTGTTCCACCCAGGCGCGCATCCGCAGGCCCTGCTCGTTCGCAATCGGAACGACTGTAACGTTGTGCGCGCCGTCCATCGATGGCCGCGCGTTCACGGCGATCACAGTCTGCCGATTGGCGGTGCCGTCGAGCAAGCGGTAGATGTTGTCCGGTGCCCGGAGTTCAACGCCGTTGATAGCGACGATGTAGTCTCCCGTCGACACATTGACGCCCGGTGCGGAGAGCGGTGCGCGAAGCTCCGGGTTCCATGCTTCGGTATCGTAGATCTTCGCGATCCGGTAGCGGCCCTGGTCGATCGTGAAGTCCGCGCCAAGAAGTCCGCCTTCGTTCTGAGGAACGTCGGGCATCTCTCCGCCGCGAACGTAGGAGTGCCCTATCGCCAGTTCCGCGCCCATCATGTCGACCAGGTAGTTGAGTTCCGCCCGGTGCATGACGAACGGCAGAAGCGGCTCGTACATCTTCTTCATCGCCGGCCAGTCCGTGCCGTGCAGGTTTCGCACGTAGAAGTTGTTACGCTGGTTGCGCCACCCTTCGTTGAAGATCTGCCGGAACTCCAGTTTGGGGTCGATCAATGCGCGCAGAGTGACGTTGAGCCTGCCCGTACCTGCCTGCGGCGCGGCGCGATCGGCGTCAACCAGGAACAGGGATGCCGGTGCGCCGGCTCCCGGCCCGCCAAAGCCGCCTCCACCTCCTGTTCGATACAACAGCTTGCGCCCATCCGCGCTCACCGTGTATTGCGCGGCGCCCTGGGCGAAGGGCTGTGCGCGGCGCGAACTGAGCTGGTACCGATGGAGCGTGTTGCCGAGGGCGGCGCTGCCAGTGCCGCTGGCCGGCATGGGTTCGAGGAAAAACACCGTACCGGCGACGCCGGCCCTGAGGTCGCGATAGTTCCGTTCCGCCACGCCCGGCACCGCGATCGTGCGTGCCTGCAGGCCGTCGAAGTCGATCGTCACCGTTACGGGACGCTGGGCACGCGGTACCGCGTCGCCGGTCGTGTCTGAGCTGGCGGGAGTCCGGCTCGAGCGTCCAGCGGGGCCGCCGGTTGCGGCCGAATCCGCCGTGGCGATGCGCCGCGCCGTCTCCTCGTCGCTCTCCGGCAGCAGTGGCGACGGCTCGCCTTTCGCGAGCGTCATCAGGTACAGGGCGCGGGTATTCTGTTTCTCGTACGCTGACATGTCGAGCAGACCCGAGTTGAGGCCCAGGTCCGTGGAGGCGAAGAACCATAGATACTTGCCGCCCGCGTCCCACGCCGGCGACGTGACATCGGCAAGGCCATCCGTCACTTGCCGGCTCTGTGCCTTTTCCGTGTCGTAGATGAACAGCGCGCGGAAGTTCGATGCGAGGTGCTTCGGATACGCGATGTAGCGCGAATCCGGACTCCATTGCGGCGTGATCGTGCGATCGCCGTGATAGTGCGGGTCGGCGTCCACGACCTTGGCCGTTCCGGCTGCCACGTCTACCACCCAGAGCCGGAAGTCCGAGTCATGGAACCCGATGCGTGCCCCGTTAGGCGACCACGTCGGCGTGTAGAAGTAACTCGGCTCCGGAATGGCGATCTCGCGCGGCTGCGTCAGTCCGTCCTGCGGCGCGATATGGAGCTTGTACTCGCCGGACTTGTCGCTGAAGTACGCCAGTGAGCGGCCATCGGGCGACCACAGCGGCAGCCTTTCGGCCGATGCCGACGAGTTAGTCATGTTGCGGACGTCGCCCTTTTCCGCCGGGATCGTGAAGATCTCGCCGCGAGCCTCGACGGCCGCGCGCTTACCCGTCGCCGATAGCGCCAGATTGGTAATCCGGTTCGAAAGATCCTTCCACTGCGGCATCATCCATGGGAAATCGCCCGCCACGACGATATTCACGATGTGAGCGCTGCCGGTCGTCGGATCCAGTTCATGGACGTATCCAGCTTGCTCGAAGACAAGGACATTCGCGCCGCCGTCGAGCGCCTTGACGTCGAAATCCCGGAAGCGTGTGAGCTGGCGGACGTTCTTCGACGTCATGTTGTACTCGTACACATTGGCAACGCCATCACGGTCGGAAATCCAGTAAACGTTGCTGCCGACCCACACCGGATCGATCTCCTTCGTCAGATCCTGCCACGGAACCTGGATGACCTCGTGGGAGCGCGTGTCCATGATCCAGATGGCCTTGTTCTGGCCACCCCGATAGTTGCGCCGCTCTTCATCCCATGACGAAGGCATCCGATAGGCGACGTATCGGCCATCCGGCGAGATCTTGCCCTGGTTTGCGCGCGGGATGACCATTGGCTCCTCGACGCCTCCGGACGCCGGCACGGTCCAGAAGCGCGGGACAGCGGTGGGTGCATGCGTGGCGCGGCCGCTGGAGAATACGACTGCGGCTCCGTCAGGCGTCCAGCCTTGGACAAGGTCGGCGCCTGGGTGCCACGTCAACCGGCGAGGTTCGCCACCCCTGGCGTCGACGACGTAGACGTCCGTGTTGCCAGCATACTGCGCGCTGAATGCCACGAGCTTGCCGTCCGGCGAGAACTGCGGGTTGGATGCCTCGCCAGCAAAGCTTGTGAGGCGTCGCGCGTCCCCGCCGGCACGGGGAACGATCCAGATGTTGCCGGCATAGCCGAACGCGATCTGTGTCGAAGAGACTGTCGGCGTACGCAGCATGCGCGTGCCTGCCGGTGGATCCTCGGTGCGCGGTGATTCGAGAGGGCCGCCGTTGGATCCGAACCGAGGCGCCTGTTGCGCCATTCCGGGTGCCCACAGGGACAGGATGGCGCCGGCGAAGAGACTGGGGATGCGCAGCATTGCTTTTCCGGGTGGGAGACGCTCTGACGAGGGACGCCAGAAGTACGCGCACTATCGCCCGATCGTGGGATCTCACGTGGCGGCGAGGCGCGAATCGGAGGGACAGTCCGCGTAGCCGCGAGATGTCGTGCTCGCGCCGGACTATGTCAACGGCACTCGGCGGGTGAAGCTGGGACCGTCAACGCTCCGGCGGGGCTGGTAGTAATCATGAATTGTCCATGAATACATCAGGACTATCCCGCTTTCCGGAGTCATGCCGTGCGAATCCCACTGCTCGCGTCCCTGAGTCTGGTGACGCAAGTCCCGCTTGTGTTGGCGGCGCAGAACCCACTACAGGGTAAGGTCTTCGACACTTACACGCGGGCGCCACTGGCGGGCACCCAAGTCGTTACCAATGCTGGCGGGTCTGCCATCTCGGGAAACGATGGCGCCTTCTCCGTTGCGTGCAGCACGGGCATGACCGTCGATTTCCGACTTCTCGGCTACGAGAAGTACTCCGCCACGGTGACTGACTGCGCAGCGCAGCTGCTCGTTGGCCTTACCGCCGGAACGCAGAACCTGAATGCGGTCAGCATAGTCGCCACGCGCGACGCGCCGAGCGTGCAGCAACCGCTTTCCGTCACGACGCTGTCGCGGTCGGAACTCACCCGAGGGATGGGTTTGTTTCTGGACGATGTGCTGAACACCGTTCCGGGGATCCGAATGGAGCGCCGCACGATGTCAGGCGGCCAGCGGATCACCATTCGCGGCTACGGCAACCGCACCAACTTCGATGGCTCGGGATACAAGGCGTATCTGAACGGCATCCCGGTTACGGACGCCGAGGGTGTCACGATGCTCGACGACGTGGATTTTGCCACGTTAGGCAAGGTGGACGTCATCAGGGGGCCGGCGTCGAGTTTGTATGGCGCGGGGATCGCCGGCGTCGTGAACCTCTACACGTTGCGTCCTGACCGGGCCGGTGCCACGCTGCAGCAGGAAACCTTGTCCGGTGCGGACGGGCTGCTGCGTTCGGACACCCGCTTCAGCAGCGTGGGGAGCACCTCGACCTTCCTGATGAACTACGGTCACCAGACGTACGACAGCTACCACGTCCACAGCGCGTCGAAGAAGGACCACGTGATGTTCCTGGGAGACTTTCGCCCGTCGGAACGCCGCAACGTGACTGCCTTCCTGACGTATGCGCACTCCTACGACGAGCGCTCCGGCCAGATGGACAGTGCGGCGTTCTTCGGCAGGAAGAACGTCGGTGAGGCTCCCTATCTCAACAACGACGGTCACGTCGACATGGAGTCGGTTCGGGCCGGCGTGACCCATGCGTACCGCTTCTCTGAGCGCGTAGAGCCGGTCGTCACGGCGTACTTCACGGGCGTCGATCGCGAGGACGTGTTCGCGGTGGGGCTCAACCCGCGTTCGAACCAGACCTTCGGGGCGCGCGCCATCCTGAACACGCGCTTCCAGAATGGCGGTCATCCCGTAATTGGTGTGACCGGCCTGGAGTACGAGAAGACGAACCAGTTCGCCAAGGGCTATCCGTACAGCAGCAAGGTGCTCGGCGGGATCACGACCGACGTGGAGACGCACTCGCAGCAGTACAGCCTCTTCAGCCAGTGGGAGGTCTCGCTGCCATCGGCGTTCAAGGTGACCGTGGGGAGCAGCCTCAACTTCACCGAATATGCCATCACGGATCGGCTCGCCAACGCGGCCAATCCCAGGCATCGAGACGTGTCGGGGCGACAGACGTACGATCCGGTCCTGATGCCGCGCTTCGCCGTGCATCGCATGCTGGGAGACAACCAGTCGGTTTACTTGAGCTGGGGCAGGGGGTTCACGCCGTCGACGTCGAGCGATGCGGTGATTTCGTTCACGGGCGAGCCGAACAGGGGACTCAAGCCGGAGCGGGCGACGCAGGTTGAGTTCGGCACCAAAGGGAGCGTATTGGACAATCGGCTGTCGTATCAGTTGGCGCTGTTCCGACTTGATGTCTCCGACAAGCTCACCAGCCAGTCGGTGTTCGACAACCAGGGGACGCAGCTCTATTCGTACACGGTGAATGCCGGCGATCAGGCGAACAAGGGATTGGAGTTGGCGGCTTCGTACGCGATGCTGTCGGAACCGGCGGGAATCCTGACGCAACTCCGCCCATGGCTGTCGTACGCGTTGTCCGACTTCACGTACTCCGACTTCAGCAGCAACAACAACAACGACGCCGGAACCGTCCGCTACGACGGCAAGCGTGTAGTCGGCGTTCCACGGACCGTCTGGACGCTGGGTGCCGATGCGTCGCTGGCCGCTGGCGTGTACTTGACGGCGACCGGCGAGCATCGAGGAGATATGCCGCTAACGTACGACAATGCGCATTGGACGCCGGGCTACACCGTGATCAACGCGAAAGCGGGGCTTCGTCGTGACCTCTCGCCGCGTTTCGGCATCGACGCGTACGCGGGCGTGCAGAACCTGACGGGCGAGCTCTACTACACCATGGTCTTCCTGAACGGTAACTACTCCGGAGCGAGGGCTCCTTCGATCTACCTGCCGGGGCCGTACACAGCCAAGCCGTTCGTCGGACTTCGCGCGAGTGTCCGGCCATGACGCGCTCGCGATGGCTGGTCGTTGCAGCCGTGGCCCTTGCCGGCGCGACCGGTTGCGGGCGCTTCGGTAACGACGATACCAGGGCCGGTCACAAGGAACGTATCGTCTCCGTTTCCAAGCAGTACACGGAGATCCTCTACGCGCTTGGCGCAACCGACGACCTCGTGGCCGTCGATGTCTCGAGCACGTATCCGCCGGAGGCGAAGAAACTCCCTACGGTCGGCTACCATCGTGCGCTGAGTGCTGAGGGAATGCTGGCGGCAAGGCCGACGCTGATCCTTTCGGGAGGTCCATCGAACATCGGTCCCGAGCATGTCGTGCAGCAGCTCGAATCGCTGAGGATTCCCATGAAGTACTGGGACGTACCCGGCACGCTCGATGGCGCTCGGCAACTCATCCGCGATATGGGGAAGGAGTTCAACAAGGTGGCCAGAGCCGACTCCATCGTGGCAGCGCTGGACGCGGACATGGCGCGCGCACTGGACCCAGGCCGGGCCCCGGCGGACACGCCATCGGTGGCGATCATCCACTATGGTCAGGCGATGAACCAGTACTTCCTCATCTCCTCGAGGGGTGTGGCGGGAGAGATGGTGCGGTGGGCTGGAGGTCGCATGGCCATCGGCGACACCTTGGCCGGCATGACGCGCATGGCGTCTCCCGAGTTGCTCGCCAAGGCGAACCCGGACGTGATACTCATGACCGACTTCGGTTACGACCGCCTGGCGGGACAGAAGGACATCCTCGCGCTACCCGGTGTGGCAGCGACGAAAGCGGCACGCGACGGGCGCATCTTCCGCATAGAGGAGCATGACATCATCTACTTCGGTCCACGGACAGGAAAGAACGTCGAGCTGATTCGCACGTTGTTGCACCAGCCCGGTCACCCGGAGTGAGGAGCCTCAGCCCTCAGTACCGTGGAGTGCTCCCGATCCTCGGGGCGATCCTGGCGATCGTGATGCTGGCGTCGATCCGGTTTGGCGCGGTACCGATCGCCGTGGCCGACATGAGCGGCGCACTGCGCGGCATGTTCGGAAACCGCGCTACGCTCTCGCTCGACCAACGGATCTTTCTCGAGATCAGGTTGCCGCGTGCGATCCTCACGGCCATGGTGGGTGCAAGCCTGGCCGTGGGCGGTGCGCTGATGCAGGCGCTCTTCCGCAACCCGATCGTAGAGCCGGGTCTGGTGGGTACGTCTGCTGGGGCCGCGTTCGGTGCAGCGCTCTACTTCGTGCTTGGCGCTTCGCTCAAGGTTCATCTCGGTTCATGGACACTTCCGTTGGCAGCGTGTGCGGGCGGTGCGCTGTCGACCTGGCTCGTGTTCCGGCTGTCGGACGCGCACCGGACCGGCCGCACGTCGGTCGTCGCGTTGCTGCTCACGGGGATCGCCATCAACGCGCTTTTCCTGAGCGGGGTCGGTTTCCTCTCATATATCGCGCGCGACCCCCAGGCGCGGTCGATCACGTTCTGGAACCTGGGCACGCTGTCGGGGGCGAGCTGGAGTTCCGTAATGATCGTGGGAACGTCGACCATCCTCTGCACGATCGCGTCGCTGCGCCATGCTCAGCCGCTCAACGCGCTCATGCTGGGAGAGGAGGAGGCCGGCTACCTTGGGGTCGACGTGCGGCGACTCAAGGCAATGGTGTTGCTGGTGAACGTGGTGATGGTGGCGGTTGCCACGGCCTTTACGGGCGTGATTGCGTTCGTGGGACTCGTAGTACCCCATCTGTTGCGGCTGCTACGAGGCGCGGACAATCGCTTCCTGATCCTTGGCGGCGCGCTCCTCGGAGGCATCATCCTTGGGCTTGCGGACCTTGTCGCGCGTCTTCTGCTGGCGCCGGCGGAGCTGCCGATCGGCATCGTGACGTCGGTAGTGGGCGTGCCTGTGTTTCTCCTCCTGCTGCGCCAGAGGCGCTACTACTTCCTCTGATGCTGACTGGAACCGACCTCACCTTCACGGTCGACCAGGCGCGCCTGCTCGATCGCGTGTCGGTGGCATTCGCGCCGGGGAAGCTGAGCCTGGTAGTCGGCCCGAACGGAGCGGGGAAGTCGACGCTGGTGAAAGTACTGAGCCGGCAGCTCATACCGCAGTCGGGGTCGGTGCGATTTGACGATCGTCCGCTCCCGCAGTGGAGCGAGCGCGACTTGGCTCGAGTGCGGGCCGTGCTCTCGCAGAACGTCGAACTGGCATTTCCGCTCCGTGTGTGGGAAGTCGTATTGATGGGTCGGTATCCGCACTTCGCCGGTGCGCCGAAGGAAGACGACGAGCGCGCGTGCGAAGAAGCGATGCGGTACTTCGACGTCCTCGACTGGAGCGAACGGAACTACCTGACGCTCAGCGGAGGAGAACGGCAGCGCGTGCAGTTCGCCCGGGTGATGGCCCAGGTCTGGTACGGAGCGCCGGGCTCACACCGCTGGCTGCTTCTCGACGAACCGCTCACCTTTCTCGATATCCGTCACCAGTTCGATTTCCTGCGACGGATCCGCACCCTGCTCCATGCGGGTGACCTCGTCGTCATGGGTGTGGTCCACGACCTGAACCTTGCGGCGCGTTTCGCCGACCACCTCGTGGTGCTGTCACACGGTCGCGTTCTCGCATCGGGCACGCCGGCGCAAGTGCTGCAGCCGGATCTGGTGGAGCAGGCATTCGGTATTCGACCGGTCGTGCGGGAGGCAGCGAACGGGACGGTGCACCTCCTGTTCGAATAGAACGGGCTTCTCGATCGGGGCTTGACGCTGTCCCGCGCTTGCGGTTACCATGCGGCACAACCGATCGCGTGGTGATTTGCCGCCGCTTGCCGCCACGTTAAACAAGGAGCTAAAACGCGAGAGCCCGGCGGCGTCACAGCAGCCGGGCCTTGTTGTCTGCGGAACTCTCCGCTGGCGCAGGGAGTCCCGTCTCGCCGATGGGCGGTGCCTAACGTCTATCGGAGAGGCCATGACGCCGTCAGGAATCGAGTCGCGGACACTGATCGCCCGGCGCCGTTCGACGACGACGTGCAGCGGGAGCCCAGGAAGACGCACGGCGCATCGCCAGCGCACTGCGTCCACAGAACGAGGCGCCGGACGAATTGCCTCGCGAAGGAAGGAGGCCGCTGGACAGCGGCAAACTGGCCACTACGAGCTGCGACGCATCCAGCCGGTGGAGCAGGCAGCAAATCCCTCGCGCCCGACGGCGGCGTGCTGCTACATCGGCAGGAAGTCGAGCCACGGGCGGTTTGCGCTCGGGCACCAGGCCGGGCTTCCGATGCATCGGCATCGCGGTGGCTCGTCGACATGCAACGACAACGTGGCGCTCGCGCCGATCGACCACGTCAGGCAATGCGGATGCGAGGGCGTTCCGGTGTTGTGGCCGGGTGCAGCGTCAGGGGCAGCATGACAGCATGAGCATCTGGACGACGGAGTGCCGAATCAGGTGGACAATCTACCAGGAGGAATGATCGTATGGGCCGAGTGTACGCGGACAACAGCGAATCGATCGGGCGCACGCCGCTCGTTCGGATCAACCACATCACCAAGGGTGCAGGTGCAACCGTGCTTGCCAAGATCGAGGGCCGTAACCCTGCGTATTCGGTAAAATGCCGGATTGGTGCCGCGATGGTTTGGGCTGGCGAGAGGAGCGGCGAGCTCAAGCCGGGCATGGCGATCGTCGAGGCGACGAGCGGTAACACAGGTATCGCGCTCGCCTATGCAGCGGCGGCCCGCGGATATGGGTGCCTTCTCGTCATGCCGGACACGATGACGATGGAGCGCCGCAAGGTCCTGGTCGCCCTTGGCGCCGAACTGGTTCTGACGCCAGGATCCCTGGGGATGAGGGGAGCCGTGAACAAAGCAGAAGAGTTGGCCGCGGCCAATCCCGGGCGTTACTTCGTGGCGCGGCAGTTCGACAACCCCGCCAATCCGGGGATCCACGAGTCGACGACTGGCCCCGAGATATGGGACGATACCGATGGGCAGGTCGACGTCCTCGTATCGGGCGTAGGCACTGGCGGCACGATCACCGGTGTGAGCCGCCACATCAAACACACGAAGGGCAAGCGGATCACGAGCGTCGCAGTTGAACCTGAAGCCTCGCCACTGATCACGCAGGCCCTCGCAGGCGAACCGCTGGCGCCGGGCCCCCACAAGATACAGGGGTTGGGTGCGAACTTCATCCCGAATAACCTCGATCTCTCCATCGTCGACCGCGTCGAGCGGGTGTCCAACGAGGATGCGATCGAGATGGCCCGTCGCCTGGCGAAGGAAGAAGGGATCCTTGCCGGGATCTCGTGCGGCGCGGCAATGGTCGCGGCGCACCGTATCGCCACCGATCCCGCGTTCGCCGGCAAGATCATCGTCGTCGTTCTTCCCGACCTCGCCGAGCGTTACCTGAGCGGCGCCCTGTTCGAGGGGCTCTTTACCGACGTGGAAATGCTGCAGGCTGTCCAGTGAGCGACTCGCAGGAGGCGCGCTTGTTTCGCCAGGTCGATGGAATGATCGCGAGTTATCGACGCGATCGTCGAGGTCACCACGTCAACAGACGGTTTCTTCCCTCGCGCGACGAGATTCTCGATATCGTGCACCTGCTGTTGCAGCTCTTCTATCCCGGGTACTTCGGCCGACAGGATCTCACGGATGACAACCTGCAGAACCACGTTGTCACCGTGCTGTCGACTGTGCGGGAGAAGGTCGAGAGGCAGGTGCGGACCTGCTTGTGCTTTGCCGCGGAATCAGGGGGGCAGATGGAGGCGTCCTGCGGCGACACCGCACGTGACCTGACCGCGGCGTTCATGGAGCGACTGCCCGCCATTCGGGAGGCGTTGATCGAGGACGTCCAGGCCGCCTACGATGGCGACCCGGCCGCTTCGAGTCTGGATGAGGTGATCCTGGCGTATCCGGGCGTGCTGGCGATCACGGTGCATCGAGTCGCGCACGAACTGCACCTGATGGGCGTGCCACTCATGCCTCGCATAATGAGCGAATGGGCGCATTCCCGGAGCGGGGCGGACATCCATCCGGGAGCACGCATCGGCCGCTCGTTCTTCATCGATCACGCGACAGGTGTAGTGGTTGGAGAGACGACGACGATCGGCGCGAACGTCAAGCTCTACCAGGGAGTCACTCTTGGCGCACTTTCGATTCCCAAGGATGCACGTGGCCGTGTAATTCGCGATACAAGGCGGCACCCGACTGTTCGGGACAATGTCACGATCTACGCCAACGCCACCGTCCTGGGTGGCGAGACGATTCTGGGTGCCGACAGCATCGTCGGCGGGTCGGTGTTCGTCACGACGAGCGTCCCGGCCGGTTCTCGAGTGGCGCTGCGCCCGCCGGACCTGACTGTACGCTCGAAAGCGGAGGCCGGCGACTTCGTGATCTGACGCGCCGGTGGGCGGCGTTCTGACCGCCTCATCGGAGCGGCTCGAAACTCGACTTGCACCTCCTCGCGTAGGGGAGACCGATCGTCGCCGCAGTCCGGTTGCGATCGCTGCCCGGTTCTCCACGGCCTTCCGCCATTCCGCGGCGCCCACATCGAGTCCGCCATGTCCGCACTCAGACACGATCTCAAGATCGCCCTGCGACACCTGACGAAGAGCCCGCTGTTTACGTCTGTCGCAATCCTGACGCTTGCCCTTGGCATTGGCCTGAACACCGCTGTGTTCTCCGCCATCGATGCCCTGCTTCTTCGACCGCTCCCCGGCGCTCGCGAGCCCGATCGGTTGGTTCAGCTGTACCGGAAATGGCCGGGCATGGACTACGGCTCCAACAGCCCACCTTCGTTCCGGGATCTCGAGGAGCGTACGGGCGATGTCTTCAGCGGGGTCACGGCGTGGGCATTCGTACCGCTCAGCGTGTCGGCGGACGGCCGGTCCGAGCGTTTGATGGGCGCAATGGCGGCGGCGAACTTCTTCCAGGTGTATGGCGTACCGGCGGAGCGCGGTCGGACGTTCGTGGCGCAGGAGGACAGCGGTGCCGGCGGTCATCCCGTGACCGTGATTAGCCATGCGATGTGGGCCGGCCGGTTTGCCAGCGATCCGAACATCGTCGGTCGGACCATCACGGTGAATGGAGCGCCTTACACGATCGTCGGCGTGGCCTCGGCTGCGTTCCACGGGCCGATTCCTGTCGTGACGCCCGTGATGTGGGTGCCGTTGGCACAGATCGATCACATCCGGCCGGAGTCGCGGGGGGCGCTGACGTTTCGCGGCAACAATTTCATGAATGTCGAGGCGCGGCTCAAACCCGGGGTCACCATGGAGCAGGCCGCGAGTCGGGTGAAGGCGGTGGCCGCCCAGTTGCAGCAGGAGATGCCCGATTTCTATCGCGATGCCGGCATCACGTTCGTCCCACAGAAGAACGCCGGCATTCACCCGACGATGCGACAGGCGCAGGTCGGGCTCTCGGGCGTGGTCATGGGCGTGGTGTTGATGCTGCTGCTGATCGCCTGCGTGAACGTGGCCAACCTGTTCCTCGCACGCGCTCGCGACCGTTGGCGAGAGATGGCGGTGAGGCAGAGCCTTGGCGCAACGCGATCGGTGCTCATTCGCCAACTGATTACGGAGAGTCTGGTTTTCTCGCTGATCGCGGGCGGTATCGGTCTATTCGTCGCTTGGGGGACGATCACCGTGCTGAACGGAATTTCCATTCCGTTCGACGTCTACTTCACCCCTGACGTCCGCCTTTCGCCGTCAGTACTGCTGTTCACGCTGGCGATTACGGTGGTGACCGGCCTGCTGTTCGGCCTGGCGCCGGCGCTGCAGGCTACGCGCCCGTCGCTGGTTCCCACGCTCAAGGGCGAAGCGCCAGCTGGCGGCGGCCGATCGCGGATGAGCCGTTCGCTGGTCGTCGTACAGATGGCGCTCTCGCTGGTGTTGCTGGCGAGCGCCTCGCTGTTCCTGCGCAACCTGCGCGAGGCCACCACGGTCGACAAGGGGTTCGATAGCTCGCGTCTTGTCCTGGCAACGGTGAATCCGCAATTGCAGGGCTACGATCGGGCGCGCACCGATCAGTTCTACCGGGAGCTCGTAGAGCGGGTGCAGGCGATCCCCAACGTAAAGGCCGTCGGCCTCGCCGACCAGGTACCACTGGGGCTCGGCAGTTCCGACACTCGCGTCGAGGTGCCGGGATACACGCCGGCACAAGAAGAGAACATGAGCGTCTTTTTCGCATCGGCGGCACCGGGCTATTTCGAGGCAATGGGGATCCCGATTCTCAGGGGACGAAGCTTCACGGTGCAGGACGATTCGCTGGCTCCAGCGGCCCTGATCGTGAACGAGCGATTCGTCGAACGTTTCTTCAAGGACGCGGACGCCGTTGGCCACACGCTCAAGGTCAGCGGCAGGGAACGCACGATTGTTGGAGTCGTGCCAACCGGCAAGTACAGGAGCTTGGGCGAGGATCCGACGGCCTACATGTACTTCCCCGAGGCGCAGCGCTGGAGCGCCGAGTTGACGCTGCACATCCGCACGGCCGGTTCGC
The DNA here is from genome assembly GCA_019186945.1 of Gemmatimonadaceae bacterium. GTDB lineage: Bacteria > Gemmatimonadota > Gemmatimonadetes > Gemmatimonadales > Gemmatimonadaceae > JABAQJ01. The sequence continues at coordinate 580,545 of JABAQJ010000007.1, forward strand.
CGGCGGCCATCGTTCCGGCGCTGCGTTCGGCGGTCGCGGCGCTCGACCCCGCCATGCCCATCTCGAACGTTCGGACGATGGAGGAATATCTTGGCACGGCGTTGCTGCCCGCCCGCTTGACGGGAAGCGTGCTCGGGATCTTCGGGATACTCGGGTTGTTGCTGGCGGCGGTCGGGATGTACGGTGTGATGGCATATTCGGTGTCGCAGCGCACGCGCGAGATCGGGATCCGCATGGCGATCGGCGCCGGGCATGGCCAAGTGCTGGGCCTCGTCATGCGGCAGGGGATGACACTGGTTGGCATCGGGGCCGCGGTCGGTCTGGCCGGCGCATTCGCCGCATCGCGTCTCGTGCGCGGACTGCTGATCGGGGGCGAGGCGGTGGATCCCCTGACCTTCATCGTCGTGCCGCTGGTGCTGCTGGCAGTATCCGCGGTGGCGATCTGGGTGCCTGCACGTCGCGCCGGCGCGGTGAATCCGGTCGCCGCGATCAAGACCGAGTAGCGCGAGGCGTACCGGATTCGCCCTGC
>JABAQJ010000006.1 GCA_019186945.1 Gemmatimonadaceae bacterium
CGCGAGGCACACGCATGCCGGCAGCGACCACCGACGCACTCAGGTGCCCTGCTTGCCGAACGGCAGGCGCATCAACGCGACGCGACCGTTACTGATGACGCCGATCACGTCCGCCAGCGAGCGGATATCCTCGAGCGGGTTGCGCTCCACCACTATCAGGTCGGCTTCGAACCCGGGTTTGATCTGCCCGACGCGATCCTGCAGCCGCAACAACTCGGCGGCCGACGTGGTCGCCGTGCGAAGCGCCTCAAGAGGCGTCATGCCCAACTCGACGAACGACGCTACTTCCCCTGAGACACGGGAGAGACTCTCCGGCCCGTATGGCGTGTCGCTGCCGGTGGCGATCCTGACGCCCAGCCGATGGGCCTTCCGAACCGTCTCCCCCAGACGCGGCAGCATGTGCGCACCACGGGCGCGGAGAATCGGATCGTCGTAATCGCCACCAGGCTGCGTCAAGTCCACCACGGTGATATATGTGGGCACCAGCCACGTTCCGTTGGCCTTCATCAGCGCGAGCGTGGAATCGGAGAGATATGTCCCATGCTCGATGCTCCGTACGCCAGCACGCACCGCGGCATAGGCCCCTTCGTCGCCGTGAGCATGCGCCATCACCGGGATGTCCTTCTTCGACGCCTCGTCGACGATCCAGCGGAGTTGCTGCTCGGTGTACGTCTGCTTGCGTGGATCCGTGTTGGGAAGTCCGGCGCGCTCAGTACCGCGCGTCTTGATCGCATCGACCCCGCGCGCGATGTTGATCCTGACGACCTCGCGCAATGCAGACTCCGAGTTGACGCCCTGCGCGAACGCACCAAGCCGCGGGTCCGCCAGCATGGTCTCGCCGAGTTCCGGCGACACGAACACGCCGGAGGCAAGCACGTCCGGACCGGCAACCGTGCCGCCCCTGACGAGGTCACGGAGCGCGACGTCCTGGTATGTGGGAGCGCTGGCGCTCCGCACCGTCGTGACGCCGGACTCGAGGGCGCGGCGAGCGCTCGACAGCGAGGAGATGTGAACGTGCACGTCGATGAGGCCGGGAAGAACGTAACGACCAGCGACATCGATCACTTGCGCATCGGCCGGTGGCGTGAATGGTCCGGTCTGGATGTCGGCGATCTTGCCGTCGCGGACGACGATCGACGCGTCGGTCGCGAAAGCTCCGCGAGCACCATCGATCAGCCGGGCACGAACGAGCACTATCGGCCGCGACGGCGCCTGAGCGTTCGACGCATCGGCGGCCAGCAGAAGCGCGGCCGCGACAGCTAGCACGCGGGAAGTTGGAGACATCCTGGGATTCCGGTTGGGAGTGGGGGGACGGAATGCGAGAATCCTACGAAAAATGTCCGGCGCTGCCATACCCGACGGCGAAAAGGCGCCCATCGGCCGCTGCAATGTCGCTTCGTCCGCTCGGCTGGCCTCTTAGATGGCCCACCCGATACCCTTGCGTAGTGTCGCCCACACGCCGTCAGTCGTCTGCTCTCCGGACCTGCGTTTGGCATTCACCGTCGTCCCACTGGACTTCCAAGGCATTCCGATGAACTTGGACATCATGAGCGACCAGCGACGCCGTTTCGACAACGGAGACTTCCCCTTCGAGGGGCCGACCCCGGCTCGCGTGTGGGGCGACCAGTGGCTGCGAGTGAGCGAAAAGGTGCTCAAGGGGCTGAACCACAAGCTTACCAATCGTGTCGCCGCGCTCGAGGCCGTAGTGACGATCTTCGACCCGCGCGAAGGCCCGGACCCGGAATTGGTCGCGGCCCTTGGCACCGAAGTCAAACAGCTGCACGGACTCCTCCGGCTGTTCAGACTGATGCCCGCGGAGCCATTCGCCGAGCCGGAAGCGTGCCGATTGCAGGACGTCATGCCGAACGTCGTCCAGCTGCACTGCCACCACGCCGACCTGAAGGAGATCCCGTTCGAGCTGCAAGAGGACGAGGAGGCCCTCCCCATCCTCGTAAGGCAGTCGGCGCTCCTCCGCTGCTTGCTCGTCGTCCTGGAAGCCGCTGCCGGCAACGCCCTGCGTTCCGGGACGGGCCTTCCGATTCGTATCGCCTATGCGCAGCAGGGATCGGACGTGGTGATTCGCATTACCGGTCCGGCCGTACCCTCCCAGTTGATCTTCTCCGGAGAGGGCAGCTTGCTCCACGCGGTCCGATCGGCGCTGGTTCATGCTCGCGGTCACGTCGAGGCACTGGCGACCCCGATGGGCGGTTACGATTCTGTCGCGTTCGAGGTGCGCTTGCCCACACTGGCCGAAGCCCGGCGACTCGATCGCGAAGCGGCGGTCGCCTGAGACAAGCCCGGACTCCGCCAGACGCGTCGCCCAGGAGACGTTTGCTCCCCGGGGCAATGGTCACCACCGAGTCAGGCCACCGCGGTCCGCAGGCTCCCGATGGCGCAGCGAAGGCGTGCAACCGCGCGCCCCCGAATCTGCGACACACGCGACTCGCTGACGCAGAGTATCTGCGCGATCTCCGATAGCTTCAGATCCTCGAAGTAGTACAGCGACAGAACCTGACGCTCGGTCGGCGGCAGGGCGGCAATCGCCGCGTGCAACCGGGACACCTCCTGCTGCCGGGTAAGATGTTCATCGATCTCCGGCTCGATCGCTGCTTCGCGATGTTCGGCGATGGCGCGCGATCCCGCGCTCGCCTCTGGCGAGCACTCCAGCGGAACGAAACGCGCTCCATCTCCTTCCCACTGCCACCGGTGGAACGTGCCGACATCGACTCCCATGCGCTGTGCAACGGACGCCGAGTCTGGGACGCGGCCAAGCTCGTTGGTTAGCGACTCGGTCGCCGCAGTCAATTCGCGGGTACGACGCCGCACCGACCGAGGTACGTGGTCCTGGCGGCGCATCTCGTCGAGCATGGCGCCCCGGATGCGTGGCGCGGCGAACGTGCTGAATGCCAGGCCCCGCGACTCATCGAAGTTGTTGTAGGCCTCGATGAGGCCCAGCGTCCCGGCACTCACCAGTTCATCCAGCTCGAGTTCCATGGTTCGGACGCGCGAGAGCTGCCTGGCCACGTGATAGACCAATCCGAGGTGATTTCTTAGGTGGTCTTCTCGGATCGGGGTCGGTTTGGCGGGCTGCGACTGCGTCCGGGTTGTCGGCATGGGACATCGCTCCCTGGGGAGACGGAGTCCTGATCCCGAGCGGATCAGGACCAGCGGTCGCCGGGGAGAAAGGCAACCGACGTTCCAGCCGGAACCATCGTGGCGACACGAATGCACGGGAGACGCGTCGGCGAGATAAGTCCTTTGTGTTCAGCGGGTTATGTTTGCGTGCACCCGAAACCGTAGCTCAGAGTGTCGATGACGCCGCTCCCTCGGGCGGGGGGTACTTTGTGCCTCGTGGCAGGAATTGCCCCTGCGAAACTGACTCGCGGCGGCCGACCGACTCTCGCGGGATCCAGTGGAAAGGGCAAGGATCGGGCGGGCGGAGGGACGCCGCTTCGCTGCGGTGCGGCGCACTGCCTCGACCTGCAGTTCGGTGATAAGCCGCCGGTAGATTCCTCGCAGTGGTGCGACCGGCAGGGCACCCGTGAGAGCTGCCGCGCACGCATTCAGGGCGCTCGAGCGCTTGATAGCCGCAACAGTCTTCCGTGGTGTCGATGTCGCACTCCGCACCCTCTTTCAGACACCGGGCGATCATCGCCCGCCGTCGCATCCGCGAGCTCGCCATGATCGGGCGGGCGTTGCTTTCCACGTCGCACCCGGTCCTGGCGCACGTGGTCGCGACGCGTCGTTGCAACCTTGCCTGTGCCTACTGCAGCGAGTTCGACGGCACATCGCGTCCGGTCCCTCTCGATGCGATGTTCGAACGGATCGATCGATTGGGCGACCTGGGCACGGCGGTCATCACGATCAGCGGTGGCGAGCCGCTGTTGCATCCGGATCTGGACGACATCATTCGGCGCGTCGCGGCGACAGGTGCGATTTCCGGCGTGATAACGAACGGGTATCTGCTTGGCGAGGAGCGGATCAGGCGGTTGAACGGCGCCGGCCTCGATCACCTGCAGATCTCGATCGACAACGTGTCGCCCGACGACGTCTCGAAGAAGAGTCTGAAGGTGCTCGACCGGAAGTTGCAACTGCTGGCGGACCACGCCGAGTTTCATGTCAACATCAATTCCGTCGTCGGAGGAGGCGTGCGCCACCCCGAGGACGCGCTGACGATTGGTCGCCGCGCGATCGCGCTCGGTTTCACATCGACCGTTGGCATCGTCCACGATCGGCGTGGCCAGCTCAGGCCTCTGACCGAGGAGGAGGTATCCGTCTTCGAAGCGCTCATGCGATTCGACAAGCGGAACTATTCGCGGTTCAACCAGTTCCAGCGTAACATCGCGAGCGGACGGCCCAATGACTGGCGTTGTCGGGCGGGCGCGCGTTACCTGTACGTCTGCGAAGATGGCCTGGTGCACTATTGCTCGCAGCAACGTGGCGCCCCCGCGATTCCCTTGGCAGAGTACACACGCGCGGATCTGCGCCGTGAGTTCCTGTCGGAGAAGGCGTGCGCGCCCAACTGTACGGTGAGCTGTGTGCACCAGATCTCGTTCATAGATCATTGGCGGGCCCCGCAGCGAAAGAGCGCGCTGCGGTTGCCCGTGCTGGAGCCCGAGGTGTAGCCGCTTCGAGGTGTGGCGTCAGGGCGATCGCGATCCGGACTGCGTGTGGGCTGCGCTCACCATGTAGTCGACGAGATACGTGCCGATCCAGTGTGTGCCGACGTAGTCGGCCTCGTACATGGCGGCCAAACCGCCTCGCGCCTGCAGGTTGGCGATCCGCCGATACTCGGGGATGCGTGAGTCTCCCGAGGGAAGGGCGGCGGCGATGTCCTCCAGCGACTTGGCGCGGCTGACGGCCAGACCGATCAGATGTGACTTGGCACCCAGCATGTTCGACTTCTCGAGTTCCGCATTCAGGCCGGACATCTGCACCACTTGGGTGAGCGCTTTGAACCCGTCGCTGCGCGGCGCCGGAAGGAACGCCGTCAGCCACGTTCCAAACTCGCCATGCGGAAGCACTTGCCCCATCAGCGCCGCCTCCAGGAGGCAGGGCGAGAAGAAGTCGGATCCGGAGACCTCCACGTTCGGCGCGCACCCGACGTCGGCGAGGAAGAACCGGCGTGCGCGCTCCACGACGGTCGCCTCGAGCGCCTTGTCGCCGGTCAGGCGCGTGTACTCGAGCAGCAGATGCAACGCAAAGGCCGTGTTGGCGTGCGTCCCGACGCGCATCGGTTCGGCGAGAGTCTGCAGATACGGGATCGTTCGCTCCAGCAGCAGCCTTGCGAGGGGCTCGATGTTGGCGGCCCACTTCGTGGCATCGGGGTCGTCCCACGACTTCAGCTCCCCGTACAGCCGCAACAGCCAGGCGTATCCGTAGGGACGTTCGAAACTCCGGTCGCCGTCTTCGGTGAAGAACGTCAGTTCGCCCTTGAGCGACCCGGCCGAAAGGTGCTCGTTCAGCTTCTCGCGGATGAGACGTGCGACGGGAATGGTCGGATGAAGGCGGAGGATCTTCACCATTGTCCAGGTGGAGTTCACGGCCGAATGCCAATCGGAACAGCCGTAGAAGGCGCGGGCCTTGGCGAAGTCGGGTCTGATTATCGCCGTCGTTTCGTACAGGTAGCCGCGCCCTTTCGGCGGATCGTGCGGTTTGTCGATGCACGCGAGGGGCAGCGCCACCAGCCACATGGCTGTCTCACGGTCCAGCCTGAGCGGGCTGGTAGCCGTGTCGGCTGACGCGGAGGCTGCGGAAATCGGTGCCACCAGCAACCAGGCGCTTGCGACGAACCAGCGGTGCGCTCGGGCGTTTCGATGCAGAGGCTTGGGCATGGCGTGTGGTCTGGAGGGGCATTGGACGACTGGCGAACATAGTGCATCCGGTTGCCGGTGCCCACCACAGCCAGCACTGAAAGCGGGCGATCGTTGCCGGTGGGAAGGAGCTGGACGGGCGGATTTCGGACACACGGAACACCATCGGCACTTTTTTCCCGTTAAGCGTGGGCCGGCAAGTGACGACACAGGAAAACAGACACATGCAACGGAGCACCGGTGAGCAATCAACACAAAGCGCTTCAGTGCCACGTCGATGTCCCCAGGCGCGACGAGTTCGCGCCGGTGATCAGTACGATTCGCCGGGGGACGCGACGCACCGGAGGCACGACGCGGGATTCCGACGCGAACAGGACCCCGACCTACGCCGATGTTGGAAGCGAGACCATGACGCCTGATGTGATCTTGATGTATCGCGCCCGGATTGCCTCCGGGGTGTACGATGCGCCGGCGTCGATTGCAGCGGTGGCGGAGGCTCTGCGTTCCAGCGGCGATCTGTAGAAACGCCAGCGACCTCTTTGGCTGGACCGTAGAACGCGGCGCGTTCCACTCTCGGGGGGCGCGCCGTTCGACTTGAAGTCCTCGCCAGCGACACGACTGCTGCATAGGTTCGTCGGATGCTTCGGCAGGCAGTGACTCACCTCAAGCGATGCGATCCCGTGATGGCCGGGATCGTATCGCGCGTGGGTCCTTGCCGGTTTCGGATTCGCGCGGAGGGAACGCATTTCGCGGCGCTAACGAGTTCGATTCTGTATCAGCAAGTCTCCGGTGCGGCTGCGTCTACGATTCAGCGTCGCCTTCATGAGCTGTACGGAGGCCGTCCTCCCGAGCCGGAGGAGTTTCTGGACACGAGCGAGGAATCGCTTCGCTTGGCGGGGCTCTCTCGGCAGAAGCAGCGGTATATTCGCGATCTTGCGCGCCATGCCATCGATCTGTCGCTACCGTTCGACGAATTGCACGGGATGTCGGATGACGACGTCATCGCGGCCTTGACGCAGGTGAAAGGCATCGGGAAGTGGACGGCGCAGATGTTCCTCATGTTCCGGCTTGGTCGACTGGATGTGCTCCCGGACCTGGATCTGGGGATCCGTACAGCGGTTCAGCGCGCGTACCGCATGCGGCGTCCGCCGGATGCCAGGCGTCTCCACAAGGTTGGCGCGCGGTGGGCGCCGTATCGAACGGTAGCGAGCTGGTACCTCTGGCGTTCGTTAGGTGGTCAGGCCGCCATCTGACGACCCGGAACTCCATGCGAATTGCCATTGCCGGAGCGAGCGGTTTCGTGGGACGCGCGGTCGCCCGGGAGCTGCAACGCTCTGGTCACACCATCGTGCGGATTGGGCGGGCCAACGCGAAACGTCCGCCGGACGTGGTCTGGGATCCGGCGCGGGGCGAGTTGCCTTCCGGTGGCATTGCCGAGTGCGAGGTGGTGGTGAACCTGGCGGGCGCCACGATCGCCCATCGATGGACTTCGGGACGGAAGCGGGAGATCCTTGCCAGCCGTTTGGAATCGACCGGCTTGCTGGCGACGACCATGGCCTCGTCGCCGGTACGTCCGCGCCTTTTCGTATCCGCGTCGGCGGTGGGCTACTACGGAGACACCGGGGACAAGCGAGTCGACGAGTACAGCCCCAAGGGCGTCGGGTTTCTTGCGGACGTGGTGGCCCAGTGGGAAGCCGCGGCGGTTCCGGCCCGCGATGCCGGGATCGCGGTGGTGCATCCGCGTCTCGGTCTCGTGATAAATGCATCCGGAGGGGCGGTCGCTCGCCTGCTGCTGCCGTTCAAGCTAGGGGCGGGCGGCAGGATCGGGACGGGACGCCAGTGGTTTTCGTGGGTCGCGCTCACGGATGCGGTGCGAGCCATCCGGTTCCTGATAGAGGGGCCGACCCTCACCGGCGCCGTGAACGTGGTGTCGCCCGCGGCCGTGCGGAACGTGGAGTTTACGGCAGCGCTGGCCCGCGTGCTCGGCCGCCCCGCTCGGGTCCACGTTCCCGAGTCGGCCGTCCGTGCCGTCTTCGGACAGATGGGCGAAGAGATGCTCCTTGCCGGTCAGCAGGCGATTCCCCGCCGTTTGACCGCGGCGGGTTTCAAGTTTGAGCTGCCGGACATCGCCGACGCGTTCCGGGTCGAGCTGGCGAACGGGTGAGCCTGGCCGCCCGAGTCTTCATCGCCCTCGTCCTCGGCCTCCTCGCCGGGATGCTGGTCGCTGCCTTCCCCGTTCCTGCGCTCACGCGTACGGTCGCGGTGCTCGATCCCGTCGGTACGCTGTGGGTCAATGCCATCCGCATGACTGTCGTCCCCCTGGTGGTCTCGCTCCTGATCACCGGAGTGGCGTCGTCAGCGGATGCACGAGTCGTGCGCGATGTGGGAATTCGCGCGTTCGCCGCGTTTGTCGGCTTGTTGCTGCTGGCGGCTGTCGTCGGTCTGACTCTCGTTCCGCTGCTGTTCAAATGGCTGCACGTGGACCCGGCAACCGCCGCGGCCCTTCGATCGGGAACGGTCAGTGCCGCGGACGCGGCGGCACGCGTTCAAGGATTCAGGGAATGGCTCGTCGGGATTGTCCCCGCCAATCCCGTCAGGGCGGCCGCCGACGGAGCGATGCTCCCGCTGGTGGTCTTCGCGCTGGCGTTCGGGCTTGCCCTCATCCGGATCGCCAACGATCGGCGCGAGGTCGTGCTCTCGTTCTTCGCCGGAGTCGCGAGCGCGATGCTGGTCATCGTGCGCGCGATCATCGCACTCGCGCCGGTCGGCGTTTTCGCCCTCATGCTGCCGGTTGCCAGCCGCACCGGTACCGCGGCAGCCAGCGCCCTGGGCTACTACCTCGCGGCGATGGTCACTGCCTGCCTGAGCCTGATCGCGATACTCTACGTGATGGCACGAGCGATCGCTCGCGTGCCTGTCGCCCGTTTCGCTCGAGGAGTGTTCCCGGCGCAGGCAGTCGCGGTCAGCACGCGCTCCTCGCTTGCCTCCTTGCCGGCACTGATCGAAGGAGCCGATCAGCGGCTTGGCCTGCCGGTAGCAACAACGAGCGTCGTTCTTCCCCTGGCCGTCTCCACGTTCAAGATCGGCTCGCCGGTGGTGTGGATGGTGGCGGTTGTCTTCCTTGCCAGGTTCTACGGCGTGACGCTCGCCCCAATCGACTATCTAATGGTTTCCGCCACGGCGCTCCTCACCAGCTTCTCGGTGCCCGGCGTACCCCATGGGTGGCTGCTCGTGATCTCACCCCTGCTCGTGACGATGAACATCCCGGCCGAAGGGATCGGATTGCTGATCGCGGTCGACGCGATTCCCGACATCGTCGCCACCACACTCAACGTCACCGCCGACATGGTTGCGGTCGCGATCGTGGCCCGGACGACGACGCCGGTCGCATCGTCGCGGACTACGGGACGACCAGCGGCATTGCCCACTCCATGAGGCCGTCGGCAAGGGCATCGAACACCTGTGCCGCCGTCCGGCCCGCCGACTTGCGTACCGCGAACGAGTGATCGCCGTCGTCGACGAGAACGAGCGTCGCGCCATCGCCCAGAGACTTCACCACGCCGCGCAACAGATCCAGCGAGGCGAACTCGTCCCGTGTACCCTGCAGGAACAGCATGGGCACACGCACACGGGCAAGATGTTCGGCGCGAGTCGTGCCGGGCTTGCCCGGCAGGTGCAACGGAAAACCGAGAAAGACCAGGCCGCGGACATCCGGGAGCGGCGAGCGCGACTGCGCCTCGGATGTCATTCGGCCCCCAAACGACTTGCCGCCAGCGACGATCGGCAGACCCGGAAAGCGCCTCGATGCCGCCGATACTGCGGCACGCACCGAGGCACAGGCGACGTCAGGCGAATCCACCCGATGTCTGAGCGCTTCCATGTAGGGAAACTGGTACCGCAGGGTAGCCGCACCGCGAGCCACGAGACGCGCTGCGATCGCCGACAGGAACGGATGTCGCATCCCGGCACCCGCGCCGTGCGCCAGGACGTAAACGAATGCCGGCGAGTCGGGAGTATCCACCAGTATGGACACCCGCGACGCACCCACATCGATCTGCTCTTCGCCGGAACGGTCGTCGTCCATTCGTGCGGCACCCAGGTAAACGTCGTGAGCGGAGCAAGGGAATTATAGCCCTCGTTGTCCGCCGCGCCGATTTGCTGACAGCCATGGCGCACGAACGTCGAGGCGCTTCCGCTGGGCGGCACGGACGGCTGCCGCACCGTGTCAGCCGAAGGATCCCTCGTTAGTTTGTTCACATCCGTGAGAGGTCCCTGTTCAGACACCGCAATGCCCCGAGTCCAGTTTGCCCGGCTTCCTGACGACGCCCGTGTCTGGGTGTTCGGCGCTTCCGATCCCGTGGTGGAAGCACGCGCTCACCAGTTACTCGAGCGCGTGGATGCGTGGCTTGACGATTGGCAGGCGCATGGCGAGCCACTCACGTGCGCGCGCGACTGGCGGGACGATCGTTTCCTGGTCATCGGCGTCGACGAACGCGCTGCCGGCGCGAGCGGGTGCTCCATCGACGCGCTCTTCCACGTGCTCCTGCAGGCGCAGTCGTCGTTAGGTGCGACGATCGTCGGTGGCGGGCGCGTGTACTACCGCGATCGCGATGGCGTCGTGCAGTGCACGTCGCGGTCGGAGTTTCCCCGCTTGCGCGCCGCAGGGGTCGTCGACGAACGGACGATCGTCTTCGACACGACGGTGACCAGGTCTGCCGACTATCGCCGTGCCTTCGAGCAACCTCTCGGCGCCTCCTGGCATCGCGATCTGGTGTGACCAGCGGCGCGCTAACGCTTCACACGCGCATCATTGAACGTCGTCGATGGGTTCGTCGTCGGCCGACTGACCGGACTTCCAGCCGGAACCCCGCGCTCTCGCGACAGCCTAGTCGCGCAGCCAATCGTCACGATGCTCGGATACGAACGCGTCGTCAGTGAGGTCCGGGTACGATGCGAGAACGCGATCGATCTCCTCCGCCTGCCCGGGCGAAAGCGACTCAGACGGATCCAGGCACCAGATACCACGAAGCAGACCGTTCCGGCGCAGTATCTCGTTTATGCCAGGGATGCAGCCCCGAAAGCCGTTGGCGGCATCGAAGATCGCGGAGTTCGCGTCGGTAAGCGCGGCGCCTGACGACAGCAGATCGCCAATGTGCTCGTCCGAGCCCCGTGCCATCCGGATCCTTTCCATCAAACTCACCGCCTGACGAGTCCACACCGCCCATTGGCCGAGCAGGCCGCCGACGATGGTCCGGCGTACCGCTTGCCCGTCGTGGATGCAGCGGAACTCCGTGAGCAGATCCGCGACTATGGAATCGTCGTTGCCCGTGTACAGCGCGACGTCGTTCCGTCCCGATGCGGCAATGGCACGCACGACCTCGATTGTCGAATAGCGGTCGAACGGGGCGATCTTCACTGCGACCAGTGACGGGAGTTCGGCGAGTTCCCGCCAGAACGCCCATCTGAGTGGGCGACCGCCGACAGCGGGCTGGAGGTAGAAGCCGAACAGCGGCAGGATGTCACCCACGTGCCGGCAGTGGGCGAGCAATTCGCGGTCGGTCCAGTCGGCGAGGCCTCCAAGCGATAGGAGGACGGCGTCGTAGCCGATGGAGGCGGCCGCGGTGGCTTCCGCCGTGGCTTGGGCTGTGTCACCGCAGGCGCCGGCTATCAGGGCGAAGCGGCGCGGAACAGGGCTGCGAGCCAGTCGCTCATTCACCGCTGCTGCCGCGAGTTCCAGCACGGGACGAAAGAGACCCTGGGACCGGATGGCGAACTGCGTCGTGTGGACGCCGACGGCGACCCCGCCGGCGCCCGCGTCTACGTAGTAGCGCGTCAGCGCCCGCTGGTGACGTTCGTCCAAGGTTCGCCTCTCCGTCAGCGCCAACGGATGTGCCGGGATCACCTGCCCTGCGAGTAGGTGACGTCGCAGGCTCAAAACCGGCCCTCGCGCTCCTCGAAATGCGTTGGTTTCCCCAGCACTGGCTTCCCGTCACTGATCCACTCGGCTACCCACGAAAGCAGCGCGTCCACGGGTACCGAGGGAGCTCCGAACAGCGATTGCGCGCGTGTCGTGTCGCTGAGGAGTGCATCGGCCGCCTCCGTTCCGGCGAAGCGTGGCGTGCGGCCCAGCAGTCGCCCGAGTTCCAGCGCAGCTGACCGGATCGAAAGCCGTTCCGGTCCGGTGACGTTGATCACGAACGGCGGCACATCGCATCGTGGCAGGCATTGCAGTGCCTGCGCGCACGCGTCGCCCTGCCAGATCACGTTCGCATGGCCCATCGAAAGGTCGACTGGCTCTTGCCGCCAGATCCTCAGCGCCACGTCCACCAGAACGCCGTAACGCAGGTCGACCGCATAGTTCAATCTGACGATGGCCGATCTCGTGCCATGGGTGCGTGCCGCATGCTCGAACGCGCGCTCGCGACCGACGCACGTGGCTGCATATTCGCCGACCGGAGCGACCGGATCCGTCTCCCGCGCGCCGGCACTCGTGGCGGGCACCAGCGGATAGACGTTCCCGCTCGACAGCACGACGATCCGGGACGACCTGTACCGGTCCGCGACGGCAAAGGGAATGACCACGTTGGTCACCCAGGTTGCAGCCGGGTAGTCCCGAGTGCCGAATTTCTGGCCGGCAAGGAAAACGACGTTGGGCGCGTCAGGCAGCGCCTCCAGGACCGCGCGATCGGCAAGGTCGGCGTGCACGACCTGAACGCCCGCGTCCGAAAGCGACTTGGCCACGCCGGGATTGCCGAACCGTGAGGCGGCGATGATGCTCCGAGACCTGTTGCCGGCGTCGGCCGCATCCGCTGCGCGCCTGGCCATGCGCGCGAACGTTGTCCCCGTTTTCCCGCCTGCGCCGAGCACCAGTACGTCTCCTGGGCAGGCCCTCAGGGCGTCGACCACCGTGGCCGCAGGACGGGAGAGGTGCTCCTCCAGCTCCTCCACGGAACCTGGGGCCGCCCCCCATTTGGGCGGTGTGTCGCCGCGTATCACGGCAATGTCGGTTCGATCGGCGGGTCCGCCGGCGCCAGCTTCCCCGGTGCAGGTGTAACGTACGTTGCTGCTGGCGGGTCACTCGCAGGCGGTGCTGCTGGTGCGGTCAAGGTGCCGTCGAAACCGATCGTGCGGTGCGTGCCGTCGCAGAATGGCTTCCGCGACGAGTGACCGCAGCGACAGAGCGCAACCGTTTTTCCCGGCACGGGCAGATATCGACGACCGGCAGCATCGACGATCTGAATCGATTGCGCATCCTCGGCTGCGATGGCGTACGGTCCGTTGTCCCTGATCCTGATCGTGATCGCCATCGGTCACCCGGTTGTGGTTTCGTCCGCAGGGCAGTCGGAATTGCGGCTCAACGCGAAGATAGTCGGGACGCCATTACGATTCACGAATGGGCAGACCCGAATTGGGACCCGAATTGGGGTCAGACTCCTCTGGGACTTGGAATTGGGGTCAGACTCCTCTGGGACTTGGAATTGGGGTCAGACTCCTCTGGGACTTGGAATTGGGGTCAGACTCCTCTGGGAATTGGAGTCTGACCCCCGGGAACCACCGGGAAATTCTGGGAATTGGAGTCTGACCCCAGGGATTCCCTGGGATCCCTGGGAAACTGACCGGTCGGGCCACCTCTCGAAGCGCCCGCTAGGACCGCCGTGGCCGCGCCAGTGCGTCGAAGTTGCGCATGATTCCCATTCGCACACTCCACCGGTTCATGTCGCTGACACGGAACTCCCGTAGCTCGGCGAACAGCGCAGAACGACCGGCTTGGCCGAGCCACATCCGCCCGCCCAGGGTTCCCGTCACACCGAATCGATTGGCGTTGTAACGTCGATCGAGTGGAATCGAACGGAACGAACTCGACAGCGCGTGGATCGACAGCCCGAGCCCCGCGTAGATCGCCTGCCGGCTCGCCGGCGATCCGATGAGCGCCAACAGTGAGACCGACCCCGAAAGGTCATAGACCGGCCCGGAGAACTCCTCGTCATCCTGGGGCACGTACTCGCGCAGCCGCCCCACGAACCACGATGCATCGCCCATCAGGCGGAGCCGCTCGCTCCACGCCCATCCAAGATCGATGGCCGCTCCAAGTTCGCCGCCCGGGACGTCGTGAACAGCCCGTCCGCCGCCCATGAAGACACTGACACCCCCGGACGCACGCAGGCCAAGCTCCGCCACGGTTTCCTGGCATGTACTCGTACGCGCCCCAACGAGGAGCGAAACGAGTACCGCGCCCAGGAGCTGGGACATACCGGGTGTGCGCGCCATGATCGTCTATCAATAAACGTCGCGGAACGGGCCCTTGCACCGGCCTCCCATGCCGAAGGAGTCTCGGCCCGTCTTCCGAGTCTGGCGAATTGCGTTGCGCCGATGTGATGTAGCGCGTTATTGGAGTATCATGAGTCCTATGCGCACCGGGAAACGCATGCTCGGACGACACGGCCGCCAGCGAGACCTGGCGGTTGCGTTGGCGTTGGCCGCGACGGTCGTGACACTGCTCGTACAGGCCCGGACACGTCGCGAAGAGCGCATCTCTGTCGAAGCGGCCATGGCGATGGGCTCCCGGTACGCGGACTCCCTGTCTGGCCCGGTTGCGCGCGAGAGCGTGACCGCGATTCGCACCGCGGATGCGATCGCCGCACTCTACCTCGAACGTGTGCGTCTGGGACTGGGCAGTCCGTTTCGCGTTGTCGACCAATCACAACGAGATCCCCTGCTTCCGGCTGACGCGCGAGCCCGCGTCGGGCATGCGCTGCTGGCATCGATCGCCGCCGGCAAAGTGTACGAGATCGAGCCAGCCGTTCTTGACCTGGTCGCATCGATGCCCGTGGCGAACGAACGCACCGGCGGCACCCACTTCGCGCTCATCGACTCGGTCATTCGGGCCGGCACCGACCCGCGCGTTGGTGAGCTGACGATCCGGCTTGCGTATCGGCTGGCGTTCGCGGCGGGAAACGTCTCGCGTCGCGCACCGGAGGTCGCAATTCAGGTGGCCGCACAACGCCGCGATCGCGTTCTTGCCATACATGATGCCAGAGCCCTCCTCCGAGAGGCCTTGGCGAGCGGTACCGATCCACTCGTCCTGCTCCCGGCATGGCGAAGCGAGCGGCGCTTGGGGGTCGAACGTCCGGTGCTCTTGCAGCTGACGGATCGTGAGGAAGCGGCCGCGGTTGCGGCGCTGCCCATGGTGGCGGCCCGCATTGAGGAAATCGCGCGCACCGCGGCCGATGCTCCGTTGACGTCCAACTTCGCGGACGTCATGCCGGTCACTGACGGACTTGCTCGGCGAATGGCTGGCTTGGCGGAATTGCGGGCGTCTCCGCCGCAAGCACCGGTTGCGGTCACCGTGACAGGATACGGTTCGATGCTCGAGGCATCGTCGCGTCATCATTCGCAGCGCGAACTGCTGCGACGTTTCGTCTCGAAGTCGGTCAACGAGGAAGCGCTCGCCGCAGAGTATGCCTTGCTCGTCGCGCGTACCGGCGCGCCGACCGCGGAACTGGCGATGACAGTGCTGACGGCCGGTGTGGCGCTCCGTCCCTATGCTCAGGAACGCGCGTGGCTTCCGGGAGAGTCGGGACCGGCAGTCGCCGAACTGCAGAGCCGATACGGTCTTGCCAGCGTCGAATTCGATGAGAACGTCCCTGCTCGCTGGCGCGCGTACTATCGCCGTGCGCTCGACGATGCACTCACGGACATGCGGCGTGTGTTCCCGTTGTTTGACGTGACGGGGCTCAAGGTTCGCTTCGGCGAGAGCCCTCTCCGCGATCGTGCGTTGGCCATGCACGATCCGGTTTCCCGTACCGTCTACTTCCCGACGGCGAGCGGTGCCGGAGTGATGGCGCACGAGTTCGCGCACGATCTGGATTGGCAGGCCGCGCGAAGACGTTATGGCGTCACCGTGGGTTATCGGACGGATCGCGCAATGCGCCTGACGTCCGATTGGCTGGCTGGCGCTGTGCGCAGGATGGCCAGCGCACCCCGGAGTCAGGAGGACACCGTTTCGCGAGGGGGCACGCCGGAACGTCCGACGGAGATCTTCGCGCGCAACGTCGATTGGTTCGTCAGCGCGGCGCTTGCACGGGATGCGCGAATGAACGGGTACCTCTCCGCGGCCCAGGATCCCGTGCTGACTGGCTATGCCGCCGCGACGACGCCGGAGGTCGCGCGGGATGCCGGCGAGGCCACGCTACGGGCGCTTGACGGTATCTCGCCGCCCAATCCCAAGCTGCGCGCCTGGTTCGACGAGCAATTCGGTGGCGGACGGCGGATGACGGTGCACGAGTCGGTCCGACGGGTGCTGGAGGCACAGCTCAATGCCAGTGAACTCCGCCGTCCGGACATGATGAGTTTCGCGGGTATCGAAGCATCGGCGCATCTGCTTCGTGCCGAGCCGGCAACGTCGTCCGCCTGGGCGTGCGTTCTCGATGGCCTGTTCGGACGAGACGACGACCGTGATGCGCTGCGTGCGGTCACGCAGTACGCGGCCGAGTCGCGGGCGCGAGGCGTGGTCCAGCGTTGGGCTGGCATCGGCGGCCGGCTGGGACTCCGGGCGCCGTGGCGGATGCGGGCGCTCGAAGGAGCGCCGTGGTCGCCAGAGACTCGTGCACAGCTCACCCGGGAGATCCGCGACGCCATCATGTGGCACGCTCTGCGGGATCCTGGAACGGGTCAGTTCCCGACCGCCGGACTAGCCACCGGGCGAGCGCGCTGCAAGCGTTAGGCGCTGGCGCTTCGCGGCGATGGCTTCACGGTCGCTGCGCCCGGGGCACTCGCGAGCGTCGAGCTCGAGCCTGATGTGACCACGACCGTACGCGTCGGGAACGCGAACGACAAACTCTCCTGACCGAACCGACGCAAAATCCCGAGATTGACCTGCTGCTCGGCGTCCTTGTAGACGAGGTAGTCGGGCGATGTGACCCAGTAGACCGTCTCGAACTCGAGCGCTGACTCGCCAATGCGGGTGAAGTGCGAGCGATCGAAGCGGAGGTTTGGTGTTTCCGCGATGATGTTGCGGATGAGATCGGGAATCCTGGCCAGAGCATCGGGCGGCGTGTCGAAAGTGATTCCCATGGTGAAGACAACGCGCCGCTCCAGCAGACTGGTGATGTTACGGACGCGACTGCGGAGGAGGTCGGCGTTGGAGAAGATGACCAATTCTCCCGACAGGGAGCGTACACGGGTTGCCTTGAGTCCGATTCTCTCGACCGTGCCGGTGACAGCGTCCACGGCAATCGTATCGCCAACGATAAAGGGCTTGTCCACTACGATCGACAGCGCGGCGAACAGGTCTCCCAGGATGTTCTGCACTGCGAGCGCCACGGCCACGCCCGTGATTCCCAGACCGGTGATCAGGGTCGTGACGTTGATTCCGAGATTCTGGAGCGCGACGAGGCACAGGACGAGCCAGAGCACGAACCTGGCGAGCGCGCCGAACGCGGCGATCGTAGTGGCGTTCGCGCGATCCTGACCCTGCTTTTCCGCCCACTGACGGAGCCAGTAGGCGATCAGCCCGTTGCTCCAAACGCCGACCTGGAGCAGAAGCACGACGATCGAAAGCCATCGCACCACTTCGCGAAGGCGTTCCGACAGATCGAGGACCTGGAGTGCGGCTACCAGAGCGATGACGGCGATGAAGTACAGCCGCGTGCGGCGGAGCAGGTCTACGGCGACGTCGTCGATTTCGGTAGCCGTTCGAGCGGCGACAGCAGCGAGCCGGTTGGTGAGAAGCCGCTTACCGAGCAGAAGGATGCCACCGACGACCGCGAATACCGCTCCGGCGACAAACCAGGTGCGTATCGCGTTCCCGAAGAAGTTCGCGTCGAGTGCGGACACGCTAGGGTTCGGTTACGGTAGCTCTGGCGGCGGAGTACATGCTGGCTATATGACCGTAAGCGCTTCAGGATTCAAGCAGGTTTCTCCGGCCCCGAATAAAAACGCAGCTCGCGTCACTATTTTCTTGACAGGTTTGCCGGCCGGAGGTACCGTGCCCGTTCGCTGCTGGTCGGAGTTCGGGTGTTATCGCCGCGCACGCGCAGCCGGCTGTGTCGCGCGCAGTTCGCTGTATACAGAACGGTGGACGGGAAGGCTCCCTGGGGTTCGGACCAGACAGCATCGATCGCATCGTCCTGTCTGTGAGACGGCGATGCGAACCATGCCGTTGCTGACGATTACGCACGTTCTTGGCACTGATGCAGCTCCCCCATCTGTAACCCGTTAGGAGGCTTCATGTACACGACTCGTTCACCGGGACGACACGTGCGTTTCCGTGTTCGGCCTATTCTGGCGTCCGCAGCGTTGCTCCTGTTCGGTGCGACGGCGCAGGCACAGAACGGCGTGATCGCGGGGACCGTATCCGATCTGACCGGACGCGGACTCTCTGCAGTCCGACTCCAGATCGTGGGGAGTCAGACGCTGGCGACGGGCACGGACGACCTTGGGCGGTACGTCCTTCGGGCAGTTCCAGCCGGGCCACACGTGCTGCGCGCGACGCGTCTGGGTTTCAGGCCGGAGACTCAGAACATCACGGTACGAGCGGGGGACACCACCCGCGTAAACATCACGCTCAACGAGAGCGCCGTCGAATTGTCGCAGGTCGTGGTCACCGGAACTGGCGGCGCGGTCGAGAAGCGGCAGGTGGGAGCGTCCATCGGGCAGGTTGACGCCTCGAAACTGACGGAACAGATGGCCGTTCCGGACGTGGGGCGCCTGTTGTCGTCAAAGGTTACCGGTCTGCGCGCGACGACTGTCGGTGGTGGAGTGGGCACTGGGCAGGACATCCGCATTCGTGGGACGGCTTCGCTCTCGCTGAGTCAGCGTCCCGCGGTCTACGTCGACGGTGTCCGCGTGGACTCGCGCGCCACGGAGTGGTTCACCAGCGGCGCCTGCTGCTCGTTCGGTGGCGGCGCTTCGACGGATCGTCTGGGCGACCTGAACCCGAGCGACATCGAACGAATCGAGGTACTGAAGGGCGCGGCCGCGGCGACGCTCTATGGCTCCGAAGCCACGAACGGCGTCATCCAGATCTTCACCAAGCGTGGCCGTACAGGTGACCGTCCGACGGAGTGGAACATCGGGCTTGGCACGGGCTTCCAGGAGTTGCGGCACAACCTGCAGACGAAGGAGTTCCCGCGATTTGTCGGCATTCCTGCGTTTGGCGGCGACGGCACGCGAGCGCTGGACGCGAACGAGACGATGATCGAGAAGGGGCCGTATTATGGCATCGACGTGAGTGCCTCGGGCGGCACGGCGCGCAGCACCTACTACACATCGTCGCAGTTCAGCAAGGACGTGGGGTCGATCCAGCCGAACGATCAGGTGAAAGGATCGCTCCGGTTGAACCTGACGTTTGCACCGAGCGACAAGTGGACGATCGAAGCGCGCTCCGCCTATGTCCGCGACCGGATCAACGAGATCCAGGCCGGAAACAACTGGACCGCGCTGCTCGGCAATGCGATCAACGGCAACCCCCGCTCGGCGACGAAAAAGCGCCCCTACGGCGAAGCGTGGGTTCCCGTCGAAGACATCAAGACGATGACCACGCAGTCGGACGTCGATCGCTGGACGGGTGGCCTCACGCTCAATTACACGTTCCGCCCGAACCTGACGCAGCGCTTCACGGTCGGTATTGACGCCGTCAACGACCACAAGGATCGGTTCTTCCCCTATGCGGGCCAGTTCGGCCCGGCCGGCGTTACCAATGGTCAGAAGAACCTTGGCTTGCGCAACTACAAGACGTACACGATCGACTACCTCCTCCAGTACAACTTCAAGCTTCCGTTCTCGATCGAATCGAATCTCTCTGCCGGTGGGCAAGGTTTCTGGGACATCGAAAGCTTGCTCTACGGTATCGGGAACACCTTTGCCGGTCCAGGCGTCAACTCGATCAGTTCGGCAGCCACAACGGCGTCGCGGGAAGAGTACACGAAGACGATCAACATGGGCGTGCTTGCGCAGAATCGCTTCTCGTGGAAGGACCAGGTCTTCGCGACGGTCGGTCTTCGGGTCGATGGCAACAGCGCGTTCGGAAAGAACTACGGTTACAAGCGCTATCCGAAGGTGGACCTTTCGTACGACATGATGAAAGGCGGTTACTTGCCGGGCTTCATCAGCGCCGCACGCATTCGTGCTGCGTACGGCGAGGCCGGCAAGATGCCGGGACCGTTCGACTCGTTCACGAGCTACGCGTCGACGCCGGTGTTCGCTTCCGCGATCGGTATCGTACCGCTCAATCCGGGGAACGCGGACCTGCGTCCGGAGAAGTCCGTGGAGAAGGAAGTCGGCCTGGAACTGGGCCTGTTCGACGACCGGCTGGGCATCGAGGCGTCATTCTACAACCAGAAGACGCTGGACGCGATCGTGCAGAAGCAGAACGCGCCATCGGCCGGGTTCACGCAGGCGAAGCGCGTGAACATCGGCGAAATCCAGAACCTTGGCTGGGAAGGCTCGATCAACTACCAGGTGTACGCCTCGGCCCGGATGGACTGGACCTCCGGCCTCAAGCTGGATGGCAACGAAAACCGGATCATCGATCTTGGCGGCGTGAACCTCGGAAACAACTTCCGAATGCCGCTGATCAGGAAGGGGCAGAAGACCGTGTACTATCCGATCGGTGGCGTGTGGGATCGCAAGCCGACCGGATTCTCCGTGAAGACGACGGGGAGCGATCCGACGTTAGGCAGCTGCACCGCGTTGACGTACGGTTGCCCGACGACGACTCGAAGCGACACCGTCGTGTACTTCGGGCCGGGCCTGCCCAAGTACAACGTGTCCTGGTCCAACCAGTTGCGGTACCGCTCGTTCACGCTTTACGGACTCGTGTCGATGGAGCGCGGCGCCTGGTTCGGAAATGGCGACCGGGCCTATCGAATTCGCCAGGGAGGATCTGACGAATACCTATCCAGGCTGGGGCCGAACGGCGAGCGCACGTTCCGGGCTGATTCGACCGCTCAGTTCGCGAGCATACTCAACTACATCGACAAGCGCGACAACGTCCGGCTGCGCGAGATCTCGCTGGCGTGGCAGGTGCCGGAGGGTGTCAGCAACATGTTCCGGGTTGGACGGTCGTCTGTGACGCTCTCCGGCCAGAACCTGATGTGGTGGGATGATTGCAACTGCGTGGATCCGAACATGAACTGGGCGGGCGCATCCTCGTTCTCGTTCAATAACGGCTTCCTCATGCAGCCGGCGCCAAGGGTGTTCCGGTTGCAGATCCGCACGAGATTCTAACGGACGTGAAGCCCGGGACGCCGCGCCATGCGGCGTCCCGGCGCCTAACGAACAACTTCCCACAGCGAGATCATCGATCATGAGTCTTCATACATTCCGAGTGCGCGCCGGACGGATGGCGATGCACGCCACCACCGGAGCGTTGCTGTGCTCCGGCCTCGCGTGCAGTGGCATTCTCGACGTCCCGAACCCGCAGGCGTTCGGCGACGACGCGCTGAACGACCCGATCATCCTCAAGACTGTCACGGACGGTGTCGAGGGCTCCGTGCACCAGGCGTACGACGACTTCATCATCGTCGCCGAGCTGAATAGCGACGACATGGAGTCCACGTCCACCTGGATC
This sequence comes from Gemmatimonadaceae bacterium, assembly GCA_019186945.1. Classification (GTDB taxonomy): domain Bacteria; phylum Gemmatimonadota; class Gemmatimonadetes; order Gemmatimonadales; family Gemmatimonadaceae; genus JABAQJ01. The sequence goes on from JABAQJ010000006.1 coordinate 21,385, forward strand.
GATTGGGAGGACGTCTCCGAGGGCCGCCTCCGGCACGACTGGCCGACCGGAGGCGCGTTCTCCGGGCCGCAGGATGCCCTGCTCAGGGCGCGTTTCGCCGCACAGAGCGCCAAAGCGAGAGTGAACAGGGTGCTCGGCGCAGGGGCTGCAACCAGCCCGCTCCTCGCTCAGGTTCTTGCCATGGACGCACTCTCCGACCTGCTGATCGGGATGGGTTGGTGTGAGGGACCGCTGGCCGTTGGTACCGCGCGCGAACCGGACACGAAGTTCTTTACCCAGGCGGCCACCAAGTTCACGACGGCCCTGACAACCGCACAGGCGCTCACTGACGCCGCCGCCAAGTCGAAGTGGACCAACGTAGCCTACGCTGGACTTGCGCGCTCGTACCTCCTTGCCGGGGATTACGCGAAAGCAAGAGAGAACGCGCAGAAGGTCTCCGCGGGCTTCCAGTACGATGCGATATATCAGGAGCTGGCCCAAAGCACCACAGGGAACCAATTCCACCAGAACCGGAATCGTTCTGGCGGATTGCGCCGCATGTACCACAGCCGCGTGCACGAGATCGATCCTCAGGGTACCGGCGAAGCGTATCTTCGCGACTGGTCCGATCCCACCGTGGACGACAAGCGGATGGCAGTGACGCGAAAGGCAGGCCAGCTCGGCGTCAACAACCGGTTTGCCTACTACGGCATCACCAAGTATTCAGACCGCAATGGGCCGATCAGGATTTTCTCGAAGGTAGAGGCAAATCTGATCGAAGCGGAAGCCGACATGTTGGGTGCGACACCCAATTACCAGGCCGGTGCGGACATAATCAACGCGCAGCGCGCGCGGGCTGGTGTTGGCCTGCCGCCGATCGCCACGCCCACGGATAGAGCGTCAGCCGTCACTGCCATCGCGAACGAGCGTCAGGCAGAACTCTGGGTCGAAGGTCATCGTCAACAGGACATCCTGCGCTTCAACCTCGGCGCCAGCCTTGGCCTGACCGGGCACGCCAAGAAACTGCCCCTTTCGCGAACGGAGATCCTCAACAACACGAGCATGACCGACGGCGGTGGCTCGTGTCCGGCCGTGTACTGATTTCGCTGGAGCAGCAAGGTTCACGTGGTATTGCGGGGGCGGGCCGGTTCGCCGGTTCGCCCCCGCCATGCCCCACGCCGCGAAGGAATACCCATCGATGTGTTGGATGTCAGCCGGTGCCAGAGCGAATGATCGGAGCGCGGTTTCGCGCCGCGATTTTCTGAATGGGTTGTCCCGGACTGCCGGCGGTTTGCTGGTGGGGAGCGCTGTGGTGGCGTGTGGCGGGGGAGGCGAGGGTGTGACGGAACCAGCGCAGCAGACCGGAGTGGCGAATGGTCTCGTGACGGATATGCAGGGCGTTCCGCAGGCGGGGTTGGGTTCCCTCATCCTGCTGTACAACGATGGCCGACACACGGGCGATCGGGCGACACCGGACGCGAACGGTCGCTTTCGGTTCACGAACCTGTCGCGCGGAAACTACCAGATCCGGTTTCACGCCCCGGGCAAGGCGATCGTGCCGGAACCGTTTCCGCACCCGATCCGATTTTCTATCGAGGCCGGAAGGACGACGGACGTTTCCGTACGGGTCAAACTTGGCAGCTACAACTCGAATCTGGTCGAGATCTACACTGGCGACGATTTCTATCAGCTGCAACCGGACGGACAGGAGAACGCTGAAACCGTGGTGCGGCTTGGCGATCTTGTTTGCTGGTACAACGTCGGTGTCTCGGTGCATACCGTGACCGGCGGACCGTGGGGCGATTCGGGCGACCTGCAGAAGTCGCAAGCCTACATCTGGACGGCGGATCGGGTGGGCCTGTTCGCTTTCGGCTGCAAGTATCATCAGCCGGAGCAGCGGGCGACGTTGCGCGTTACGGCCTGAAGTCTGGTCGCATCGCGCGGCAGCGCGGCCGGTGAAGGACGCGTACGTATCGGAGCGGGTGGTCGCGGGAGTCGCGGCCACGACAACATGCAATACCGTGCTTTCTCCAACTGGACAGATGCCATGATCACCCTCTCGTCGGGGACAACCGTCAGGCCAATGCTGATTGCGTCGGGAATCGCGTTCGGCGTATCGGCCAGCGGCCTTGCCGCGCAGCAGGTCACGTATTCCCGTGCCGAGCAACTGTTGAACTGGAATGCCGACAGGTTGGTGTCGGGCGACCAGGTGGTGCCACGCTGGATGAAGGACGGGAACCGCTTCTGGTATCGCAACAAGACGTCCGTAGGAGCGGAGTTCGTGCTGATCGATCCCGTGCTGAACACCCGTCGCCTGCTGTTCGACCACGCCAGGCTGGCGACGGCGATGTCGACTGCCTCGGATACCGCGTTCGACGGGAACAAGCTGCCCTTCCAGAACTTCCGGTTCGGCAAGGACGGGGACGACGAGAGCGAGATCGAGTTTTCCGCCATCCGGAGACGCTTCCTCTGCAACATCACATCGTACCGCTGCACGGTCGGCGATACGCTGCCTAGCGAAGTACCGTTCGTGAAGTCGCCGGACAAGCGGCTGGAAGCGTTCGTCGTGAAGAACAACCTGTGGGTGCGGAACGCCGAGACGAAACGCGACAGCGTGCAGCTGACGACCGACGGCGTCGACTACTACGCCTATGGGGTGTCGATGCCGCGGCCCAGCCAGCTCCAGCGACCTGCGCCCGTTCGCCCGCAGCTGCGATGGTCGCCGGACTCGAAGAAGATTGCCGTCTCTCGTCAGGATGAGCGCGGCGTGGAGCACATGCACTACATCTCGTACACACCGCAGCGGCCCAGGCACTACTCGCAGCCGTACGCGTTGCCGGGCGACACCGTCGTCCCAAAGCCCTCCATCCACATCATCGACGTTGCCACCAAGGCCAATGTGGTGGCGAAAGTTTCACCGAACCCCAACCAATTGTCGATCGGCGGGTCCGTGCGCGATTCGGCGTGGGCGGAGAACAGCGAGAAGCTGCACGTTTCGTTTTACACGCGCGGTTCCAAGAGTGCGTACCTTGGCGAGGTGGATGCACGTACTGGCGACTTCCGCGTGATCGCCCGCGACACGGGGAAAACGTACGTCGAGATCAGCAATCCGCAGGATCCGGGTTCGTTTTACGTAACGAAGGACCTGAAGGACGCTTTCTGGTGGAGCGAACGGGACGGTTGGGGCCATCTGTATCGATTCGATGGCGCTGGTGCCACGGCCGTTTCCGCGACAAACGGTGCGGGGGGAACGACCATCGCTCCGGAGCCACGAGCGCAGCTCACTAGTGGGCCCTGGCAGGTAGGCCAGATCTCCTACGTCGATGAGACCACGAGAACCGTCTTCTTCACCGCGCGCGGACGGGAGGCGAACCGGTTCCTGTATTACGCGGCGCTGTACAAGGTCGGGTTTGACGGCAGCGGTCTGACATTGCTGACGCCAGAGGACGCGAACCACGTCATCACGTTCAGCCCGAGCGGGAAGTTCTTCGTCGACGTGTACTCCCGGGTGGAATCGCCGCCGGTGGCCGTGTTGCGTTCGGCCGCGACCGGGGCGGTCGTCCGAAAGCTGGAGGAAGCGGATATCACGCGCCTGAAGGAGGTCGGTTGGCGACCCGGCCGGGTCTTCAGCGTCAAGGCTCGTGACGGCATCACGGATACCTATGGCGTGTTGTACCTGCCGCCTAACGTCGACACGACGAAGAAGTACCCGATCATTTCACATATCTATCCAGGCCCGCAGGTCGGGTCGGTGGGATCGTGGAGCTTCAAGGCGGGTGGCGAGCCTCAGGCGCTGGCGGAACTGGGCTTCGTGGTGATCCAGTACGATCACCTGGGGACGCCGTTGCGGTCGAAGGTCTTCCACGACAACTACTACGGCAACTTCGGAGATAACGGACTGCCGGATCACATCACCGCAATCAAGCAGCTGGCAACGCGCTACCTGTTCATCGACATCGATCGTGTGGGGATATTCGGGCACTCGGGCGGCGGCTTCGCCTCAACGGATGCGATCCTCAAGTATCCCGACTTCTTCAAGGTGGCCGTGAGCGGGGCCGGAAATCACGACAATCGCAGCTACAACATCTACTGGGCGGAGAAGTATCAGGGTCTGATGAAGCGCGACACGCTCCGTAAGACGGACAACTTCGAGACGTCGGCCAACAAGACGATGGCGAAGAACCTTCAGGGCCGTCTCCTGCTGATGCACGGCGACATGGATGACAACGTCCATCCGGCGAACACCGTTCAGGTCATCGACGAACTGATCAAGGCCAACAAGTCGTTCGATCTCGTCTGGGCGCCGAACCGGAATCATGGATTGAACGAGCCGTACTTCATTCGGCGCCGCTGGGATTACTTCGTGCAGTACCTGATGGGGGCGACGCCGCCGACCAACTATCAGATCACGCAGCCGACTCCTGAACCTGGCGGCGGCGGGTTCTTCGGTCCGGATGACGACGATGCCGACGACGTGAATGGATTCCCCTACTGGAAGCCCTTCAGGATTCCGCGGTAGCGCCGCGGTCCTGAAGGAACGAGCGGCTCGTCAGGTTCGACGGGCCGCTCGCGCATTCGGTGCGCCAACGTCGGCGCTACCGCGGTCTACCAACGAGGTGGCAGGATGAGCACTGCAGCAACGGGACGGCGACGCGGCGCAGCGATCTTCGCCGTGTATCTGACGATCGCAGGCGCGGCAGCGGAGGCGCAGGGCACGCGCACGGACTACGCTCGCGCCGAGCAGCTTCTTGGATGGAACGCCCGCGAACTGGTGCTTCACGAGGGCGTGCAGCCGCGGTGGCTGGCGGGCGAGGGCGATCGCTTCTGGTATCGCGACCGGACATCGCGCGGCTACGAGTTCGTGATGGTAGAGTCGGCGACCGGCACGAAGCGTCCGGCATTCGACCAGGTACGATTGGCGGCATCGCTGTCGGACGTTGCCGACACGACGTACGAGCCGTGGAAACTGCCATTCCAGACATTCGTGCTCAGTGCCGACGGACGATCGGTCAGGTTCTCCACGGCACGGCAGAGGTACTGGCAGTGCGACCTTTCGACGTACGCATGCGCTGGCCCGGACACGATTCCCGATGAGCGGCCTGGCGAAGTGAAATCGCCCGACGGACGGTGGATCGTGACCGAACGCGACGGGAACCTGTACCTGCGAGCGTCGAGTGGCGGGCAAGAGATGCAGCTGACGACGGATGGAACGCCCGACTACGGGTACGCCCTGTCCAATATCGGGTGCTGCCAGCAGGTGACGAATGTGCGTAACAAGACCGAACTGCGCCCCTACGTGCTGTGGTCACCGGACTCGAAGAAGTTCATCACACATAAGTGGGACCAGCGGAACGTGCGCCAAATGGCGCTGCTGGAAACCAGGAACCCGGGCCCGATCCTGTATCAGTATCGGTACGCGCTACCGGGCGACTCGGTGATCCCCAAGTTCGATTTGCACGTATTCGACGTTGGAACCCGGCAAGGCGTTCGCATCGACGTGCCGCCGCAGGATGTCGTGAACACCTCCTGCTGCTGGCTCAGCACTGACACGGTCTGGAAGGATGTTCGCTGGGGTTCGGCGACCGGAAGCGATCAGCTGTTCTTCACCTACGGCAAGCGCGGCTTCCACGAACTCACGCTATACGTCGCCGACGCGCGTACCGGGAGCGCACGAGCGGTGCTCAGGGAGACGGGCCCGACGTTCGTAGAGACGAACCAGAACTCCGGCGGCATCCCGAACTGGCGTCCCGTTGCCGACGGCAAGGAAGTCGTCTGGTGGTCCGAACGCGACGGCTGGGGCCACCTCTACCTGATGGACGCGCAGACCGGAGCGATCAGGAACCGCATAACGAGCGGAGACTGGATGGTGAGCGATCTCCTTTACGTCGATGAGGCGCTCCGCTACGTGTACTTTACCGGCCGGGGGAAAGAGAGCGGACGCGATCCGTACTTCCGCTTCTTCTATCGCGCCCGGCTGGATGGTGGCGCGGTCGAGCTGCTGACGCCGGAGAACGGCGATCACAACGTGTCGATGGCGCCGAGCGGGAAGTACTTCGTTGACGTCGTGTCGCGACACGACACCATCCCGATCTCGTATCTGCGTCAGCCCACGGGCGCGATCGTCAGGGAGGTCCAGCGTGCAGATATCTCGAGACTGCTCGCAGCCGGCTACACGATGCCCGAACCGTTTACCGTGAAGGCACGCGACGGCATCACGGACCTCATGGGGCTCCTGTTCAAGCCGTCGAACTTCGACGCAGGGAAGTCCTACCCGATCATCGACTACATCTATCCCGGACCGCAAGTCGGGTCACTAGGCGGACGACAATTCACCGTCGGCTACGGCGGCAACGCCAGAGCCCTGGCAGAACTCGGTTTCTTCGTCGTCCAGGTGGACGCGATGGGAACGCCGGGCCGCTCGAAGGCGTTCCACGATGCCTACTACGGCAACATGACGGACAACGGCATTCCCGATCAGATCGCCACGATCAAGCAGCTCGCGGCACGCTATCCGCAAATCGACCTGGACCGGGTTGGAATCTTCGGGCATTCCGGAGGAGGGTTCTCGTCCACCGACGCCCTCCTGAGCTACCCGGACTTCTTCAAGGTCGCCGTTTCGTCGGCGGGGAACCATGACAACCGCAGCTACGACTACACATGGGGCGAAAAGTATCAGGGATTGCTCAAACGGCTGAGCGATACCACGGACTCCTTCGACTCGCAGAGCAATTGGCGCAAGGCGAAGAACCTGCGCGGAAAGCTGCTGCTCGTGTACGGCACGCTGGATGACAACGTCCATCCGAATGCAACACAGCTGGTGATTGACGAGCTGATCAAGGCGAACAAGGACTTCGACATGTTCGTGATGCCAAACAGGAACCACGGATTCGCGAACGAGCCATACATGATCCGCCGCACATGGGACTACTTTGTCCGGAACCTGTTAGGCATCGAGCCGCCGGCATCCTACGAGATCAGACGGCCGGTGGGAGGACCGCAGTAGGTCGCGCCCGTCGTCCGGGTTGCCGTCCTGGGTTCGACGACGGAGGCGGAAGGAACATGAGTCCCGAAGGATCCGTCGGAACGACAGTAGTCGCGAGCCGCTCGAGCGACAGGAGCCGATGCGTTTGCTACAGGCAGGGAACCCGATTTGCCACCCGCGGATTCTCGATGCCACACGAGCCGGCGCCGTCGCGGGCTTGATGCGACGGCCACACTATGAGGGATCCGCATGATCATTCGACGCACGCCGCCGCATCCGATTGCATCCTCCGAGATCACACCAGAATCGGTGTACCTGAACCGCCGCCAGTTCCTGGAGGAGGCTGGGTTGTTGAGCGTGGTCGCGCTGGCAATGCCGAGCGACCTCGGCCGGTCCCGTGTCGCACAGCCGCAATCGGCATATCCCACGACCATGGGGAGCGATCTGAGGTCGGAACTCACTCCGTGGGATGACGTCACCACATACAATAACTTCTACGAGTTCGGGACCGACAAGAGCGATCCGGCGGCGAACGCAAGAACCTTCCGTCCCAGGCCATGGAGCGTTCGGGTCGAGGGGCTGGTGAAGAAACCCGCCGACTACGATCTCGAGGATTTCATCAAGCCGTACAAGCTCGAGGAGCGCATCTATCGACACCGCTGCGTGGAAGCATGGTCCATGGTGGTGCCATGGCTCGGTTTCCCGATGGCCGACCTGATCGCCCGCGTCGAGCCGTCACCGTCGGCGAAGTACGTCGAGTTCATCACGCTCAATGATGCGAAACGGATGCCGGGGCAGCGCATTCCGGTCCTGCAGTGGCCGTACGTGGAGGGCTTGCGGTTGGACGAAGCTCGAAACCCGCTCGCATTCTTCGCTGTTGGCGTCTACGGCAAGATGTTGCCAAACCAGAACGGGGCGCCCCTCCGCCACGTGGTGCCATGGAAGTACGGTTTCAAGGGCTGCAAGTCCATCGTGAAAATCCGGTTCACGGACAGGGAACCGCGTACCGCCTGGAATCTGGCAGCACCGGACGAATACGGCTTCTACGCCAACGTCAACCCCAACGTCGATCATCCGCGCTGGTCGCAGGCGAAGGAGCGCCGCATCGGCGAGTTCCGACGCCGAGCGACGCTCATGTTCAACGGTTACGCGGATCAGGTGGCGTCGCTGTACTCCGGCATGGACCTGCGGAAGTCCTACTAGTGCGATGGGTTCCAACCGAGACTGGCAACGTAGCGTCGTCAGTCGACTGAAGTCGTCGCGCCAGTTGCCCCGTGTACTGTTCGTTCTGGCGCTGGCGCCGCTCATGTGGGGCGCGGGCTTGCTGGCTTCGGATCTGGTCCAGGGGACGCGCTACCTTGGCTCCAATCCGATCAAGGAACTGGAGCACTTCACGGGGAAATGGACGCTCCGCTTCCTGATCCTGTCGCTCACGGTGACGCCGTTGATGGCGCTGACGCATCAAGGCTGGCTGATCCGCTATCGACGCACGTGGGGACTTTTCGCCTTCTTCTATGCCTGCGTGCATCTGACCATCTACTTCGTGCTCGATGTCGAGCTGAATTGGGCCGATTTCGGGGCGGATATCCTCAAGCGCAAGTACATCGCCATCGGCATGACCGCGCTGTCGCTGATGATCCCACTGGTGCTGACGTCCACCAAGGCATCGATCAGGCGGATGGGCAACATTCGCTGGACGGCGCTGCATCGCCTGGTCTTTGCCACTGTGATCCTGGCCAACATCCACTACTGGATGTCGGTCAAGCGGGACATCAGGGAGCCGCTCCTCTTCGCACTGATCTTCGGGGTTCTGCTTGGCTACCGCTTGCGGGCGTGGTGGCGAGAGCGAGCGAAGCGGCCCGGCGCGGGGTCTGCGGCTCTGGCGAAAGCTCCGACTGCCTGACGACGTGTCGCCGCGCTCACCGGAGGCGTACCACGCGTTCGCGACCTCGGCTGTGGGGCTGGAGCGCTTCGTCCTCGATGAGATCCGTGCGTTGGGCATACGGCACGCGCGCGCCATCGAAGGCGGTGTCGAGTTTCGCGCCTCGCGCGAGGATCTGTATCGCGTGAACTTGTGGTCGCGCGTCGCATCGCGAGTGCTCGTCAGGATCGCGGACATCCATGCGACGTCGTTCCCGGAGCTTGACCGCCGGCTGCAACGCGTCGACTGGCAGCGCTGGATCGCGCGCGGGCTGCCCACACGGCTCAGCGTTACGTGCCGAAAGTCGAGGTTGTACCACTCGGACGCGGTCGCGGAGCGTGTGTCGTCCGTGCTGGGCACGATTCTTGGCCTGTCGGCGGTGGCTGCGCCGGACGACGAGGGGCTGGATCCGACGCAGGTGCCGCCGCAACTCCTCGTGGTGCGCTTCTATCGCGATCGATGCACGATCAGTCTCGACAGTTCGGGTCAGTTGCTGCATCAGCGAGGATACCGGGGAGCCGCTGGCCGCGCGCCGCTTCGAGAAACGCTGGCCGCCGCAGTGCTCATGGCTCTGCCGTGGAGCGGCGACGTTCCCCTGGTCGATCCGATGTGCGGATCTGGTACTATCGCGATCGAGGCGGCCCTCATGGCACGCCGCATCGCTCCGGGTATCCAGCGAGCGTTTGCATTCGAACGCTGGCCGGATTTCGAGCGAGATCTTTGGCAGGCGGCAAGGGATGCCGCTGGCGCAAGTGCCGTCGCGCGTGATTTCGCCGTGCGGATTCTGGGCAGCGATCGGGATGCCGGCGCAGTGACGGCTGCACGCGACAACGCGAGACGCGCAGGGGTGGCGGCCGACGTCGAGTTCGAGCGGAAGACAGTCTCGGAGATCGACGTGCCAGGCCCGGCGGGGCTGGTGCTCACAAATCCGCCGTACGGCATCCGAGTCGGCGACCGTGACGACCTTCGGGATCTGTACGCAAGGTTCGGCACGGTCCTGCGAAGGCGCTTCGGCGGTTGGTCGCTGGGGGTGCTCTCCGCCGACCGAAGTCTGGAAGGACAACTCCGCATTCCGCTGAAGGAGCGGCTGGCTTTGTCGAACGGCGGGATTCGCGTGCGGCTTATGGCAGGACGCATCGAAGGGCGTCTCCGCGACTCATGACCGGTGAGCGGTGAAGGGTTAGATTTGTCCCCATGTCATCGCTCCCAATTACCGGCATCTACAACGACGGATACATCGCTGAGCTGCACGAGCGATATCGCAGCGATCCAAGCTCCGTCGAAGAGTCATGGCGGCAGTATTTCCGAATGGCGGAGCAGTTGGGCGCTCCGGCGCGGTCCGAGCTGGCGACGACGGTATCCGCCGAGCCTAGCTACCTGCGCAAGGTCGCTGGCGCCGCTGCGCTGATCGACGCGATCCGGCATTACGGCCATCTGGCGGTTCAACTGGATCCACTGGGAACGCCGCCGCCGGGCGCGATGGAGCTGCAACCCGAGTTTCACGGCATCGTCGAGGAGGATCTTGCCCTAGTTCCGGGATACGCGCTGGGATTCGATGTCGGGACCGCGGCCGACGTCGCACAGCGACTCCGCCAGCTCTATGCGTCCACCATGGGATTCGAGTTCGAGCACCTGGAGGACGAGGCGGAGCGTGAATGGTTCCGTACGGCGATCGAGGGCGATCAGCTGCAGCGGCACCTGACGCTCGACGAGAAGAAGGCGATCCTGAGGCGACTGACGGAGGTGGACGGTCTGGAGCGCTTCATCGGGCGCGCCTACGTGAACGTGAAGCGCTTCTCGATCGAGGGCACGGATGCGCTGGTTCCGATGCTCGATGCTGCGATCGAGGCTTCGTCGGAGACCGGGACGCGCGAGGTAGTCATCGGGATGGCGCATCGAGGGCGTATCAACGTTCTCGCACACATCCTCGACAAGCCGTATGGCGTGATCTTCAACGAATTCGACGGGAAGCATGCGGACGCTGGCGAGTCGGAGACCGGCGATGTGAAGTATCATTTGGGCGCACGGACCGAGCGTGTGTTCCCGGATGGTCGCACGGTATCGGTCACGCTGGTACCGAACCCCAGTCACCTCGAGGTAGTCAATCCCGTGCTCGCCGGTCTTGCGCGCGCGCGCCAGACGGCGTACGCGACGCCGGAGAGCGAGCGCGACGAGGGGGCCGTTCTGCCGATAGTGGTCCATGGCGATGCCGCGTTCCCCGGCGAAGGCGTGGTCGCGGAGACGTTCAACCTGTCGAGGCTGCGCGGTTACCGCGTCGGCGGCACGCTCCACATCATCACGAACAACCAGGTTGGCTTTACCACCGATCCGATCGACGCACGATCGACCTATTACGCCAGCGACCTGGCCAAGGGATTCGAAGTACCGATCGTCCATGTGAATGCCGACGACGCCGAGGCGTACATCGCCGCCGTGAGGCTCGGGATTGCCTATCGACAGGCGTTCGGGAAAGACTTCCTGATCGACCTGGTGGGTTACCGGCGTCACGGCCACAACGAGGGCGACGAGCCAACTTATACGCAGCCAGCGTTGTATGGTGTGGTGCGACAGCATCCCACGGCGCGTCAGGTCTGGGCTGCCCGGCTGGTCGCCGAGGGCGTTCTGACGGATGCTGACGTTGATTTGCTGGATCGCGATCTTGCGACGAAGCTGGAGGCGATACACTCAGGTCAACGACCGCACGTGGATGAGGATGCGGAGCCGGACGTGTCGCCGGCGTCGGCGCCGGTCCAGACGGCGGTTCGGGCCGAACAGTTGATCGCGTTGAACGAACGACTGTTGACGTGGCCGGAGGACTTCACTGTGCACCCGCGGCTCGTCAAGCAGCTGGAGCGTCGGCGCGAGGCGTTAGGCGAGGCGAGCGGCATCGACTGGGGCCACGCCGAGGCGCTTGCCCTGGGCACGATCCTTACCGAGGGATTAGAGGTACGGATGACGGGACAGGACGTCGAGCGAGGGACGTTTTCCCACAGGCACGCGGTGCTCAACGACGCCGAGTCGGGGGACAAGTATTGCTCTCTGCAGCATCTACCCGGGGCAGCGGCGATCGAGATCGCGAACTCGCCGCTGACGGAAATGGCGGTCCTCGGCTTCGAGTACGGGTACAGTACGGCCTCTCCCGGCACGCTCGTTATGTGGGAGGCTCAGTTCGGCGACTTCGCCAACGTGGCGCAGCCCATCTTCGACCAGTTCCTGGCGGCCGACCACGCCAAGTGGGGACAGGACTCCAGTGTCGTGCTCCTACTTCCGCATGGCTACGAAGGACAGGGACCCGAGCATTCGAGCGCCCGCCTCGAGCGTTACCTGCAGGCCTGCGCCGAAGGCAATCTCCGCGTCGCCTATCCCTCGACGCCAGCGCAGTACTTCCACATCCTCCGTCGGCAGGCGCATATGTCCGTACGCCGGCCGCTGGTACTGATGCAGCCGAAGAGTCTGTTGCGCCTGCACCAGGCGGCATCGAAGCTGACCGACCTCACGGATGGCGCGTTTCAGCCGGTGATAGACGACCCGACGGTGGACAACCGTGCCGAGGTCACGCGGCTCGTCTTCTGCAGCGGAAAGCTTTACTACGAGCTCCAGCCGCGCGAACGGCAGCCGCACCTTGCCGTCGCCCGCGTGGAGGAGCTGTATCCGTGGCCGCACGAGCAGGTCTCACGCGTCGTCGACTCGTATCCGAACGTCGCGGAGATCGTGTGGGCGCAGGAAGAACCGAAGAACATGGGCGCGTGGAGCTATGTCGCGCCGCGTTTGCGTGCATCGGCGGGGAATGCCCTTATCATCCGGTACATCGGGCGACCGGAGCGGGCCAGTCCGGCGGAGGGGTACCTGTCGTCGCACCAGGCGGAGCAGGCGCGGATCGTCGCGGATGCCCAGGCGGCGCCCCTCGTCGCGGGGCGGAGTACGCCGGCGCGACCCGCGCTGCGGTAGATCGTCGCCAGAGGTTGTCCGTGCGTGTGGGCAGCCACGCTTGCCATCTTGACCCGCTGACGGGCACCAACATGCAGGGAGCGGGCTGATGCACGTCCTTCGTACGATCGGGATCGGGTTGCTCGTCGCGTTGCACGCCGCGACGCTGGAGGGGCAGGGAAGCGGCGCCGAGACCCTCGGACCTCTGGTTCGCGGTTTGTCCGTTTCCGCCAGGGTACTGGTGATCGGTGCGCACCCGGATGACGAGGACACGCAGCTGATCGCGTGGCTGGCCAGGGGCCGAAGTGTCGAGACAGCGTACTTGTCGCTGACGCGGGGCGACGGCGGCCAGAATATCGTCGGCAACGATCTTGGAGAAGCGTTAGGCGCGATCCGGACCGAGGAGCTGTTGGCGGCCCGACGGGTGGATGGCGGTCGGCAGTATTTCACGCGGGCGTTCGACTTCGGCTTCTCGAAGAACGCCGCCGAGGCGTTCACGCAGTGGCCGCACGACTCAGTGTTGCAGGACGTCGTCACCGTCGTGCGTGCGTTTCGGCCGCACGTGATCGTGTCCGTGTTCAGCGGCACGCCACGCGATGGGCACGGCCAGCATCAGGTGGCGGGGATTCTGGCGAAGGAAGCGTACGATCTCGCAGGTGACAGTGTGCGGTTCCCCAGCGCCGTCACGGCTGGGCTCGGACCATGGTCGGTATCGAAGTTCTATCGCGGCGCGGGCTTTCGATCAGAATCCGGCACCATCAGCTTCAACGTCGGACGGTTCGATCCTGTCCTTGGCCGGTCGTACGCCGAAATCGCCGCCGATTCGCGCTCGCAGCATCGGTCGCAGGCGATGGGATCGTTGCAGCGAAAAGGCACCCGGCTCGACTACCTCGTCCGCGAGTCCATGCGGGTGCCGGCCCCGGAGGATCCCAGGGAAGAGCGCTCGATCTTCGATGGCGTGGACACGACCTGGAATCGCTTCCGTGCCCGGATCGGCCGGCCGGCCGGCCTGACCGCGCTGGATTCGCTGATCGACGCCGTCGCCGCGCTGCAGGCGGATTTCGACTTGTTCGCACCCGGGAAGTCGGTTCCCGCGTTGGCGACTGCGCTGCGACTTGCGCGTGCCGTGTGCGGTTCCCCGATACTCAGCATCGGATGTGCCATGCGCGGTCGATACGTCCGAGGCGAAATGCGAGCAGTCCAGCCGGATGTTGCGGCATCGATGGACGAGACGGAACGGCGCCTGGAAGCGGCTCTCGTGGCGGCCAGTGGCGTCGCGGTGGAAGCGACAGCGAGTCGCGAGGTCTGGGCGTTGGGTGAGCGGATTCCTGTCGCGATCACCGTGTACAACCGCGGCGTGCGCCCAATCACGCTCGATCGATGGGTGATCTGGCAGGGAATGCAGCGGAGCCTCCCGTCGGACGGACCGGCGCCGGTCGTGATTCTCCCGGACAGCGCCGCGACCAGCAATGCGGAGGTGATGCTGGAGGAGGCGACAGAGCCCTGGTGGCTCACCGCCCCGCGGCACGGGTCGATGTTCACGCCGCGCATCCTCGGCGTTGCCGAGGGCGATCGACCGTCAGCCGCAACTGCAGGCGCCATCGTCATGGTCGAGGGAGTGCCCGTGATCGTGGAAGTCCCGGTCGTGTATCGTCGCGCCGATCCGGTACGGGGGGACGTGAGCCGGCCGATCGCGGGCGCACCGGCAGTCACGCTCACGCTCGACCGCGACGCGGGATACGCGCCGGCAGATGGCAGCATCCACCGTCCTCTCAGCGTTCGGGTGCGCTCGGCCGCGTCCGTCGAACGCGAGGTCACCATCACCGTCGACCTCCCTGCCGGCTTGCTGGCAGACAGCGTCAGCCGGACCGTGAAGCTGCCGGCTGGCGCACAGCGCACAGTCGCGTTTGATCTGCGGGGACGGCTGCTTGCGGGTCGCCACGCGGTGCGCGTCAGCGCCACCAGTGGCGGGAAATCGTATGCCTCCGGTTACCACGCCATCGAGTACGATTACATCGGGACGCAGCGGTTGTATCGGCCGTCCGTGCTGGAACTTGAGGCCGTAAACGTGAACGTGCCGCCGGGATTGACAGTCGCGTACATCAACGGTGTGGGCGACAACAGCGCCGCGATGCTGGAACAACTCGGTGTCGATGTCACGATCGTGGATCCAGCCACACTTCCTAACGTCGACCTGTCCAGGTTCGGTGCAGTCGTTGTCGGGACGCGCGCATACGAAGCGAGTGACGCCCTGGTTGCGAACAACGTCCGGCTCTTGGACTACGCGCGCAATGGCGGTACGCTCGTGGTGCAGTACGGGCAGTACGAAATGCAGAACGGCAATTTGATGCCGTACCCGATTACTCTGGCACGTCCCGCCGACCGCGTGACCGTCGAGGATGCTCCCGTGACGATCGTCGATCCTTCGGCGCGAATCCTCAACGAACCGAACCGTATTGGTGGGAGCGATTTTCGGGGATGGCAGCAGGATCTCGCGCTGTATATGCCACGGACATTCGATCCGGCGTACGTCCCGTCGCTCGAGATGAACGATCCCGGCGAGGCGCCCAATCGCGGTGCACTGCTGGTTGCGCCGGTGGGGAAGGGTACCTACGTGTACACCACGCTCGCGTTTTTCCGTCAGCTGCCTAACGGCAATCCTGGAGCGGCGCGCCTGTTCGTCAATTTGATGGCGGCCAGGGCATCGCGGTCCGTGCCGTGAGGCACACATGCGAGCGGTGGTGCGGGAGTGTGGGTGCCTGACCGCCAGCGCCCGCGAGTGGCGATCGTTGGCGGCGGCTTCGCCGGGATCGCCGCGGCGCGGCGGCTCGAGCGGGCCAATGCCGATGTGGTCGTCATCGACAGGACCAACCACCATCTGTTTCAGCCCCTCCTGTACCAGGTAGCCACGGCAACCCTGTCGCCCAGCGACATCGCCGTACCCATCCGCTGGTTATTGCGAGGGCAGCGGAACACGCGCGTGGTGCTGGGTGCCGTCAGTTCCATCGACCGCGACCGGCGCGTGGTCCATGTGGAGGGGGCGGCGAGCGAGCCCTACGACTACCTGATCCTCACGACCGGGAGCCGGCATTCGTACTTTGGCCATGGGGACTGGGAGCCGAATGCGCCCGGTCTCAAGGATCTGGCCGACGCTCTCGACATCCGTCATCGATTTCTCTCGGCGTTCGAGCTGGCGGAGCGTTCGGATACCGAGGAGGAGCGCGCCGCCAGGTTGACGTTTGTCGTGGTCGGCGGAGGGCCGACCGGTGTGGAACTGGCGGGCATCATGGCTACGATTGCGCGTGAGGCGCTGCGGAGCGACTTCCGGCGCATCGACACCAGGCAGACGAGAGTGATGCTGGCCGAGGCTGGTCCTCGCCTGCTTCCCGCTTTCCCGGAGGCGCTGTCAACGCGTGCTGCCAGCGATCTGATGTCGATGGGTGTTGAGGTCCGCACGGACACGCGGGTAACGCAGGTGTTGCCTGATGCGGTGTGGTTCGGCAAGGAGCGGGTGCCGACGTTCACGGTGCTCTGGGCGGCGGGCAATGAGGCGCAGCGCCTTGGCGCGGCGGTAACGGACGCGGTGGATCGCGCGGGGCGAGTGAAGGTTGAGGCGGATCTTTCCGTGCCGGACTATCCCAACGTGTTTGTCGCCGGTGATCTGGCGATAGTCAGCCGAGAGAATGGGCAGCAGGTCCCGGGAGTGGCGCCGGCGGCGATACAGATGGGCCGCTGTGCTGGCGACAACGTCCTGCGGTCGTTACGGCGTCAGCCGCGTCGTCCATTTCGTTACGTCAACAAGGGCGAACTGGCGACCATCGGCCGGTACCGTGCCGCAGGAGTCATCGCTGGCGTCCAGGTCGCCGGCCCGTTCGCATGGTTCGTCTGGCTGTTTGTCCATATCATGTATCTGGCGGGTTTCCGCAACCGCCTGAGCGTTCTGTTTCAATGGGGCTGGTCGTATCTAACGTGGCAGCGTGGCGTGCGACTGATCGTCGATAGCGAGCGACGCGCGGCGGCGTCAAGCAAGGGCAAGGGATAAAGGAATCGAATGCGATCGTGCACTGCACCAGCCGCGCTGACGCTGGCGCTTCTAATTCCAGCATTGACCTCGACCGCTGCGAGCCAGAAGATGGATTGGCCCATTCACTCCATGGAGCGGCCCAGGCCGCCCGTTGTAGCTCCCGGGGCGGGTGCGCTCCCGGTCCCGCCTCCGGCAGATGCGGTTGTGTTGCTCGACGGCAAGTCACTGAACGGATGGGAGACAGTGTCGAAGCGGCCCGCGTCGTGGATGGTGCGTCCAGGATACATCGAGGTTGCACCCGGTGCTGGCGACATCCAGACCGCGCGGGGTTTTGGCGATGTGCAGCTTCACGTGGAGTGGGCATCGCCGTTCCCGGTCGCCGGTGCGGAGGGGCAGGACCGGGGCAACAGCGGCGTGTACCTGATGGGTTTGTACGAGGTGCAGGTGCTCGATTCCTACCTGAACGAGACCTACGCCGACGGACAGGCAGCGGCGATCTACGGCCAGTATCCGCCGCTGGTGGACGTGTCGCGTCCGCCTGGCGAATGGCAGAGCTACGATATCGTGTTTCGGCGTCCTCGCTTCGCGCCGTCCGGTGCGTTGTTGAAGCCGGCGACGATGACCGTCCTTCATAACGGAGTGCTGGTGCAGGATCATGTGGCGTTGACGGGGCCCACTGGGCATCGGGAACGCCCACCGTACGTCGCGCACGGGGAGAAGCTTCCGATCCGGCTGCAGGATCACGGTCACCGCGTGCGGTACCGGAACATCTGGGTACGTGAACTGCCGGGCACCCCGTGACGCCGAAACGGGGTCAGACTCCCAAATGGGGTCAGACTCCCGCAAGGGGGAGGCAGACTCGAATCGCGGCGGAGGACGCGAAAGCCGGCTCGGTTCCCGGTCGCCGGCCCCGCGTCCTCAACGTCGACTAGCGAGGGTTGGGTTTGGTAGGGTTGGGTTTGGTGTCGAATTCGAGCTGTCCAATGTGGAAGCACTTGACGCGACGTTGCGTCTGAAATGCCAGATTGAACCGCCGCCAGTCACTGAGCGAGTGGGCTTGCAGCCAGAGCTCTGCCTGACGTTCGTAGATCAACTGTGCTCGCACGTCGTCGGTAGTAATCGGACCGCTGTACGCGGGTAATTTTGCTGCGGGCCGCACCTGATCGATCAGCGCGACGGCGGCGGCTGGGGGGTCAAGGGCGAGTTCCGCTTCTGTGTCGATCAAGGAAATCGAGTCTGACCCCGCGGAATTGGCGGAATTGGGGTCAGACTCGAAAGCGGCTGAGGATGCCGGGCCGGCGACCGGGAACGGAGCCGGCGATCGCGCCCATGGCGGCACAAATGTACACTGCGCACGCCATCGCACATCGCAACGCCGGATTCAGGGCGTCGCGGGATACACCATCAGGCCATGACCGGCCGCGGCTTGGCATACCTGTCCAAGCCAAATCCAAGAAAGATCGTCACCAGCACGAAGGCAGCCGAGAAATAGAACGGCGTCGCAATACCCAACTGGTCGAAGGCCCAGCCATAGAACAGCGGAGCCGCAATTCTCGCCACGCCGCCATAGGTCTGCTGCAGGCCCATGTACAAACCGCGTTCCAGCGGCGAAATCACGCGCGAGAGAAGCGCGGTCACGCAGGGAAAGGTGAACGCCGTGCCTAACGGTATCATCGCCACGGCGAGCGCCAGAACCGGCAGCGATCCGGCCAGCGGCATCCCCAGGACGCCCGCGGCCAGCGTAACGATACCCACACGAGACAGCCGCGCCTCGCCCAGCCGGTCCACCAGCCTGCCTAACAGGAGCACCCGCGCGAAAACCGAGATCGCGCCGATATACATGAAAAAGTATCCGATGGTCTTCTCGGTCACCTGAAAGCGAGCGTTCAGGAACAATGCGAGGACGGCGGTGATGCCCTGAAACGCCCCTATAGCTATGGCGTAGATCCAGATCAAGCGCGATGACGGCTCACGGGAATGCGTGATCACCCGCCACAACGCCTCGCGAGAGGTCTTCCTGCCCTCCCGTGGCTGGCCATCGGGCACGTGGTGCGATTCCACGAGGTACTTCGACGCAAACGCGATGTTAACGAGGCAGAGCAGCGCGGCCACGATTCCCGGAGCCGCATGTCCCATGGTTATGCGCGGACTCCCCGGAACGAGGTCGAGGTCGCCGAGCGACACGGCGAACGATCCGAGGACGGGACCGAGGGCAACGCCGAGATTCGTCGCCGCCGAGAGCCAACCCAGTGCGCGAGCACGATCCTCAGGTGCGGTCGCATCCGCGACATACGCCTGGATCACACCGACGGTGCCTCCGCCAGCGCCCTGAACCACGCGGGACAGGAAGAGGACGATCAGCGAATTGGCGAACCCGAAGATCAGATAGGCGATGGCCGATGCGCCCAAGGCAATCAGCAGAGCCGGCCGGCGGCCGAACCGGTCGGAAAACCGACCCCACATCGGCGCGCTCAACAATTGCGCCACGGTGAACGCGGACACGATGAATCCGGAGATGAGGCCGATGCCGGCTGTCGCCCCGAACATCTTCACGCCCTCGCCACTCAGGTGTTTCACGTAAAACGGCAGCAGGGGAATGATCATCAGCAGGCCAACCATGTCGATGAACGCAGTCGCCATCAGCACGGCAAGCCGGGCCGGGATCTTTCGCACCTCACGCACCAGTGTCCAAGTCAACGCCACACCGATCGTGCCGATCAGGAAGCGAACGATGGGCGACTCGAGCGATTGCGCGATATCGAGCTGTGGCATGCGATCAGTCGACTTGACGCCCCAGCGCGGCGGGCGAAACTGATCGCCCCACCACGCCAGCCAGCGCGATGATCGTCAGAAGATACGGAATCATTTCCACGAACTGTGACGGTATCAGCTGCAACCCTTGCAGCTGGATCTGCAACGTTTCGGCGATGGCAAATAGCGCACAGGCAACGGCCACACGGCGTGGCTCCCAGTTGCCAAAGATCACCGCCGCCAGAGCGATGAATCCGCGGCCGGCGGTCATGCTGTCCGTGAACTGGTGCTGCTCGAGCGCCAGGTACGACCCGCCAAGCGAGGCGAGCGCACCGGCGCCGAGCACGGCAAGCCAACGGACGCGGCCCACATGGATCCCCACGCTCACAGCCGCGTCCGGCCGTTCGCCAACGGCCCGAACGCGAAGCCCGAACGGTGTGCCGTTCAGGAGCCACGAAACGAACGGAAGCGACAACATGCCAAGGAGCACCAGCGGGTTCGCGAGGGACGAAAGGAGCGAGGCCCCGTCGGATGTCCCCCCGCCAGATACCGCGGCGAACCAATCGAAGCCGGACACGCGGGGAGAGTTGGACGAGCTGTCGAACGCGAGCCGGAGAAAGAAACGTGTTGCCC
Source organism: Gemmatimonadaceae bacterium (assembly GCA_019186945.1). Lineage (GTDB taxonomy): Bacteria > Gemmatimonadota > Gemmatimonadetes > Gemmatimonadales > Gemmatimonadaceae > JABAQJ01. Next base: position 41,602 of record JABAQJ010000006.1, read on the forward strand.
CGACGGCCAGCAGGTTGGCGGCGATGCCGACGACGACCTGGTCGGCACGATAGCGAACGGTCGCAAGCGCGTGGAGCGAGGCCGCCAGCAGGCCTCCGGCAACGCCGCAGACCAGCCCTGCCCACGCCGATCCCGAGTAGTAGCTGCCTAACGTGGCAGAGAACGCCCCGGTCAGCATCCAGCCCTCGAGTGTCAGGGCGATGACGCCGGAGCGCTCACACAACACGCCACCGGCCGCCGCGAACAGGTACGGTACCGCGATGCGCAATGCCTGGACAAGGAACGCAAGGACGATCACCGGTTCGCTCCATGTGCGCCACGGACGAGCCGCTGCATCTCGGGAACGGTCACCGCGACGGCGATGATGACGACCGCGGTCAGAACGTCGACCATCTGCTTGGGAACCACGGCATTCACCGCCAATCCTCCCTGCGACAACACCGCGAACAGCAGTGAGGCGAGCAGAACGCCGACGGGGTGGTTGCGGCCGACGAGGGCGACGGCGATGCCGATGAATCCGGCCCCGGCGGCGAACCCTTCCTCGTAGTACTGCTTGTAGCCGAGGACGAAGTTGGTTCCGCCCAGGCCAGCTATCGCCCCGGCGAGCGTCATGGTCCGCAGCCAGACGCGCCCGACATGAACTCCACCCGATTCGGCGGCTGCCGGCTGCAGGCCGACGGCCCGCAGCTCGTATCCCTGCCGCGTTCGGAACAGATGCCACGCCATGAAGCCGGCGGCCGCCAGCGCCACCAGGATGGTCCAGTTGGCCGCCGATCCGTGGAATGCCGGGAACGCACCGGCGAGGCGGCCGATCGCCCCGGCGCGGATGTCCGGCGTGTGCAACTGCTCCGGCACGTGCAACCGTGTCGCAACGATCCAGTTGAGGAACGCGAGCACGATAAAGTTCAGCATGATGGTGACGATGACTTCATGCGCGCCAAAGCGGGCCTTGAGCACGCCCGGGACAGCGCCGACGGCCGCTCCGCCAAGCGCGGCTCCCGCCAGGCACACGGGCACCGCCAACAGGGCCGGTGTGCCGACCGGCAGCAGCAACCCGACGACAGCTGCAGCGAAGCCGCCCATTGCCAGCTGACCCTCGGCGCCGATGTTGAACAGCCCCGCCCGCAGCCCCAGTGCCACCGCCATCCCGGTGCACGCCAACGTAGTCGCCTTGTAGATCACCTGCCCGATGCCGTAGGCGTTGCCGAGCGTGCCGTCGACGAGAAGACGGTAGACGGCTGCCGGCGACTGGCCGAACGTGAGAATCAGCGCGTCGCCAACGACGGCGGCGATGAGCAGCGCCAGGAGAGGCGCCAGAATGGGCGCGAGGCGCCGCAGCACGTTCATGAGAGTTTCGCGCCCCGCTGGGCGCCGGTCATGTACGGGCCAAGTACCTCGGCGGACGCCTGCGCACGCGGCAACGTCACGACAATACGACCCTCGTACATGACGGCCACCCGATCCGCCAGCGCCAACACCTCCACCAGGTCCGCGGAGACGAGAAGTATCGCTCGCCCTCCATCCCTCGCCGCCCGCAATCGTGCGTGTATGAACTCGATTGCTCCGACGTCCACGCCGCGGGTCGGTTGCGCGGCCAGAAGGACCGAGAAATCGCGTCCCATCTCGCGGGCGACCACGATCTTCTGTTGATTGCCGCCGGACAGGGCCCGTGCCGGAACGTCCGGGCGAGGCGGGCGGATGTCGAACGCCTCGATCTGTCGATCGGCATTCCTGCGCACGCGATCGCGCTGCATGACGCCACGGTGGGCGAACCGGTGCTGAAGTCCGAGAATCAGATTGTCGGCAATCGAGTACTCGAGCACAAGGCCACGCCGCTGCCGGTCCTCGGGGATGTGCGAAATGCCGACGTCGGCACGCGCGCGCACGTCGAAAGCGACGATCTCTCGTCCGTTCAGCCTGACGGAACCAGCCTCTGTGGGACGGAGTCCGGCAAGCGCCTCGATCAATTCGGTCTGGCCGTTTCCTTCGACGCCCGCGATGCCGACGATCTCTCCTTCACGCACGACCAACGACACTCCATCGACGGCCGGTCGCTGCCGTGGCCTGGCGACGACGAGGTCGGTCACCTCCAGCGCCACACGGCGAGCGACATCCGGCACGGCGGCCCCGGGTGCATGGTCGCCGTGGCGAACGAGGTCGCCGGCCAGCACGACGTCGCGCCCCACCATCATCCGTGCGATCGCCGCGGGCGTGGCATCCTGCGTCCGCAGGCACCCCACGGTCTCGCCAGCGCGCATCACGGTCACCGCATCCGAAATCTCCGCGACCTCGTCCAGCTTGTGCGTGATCACGACGACAGTGTCGCCCCGCGCCTTCAAAGTTCGCAGCACCGTCCAAAGCTCGCGCACCTCCGGTGGCGACAGCACTGCCGTCGGCTCATCGAGGATGAGGATCCTCGCCCCGCGATAGAGAACCTTGAGGATCTCCACTCGCTGGGCTTCGCCGACGGAGAGAGCGTCCACGCGCCTGCTTGGATCCACGCGGAGCCCGGTGCGCGCGCATAACGAGTTCACGGATTCGCTGGCGGCGGCCAGGTCCAGCCGTACGCCACGCGTCGGCTCCTGACCCAGCACCAGGTTCTCCGCCACGGTCAGCGTGGGGACGAGCATGAAGTGCTGGTGGACCATGCCGACTCCAGCCGCGATGGCGCGCCGCGTGTCCCAGCCGGTGACGTTCCTGCCATGGACACGCACCGTGCCAGCGTCCGGGACGAACAGCCCGGCGAGCACTCGCATGAGGGTCGACTTGCCGGCGCCATTCTCGCCCACGACAGCGTGTATCTCGCCCGCGCCGACAGAGAGGTTCGCGTCGCGATTGGCCTCGACACTCCCGAACCGCTTGACGATGTGGATCGCTTCGAGCGCGGAGTCGGTCATCGCGTGCTCGGCACCGTGATGCGGCCCGCGATGACGTCCTGCCGCAACGCCTCCACCCTCGCACGCACCGAATCCGGGATCAACGCCCTGTTGTGTTCGTCGTACACGTAGTCCACACCCTGCTCGGCAAGGCCCAGCTGAAAGACCCCGCCACGGAACGTACCGCCCTTCACCTGCTCGATCGTCCTGAAAACCGCCGCGTCCACGCCCTTGACCATCGACGTGAGAATGAACCCGGGCGCTTCGCCGTACTGATCGGCGTCCACGCCGATTGCGAGCTTCCCTCGACGGCGGGCGGCCTCGAACACGCCCAGACCGGTCGAACCCGATGCCTGGAAGATCACGTCCACACCGGACTGGTATTGCGACAGCGCCAGTTCCAGGCCCTTGCCGGGATTGCGGAACGCCTCCGGCGTGACACCGGCGTACTGGGCGATGACCGTGCAGTCGGCACAGACCGCGCGTACGCCTGCGCGATACCCCGCCTCGAACTTGTGAATGAGGGGGAAGTCCATGCCGCCCACGAAGCCTAACGTCTTCGATCGGCTCACGAGCGCCGCCAGGGCGCCGACGAGAAACGAGCCCTCCTCCTCGCGGAACTTGAGCGCGGCAAGGTTCGGCGGGAGAGCAAGGGGCTGCCCTTTCGAGTCCGTCGGCACGGCATAGTCGACGCCGGCGAAGCGTGTGTTCGGATACTCCCTTGCCAGCTGCGTCAGGTCGTCGCTGAAGATGAAGCCGACGCCGATCACCAGGTCCATTCCCTCGGCCGCCAACACCCGCAATCCTGCCTCGCGGTCCGATCCCTCGCCAGGTTCAACAAACCGTACGTGCGCTCCCAGTTCACGGACCGCACGCTCGGCGCCGGCGTACGCACCATCGTTGAAAGACTTGTCCCCGCGCCCGCCAAGGTCGAATACCACGCCAACGTTCACAGCGCCGCTAGTCGCGCCGACTTCCGCGCCGGCGGGCCGCACCAGCAGGAGCCCGACGTGAATCGCGAACAGCGCCGCGGCAAGGATGATGAGCCTACGCATGGAGCGAAAAAGGTCGTGCCACGCCAGGAACGGGGCAAGGTTGGCGGATGCGCTGGCCGCTCCGCATAACGAGCCGTTACTTCCGGGTCGTGTCGACCCTTGCCGGCGGCGTCACCATGCCAGGCGGAACGATCGATTCCAGCACGCGCGCGCTGCGAATGAAGTCCAGGTCCGGGAAGTTGCGTTCCAGGTACGTGTTGCCACGTTGCATGATCTCGCGCTGGTCCGGCCCAAACCCGGCAGGCGGCCCCTCGCCATAGCCCGAATACAACGAATCGACGACCGCCATCCCGTCCACGACTTCGCCGAAGGGCGAGAAACCCATCCCGTCGAGCTGCGAGTTGTTCACCAGGTTCACGAACAGCTGGGCCGCACGCGTGTTCGGCCCCATGGTCGCGAAGACCACCGTGCCGCGCGCGTTGCTGTGCGCCACCGAATCGTCGGCGATGTAAAGCTTGTCCCACGCGGCGTTGACGGCTGGATCCCCGTGCGCACCCCACTGCACCACGAAACCGGGCACGACACGGAAGAAGCGGTTGCCATCGTAGTAGCCGTTCTTTACCAGCTGGTAGAAGCGATCCACTCCCTTTGGAGACCAGCTTCGACGCGCCTCGACCACGAACGGCCCTCGGCTCGTCTCGAACGTAACCCGGAAGAGATCCGGCGCCCTGGCTGGAGTCGCGTCCCTGGGCGGCATCAGCCCCTTGGACGAGGAGCCGCTGTCGCACGAAATGGCGAGGAGGGACAGACAGATCGGAACGAACCGGCGAGCAAGCATACGAGGTGGGTTGGTGTTCCTGCCGCTATCGGGCTTTCAACTGGCGAGTATCCAGGCGCGCCAGAGCACCGCGATCGCCCACGGCGAACGCCATTCCGTTAGGCGCGATACTGACCGCGTTGAACCCTTGTGGATTGAGCGACGTCCATGAGCGCCCGCCATCGAACGATACATCCGTCCCGTTGGTTCCGACTGCGAGCGCGAGACCAGCGGGAGTCACTGCCGCGCCGGAACGATAGCCGCTCACCATGCTCCTCGCCGGCGTCCAGGACACGCCGCCATCGCCAGTCACCGCGGCTGTGGCGCGCGTGGAGTCCGGTGCACGGTAGTTCCCGCCAACCGCGATGCCCGAGCGGGCATTCTGGAACGCCAGCGAAAAGATTCCGTTGACTCCATTCCCGCTCTGAATTGGGACATCCACGGCCGTCCAGGACTTCCCCCAATCGGTCGAGCGATGGACCCTCGCCGCGCTCGCCCCGCTACCGATCAGCGCCACACCGTCGGGCAGAAGGACGAGCGAGGTGCCGCTGGCCGCGAATGCGGCTTCACCGTCCCGCGTCGGCGGCCGGGAGGCGGCAGGCGCTTCCTGCCAGGTCGCGCCACCGTCGGAGGTCACGAGCAGAGCGAAGTGCCCGCCAATCGGATCGGCGAGCGCCATTCCGCGGCGGCTGTCCCAGAAGGCGATGGCGTCGATGAAGACCGCCGTATCCGCCGCTTGATACCTCAGCGACCACGTCTTGCCTCCGTCCGTGGTCATCCAGATGCGGCCGGCAGTGGCGCCGGCAAAGGCCACCTGTTCGCTCGAGGCGTGGAGCGAGCGGATATCGAAGCGCGCGGCGCCCGGGATCGTGCCTGTAGTCCAGGTTGCCCCGCCGTCGACCGATCGCAGGAATGTGCCTTGGGAACCGGTCGCCCAAATCACCCGGTCATTGACGACGTGCAGTCCACGAAACGAGGCCGTGGACGCGATGGGCAGTGACTGCCATGTAGTCTGCGCCGGCAACGCCGCCGAAATGAGCAGCGTCGCGACCACGGAGAGCCTGCATGTTGAGGTAGCGCGCACGGGGCCAGGATTGGGCGTGAAGGGGAGACGAGCGCGAAATCTGCAACGAAGCGTGGTTACTTTGACAGCGCCCCGAAGCGGAGAATCCGGATGAGTGTGGCATCGCTGCTGAAGGTCCGGTATCTGGTCGTGGGGAGCGGCGTTGCCGGGCTGCACACTGCGTGGCGCGCGTGTGAAAGCGGTGACGTGACCCTCCTCACGAAACGCTCGCTGTTCGACAGCGCCACGTCGTACGCGCAGGGCGGAATCGCTGCGGCGTTAGGTGCGGGCGATTCGCCCGAACTTCATCGCCAGGACACGCTGGCCGCCGGTGCCGCGCTGTGCGACCGCGAGGCGGTGGAGGTCCTGGTCGAGGAAGGACCGACGAGGGTCCGCGAGTTGCAGCTCGCAGGTGCGCGGTTCGACCTCACGCCCACCGGGCGCCTGGAACTGGGTCGCGAGGCCGCGCACTCACGGCGCCGCATCGTTCATGCGCAAGGAGACCGCACGGGCGCCGAGGTCGCGCGCACGCTGGTCGCGCGCGTCCTGGAACACAAGCGCGTGAGCGTCCTGGAACACGCCCGCGCCCTCGACCTGATCGTCGAACGCGGTCGCTGCGCTGGCGTTCGGGCCAGCGTCCTCGGTCAGCCGGTCGAGATTCGTGCCGACGCCACGGTACTGGCAACCGGCGGGTGCGGACAGGTCTACCGGTACACCACGAACCCGATCGTAGCTACGGGCGATGGCTTCGCGGTGGCGCATCGTGCCGGAGTGAAGCTGGCGGACATGGAGTTCGTGCAATTCCACCCGACGGCGCTCGCCACGCCTGAGAACCCCCTGGCGTTGGTGTCGGAAGCGGTCCGCGGCGAAGGAGCAACGCTCCTCAACTCCAGGTATCGCCGCTTCATGCCAGGGAGACACAAGCTCGCGGAACTCGCCCCACGGGACATCGTCGCGCGCGAAATCTTTCGTGAACAGCAGGATGGCGGCCAAGTCTGGCTGGACGCACGAGTGCTCGGCGCGTCCTTCCCCGCGCGCTTTCCCGGCATCTTCGCCCTTTGCAAGGCACGTGGGATCGACCCGCGCACGACTCTGATCCCAGTCACTCCTGCCGCCCACTACATGATGGGTGGCGTCGTGACCGATCTCGCTGGAAGGGCCAGCATGCCCGGATTGTGGGCCTGCGGCGAGGTCGCGCGCACGGGAGTGCATGGCGCGAATCGGCTGGCGTCCAACTCGCTCCTCGAAGGCCTGGTGTTCGCCGAACGGGTGGCACGGGATCTGGCGATGGCGCCGAAGGAAGCAGCGCCACGCCGGGGTGGAAGCTGGAAGGTACCGGCATTGGAAGATCGCGGGGCCGCCCAAGTCGCAGTAGATCGCATCCGTGACGCGATGTGGCGTTACGCCGGCATCGATCGGGACGCCGATGGCCTGCGAGCATGCCTGGCCACCCTGGACGACGTCACCGATCGCCTGCCTGCCGGCGCCACCGAAGAACAGAACATGGCGGATACTGCACGTATGATCGCGCTTGCAGCCTTGGAGCGGAGAGAATCGCGAGGTGGACACCACCGCAGCGACTTTCCGAAGCTTCGTCGCGGCTGGGCAACCCGACACATCGAGTTCTGACGCGGGCGGCGCCTGAACCCCCAGCCTGCGGGAGACCAACTCCTGTTACCCGATCCCCCTGCGCCCAGCCGGCCTACCCTCTCCCGATTTTCCCTCGGGCGAATGGCCGGGTGAACGCCGCCGGCGGATTGTGCCCTCCCGCCAGTTCGTACGCTCTCCGGTACAGCGCCTGTGCGTTTTCCATCTGCCCCATCTGCTCGTAAGTCATCGCTAGCAGGCAATGGAAAAACGGATCGTTTCGGTTCCCATCCAGTTCCAGCGCCTTGCGCAGGTCCGCTTCCGCCTTCACCAAATCCCCGGTATACAGCGCGACGTAAGCCGTCAGGTACGGGAAGAATCGCTCCTGCTGCTCCGCCATCTTCGGATCCGAATCCAGGGCTGCCCTTGCTGCGGCGACGTGCTGTTCGGCCGCCGCCTTGTCTCCACGGCGTGCCGCGATGCGTGCCAAGGCATGGGCAAGGCGGAAGTCCCACAAACTCTTGGGGTGCGTCCTGGGTTCTGGCTCCTTCAATCCCAGTTCGCTTCCGCGACGGTAGTACCGCTCGGCGGTATCCAGGTCGCCTGCGTCGATGCATACCCGCGCCGCCTCATTCGCCATCTCCCCTTGCTGATAAAACGCATTCTGGGGTTCGGCGCGCTCACGCGTTACCCAGTAGGAGATCACTTGCTCCTCCAGTCGCACGGTGTTGGCGCAGTCGCCATCGAACGCGTATGACATGGCCATTGCCCGCTGAGCCTGCGCTTTCGCGGCCGGGTCCGGGGCATTGTCGATCAGCGCCTGGAAGATCTCTCGCGCCCTGGAGGTCTCGCCCTGCGAATCGCGCCTCGATGCCTCCCGGAGGCTGTCGGCGCGTGGAGTGCGCGCACCACCCCCCTGCGCGTACACGGGGGCGGCGATGAGCACCATGACCAGGACGAGGACATGGGCGACTCGATTGCGGGGTCGTTCGTATCGCATATCGGGCTCCGGGGGATCTGATGCAGTGGCGTCGGTGGATGCCCACGGGTTGCATCTGCCGTCGCGCCGATGATCGAGGCACCGCCGAGCGGATGGACAGAAGTCTGACGCGCGGCCCTCCTAGCGATCATCCGCGGTGTGCCGTAAAGTGTTTGACTTGAAAACCACATTTCCAAATGTCGAGTCGCGCTGCGGCTAAAAACACGCCGATCTCGCGTCCGCTACCGAAACTCGTTCCTCGTGGCACTACGCGGAGCCGGGACGTGCTGCTGTCGCACACTGGTCGCGGTTCTGAAGAAGCGGCAGAGGCCGATCCCGCGCAATTGGTCGTCCGAGCGCTTGCAATCCTCGACGATGAGATCGCGAGTTGGTGCGAGCGTCGGGAGATAGCTGCCAGGACATCACCGTGATCTGCGTTGCCTGCGGGTTCTCGAACGGTCCCACGGCTCGCTTCTGTTCCGGCTGCGGACGACCGATCGAAGTGGCGATTTCGGCGACCCCGACCGGCGAGCGGCGGCAGTTGACGGTGCTCATGTGCGACGTCGTCGGGTCTACCGCGCTGTCCCAGTCGCTCGATCCGGAAGATCTGCGCGATCTTCTCGAAGACTACCAGCGGGTCTGCGCGGAGGCGGTCAGGCGGCACGACGGGCACATTGCGCAGTACCTGGGCGATGGAGTCCTCATCTACTTCGGCTATCCCCTGGCGCATGAGGACGACGCGCGCCGCGCGGTCCGCTGCGGGTTGGACATCCTGGGTGCGATGGCCGGGCTGACCAGCGCTGCGGTCAAGCGAACGGGGGCGAAGCTGGCGATCAGGACCGGGATCCATACCGGCCGTGTCGTCGTGGGTGCGGTAGGGACGGGTGCGCGCATGCAAAGTCTTGCACAGGGAGAAACGCCGAACATCGCGGCGCGCGTCCAGGCCTCGGCGGATCCCGGAACGCTCGTGGTGAGCGATGCGACCTGGCGAATCGTCAAGGGGTACTTTCGCGGCGAGCCACACGACGGGCGCGAGCTGAAAGGCGTCGCCCGGCCGACGAGGCTGTGGCGCGTGATCGGAACGACGGGCGCCGAGTCACGTCTGGAGAGTGCGATCGAGCTGACGGGATATGTCGGACGCGATCTGGAGCGTCGTGCACTCGGCGAGGCGTGGAATGCAGTGAAATCGGGATCGTCGCGCTTCGTGACCTTGCGCGGTGAAGCCGGTATCGGCAAGTCGCGACTGGTGCAGGAGTTCACGCGGGGAATTGCGAGCGCGGACGTGGATATCCTGACGATGCGCTGCACGCCGTACTCGCAGAACAGCGCCTTCCTGCCGATCACCGAACTGATCGAGCGAAGACTGAGGCTGGATCGCTCGCTGGACGTCCAGGAGCGGCTCGAACGGCTCGACGCTCGCCTCGTCGAGCTGGGGATAACCGCACCGGATGCGGCGCCACTGCTGGCGGCGCTGCTGTCCCTGCCGGCGGACGAGCGTTACCCGCCCTTCGTGATCTCGCCGATCCGTCGTCGCTCTCGCACGCTCGACGTTCTCGTCGCGGCACTGCAGGCGCTGGCGTCGAGCCGGCCGACGATTCTCGTGGCCGAGGATCTGCACTGGTCGGACCCGTCGACGCTGGAATTGTTGCAGCTGATGGTGAACTCGGCGCCGACCTTGCCGCTCCTCGGGTTGTTTACCGGGCGTCCCGAGTTCCAGCCGTCATGGAGTGCTGCCACTGCCGCGGTGTCGATCGATCTGTCGCGCCTCGACGACTCGGAGGTGGAGGCGGTGGTGCGAGGCGTCGCGCACGGGAAACCGCTCCCCGGTGAGGTCATGCGGGAGATTGCGCTGCGGTGCGACGGCGTGCCGCTTTTCGCGGAAGAGGTCGCACACGCGGTGCTCGAAAGCGGCGTCCTCGAGGAGCGCGACGATGCCTGGGAACTGACAGGCCCGCTCCCAACCGGTCTGGTCCCCGCCAGCGTCGATGCCTCGCTGATGGCGCGCATCGACAGACTCGGGGACGCGCGCGCCACCGCGCAGCTCGCGGCGACCATCGGTCGCGAATTCTCCTACGCGTTGCTCCGCGCAGTCAGCGACCGCGACGAAGTCGCGCTGGGCGACGACCTGCAACGGATCGTGGGCGCCGGGCTCGCCTGGCAGACGTCGACGGGGGATGACGAGACGTTCGTCTTTAAGCATGTGCTCGTGCAGGTAGCGGCATACGAATCGCTTCTGCGTTCGAAGCGTCAGCGCTACCACGACCGAATCGCGCGCGTCCTTCAGGAGCAGTTTCCGCAGCTCGCAACGGAGCAACCGGAACTGATCGCACAGCACCTGACTGGCGCCGGCCAGTTCGAGCAGGCTATCGGTTTCTGGGAAGCCGCGGGCCATCGCGCCATCGCGCGGACGGCGATGCACGAAGCGGCGGCGCATCTGCGCCACGCCATCGACGCTGTCGCCAGACTCCCGGAAGATCCGCGATGGCTCGAACGGGAGCTGGATCTGCAGAACGATATCGCGCCGGTCCTGATGACCGTGCATGGATGGGGAGCGACTCACGTCCGCCAGGCCTGCGAACGGGCCCGCGACCTCGCCATCAGGCTCGGACGCTACGACAAGATCTATCCCGCCGCATGGGGGCTGTGGACCTACTACTTCCTTCGCGGCGAAATGGCGGAAGCCGCCGTGACGGCGAGATCGGCGCACGAAATGGCGGAAGCCTCCGGCATCCCGATGATCCAGGTGACGGGACGGCATGCCACGGCCTACACGCATCTCTATCGTGGCGAATTCGAGGAGGCGCTACGCGAGGCGGACGCCGGCCTTGCGCTGTTCGATCTGGAGCAGGAGCGGACGCTGGCTGCAACATTCCAGCTCTCCTCGTCGGTTGCGCTGCGTACGGCGCGCGCGACAGCGCTCTGGATGCTTGGACGACTGGATGAAGCCGGACGCGAGCGCCAACGCATGGTGAGGCTTGCCCGCGAGCTGGATCACGTTCCCAGTCTCGCTGCCGGGCTCGCATTCCAGTTGCACTGTACTCTATGCGCCGGGTGGCACGAACGCGACGTCGACGAACTCATCGCCGTCGCCGACGAGTTGCGCACGTTATGCAGGGACGAAGGTTTCTTCCTCTGGTACGCGGTCGCTGTCACGTACAGAGGCGCCGCAGCAGCGATCACGGGCGACACCGCCTTGGCCTGTACGCTGATGCGCGACGGTCTCGCCGAGTTCGTCCAGACAGGCGCACGCCTGACGCTGGTGCCGATGAACATGATGTGCGCGGAAGCGCGCATGCTGCTCGGCGAGGACGTGGAGCCGTCGCGGCTGCTCGACGATGCCCAAGCCGAGGCGGACGCACGGGACGAGCGGATGTGGGAGCCGGAAATCGATCGCGTGCGCGGCGCCTTGCTGCTTAAACGCGGCGACCGTGTCGCTGCCGAGTACTCCGTCCGGCAAGCGCTCGCCAAGGCCAGGGGGCAGAATGCGGCATCGTTGGAGCTGCGCGCCGCTCTCGACCTGCATGCCTTGCTGGATGGTACCGGCCGCGTGGCCGAGGCCCAGGCTGCCGTGGCCGCCGCGGTCCATCGATTCGAGCCCGACACGCATCACCCAGAGGTCGCGCGGGCGCGCGCCCTCGTCTCGGCATAGCAGTTGGAAGGCACCTTCACCCAGGAGATCGAGATGTCCGGCAACGACGCACAGGTCCCGTGGACCGACGATCAATGGAATACCGTCAATCGGGCGGTGCAGGACACGGCTCGCAAAGCGCGTGTGGCCAGCTCGTTCCTGCCACTGGTGGGACCGCTGCCATCCTCGGTCACGACCGTGCCTGCGCAGCGCATGTCGAACGCCGATCTCGGCGACGCACAGCGTGGTGAAGCGCGTGCCCGGCTGGTCATCGAGGAGGCGGACGTGCTCGGGCTGACGACGATCAGCTCGGAAGTGTACCTGAAGAACTCCGAGGCCACGGATCCCGACCTTTCGTCGGCGATTGCCATGCTGTGTCGAGCCGCCGACGTCATCGCGCGGGTGGAAGACGCCGTCGTCTTCAACGGTCTGCCGAGCGCCGATTCCGATAGCTATCCCGGTGCGGGTCGGGTGCCGGCGCATAACGGGACGCCGATCGTCACCCCAATGATCTATCGGGTCAAGGGTGGTACGCCGAACGGTGGGCTCCTCGATGCGGAGCTCAAGGCCACGGTGCCCAAGGAAGGAGAACCTGGAGACGGCATCGTGCGTGCCGTCGTCGACGCCATACAGCAACTGGAAGGGCAGGGGCATTACGGACCATTCGCCTGTGTGCTCGGGAACGCGCTCTTCCTCGATGCCAACACGCCGAGTCGTGGTTCGTTGGTGCTGCCGAGCGACCGGATCACGCCATTTCTTAACGGACCTCTCCTGAGATCGAGCACCGTTCCGGCAAGTGCGGGAGTGGTCGTGGCGTTGGCTGGCGATCCGATCGATCTGGTCGTGGCAACGGACATCACCGCGAAGTTCCTGCAGTTGAGCGTGGAGCCCAGATACGTGTTCCGCGTCTACGAGCGAATCGCGCTCAGGATCAAGCAGCCAGCGGCCGCGTGCCGGCTGACGTCTGCCCGGAAGTAGCGCGGTGTCGTTGTCGCCGCCATCGCTGGCCATCGGCCAGCCGTCGCCGTCGCCGCGGCCCGGTGCCGTAGCTGCCGGTCAGCCGGCGACGATCGGCGTGACCGTCGTTCCCGGTCACCCGAGCAACGTCGTAGATCTCTCGTATCGCGTCGATGGCGGTCCGGTGCGAGTTGCCCATGCGCGTCCCGCGGGCATCGTGTCGTTGCTGGAGACCCAGTCGTTCGTGGCGCAGCTGCCGGCGCTCGCGGACGGCCAGCGTCTCGATTTTCGGGCAGAGCTTCGCCGAGCGGGACGACTGGCTGCATCGGCGCCAGCGGACGGTTCGTGGCAAACGGTCACAGCGGCACCGGAGCAGGTCGTTCGGTCCGGACCGCTATCGTCGGCCCGGTTTCCTGCGTGGGACCTGTCGGGGGTGCCGCGCTTCGGGTACGGCCTCGAGTTCCTCGGTGCGCTGACGGTGCAGCTGCGCGCGGAAGTGATGGGGCACACACCGCAGGGCTATCGCATAAACTTCTTCGTGGTGCATGGAGAAGCGCACGGGCCCCGACTCCACGGGAAAGTCCGTCCGGAAGGCGGCGACTGGATGAACATCCGGGAGGACGGCGTCGGCGAGGTCGACATCAAGATTACCTACGAGACGCCGGATGGTGCGCTCATCCTCGAGCAGTCGGGCGGCGTTTTCGACATCGGCCCGGACGGGTACCGGAACGTCATCCGCGGGATCTACCGAGGTGCGCCACCGTTCTTCGCTACGCCTACCTACATCACCGCCGATTCGCGCTGGAAGTGGATCAACTCGCTCCAGTGTTTCGGATTCGGCCGTGTGGTGATGCCGCATCTGCGCGTGGAGTGCGACATCTACGCGCCCCACCTCCAGACTGAGCCGCACATTGCCTAGGGTCATCGTGTTAGGCGGCGGCGTCGCAGGCATGAGCGCCGCTCAGGAACTGATCGAGCGTGGGTTCGAGGTCGTGGTTCTCGAACGACGTGACATCGCCGGCGGCAAGGCGCGCAGCGTTCCCGTCGTGGATGACGGCCGGGGAACGAGCGGGCACCAGGTCGTGGACACCGGCATCGATTCGATCGCCCACCATCTCCCTGGAGAGCACGGTTTCCGCTTCTTCCCCGGCTTCTATAAGCATGTCATCGACACGATGCGCCGTATCCCGTCGTTCGATGGCCGAAAGGTCGCCGACCATCTCGTGCCGACGACGCGCGTAGGCATCACGCAGTACGGCAAGCCCACGTTTCTCATCCCGGCGACGTTCCCGGTAACACCGGGGGATGCCGGCACGGTGCTCCGCGATATCCTGCTGGCGTTCGGCCCCGTGACGGACCTTACTCCGGACGATCTCGCCTTCTTCGGCGCGCGTGTGTGGCAGATCATGACGTCGTGTGCGGAGCGACGGTTGGCCGAGTACGAGAAGGTCAACTGGTGGGAGTTCGTTGGCGCCGAACAGCGGTCGGTGTCGTATCAGAAGTTCCTGGCAGCCGGCATCACGCGTTCGCTCGTCGCCGCGAAAGCGCACAAGGCCAGCACGCGCACGATTGGCGACGTCTTCGTCCAGTTGATGCTGACGATCGTCAATCCCACGGCTGGGTCGACTGACCGCGTGTTCGACGGGCCCACGAACCTCGTCTGGATCGACCCGTGGCTCTCGTGGCTCGAATCGTGTGGCGTCGTCTACCGGCGTAACGCGGAGGTGGAAGAGATCCTCTGCGATGGCTTGCGGGTCACCGGTGTTGCCGTGCGGGAGAACGGCGTACGATCGATCGTGGAGGGCGATCACTACGTTGCCGCGATGCCGCTCGAGCGCATCGCCCCGCTCGTGAACGACGGCCTGCTCAGGGCAGATCCGAAGCTCGCCAACCTGAAGGCGCTGGCGCCGAACGTAGAATGGATGAACGGCGTGCAATACTACCTCAGGCGCGACGTCCCGACGGCGCATGGGCACGTCATCCACATCGACAGCGAGTGGGCGCTGACCAGCGTTTCGCAGCTGCAGTTCTGGCGCAGCATAGCGCCCGAGCAGTTTGGCGCGAGCGGCGTGCGCGGCGTGCTCTCGGTGGACGTCTCGGACTGGACATTTCCCGGAGCCAACGGTCGGCCCGCGATGGCCTGCTCTCGCGATGAGGCGGTACGGGAAGTCTGGCGTCAGCTCAAACGATCGATCAACGTCGACGGGGAGCTCCTGTGCGACGACGATCTGCATTCGTGGTTTCTCGATCCGGACATCGCCGACGACCCGCTCCGCCGAGGCTACCTCCGTAACTCGGAACCGCTGCTGGTGAACCTGATCGGCACCTGGTCGCTGCGTCCCGACGCGGTTACGGCCGTCCCGAACCTGTTCCTCGCATCGGATTACGTACGCACGTGCACGGACCTCGCCACGATGGAGGGAGCGAACGAGGCGGCACGCCGCGCCGTCAACGGTCTGCTCGATGCCGCCGGCTACAACGGATCCCGCTGCGACGTGTGGCCCCTTCACGAATTCGAGGTGCTGGCGCCGTGGCGAGCCTACGACGCACAGCGCTTCAAGGCGGGACTTCCGTGGGACGGGACGCTGACCGCCATTGCCGCCCACGCCGTGCGTGGCGCGTCCCCACTGCTGGACGAAGTACGTCCGCTGCTCGAGGCGGTCTCCCCATTCGTGTCGCCGATTGCCGATGCGCTAGACCTGTCGGATGGCATCGCCGAGGATGCGGCTGAGGTTCGGAGCATCGATCCCACAGTGAAAATCGGCTCGGCGTACGTGGCGACGCCGCAGTACCCGCTGTTCGATCTCGCCAACCAGGTTCCCGGGTCCGGTGACCTGGTCGGCCCAGCGGGCTTCATCGAACGACTGGGATGGTATCGCGACCAGCTTGCGGACACGCTCGCGTCAGGCATCCCCACGGGGGAGCCACAGAAGCACCTCTACGGACTCGTGAAGGACTTCGTCGGTCGGTCGGGAAAGGGACTCCGCCCCGCATTCTGCCTCGCCACGGCTCGTGCCTTGGGTGGAAATGCCGAGGACGCGTACCCGGCCGCAGCAGGTATCGAAATGCTCCACAACGCATTTCTGGTGCACGACGACATCGAGGATGGCAGCGATTCGCGCCGCGGTGTCGCAACGCTCCATCGCCGCGCGGGCGTCCCGATCGCCGTGAACACCGGAGATGCAATGAACGCCCTGGCCATGCGGCTCTTCCGCCGGAGCGGAGAGCGGCTGGGACCGGACGTGGCGCTCCGCATACTGGATGAAGTCGATCACATGCTCGTCGAGAGCCTCGAAGGGCAGGCCACCGAGCTGGGATGGGTGCGCGACAACGACCTCGATGTCGGGGCTGACGACTACCTGCGAATGGTGCTGAAGAAGACGGCGTGGTACAGCTTCATCCATCCCCTGAGGATCGGGGCGCTGGTGGCGAACGGCAGGGATACGAACCTCGATCGCTTCAACCGCTTCGGCTACCTGCTCGGCCTGGCATTCCAGGTGACCGACGATGTGTTGAACTTGACGGGGAGCCACGAACGGTACGGCAAGGAGATTGACGGCGACCTGTGGGAGGGAAAGCGGACGCTGGTGCTGTCCCATGCTCTCCGTCACGCTAATGGCGCTGATCGCCACTGGATCGGGAATTTCCTGTCACGATCGCGCGAGCGTCGGCTGCCGAGAGAGGTGTTGCGGCTGCACGATATCCTGGACGCTGGCGGCAGCATCGCCTGGGCGCGAGACGCGGCCACCGCGTTCGCGGCCGCCGCGGTCAGCGAGTTCGAGTTGTCGGCATTCGCCGGCGCGCCGGCAAGCGCTGACCTTGACTGGCTCCGCTCCTGCGTGGACTACCTGGTGCGGCGCGAGACGTGACATCGGCTTGGCCAGGTAGCGCTGCAGAACCGCTGACGGCCGTCGAACGGACGATGCACCGGTCGCACTCCGGCTCCAGCTCGATCCGAATACCTTGCGACAAGCGAACGCAACCCCGGGAGCTGCGTTCACTCGACAGCTACCGTACCGCTTCCCTTCGCATCGGCTGAACTTCGAACGGTTCTGTCGGCTGCACCTTGAACCGGTCGCCAGCAGAGTGAAAGTGCAAACGCACGCCATCGCGCAGCTGGTCGAGCGCTGACCCGGCCGCCGACGCATCGCCCGAACGAATCGCCTGCACCAGCGTGAGGAAGTCCTTCCCGGCCTGGCGCACCACGCCTGGCACCTGTCCCGGTGCATACCCAATGCCCTCGCGCTCGGCGTCCAGCGACTCGAGCGCTTTCTGAGCATCGGTCACATTGCCTGCGTCGACCGCGATCACCAGGCGCTTGAGGTTGGCGGCGACCCCATCGTGAACGGCAGCGGTCGGCGCCTTCTTCACGTTCCTGTAAACTTTCGCGAACGCCTCCTTGGCTGCGTCCACGTCCCCGGCCTGCAACGCCGCTCTCAGAGCCTTCACGTTCGGACGACGCGGTCCCTGTCCCGAGGCCGGTTCAGTCAGCTTGTTGGCACCATTCACTCCGGATACGCTCATCGAGACCTCCTTCATCGGTCAACCTCTGCGCTCGGCTATTCCACCGGCGACACACGATACCTGTAGTGTCGGCAGGCGGTTGTCCGGCTGAAGGGGGATGTGGGCAGGAATCGGCGCTTGGCTATCCAGCTCGTCCGGCGCGTGTCCTGGGTCACCGGCTCTGGGCGTCTGGCGCGACGTCAGCGGATCTCAGCGCCAGTCACGAAATCGAACAGCGTCACCCGGCGCAGTCGGTAGAACGCCGTCCAGAAACCGCGTAACGCCTGGACATACGACAGCAACGCCTGGTCCTTCTCGTTCTGGGCGATATAAAGGTTGTCGATGCCGATCCGCCCGATAACATAGCGGTTCTTGGCAACCTCGAACCGCTTGCTGGCGACGGTGTCTGCCTTGGCGCTGATCGTCAGCTGGTCGCGCGACTGCTGCAGCTGCAACGCGGCAAAATGCGCTTCCTGGATCAGCTGTTCCCTCGCGAACCTCCGGTTGTGCTCGACGCGATCCATGTCGGCTCGGGCGGCGTCGATCTGCGCGCTCCGATTGCCCCATTGGATCAGCGGCATCTGAACCGAGAGCTGCACGCGCTGCGCGTTCAGGAGGTCGCGGTACACCATGTCTACGTCGGAACCCTGCTGGTTGAAGCCGACACTCGCCTGCAGCGTTGCCCCGATGCCGTTGTTGAGCCGGGCCACTGCCACCTGACGGCGCGCTTGCATGCTCTGCAGTTCCATGTCCTTCATTTGCGCCCGGTTCTTCAGCGCCTGGGCGACAGCGATCGCGGTGTCCGCCTCGATCTCGGGCACGACGTCCGTGATCGCGATCGACAGCGGTTCGGTGGCTGGCATGTTCAGCTGCAGCCGCAGTGCCGCCAGCGTCCGGTCGAAGTCGAGCCTGGCCGAGGCGAGCGAGTTCCGCGACCGAAGCAGGGCGAGCTCGCTCTGCAACAGGTCGTTCTCCCCGATCTTACCGACTTCCAGCCGCCCCTTGTTGAGCGTGTACAGGGTGTCGTTGACGGCGGCGTTGTTCGTCGCGTTCGTCAGCGCCGTCTGTGCGGCGAAGAAATCGAAAAACGCCGTCGCGACCTGCAGGGCGACATCCTCTCGCGCTTCCAGGTACTGTCGTTCGGCGGCGTCGATCCGGACGTCCTGCTCGCGGCTATCCCAGAGCTGTGTGCGCGGCCGCAAGAGATCCTGCCTGATACCGATCTTGAATGGCGTCGACGACCAGGTACGCGAGGCGAGCTGCCCACTCCGTTGCAGCCGCGACAGGGACGACTGTACGAAAACGCTGGCGCCGAGTAACGGTACCTGCTGGTTCAGGTTCAGATTCAGCGACGATTGATTGAGCTGTTGTGGGCGGAAAAGCGTGGTACCGTCAGGCTGGATGACGGAGATGATCGATCGGTCGTACATCGGGACGTCGCCGGAGAGCGTGAGCTGCGGAAGGAGCCGTGCGGTGAACGCCCGGTCGCGCTGTCGCGCCGCCTCGCGCGTCTCCCTGGCCGCCAGAGCGCCGAAGGACTGGCGCTGCGCAAGGTCGATGGCCTGCTGCAGAGTCACGGGCTGCTGCGCGCCGGCAGCCGGAGCGATAGCGAACAGCAGGGCGCGGCCGAGCGCGCGGCGCAAACGGATGGCGAAACGGCTCATCATTCGTATCTCAGACAGACCACGGGATCCTGCCGCGCGGCGCGGTAGGCAGGCACGATGCCGAACAGGAGTCCTACCGAAAACGATACGCCAAACGCGACGAAGACAGAGATCGCCGAGACGAGCGTGCGGATCCCGGCGATCCGCTCGATGCCGAAGCTCAGTCCGCCGCCTAACAGAATGCCCGCCACCCCGCCGGCTACACTGATCAGTACCGCCTCGCTCAGGAATTGGGCAAGGATGTCCTTGCGTGTCGCTCCCATCGCGCGCCGGACGCCGATTTCCTTGATTCGCTCCAGGACGGACGCAAGCATGATGTTCATGATGCCGATCCCGCCGACGATGAGCGAGATCGAGGCGATTGCCCCGAGTACGATGTTGAAGATCGTCTTGGTGCGCTGCTCCTGTTTCAGCAGCAACTCCGGCACGGTGATCTCGAAGTCGATCACGTTGTTGTGTCGCCGGGCGAGCATCCGCTGCATGATCTCGGCGACCGGAGGAACGGCGGCGGCATCCTTCACGCGCACGACTATCCGGTCCAGTTGGTGGTAGTTGGTGCGCTCGGCGCGTGTTTCCTCGTCCGTCGCCGCGCTCGCGTCGTTGTTGTTGCTGTTCTGCGCCCGAGCTGCCTGCTCGATGTCGCGCGTCGTCAGTTGCGCACGATTGCGAAAGCGCCCCAGCATCGTGTGCAGCGGCACGAACACGTCCATGTTCGGATCGCGCACGCCAAGGCGCTCGGATGTCTCCTTGCTGACCGTGCGGTCGTCGAGTACACCGACCACGGTGAGCCAGGTGTCTCCCGCCTTGATGGGTTTCCCGATCGGATCTTCGGTGGTGAAGAAGCGGGTGCGGACGCCATGGCCGACGATCGCCACGGGTCGTCCGTATTCGACCTGGGTTGCGTTGAACCAGTCACCGCTGGCGAGCGTCAGATTCAGGAGCCGGAAGTACGTCGTGTCCACGCCTACGACCTTTCCCGTCCGCCGCCGGCCCTCCCGCGTGACCGACGTCTGCAGCACCACCTCCGAACTTGTCGTTTCGACCTCGGAGATCACGCTCCGGATCGCATCGGCGTCGTAGAAGGTGAGTCCCGGAGAGTACTTCTTCGGCTCCTTCATGCCCGTCTCGTCCTTCGCCTGCTCTTCCTTCTGCTCGACGAGCGGCGTGACGATCACGTTGTTCGATCCCAGCAGGCGCATCTGCTCCAGGATCTCCTGCTCGGCGCCCTTGCCGATCGCCAGCATGGCGATCACGGATGCAACACCGAACAGGATGCCGAGCGAGGTAAGGGACGCCCGCAGCTTGTTGTGGCCGACGGCGACTAGCGCAATCCGCATGCTGAAGGCGACGTGCGCGATAAACTGCCCGCGCAGGTACGCGAGCCGCTCCCGTACTGAGGACATGGCCTAACGGCGGATGGCCGCGCCCGCGCGACCATCCGCCGCGGCAGGCGACGCCGGCAGGTCTCGCCCGTCGCCCTTGCCGTCGGTCGGCTTCACCGGCACCGATCTCGATCTGGTGGTATCGCCGGGTCCGGGCTCGGGCTTCCCGCCCGATCCGGGGAGGCGCACGGTCGCGATGCCCTGCTTGTCCGATGGAGACGATAGCAGCACTTCGGCGTTCTCCTCCAACCCTCGCACGATCACGACCTCGTTGTCGTTCATCGCACCGGTTTCGACTTCCTGCCTGACGATCCGCGATCCGTTCTTCCTGAACACGAACGGCGTGTCGCCTTCCGACATTACCGCCTCCAGGGGAATCGAAAGCGCGTTCGGGATCGCATAGGTCTCGATCGCAGAAGACGTCGTCATGCCGGGACGCAACGTGGTGTCTGGCTGATCGACCAGGATCTTCACCTCGAATACCTTGGCGTCCGCATTCGGCCGCTGCTCTCCCACGTTCGCCACCGAGGTCACCTTCCCGGTCAGCCGCTTCGTGGGGTCAGAGTCGAGCGTGAGGGAGACGGGATTGCCAACACCCACCTTGCGTACGTCGATCTCATTGATGTACGTGATCGATTCCATCTGTGTCAGGTCGGGGAGCGTTGCAACGGTCGGATCCCATGGGCTGACCTGCGAACCTGTAGTCTTCTTCCGTCCGTTCCATTCCTTGACATATATGACCATCCCACCCGCCGGGGCATGGATGGTGAAACCCTTCATGACGGTCTCGACGATCGAAAGCTTGTTGCGCGAACGGGTGACATCCGCCCCGACTTCGCGCATCTTCGCCTGGGCCTGCTCCGTCTTCGTCTTGTAGTCCGTCTTGGCTTGCGCCAGCGCACGCTGCGCCTTCTCGTAGTCTATCTCGGCCTGCCGACGCACCGATGGAGCCTCGTAGATCGCCTGTTCCTTCGCGATCCGTTTCTCCTCCAGCGACAACTCCATCGTCTTCATGTCCTCGCGCGCCTTCGACAGGTTCAACGCCGAGTCCAGCATTGCCTGTTCGAGTTGCGCTTCGGCTTTCGTGAGCGCCAGCTGAACCTCCGCCAGTTTGGCCGCAATCGTCGAGCGGTCGAGCTCGGCCACCACGTCTCCTTCCTTCACGATCGTCCCCTCCGGAACGATCGACGAGATCTTCATCTGGAATGCATCTGCCTGCTGAGCGTTGGGTGGCCCCTGGATCTGGACGAACTTCTTCGCCCGAAGCTCACCCGCCGTGGTGACGAGCACCCTGAACTGGCCCTTCCTTGCACGCGTCGTGATCGACGTGCCCTTCTCGTTGCGATCTCGCGCGAGGAGCCAGGATGCAGGGATGACGACCAATGCGCCTGCGGCGACAATAATCGCCAGTCGCGACCGCGGGAGCGGCATGATGTGCGCCTCGGACTAGGGGGAACGTATTCCAGGAGGCGGAACGCATCGCCGACGCCCACCGAGGCGCCCGACAATGCTGCCGTCCTGACTGGACTCTGACACTTCAACGCACAGAACGGTTGGCCCCGCCCATTTCTCCGTCAAGGGTTCCTTGCCGGAAGCTGTAGCGGATCGCACTACGCCACTCGCCCGTCACACACGATAGCCGCTCCGTCGCTCGCGCGCCGCCGACGAGATTAGCGTGAGACCGCGCCCGAACTACATTTCTTAGCATGTCTCACGATGCCCCGGGGACGCCGGAACTCCAGCAGAAGATCAAGGATCTCGCCCGCGAGCGAAACGCGGTTATCCTTGCGCACAACTATCAGCGGCCGGAAGTGCAGGAGGTAGCCGATTTCGTCGGTGACTCGCTCGGCTTGTCTCGCGAAGCGGCGCGTACCGACGCGGACGTGATCGTCTTCTGCGGCGTTCACTTCATGGCTGAGACGGCAAAGATCCTCTCTCCGCAGAAGACCGTTCTACTGCCGGACCTCGCAGCCGGCTGTTCGCTGGCAGACACAATTACCGCCGACCAGCTGCGCCAGTGGAAGGCCGAGCATCCGGGAGCCGTGGTTGTCTCGTACGTGAACACAACGGCCGAAGTAAAGGCTGAGACGGATTATTGCTGCACGTCTGGCAACGCCGTCGAGGTCGTGAACGCGATCCCGGCAGACCGGGAGATCCTGTTCAATCCGGACTTCTTCCTCGGCGTTCATGTGAGGCGACTGACTGGTCGGACCAACATGCACGTCTGGATGGGCGAGTGTCATGTGCACGCCGGGATCACCGTGACGAGCCTCAACACGCAACGCAGTCGGTACCCTTCGGCGGAGATCCTCGTACATCCCGAATGCGGGTGCGCCACGAACGTACTGGAAGCGATGTCCGCGGGGGCGTTGAGCGCGGATGGGGTTCAAGTGCTCTCCACGGAAGGGATGATCCAGCAGCCCGGCCGATCCTCGAAGCAGGAGTTCATCGTCGCCACGGAAACGGGAATCCTTCACCGAATGCGGCGGGCGCATCCTGACAAGACGTTCCATGCTGCCAACGAGCGGGCGCAGTGTCAGTACATGAAACTCACTACGCTCCCCAAGGTTCTCCACGCACTCGTGCACACGCAGTACCGGATCGAAGTGCCACCGGACATCGGCGCGCGCGCCAAGCGCGCGCTGGAACGGATGGTCGCGATCGGTTCGTCACAAGCTCGGCCGGCGGTTGCCGCGGGTTTCGATCCAGGAGAGTAGCACCGCCGGTCACTCGGAGACGCGCATGACACGAACACCCGGGTACTCGAGCCCCACTCCGCCGTCACGACGCGTGGCGCCGCTGGAGATCCCCGCGGTGCAGAGTGGCGACTCTCTGCGCTTCCCGCTGTCTCGCGAACAGCTGCAGGAGCGAGTGCGGGAGGCGTTGATCGAGGATGGCGCCTTCAACGACATCACGACGATCGCCACGGTGCGCTCGGATCGACGGGCGCACGCCCGGCTGGTCTCGCGTGAGACAGGAGTGGTTGCTGGCATTCCGCTGGCGCTCGAAGCGTTCCGTCAGCTCGATCCCAAGGGCGCCGTCCGCGTGGATGCGGAGGACGGCACGCACGTGAAGAAGGGCGACGTCATTCTCGCCATCAACGGCCACGCCCGTGGCATGCTCTCCGCCGAGCGCGTGGCACTGAACTTCCTGCAGCGCCTGTCCGGCATCGCCACGCTGGCATCGCGTTTCGTGGAAGCGGTGCACGGCACGTCAGCTGCGATTCTTGACACGCGGAAGACGACGCCGGGTTGGCGCAGCCTGGAGAAATACGCGGTCCGTGCCGGTGGTGGGCGAAATCACAGGCTCGACCTTGCCGCCTCCGTGTTGATCAAGGACAATCACTTGGCCGCCGTGGACGGGAGCGTCGCGATCGCGGTGCAACGCGCCCGGGAGATCGCCCCGGCGAACGCCGCCATCGAGGTGGAATGCGAGTCGATTGCGCAGGTGACGGATGCAATCGCTGCCGGCGCCCACATCATCCTGCTGGACAACATGCCAGTGGAACTCATGGCGCGGTGTGTCGCTCTGGTCGGCGGCCGTGCGAAAACGGAAGCATCCGGAGGAATCGCGCTCCAGAACGTGCGCTCTATCGCACTAACGGGCGTTGACTTCATTTCCGTCGGCGCGCTCACGCACTCCGCGCCGGCGATGAACATGGCCCTCGACTTCGAGTGACCGGTCACATGCCACCGGGTACGCCACCGCCTGGCGCTCAGCCGTCAGTTGGCGGAATCGAACCCCAGGAGTCCTGCGCCATCTGCGGCACGACGAACCTGATGGAGCTTCGGTGCAAGGTGACCTGCAGGAACTGCCGGACGATTCTGCGCTCGTGCGCTGACCTGTAAGACACCGGCAGCCGCTCGCTTTCGCAGGCGCTTGCGCGATCGCGGCCATGCCGCTGCCGAAGCGCGCGAGGCCCGCGTGGTGAGCGGTTACTCGCCGGCTACGGAATGACCGTTATGACCGCCGTGCCGTCCACTCCCTCCGACGTGGCGGTAATGACTGCCTGACCCACCGCAATCGCCTTGACCAGCCCGTTGGCGGCAACCGTGGCGATCGTCGTATCCGAAGAGGCCCAGGTGATCGACCTGTTGTTCAGCGGGTTTCCGTTGATGTCACGAGGCGTCGCCTGCAGCTGCTGCACCAAGCCGACCTTGAGTTGGCTTGTCTGAGGTGTGACCGTCACCGAGACGACCGGAAGCTGGTTGACCGTCACCGTGATTGGCGTACTGGGAATCTGATCCACGATCAACTGCACGCTCGTTGTGCCGGGAGAAAGCGCCGTGATCACGCCACCACCGGTAACGCTCGCCACCGTACCGTTGCTGTTGGTCCAGAGCACGTTCCGTCCCGTCGTCGTCAGCGCATTTCCCGCGCTGTCTTTCACGACGGCCGCCAATTGCGACGTCTGTCCCACGAGGAACGTCGGATCGTTAGGCAGGATCGACACCGTCGCTACCGGTATCTGCGTGACCTGAACCTGGAGTTGATCGACAACGCCCTCGCACTCGACTACGATCGTCGCCGTTCCGATCAGGTTCCCGGTCACCAGGCCAGTCGTACTCACAGAGGCCACGGCCGGATTCGTCGAGTGCCACGTGTAGACGCGATTGGGGAGCGGCACGTTCTGAAAGTTCAGCGCCTGCGCGACGACCTGGAGCGACTTCGTGATCCGAAGGATGTACGAGCCCGTCAGCGGATCGATGATCCGGACCGACGCCACCTTCTCCGGAATCACCCGCACTTTCACTGTCGCGCGCAGGCTATCGCCCACCACCGCGTTGACGATCGTCTCGCCCACAGAAATCCCCGTCACCGCCCCGCCCGGCGCAATCGCCGCGACCAGCGGATTCGCGCTCGACCACGTCACCACGCGTCCCGGGATCGGACTGCCCGCAGCGTCAAAGACCGCGGCGTTGATACCCTTCTGCGAGTTCACGTTCACCTCGAGCGAGTCCGGTATCACCAGCAGTCGTGTCGCCTTCGATATTACGATGATCACGATGGGGTTCGACGGGCGACCGCCGATTGTCGCGACCAGTCGTGTCACGCCAATCTTGAGTCCGGTGACCACACCGTTCGCGTCGACAGAAGCAACCGTCGAGTCCATGATTCGCCACGTCACCCTCCGGCCGGTCAGTTCCTGTCCCTGTGCATCCAGGGCAGTCGCCACGAAATGGGATACCTTCGACCCCACTTCCACGGAGTCCTGCGCCGGAAGAACTGCCACCTGGTTCACAGCCGGCGGCTCGATGCTGTTCGTGCAGGCCGCGCTCGCGAGGCCTGCTACCAACAGCAGCCCGGCCGTCCAGGTATGCCGCAGTGCGTGTGACAAGTTGCTCCAAGGTGCCATCGCAAAACGAACCATTCGTTCATTGTCCTCGTCAGAAATTGCCGAATCCGCTGCTGACCAGCGCCAGTCTCGCCCTGCAGCGTCCCGGAACCGTACGTCGAATGCGACACTCATCGCCCCACCTGCCCTGATCCAGGCTCTTCGACTCCCCTGCAGGATGCGTGTCGGCAAACCGAACGCCGCTCCCCGTGGGCAGCGACCCGCATCAAACGACGACCAAGCACAAGCGAGATAACGAATTGCGCTGGGCAAACGCCGTACCAGCTGTGTCGCGCACGCGCGTCATGTCACCGGAAGAATAGCCCGCTCCAGTTGTGTCGCCAGCTCCTCACGGTGATGCGTGGGCGCATCGCACACGTACCGCCGGCAGACGTAAGCAGTCGCCATTCCGTCGATGGCGAGTTTGCCGGCGGTAAGCGCCAGCGGCAACCGACTGCCATGGTCAGCACCTCCAAGCACCAGACTGGGGACGAACTTCTGCGCCACGACCCTGTGCAGCACTCTGACCCCGTCACTCTCCGGCGCACCAGAAAGTACGACCTGGACAGCACCGTTCACGGCTATGTCTGCCACCGCCAACAAGTTGCCGAATCCAAGCGGATTCCTCACCGCGATCTCCCACAGTTGACCGAGTACGCCCTCACCCAGCGAGCGCCAAGTCTCGTCGCCCGCGAACTCGGCGGCCCTGAGGAGGAGTTCGGCCACAAGACTCTGGCCCGACGGTGTTGCGTTGTCCGCAACGTCCCGCGGACGGGTGACGAGCGTCTCGTGATCGTGCGCGGCATCGAAGAATAGCCCACTCGTGCGATCACAAAAGTGCGCGACCGTTGCGCGTGTCAGTTCGAGCGCTCGGCCGATCCACTGGTCGTCGAAGGTCAACTCATAGACGTCCATCAGCGCCAGCGCCAGCGAAGCCTGATCCTCGAGGAATCCCGGCACCTTGACCTGTCCGCTCTTGTAGATGCGGAAGACACGCGCATCCCGCACCAGCGTTCGCCAGAGGAAGTCCGCGTTCGCCAGAGCCACGTCACGCAGATTCGCGTCTTCGAAGGCCGCCGCAGCCTGCGAGATCGACCGGAGCATCAGCGCGTTCCAGGAGGTCACGACCTTCTCGTCTCGTGCCGGCCAGACGCGACGGCCCCGTGCGGCATAGAGCGACTCCCTAACGCGCGCCATGGCCGACCGCGCAGCTGGATCGCAAGGCGCATTCCCCCGGGACGGCCTGGCGACGTGCAGAATGTTCGCGCCCTCGAAGTTCCCCGCCTCACTCACACCCCAGACATCGCGGACGATCTCGAAGTCCGTCCCGGCGATCCGCCTCAGCTCGGCGTCGCTCCAAGTATAGAAGCGACCCTCATGTCCTTCGCTGTCAGCGTCCAGCGACGAATAGAAACCCCCTTCGGGAGACGTCATCTCCCGCCGCAACCACGTCAGTGTCTCCTCCACGCCACGCCGAACCTCGTCGTCATGAGTGACCTTCCACAGGGCCACGCCAACGCCGACGAAGAGCGCGTTGTCATAGAGCATCTTCTCGAAGTGGGGAACCAGCCATCGGTCGTCGACGGCGTAGCGGTGCAGGCCGCCGCCAACCTGGTCGTAGATCCCACCGCGGAACATGGCGAGGTATGTGTCGCGAACCATGGACAGCGCTTTCTCGTCACCCGTGCGCGACCAGTGTATGAGCAGAAACCTCAAGGTCATCGACGGCGGAAACTTCGGTGCGTCTCCGAACCCCGCGTAACGCTCGTCGTAGCTCGCAGTCAGCAACCGCACCGCTTGGTTGAACCCGGCGTCGGTCAGCGCGCCTGACGCGGGCGGCTGCGAAGGGGCCGAGAGGATCCCGCGCAGCGCGCGCGCCGTCTCCGCGACGCGATCGGGCTGCGCTCGATACGCGTGTGCGACACCCTGGAGCACGCGGGCAAACGACGGCAGTCCATGACGGTCGTGTTTCGGGAAGTACGTGCCACCAAAGAACGGCACGCCATCAGGCGTCAGGAAAACCGTCATTGGCCAGCCCCCGGAACCCGTCATTGCCTGCACCGCCTGCATGTAGATCGAATCCAGGTCTGGCCGCTCCTCGCGATCCACCTTGATGTTGACGAACGATTCGTTCATCAACTGCGCCGTCGCTTCGTCCTCGAACGACTCATGGGCCATGACATGACACCAGTGACAGGCGGCATAGCCAATACTTAGCAGGATGGGCCGATCGAGTTCACGGGCTCGCGCCAGCGCCGCCGGTGACCACGGATACCATTCAACTGGGTTGGCTGCGTGCTGAAGGAGGTACGGCGAGGTTTCGTTCTTCAGGGCGTTCATGCGTACCGGGCTTCTCGGGAGGCGGTTCGCGAGCGTGGAGTCTCTACAATAGCTTGCTGTGCACCTCCCGTACGACGGCACGCGATGCCGGCGGGCTGAACTACTGTTCGCGTCCACCATGAGCCACACCTTGTCCGCCGACCTCGAGTTCTGGTTCGTGCAGCATGCGGATCGCATGCAGCGCGAGCTGTTCGAGTTTCTTCGCATCCCCAGCGTCAGCGCGCGCACCGAGCACGCCGCAGACGTTCGTCGTGCGGCCGAGTTTCTGCAGCGGTCGCTCGAGACCATCGGGTGCGACGTCGAGATCGTCGAAACGCCGGGGCATCCTGTCGTACTGGCGGAGTGGCGGCGCGCTGGACCGCACGCACCCACGTACCTCGTGTACGGGCATTACGATGTGCAGCCGGCGGAGCCGCTCGATCTCTGGGAAACACCGCCGTTTGAGCCGGCGGTGCGCGGCGGCAGGCTCTACGCGCGTGGCTCCGTCGACGACAAGGGTCAGCTGTATCTCCACATCAAGGCGATCGAGGCCATCCTCGCCGTGCGTGGCGGGCTACCGGTGAATATCGTGCTGGTCGCGGAAGGGGAGGAGGAAGTCGGCAGTGAGAACCTCGCCGACTTCGTGCGCTCGAACGCGGACCGGCTTGCATGCGACGGTGTGGTGGTCTCGGATTCGTCCATGTTCGCGCCGGGGATTCCGTCGATCTTGTCGTCGCTGCGCGGTCTTGCCTATTTCCAGATCGACGTCGAGGGGCCAACCGTAGACCTGCACTCGGGAAGTTACGGCGGCGCCGTAGTGAACCCGGCGACCGCATTGGCGCGCATCCTTGCCAGTCTCCATGACGATGCGCGGCGCGTCGCCATCCCGGGCTTCTACGACTCTGTCCGTCCGTGGCCGGAAACCGTGCTAAGGGAAATGCGCGCTCTGCCGTTCGATGACGGTACGTTCCTTGGAGAAACCGGTGCGCCGGCGTTAGGTGGGGAGGATGGCTTCACCACCCTGGAACGTATCTGGACGCGACCGACGTGCGAAGTGAACGGACTCCTGAGCGGGTACACCGGCGAAGGTGCCAAGACTGTGCTCCCTTCGAGAGCGATGGCCAAGGTCAGCTGCCGCCTTGTCCCCGCCCAGTATCCCGAAGAGATCGGACGTCTCATGCGCGCGCATGTCGAGTCCGTTGCGCCACCCGAAGTCCGAGTGACCGTGACGGAACTCCACGGCGGTAAGCCGTGGCGAGCGGAACTCGGTGGCCCGCTGTTCGATGCCGGCTGCAAGGCGCTCGAGGCTGCGTTCGGTCGAGCGCCGGTCATCGTTGGCGAAGGCGGCTCGATTCCGGTCGTCGAGGTCTTCGAGTCGATCCTGAACGCCCCCGTCCTGCTCATGGGCTTTGGCCTTCCTGGCGAAAACGCGCACGCACCGAACGAGTGGATCAGCGTGGAGAATTACGAGCGCGGCATGCGAGCGGTGGCCTGCCTTTGGACGACCCTGGGATAGCTTGCCCTTCAGTGAAGGCACAATCAGCCGTCCTCGTTCGATGACAGGCCGCATGCGCGCGACCCGGCATGCGCCGAGGAAGTGATGTGCTGGTAGCGAGTTAGGTGGTGGCTGCGCGTGGGCACCGGATGTGCCTCGTGCGCCGTTCGCCCGGCAAACGCCTACCACAAGGAGCACTATCATGAAGATTTTCCCTGTACTCACCCTCGTCGCTGTCGGCACGCTGGTTCTACCGGCATCGATGCCCGCGCAGAAGGCCACGCCTGTCGTAGCTCGCCTGACGCCGTATGTGGGCTACATGACGTTCGGCGATCTTGCGGACGGACCGATTGGCACTCGCATTGCCAACCAGAGCACCGCGATCTACGGTGCGGAGTTGGGAATCGATGTTGCGACAAACGTGACCTTGGTCGGGAACATCGGTTACGCGGATTCGAACGTTCGTGTGGGACTCCCTGTCATCGGCGGCATTTCGATCGCCGACAGCAAGGTGCTGCTCTATGACGGCGGCATCCAGCTGCGTCTTCCGGCCACCACCGCGTTAGGTTCGGGTCTTGTTCCATTTCTCCAGGGCGGTGCCGGTGCGATCCGGTACGAGATCCGCACCGGGCCGCTCGAGACTCGGTCGACGAATTTCGCCGTAAACGCCGGTGGCGGCATCGACGTCCAGCTCAGTCGGGCGATCGGCGTTCGCGGCATGGCGAAGGACTACATCGGGAAGTTCGACCTCCGGGAGGCTACGTCTCTGAGCCTCTCCAGCAAGGTCGCTCATAACCTGGTCTATAGTCTTGGGCTGAATCTGGGCTTCTAGCAGTTCCCGGGGCGGCAGCGAAAGCGGAGCGGCGCGGGCACGAAAGCACGCGCCGCTCTTCATGTGGCGGCATATATTCTTCGGCCATGCTGCTCCCATTCGTCCTTCTTGCGCTCCCGGGTGTTCTGTCCACGGGGCCCGAGCCCGGTCCGGGCGGCGTATTTCACGGTCGTGCCGGCGAGCTCGACGTCGGTGTTCCCCGGATCGCCGCCGCCGTCACAATCGATGGCATGCTGAACGAAGCACCTTGGCGCGACGCAGCACTGTTGACCGGTTTCTCCCAGTTGCAGCCGACGGACCAGCGGCCCGCGACCGACTCCACCGAAGTGATGGTCTGGTACTCGCCCACGGCCATGTACTTCGGCATCCGGGCGTTCTCTCCGCCCGGCAGCGTGAACGCCCGGCTGTCCGACCGAGACAAGATCCAGTCGGACGACTTCGTCCAGATCATTCTCGATACGTTCAACGATGGACGCCAGGCGTTCGTCTTCGGCGTCAATGCATTGGGTGTGCAGTCGGACGGGACGATCAACGAGAGCCAGCGGCTGACCTCCGGCCACGGCGACTCGTTCGGAACGTTAGGCGCATCGCAGGCTGACCTGAGCGCGAATTTCGCATACGAGTCGAATGGACGCGTCACGGAGTATGGCTACGAAGTGGAAGTGCGGATTCCGTTCAAGAGTCTGCGGTACCAGCCGACGGAGTCCCAGGACTGGAGGCTCCAGATCCTGCGCCAGGTGCAACACCTGGGACACCAGGATACCTGGACACCGGCGCGCCGGGACGCTGCGTCGTTTCTGTCTCAGTCGGGGACGCTCCGGGGCATCAGCGGGATCCGCCGGGGACTGGTGGTCGATGTCAATCCCTCGCTGGTAGCGCGCCAGACCGGTGCGTTGAAGGCCAACGGATCGTGGGGATACACGCCTGACGGTCCCGAGTACGGTGCCACGCTGAAGTGGGGCGTGACCAACAACCTGACGCTCAACGGAACGGTCAATCCCGATTTCTCGCAGGTGGAGGCAGACGTGGTCGCCTTTCAGTTCGACCCGCGTCAGGCCCTCTTCTATCCCGAGCGGCGTCCATTCTTCCTCGAGGGAATCGAGAACTTCACGGCACCGAACAACCTGATCTACACACGCGCCATCTCCCAGCCTGACGTGGCATTCAAGCTGACGGGGAAGAGCGCGGGAACGAACCTGGCTGTCCTGACGGCGCTGGACGACCGGCAGACGTCGCTCGACGGCACCGGTCACCCGTTCTTCAACATCGTACGCGCGGTGCGCGACATCGGCCAGCAGTCGCGCCTCGGTCTGACGTACACAGACAGAACCGATGGCGACAGCTCGAATCGCGTCCTCGGGCTGGACACGCGGCTCGTGGCGCGCAAGATCTGGTCATTGAACATGGCTGGCGCCCTGAGCGCGACGTCGTCCGGAGATTCCACGATCACCGCGCCCCTGTGGTCGGCAACGCTGTCGCGGGCCGGCCGCATGTATGGCCTGAACGCCCGGATTTCCGCAGTAGGCGAGGATTTCGTGGCACGTGCCGGCTTCATCGGCAGACGCGACGTGGCGGACTACGTGATCGCCAACGTCTGGAACTTCTACGGACCCAAGGGCTCGCTGGTAGAGACCTGGAACGTCGGTGTGCGGGGGCAGCAGACCGGCGGCTACCGCGCGTTCGTCGACGGCCGTGCATCGCAGGATCGAAAGCTCCACTTCACTGGGGGCGCAGCATTGCGCGGCGGGTGGCGCCTGACCGGCGGAGTGTTCTTCGAGAACTTCGGGTTCGACAGTGATCTCTATGCCGACTACTACATCGAGCGCCCGCTGGGCGGCGGCGCCATGGATACGGTCAAGTTCACCGCTGCCGGCGATCCGCGACTGCATAATGTCGACCTGACCATGACCATCGCGACGCCGGAGTTCGGCAAGTTCTCCGGCGACGTCTTCTACATCGGGGGGAAGGACGAGAACTTCGACGAATGGCAGTCAGGGTTGATCCACTTCGTCACGGTCAACCTTCGCTATCGCCCCACCGACCAGCTGCGACTGGAAGCGCAGTACCAGCATCAGGAGTTCAACCGGTGGAAGGACGGGAGCACCGTGAACATCAGAAAGGTCCCGCGACTCAAGATGGAGTACCAGATGTCGCGCTCGATCTTCGTGCGTTTCGTTGGCCAATACGACGCCATGCAGAAGCTCGACCTGCGGGATGACGAGCGAACCAACTTCCCGATCCTGTTTCGCAACGCCGACGGCAGCTTTACCCGCGCTTCCGGCTTCGTCCGAAACCGGGTCCGCGGCGACTGGCTGTTCTCATACCAGCCCACGCCTGGCACTGTGTTCTTCGCCGGCTATGGCGGAACGCTTGCCGAGCCTACCGCATTCCGGTTTCGCGGACTCGAGCGCAGGGCCGATGGCGTGTTCATCAAGTGGAGCTATCTGTTCCGGCTATGATCCGGTTCGAATTGCCGGCGTTGCAGCCATCGCATAGCATGAGGCCATGACTGCCCCCGTTTCCGCCAGCCGCGAACGGCGCCGTTCGAACGAACTCGCACTGCGATCCCGACTGGTCGTCCAAGGCGCCACGAGCGTGGCGGTCACCGCGTGTCTGGCACTGGGCGCATGTACGCCCGCACCCGCCAGCACGCCGCCGGATACAACCGCCGCGAGCGCCTCGCTCCCGACGCCGGCTGCAGTCCGGAAGGTCTCGTTCCGCGTTCCCGACGAAAGTGAGGTCACGGACACCGTAGTCCTGGCCTCGGTTCGTCGCGGACGCGCGCTCCTTCGCAACACACGCGATTCGCTGCCAGCGCACGTCGGAAACAAGTTGCAGTGCGTCAGCTGTCACGCAGCCGACGGGACGCAGAAGAACGCCATGCCGCTCGTGGGCATCTACGCGCGTTTCCCGCAATACCGCAGCCGCGCTGGTGCTACGCAGATCATCGGCGATCGGGTCAACGACTGTTTCAAGCGGAGCATGAACGGCACGCCGCTCGATCCCGAGAGCCGCGACATGCGTGACATGGTCGCCTACATGGCGTTTCTCTCGTTAGGATATCCCGTTGGCGCAGAGGTCGAAGGGCAGGGATTCCCCCGCGTCCCGCCGCTGCCGGGCGACACGACGCGCGGTGCGGCGCTGTTCGCGTCGAAATGCGTCGCCTGCCACGGGTCGGATGGTCAGGGGACGGACCTGGCGCCACCGGTCTGGGGCCCGAATTCGTACAACATCGGTGCCGGGATGGCGCGCGTCCGCACCGCCGCCGGGTTCATCAAGGAACTGATGCCACAGACGGCGCCTCGCACCCTGACGGCACAGGAAGCCTACGACGTGGCCACGTACATCAACACTCGGCCTCGTCCGGACTTCAAGGGGAAGGAACTGGATTGGCCGCACGGCGATCCGCCGCCGGACGTGGCCTACCCCACACGGGCGGCTGCGACACGCAAGGCTGTCTCCAAACGGTAACGCGCTACCGAGCGGATCCGGATCGCGTCACGGCTGCGCAGGCGCCGGCGAACTGGCGGCACGACGGCGGATTCGCACCAGGTCGACCATCGGTCCAACCATTCCGATGGACATCAGATCGTCACGTTGACGCGCGTCAGCCTCGACAGGGAGACTGTCGACCTGAAATGCCGGAGGAAGGTTCGACGGGTTGTACTGCGTCCCGGCAGTATCGAGGATCACGAAGAGGCCGCCCTCGAGCGTCAGGCGGTGCACGGTTCCTGTAATGCGGATTTCCGGAGTCGAAGTCGTATCGACAGCCGGCAGCTCAACCCAGTTGGCTTCACCCATGCCGGTACATGCGAGGATGCTCAACATCGTCGCGATCGCCGCGACCCGAGACCGCAGTGCACATGTCCACTTCATTTTCATTCGTCCCTCCGATTGTGCGCGCGCGTTCGCTGGAGAGCAAGATACGAGTGGCTACCCGGAAGCGAGTTCTTCTTCGGGATCCATCCTCACCGGCGTCTTGGCGCCGGTTCCGGATCGACGCCGTCGCCGTGCGCGTGTGGGCTCCAATGCCTAATGGATCCCTGCCTGCATCTGGAGCCACCGTACATATGCGGTAAGGCTCTCGACCTGCGCCGATGTGACCAACGGCACCGGCTGCATATCGCCGAATGTCCAGTGATGCGCGCGTACGCCGTTCCGCACGGCTAGCACAAACGCCGCATCGGCGTGATGCCGGGGAGCATAGACAGAATGAACCAGCGGCGGTCCAAGATCGGTCCCCAGCGCATGGCGACCATGGCACGACTGACAGTGCATGACGTACAGGGAGTCGCCGGCGAGCAGGGTGACCGGTGTGGGTGGCAGAGGCTCCGGCAGCCGGACCGATGGCGCTGGCTCGCGGGAACAGGCCATGACGACTGCCACGCATGACGCGATCGGCCAGCGCCCGCCAATCATGCGGTGGACGGTTCTGGCGGCGACGCCAACGAAGCAGCCGGCTGGCCGTAGAGTGCGCGATCGTCCTCCATCAAGTCGCGGACGCGGTCCATCACGACATCGGTGATTGCCTTGTAAGTGCTGCCTTTGGGCGGAAGTTCGTACATCGACGTCAGGTCGATGGGGCGGCCAAAGTGGATGCGGATGGGATCCTTGGCACTCCAGCTGGCGGCAACCTGTCTCCAGAAAGTGTTCTCCAGTCCAACGACGAATACCGGAATTACCTGCGGGCGCGCGGCGTGGATGATGCGACCCGTTCCCGGCTGTACCCGGCGCAGCGTGTACACGTCAGGGTCCAGATTCCGACCGCCCTCCGGGTGAATCCCAACCATCGTACGTTCCGCATCGCTGCACAGATGCACCAGGAGGTCCAGCGAATGACGATCGATGTCCTTGTGCGAGGCGTTGGCGAACAGGGGCGGGAACATCGACCAGAAACCGACGGTCGCATTGAGCGCGATCCCGGTCAGCGTCTGGTAGTAGTGGCTGCCCATGATCGGGAAATACAGGTGGCGCTTGATGCCAGTGTGACGGAACACCTCGCTCGACACCACGAACATGTCGAAGTACGAACGATGATTTGCCACGAGGAGCAGAGGTCGATCGAGCGAGGTACCGGCGACGTGCTCCATGCCGAATACCCGCGTCCGGCGAGCGGTTGTCGATCGGATCGCGATCGAGCCGAGCGAATACTGGAAGAGCGCCATGAACCGCTTGAGCGGATCCTGATTGAAATGCCATGCAAGGCGATAGTGCAGTCGCTCCAGTGGCGCCAGCGCCCGCAGCACTTCGGCGGGCGCTGGCGGAAGCGACTTGGCGCGTCTCATCAGTCGCGTGACGCGAGCGATCCCGGCCCGACACCGGGATGGCGTTCGCTTCGCTGCACGCTACCGGCCTGTCCGCTGTCTCAACTGGACAGCGCGGTTGCGCGAGCTTCCGATCTGCTTCAGCAGTTCACTCACGGCAGTCTCGAGCTGTGTATCCCGTCCGGAGTAACTTTCTCCCATTGGTCGGTCGATTGGGATGTCCACCTTGCGCGGGATGAGCTCCAACGCCGCCTGATCCAGCTGCGCGTTCCGCATGAACGGGAGCCGCACAGTCGTGCCGTCCACCATTGTCCCGCTGCCCGTGTACACATCCCAGCCAGCGGTTGGCTCGCCGACGACCTTGCCCAGGCCCATGGTGCGATACCCCTCCGTGAAGTTTTCGCCATCGGAGAGCGTCGCCTGATTCGTCACTAGAATCGTGGGCGCCTCGAGCGCCCGCTGTCCCAGCACAGGCCGGCCCGGCACCGATGGGACGCCACGCCGCACCATGTCCACGTAAGGCTTCCTGCTAAGGATATCCAACGCGTAGCCGTTCACGAAACCGCCGTTGTTGTTTCTGATGTCGAGCACGATCGCGTCGTTTTCGTGGTCATCGGCGTCGAGGTCCAGGTTGAGTTGGGCGATCGCTCCCCCACCCATGTCCAGCATGTGGGCGTATCCCAGGCGCCCCTTGCTGAGGGACGCGACGAGCGCACGGCGTTCGTCCACCCACGCACGGTAGAGCAGACCCTTCTCCGCGCCAGACGCAACGGCGCGAACGTTGACGTCGCGCCTGTCACGTCCGTTGGCGTCGCCGGCAACAGTGACTACGACCTTCCTTCCGATCTTGTAGGCAAGCAGCGAATCGAGACTCACGTCGCGCGTGACAGGTACGCCGTCTATGGCAAGGACCAAGTCCCCGGCACGGATCCCGCCGGCAACGGCAGCAGGACCGAGCGGTACCAGTGACGCCACGCGGAGCTGTCCGCGGGCGTCGTACGCGGCGGGGTCGAACTCGATGCCGAGTCGGCCGGTCGATGGTGCGATCCCAGCGGGCGGCGAGCCGATTCCCATGTGCGAGGCGTTCATCTCGCCGATCATGAGCGAAAGCACGCGACGCATCTCGTCCGGAGTTCGCGAACCGGCGACGTACGGCGCGTACGCCGCTCGGGTGGCCTTCCAGTCGATCCCGTGGAAGTCCGGATCGTAGAAGTTGTCGTTGAGGTACTCCCAGGCCTGATGGAAGACCTCCCACTTCTCTCGACCGAAGTCGACGTCCAGCTCGGCACGCACGGCGACCGTTCGTGCCTGTCGCGAGTCGAGGTTGACACTCGTGACGCGCCCGCCCTCCAGGAACCAGATCGTCTTCCCATCGCCAGCGAACTGGATGAGCGTCTTGTTCCCCGCAGTCGTGGTGAGCTGCCGCGTAGCCGGGGGCTCGGCCGCGAGTTCGTCGAGCGAATACGAAAACAGATGCTGCTGGTTACCGACGGATGCTCTGACGATCGCCGTCTTTCCGTCCGGGCTCAGCGTCTGCGTCTCAACGTCCACGCCTGCCGGGACGATGCTCAGACGCCGGCGAATGCCATCGAACTCGATGCGGACGTTGCCGCTGCCGGAAGGTCGCGCGGTGGACGTCGAGCTGTCCGTTGGGATGGCGGGCGCGGGCGTGGGGGGCGTCGTACGGCCCGGCGTGTCATCGCGGAACAGGGCGACAAACTGATCTTCGCGGAATTTCGGAGTGTGCGGGAGAAGGTCGATGCGAGCCAGGAGTCCAGGCTCGGTTCTCATGCCCGTGTCGAGGAGGAGGAAGGTTCCGTCTCCGCTCCACGATACGGTGTTCGCGCGCGTGTTCGACAACCAGCTGACCTGCCGCGCATCACCCCCGGCTGCCGGGACTACGTAGGCGTTCATGAACAGCTTGGTGCCGCCTGACAGGTAGGCGATCCATCGCGAGTCCGGTGACCACGCGATGGCGCGCTCCGGCATCATGGGGGGGCGCCCGAAGATCCCAGTTGCAACGACGCGCACGACTTGTGGATCGAGGGAAGCTACACAGAGCTCGCTGCCGTCGCGAATGAACGCCAGCGCCTTGCCGTCCGGCGAAAAACGTGGCGCGCTGGAGTTGCGGACGCCTTCCGAGACTTGCGTTTCCACACCGGTAGCGAACTCGTAGACGTACACCTGCCAGGCACCGGCGCGGTTCGAACTGTAAGCGATACGTTTCGAGTCGCCGCTCCACGTCACCTGCGACTCGGCGGCCGGCGTGCGAGTGATTCGGGTCGCATCGCCACCATCCGTTGCCGACACGGCAAACACCTCACCGTGTGCGGTGAAAGCCAGCTTCTTGCCGTCA
Organism: Gemmatimonadaceae bacterium; assembly: GCA_019186945.1. Taxonomy (GTDB): domain Bacteria; phylum Gemmatimonadota; class Gemmatimonadetes; order Gemmatimonadales; family Gemmatimonadaceae; genus JABAQJ01. The sequence goes on from JABAQJ010000006.1 coordinate 79,654, forward strand.
GGGGCAACAGCGAGATCGGCGAAGTTCGTGTTGAGCGACAGGTGCTCGATCTGATCGACCGTAGCTGCACCTCGCAGGGTAATCGGCACTTCATGCGCTGTGCGTGCGACGGGATCGTACAACCAGATTCCGAAGTCGCGTTCGAACGCGATCTGACCCGTGTTGGCCATCGTGGGCCACATGACGCGGCCACTGGTAAACCGAGTGAGCTGCTGTGCATCGCCCTGCAGCGGCTTGGTCCAGAGATTCTGCGCCCCCGATCGATCGGACACGAACGTCAGGGCCGGTGCACTACCGGAGCGGTTCCACATCGGCCACTGCTGCTTGGCGCCCCGCGGCAGCAACTTCTCGTAGCTGGGTGCACCCGAGGTTCCCGGCCTGACCAGCCAGACCTCGCTCTCATCCAGGTGGCTGTGGCCCTTCCGCCACCACTGGGAGAGCGCCATACCGCGGGCAACGATGGCGATCGATTGCCCATCGGCGGACGGTGCGGACATGAACTCGCTTGCGTACCGGTCGGCGGCCACCGGCATGGGTGTGCCACCCTTCGCCGACACGCGATATACGTCGTTCATCCCGGCGATGTCGTGAGCAGACGTCGAGTAGTAAAGGAAACTGCCGTCCCCGGACCAGCCATCGAGCGACTCGGTTCCGTCGTCGAACGTCAACCGGCGCAACTGTCCGGACGCGAGCGTAAGAAGCCAGATATCCATGCTGCCGGCGCGATTCGACATGAAGGCGATCCGCGTTCCATCCGGCGAATACAGGGGACGTTCGTCGCTGGCAGGATGCGCGATCAGCAGGCGCGCCTCGCCGCCGCGCGACGAGACCGCCCAGATGTCGCCGGCGCTGACGAGCGCGATCTCCGAGCCATCCGGAGAGATGCCGGGCTGCGCGAGCGGCGAGCGCGGCACGGCAGTCGGGCGCGACTGGGCGAGCGCTGGCGCAGCGATGAGCGCAAGGAGCGCCGTCGTTCGAGAAGCTGTACGCATGACGAGAACCTCGAGTGAATCGTGGCGGTCGGTGCCGCGCCACGCGCGTGCCGGACGCAGCGTGCCCAGTCCCCTACAACGACATCGGCCAGCACACCGTTGAGCATGCCTGGAGGCCGGGCCAGCCACCGGGCTCCGACGGCGATGCGCTCGGAACGCCAGTCGACACGAAGAACACAGAAATATTGCGTTGCGCGATTGCGCCGGATAACTCGCTGAGGGGGGAGCCGTGACGATGCCATCGCGTGGTGCCGGTGGTCCCCATGTTGCGCCAGACGTATTTTTCCGGCCCACTCCGAGACCCGAGTTCGCGGCCCGTGTTCGATTCTCCTCCCGTTTTCCCCAGGGGCTTTCGTTGTGCGAGCCGCAATGTCGGGCTGAAGCCGTCCGCCAGGGATCTCGCCGTGTTCGCCAGCGATGTCGAGGCCGCTGCTGCGGCGGTTTTCACGCGTAACCACTTTCCTGGCGCGCCGATCGTACTCGGACGTGAAACGATGCGCGAGGGACGGCTCAAGGGAATCGTCGTCAACAGCAAGTGCAGCAACGTGGCCACGGGCACCCGTGGCGTGGATCACGCACGACGTATGGCCGTTGCCGCCGCAGCCGAGCTGGAAACGACCGCGAATCGGATACTCGTGAGTTCAACCGGCGTCATCGGCGTTCCCCTTCCAATCGAGAAGATCGAGGCCGGACTGGTTGGCATCGCCGGGGAGCTTCAGGCGAATCCACTGATTGGCGCAGAAGGGATCATGACGACCGACACCTACGCGAAAGCGCTGTCGCTCCGTGTCGGGGATGCGACGATCACCTTGGTAGCGAAAGGGTCCGGCATGATCGAGCCCAACATGGCGACCATGCTGGCCTACATCTTCACCGACGCAGCTCTGGACGCGAGGGCGCTCGACCAGATCTTGCGAGCGACGATCGAATCGTCGTTCAACATGCTGTCGGTCGACGGTGACACGAGCACCTCCGATACCTGCGCGATCATGGCGAACGGTCTGGCCGGCCCCGTGGATCGCGGGGCATTCATCGAGGCGCTGAACGCCGGCTGTGTACGGATGACTGAAATGCTGGCGCGCGATGGGGAAGGCGCCGAGCATCTGCTGCGCGCGACTGTGTGCGATGCCGCGAACGACTCGGAGGCCCGCATGGTGGCGAAGGCCCTCGTGAACTCGCCGCTGGTGAAAACCATGGTGCATGGCGCTGATCCGAATGTCGGTCGCATCCTGATGGCGGTGGGGAAATGCTTCGAGTGCCATGTCGAACCGGCGCGTACGCAAGCGTGGATCAACGGCCATCAGGTGGTGCGGGACGGAGCGCGCGTCGATTTCGAGGACGATCTGGTGCGCCGCACTCTGCGGCAGGAAACGGTAGATATCGAGGTGTCGTTAGGCGTCGGGAACGCGCGGGCCACGGCATACGGCTGCGACCTGACGGCCGGGTACATCGAAGAGAACGCTGCGTACTATTCCAGCTAGTGAAATGTCCTGGGAAGTCGTTAGGTAAGTCGATCGGCTTCTTCGAGGATACGTTGCCACAACTGCGCACAGTCACATGCGTCCCATCATCGTTAGCCCATGCACTCGCATTGCTGCCGGGGTTCCATCAGCGCGATCAGCGGCCGACACGAGATGTCGACGATTGCCGCAGAGATGGACCTCGTCAGCCGCAGATGGGCGCGGATGGAGCCGTGCGTCAGCGGGTTCTCTGCGCTGGACGCGCCAAGCGATCCTTCGACTACTCCCACGACATGGCTCCGTGCCCCACTTTCCCTGGCATCCGGGGCCAGAGCCGCCGGGAACGAGCGTGAGCCTGATCCATCCCACCCCGTAGGGAGCCATGCTACCTGTCGTATTCGCCGTCATCCTCTTCGCGCAAGCTCGGTCCGCGACCTCGCCGATCGCGCGCGACCCTGCCTACGCCAGTGACGGTCGCCTCGCTGTCTCAGTCGACGGCGACCTGTGGTTGCGCCGCGTCAACGGATCCTGGTCTCGCCTGACGAGAGGCCCGGAGTGGGATCGGCAGCCGGCGTGGAGTCGCGACGGAGCGTCGCTCGTGTTCGCATCCGACCGAAGTGGCGGTGGAGATATCTACCGACTGCCGGTACGCGGCGATGACGCCAGTGCGCTCCCGGACCGGCTGACCAGCGACGATGCGCCAGAGAGTGAGCCGGCGCTGGCGGCTGACGGGACGCTGTTCTTCGTCCGTGGACGCGGGACGTCAGCACGCATCTGGTCACGTGCCCCGGATGGCTCCGAGAAACGCCTGACGCGCGATGACCTGGCGGAACGATGGCCGGCGATCTCGCCCGACGGCGCGAGGCTCGCGTACGTGCAGTTCACGGAGACGGCGCGTCGCCTGCGCGTCCGGACTATCGCCTCGGGGATAGACAGCGTGGTCGTGGCCGACCGGGCGCCGGCACGACCGGGGTGGTCGCCTGATGGCGCTCGTATCGCGTTCTTTTCGGCCACGCCGCGCGCGGGCATCTACGTTGCCGCCGCTACCGGCATCTACGCCAACTTTCTGAGTGCGCGGAGCGGTGACCCAGCGTGGAGTGCGGACGGCGCTCAGGTGCTGATTGCCGATCGGTCACCCGACGATGCCAGCTACAACGGAGATCCCGATCGGGTTGGGGACCGGGCGATCGCGGAACAGTTGCTTGCCGGCGCCGGAATGACGATGGTAGATGCACCCAGGCCACCGGATGCCGGCCTGCGCACCATCACCGGACCGGCGGTGATGGATCGTCGAGCACGAAATGCCGAAACGTTCGATCGTTTCTTCGACCGCACGGACCGGCTCTACTTCAGCGCTCCCGACGCGGCCGAACGGCGTGCGCAGTGGAAGGCACTTGGAGATACGCATCGACCGCAGGCCCTGGCTGCGACCAGCGATCTGGAACTGGACCGCGTGTTATACCGCATGGTGAGGGACCGGCCGACGCTCCGACCAGAGCAGACCGGGCGCGCGGCAGTGTCGAGCGCAAGTCCCGTAGCCACCGCGGCCGGTGTGGAGATTCTGAGCAAGGGCGGCAACGTCGTCGACGCGGCCGTTGCCGTTTCCTTCGCGCTCGGCGTCGTCGAACCCGATGCCAGCGGCGTGGGCGGGTATGGTGAGATGTTGGTGCAACTGACGGGAATGACCAAGCCGGCGCTGATCGAGTTCATGGCGCGCGTCCCGGAGGAGGCCACGCTGTCCAATGCCTCGCTGCTTCAGGACGGTCGGTATCCGTCGGACGGTCCCGTGCTGGCCATGGTTCCCGGCACCGTGGCGGCCATGTACCAGGCATGGCAGCGCTTCGGCTCGCAACGGATCCCGTGGGCAGATTTGCTCGCTCCAGCCATTCGTGCGGCGAAGGACGGTTACGTAGTCAGTGACGGGCTGGCCACCACGTTGCAGCTCGAACGAAGCCGCTTCCTCAAGTACGAATCGAGTCGCGCGCTCTTCTTCAGGAATGGAAACCCGCTCAAAGCTGGCGATACTCTCCGGAATCCCGACCTCGCCTGGACGCTCGAACAGATCGCCAAGAACGGGCACGACGGCTTCTATCGTGGCGAAGTGGCGCGGCGACTGGTCAATGACCTGCGAGGGAAGGGGAACGCAATCAAGCTGACGGACCTCTCCCGGTACTTCGCCGCCGATCGCGTACCAGTCGAGGGCACCTATCGCGGCCTGACGATCTTCTCCAGCGCACCGCCGGTTGGAGGCGGCGCGACGCTCGTCTCGCAGCTCAACCTGCTGGAGCACATCAGCGCCCCGAAACGGTATACGGACGACGCTCAGACGCTGCACGCGATGATCGGCGCCTGGCAGCTCATTCCGTCTTCACGAAACCGGATCGCCGACCCGTCGCTCTGGCCCGTGAACGTCGAGCCGTTCCAGAACAAGGATACCGCCGATGCACGATGGAAATGCTTCGACGCCGACCGCGCGTTGACTCCCGCGATCTTCAAGGGAGACACGCTCAGCTGTGCCGGTACCAAGACACCCGCCGAGCCCGCGCGCGACGCGGATGAGACACCCGTCCCGGAATGCGAAGGGCAACCGGATCACGCCGCCGGCGCGATCTGTCGTCCCCAGGGAACCACGGCTTTCACGGTCGCCGACGCTGACGGCAATGCCGTCGCGGTGACGCAGACCCTGGGAACATGGGGCGGGAACTTCTACGTGACTTCAGGCCTCGGCTTCCTCTACAACGACAAGCTCACGTCGTATGGCACCGATCCGAACGCCTACGGCGCACGACTCCCATACGCCCGCCACGGGAGCACAATTGCCCCGACGATCGTGATGCAGGGAAGCAGTACTTCGCGTCGCCCGATCCTGGCTGTCGGGGCCGCCGGCAACGCCTGGATCAACTCGGCTGTCTACCAGACGCTGGTTGGCGTCGTGGATTTCGGTCTCTCGCCGCAGCGCGCTTTGGAGCTGCCGAGGTTCCTTCCGTCACAGCGAGGCGGCGGTGGCTTCGGTCCGCCGGCAGGACCGGGCGGGCGGCGCGAGTTCGTCATCGATATCGAGGACGGGTTCGATCCCGACGTGATCGCCACCCTCAGGGCCATGGGCCACAACTTCAACGTGATCTCGCTCAGGGGCGAGCTGCGAATGGGGTACGGTGCGGCGATCGCGATCGGCAGTGGCCGAGTGACTGCAGGCGGCGATCCACGTCGCTCGGGAACGGCAAGCGCCATTCCCTGACCGGTTCATGCGCCGGGAACCGAATCGCGGGTACGGCGACTTCTTCAGGGGTGAGATCGCATGAACGATCGGCGGCGCACCCCCCCTGCCGTACGGAGCATTCCATGACCGACGATACCGCACACTCGAGCGAGGACGTCAAGGCACGCCTCACGTCTCAACAGTACCATGTCACGCAGGAGAAGGGCACCGAACGGCCCTTCTCCGGCGCCTATTGGGACTGTCACGACGAAGGGACTTACCGCTGCGTGGTCTGTGACCACCCGTTATTCCCGTCCGGTACGAAGTTCGATTCGGGTAGCGGCTGGCCTTCGTTCTACGCTCCGGTGGACGAGGCCGCGGTGTCGACTGCCCAAGACACGTCCCACTTCATGCGACGTACAGAGGCGCTGTGCCGCAACTGTGGCGCGCACTTGGGCCACGTCTTCGACGATGGCCCCGATCCGACGGGCCAGCGCTACTGCATCAACTCCGCGGCGCTGACCCTCGATCGAACAACGAAGTAGCCGGCGCTACAAGCCCGTCAGCAAGGCGTCGTTGTTGGGCGTGTTGGCAATCCGTTTGATCATCCACTCCATCGCGGCCTGCGGCGGCATCTGCTGCAGGCCGCGGCGCAGCGTGTAGATCGCGTCGATCTGGTCGGGCTTGTACAACTTCTCCTCTCGACGTGTCCCGGATGCGGCGATATCGAACGCCGGAAAGATCCGCTTCTCGCTCAACGATCGGTCGAGCTTGATCTCGCAGTTCCCGGTTCCCTTGAACTCCTCGAAGATCACGTCGTCCATGCGCGAACCGGTCTCGACCAGTGCAGTGGAAATGATGGTCAGACTGCCGCCGCCGTCCCGCTCGGCCACCGCGCGAGCCGAGCCGAAGAACGCCTTTGGCTTTGCCATAGCAGTGGTGTCGAGACCGCCGGACATGGTACGGCCCGAGCCACGCTCGGCGGTGTTGTGCGCACGCGCCATGCGCGTCAACGAGTCGAGCACGATTACCACATCGCGGCCGAGTTCCACGAGGCGGCGAGCGTGCTCGAGTACCATCTCGCAGACTTCCACGTGACGGTGCGCTGGCTGGTCGAACGAGGACGCGATTACCTCGCCGACACCCCATGAAATGGCTTCGCTGACTTCTTCCGGCCGTTCGTCGACGAGCAGAATGAGGAGCACTGCCTTCGGGTGATTAAGCGCGATCCCTTCCGTAAGCGCGTGCAGGAGCATCGTCTTGCCGGCACGCGCCGGTGCGACGATCAGAGCGCGCTGACCGTATCCGATGGGCGCCATCAGGTCGATGCAACGGCGCGTGAGCTCCGGCCCGCCACGCGCCGGTCTGCCGGTCTCCATCGTCAGACGCCGGTCCGGATACGTCGCGGTCAGCGACTGGAAGTCAGGACGCTTGCCCAGCGTCGCGGGATCCTGGTCGTTGATGCTCGTGATTTCGACGACGACGATCCGCTGCCGATGATCTCGTCCGGTCGTTGCAACCAGAACGTCTCCGCGCCGTAGCGAGTACTGCCGAACGACGTGTGGCGGAACGAACGCGTCGCCCGATTCGGCGAGATAGCTGTTGGAGGCTCGGCGAATGAAGCCGCCGTCGCGCGACGTATCGAACCAGCCAGCAGTTTCCGAATCGGCGATGATCGGCGTGGGCGGGGTCTGTTGCTCCGGACCGCGTCTTCCGCGGCGATTCCGGCGGTGCCGGCGGCCGTTTCGTCCGTGAAACTCGTCGCGCTCGCGATGGGGGCGATCGTCGAACCGGGGCGTCGGTGCAACCGGTGCTTGGGGCGCGATATCGTCCGGGCTTCGGTGCGGGCGTGAGGCGTCACTCGTGCCTTCGCTCCCTTCGCTTTCGACGGCAGCCGATCGGTCGCGCGCGGCCGGGGCGTCAGCTTCGGCAGAGCCATCCGACCCACGGTCGCTGCCGTGCTCAGCGGTGGGTGGTGGTGAGATGTCGATATCGAGGTCCTGGGATCCGTCCGGCATGTCAGCCACGGCATCGCGATACGGATTCGGCTCGCCCGGCTGATCGGTCTGGCGATCACGGCGGGTAGGACGGCGGCCACGACGATGCGGGCGTCGGCGTTCGGTCATGCAAACAGGGGGTCTGAAACGGGGATTGATGTCGGCACACGTGCACGGCACGTGGGCGGGAAAGCGTTAGGCCTGGGAATGGTCCTGGCGACCGCGTCGGGCGCATGCGCGCAACGACGGCGCCGCGATGCCTGCCAGTTCGAACTTGAGATAGGGAACCGTCGTGCGCACTCGCACGACACTCACAATCACCACGCGTCGCGGATAGATCACACGACCGCAGTAACGGCTTACTGCTTTGGCGCCTTCGTCCTGTCCGCTCCCGGAACACCGACCGGTCTCTGCGGCAGGACCCAAACATCACCATGACGATGCCACACATCGCCCATGGGTTGGTTCAGTATGCCACTGCGCCCCGATTCGCGCAAGCGCGCACGATCCGCCTGCCGGGAGGCAGACGCCTCGCCGAGCGACCTCCTCATGCAGGCAGACGGATTGGAGACCCCAATCGCAACATCAGGGTCTCGAGCCCCCGATGCCCTCCAGGCTGCGTGTGACCTCGATCAGGCGCCGGCTCAATTCGATGATGCGCTCCACGGATCGGCGATGGTCTGCCCCGAGATCCTCGAGTTCCATGAGTTGTGCTTCGGCAAGCAGCGCCGCGAGCGGGTTGTTCAACGAGTGCTGCAGCTTCAGGGCGATCTCGCCAGCAGCGAGCAAACGTTGCGTCTGGCGGAGCACGCGCAGCGCATGGGCGAGCGACGCATTCTCCTTCGCCAGACCGTCCAGACGCAGTGCCTCGCGCAATGCGTCCGGCAGAGTGCCGGCGAGCGTTGCGCTGTCGAGCACGTGGCTGATGCCGAGTCGGGCTCGATCCCTCTCCAGCGACTCGCGCCCACCGCTGACGATGAGCATCGCCGGAGCCTTGAAACCGCGGGCGCGCATGGTTCGCAGCATCTCGATCGCCTTGTCCTCGGCCGACGCGTCGATCAGTGCGCAGTCGGCGTCCGGTAGATTCCGGACGCTGCCCAGGTCGGTTGCGTCGACTGCTGCCCCGGGAAGCAGTGCGGCGATGAGCTGCGCCAGTGCTGCGGCGGTCGGTTCTGCGGTCGACAGGCACGCAACCCGGATTGGCGCTATCCGCGGATCCGCGTGGGTCATGCGTCCCGCTGCGGGCCAGGGTAGTTTTCGCTCATGTCGGCTCCGGCATTTCGGCTCCCCGCGGACGTCGCGGCGGCGGTGGAAGACTATCGACGGGAGAGCAATCCCGTCGAACTTACGCGACGACTGATCCATCTCGCCAATGCGGCTACGGCCGATGCCCTGATCGAGGTGGCTGAGCCCTACCGGGACGAGCCCAACGTAATCGCACCGCTCTACGAGCAGATCGTTCGACAGCAGCCCGCGAACGCGCGAGCGCTGGTGATTCTGGCGAATGCCTACTGGTTGCAGGGAAGAGGCCCCGCCGAGGTCGGGCAGTTGGCGTCGCGCGCGATCGAGTGCGACCCGGCGAACCGTGGCGCTTGGCACCTGTGGGCTCTGTCTGAGTCGGATCCGCGCCAGAGAGTGACACGCTGGCAACAGGTCACCCAGCGTTTTCCCGATGACGACCTGGCCCTCGCGAACGTCGCCGACAACGCGGCTGCCGTTGCGGGTGCGGAGTCCGACTACGAACTGCTGGACTTGGCGGTGGCCACGTTCGAGCGACTCCTGGAGCGATCGCCGGCGCCGGAGCAGCGCGAAGCCGTGGAGATGGCGATCCGGGCACTCAAGGGCTGGCGTTTCTAGCGGCGGGCCTCCGTCGTACCGCCGTCAGAGCCGGTCATTCGGGCGTCGACGGAGACGAGGAAACTCTGCGGAGGGCGTTCCGTATCTAAGAGCACGACACTCCCGCACACGATGTCTCGCCCCATGGGTCTCGCGGTTCGATGGCGGTCATTCCGCTCGCGCGTCGGCGGTCCGGCAGATGCGACTCTCCGGCAGGTTGTGCGGCAGCGTTGGCCGCTGGCGGCTGTTGGACTGGCAGTTCTCCTCTCCCTGGCCTGGTTCGACGTGTGGCTGGCCACCTGCGGTCTGGAGGGATGCCCGACGGACACCGAAATCCGGGCATACCAGCCATCGGAAGGAGAGAGGGTGTTCGACAGGAATAACAAGCTGATCGGACGTCTTACGAGCGTTCGGCGTGTGAATGTCCCCCTAAGGAAGGTGCCAGAGCACGTCCGGCGGGCTTTCCTGGCAACCGAGGATCGCCGCTTCTACCGACACGACGGCGTCGACTGGCATGGTGCCGCGAGGGCGCTGGTCCGCAACGTGACGACGTTCGGCGTGCGCGAAGGTTTCAGCACGATCTCGATGCAGCTGGCGAGAAACTCCTTCCTCGCGCATCGCGTCAACGGTAGCCGTTCGTTAGGGCGCAAGTTCCTCGAACTCCGTGTGGCGCGGCTTCTCGAGAACGCATTGACCAAGGAGGAAATCTTCGAGCGATACCTGAATGCTATCTACCTGGGGAATGGGGTGTATGGCGTCGAAGCGGCGAGCCGTGATCTGTTCGATAAGCACGTATCTGAGCTGACGGTGGCCGAGGGCGCGATGCTGGCGGCGTTGCCGAAAGGACCCTCGGCGTACACTCCGAAGGCGAATCCGGAACGGGCCCTGGAACGTCGCAATCTCGTCTTGTCGTTGATGCGGCGGGAGGGCTTTCTGGACGACGCAACGCTGGAGTCCGCGCGCGACGAGGCGATCGATGTCTCCAGCGAGGACTGGTTCCCGCCGGCGCTCAACGATTCGTATGCGCTGGACGCCGTGCGGCAGCAGGCCGACTCGATTCTTCGGAAGGCGGGGTTGGTCGGGACGGATGTACGACTGTACACGACGCTCGACCTGACTGCACAACGGGCCGCCGAGCGGGCCGTGCGGGACCGCGCTGGGGCCATCGAGGAGGAATCGTCGTATGAGACGTGGGCAGTGTCCGGCGATGGCAATGATGCGTATCGCTCACGTACGCCATTGCAGGGAGCGATGGTGGCGCTCGATCCTCGAACCGGCGACATCCGGGCTCTCGTCGGTGGCCGAACCTATCGACGGGGCTCCTTCAACCGAGCGCTCATGGCGAAGCGTCAGCCGGGATCCGCATTCAAACCATTCGTCTACGCTGCTGCCCTGTCGGCAGGAATGACACCGGCGTCGATGGTGGACGACGAGCCGGTGGAGGTGCGCGACGGGCGTCGAGTGTGGACGCCAGCGAACTACGGCGACGAGTACGAAGGGCGTGTGACTCTCCGGCGGGCGCTCATGCACTCCTCCAATGCGGCGACTGTTCGCGTCAGCCGGAGTGTCGGCGAACGGGTGGTGGCCGACATTGCCCACCGGAATGGTATCCGCAGTCCGATCTCGGCGGTCCCGGCATTGGCGTTAGGCGCCGTGGACGTCACGCCCCTGGAACTGGTGGCTGCATATGCCCCGTTCGCGAACGGCGGGTTCCGCGTTGCGCCACGGCTGCTGCGGCGTATCGAACGGGTAGACGGGAGTATCGTATGGTCTGGGCGCGTCGTGCGCGACAGTGTCATGGATGCCCGGGACGCCTATCAGCTGACCTCCATGCTGCGCTCGGTGGTGGACCGGGGCACCGGCCGTGCCGCTCGGGCCGGGGGTGTGTCCGGGCCCGTTGCGGGAAAGACAGGGACGACGAACGACGGTGACGACGTCTGGTTTGTCGGCTATACGCCGACGCTTGTAGCGGGCTTCTGGTTCGGGTACGACACGCCGGAGTCGATTGGTGCCAATGCCAGCGGCGGACGTCTGGCCGCCCCGGCATGGGCGCAGTTCATGAGGGAGGGCTGGCACGAGCGGGCCAGCGAGCGCGCATGGTCTGCACCGTCGGGCATGGTCATGGTCGAGATCGACTCCGAAACCGGCGAACTGGCGGGCGAGTGGTGCCCGCACCGACAGCGCGAGTGGTTCCGGCCAGGCACCGAGCCAACATCTCCCTGCCGCGAACACGAAGGTGGCGAGAGTCACGAATGGCGTTTCGACCTGCCCGACGGCTTGGACGCCCGTGTCCAATCCCTCCTGCGCCGCATCCTCGGTCGATAGCTTCCGATCGCTCAGCTTCAACACGAGTGTGCGGGGTCTGCTGCGAGCACCCTCTGATTGCCTGACTGTAAAGACACAGCGCTGCTCTGCAGCTGATGTGTCGCAGCCGGTGATGATTCGTTCCGACCTGGTCCACCGATGCCCAGCAGCTGCACCCCAACACGCAGCGGCCTCATGAAAGCCTCGGACGGGTGCCGCCGCTAACCTGCTTGCCCAGGACCATTCCTTCCCGCCGAGCCTGACTCCGACCCGTCTCCTTGACGGTGGAGCTTGCCTGTGGCGCGAATGTCACTTCCGAGCAGCATCGACGCTGGTACGACCACACCGGCGCGTGAGTCGCACGCGCCGGACGCGGCCGCATCCGATTCGAGCTCGCTACGTCACAGGATTCCCAGCCAGCCGGAAGGCTCGCCGGCAAATCCGGGAAAGATTCGATCGAGCGTCGCAGCGCCCATGTGACGGGAGACAACTTCCGCGAAGACCGAACGAAAGTCCGTGGTCAGGGCGAGATCCCGGCCCTCGTACAGCTGCTCGGGTTGCAGACCGGGCCAGCGTCCGAGAACCTTTCCGCCTCGCACCGATCCGCCGATGACGAACATGGCGCCAGCGTGGCCATGATCCGTGCCGCCTGTGCCATTCTGGCGCGCCATTCGCCCGAACTCGGACATGGTGACGATCACCACGTCCTCCATTCGATCGCCAAGATCGGTGACGAACGCTGCAAGCGATCGCGAGAAATCATCCAGCCGAGCAGCCAAGGCACCGCTCGCTCCACCCTGGTTGACGTGCGTGTCCCATCCGCCCACATCGGCGAACGCCACCTCCAGCCCGACATTCGCCTTGATGAGCTGTGCGATCTCCTTCAGGTGCAGGGCAAACGGAGACCGCGGGTAGTCGGCGCCAGGGGCCGCCGCGTACCGGCTCGGGTCAGCGGCCCGCAGCATGCGTACGGCTTCGAACATGTCGCGACCCGCACCGTGCACAAGGTCCGTGCTGCCCGAGCGATACAAGGCCTCGAGGCGATCGACCGACGCTCCCGACGTCCGAACGCTGAACTCGCCTAACGAGGACATCGCTATCACCGGCTCCGGTCCTTCCAGCATGCGCGGCATCTGCGGCGTCATGGAGACGGCGCGGAACGGCGACGGCGCGCAGGCCTCGCACGTGCCGCGCACGGCAAGAAGCCGATTCAACCACCCGTCGTGCGTCGACTTCACGTCTGGCGTCCCGGACTCCATGTAATCCTGAGCGTCGAAATGCGATCGCGTGCTGCTCGGACTCCCCACAGCCTGGATCGGGGCAAGGATGCCCCGCTTGTACAGCGGTACCAATGGCGCCAGCGAAGGATGCAGAGCGAAGAAACCGTCGAGATCGACGCCCCGCGGTCCGTCGCCACGCCCGGGCGCGGGAATCGCAATCGTGGGACGCAGGGCGTAGTACGCTCGCTCGCCGAAGGGGACGACCATGTTCAAGGCGTCCGCCGCCCCCCGCTGAAAGAGGCAGACCAGAACCTTGCCCTTCTGCCCCTGGGGGAGCGACTGCGCGAACACTGTCCGTCTCAGGAACGATGGACTCAGACCGATGGTGAGGAGCGCAAGAGCTCCATCTCGAAGGAAAACGCGGCGTTGCATATTCGCTCTCCGCCTAACGGCGTTGGAATTCCGGGCTGCCCAGCGCCAGCCCAACGGTTTGCGAGAGCCCGCTCAGGCGGACGGGCGCTCCTGCGGTCCCCGCGACTCGCCTTCGCCGCTCACGCGCTGCCGAGGAAGCGGACGCCACGCTGTCGGGTTCCATGATGGCGAACGTGCTGTCGGTCCCGGCCCGTGCCAGCAGAGGGTTGACGCCGGACTCGAGTACATCCCGTGTTTCGGCAGAAACGACGCCACCGAGGAATGCTTCGACCACGCCGGCGACCTGCTCTTTCGCCGATCGACGGGACAGCGTGTCGAATGCGGGCCATTGTCGTAACGAGGCGCCCGGAACGCGACCCGCTGCCAGCGCCAGACCGAAGTTGATCCGGCTGAGAATAGCTCCCGTATTCATCCATGGCTCGCTCGTCTCCGGCCAACCGTTAGGTGCCTGATGGCCGTAGATGGGCTGGCCCAGCTGGGCGACGACGGCGGCGGTTCTTGGCGTCGTATCGGGCCGCGCGTCCACGGCGCGCAAGGCACTCACCACGACTTCGAACGGCGACTTCACCTTGGCGCGATACGCCGCGCGCGAGAAGAACTCGGACGACGTAACGATAGCGCGCACGACCTCGCGAATGTCACCGTCCGAGCGACGAAACACATCGGCGGCGAGATCCACAAGTTCGTCCGACGGCGCATCGCTCACGAACCGGATCGCCAGTTTCCGCGAGATGAAACGCGCGGTCGACGGGTGTCGCGCGAGGATGTCGAGCACTTCCTCGCCGTCCTCTATCCCGCGACCGGCGGGCAGCCGGTGGCCGAGCACCAGCTTCTCCTCGGCGTCGTGGGCCGCCGGATTGAACACAAAGCCCTGCGTGCCGATGCGCGGAGGCCCGACGGTCCAGCCGGTGAGCGCCCGGGCGACGTCGATCACATCCTGCTGAGTATAGCCGCCATCCACGCCTAACGTGTGCAGCTCCAGCAGTTCGCGGGCATAGTTCTCGTTCAGGCCCCGCTGACGCGACCGAGCCTGCCGATCGCGTCGCGCGACGCGCCGGGACTCGCTGACCCTGCGGCCGGAGTCTGCGACCGATTGCACGTTATCCAGATACTGGAGCATTGCCGGGCTTCGCGCCACGGCACCGAGCAAGTCGCGGAATCGGCCGAATACGAACGGACGAATCGACTCCCTCTCGTAGTCGGGCAGCGTGTAACGCAACTGGCCCTTACCCACGAAGACGGTGAAGTGATTCAGCCAGAAGTCGGTCATCACCTCCTGCAACTGCCTTTCGGATACGCTGGCGCGAGCGACGCGGGCAGAGGTGATCTCGCCCACTATCGAGCGCGAGGCCCGCGCGAGTTCCACGCGCTTCCCCTTCGCCAGCGCGGTATCGCCGCGCTGGCGCGCCTGCCTTAGCGCCGCCCCGGGAGGCGGAAACTCCTCCGCCAACTCATTGGCCGACATCCTCAGGACAGGATACGCTTTCAGTAACGCATCCAGCGCAGGGTCCGGAATGCGCTCTGGTTGAAGCTGTCGATCGATCCACCGATCGACACCGGTCGCCAGCACGCGGTCCACGTCTCCCGGACGGGGGCCGAAGGAAAGCCGATTCAGAACGTGGAGCGCCTGCTCGCGCGAACTCAATTCGCGAGGATTCGCTCGCGCTTCTGCGCTGGTCCTCGGCGCGCTCGCGCACGCCGACAGCATCATGGCAAGGAGAGTCGTTCGGAGTACCTGCATTCGCATTCGCACCATTCCGACCGGAGACATCAGGTGTAGACGCATGCGTCATCGCGATGTGAAGACCCTCGACAGGCTTCGTGTGCGAACGCCAATGCGATTCTCCGGAAGCTTCGTAATGAAATTGCCCCGAGCGGCCGACAACCAGAGCATGGCCAGGTTCCCGAATCGGCGGGCACTGACGCCGCTACCTGGTCGCGTACGCCCGCGCCGTCGGTGCGTACGACCTCCTCCCGCCCATCGATTGAACCGGAGCACCCTTGCTAGTCCATCTTGCCCCGTTCACCGACATGTCCTTCGCCGAGGCGGCCAAGCACCTGGCCACTTTCGAGGGCGGCCAGCGGGTCGCATCGTCGCATGGTATGGACTCCGATCGGCTCAGCGCCAACTTCCGTGCGGCCCATTCGTTCACTGGTGTGGAAGTGGGCGTTATTCGACGCAACGTCGACTCCCTCGATGGTGTCGTCTCGATTCGAAGCGAACCGGGCAAGGGAACGAGCGTCCGACGCTGCCTTCCCGTTAAGGCGGTCACCCGATCGTCCGGTCGCGGAGCACGATCTGGCGCCGATGCGAGCGAGATCGAATCGTTCGACACCCGTTCGGTTCGGCGGGCCCGGTGAGCGCCAGCGGCAGTTCCTCGGGATCAGCTCGCACGATCGGAACCGGAGACTTCCAGGCGGTACGCGACGTCGTTCACCGGGAAACCGGGATCAGGCTCGGGGACCGAAAGCGAGCGCTGGTGGACGCGCGTCTGGGGAAACGCCTGCGCGCGTTGCATCTATCGACATATCGCGATTATCTGCAGCTGCTCCATGGCAAGCACGGTCATACCGAACTGCGCGAGCTCATCAACGCGATCACGACGAACAAGACGGCGTTCTTTCGAGAGGAGCACCATTTCGCGTTCTTGCGTGACCGCTTCTTCCCTGGCTTTCGGGGTCGCGTTGCGCGAATCTGGAGCGCCGGATGCTCCTCGGGTGCGGAGCCGTACTCGATCGCGATCGTCGCGGCCGAGGTTGGCGCGGATGCCCGGATACTGGCGTCCGACATCGATTCGAACGTGTTGGCGGCGGCACGCACGGGATCGTTCGACGCTGAGCAGCTGGCGGGGGTATCCCCGGATCGTTTGCGGCGGTTCTTCGTGCGGGAGGAAGCTGATAGGAGCAACCGGTATCGCATCGGACCGCTGCTGCGGGACGCTGTCACGTTCGAACAGTTCAACCTGAATGCGCCGCGCTGGCGGCGGCGCGACCGGCTCGACCTGATATTCTGCCGCAACGTGGTCATCTACTTCGATCGGCTGACCCAGCGCACGCTGTTCGAGCGTTTCGCGGCGCTGCTGAACCCAGGCGGTCTCCTGATCCTCGGCCACTCGGAGAGCCTGGCATGGCTGCCGGACGCATGGGAAGCGTGCGGGAGGACGATGTATCGGCGGCGCGGCGACGAAGTCATGCCGCCAGGATTGGCGTCGCCGCGCTGAGGCACTCGCGGCGACGGCGAGCAGCGAATCGACTGCTTCAGCCCGAGAGGAGTGTCCCGCGGGCGCGAACCCGCTATTCCGCCTTCAGGACGTAGCCAACGCCTCGCACCGTGTGAACGAGGGGCCTCTCGCCAGGCTGTTCCAGCTTCTTCCGCAGGTAGTTGATGTACACGTCGACAATGTTCGTCGTGGGATCGAAGTCCTGCTTCCACACGTGTAGCGAGATCTGATCACGAGTGACCGGAAGGTCGACGTGCCTGACGAGATACTCGAGGAGTGCATACTCCTTCTGAGTGAGAAGAATCTGCCGGCCGCCTCGCGTGACCTCGCGCGAGATCGGGTTGACGGTGAGGTCGCCGACGCGAAGGAGCGACTCCTCTGCCCGAAGCGCCGCGCGACGCAGCAGTGCGCGGACACGCGCCAGGAGTTCGTCGTAGTCGAACGGCTTGCTCAGGTAGTCGTCCGCACCGGCGTCGAGTCCCTCCACCTTGTCCTGCACGGCATCGCGCGCCGTGAGCATCATGATCGGGTTGATGAACGCGCGGGAACGCAGCTCCCGCGCGACGACATATCCGTTTTTCTTCGGAAGGCCGATATCCAGGATGATGAGGTCGGGCGCACGATCGAGTGCGACCTCGAGCGCCAGATCGCCGTCGGTGGCCGTCAGGACTTCGTACCCGTTGTCGGAAAGAGTCCTTTGCAGCACGTCCAGGACTTCGCGGCGATCCTCCACGACCAATATCGTGTTTCCGCTGCTCTCGCTTGCCGCGGCCATCGCATCCTCCGTCTCTGCGACTCCAGTGTATACAGCCGTGACTAATGTGCGAACGTGACACAGGAACGAAAGAGGGAACCGGAGAGTTTCTTACGATTCGCGGTGCGCAAGCGAGCGTTTCTGGCCAGTGGCGCGGCGATCGCGTGGCGCCAGAACCCCTCGAGCGTCATGAGGCTGAATGCGTTGTCCGGGTGGGGCAGGCCACTGTGGGTCACAGGGGGGAACGAATGTCGGGCGATTGTGTCCGACGGGTCGCACGCGGGGTCTAAGCCAGTGTATGACCTCGGCCTGTCAGGTTCCGCCACATTCACTCGGAAGAGGGTGGGATGGACAGACATTTTCACTGGGACAGAGGAGGAAATGGATGGACGTGCTCGTCATGCTCGAGGAGTTGCCCGAACACTCCGCGGCCATTGCGCACGTGAATTCCGTCCCATCGCCGCTCAACTCGGAGCGACCGGCAAGGGATGTCGTCACGCTGTACGGTGACGCCACGCCGCTGTCGCTCGCCTTGGCACTGGCGGCAGCGGTGGAATCACGGCGAGAGCCCGCTGAACGCTCGGACACCATCCGCCACCTTGGGCTATGGCCGGAACGCGGCGCGGTAGGAGACGCGGCTTGGCGCGATCGAGAGACTGGAGAACTCGTGACGCGCGACCTCGCTATTCCACTCGCTGCGCTCCAGGCAACGGCGGATCATCTGTTGCAGGAGTGCGGTGCGTCCATTCGACGCCTCGTGGCAGGTCTGTCCATGCCTGACTGGCCAGAAGGTGCGCGCCGCGCGATCAGCTTCACCCTCACCCCGTTCGCGATCCTTCCCGCTGGCGCTGGCGCCAGGTTCGACGCGCTACTCGAAAGCTACCGGCAATCGGATGGATTCACGTTCGACAACGAAGGAGACTGAGCGAATCACCCTGATTTGTCAGAGACCGTTCGACCGGGGCCGCGATCATCGTCGCGGCCCCGTTTTCTTCCTGGCGAACCCGGTTTGGCGGCCGGACTGCGGTGCCCTCGATGGCGTAAGGCGATTCCTCTTGACGTTACCGTGGCAGCGAGCGACGCTCTAACGAATCCCTAGCCAACTGGAGAGGCGTACGCTCATGAAGGAGTACAGCGCAGCTGACATCAGAAACGTGGCGGTGGTCGGACACGGAGCCAGTGGCAAGACCTCATTGGTCGACGCCCTTGCTTTCGTGTCCGGGACGAGTAAGCGGCATGGTTCCATCAAGGACGGGACCACGCTGACGGACTATACGCCGGAGGAGACGGAGCGTGGTTACTCCATCAACCTCGCCGTGGCCTATGCCGAGTGCCTCGACACCAAGGTCAATCTCATCGACACTCCGGGATATCTGGACTTCCACGGGGATGCGGTGGCGGGTCTTACCGCTGCTGATGGCGCGCTCTGTGTCGTGTCTGCTACGTCCGGAGTGGAGGTCGGTACGGAAAAGATGTTCCGTGCCGCGGTCGAGTCGAAGGATCCGATCCTGTTCGTCGTCAGCATGATGGACAAGGAACATGCGAACTTCGACCGCACGTACCAGCAGATCAAGGAACGGTTGACGAGCAAGGTCATCCCCGTCGAGATCCCCATCGGCGAGGGCCACGCCTTCACTGGCGTGATCAATCTCTTTGCCCGAAAAGCGTACACGTACAAGCTCGGTGCCCGGACTGGCGAGTACGCCGAAAGCGACATCCCTGCGAGTGAGCAGTCGCGTTTCGACAAGTACTACTCCGAACTGATCGAGGCGATTTCGGCGACCGACGACGCCTTGCTCGAACGCTACCTGGAGGGTGCAGAGATCGGGCGCGACGAGGCCATCCATGGCATGAAGGAGGCGATGAAGCGCGGAGACCTGTATCCGCTCTTCTGCGTCTCTGCCGAACAGATGATCGGGATTGGAGCGCTGCTCACGGAACTGGTGCAGCTGATGCCTTCCGCGTATGAAATGGAGGAAATCCATGCCTTCAAGGGTGCGGAAGGCGATCGTACGGTAGAAATTCACGCGCTTGACCAGAATCCCTTTGCCGCGCTCGTCTTCAAGACGATGTCCGAGCCACATGTCGGCGAGGTATCCTATTTCCGGATTTTCTCCGGAACTGTGGCCAACGGTGCGGAGGTATTCAACGCCACCCGCGACGGCGTGGAAAAGATGGGACACCTCTGCATTTCGTCGGGCAGGGAACGCGTCGAGGTTCCGGTACTGCACGCGGGCGACATCGGGTGCGTGGCCAAGCTGCGCAACACGCACACGAACGATACGCTGTCAACCAGAGAGCATCCCGTCCGGCTGCCGCAAGTGCGCTTCCCCGAGCCGGTCGTCCAGTTCGCGGTGCAGGCTGCCGCGCGGCACGACGAAGAGAAGCTGCAACAAGGGCTGCACCGGTTGCACGACGAAGACCCGACCTTCGAGACGCACTACACGCAGGAAACGCACCAGACGATCATCTCGGGGATGGGAGAGCGGCACATCGATGTCGCCATGGCGAAGCTCAAACGCAAGGCCGGCGTCTCCGTCGAGATTTCCAAGCCGAGGATCGCCTACCGCGAAACGATCCTGGGCAAGGGAGAAGGACAGGGGCGTCACAAGAAGCAGAGCGGCGGTCGCGGTCAGTTCGGAGACTGCTGGGTGCGTATGCGGCCGCGACCCTCGGGTGCCGGCTACCAGTTCATCGACGCCATCGTGGGTGGCGTGATTCCCTCCGGGTTCCGGCCGGCGGTGGATCGCGGTATCCAGGAAGCCGCGGCGCGCGGCGTGCTGGCCGGCCATCCCATGGTGGACTTCGAAGTCGAATTGTTCGATGGGTCGTACCACTCCGTCGACTCCAACGAGATGTCGTTCAAGATGGCCGGCATCCAGGCGTTCAAGAACGTCGCGCCCAAGTGCAAGCCGGTGCTCATGGAGCCGCTCGATCTGGTCGAGGTCTCCACGCCTGACGAGTACCTTGGCGACGTCATGGGCGACCTGTCGTCGCGGCGCGGTCAGATCCTTGGCAGCGAGACGGTTGAAGGTTTCGGGACCAAGGTGCGTGCCTACGTACCGCAAGCGTCGTTGCACCTGTATGCTACGGACCTCAGTTCCCGCACGCATGGGCGCGCGACGTTCACGCGGAAACTATTTCGCTACGAACAGATGCCACCGGACGCCGCCAGAAAGGTGATCGAGGAGGCATCGAAGGACGGAAAGGAAGAAGGGGACGACGAATAGTCGGCAGTGACCGCGAGGTGCCCGCCAGTATACAAACACGGCGGGTGCCTTCAGTCATGGCGACCGCACGATCGTGGCCGAGATCCCCACCAGGTAAAGCGATCCAGTGGCTCCTGCTCCCCACATCTGGATCAGGAGCCGCGACGAAGGTGACCTGAGCGCGGTCCACGTCGCTCCGTCGAAACGCAGCAGCATTCCATCCTCTCCCGCGGCAAACACATCCGTCGGACCCGTCCCCCAGACGGTTCGCAACGCTTTGGTTGCCGGACTGCTCATCGTGTACCATCGCGTGCCATCGTACCGCAGGATCGTTCCGGCCTCTCCGACGGCGAAGATGTCATTCCGCCCAGTCCCCCAGATTCCGCGCAACAGTTCCTTTGTCGGCGTTGGCATCGTCGTCCACGCGTTCCCGTCGTAGTGCAGCACGGTCCCGGAGTCGCCGACAGCATAGACGTCGTTCGCCGCAGTCCCCCATACATGTCGCAGGAACCCTTCGGTCGGGCTGGTCATCGATCGCCAGCCACCTGGCGTGGAGGAAAGGATCGTACCCCGGTCGCCGACCACAAAGGCCTGCGTCGGATTTGCGAACCAGATCGACCGGAGCAACACTGCGCGCGGACTGGTCTCCGACGTCCAGCGGGTGCCGTCGAACCGGAGAATCGTCCCAGTATCTCCCACCGCAACGATGTTGAGCGGTCCCGTGCCGGCGACGCCGTACAGCGGGTGCGACGGCGGCGCGTCCATGGGCGACCAGCCCATCGGTCCGCGCCGGTAGATGACGCCACCGCCACCAACCGCGTATGCGGTCTCATCCCCGCCACCCGGTCCCCACACGGACACGAAAGTCGGAGCGCTCACTTCCACTTTCCAGACGTTGCCCTTCCCGCGTACAACGGTGCCGTCCCATCCTGCGACGACCACACCGCCCGCGTTGTCGCCCGACACAGCCCGCAGGTTCTCGCCACTTCCCGAGGATACGATGCTCCGCCAGCTCGAACCATCGTATCGCACCACCTCGCCGGTATTGCCGACGGCGTAGATCTCGTTCGCGGACAGTCCCCAGATAGCAAACAGGTTGCGACTCGTTGGCGTGGGCTCGATCTGCCACGCCGTTCCATCGTAGTGCAACATCCGCCCGTTCACTCCGACTGCCCACACGTCGCGCGAATCGCTTCCCCAGACCCCGAAAAGCGGCGTGGTGGACGGCGTCGTCATCGGCGTCCACGCGTTGCCATCGAAGTGCACGATTCGCCCGTTTTGTCCCACCGCGAAGATGTCGCGCGGCGACGTGCCCCAGAGACCCCACAACTCCCAGTCCGTCCCGCTGTGCACCAGCCGCCATGTCGTCCCGTCGAACCTGAGGATGATGCCGTTCACGCCAGTGGCGTAGATCTCGTCACGACCGAACCCGTACACTTCCAGCAGGATCTCCGTGGTTGGGCTCGGCATCCGTGACCATGTGGTGCCGTCGAAATGAAGGATGATGCCGCCAGTCCCAACGGCGTAGACGTTCGACGCATCCGTGCCCCAGATGCCTACCAGCGTCTCCGTTGTCCCCGTCGACTGCAATGACCATGCGCCGCCCGCCGAATGCAACACTACGCCGTTCTGACCGACCGCGAACGCGTGCGGCGACTCGGCGTCCGCCCACGCGCCGAGCAGCGATACGTCGGTAAGACCCTGAAACTCCAACCCGAAAGCGACCGCTCGCGGCTCGCCCTCGACGACGGTCACGTCGCTGATGGCCTGCACATCGCCGGCAACTACGGTGATCCGCGCGCGGCCGGGTACGACCGCTCGTATCGCTCCGTCAGCTGAAATCATCGCCGACGCCGGGTTCGATGACGAGAAGCGTAGCGCCGGATTGGTCAGAATATTTGCAGCCGAATCCCGGGCGATCACCTTGGGGAACAGCAGCCCCCCAACGCGAAGAAACGCGCGTGCAGGAACGATCTCGATCGACGCAACCGGAGTCGCCGGACCGGCGAGTGCTGGCGACCGCTCCGCACACCCGCATGCAATCGCGGCCAGCGCGAGGCCAACCGTGCTACGTGTCCGATTCAAACGGCGCGAAGTGTTCGCCAATGCCTTTTTGCGGACGATCGGCGACGCTCAGGCTGGTCCCATCGAGAGGCAGTCTCTCGACAGACTCGCGAACCGCACGTCCTGGTCGAGAACGTGACAGCCGTCGCGCGGTCCCGGCAAGGCTCCCGGTGTCACGGGCGCTCTTCCTTCACGCGTGCGGACACTACCACGATGGCGCCCGCCGGATAACCGGATCCGTACTTCACCTGGGCCTGCGACGCGCTCAGATAACGAATCTCGTACACCGTCGTCACCGCGATATCGCGCAGCGTCGACATGTCGCCGAGTGGTCGGTCGTCCAGAACCACAGTTGGCGTGCGCGATTCCGTTCGGAGAATGCTGGTACGCCCGCGATCCTTGAAGAACTGCGGACGGAGGCGCTGCACGGCCTCGTAGGCATTCAGCGCAGCCGTTCGCGACAGCTCGGCGCGTGTGATGATGTCGCTCGACTGCACGGCCCGCCGGCCGGCGTTGCCGGAGCAGGCGACTCCAGCAACGAATGCGAATGTCATCCAGCCTGTAGCGTATAGCTTGTTGATCACGGCGAACTCATTCGCTCAGAAAACATCGACCGCGCACCACTTCCCTGCCACACCCTACCGTCGGTTCCGACCACCCGCAAGCGGGTGTCACGTCAGGCGACGCGCCAGGATGACCCGACTGTCTCCGCGACGATAGAAATCCCGCAAGGTTGCCAGCTCGGTGTAGCCCCGCGACACGTAGAACACGCGAGCGGAGTCCGACCCTCGCCGCGAAGACGCCTCGACGACGAGGAGCCGGCCACCGTCGGCTGCGGCCGTCCGTTCCACCTCCTGCAGCAGCGATCGACCGATTCCGCGGCCCTGATGCGCCGGGTCGACGACGAGCCAGTACAGATCGAACGTTCCGTCCGTCGCCGGAGTGGGACCGAAGCACGTGACCGCCACGAGCGCATCGCCGTCGACTGCACCGACCCAGCGATAGTCCGGATCCAGCGGCGGCACTCCTTCGGACGCCACGCCAAGGTCGAACAGCTCCAGCGCCACCTCCACCTCGTCGGACCCAAACGCGCCCGTACGCGTGACGATGCGGCGCACGTGCCGGCGATCCGATCGACGCAATTCCCGGAAAATCGGACTGCCTGACGAACCGGCAGGCACTACGACAGCGTCTGGCCGAAACGCGCGCGATCCTCCGCGCTGACGGTAAGGCCGGAGAGTTCCTGCACCCTGGCCCAACGGGAGTCGTACGACGTCGACGAGCGCGCGAGCGCGTGATCGCAGACGAGACGGACTAGCGCCGCGTAGTCCAGTCCGGCAACGCGCGCCATCCGCGCCAAGCCGGCGTTGGGTGCGATGTCCGGGTTCGCATTCACTTCCAGGATCCACGGTCGGCCCAAGCGGTCGATCCGCATGTCCACACGTCCGTACCCTTCACCGCCAACGAGTCGCCAGGACTCCAGCGCCACGCGACGCACCTCGGCCGCCACTGCGGCATCGAGCTGTGCGGGGCACGTTGGCACCGTCCCCAGATCCTCATCGCATCCCGTTTCCCACTTCGAGCGGTACGACACGATCTTCCACATGCCGCGTGGCATGGCCGCGAAATCGACTTCAGCCAGTGGCAGCACCGTGTCGCCAACGATGCCGACGTTTACTTCGCGCCCGTCGATGTACCGCTGGACTATCACCTCGGGCCACATTTCCAGCATGGCTCCAACTCGCTCCGCCAGCTGCTGCTTGTTCCGGACGACCGAACGTTGCTCGATCCCCAGCGAGGCGTCCTCCGCCGCCGGTTTGCAGATGGCGGGGAACCCGATGGACGGAAGCGGCTGGCCCGTGCGTGCCAGCCCCCACGCGGGGACCGGAAGTCGCGACCTGTCGAGCAGCGTATTGACCACGTGCTTCCGGAGGCACAATGACGTGGTGAAGCTGGAGCTTCCGCTGTACGGGAGACCAAGAAGTTCCAGCACGCCGATTACAGGGGGCTCGAACGTGGCGATGCCGTCGATGCCTTCGCAGAGGTTGAAGGCAAGATCGAAGCGGCCACGCCTCAGACGGTCGATCCACTGCGTATCGGTTCCGACCGGGATGCGAGAGGCCGACTGTCCCTCGTCCCGCAACGCGGACTCGATCGCTGCGACCGTCTCGAGGATGAGCAGATCGGGTACCGGAGCCAAAGCGGAGACACCATCGAAAAGAACGGCGACCTTCATGTGGTCCCGAAATCGCGGAGGGGCATTCCATGCGGTGGCGTGCGCCGAGCCAACCGGCCGTACGAAGGCGCGCTCGGCAGCTCCACACCGCATCTGGCAGCCGCCAGCAGCAATGTACGCTGCATCAGCTCGTCGTACCCAATGCCGGCAGCCCGCGCCGCCATCGGGAAACACGAATGATCGTCCGGGTTGGGCGCAATTCCCGGAAGCGGGTTGACCTCAACGACGTTTGGCACACCTCGCTCGTCGAGCCGCAAGTCGACTCGCGCCCAATCGCGGCAACCGAGCACCGAATAGGCTCGGAACGCCACGTGCTCCAGCGTCTCTCGCAACCCGGCATCGATGCGCGCGGGGCATTCGTAGAGCGACAAGGGATGCTCACGCGTATCCCAGACCCACTTGGCCTCGAACCCGAAAATCGGTGGTGCCCCAGGCGGAAGCTCCTCGAATCGCATGCCAATGATCGGCAGGACCGTCAGGTCGTCGCCATTTCCCATGATGGCGCACGTGAATTCCTCACCGGGAAGAAACGACTCGACCAATGCCGGCTGTCGGTACCGCTCCAGCAAGTGCGCGACTTGTTCGCGCAGATCCTCGTACGTCGCGCAGATGCTCCGTTCGGTGATTCCCTTCGACGAGCCTTCGTGAGCGGGTTTCACGAACGCGGGGAAGGACCGGCGTGCGAACGGGTCGAGCTGCGAAAGGCTGGTGATGCGCGCGAACGGTGCCGTCGGAATGCCGTAGTAGGATAGCGTTTCCTTGGTCCGTGCCTTGTCCAGGCAAAGCGAGAGCGTGAAGGGATCGCTGCCAGAGTAGGGGATTCCCATGAACTCGAGGATGGCCGGCACATGCGACTCACGGTTCGGGCCACGGCGGCCTTCTGCCATGTTGAACACGATGTCCGGCCTGGCGTCGAGCAGACGTCGTGGGAAGTCATCGGTCGCGTCGAGGCGGATTACCTCACCAAGCGGCGCCAGAGCGTCCGCTACGGCGTCGATCGTCTCGATCGAATCCCACTCGGCGAACTCGTCGTCAATGGAGAACTCGGCGACACCACCAGCAGACGATTCCACGGCGGGCGACAATGAGCCCGTCGTGGCTGTCAAATCCGCCGCGCATGATGCATTAGGCGGAGCGGTGCTGCTTGCGTCCACCGCGGTGGCGGTGGGCTTCATGTTGAAGGCGAAACCGATTCGCGTCACCGGGCTCCCGGAAAGCTCGAACAGCGAATCCTGCGACCAGCACCACGCGTGCGAGCAGGCTTTTCAGATCTTCAGCGCCATCCCTCGCGAGGCGCGCGATATGATAAGGTCGCTTCGGGTCTCAGGCAACTCGCCTTCGTAGAAGGCGGTGATGTTCGATTCGGTACCAGAACAGGCCAGGTCAGATCTTGTGGTATGCCGTGCGCGCCGACTCATGCCGGTCTGTCGCCAAATAGATCTCGAAGTCTGCGAAGAATCTCGGCGCCTCTACCTGGAGGAGGCGCACAAGGGCGACCGCCAAGCGTCGGATTTCGAGTTCCGCGCCCTCGCCACCTCGCAATTCCAGCATCGATCTCCAAGCGCGTACGTTCGCCGTCACCACGATTTTCGTTTCGGTGGAGTTGGGGAGCACTCCTCGCGCGGCCTCACGCGCCATTTTCCGGCGATGCACGCGATCCGACACCCAGGCATAGCGCTCCATCAACTTCTCCACGAGATCCACGTACGTCTGCTGCGCACTCTCCACCTGTCGCTGCCATGCCGATTCAAGATCGGCGTCGCCGATGATCGCTGGGGGAACGACGAAGTTCGCCTCGGATTCGTCGACGTATCGCTGGCTCAGTTGCGAATAGGCGAAGCCGGCGCGATGACGTACGAGCTCGTGAGTAAGCGACCGCGACACGCCCTCCAGCAAGACCGAATAGTTGGCGTGCTCCAACACGCTTCCATGTGCCTGTTTCAGTATGTTTTCCAGGTACTCTCCCGTCTTCCGATTGGCGGGATTCGCTTGGCTCATGTAACAGAGCCGGCCGGCGTATTCCGCCAGCCGTTCGCCGTCCGTGCTATCGCCGATCCAGTTCACCGGAAGGTGCGCGGGTTCCGCGAAAGACGGGCGGGCGACGATGGTCAGGCGCGGTGCGGTGAATAGCATGGCGGAGCGTTGGCGATTGCGATTGCTGGAAAATCGGCCATTGTCCCGTTAGGCAGACGCGGTTACTGCCTGAGCCGACGGCGGGAAAGCTACAGCGCCGCCGCCAGCATCTCCAGACGCGAACGGTCGTAGGCACGCTCGCGCTCGACGCGGTCCAGCACCAACCGCGCCTTGGCTGGGACGGTGGCCAATCCAGGGTCGTACTTGATCGCGTGCCACACGTCGAAGTCCGCCGGCGCGGGGGTCTTCACACCGGGGTTGAGGATACCTCGTGGATCCAGAGTCGCCTTGATGTCCCGTATCAGGTCGAGGGCGGCCGCCGACCAGAAGCGCTCGAGCACCGGCGTGCGCAGTCGGCCGTCTCCGTGCTCCCCGGTAGGCGTACCGCCCAGGCGCGCCGTCAGCTCGGTCACGTCTCCGAACAACCGGGCCAGTCGCTCTCGCCACGCCGGTTCGCGCACATCGACCAGAACATTGACGTGCACGTTGGCGTCCCCGGCATGGCCGAAGATCACGCCGCGGAACCCGGCGCTCACGAGAGCGCCGCGCACACCACGCACATACTCCGCCAGATGTGATGGCGGAACCGCACCGTCCTCGATGACCTGCATCGACGCAATCGCAGGGTCGAGCCGCGCCAGAATAGGGCTCGCCGCATGCCGAATTGCCCAGAGCGACTCCTCGGACTCGGGATCCAGTCCTACCAGCACTTGGGATGCGCCAGCCGCATACAACGCTCGCTTGAGCGCGGCCACGCCGGCCTCGAGCGATCGCCGCGCGGATTCGTCGTGGCCATGCGTTGTGCCGGATGCGGGCGCTGGCGACTCCATCTCGATGAGAAGCACGGTGTCGGCGTTGACATCCACGGGAAGCGCGCGGTCGCCATGTTCAGCGACGATCCGCACGAAAGTCCGATCGAGGAGTTCACAAGCCGATGCCCCGGCTTCCCTCGCCAGCGCCGCCCCACGCACGGCGTCATCCAGCGAACTCCACGAAGCGAGGAGCGACGCCGTTGACTCAGGTACCTCTGCCAAGGCGAGTTCAACACCAGAAAACGCGCACAACGTCCCTTCGCTTCCGCAGAGCAGATCGATCAACTCGCCGCTCCGCGCGAAGGCTGACAATCCGAGCCCGGAAGAGTTCTTACGCACCGCGGGAGTCGGCTGCTCGGCGGCACGTTCCTGAAACCGGGCCGAATTGTCCGCGAAACGGGCGAGGGCCTCGTTCCGGCAATCCAGGTCCGCGCCTCGCCGAACCCAGGTGCGACTTCCGTCAGCGAAAATGCACTCCAGGCCGGTGACCCAGCGTCGTGTCGACCCGAACTTCAGCGACCGTGCTCCCGAGGCGTTGGTGGCCACCATGCCGCCCACGCTGCAAAACGCGCCGCTCGAAGGGTCAATCGGAAATCGCATCCCGTGCTGACCTGCCGCGTGATCGACTGAGGCTCGCGTCGTTCCCGGAGCCGCGATCGCGAGCATCCGTGAAGGATCGATGGTGGGTGTGCCTCTCAGAAGCGATAGATCGACAACGACACTGTCGCTTAGGCATGCTCCGCTCATGCAACTCCCTGATCCCCGCATGGCGACCGGTACCTCATGCTTGCTTGCCCAGCGAAGCAGGGCCTGAACGTCGGCAGCATCCGCCGGAACCGCAACCGCGCGTGGGGTTATGCGCATGATACCGGCGCACTCGCCGTAGACCGCTACGGCATCGGGGTCCTCTCGCCACTGGCCACGGAAATCCACAGGTTGCATGCACGCACAATAGCATGGAGCGGGTGCCGCGCAAATCGCGAATCGGCGCGTATGGCGGCAGCGGGATATTAGTCTTCAGGACCGGTCAGCGCCGGCCCGATACACACGGAGAGTGACATGGCCATTCGTCGTTCGCCAGCCGCAACCCCGCGCGGCCTGGCTGCTCTGGCGTTCGCCGCCATGGTTCTGGCACCTTCGCTGCGAGCGCAAGCCACAGGGGTGGCCAAGCGCACCGCCAGCGAATTCGCCACCACGATCGCGCGACTCTCGGAGCCCGGGGGCTATTTCGATACCGACAACCTCATTTCCAACGAGTCTTCCTACCTGCATCCGCTGGGTACGCTGCGGCAACTCGGTGTCAGAGGTGGTGGGTACATCGGTGTCGGACCGGACCAGAACTTCTCGTACATAGCGGCGATTCGACCGCGGGTTGCCTACATCATCGATCTGCGCCGGGACAATCTGCTGCAGCACCTCATGTTCAAGGCGCTGTTCGAGCGGTCCCGGAACAGGATGGACTACCTGTGCCGGTGGTTGGGCCGCGTCCCCCCGGCTGACCTCGCGAGCTGGAACCTGCGCTCGATCGAAGAGATCTCCGCTTGGGTCGAGAAGCAGCCGGCGAACGTCCGGTTCACGCAGGCCGAGCAACAAGGCATCATCGCCGCGGTGCGACAGACCGGAGTGCCATTGTCTGCACAGGACGCGAGCACAATTCGGCGATTCCACGACGCTTTTGTAGCTGGCGGCCTGGATCTGCAGTTCACCAGCTACAATCGCGGTCCGCGCCCCCACTACCCGACGCTGATGCAACTCCTGCTGGAGAAAGACTCGTCGGGTCGGCAGGCATCCTATCTCGCGCGCGAAGACGACTTCCGCTTCGTGAAGGCGATGCAGGCGGCAGATCGCATCATCCCAGTCATCGGTAATCTCGCCGGCTCGCACGCCCTGACAGCCATTGGCCGCGATCTCGAGCGACAGCGGGAGAAGGTGTCGGCGCTATACACGTCGAACGTGGAGCAGTACATCTGGCGTGACGGCAGCTTCCCGCGGTTCGCCGAGAGCGTCGCAGCTCTCCCGCGCGATGGACACTCCGTAATCATCCGCAGCTACTTCGGCGCCGGTTCCGGCGGCCAGGTGCATCCACGGGCACGCGACGGCTACTACAGCACGCAGCTGGTCCAGACGGTCGATGACTTCGCCGAGCGACAGAAGAACGGAGGCTGGTCGTCGTACTGGGAGCTTGTGACCCGAGGGAACAGGTAAGCCTACGGCTTCTTTCGTGCGACGGTGGTCGTATCCACGATCTTGAAGGCGAATGGCTGCTGCACCAGTTGCTTGACCCGCTTGTTCGCCATTACCGCCGGCCGGAAGCGCATTCCCGGAAGGGTGGCCCTGACCGATTGCGCGAAATCCTTATGCGATGCGAAAAGCACACGGAACGATGCGGTGTCCGCGCGGCCCGTAGTATCCACGACATACTGAACGACGACAGTGCCTTCAATACGCCGTCGGAGCATTGACTCGGGATACGGTGGTGCCGCGCTGTCTTCGTAACGGACCGCGGCCGTATCCACCTCCAACTCGGTCATCACCGAATCGCCAAGAAGTTCGGGCTGCGGGACTGGCTCTTCCGGTCCCAGCTCCTCGTCATGGCGTTCTCCCTTCGGCTTCAGATACTCGAGCTTTTCCTTGTCCCCCAGCTCGTCCGCCTCGTGTCCGGCCCCCGGTGGGGAAGTCGCCAGTCGGGTCCACGTTACCTTCTCCTGCTTTGGGCGGGAGCCGACGAGATGATCCTTCGGGATCAGGTACTGCGCGATTGAAAACGTGTCGTCGGGTGTCGCGAGACTGACTCCGTTGTTCGAGCTGGCCAGCCAGACGCCCACGAGTGCAACGTGGGCGGCGACGCTGACCGCCGGCCACTCTGCCACCGTGTACCACGAGTGAGGTGACTGTCGCTGGAGCAAACGTCGAAAAATCATGCCGCCTTCATTCGGTGCCGGTCAGCCACGCCGCGGCACCCTCACTACGTGCCGCGATTGGACTACCGCGAACTATTGTGGACGGCAACCGCGACGGCAAGCGCTGGTGGGACGAATGGCGAATACTGCGACACGAAACCACGTCTGCGCGATACGTCATCGACTCGCCCTGACTGGTCCGGCCGCGTTCGTCCAGGTTCAGGAGCGCAAGGCTCGGCTGGCCGACTTCCAGGAGGACACACGCCATCCAGCAGCCGCGAACAGGCACAATACGATGATCGCCGAGATGTGCTTCAGCACGGCCTTGAACGCGGCGCTCTGAAACTCCTTGAGCCCCTCCGGCTGTATGCTCGCATTCAGCTGGACAATATCGAGAACGAACAGGGCGACGAAGGCAATCAGGACAAGCGCTGCCACGGTGTTTACGATCGCGAGAACGCGCTGAAAGACCAGGTGCTCCCGCACGGCTGCTACCACGATCATGATGCCCAAGCCAAGCATCGGCGTCATCAGGAAGTTGGAGAGCAGCCCGACGGTAGCAAATCGCCACTGGATGTTGGTCGGTGACACGGGCAGGACACTGGTGACGAAGTCGAGCAGCGGGTGACCGATCAGCAGCAACCCGAAAGCGTAGAATGGCGCGGACAGCGCTTCATCAGCGTCGACGTAGATATGGGCCATGGTGGCGGGAAGAACGAATCAGACCGAGCGGCGCTAGGGAGTGCGAGTCGAAGAATAGTCCCCAGGCGAGCGACGCGCCGGACACGACGGGAAACGACGGGGTCTGACCCCTTTTGCGACGGGGTCTGACCCCTTTGCGCGACGGGAAACGACGGGGTCTGACCCCAATTACTAAACGGACAGGGCGGATCCGCGCATCGTCGCGCGAACCCGCCCTGCGTCGGTCGCTCAGAGGGAGTGAGTAACCGAAGTAACAGTGCCGACCACGACTCCGGATCGCTCCTTTGCAAGTGACAAGCGGGCGGGCCGCCACATGCCGAGTCGGGTCGGCTATCTGACACTCTCGAGGGCACCGAGCGTGCCAACCGGGACTCGGGAATCGGCACACGCTCCTTGGCCCCATACCCGACCATCGTAACATCAGCGCGTCGAACACTTTGCGCGTCAAGCATCGGCCCGAAATCGTCATCCACACTTGGAAGTCTGCCTTCGACATCGTCTTGCACTGATCAGTCTGGTTGTGGAGTAGACTCAACATGCCGTTGTGTTCAGTCGCGAATGACCGGACGATTTCTCCGGTCGTTGCGGCGGGCGGGCGCGGATTTTCGCGGCTAACCAGCGTCGGCCAAGTAACCGCCCAGACGAAGCGTCTCGAAGACGTTGTCGTTCGCCACTTGGGCCAGGCGTACGGCGGCGACGAACTGACTGCGCGCCACCAGACTTTCGACGGTTCCAGCGATCAGTTCATCACTGCCGCAGACCTGCTTTGCGGGCGACTCGCTATCGCCGGGATCGGAGAGTCCGGCACGCGCGATGCGCTCGGCAGCGCGGTTCATCGATTGTGTCGAACGCTGGATGGCGTCGAGCGCGATGGAGGGGCCGGACACGTACATGAGAAGTCGCCGCTGGGGTCTACCTACACAGACGCACTAGCGGTCCACTGAGTTACGACGAATCGCCTGACGACGCCGTGGCCGCGGCATCAGCGAAACCCTGCGGCTCGCTCAGGTAACGTCGTAATCGCCTGCACGCTACCCAAGCCGGTCATGCCTGGCAGCGCTGGCGGCCTGCTTCCCGACATGTGTCAGGTCAGCGCTGCTGCCTCGCGCAAGCGAAAGCGCTGCAATTTTCCTGTCGAGGTGCGAGGCATCGACGTTTGGAAGACAACCCGGCGTGGATACTTGTACGGTGCCAGCTGCGATTTCACCCACTCCTGTAACAGCTTCGCGGTTTCCTCGCTGGGCTCGTGCCCGTTGTGCAGGACCACGTGAGCGCAAACAACCTGCCCGCGCTCGGGATCGGGTGCGCCGACAACTCCGCACTCGTGTACGGCCGGATGCTCCAGTAGCACTGCCTCGATCTCCGGACCGGAGATGTTGTAACCTGCGGACACGATCATGTCGTCGGTGCGAGCTTGGTACCAGAAGTAGCCATCGGCGTCCCGAATGTACGAGTCGCCAGTCAGATTCCACCCATCACGCACATAGGTGCGCTGTCGATCGGTGTCGTTCAGGTAGCGGCAGCCGGTCGGTCCGCGCACGGCGAGCATGCCGATCGTCCCGTCCGGCACATCCCGGAGTGCGTCATCCACGACACGGGCCTCGTATCCCGGAACCACGCGTCCGGTGGCGCCAGGTCTGATGTCGTCGCCGGATGCGCTGATGAAGATGTGAAGCATCTCGGTGGCGCCAATGCCGTCGATGATGCGGATTCCTGTTGCCTCGCGCCATGCCTGGAAGGTAGGTGCCGGCAGAGTCTCGCCGGCGGAAACGCAGAGCCGCAGGCTCGATACGTCGTGGTCCTTGAGCAGCCCGAGCATTGCGCGATAGGCGGTTGGAGCGGTAAAAACCACGGTCGCGCCATAGCGCTGGATGCCTTGGGCCAGGTGCGGCGGCGTCGCCTGTTCGAGCAGGATGGTGCTGGCGCCGATTCGCATGGGGAAGAGCAGCAGCCCCCCAAGGCCAAACGTGAACGCGAACGGCGGCGACCCGATGAAACGATCTTCGGCGTTGGCCAGGAGCACGTACCGGGGGAAGCAATCGCAGATGGCCAGCACGTCGCGGTGGAGGTGCACCGTACCCTTGCCTTCGCCCGTCGTGCCCGAGGTGAACGCGATCAAGGCGGCGTCGTCAGCGGCGGTTTCCACGGATTCGAACGTGCCGTTCTTCTTCGCCATCAGTGCCTCCAGCGAACGGTCGTCGCCAGCTGCGATGGATCCTGGCCCGAACCGCACTACGCACGCATCCTTTCGGGGGGTACCGTCGGCATGGGATGCCATGACCTGTTCGCATTCGGTGGCGTATCTGGCGTCGGTCATCGCCAGTCTGATCCGGGCCTTGTCCACGGCGAATCGCAGTTCGCGCGAACGGAGTAGCGGCATGGTGCACACCACGACTCCTCCCGCCTTTAGGACGCCGAACCAGCAGGCGGCCATCATGGGCGTGTTCGGGCCCCGCAGCAACACGCGGTTCCCGGCGATCAGGCCCAGATCCTCCGTCAGCACGCGTGCAATGCGATTCGCGCGGTCGTTCAAGTCGCGATACGTCCACTCGCCATCGGGTGTGTGGAACACGATGCGATCGCCCCAGCCGCGGACAATCGCGGCATCCAGCAACTCCACCGCGCAATTCAGACGATCCGGATACGCGAGTTCCGGGGTCGTGCTGTAGTCCATACGTGGCCAGAGCGGGCGCGGCGGCAGCGATCGTTCGACGAAGCGATCGATGTGGGCGCTGGGCACGCCGCCAGGAAGGCCGTCGCAATCAGGCATTCGTGCCTCCTCCCGGGGTCATGGCGCGTTCTGCGTCTTCAGGATCCGACTGGCGATCACCAATTGTTGCACCTCGCTCGTTCCTTCGTAGATCCGGAGCGAGCGGATCTCGCGGTAAAGTTCCTCGACGGGGGAGCCGGCCACTATGCCACGTCCGCCGTGCAACTGGACGGCTGCGTCGATGACGCGCTGCGCGGCCTCGGTGGCGTACCACTTGGCCATCGCCGCTTCGCGAGTAACTGGCTCGGCGGCGCAATCGCGCATCCAGGCGGCACGATATACCAGGAGCGCGCTTGCATCGATCTCAGTTGCCATGCCGGCGATGCGCGCCTGCGTCAGCTGGTGCTCCGCCAGAGCGCGCCCGAACACGCGCCGCTCGCGCGCAAAACCGACGGCTTCGTCGAGCGCGCGGCGCGCCAGCCCCAACGCAGCGGCTCCAACGGTCGCGCGAAACGTATCCAATGTGCCTAACGCTACACGCACGCCCCGTCCTGCGTCACCCACCATGGCGCCCGCCGGCACGCGGCAGGCTTCGAACGCTATTCGTGCCAGCGGATGCGGGGCGATGGTCACGAGACGCTCCACCATGCGAACTCCCGCGGCATCCGCCTCTACGACGAACGCGGCGAACTCGCGCTCTTCGCCGTCGATGCGTGCGAATACCACGTAGAAATCGGCGATCCCTCCGTTCGAAATCCATGTCTTTTCTCCGTCGATCACCCAGTCGGCGCCGTCCCGCCGTGCTGTGGTGCGCATGGCGGCGATGTCGCTGCCGGCCTCTGGCTCGGAGAGCGCGAAGGCGGCGATCGTGCGTCCCGTGCTTACGCCCGGCAGGTATCGCGCCCTCAGCGACTCGCTGCCGTACAGCGAGATCGGGCCGGCGCCGAGGCCCTGCATGGCGAATGCGAAGTCGGCAAGTGCCGCATGCCGGGCGAGCGTCTCGCGCGCGACGCAAAGCGAGCGCACGTCGAGGGCACCCGTGCGACCTCCGTACGCCGCTGGTACCGAGAGCTGCAACCAGCCAGCATCGCCGTACGCGCGCACCAATCGACGACACTGGTCGTCGACGTCGCAGTCATGGAGTGCCTTTCGGTCGATATTGTCGGCGGCCCAGCTGTCCAGATCGCTCGCCAGCACCCGATGGCGCTCGTCGAAGAACGGCCACCGCAGGAATGCTGTGTCGCTCATCGGCTTCGCGCCATGGCCGACATCACTTTCCTTCGAACGCGGGAACGGTGCGCGCCACGAACGCGCGATACGCGCGCGCGAAGTCGCCCGTCTGCATGCAGATCGCCTGGGCCTGCGCCTCGTGCTCCAGTGCGACGTCGATCGGCATGGCCCATTCCGCGTGCAGGCAGGACTTGGTCATCGCATGGGCGAAGGACGGTCCGTCCGCCAGTTCCTTCGCGAACGTCGCGGCATCCGCCTGCAGCCTGTCCGCGGGAACGATCCGATTGAAGAATCCCCACTGCAGGCCTTCGTCCGCAGACATGAAACGTCCTGTGTAAAGCAGTTCGGCCGCCCTTCCCAGTCCGACGATGCGCGGCAGCAGCGCGCAGGCACCCATGTCCGCGCCGGACAGCCCCACACGCACGAACAGGAACGCCGTTCGTGCTGCCGGCGTGCCGAACCGAACGTCGCTGGCCATGGCGAGAATCGCTCCAGCGCCGGCGCAGGTGCCATCGACGGCCGCCACGATCGGTTGCGGACAGGAGCGCATGGCAGCGACAAGGCCGCCGGTCATCCGCGTGAAGGCCAACAGCTCGTCCATTCGCCTTTCGTCTCGTGCCTGCACGAGCGGACCGATGATCTCGTGAACGTCGCCGCCGCTGCAAAAATTCCCGGCGGCGCCGACGATCACCACGGCGCGCACGTCTCGCGCAGAAGCGAGGCGGCGGAAAAACTCTGTAAGCTCCGCGTACGATGCGAACGTCAGCGGGTTCTTTCGCTCCGGACGATTGAGTGTAACCGTCGCCACCATTCCCGTCACCTCCAACAAGAAATGCGACGGTACAAATCCCGCCAGATCCTCGCGCGGCGCCATGGCGGATTCGGGGACGATGGGAGGTGTCACGGGATCGGTCAGTCGGTCCGAAGGTTCGTCACCAAGCTTGCACGCGCCGACGTCGTCAGGCAACTACCGCGCCTGGGCGGCGCGTTCCAGCAGGCGTTGCAACTGCTCGCTGCCGGACGTGTAAGGCCACGGCCACGCCTGCCCTCGCCAGCCCTGCCTGGCGGCGGCGTGCAATGTCCAGTTGGGGTCTGCGAGGTGAGGTCGGGCGAGAGCACACAGGTCGGCTCGGCCGGCAGCCAGGATCGAGTTCACTTGATCCGGATCCGTAATGCTCCCAACGGCGATGGTGGGGATGCCCACTTCGTTCCGGATGCGGTCGCTGAACGGAGTCTGCCACATGCGGCCGTACACGGGCCGCGCATCCGGCGACGTCTGTCCGGTCGACACGTGGATGATGTCGGCACCGGCCTCGGCGAAGGCACGCGCGATAGTGACGGACTCAGCAGCGTCAACACCGCCGTCCACCCAGTCCGTAGCGGAGATCCGGACCGAGATCGGTCGCGCGACGGGCCAGACGTCTCGCACGGCCCGAAAGACCTCCAGGGGATAACGCAGACGGTTTGCGGTAGTGCCGCCGTACTCGTCGGTCCGCTGGTTCGCGAGCGGCGTCAGAAACGACGAAAGGAGGTAGCCGTGCGCGCAGTGCAGTTCGAGCATGTCGAAGTCGGCGGTGTTCGCCATCGTCGCCGCCCGGACGAACTCGTCGCGTACGCGATCCATGTCCGAGCGGGTCATGGCGCCTGGCGTGCGCATGGCTGGAAGATACGGGATCGCAGAGGGCGCCAGCGTATTCCACGCCTCGGCGTCGCTCAGTGGTTCGTCGCCATGCTCCAGCCCGATCTTCACCGAACCTTTCCGCCCCGAATGCCCTAGTTGCAACGCGATCCGCGCACGGCTCCACTCGTGCACGAAGCGCGTGATTCGCTTCCACGCTGCCGTGTGAGCGGCGACGTACATGCCCGCACAGCCGGGCGTGATGCGTCCCGTCGGAGACACACACGTCATCTCGGTGACGATCAGGCCCGCACCACCTAACGCGCGGGCACCGTAATGGACCAGGTGGAAATCGCCCGGCGTGCCATTCTCCGCGCAGTACAAGTCCATTGGCGACACCACGATCCGGTTCTCCAGCGTCATTCCGCGGAGGACGAATGGCGTGAACATGGGTGGCGGTGGCGCGGAATGCGGCGTGTTCGCCGCCGCCGTCCGGCTCGCGAACCAGCGCTCCACGCCGGACAGGTATTCTCGATCCCGGAGTCGCAGGTTCTCATGACTCACCCGCTGGCTCCGCGTCAGGAGCGAGTAGGCGAACTGCTCAGCGTCCAGGTGCCAGTATCGGCCGACGTGCTCGAACCACTCCATGGAGTTACGCGCTGCGCTCTGGATCCGGAGCACCTCCGTCATCCGCGCGTCCTGATAACGCGTCAGTGCCGCGGCCAGCGCGGCCGGTCGTGTGACGGGATCCTCCATTGTTCCGGCGGTGGCGGACAGTGCCTCGGCCAACGCGATCGCGTCCTCCATCGCCAGCTTGGTCCCGCTGCCGATCGAGAAATGGGCTGTATGCGCCGCATCGCCCAACAAGACGATGTTGCCAGTGAACCAGGACTCGCAGCCGACCCGCAGGAACGTTACCCATGGCGCCGCCTGTCGGTGCGGTGTGGCGTTGTACAGGAGCACGTGTCCGTCCAGCCATGGCGCGAACAGCCGCTCGCACGCAGTGCTGGTTTCGCGTGCATCCGCGCGGTCGAACCCAGCAGCACGCCACGAGGCTTCGTCGCACTCCACAATGAAGGTCGACAGACCCTCGTCGAACCGATACGCGTGGGCCCAGTAGTTGCCGGTTTCCGTCTGCACGAAGGCAAACGTGAATGCGTCGAAACGCCGCGTCGTTCCGAACCACACGTACCGGTTGGGTCGATTGTCGAGCGTTGGGCGGAACTCCGATGCGTGGCGCTCGCGGACCGCGCTGTTGACGCCATCGGCGGCAATGATCAGGTCCGCATCGCCGAGACCCAGGGTGGCGAGCCCCGTCTCGTCGCGGACGTTGGTGGAAAACCGGAGTTCGACGCCTAACGCGGCCGCACGTTGTTGCAGGATGCGCAACAGCGTGATGCGACCGAGGCCGCTGAATCCGTGCCCGCTCGATGTGATCGTCCGTCCGTGCACGTGGACGTCGATATCATCCCAATGCGCGAAGTGATCGAGGATGGCTTGATAGCTGTCCGCGTCCGCCTGCAGGAAGTTCTCCAGCGTCTGGTCGGAGAAAACGACTCCCCAGCCGAACGTGTCGTCCGGCGCGTTTCGTTCCACGACCGCGACCTGCCACGTGGGATTGTACTTACGGATGAGCAGCGCCGCGTACAGTCCCGCTGGGCCACCGCCGATCACGGCGACCTTCACCTATTCGCCTCCAAGGAGTCCCTCGCCTTCCAGTTCCTGACGCAAATCGTCCGGCGGCGAAGCCGGACGCACGAAATACCACCACTGGAGTGCCGGATCCATGGTCTCCGATTCGGCGACCTCGCGTCCCCAGATCGGCCCGCAGGCGACCGTGGCGCGACGCACGCGGGCGTCCGCGAGCGAGACGCGTCGGCGGAGGGGTGCATCGTCTGGCATTGCCGCCACGTCCAACGCGTCTTCCAGGATATCGCGCAGGTCCATGTCGTTCAGATACTCGTCCAGCAAACCGTGGTAACCGCGCTCTATCGAGTCCGTTGTGGTTTCCCACCGGTCGACAAGACCCGCCAAACCGCCCTCCACGACAAAGTCGGCGCATCCGCGCGCGATCAGGTACTGCCGGACACGCGCCTCAACTTCATCCATCTCGGTCATCGGCCATGCCTCTCCTCCGTGCCTGACGCTGAAAGTAGGCCTCTCCGTCGTTCGGACGAAAGAAGGTGCGAATCGTGCCATCCGCGTCGAACGCCACGAATGCACCGGATTCCCGGTCGAAACGCGACGCCGTACCGTCGGCACGACGGACTTCGAGGATCGCACCACCCAGGGGCGCGTCCCGCAGTTCCTGCGCGCGCCGCAGGTACTCGTCGGCTGCAATTTCGCCGAACTCGGCTCCGTGCTTCGCGAAATGCTCTTCCATGAGCTGCCGTGACCGGAAGCCCGCGTCCACGTGCTCGACCTTCGACGCTTCGGTGGCGGAGCCAATGGCCGTCGTCCGGGCCGCCGTTGGTGGTGGCTCCGCTTTTTCAGCCGACGGCGCGGGTCTGCAAGCCAGGAACGCACCTGACGTGACGACCGCCATGAACCTGACACACTGTCGCAACGTCTTCAGCCGTACCCCCATGGGCCTCCCCTGTCTCTTGCGACAGAATAGCGTCGAACACGCGGCACGGCTACGAATCAGTCAGGGCTTGCGGAGCCGTGCCGCGGTACGTTTCGCCAGCCAGCCGCGCGCACCGGTCCAGACGACGATCGTGCCGCAGTCGACAGTCTGAAACTCGGGAGGTGCTTCCATGCGGCGGGGATAGATCTCGACCGCGCGCACGATATGCGTCGGGATCAGGTCGTTGATGTTCATTCCGTTGAGTGGCACACGCTGGCCGTCGAGAACGATCAGAGGCTCGCATGCTGCGTCCGGACCGTTACCCTCCATGCGCACGTACGCACCGGACATGCCGCTCGACGAAATGAGGACGCCACGCGTCCCACGCAGGAGATCCGAGAACTGCTGAGGCGACCGTCGCTCGATCTGCTCGGCATCGAGGAACGCGCCGTAGCCCTGCCGCCGTCGATACTCGAACGATCCGGGTGACGTGGCCATCCGTGGACGCGTCGCGAGCACACGCACCGTGTCGATCTCGGTCGGGAAGTCCGACATGCTCACGTCCGCATGCATCGGCCGCTGCGCGAACAGGTCAATGGCGGTACGCGACGGCACGAAACCGATGGCACGGACTTCCAGCGTGTGCGATCCCGGAGCGACGTCCCCGATCGCATACTCGCCGTCCGCATTCGTGATCGCGCTGTACCGGGTTCCCCATATGCTCACGCGTGCACCAGCGATCGGATCGCCGTACCGGCCGCGGATCGTTCCCGTCAGCCGCACTCGTCCTTCGCGCGTGGGCAGGAGCCCCGTCGCCCCAGCGCGCACGATGCGTCGCCCGTCGGAATCCCCGAGGACGACCGGATTCTCCGAGCCAACGTCAGCATCGGTCGCGCGAGCGACGGATTGGCTGCTCAGGTACATTCCGCGAAGCAGGATGCCGTGATCGGGAAGCTCGATCTCGACGAACGATCCGGTGTCCGCGCCAGCACTCACGCGCAGCAGCGCGAGTGAGCGATGCGGAATGCCGCACAGGCCGAACCAACCGCCCGGACCGGTTACCGTCGTTGCCTGGCGGGTCGCCGCCCGCGCGCCGCTCTCGTCGATGATGATCTCGCTCCACCGGGCGAGGATCTCGGCGTGCTCGCGCGTGCTGCCGTCTTCGGGACGCAGTACGTAACCGGCGACAAACCCGGACGAATCCTCGAGCGCGGACCGACCGCACGCTGCCTCGACGATCGATCGCGGCGACGGCACGGAGAGGTCGAGCCCGTTCGCACCGTCCCCGGGGATCCGAACGCGACGGACAGGCGCCTCCATGCCTAACGAATCGAGCTTGGGATGAAAGAACCCGACCATCATCGCGCCATCGGGGACGCCCGCGATCTCATAACGACCGTCCACGTCCGCTACGCCGCTCAGCCGCACGGTTCGTTCCGGGTCGACTCCGAGCAGCATGAGCTGAACGATGGCGCCACCCAGAGGCTGGCGGGCAACGCTGTCGTATACGAACCCGCGAATGACATGCGACGAACGCAAGTCGGCGGGGGCCTCCTGCGCTCCGGCGCCTCCAACCGCGGTCCCGGCAGCGATCAGGGCAAGCGCGAATACACGGATACGACGGTTCACCCCATAAGCGCGTT
Organism: Gemmatimonadaceae bacterium; assembly: GCA_019186945.1. GTDB lineage: Bacteria > Gemmatimonadota > Gemmatimonadetes > Gemmatimonadales > Gemmatimonadaceae > JABAQJ01. The sequence continues at coordinate 120,892 of JABAQJ010000006.1, forward strand.
CGGCTCCGGTTCGTTGCCGCCGTAGCGGTAAAAACCATTGCCGCTCTTCCGACCGAGATAGCCAGACACGATCATCCGCCGCAGCAAGGGCGGTGGCGCGAACCGGGAATCACGATACTCGCTGTACATCGACTCCGCCACACGATGCAGAGTGTCGAGCCCAACGAAATCGCACAGCGCCAGCGGGCCCATCGGCACGCCGGCCCCAAGGGTCATGCCGAGATCGATGTCTCGCACACTGCCGACTCCCTGCTCGAACGCGCGAATGGCGTCCAGCAGGTAAGGGACGAGCAGGCGGTTCACCACGAAACCGGAACTGTCTCGTGTGTCAATCGCGATCTTCCCGATCCGCCGGACGAACTCGTGCGCGAGGGCGTGCGTGCTGTCGCTGGTAGTTACCGTGCGAACTATTTCCACCAGCTGCATCACTGGCACAGGACTGAAGAAATGCAGACCAATGAAGCGATCTCCTCGTCGCGTCGCAGCCGCCTGGGCGGCGATCGACAGGCTCGATGTGTTGGAGGCAAAGACGGTCGCAGGCGGCGCCAGCATGTCGACGGCTGACCAGAGCGCCTTCTTCTCCGCGAGATCCTCGACAATCGCTTCCACGATCAGGTCCGCGGATGCCGCTGACCCGAGATCCGTCACAAAACTCACCCTGTTCAGCGCCGCGTCTCTCGCTTCTGCCGTGAGCTCTCCCTTTTCCATTGCCTTGGACAGCGATCGCTTCACCGCTGTGTGGGCGCGCTCGCATTGCGCGTTCCCGACTTCGCGGCACACGGTGGAGTATCCGCCCACGATCGAGACGTGGACGATGCCGCTCCCCATCAGTCCACCGCCGAGTACCGCAATGCGTCGGAGTTCGCTCATGGCCAACGTTGATGTCGGGCGCTGCAGACGGACAAGGGTCAGACCCCTTTTCGGGTTACGTGCTGCCCGCAGCGTCGGAAACGTCAGCGTTCCGTACTGCCTACTTCCGCGGAGGTACGAGTATATCGAGGAGGGATGCGCTCTTCCGTCGTAGCTCTCCGTGCTCCATCCGGTCGAGGATCTGTTCGAGGGCAAGCTGGGCTCGGGAGACCTTCTTCCGCTGCGCGGATGCGAGCCCCGCAGCCACGGCTGTCCCGATCGCGGCCCAGACACTGCCGACGGCCGCGCCGACCGGAACGGAGGCCCCGGGCACGCTCAGCGTCAACGCGACTAGACCGCCCGCCCCCAGGATCACGGCGGCGCCAGCGGTTGCGCTCCCCCCGACGCTCCGCCGGCGACTCTGCGAATAGTCCGCATCCAGACGCACGATCGTGCGACCGTCATCGACGGCGATCGCCGTTGCGCCCACCTCCGCGGCGGAAGTCAGCGCATATGCGCGACCGCCGATGTTGAAACTCGACTGCAGGCCTGACAGGAAGTCGCGGCGCGCTTCCCACGTGAGACGATCGGTGAAACGGCGCCGCGGCCGCAGCCCTTCTTCCTGTTGCATCCAATCGTCAAGGAGTTCGAGCACGTGGCTTGGCGCGCCCGGGACGATTCGCGACGCAGTCGCGATCGACGCGCCGAACCACGATCCGATCGTTCCGTGTTCCTCGGGTACTGCTACGCGCGTCCGTTCCTCGGCCACCGCGCGGCGCATGTATTCGGCAGAGATCCCAACTTCCCTGCCTAACGCCTCAAGCTCGGCGGGCGACATGCCTTCCGATGGTTCGGTTGTCCCGGCCTGCAGCTCGGCGGCGCGCGCCAGCACACGCTCGAGCGCAGCACGATCCAGCGGCTGTGCGGGGCTCGAAGCCGGAACGTTGGATCGAGAGGAGTCGTCGGCCATTTCGGACAAGGGTCAGATACCGCCCAGAATGATATCGATCTGGCGGGCCACGGCGTCACGCACGGCGTCGGGAAGGGAAAAGCTGCGCTCGAACGCAGATGTGGGGTCGCCATCGGGAACACGGGCCCTGGCGATTCGGAGGTAGTAACGCTGGTATTCCGGCACCAGGTCCGGCGCAACGTGCGCAAGGATGATCGCTCCACCCCGGACCGCCGCCAGGCTCGCATACCGGTCCGCCGTCCCGTCCCGCTGTTCCGCCGGTGTGGTTTGATCGCGCACCGCGACCGCCGAGGGCGCACCCGCGATCTCGTGAAGGAACACGAAGACCGGCTCGTTCGCGGCGGCGTCATCGTCCGGGAACGGGACCGCCACGTAGTTCTCGCGCCGGTTCACGCTGACCGTCCGCCCCTCGCCGCCTAACGTAAGCGAGAGCAGCACCTCTCCGTCGTCCTCCTGGACGTTGGTGAGGAATCGCTCCAGGCGACCGCGGAACCTCGTACGCCACGCGAGCTCAAACGTCGTTCGCGCTCCCTCGCGCGCCCTCGTCTCCGCCAGCCAGTATTCGCCATAGAAGCGGGTTCGCTCGTCGTCGAGCGCATGGACGAACGACCGCGCCCATTCGCGATCCCTTCGCTGCGGGAAGCTGGCTGCGAACGTCGCCACGACTTGTGCCGAGGCCTGGTCCCGTGCGCGCCGCGGGTTGCCGTCGGCGCTGAGGAACAGATCGAACCCCTCCCTCATCTCCTCCCATGTCTGGAAATAGAGCGGAAGAAATTGCGCGGAGATCAGGCGCGGATTCGCGTCGATGTAGGATGACAGCCGCTCGCGTGAGGCGTCGAGCGTAGTGGTCACGCGTCGCTCGCGTCGCACAGCCTCGATGTGTGTCCGGTATCCCGGCCGAAAATATGGGACGAGGGTGGAATCGGCCTGCAGCATCGCGAAGCCATGCAACCAGAGATCGACGTGCTCGCGAGCATAGACACGCCAGGTCATGTCGCGAGCGGAAGTGCGCGTCCCCATGTCCTTGCCAGGCGCAGCCGGCGTCCCGGCGATCGTGCCGGGTGGCGGCCCCGTATTCGGTGCGGGAGTGGCCTCGACCAGTACTGGTCCTTGCGGCGCACAACCGAGAGCCAGCGCGACTAGCATGGAGCGCCCCCAGCGTTTCGACAACGGAACCTCGGGAATGCCGACTATCGACAAGGACACCGGAACCTGTCTGCAAGGAACCTCCCGTACCCGCGCTGCGGGACTACGGTTCGCCTCGCTACGCGTTGTCTCTTCCGCACGTTATGCAGTAGCGCCAGCCGATTTCGAGCTCGGTATTACAGGCGGGGCAATGCTTGACGGTCAGGTCGTGCCCGCAATGCGGACAGAAACGGACTTCCTTCCCCTCCGGCAGCTGCCCGCCACAAAACCGGCACATCGGGTTGACTTCCATCGTATTGTGGCTGCCGAGCGTCTTTGCGGCGCCGGCATACTGCGGCTGGGCGCTCAGCGGGGTGGGAGGAAGGGGCTGTGGCGCCACGGGGGACAGGTGTTCCTCGGGCGCAGCAGGCGATGACGCACTGCTGGTGAAAAGGAGTTCGGTAGCACGAGCGGCTACTTCCGCCTGATCCGTTCGTTCGTTCGAGGTGGGCATTGCACGGGCATATTCCGGCATGGCTGGCAGAGCCGGTTGGGCGTCGAGCAGGCGGAGCGCCTCGGGAACGAGCGACACAGTCGATGTCGCGAATGCGCGGTAAGCCGAAAGGTCGGGGTTTCGCGACTCGAGCTCCGAACGCAGCGTCCGCTGCATCTCGTCGTCGCCGGTAAGATACCCACGCGCCCCGGACAGGAGCTTCGTCAGCGCCAACTCGTAGTCCTCGTTTGTGTCCAGCGCGAGTTCGCGGCGATTGTGACGGTACGGGACGATCTGCTGGTAGATCTGCGACACTTCGAACGAACGAGACAACAGCTCTGGGTAGGCTGCTCGTACGTTCTGCACAAGGCGGCGAAAGATGCGGTCGAGTTCGTCCATGGGGTTCTGTTGCATGCCGTGAGCTGCCAGTCTGTCCGTGTAGTCAGTGACGTCGTTCGCCTGCAGGCGGTAACCCTGGAGACGGCCGGAACTCACTGGTTGCCGGGAAGTCATCCGGTTTCAGCGGAGGATCCCGCTTCGCCAGCCACTCGTCGAACTGGCTGTCGACGAGCCCGGGCGAGTCGCAGAGAGTCTCGGCGGCTCGAACGGCGAGGTCGTTCGCATATTCGTTTTGGGCGTGCCCATTGTGTCCGCGAACCCAGCGCCAGGCAATCTCGTGCGAAGCTGCCGCGCTCACGGCCTCCCTCCAGAGATCGAGGTTCTCGATAGCGCCGGACTTGCGCCGCCAGCCGCGACGCGCCCAATCGTGAACCCATTTCGTCATTCCGTCGACGATATAGCGGGAGTCGGTCGTGAACACGATACGAAAGGTCGATCCTTTGCGCGATAGTGCCCGGCATGCCTCGATGACGGAGCGCAGCGCCATGCGGTTGTTCGTGGTCGCGCGTTCTGCTACCCAGAGGTCACGGCGCACGAGCGGCCCGTCGGGTCGGGCATACTCGACGAGTACACCTGCGCCGCCGGGATTCTCTCCTTCGCGACCGTTCCCGAGGCAGGATTCATCCGCATAGACGGCGACCAGAGGCAGAGAGGCTACCATTGGACGATCTCGAATCCCTCGATCTCCGCAAGTCCAAGTATGACGGACTCTCCTGTAGATGGATGTCGCGCCTCGATGGCTTCGCCTCCGGAGCGGGCGAACACGCGGATCGGGACCACGACGAGTTCCATCCCATGTTTCAGGACGGCGATGCGGCGGCCGACGCGGATTGCGTGTTCGAGAGCGTCGTAGTCGTCCGGTGTCAGAGTGGCCATGTCGCTCCCGTGGCGCACCAGGTAGTTGCCAGTCGCGTCAGCACCCGGGTCGCCCTCTCGATTTCATCGATTTTCACCCACTCGTCGGCGGAGTGCGCAAGCGCGATGTCCCCCGGTCCAAAGCAGATCGTGGGGATACCGGCGGCGTTCAGCAGGGCCGCGTCCGTCCAGGCGGACATGCCGTCGTATCGAATCGACTCGTTCTCCTGCAGCATCGCGTGGCCTAACGAGCGAACGATCGGTGCGTCGATCGGAACGTCGCTTGGCTCCTGGGAGAAGACGTGCCGAACGGTCGCGGAAAACCCTCCAGTGCGCCGGCCCAGTCGTGCGCACGCATCGCGGACTTCGCCCAACGCATCGTCCGGCGACTCGCCTGGAAGCGTTCGCCTCTCGATCGTTAAGACGCAGGACTCCGGATAGGTGGACCAGCCGACGCCGCCGATGATCGTCGAGGCATGCAGGGAGGCGCGACCCAGGAGCGGGTGCGTGCGTGCGGCCATTCCGCCAGCCTCGGCAGCATCCAGTTCCGCCAGCAGCAGCCCGCAATGACGGATGGCGTCGACGCCGATTTCGTAGCGGCTCCCGTGCGCGGCACGTCCGTGCACAGTGACCTCGATCCAGGTGAAACCCTTGTGCGCGGGATCGATCGCGAGACCCGTCGGTTCGGTGACGATGGCTGCATCCGCGCGCACGCCGCTGGCAAGGAGTGCCCGGGTTCCCTTGCTCTCGTACTCCTCATCGACCACGGCAGCGACGATGACCTCCCCGTCTATTCCCAGCCGCGCGGCGCGTGCTGCGGCAGCACACATGGCTGCGACGCCGCTCTTCATGTCGCTCGAACCGCGACCGAAGATGCAACCGTCTCGCTCCTCGGCGTCGAACGGTGCGTGCATCGCTTCCACGTCCACGACGTCCAGGTGCCCGTTGAACATCAGGGTTGGCGCGCCTGCAATCGCGCGTCCTGCACGCGCGACGACGTTGAATCTCTCCGGGGCAACCCGATGCAGCTCGACTCTCAGGCCCCACCGGGTCAGAACGGCGGCGAGGGCGTGCGCTATCTCGGTTTCGCCGGGGGCGCCTGTAACCAGGGAGGGATTACGCGAATCGATTCGAACGAGAGCGCGCGTGAGCGCGATGGCGTCGCCCGTGGCGACTGAATCGAGACCACTCATGCGGGGATCGCCTCCCAGGAGAAGCCGTTCGTGTCGATCATGAAATCGAGAAGTTGTGCCTGTGCGCTCATTGCCGCGCGAAGACGCTGCTCGCCACCCTGCGGGGCGATGGCAAGCACGCAGCCCCCGCCAGACGCACCCAGCGCTTTCCCGCCAAGTGAGCCGGCATACGTCGCCCGTGCGAGCAAGTCGTCGATCAGCGGAGTCGGAATCGCAGGATGCAGCGATCGTTGCCATTGCCAATGGTTCGCAACCAGTCGCCCCAGAGTGTCGATGTCACCGTGCTGCAGGGCAAGGATCATCAGCTCTGCCAGTCCCTTCATATGAGCCAGGGCCTGTGTAACGGCTTTGCTCCCCGATTCGTACGCGTTCATTACTCCGAGGATCGTGTCCGCCGAAATTCGCGACTCTCCGGTATACGCGACCACGCATCGCCTCGCGAGCGTTTGCGCCAGGTCTGGCGGGAGCGGAATGGGACGCACGGTCGTGTTCTCCGCGAACCAGAGACCTAACGCGCCACCGTATGCGGCTGCGTAATGATCCTGTCGCCCGCCAGCGATCCCCAAGTCACGAACTTCGAGGTTCCGGCTCATCTCGGCGAGTGCGGTGCGGTTGAGTGCCGAGTCGCCGGCGTTCCATCGATCGAGAGCGCCAAGAATGGCCACGCCGGCCGCGCTCGAACCACCCAGACCCGCGGAAACCGGGAAGTCACTCGAGAGTTCCAGCCGCACGCCCGAGACACCCATCCGTTGGAGCGCGGCGTCTACAAGGGCTTGATCGGTGGCCGGGCCTTCGATTCTGGTTGCCTGGTCGAAGTCGATTCTAGTCAGCCGCACATGTGCGCAGAGGGTGATTGCGACGTTGCAGACGCAGCCGCCTTCGCGAGTGGAGTATGGCGGGACATCCGTCCAGCCCCCCCCGAAGTCGAGGCGTGTCGGCGCACGGGCGACCAAGCTGTACGGTGTTGAAGGATCCGTCATGCAGCAAAGAAAATGGGCGGCGTGACATCGAGTGTCACGCCGCCCGGGCGAGATCTCCCGTCCCGTTCATTTCTTTTTCGGCGGTGGCTTCGGAGTCGGAACGGCCTTCTTCGCAGCCGGCTTGCTCGCGCTCGCTGCTTTCTTCGGCACGGGTTTGGTCACAGCCTTCGGCGATGACGATTTCGTAGAAGTCGTCGCCTTGGCAGGTACCGTTGCTTTTCCGGCTGTCGGGCCCTTCGCTGCGGGGGCTGGCGGCTTGGTCGGCGGCTTGAGAGCGACCGTTGGCGCCGGAGGAGGGACGGTCACCTTTCTGGTGTCCGACTTGATTTCGGGTTTCGGGATCAGGGTCTTGGGATTCTTGGCGTGCGCCGCTTCGGCCTCGCGTATAAGCTTGTCGGCTTCGTCCTGCGTCATCTGGCCGCGGCGCACCATATACTGCACCAGGTCTCTCGCGCTTTCTATTGCGAATGCGGAGTAGCCGGCGGCGGCGCCGATGACATCTTTCATGGCCGAGGCCATTTTCGAGCCGGCTTCGAGACTGATTTCATGCGCCTTCGCCGCCATTTCGGCGAGCGTGTCGCGCATATCCTGGCCGCGATGCCCCGGACCACGCCGAGGGGGTGGAGGGGCAGCTGGCTGGTTCTCGTCTTCGCCCTTCTCTTCGATTTCGAGGGCCATGTCGGGTCTTGGGTGCTGGTAGGGCCACTACCGCTGGGATCGTTTGCCGACCAGTCGTTGGTAGGGATAGCGCGTCTACGTGACGGGATTCCTACGGACGCGCCAACGGGGTCTTCTGGCGGCGGTAAGTATATGATTTTTCGGGTCATACGCAAGTCATTCAACCAGAGTTTCTCCATTCCGCGACCCAAACGCACACCGGCGACATAGCGCCATTAAAGAGTGAATATGCGGCCACTACAGTGCCACTAATGCTATCCGGAGTGCGAGTTCTCGATCTCACGCGCGTTCTCGCCGGACCGCTTTGTACGATGACGCTCGGTGACATGGGTGCCAGCATCATCAAGGTCGAACGGCCCGGCGATGGCGACGAAACCAGGGCTTGGGGACCGCCATTCTCCGACGACGGGACAAGCGCCTACTACCTCAGTGTCAATCGAAACAAGATCGGAATCGCGCTCGACCTCGACCTGACTACGGATCTCGATCGACTGAACGAGCTGATCCATGGTGCCGATGTGGTCGTCGATAATTTCCGACGCGGAACGCTTGAACGCAGGGGTGTCGACCCGGCGCGCATCGTCGAGCGGTACCCCAGGCTCATCTGGTGCACTCTCACTGGATTCGGCGCCAGCAGTGAGCGCCCCGGCTACGACTTCGTAATCCAGGCGGAAAGCGGTTGGATGGCGATCACCGGTGAGGTATCCGGAGACCCCATGAAAGTCGGTGTCGCGCTCGCCGACGTCATTGCCGGAAAGGATCTCACGATTGCCATTCTGGGAGCGCTCGCTTCGCGTTCGCCTCTCCCTCCCGCGCAGCGCCGACTGGTCATCTCCCTTGCGCACTCAGCGACGGCGTCCTTGGTCAACGTTGCGCAGAATGCCCTCGTCTCCGGTGAAGATGCTCGACGCTGGGGGAATGGGCACCCCAACCTCGTTCCCTATCAGCTGTTTAGTGCCGCCGACCGACCGATCGTGATCGCGGTTGGGAATGACGCTCAGTGGCGTGCCTGTTGTACCGCGTTGCGCCTGGCGGAACTGGTCGCGGATTCGCGATTCTCGACGAATGCTGGCCGACTCGCTCACCGCGAGACCATCGTTGGTGCGATCGCCGCTCGCGTCCAGAGCCGGGAGGCCGGCTTCTGGCTGGCGGCGCTGGAAAATGCTGGCGTTCCCTGTGGCGCTGTGCGATCGGTGCGCGAAGCGCTGCACGACGTGGTGGCATCGCCTCGTACCGGCGTGCAGCCCGCCGTCCCCGGCAGTGTCCGTTTGCAGCCTCCCAAATTGAACGAGCACGGTGCCCTCGTGGCCCGCTTCGGCTGGTCCGCGTTCGAGCACCTCGACGATGCGTAACTGTTGAACGAATTCGTTACTCGCAAAGTGGCGAATCGTCCTGTTCACGTGAGCCAGAACCTCACGGCGACACTCGCCACGACAGGACTATCGAGAGGCCGCAAAAGCGGTTACCATGCCACCGTGAAGACGACGGTGCCTGCCTCTTCGATGGACCAACTGGAGGCCGATCAAGAAATCATCGCGCGAGTCCTCGAAGGACATCGCGATGCGTTCTCGACGCTCATCCAGCGGTACAGCGATCCGCTGTACCGGCATGCGCTCGGCATGACGGGCAGTCCGGACGTTGCGGAGGACATTCTCCAGATGTCTTTCATCAAGGCGTATCACCACCTCGGCGAGGTAAGGGGACGCTTCGATGCCTGGGTCTTCCGCATTGTAGCGAACGGCTGCAAGGACTGGTTGAAGAACATTCGTCGCACGCACGTCAGCTACGACGAGGACGACCAGCCTACCGGCTATGCAAATCCGGACGAGGAACTCGATCGCACCGAGCTTCGTGACGATCTCGACAGCGCGCTGGCCAAATTGCCGCCGTCGCTTCGAGAGGCCTTCGTGATGAAACATGTGGAAGGCCGATCGTACGAGGAAATGGCAGACTTGTTAGCAACTACCGTCGGAGCACTGAAGATGCGCGTTCATCGCGCGCGTGAAGCGCTCCAGGCTCTTCTAGAGGAGAAATACGCCTGATGCTCGACAATAACTTCGAGCGCGACGGCCACGCTGAGCCTTCTCGCGAGCGCCCGAATCGTGCCGATTCAGGCCCTCTGTCGGATCGAGAGGTGCCACTGGCGCCGGTCGCCACGTCTGATGTCGTCAATCGTTGGCTCGATGGGGAACTTCCCGAACCCACGGGATTGCAGGGCGACGCCGCGCGATCGGTTGAGTTCTGGCGCCGCATCGGTGAGGAAACTGATCGACGTCGACAGTTGGTGACGCCGCCGCACCTCTCCTCTCGAATCATGGCGGCGCTCCCGCCGATGGACACGTCAACGCGCGTGTCTCCCGCGATCGGGAAGACATTGCAGATGTCACCGCTGACTGCCATTGCAGCGGCCGTGGGAATCTTCGCCCTAGGCATGCTGGTGATGAACGCGCTGTCGATCCGATAGAGGCACTTCTGCACTGTAGCTGACGGCCGGCCGCTCCTGCGAGCGACCGGCCGTCAGCGTTTTCGCTCCGGTGCAGTGCTCCTGCACCGCGCTCCGCGCCTCTAGGTTTCGGACGTGCAAATCAACGCCGTACTGCCGACGGATGTTCGCGTCGAGCTGGAGGCTGCCATCTTGCAGGCGGTCGTCACGCTCGGACTCGTCGCGTACAGTGCGTTTCTGTTCCGGCGGTATCGAAAAGCGTACTTCCGCTGGTTCGCGGTAGCGTGGTCGCTGTACGTCGCACGCATTGGCGCGATCTCCGCCTTTCTGATTCTCCAGAGTCCGGTCTGGCTGTACTGGCACCAGGTGCTTACTGGCTGGACGGCTCTCGCGCTGCTGTGGACGTCGCTTGTGGTTTCGAGACAACTCCCGTTCCGGCGCAGCTATGCGTTGGCTCTGTTGTTTCCGCTCGGTTGGTCCTACGTAGCGATCTACGTTCTGGACAACTTCCTTGGTGCCGCGCTGCCAGCAGTGTTGTTCCTGTCCCTGGTAACGGCGTGGACCGGAGGGGTTTTCTACGTACATTGGCGGCGCCTGCGGACGCCCGGGGCGGCGCTGTTCGCTTCCGCGATGCTGCTCTGGTCGATCCACCATCTCGACTATCCGTTTCTCAGAGCGCGCGGCGCGTGGAATCCATGGGGGTATTACCTCGACATCTGTTTCCTGCTCTTGGTCGCGGCTGCCATGACGCTCCTGGTGATGGACGACTTGCGTGAGGGATTGGGGACGCTCACCTCCCTGGCGGCCGGGACACGCGGTGCGGCCGAAGCCGACGTACTCGGCGAACTGCTCGACGAGACGTGCAGGCTGCCGGCCGTTGCGGGCGCAGCCTTCCTGACGATCGAGTCGGGAGAGGCGTGCTGCCAGCGCGGTGCAGGCACGTGCGCCGGCTGGGAGCTGCTGCGAATGGTGCCGATGGAGACTGGACGCCTCGGAGGCGTAATCCGGGCGGGGCGACCGGCGGTCGTGCGCGACTGGAATCCGTGGGGCGCTGGCGGAGCTTCGGCGCGACGGTTCGCCTTCGCGGCGATGATTCCGGTGGCGACGGCCGCGCGGCCGGCGGCAGCGCTGCTGATCGTCGGCGACGCCCGCGATCCGTTCGCCGCGCTGGACGATTCGTTCCTGTTGGCGTTAGGCGGCCAGTTCGGCCTGGCACTGGAAGGCGCCGAGCTGACGGAAGGGCTTCGCCAGCGCAGTGAGGAACTGGCACGGCTTGCCGTGCGCATGACTCGACGGTACGAAGAGGAACGGCGGCGCCTGTCCCGCGAGTTGCACGACGAGACGGCGCAGGTGTTTGCGGCCGTGAAGCTGCAGCTCGGACTTCTGCAGGAACAGGGGATCGGGGAAGCCGCGAGCGGCCTGTCGCGCGCGCTCGACCTGGTCGATGCCGGCATGCGCAGCATTCGCAACGTAACGGAGACGTTGCGGCCGACGGTGCTCGACGAACTCGGATTGGCGCCGGCGCTGCGTTCGCTGGCTACGGATACTGCGGAGCGCCTGCGTCTCGACATCTCGTTCGTGGCACCGCAGGAGCTGCCGGAGCTGGCCGACGAGGCCGAACTCGCGATTTACAGGGCCATGCAGGAATCCCTGAGCAACGTCGCGCGCCATGCACACGCCGCCCACGTCAGCGTGTACGTCGAGACCGATGACCGTGGCGTTCAGCTCCTCGTGCGGGACGACGGGGTGGGATTGTCCGCCCGATGGGGGACGGTCGAGACGCGAGGAGAAGGAGGCCTGGCGGGAATGCGCGAGCGGGTATTGTCGTTAGGTGGACGACTGAGCGTCATGCCGGGACGCGACTGCGGGACCGAGGTGCGGGTCTGGGTTCCCGTTACCCGAGGCGCCGCTGCGCAGTGACGGGACAGATACGGGTGCTGGTGGTCGACGACCACGCAATCGTTCGCGAGGGGCTGCGGCACGTCCTGTCCACGGACGACGACTTCGTCGTGGTGGGAGAGGCCGGAGATGGCGCAACGGCCCTGCAACTGGCCGAAGAGATGCAACCCGACGTTGTGCTGTTGGACATCAACCTCGGCGCCGAGTCAGGACTGGACGTGGCGCGCCGCCTGCGAGCACGACACGAAACAAACCGGATACTCATCCTCAGCGTGCACGACGATCGGGAGATCGTCCTGGAAAGCCTCCGTGTGGGAGCCAACGGGTACGTGCGCAAGGACACGACTCCTGGCGAACTGCGTGGGGCGATCCGCGCGGTCTTCGATGGTCACGCTTTCTTCAGTGCTTCGGTTGCAATGCGACTGACGGAAGCACTGGCAGAGCGTCCGACGATGGAGTCGCGGACGCCGGATCGGAGCGCCGGCCCGACGTCGGCCCAGCTTAAGCAGCTCACGGGCCGGGAGCGCGAAGTGCTCGTGGGCGTCGCGCGCGGCCAGATGAACAAACAGATCGGCGCCGCGCTCGGGATCTCCGTTCGCACCGTCGAATCGCACCGCGATTCGTTGATGCGCAAGCTGCAGTTACGGACGACGGCAGCGCTCACTCGGTTTGCCATCGATGCCGGTCTGCTGGACGAGGAGGCTCCGTAGTAACACCTACGTAATAGCCCCAATTCCTCGTGCCGGGCGTGCCCTCGATACTCGTGCGATGTCCGAGTCACCCAGGCAACTCCAATGAGAATGCTCGCAAGGTCCGGATGGTCACTGGCTGCGACGTTCGCCGTCACGGCCTGCACCTCCGATGGCACGACTTCGCCCGGCACGCTGCCGGGAACGCAAACGATAACAGTTGACGCGTCGCAACCGTTCGCCTACGTCGCCTTCGGCGATCCGGCGACCGTAGTCAACGTGACCGACGCGTCGGCTTCCACAGCGTGGGATGTTCGTCTCTATGCGACGGCGGTTACGCTGAACGGAGGAGCGGCCGGCCCAGGAGACGTTTCCGGGTACTGTCTCTGCCAGAACTCCGGCGCCACGGCTGCCGAACTGCGGGCCATGACGCCGGCCAGCCAGCTAGCGGCCTTCGAGGCAGTGACCGCCAGCCAGGTTCCGGCATCCGGTCAGTTCATGGCAGACCTGTTGTCCCCGGTGATCGCCGGGTGGTATACCGGGACCGCGCCTGCCGTGACTGCTGCGCCATCGATCTCGTGGATCCTGCGGCGGGGGACAACGGCGACGACCCTCGGCAAGTTCCGCGTGACGACGATCGAGAATGCCACTACGGCGGCGGCGGGTTCCGTAACCTTCGAATACGCGCTGCAAGGAGCGCCAGGGGGCGAGTTCGGCCCGGTAACGACGAGGACGGTGAGTGTTGGAGCTGGTGTCACGTACTTTGACCTGACAGCTGGTACGGTGTCGAGCGCGACAGCCTGGGATCTTGCGTTCACAGGCTACACCATCAGGACGAACGGTGGCGTGAGCGGAGCTGGCGGTGTGATGGCGGTACCGGACAACGCGACGCCGTTCGCGGCCATCGACGCCGCATACGCCGCTACTGCGCCGTCGCAGGCCTACCGCGCCGATGAGTTCGGCGGCGTGTTCACGACGAATCGGTGGTATCGCTACAACCTCACGGGCACCGATAACCAGATCTGGCCGACGTACGACGTTTATCTGCTGCGGAAGGGAAGCGCGGTGTACAAGGTGCAGCTGACCGGATACTACGGTTCCAACGGCGCGGGCAGACAGGTCACGCTACGCTATCGCAGGTTGAAGTAATGCCAGGCGCGCGATGGAGCGCGGCACTGGTCGCTGTCTGGCTGTTGCGTGGCAGTCTCGCGCTGGCACAAGACAGTGGCGTTGTCGCTGGCCGGGTAACGGCTGCGGATGGAGGCGCACCGGTGGCGGCCGAAGTCGTGCTCGACGGAGTCCGCAGTGCCCGTGCCGGCGCTGACGGGCGCTGGCGAATGGACGGCGTTGCCGAAGGGCGCCATCGGATCCGCGTACGCGCGCCTGGATTCCTTCCGCTGGAGCGGGACGTCGACGTAGTAGCGAATCGGACAGCCATGGCCGACGCGTCGCTCGACGTGGCGATCGTTCCGCTGAATGCGGTCGTGGTAACGGCTGCCAGGCGCGAACAGCGTCTGGCCGACGCGGTCGTCGAAACCGAATTGATTGACCGCGCGGAGATCGTGCAGAGCGGATCCAGCAACCTGGTGGACGTGCTAACGAGTCGTGCGGGTGTGGATCTGAATGGCGGTGTCCCTGCAGGTGCTGGGATCCAGATTCGTGGCCTGGACTCCCGCAGAGTGCTCGTCCTGATGGATGGCCAGCCGGTCGCTGGCAGGATCAACGGGAACTTCGACCTGGCGCGCGTTCCGAGCGCGGCGGTGGAACGTATCGAGATAGTAAAAGGGCCGCTGTCGACGCTGTACGGTTCGGAGGCGATGGGAGGAGTGGTCAACATCGTCACGCGGCGGCCGCCGGAGGATGTGGGGTTCGCTGGGGCTCTGACACTCACAGGGGGCAGTAACGGCCGCCGTGACGTTGCTGGCGAGGCAGGGATCAGGGGTGGAGCGATTGGGTTGCAGGCGACGGCTGGCCGGCGCTCGATCGACCTCGTACCGGGGCTCGCTGGCGATGCGGCCACCTTCGCTCGGCAATGGGACGGTCGCGCGTCGCTGCGTTGGGGCGATCTCCGGGGGACGTGGGCCGAAGTCACGGCATCAGGCACCGCCGAGCGGCAGCGGTATCGGACAGGTCAACTCTTCAACTTCGTGGACAACACTCAGATCGATGCGATGTTGAAGAGCGCCGCCAGCGTCATGGCTGGGCGGCTCAGCGCGACCGGTTCCCTGTCCGGTTTCTCGCACCTGTCACGCGCGAGCACAATGTCCCAGCCGGTATCGGACTCCGGCGCTCGCGATCGCCAGCGGTTACTTCGGGCCTCGTTACTCTACAACCGGCTGGTTGGCGCGTCGGCCATTGACGTGGGCCTGGACCTGACGCGTGAGGCGCTCGACGCCGACCGCGTGCATGCGCCCGATCGCGCTACGGTGACCAGTGAGCCGTACCTGCAGCTGACGCACTCGTGGAGCGATCTAACGTTGACGCCGGGGGTCCGCATTACCGCCAGCGATCGATGGGGCGAGTTCGTGGCACCAGCGGTCGCGGCGCTCTGGCGAGCGGCGCCGTCGATTGTCGTGCGTGCCTCGTTAGGTCGCGGGTTTCGCGCACCGGACTTCAAGGAACTGTATCTCGATTTCGTCAACTCCGCTGTCGGTTACGCCGTGAAGGGAAACGCCGACTTGCGTCCAGAGTCGTCTACGAGCGGTTCCATCGGCGCGGAGTGGAGCGCGCCATCGCGCTACGGTCGCATGACGGCCCATCGGCAGCAGTATCATGACTTCATCGAGACCGGCGAACCCGATGCCGGCGGCACCTACACATACCGCAACGTGGCGCGGGGGTCTTCATGGGGAGTGGAACTGGAGGCTGGGATGTTCGCCGGAAGCTGGCGTTTCGATGGGACATATGGCTATCTGAGGGCGCGCGACCTCACGACCGGGACGCCACTCCTGGGCCGGCCGCCGCACAGGTCGACGTTCACGGCGAAGCCGCCAGCGATGTGGGGTACGAGGGTCAGCGTATCCGGCAGCTACCTGTCGGCAACGCCGATCGACAGAGGGGCGGGGGGTGAACTGACCACGCGGAAGGAGTTCACGCGGGTGGATGCGCGCGCCACGCGCAGGCTGATGTCCGTCGTAGATGTGAGCATCGGCGTCGACAACCTGCTCGATCGACGGCTTGGCGCCGCGTGGCCCGGTTTCACCGGCCGGCAGTTCCAGGTGTCGATAGCTTGGCGGCGGGGCGTGGAGTAGCGGCAAGAGCGCGGGTGCGGAGCCGCCAGCGAGGCCTCGGCGCTACGCCATGCCGCCATGCGCACGACGTCCTGCTGTTCCGGTCGATCTGCTGGACCGATCGATGCCGCCGTACATTCCTGACTCCCACTTCACGTCAGGAATCGCATGGTCGGTCGTTTCGTGCGCGTCGTCGCTTGCTGCATCGCCTTGGCACTTTGTCCGCTTGGCGCGCAGCGATCGTCGGGAACCATCCCGAGATTCGATCTGGGCAGAACTTCGCTGGCGTTGAGCGGAGACGCGCGGCCGAACGTGTATCTGGCGGCTCCCGGGCGCCGCAGCATTGCGATGGGCACCGAGGATGGGCGTCTGGAGTTCTGGTCGTGGCCGATCAAGTGGTTACACGACTTCCAACTCGCCTTCCGCGTCCCGAAGTATGCAGCGCCGATCCCGGGGCGCGAGATTGCCCGCTACGTCACCGTCCGTCCTGAAGGGTTCACGATCGAATATGCCCACGAGACGTTCACCGTGCGGCAGACTGTCTTCACGCCGCTCGACAAGCCGGCCGCGATCGTTCTACTCGAGGTCGACGCAATCCGGCCGATGGAGATCGTGGCAACGTTCGTCCCCGACATACATTTTGCCTGGCCTGCCGCGTTAGGCGGTCAGTACGTTGCGTGGAATGCGGAACAGAAGGCGTTCGTCTTCTCGGAGAGCCGGCGCACGGTCAACGCTTTTCTCGGCTCGCCCGCGGTCACGCAGGCGTCGGACGTACCCGCGCACATGCTCAGTGCGGCGCCGCCGCAGATCGTCATTGGCGTAGGCGACGTAAACGAACGATACACGGAGCCGCGCCTGGGCGAGCCGCCCGGCCGGAACGTCAACATACACGTGGCGTACATCCCGATCGTTCTGGCAGGCGGCGAAATGTCGCGCGATTCCGCCCGGGCCCTGTACGCGGAGCTCTCGGCCCCGGATGCAGCCCGGCGCGAGTGGCGGCGACGCGTCGAGCATGGCGATTCGATCCGGGCCAACACCGTCAGCATCATCACGCCGGACACGATACTGAATCGTGCGGTGGAATGGGCCAAGGTCAACATGGACGACGGGATGGTGTGCAACCCGGACCTGGGATGCGGGCTGGTCGCCGGTTATGGCTTGTCGGGTGGCGCCAGCGACCGGCCGGGGTTCGGGTGGTTCTTCGGCGGCGATGCATCGATCAACTCCTTCGCCATGTCCGCGGTCGGGCAGCACGATCTTGTTCGTGACGGAGTGTTCCGGTTCTTCGCCAAGTACCAGCGTGCCGACGGGAAGATCACGCACGAGATTTCTCAGGGCGCCCGCAAGATCGATTGGTTCGGGGCGTACCCCTACGCCTACTACCACGGAGACACGACGCCGTTCTGGATTCTCGCCTTTGGCGAGTACTGGAAGCAGAGTGCTGACACGTCGCTCGTCCGCGAGTTATGGCCGAACCTGCGAAAGGCGTACACGTGGTCCAGGTCGGCCGATTCCGATGGCGACGGTCTGATGGAGAACACGATAGCCGGTGCTGGCGCGCTTGAGGTAGGCGACCTTCAAGAGGGGATCGTCTCGGACGTGTACCTGAGCGGTGTCTGGATTGCCGCGCTGGAGCGTTTCGCCCGGATGGCCGACGCGATGGAGGAGCCGGCACTGGCGGTCGAGGCGCGTGAGATACGCAGGAAGGCGCTCGGGACGATCGAGTCGAAGCTGTGGCTACCCGGCATCGGCCAATACGCCTTCGCAATCCTCGAGAAGGGCGCGGTAAACGAGAACCTCACTGCCTGGCCGGCAACCGCCATGTCGTTCGACGTTTTCGATGCAGGCCGCGGCGCGCAGATGGCCGCTCGTCTTGCCAGCTCCAACATCATGACGGACTGGGGGGCACGCCCGCTGTCGGCGGCGAGCGCGCTGTTCGACCCGCTGCACTACAACAATGGAGCGGTGTGGCCGTTCGTGACGGGTTGGGTCGCACTGGCGCAGTATCGATATCGCAATGCGCACGCGGGTCGGTTCGCCCTGGACGCGATCGCGCGCACGGGCTTCGACGAGGCGCGCGGGCGCAATCCCGAAGTCATCTCGGGGCGCGTGTACAAGCCGCTGGATACGGCGGTCCCGCACCAGTTCTTCGCGACCTCGATGGTGTTGACGCCGCTCCTCCGCGGGTTGCTGGGGATCGACGTCGACGCGCCCGCAGGCCGCCTCCGGATCGCGCCGAGTCTTCCTCCGGAGTGGGACTCGATCCGTGTAGAGCGCGTTCGTGTCGGTAGCGACGTGGTGTCGTTGCTCATGACGAGGAAGGCTGGCACGATTGCGGTTGAGGCATGGCGTGAGCATGGCGACGCCGCCCGTCCGCTGGCGGTGGAATTCGCCCCGTCACTCCCGTTAGGCGCCCACATGGTGGCCGCTTCGAGTGGCGACGCCCGCCGGGAAGAAAGGCCGGGAGCGGTCGTCGTGCGCGCAAGCGGGAACCTCCGCGAACGCGTGCGCCTGTTCGTTACCTGGAGCGGTGGCTGGGAGGTGTCCGTTCCTCCTGCGGCTCCGCGCATCGGCGACCGGTCGTCCGCGTTGCGAGTTCTCTCGGAACGGATGGATGGCGAGAGTTACGTCGTGCAGTTGGAGGGTCGCGCGGGTCACTCGTACGACATCGGGCTGCGCGGGCCATCGGATCGAATCGGCGTTTCAGCGATGCCGGGTCAATCGGGGACAGCCGTCGTTGCCCCTGCCCGAAGAGCAGCCAACGGGTTCGTTCCGACGCGCGTCACGTTTCCGACGGCCGGCGCGAACGCGGACGGCTACGTATCGCTTTCGCTCGTCGTCGAGCGGCTGCCGTGACCGGGAGCGAGCCGGGTGGATCGGTGTAGGGCACGGGTCGTTGCTCCCTCGCGCATCGCTGGCGAAATGCACTGCGCACGTCAGTCATCGAAGTACCGCCGCAGGTAGCGCATGGCGACGCCATCGCGCACCAGATCCGCGGCCCGCGTTTCCTCGACGAAGCCCGACGACGACAGCAACGACTCGAACCGTCGCAACAGCGGATCGTCCGGGAGTTCGACAAGGACAAACCGCGCGTTACGGTTCCGCAGGGTCTCCAGTGCCGAGTTCATGAGCATTCGGCCCAGGCCTCGACGTCGTGCCTGGGGCCCAACGGCGATCGCCCGCACCCTTCCCGCGCCCTCGGTTCCCGGCACGATGCCGAAGATCGCGAAGCCTGTTACCGTGCCAACGACTCCGTCGCGCGAGACCAGGATGCGTTCGCTGCCTAACGCAGCGAGACCTTCGGTCAGGTGCGGCACGAGGAGCGGGTGGTACGCCACTGGTACGCTCGTCCGCACCAGTTCGAGAAGACCGCCCAGGTCATCCGGGGTCGCTCGTTCTACCGGGTCGTCTGTCACGACGATACGTTAAACGCCCGGATTGGCGCGCCGCGAGCGTCCGCGCCGTGCAGGCATTGTTCTTGAGGCGGGAGGAAGGAGCGATCCCGATGCCTGGCGCGACGCGGCCCGCGAACCTGCCGGACGCCGTGTCGAGACATCCCTGCGGATGTGGCGGACGGTCCCGAATCGAGCAGTGCCGTCCGACCGTCGTCCCTTTCAAGGGCGTGCCATGAAGGCATCGCACCATTAACCGATACTCCATGCCAACGATCGATCCTGTAGCCAGAGCACTCGTCCCCGTCGACTCAGCGGCCGCCGATGCACTGGGTGCACCGAACTACGACGAGTTTCAGAGCGACCGGGAGGTTTGGGCGCTTCTCCGGGCCCGCCCGTACTCCGTCCTGCGATCAACCATGCCTCACTGTCACGTCGATGACGTGAAGGATATCGGCGAGGACGGCTCGGACGAGTCCCTGGATCATGCCAGAAGCCAGATGTCGGACATCGTGGAGGGCCCACTGACTCGCGTGGTGCCGAACGTGCTCTGGGTCTACGAGATCGTGCGACCCGGGCACGAGCGGAAACCGCAGATCGGGCTCGGTGGCATGGCTCTGACCGACGAGATACGCACCCCATCGAACCCGAAGGGCACGATCATCCGCAACGAGGGGATTCGCGAGTCGAAGGCGCGCGGTCGGGCACGACTTACGGAAGCGATCCGCGCAGACGTCGGCACGGTGAACCTGGCGGTGGACGATGCTTCCGGTACGTTGCAGGATGCGCTCGAATCGTACGCCCGCGGCCGTGCGCCGGACATGGAAACGACCGACGAGCTGGACAACCTGCATCGGGTCTGGCTGACGAACGATCCTGCGGTCGTCGCACGCTTCAAGGCGCTGATAGCGGCGGAGCCCCGGGCGTACGTGGCCGACGGTAACCACCGCAGCGCGGCGGCGGCCATGCTTGGCTATCGGCATTACCTCGCGGTGTTCTTTCCGGCCCGCACCATGACCATCGCTCCATACAACCGGCTGGTGGAGGCGGGCGCGGTTCCGGATGTCGACCTGCTGGCCGCACTTCGGGTCAACTTCGACGTCGAGCCGTTGGGTGGCGGCCCCAGGCAGCCGGAACGCACTCACGAGATTGGCCTGTATGACGGCGCGTGGTGGCGTCTGCGCCCCAGGAGCGGGACGTTCAATCCGGCGGATGCTGCCGAGGATATCGACGCTGACATCGTGCAGCGTCGATTCTTCGGCGAGGTGTTGCGGGTGACGGATCCCCGCGACGAGCGGCTGACGTTCGTCGGGGCAAACCGTGACGCGGCATGGCTGCAGGGGGAAGTGGACGCCGGCCGCTTCCGGCTGGCGATCACGCTTCCCCCGGTGACCATGCGTCAGTTCATCGACGTCTGTCTGCAGGACTCGCTGATGCCACCGAAGTCCACGTGGTTCGTGCCCAAGATCCGCTGTGGCCTGGTGGTGGCGCTGCTCGACTAGCGACGGCCGGCGATGGCTGCCGCGTTAACGGCCTGCGCGATGGTCCCATCGAGCAGGGCGTCGCGGACTGCCTCGGCAATCTCGATCGCCACCTTCTCCTGCGCCTCATGAGTCGAGGCGCCAAGATGGGGCGTGAGGACGACGTTCGGAGCGCTTCGGAACGGGTGATCGGCCGGCAGAGGTTCGTTCTCGTAGACATCGAGTGCCGCGCCGGCAATCTGCTTCCTTTGCAGGGCAGTGAGCAGCGCTGTCTCGTCTACTACGCCGCCGCGGGCCACGTTGAGCACGAGCGCCGTCGGCCTCATTCGGGCGAACTGCGCCGTTCCCAGCAAGCCCCGGGTCGCGTCGTTGAGCGGAACGTGGACCGAGAGCACGTCGGCGCCGGCGATGACGTCGTCGAGTGATGCGAGTTCCGCGTCCAGTTCGCGCGCCTTGTCCCGCGTCAGGATGGGATCGTAGACCACGATGTTCATGCCAAAGGCGCGCGCGCGCTTGGCGACCTGCGAGCCGATGCGACCGGCGCCCACGAGGCCTAACGTCTTTCCGTAAAGCTCGATTCCGGAAAAGCTCTTCTTGTCCCACTCGCCGGCACGCATCGACCGATCCGCTGCCGGCACCTTACGCGCCAACGACAGGAGGAGCGCCATGGTCAGTTCGGCCGCCGAGATGGTGTTGCCGCCCGGTGCAGTGAGCACCGCGATCATGCGCTCCGTGGCGGCGGCCACGTCGATCGTGTCTACCCCGACCCCTGCCCGTCCGATGACCTTGAGCCTCGTCGCCTTCGCCAGAGATTCTCGGGTAATGCGCGTGGCGCTGCGCACGAGCACTGCGTCGACGTCCGCCATTGCGTTGGCAAGATCGTCACCCTTGAGACCCGGTTTCGCGACCAGCTCAAACCGTGAGTCGTCCCGAAGCGGAGCCAGGTTGTCGAGCGCGATCGCGTCCGCCACCAGAACCTTGTGCAGTGCGCTCATGCGGAGAGTACCTCGCGCAGCGCATCGAGCAGTGCATTCAATTCATCGACCGTATGGTCTCCCATATGGCCGATGCGCACCATGTCGTCCTTCAGTTTGCCGTATCCCGAACCGATGACGAACCCGCGCTTCTTCATCTCGGCGGTGACCGAGGACCCGAGTTTCCCGGCCGGCATGCCGATGCACGTTACGGTGGGCGAGCGATATCCCTCCGGTGCGAACAGCGACAGAGGAAGGCCGGCATCCTTCAGTTCGGCGACCCAGGCATACGTCCGGTCGGCCATGGCCTGGTGGCGCGCCCAGCGCGCCTCGATTCCTTCGGCGTCGATGTGCTGCAGCTGAACGTCCAGCGCGTAAAGCAGTGAGACTGCCGGCGTATTCGGCGTCTGATGCTTCCTGTAGTAGTCGTCCAGCTCGAGGACGTCGAAATACAACCCGCGCCGGCTGCTGGCGCGGGCGCGCTCGAAGATGCGCTCGTTCGCGGTGCAGAACGCCAGTCCCGGCGGTACCGCGAGGGCTTTCTGCGAGCCCGTGCAGACATAATCCAGCTCCCATGCGTCGCATTCCACCTGTGCGCCGGCCATGCTGGAGACCGTGTCGACGATTACCACCACGTCGCCCGATTCGTGGGCAACTCGCGCCAAGTCACCGATCGGGTTGAGCACACCGGTCGATGTCTCGGAATGCACCATGGTGATCGCGTCGTACTTGCCGCCCTTGAGGGAATCGGCGAGCATCTCCGGCGAATGGTAGGCTCCGTATGGCACTTCCAGTTTGTCGCAGGGGATGCCGGAGTTCTTCGCGGCCTTGTAAAAGCGTTCCGAAAACGAGCCGTTCACGAGGCACAACACGCGCTCGCGTACGGCGTTGCGTACGCCTCCCTCCATGAGACCAGTCGCGGACGATGTGACACTGTAGACGGCCCGTGACGTGCGAAAAACCTTCTGCAGTCGCGGGGCGATGCGTCCCATGATTTCCTCGATGCCCTTGCCGCGGTGGCCGATCATCGGCTGCAGCATGGCGCGGAGCACATCCTCGCGCACTTCGGTTGGGCCGGGCAGGAAGAATCGTCCGAAGCCGGCGCCAGACGAACCGGCCGCCGTGCTCGTTGCATCGATCAAGGTCGACATCAGCAGTTCCGATAAGGTGGTGATGCGGCGCCGGGATGCGGCGCCGGGCGGCGATCGCCGCTAGATATGGATCGCTCGTCCCAATACGCTCAAGGCTGCCTCTTTCGTTGCCTCGGAGAGTGTGGGATGCGAGTGAACCGTGATCCCGATGTCCTCGCTGGCGCCGCGGTATTCGAATGCCAGCACGACTTCGGCGATGAGTTCCGACACGTTGGGACCGATCATGTGGCACCCCAGCAGTTCGTCCGTCATGGCGTCGGCGATGAACTTCACGAAACCGGACGTCTCGCCCATCGTTCGTGCGCGTCCGTTCGCGGAGAAGGGGAACCTGCCGGTCTTGTACGCGCGGCCACTGTCGCGTACTTCCGCTTCCGTGAGTCCGACGGTGGCTATTTCCGGCCACGTGTAGACGATGCTCGGGATACTGTGATAATGCATCTGCACGGGCTTGCCGGCGATGACCTCGGCGGCGACGACGCCCTCTTCCTCGGCCTTGTGCGCCAGCAGTTTGCCGCCGACGGCATCGCCGATGGCATAGACGTTAGGCAGGCTTGTGCGCATGCGATCGTCCACCACGATCTCTCCGCGCGGGCCAGTTGCCAGGCCGAGCGCGGCGGTGTCCACTCCTCGCAGCGCTGGTCGGCGCCCCACTGCCACCAGTACGTAATCGGCGTCGAGCGTCGTCGTCTCGCCAGCTTTCGCGACGTGGACGCGGACGCCGTCCGGCAGCACGTCGGCGCCCGTCACCCGTGTGTCGACTCGGAGGTCCAGTCCCTGCTTGCGAAGGATGCGATCCGCCTCCCGCACCACATCGTGGTCCGTCCCCGGGAGGATCGATGGCATCAACTCAACCACCGTGACTCTCGCTCCAAGGCGACGCCAGACCGAGCCAAGCTCCAGCCCGATAACCCCTCCTCCGATGACCACGAGATGTCGCGGTACCTCGGGGATCGACAGGGCGCCCACGTTCGACAGGACTCGCTTCTCGTCGAAACGCAGGAACGGCAGGTCGATGGCGTCCGACCCGGTGGCGAGGATGATGTGGCGGGCGGCGTAACGCGCGATGCTCCCGTCACCGGCTGCAACCTCGACGACGTTCCCGGCCCGCAACGTGCCCAGGCCCTTTGCCCAAGTGACCTTGTTCTTCCGGAAGAGGAACTCGACCCCGCGTGTATTCGCCTGAACTACGTCGTCCTTCCGCCGCATCATGGTGGCGAGATCGAGGCGCAACCCTTCCATGCCGATGCCGTGTCCCGCGGCGTGCAGGCGGGCGAACTCGAAATGCTCGGACGACTGCAGCAGCGCCTTGGAGGGAATGCAGCCGACGTTGACGCAGGTACCGCCCAACGTCCGGTCCATTTCCACGCATACGGTGGCGAGGCCAAGTTGAGCCGCGCGAATCGCGGCCACGTAGCCGCCGGGGCCGCCGCCAATCACGACGACGTCGGCTGGCAGAAGATCGGAAGAACTCACGGGGTCGATTGCGAAAGTGTGCGGAAGCTAAGGACGAACCGCGCGAGCGGCGAGTGCATCGGTGCGACTCATCGTGCATGCTTCGTTCTGCGCCGGACCATGCGGCGGAAGGGGTGCGCTATGAACCGGGCGCGATGTCGCGACCTGTCGAGAGGACCTGTCCGCCGTCGCAATAGACGATGGCGCCGGAGACATACGACGCAGCGTCGCTGCAGAGGAACAACGCGACATTGGCAACGTCTCGTCCGGTTCCGAAGCGTCGCAGGGGATTGGCGTTCCGCCACGATGCCCGTACCTCGTCGCTGGGGGCGAGGCGTGCCATCCCTTCGGTACCCTCGATGGGTCCGGGAACGATCGCGTTCACCCGCACGCCATCCGGTCCCCACTCGACGGCTAGCGAGCGTGTCAGCATGTCGACACCGGCCTTGGCGGCACTCACATGTGCCTGTCCCCAGTACGCTTCGGTCGACTGAGGCGCCGAGATGTTGATGACCGATGCCCCCGGTTTCCTGAGCAGTCCGTAAGCGGCCCGCAGCACGTGGAAGGTGCCGATGAGATCGATATCCACCACGGCGCGAAACCCGTTCGGCGAGAGCCGACTCGCAGGGCAGATAAAGTTGCCGGCAGCTCCCGAAACGACGATGTCGATCGGGCCTAACGACTCGACGGTCGAGGCAAGCGCTCGCTCCACGCTCGGGAAGTCGCGCACGTCGGCACGGTGGCCGATGGCGAGTCGTCCCGGGCCGGAGAGGGCCCGTACCGCCCCGTCGATGCGCTCCTGGTTGCGGCTCAGGACCGCAACGGCAGCGCCGTATTCGACCAGCGCACGGGCGATCTCGAGATTGATGCCGCTGGTGCCGCCAGCGACGAAGGCGACCTTGCCGGAAAGGAAGTTGTCGACGAATACGGACATACCGACGGCTTGTGGAGGAGCGGTAATCTCGATCGGCATGGCGCGAAAAAAAAGCGGGTGTGATCGCCAGAGGCGACCACACCCGCTCCCCCACACCGCGCTGTGGCGCGGTGCCCCTTCCGTTCACGCGGCCCGCGGCTCCGCCGTCGCGCGACTTGCGAGGAACGTTCCCGACGTGACGACGTCGTGCCACGAAGCACTGCGCGTATAGAACGAGCCGCTGATCGACCGGTCGTCACGCGTTCCCTCGAAGACGGTCACGACATCGGCGTCCTGCTGCGGATCGTAGTACGGTCCGACGAGGGCAACGAAAGTCCTGCCGGCAGCTTCAAGCAACCTGACGCCAGTCGGTGCGATGCCCGCGGTCGCAAAGAAAAGGAAACGTCCCGAAACCGATGAGTCAGGCGAGCCGTCGCGGAGCAGCGTGAACGGGACGCTGCCACCGTTGGCGTCGAACAACTGGCCACGCCAGGATCCGGCGAGCCCCGCGACGGAATCCGGTCGTTTGGTCAGATCGCCGCGCGAGGGCGGGAGAGGGGTGAAGGCGAATTTCGGTGGCATCTGCACGCTCCGTTGCGCGTCCTTACGCCAGGTGTCGAGAAAAGATTCGATCGCGGAGCTTCACGGGTGCTCTCGCTCAACCCCTGCCCGAACTTGGATGCCACAGCCCCGAAAATGGTTTCCTCGCGGTGCAAGTCGCCTAGTCGACTGCCATCAGGGCGGGATCCTCCATCAATTCCTTGACCTTCACGAGGAAGAGGACTGCCTGCTGACCGTCGACGACCCGGTGGTCGTACGACAGGGCCACGTACATCATCGGGCGCACCACGATCTCGCCATTCACGACCACGGGGCGTTCCTGGATCTTATGCAGCCCGAGGATGCCGACTTGCGGGAAGTTGATGATCGGCGTGGACACCAGCGATCCGAAGACGCCGCCGTTGGTGATTGTGAAGGTGCCGCCCGTCAGATCCTCCATCGTCAACTTGCCGTCGCGCGCTTTCCTGGCGACAGCGGCGATCGCTCGGCCGATCTCGATCAATCCCATGCCATCGGCATTCTTCACGTTCGGCACGACGAGGCCAGCGTCTGACGCG
Source organism: Gemmatimonadaceae bacterium (assembly GCA_019186945.1). GTDB lineage: Bacteria > Gemmatimonadota > Gemmatimonadetes > Gemmatimonadales > Gemmatimonadaceae > JABAQJ01. The sequence goes on from JABAQJ010000006.1 coordinate 147,176, forward strand.
ACCGCAATGCCGATGTTCACATAGTGATGGTAAAGGAAGGCGTCGCCATCCATCTTCGCGTTCACCGCGGGGAACTGCTTGATCGCCATGCAGCAGGCCTTTGCGAAGAACGGCATGAAGCTGAGGCGGACGCCGTGCTCTTTCTCCACCCGCTCTTTCACACGGGCGCGCAGGGCCTCGACCGCCGACATGTCGATCTCGTTGAACGTCGTCAGGTGCGCGGTGGCGTGCTGCGATTCCAGCAGATGTTCCGCCATGCGCTTGCGGCGCGTGGACATCTTCTCCCGCGTTTCTCGCGGGCCGGAGGCAGCGGCAGGTGCCGGCGCAGGCGCGGCCGCGGGCTGAGGGACTGAGACCGGTGCCGGTGCTGGTGCAGCTGGCGGTCGGGGGCCTGATGGCGTCGGTGGCTCGATGCGCCCAGCGGCCGGTGGCCCTCCCACGACGGATGCCCCGAGCGCTACCGGCATGCCGGCAAGGTGCTCTACCACATCCGGCTTGCCGATCACGCCACCGCGTCCCGTGCCCTGGATGGCGGAAACGTCTGCCCCGTGTTCGGCGGCAAGTCTGGACGCCGCTGGCGACGTCCGCGGCATGGCCGTCCCGGACGGCGCGGTGACTGGCGCGTGCGAAGCGGGCGCGACGGCCGCGGGCGGCGATGGAACCGTCTTCGGCGCCGTTGCGGGCGCTGGCGTGGCGGCAGAGCGGTCTGGAGTGGCGGCCGAGCCAGCCGATTCGTCGAGGATTGCCAGTTCCTCGTCCACGGCGACGACGTCCCCTTCCTGCTTCATGCGTTTCACCACGACGCCGGATTTCAGCGCCGGGACTTCAACCGTTACCTTGTCCGTCTCCAGTTCCACCAGCGTTTCGCCGGCTGCCACAGACTCCCCTTCCTTCTTCCGCCACTGCGAGACCGTGGCTTCGACGATGGACTCACCGAGCGGGGGAACCTTGATCGAGAGCATGCTACCGGGGTCGCGTGGTGGAAACGGTCTGACGCGCCTCTCGCGATCCGAGGCGCGCGGCAGGCGTCAATATAACGGGCAGGAGATTCGGTGCGAGCACTAACGATCGACGCACACGGCGGACTCGAGCAGTTGCGATATCGCGACGACGTCGCCGAGCCATCGCTGATTGATGACACCTCTGTGCGTGTCCGCATCAAGGCTGCTGCCCTCAACCACCTGGATCTCTTCACGATCGGTGGCATGCCGCATGTGACGATCGCGCCGCCGTGGATAGTCGGCGCCGACGGATCGGGAATCGTGGAGAGCGTTGGGTCCGGTGTTCGCACGGTGTCGCCCGGCGACGCGGTGTTGATCAATCCCGGCGTTTCCTGCAGGAAATGCGAGTATTGTCTGTCAGGCGACAATCCGCTGTGCCTCAAGTACGCGATCCTCGGCGAGCACCGGCTCGGAACGCTCGCCGAGTACGTGGTGGTACCGGAGCCTAACGTGGCACGAATCGCGCTGCCGGCGTCGTTCGACGTGCCCGCGGCATTCCCGCTGGCAACGTTGACGGCGTGGCGCATGCTGGTGACGCGCGCCCGGGTCAAGGAGGGCGACAACGTGATGATCTGGGGGATCGGTGGCGGCGTCGCGCTGGCCGCGTTGCAGATCGCGAAACGCCTTGGTGCTCGCGTCTGGGTGACATCCGGGAGTCCGGAGAAACTGGAGCGCGCCCGGGCGCTGGGCGCTGACGAGACTCTGCGTCACGGTCCCGGGATCGACATCGGCAGGGAAGTCCGCGCGCGGACGGGGAAACGCGGAGTGGATGTCGTGATCGACAACGTCGGTCAGGAAACGTTCTCCCAGTCGTTAGGTGCGCTGGGCAGGCGCGGGCGCTTGGTGACCTGTGGCGGCACGTCAGGTCCACGGCTCGAAATGGACGTGCGCAGGCTTTTCTGGAACCAGTGGACGATCATGGGATCAACGATGGGAAGCGACCAGGAGTTCGCGGCGATCGTCGCCGAGTACGAGGCAGGACGTCTAAGCGCCGTCGTCGACTCGACGTTCGCTCTCGCGGATGGTCGCGCGGCGTTCGAGCGGATGGCGGCGGGAGCCCAGTTCGGGAAGATCGTCGTCCGGATCGATTGATGCGCTTTCCCCTTGCAACCCGGTACACGGATTACGACACGAAGGGGCATGTAAACAACGCCGTCTACCTGACGTATTTCGAGATGGCTCGGCACGCTCTGTGGCACGAGCATTGGGGTCGAGAGTCGGACCCTCCGTTCATCGTCGCTGAAGCGCGTGTGAAGTATGTGAGTCCGGCGTACATCGGTGAGTCGCTCGTCGTCGACATCGCCGTCGCCGAAATCCGTACGAAAGCGTGGGTATACCGCTATGAGATTCGGGAAGAGGGAGGGAATCGTCTGGTGGCGGAGGGGGCGACGGTTCAGGTGGCCTTCGACTACGGGGCACGGTCGACGTTGCCGATATCCGCCGACGTCCGGGCTCTGCTGGAAACCGTACGCGCGTGAGTGGGGCAGCCCGGTATGACGCGGCGGAGGAGCGGTGGCTTCGCGGGCAGGTTCGGGCCGGCGAAGTGCCTGTGTGCCCGCGTTGCGATGTGACGATGACGCGTCGCGAGATCGGAGGCGGGTCGTTCGGCCTGGGATACGACCGGCACCGCGAATGGCTGATCTGTCCGCGGTGCAAGCGTTCGGCGATCTTCGACCTCAGGCGCGGAACCCGCACGTAGCGGCCCCGGTCCGCCACGCCGCCGGAATCGCTAGATTCCGCTGTCGCCCCTTCACCGGATCCCGTCGTGAACTTTCTGCAGCGCCTGCAGGACAGCATGAGTGAGCTTGCGGAGATCGTCCCCGCACTCATTGGGGCACTCGTCATCGTCTTTGCCGGCTACCTGCTGGCGAAACTGATCGAGAAAGGGACCGAGCGGCTGCTGCGCAGGCTGCAATTGAATCGGTTGCTGGAGCGCGGCGGAGTGCTGGAGGCGGTGGAGCGCGCGGGATCGCATTTCAACCCGACACGCGTGATCGGGAAGACGCTGTTCTGGTTCACGATGTTCGCGGTGATCATCGTCGCGGCCTCAGCTTTAGGCATGGAATCGCTTGCCAGCGTGTTCACGGAGCTGGTCGGCTATCTTCCCAGTCTGATGTCGGCGATCGTCATCATGATCGTCGGGATCGTGCTTGGCCGGTTCACCGGTGGGCTGATCATGGTGTCGGCGGGAGCGGTACAGGGCGGTCCGACGCTCGCTCGAATCGGCCGGTGGGGGGTGGTAACGCTTGCGATCTTCATGGCGCTTCAGGAACTTGGCGTGGCGACTGATATCGTCACCACCGCGTTTGCGATCCTCTTTGGCGCCCTGGCATTGGGTATGGCGCTGGCCTTCGGGCTCGGGAATCGGGAACTGGCGGGCGAAGTGACCCGCGAGTGGTACGGCCGCTACCGAGCGGAGCGCGAGGCGATCGAGCGGGAGGTCGCCGAGCGCGAACAGGAGGAAGAGGCGGAACTCGCCGAGGAGGACGCCGCCAGGAACAGGCACGGGGCGCAGGGCAGCGCACCGGAAGAGACACACCCGCAGCCCGTCAACTGATTCTTTCGGCGCGCAAACCACGCGATCGACGCGCGCCACCCCGATCCGGACACCAATCACACGGAATCGCCGTCCATGGCCACAACATCGCTTCCTCACGCTTCCCTCCCGCTGACCGCCGCCGATCTCGAGGCGCAGTGGATGCCGTTCACCGCGAACCGTGCCTTCAAGGCAACGCCGCGGCTCATGGCTTCTGCGAAGGGGATGTACTATACGGACGTCGATGGCAACGAGATCCTCGACGGCACGGCCGGTCTGTGGTGCGTGAACGCGGGGCATGCGCGTGAACCGATCGTGCAGGCGATCGCTGAAGCGGCTGGCACGCTGGATTACGCACCGGGATTCAACCTTGGCCATCCGCTGTCCTTCGTGTTCGCGAACCGACTGCGCGAGATTACGCCAGCTCCGCTCGATCACATCTTCTTCGCCAACTCGGGATCGGAAGCGGTGGACACCGCGCTCAAGATCGCGATGGCCTACTGGCAGGCCAAGGGCCAGCCGAATCGCGTGCGGTTCGTGGGCCGGCAGCGGGGCTATCACGGCGTGGGTTTCGGCGGCATCTCTGTCGGCGGCATCGCCAAGAACCGGGAAGCGTATCTGTCGCAGTTGTTGCCGCACGTGTCGCACCTGCCGGCGACCCACGGGATCCCCGAGAACTTCTTTGCGCGTGGCCAGCCGACGCTGGGCGCGAGCCTGGCCGATGCGCTCGAGGATCTCGTCGCTCAGCACGGGGCGCACACCATCGCGGCCGTGATAGTCGAGCCCGTCGCCGGTTCGACCGGCGTGCTGGTTCCCCCGGTTGGGTACCTGGAGCGACTGCGCACCATTTGCGACCGGCACGGGATTCTGTTGATCTTCGACGAAGTCATCACCGGGTTCGGTCGCCTGGGCACGCCGTTCGCCGCCGATCGGTTCGGCGTCGCGCCGGACCTGATGACCGTCGCGAAGGGCCTGACGAACGGATCGGTACCGATGGGCGCGGTGTTCGCGACGGAGGCGATCTATTCGGCGGTGCTGGATGCTGCGGAAGGCGGGATCGAGTTCTTCCACGGCTACACGTACTCGGGGCATCCGTTGGCGTGCGCCGCGGGACTGGCCACGCTGAAAATTTATCGGGACGAGGCGCTGTTCGATCGGGCGCGCGACCTCGCACCGTACTGGGAGGATGCGCTGCATTCGATGAAAGGAATGCCGCACGTGGTCGACATCCGGAACATCGGGCTCGTTGGCGGAATCGAACTCGAATCGAGAGCAGGCAAGGTCGGGGCGCGGGCGCTGGAGGTGCACGTGGATTGTTTCAAGCGGGGGCTGCTGACGCGCTTCACCGGCGACACGATCGCCTTGTCGCCGCCGTTGATCATCGAGAAGTCGCACATCGACCGGATCGTCGAGACGCTGGGCGGCGCGCTGAAGCGACTGGATTGACGCCGCCGCCACGATGACGCGTCGGCGCGGGCTCCGGACGATTGCAGCTGCCGGAGCCCTGCTCGTCGGGGCCGCGGCGTGCCATCGCGTCGCGTCGCTCCGGGAGCCCGACAACAAGGCGTACCGCGTGCAGGCGCCGGACTCGTTCGACATCAGCATGCGAACGACAAAGGGGACAATGGTGGTGCGGGTCCGCCGCGTCTGGTCGCCTCACGGCGCCGATCGCGTGTACGCGCTGGTGCGGAATCGGTATTTCGATTCCGTCGCGTTCCATCGGACGATCCGGAACTATGTCGCGCAGTTCGGCATTCACGGCGACACGACCGTGAACTCGGCCTGGCGCGGCAGGAACATACCCGACGACTCGGTGGTGGAAACGAACCGGCGTGGGACCATCGCGTTTGCCCGGGCCGGCCGAAACAGTCGTTCCGTTCAGCTCTACTTCAATCTCGTCGACAACACGCCACGACTGGACACTCTCAACGGCTTCGGCTTTCCGCCGTTAGGCTCCGTGATTCGCGGGATCGAAGTCCTCGACAGCTTGAACTGGGAGTATTCCGGTACCCGTGGGGGCCAGACGTTTCCGGGCCCATCGCAGGATTCGATCTCGCGTCTCGGAAACGAATATCTGCGGCGCGTTTTCCCCCGGATCGACTACGTGATCACGGCGCGGGTGAGTCGGCGGTTTCGTTAGGTGGCACCGAAAGAGGCGTCACGCACGGGGACACGGCGAGTGCACGGTCGGCGCGTCGGCGTGTGGCTCCCTCGACCGACGGTCGAGCGGGTTGTTCTACTGCCATGACGATCGGCGATTCGGACGGGCCAGTCGATATCGCTACCGAATAAACACCGGCAATAGTAGCATTCCCGGGTGCCCGAATACGTCCGCATACTGTTCCTCGCAGATACGCATCTCGGCTTCGATCTGCCGATGCGTCCGCGGATCGATCGAAGGAGACGCGGCCGCGATTTCCTGGCGAATTACGCGACCGCACTGGCACCGGCGCTGGCAGGCGAAGTCGATGTCGTGGTTCATGGCGGCGATGTCTTCGACAGGTCTCACGTCGCACCGGTCATTGCATATCGGGCGCTCGAGCCATTGAGGGCGGTGGCAGACCGTGGCGTGCCGGTGTTCATCGTTCCCGGGAACCATGAGCGGTCGCGCCTGCCGCATCCTCATTTCGCTGCGCATCCCGGAGTGCACCTGTTCGACAGACCCCGCACGTTCACGGTGGAAGTGGGCGGACTGACGCTGGCTATTAGCGGGTTTCCCTACGAACGCCGAGGTGTGCGCCAGCGTTTCGTGGCGCTGCTTCAGGAGACTGAATGGCCGTCGAGGCCCGCCGACTTGCGTCTGCTCTGCATGCATCAATGCGTGGAAGGCGCCGCGGTAGGGCCCTCCAACTACACGTTCACGACGGCAGAGGACGTCGTCCGCGCGAGCGACCTGCCTGCCGGATTCGCCGCGGTGTTGTCCGGCCATATCCATCGACATCAGGTGTTGACTCGCGATCTCAGGGGCGCGCCACTGGCGGCGCCAGTGCTTTATCCTGGATCCATCGAGCGCACGGCATTGGCCGAACTCGGCGAGCCGAAGGGCTTCCTGTTACTGCGCCTGGAGTCCCGGGCAGACGGAAGCCGGTGCTCCGTGGACTGGGAGTTTCGGGCACTGCCGGCAAGGCCGATGATTCGGGAGAGGGTTGTTGCTGGCGGGGGAGATCCTCGGCTGCTCGATGAGGCAATCCGCGGCATCGTGGCCGCGGCGCCGCCCGACGCAGTGTTGTCCATCGGTGTTAGCGGGACGATTGGTGCCGCGGAGTGGCGCGTGATGTCGGCGAGTCACATCCGCGGCTATGCTCCGCCGACACTGAACGTCGAAATCCGCATTCTGGACCGTGCAATGGTACGGCGACACCGAGCGCGGGAGAGCGCATCGCCGCCGGACGCACAGCTGAGCATGTGGTGACGGCTCGCTTTGCCTCCGAGCGTTCACGCACCTTGCGATCTTGCGCTGCGAATCCGCATCTTGATCGCCTCATTCACCCACATGACGATGCGTTCAGTTGCTGGCCACATTGCCGCTTCCCTTCTGCTGCCCGCGCTGCTCCTGGCGCAAAAGCCGCGCGAAAACGACCTCAAGCTCCCGATTGGCGGGACGCCCGGACCGCTAGATGCCATCACGGACGTCGCCGGTGTGGAGGTCGGTCACACGACGCTGATCTCCGGGAGCGGTAAGCTGGTGGTGGGGAAGGGCCCGGTGCGCACTGGCGTCACCGTCATTCATCCGCGCGGTAAGTCGAACTTCGATCCCGTTTTCGGCGCCTGGTTCACACTGAATGGCAACGGCGAAATGACGGGTACGACGTGGGTGCAGGAAGGCGGGTTCCTCGAAGGGCCAATCGCGATCACCAATACGCACAGCGTGGGAGTGGTGCGCGACGCGATCATCCAGTGGGAAGTCTCGCGCAAGAACTCGCTGCAGCCGTGGTGGCTCCCGGTCGTCGCCGAGACGTACGATGGCGGCCTCAACGACATCAACGGTTTCCACGTGAAGCCGGAGCATGTCTTTGCGGCACTCGATGGTGCAACTGGCGGGTTGCCGAAGGAAGGTGCCGTCGGCGGTGGGACGGGGATGTCGTGTCATGGCTTCAAGGGCGGTATCGGGACAGCGTCCCGCAAGCTGCCTGAAGCGCAAGGCGGCTACACGGTTGGCGTTCTTGTTCAGTGCAACTACGGCTCCCGGCGGGACTTGCGGATCGCGGGTGTCCCGGTGGGCGAAGAGATCACCGACCTGCAGGGCTGCATAGCGAACAGCGATCCGCTTCCGCCCGGGCGTCGTCGATGCGATGCGCCGGGTGACGACAATGGCGCCGACGAGGCACCGGAGCTGGGTTCGATCATCATCGTGGTGGCGACCGATGCCCCGCTCCTTCCCCACCAGCTCAAGCGGGTCGTCACCCGCGTCTCGTTAGGCCTTGGCCGGCAGGGCGGTTTCGGCGGAAACGGTTCCGGAGACATCTTCGTCGCCTTCTCGACGGCCAACCCGCGCATATGGTCCGGCGATTCCCCGGTGAAGGCCGTGCAGATGCTCGGTAACGACCGAATTTCGCCGCTCTTCCAGGCAACGGCGCAGGCCACGGAGGCTGCGATCACGAACGCGCTGCTGGGCGCCGAGACGACCACGGGAGCCAACGATCTCCGCCTCTACGCGATGCCGGTCGACCGGATGATGGCGGCGATGAAGAAGTACGGGCGTATTCCCTGACGTCTCCGGACGCCGCGCAAGAGGGCGCGACGCCGGGCCGTCAGAACGGGCACCTAACGATCAGCTCTGGGATCGCCAGCACCTGGCTGTCCGGACTCGCCGGGGTGGGTCGCTGACTGCCGCGATCGTGTCCCGAAGCCGCCGCCAGCAGTCGCGACGTTGCCGGGCGCGGCGTGAGTCGTCGCTGGAGCTAGAACTCCTCCGACGATCTTGCAGCCGGTAGACTTTCGCCGCGCCGTCGCGTACACCTGTTCCGGAGACTCCGTTAAATGGCATGGCTTTGGTGGATCCTCGCGGCGATTGGCGTGGTGTTCGCCCTGTTAGTGATCCAGGGGATCTATCTGTCGATGATCCTGAAGTGGGAGGACGAACAGACCGTGGGTCTCAACTATTACGGTCTCCCGCCGTCCGGTCGCGATGCGTTCAAGCGCGCGCTGCGGCGGCACGCGAAGATGCTGCGCCCGATTCTCTGGGTGAACAGCCATGGGGCGAAGCTCGACTTTCGCAAGGCGCGCATCCAGTACCGGGGAGTATCTGCGCCGACCGGCAGCTGCAGCGTCGAGAGCTTCGAAAAAGCGGCGACCTACCAGCCACGGCCGGAGGACGTTTTCGTCGCCACGCAAATGAAGTGCGGCACTACGTGGATGCAGCACATCGTCTTTCAGATCCTCTACCGAGGCAACGGTGATCTGGTGGAGTCAGGACGCGAAATGTATGCGGTGGCGCCGTGGATCGAGGGACGCAAGAGCGTGCCCATGGAGCAATCGCCTCTTCTCGGTGTGGAGCGCCCGAGCCGTATCATCAAGACGCATCTGCCGGCCACGCTCTGTCCCTACGACCGCTCGGCGCGGTACATCTACGCGGCGCGACACCCGATATCCTGTTTCGCCAGCTGCATCGATTTCGTGGTGACGAACGTGGGCGCGATGGCGCCGCCGTTGCCGCGGTTCGAGGAGTGGTATACATCCAGCGATCTCATGTGGTGGGGAACATGGACGGATCACGTGAAGGGTTGGTGGGACCGTTCGCAGACGTCGGACAACGTGCTCTTCGTGTTCTTCGAGGACATGAAGAAGGATCTGCCGGGCATCGTGAAGCGCGTGGCGGCATTCCTCGGTGTACCGCCGCTCAGCGACGCGGAACTGGCGAACGTGGTGCATAAGTGCGGCTTTGCTTACATGCAGGAGCATCAGGACAACTTCGAGATGCATCCGCCGCACATTCTTCAGTCGGACGCCGAGTTGTTCGTGAGCGGTAGTGCCGAGCGTCACAAGGACGTGCCGGATGAGGTTCGGAAGCGTATCGCGGAGTGGGTCGTGAAGGAGATGGTGGACAGCGGGTTCCCGCTTGGGGCGATGTATCCGGACGTTGCGTCGATGGGCACGAGCCGCTGACTCCCGGGTGCGATGCATCCGGCATTGTGCGTATCCCATTCACCCGAACGAGGCTGGCATGTATCCCCGAGTCCTGATGCTGATCGCGAGCGTGGCATCGTTCACGGTGCCGCGGCCGTTGCCGTCTCCCCTTCACGCTGCGGGCAGCGAATCGCGTGCGATAGTTCAGGACGATGACGCCGCCTGGGTGAACGCAACGCTCTCCAGCCTCACACTGGAACGGAAGGTAGCTCAGCTCATCTGTCCGGATATTACCGCCGGCTACATCGCTGACGACGATCCGCGTCTGCAGCAGTGGATCCGGCTGGCGCGCGACTACGGTGTGGGGATGTTCGTGCTGTATGGAGGAACGCCGCGCGACGTGGCGCACCTGCTCAACCGGCTGCAACTGGAGTCGACGGTGCCGCTGCTGATCTCCGCCGATTTCGAGGGCGGACCGGGGCAGCAGGTGTCGGGCGCCAGCGAGTTTCCGGCGAACATGGCGTTCGCGGCGGCTGGCTCAGAGGATCTGATGTACCGTGCGGCCACCGCCGGTGCGGTCGAAGGACGGGCGATGGGTATTCACCTCACCTACACACCCGTCTCCGACATCACGTGGCGGCCGGAGAATCCCGCCGAGAATGTGCGCACGTTCGGCGGGGATCTGGATCTGATGGGCAGGATGGTCCGGGCTTACGTGCGTGGCTACCATGACAGCGGCATGCTGACGACGGCCAAGCACTTCCCCGGTCGCGGAGACGTCGAGGCCATGCCGGACAACCCGGCGTGGCAGTGGAATCCGAAGTCGGCGACCGCGATGCAGGCCCAGGAGTTTCGCGCATTCCGAAACTCGATCGAGGCCGGCGTCGACTTCGTGATGACCGAGCACATCGCCGTGCCGTCGGTGACCGGCGGGTCGAATCTGCCGGCAAGCGTGGAGCGAAAACTCGCCCACGACTGGTTGCGGGACTCGTTAGGATTCAGTGGAATCCTGACCAGCGACGACCTGTGGTACGATCACGTGGTTGCCCGCTTCGGTTCCGAAGAGGTCGCGATCAAGGCGTACGAAGCCGGTCACGACATCATCCTCAAGCCGAAGGATCCGATCAGGACGATCGCGGCGATGACGGCGGCTGTGAAGTCCGGACGAATCAGCGAACGCGACATCGACGCATCGGTGCGCAAGCTGCTCACGCTCAAGGCGCGGCTGAAGTTGAACAAGGTGCGCCTTGTCGACGAGGCCAGCGTGAGCGCCAGGGTCGGGACGCCGCCCCATCAGGCGCTCGTGCAGGAGATCGCCGACCGGTCGCTGACGCTGCTCAGGAACGACGGTGTGCTTCCGGTACCGTCGGTCCGGCTCGCGAAACTGGTCAACATCAGCGTACAGAAGCTGGACGTCGACCCGTCGCCGCAAGCGCTCTCGGTGAAGCTGGCGGCCGCCTTCCCGGGAACGCGCAGTTTCGCGCTCCGGCCTGACCTCGATCCGGCATACTACGACCGGGTGCTGGAAGCGGCGCGAGCCGCCGACCTTGTCGTGGTCTCCCTGTTCGTGCAGCGAGACCGCCTGGGCGACGCCACACCGCTCCGCCCGAATGACCTCGCGATCCTGGAGAAGGTGATCGCCGCGAAGCCGAACGCGGTGATAGCGATGTCGTATGGCAATCCCCAGCTGATACGCAAACTGCCTGGAGTCCCGGCATTTCTCGTCGGCTATGGCGAGCGAGGGTGGTTCGGCAACCAGGGCGTCTATTTCGAGACTTTCGTGAAGGTGCTCAAGGGCGAACTCAAGCCGTCCGGGAAACTACCCGTACGTGTGAGCGACACTTACCCGATTGGGAGCGGACTGACGTTCTAGCTGGCGTGCCTGATCGCTGACTCGACGGCTTGGCCGAGCTCGGCAGTCGAGGCATTCCCGCCCATGTCCGGTGTGCGAGGACCGCCCGTTGCGAGTACCGACTCGATTGCGCGCATGATCGCATCGTGGCCTGCCTGGTCCCCCAGATGCTCCAGCATCAGCGCACCGGACCAGATTTGACCGATGGGATTGGCGATCCCCTTGCCGGCGATGTCCGGGGCCGATCCGTGTACCGGTTCGAACATCGACGGATAATGGCGCTCCGGATTGAGATTCGCGGATGGGGCGATGCCGATTGAACCGCAGACGGCGGGGCCGAGGTCCGACAGGATGTCTCCGAACAGATTTGAGCCGACGACGACCTGGAAACGTCCCGGAAAGCGCACGAAGTTCGCCGCGAGGATGTCGATGTGGTACTGCTCGGCGGCGATACCCGGATGTCGCGAGGCGATCTCCGCAAAGCGCTCGTCCCAGTAGGGCATACTGATCGCGATGCCGTTCGACTTGGTCGCCGACGTGACCCTGCCGAGTCCCTTGCTGTCGGCGAGCCGGAAGGCGTACTCGATAATGCGGTCGACGCCCCGTCTCGTGAAGACCGACTGCTGCACCACGGTCTCCCGATCGGTGCCCTCGAAGATCCTGCCGCCGATCTGGGAGTACTCTCCTTCCGTGTTCTCTCGCACGATCCAGAAGTCGATACGCTGCCCGTCGGAGATCGCGAGCGGCGATGGACACCCGGGCATCGTTCGGCAGGGCCGGACGTTCGCGTACTGATCGAAAGCGCGACGGATCGGGAGCAGCAAGCCCCAGATGGAGACGTGATCCGGCACGCCGGGCCATCCCACCGCGCCGACGAAGATCGCATCGAAGTCGCGCAGACGGTCGAGCGCGTCCGGCGGCATCATGCGCCCGGTACGCAGATAGGTCTGACAACTCCAGTCGAAGTAGGTCCACTCGATCCGCGTGCCAGTCCGTCCGGCGGCAGCGTCGACGGCGCGCACCCCCTCGGGCACAACCTCTGTCCCGATGCCATCGCCAGGGATTACGGCGATGCGAAACCGCCGGAGCGTACTCTCGGTCACAGCTGTCGATCCTTGGGGTCTGGGGAGGTGATGCCGCCGCAGCCAAAGATGACTCGTCGAAAACGTTCCGAACAGCTTCGTTGCTGCACGTCATTGACGCTACATGTCCGCGCGCGCGAACTTCCGGCTGGCCACGCCCGTTGCGCGACTCACGTGAGGTCTGCACCAATGCGAACGCCACACATCAGTCAGATTCTCGGTTGCGTCCTGCTGCTCGTCGCTGCAGCCGGTTGCGGCGGCGGCGCTGCCGATGGAAAGTCCAGGAGCACAGCATCTGGCGATCGATCGACACGCTACGAAGACCTGACTGCGCTGTTCAGCGATTGGCGCGAGTTCCAGAAGCCGAAGTTTGTCCAGGGCGTTCCAGACTACACACCAGCGGCGATGACCGCGCAACAGGGAGACCTGGCGGAGTACAAGTCGAGGTTGGCGGCGATCGATCCATCCGGCTGGCCAGTCGAGCGGCAGGTCGACTACTACATCGTCCGGGCGGAGATGAACGGCCTCGATTTCGATCACCGCGTGCTGAAGCCGTGGGTGAACAACCCGGCCTTCTACGTCACTGTGTTCGGGGCAGAGAGTGACCAGCCGGCACGTGAAGGGCCATTCGCGTCAGGTGCGGTGGAGCTGTGGCAGTACCGGCGTCCGTTATCGGCGGGCGACGCCGCGGCGATCGATTCGGGATTGCGTGGCGTACCCGGGCTGCTTGCCCAAGCCCGGGAGAACTTGACCGGAAACCAGAAGGACATCTGGAACTACGGCATCGGCAGCTTGAAAGGGCAAAGTGCGGATCTGCGGCAATTCGCATCTGAGCTGACGGATGCACAGAGTGGACTTGCGGCCACTGTGGAGAAGGCAAGGGAAGCCACCGACCAGTTCGTTGCCTGGACTGAGTCGCAGGCGGCATCGAAGACCGGACGGTCGGGGATCGGCGTTGACAACTACAACTGGTATCTCAAGAACGTTCAGCTGGTGCCTTATTCGTGGCACGACCTCGTCACCATCATGGAGACGGAACTGGCGCGGTCGTGGGCATTCCTCGCGCTCGAGGAAGTCCGAAACCAGCGGCTACCACCGCTCCCGATCGTGTCGAGCGCTGCGGAGCACAGCCGCAGGTTCAACGCCGCCGTCACCGACTACATGGCATATCTGAAGAGCCACGACATCCTCACGATCAAGGGGTACATGGAGCCGCGGTTGCGAGCGCGGATCGGTGCGTACTCGGCCGGCCCGCGCGAGTTTTTCACCGAGGTCGACTATCGCGACCCGATGGTGATGCGGACTCATGGATTTCACTGGTTCGACAAGGGCCAGATGGCGGAAGAGCCGAGCGCGAGTCCGATACGTCGCGGTCCGCTGCTCTACAACATTTTCAATACGCGTACCGAGGGGTTGGCGACGGAATGGGAGGAGATGATGATGGGGGCAGGCCTGTTCGATGCGCGGCCGCGCGCGCGCGAACTGATCCTGATTCTGCTGGCCGAGCGCGCTGCAAGAGCGTTAGGCGACCTGAAGATGCAGAGTAACGAGTTCACGCTGGATCAGGCGGCGGAGTTTGCGTCCGTGAATACGCCCAGGAACTGGCTTAGCCTCGAGGGGAACCTGGTGCGTGGCGAGCAGCACCTGTACCTGCAGCAACCGGGCTATGGAATCAGCTACGTCATCGGCAAGCTGGAAGTCGAGAAGACGATGGCGGCTCGGCAGCGTCAATTGGGGAAGGCGTTCTCGATCAGGGCGTTCATGGACGAGTACCTTGCCGCTGGTCAGATTCCGGCATCGCTGGTGCGGTGGCAGGTGACCGGTGAGTTGACGAGTGACCTCAAGGCCATGATGGATATCAGGGATGGCGGTGCGCAGTGACCGGATCCATAGAGCATCGCAGTGCATGTTGAGCGCGATCGAAACCCGCTGGGTCTTCTTCACCGCGATACTGGCACTGGAGATCGAGTAGCGCGGGCATTTGCGGCGGACCGTCTGAGCGTTGCATCTTCTCGAGTGCAACACCCGACCGGATTCCTGGTGAAGCGGTGATGGCCCGGTGGGAGGTGCTGCGCGCGTCGCTTGGCCAGGAACGCCGCCGGGTGAGATCTCGATCGTTCGCGTGTGTCGTCGTGAGAGCAAGACAGGCATTCACCCTCCTCCCCCCGAGCCGATGCCGAAGAAAGCCCCCCGTTCCGGCGCCAGAAAGCGCTCGCCCAACCAGGGATTCCAGCGTGGCGTGAAGCACCCCAGCAACCAGCTGACCGTCACACAGGTGAAGGCGATCCGCGCCGGTCGCTACAAGAACAAGACGCAGTCGCAGCTGGCTAAGGAATTCGGCGTCTCCGCGTCGACGATTTCGCAGGCTCGCACCGGCAAGACGTGGTCCTGGTTGCCGGGAGCGAAAAAGGCGATGAAGGCGGACGATCCCCGACGATTTGCCGGACGACGGGCACCACTGATCAGCTGGCGCGAGGTCCGTGGGAAGGATGGGAAGCCGGTCGGAGAGCGGGCGAAGCCGCGAGGACGCCGGTAGTCCGTTCGCGGGGTCGGTGCCAGTGTCCGCCACCTCCCCGTGGCGTATGTTATCGCGTCGCTGAAGGAGAAGAGCGTGGAAGAGCTGCCGGATCGCAAGCATGAATCTGACCGGACGATCAGCCGTCGCGACTTCCTGAACGGTATGGCGATCGGTCTCGGCGCGATTGGCACGCTCGGTTCGCGTCAGTTGCTCCGCGCCGGCATCCTCGATCCGCAGGCGGCGGCGCCGTATCCGCCAGCTCTCACCGGGTTGCGCGGAAGCACCGACGCCGCATTCGAGCACGCGCACAGGCTGCGCGACGGCGCGTCGCCGAGTGCGTGGGGCATCCCGAATACTACTGGAGAACAGTACGACCTCGTTGTCGTTGGGGCGGGAATCAGCGGCCTGGCAGCGGCGTATTTCTTCAGGCAGGCAGCGGGCGCGAACTCGCGCATCCTCATCCTGGACAATCACGATGACTTTGGCGGACACGCGCGCCGCAACGAGTTCACCGTCGATGACCGGCTGTTGCTCGGTTACGGCGGAACGCAGTCGATCGATACTCCGTCCGAGTACAGCCCACATGCGTTGAAGCTGCTCAAGGATCTGGGGATCGATCTGTCGATGTTTCGGAAGGCGTACGATCGGGAGTTCTTTGTGCGACGCCGGCTGTCGCCCGCCGTGTTCTTCGACCGCGAGACGTTTGGCGAAGACCGTCTTGTGCGGCAGTCTGAAGGGGGGAAGACGAGCGACTGGCTGGCACGCTCGCCGCTCACGGAGCGGGCGCGCCAGGATATCGCGAGGGTTTACGACGGCCGCACCGACTACCTGCAGGGGAAATCGAAGGAGGAAAAACTCGCACACTTGGCCCGTACCAGCTTCCGCGACTACCTGATCAACGATGTCGGTGTCGCGCCGGAGACGATGCCGTTTTTCCAGGCGCTCACGCACGACCTGTATGGCGTAGGTGTCGACGCTGTTCCCGCTGGCGACTGCCGCGGTGTTGGACTTCCCGGGTTCGAAGGATTGAGTTTGGGGGACGCGTTAGGGCCGGGCCAGGGACGGACGGCGAGCCGGACACACGACGAGCCATACATCTATCATTTCCCGGATGGAAACGCGACCATCGCACGGCTCCTCGTGCGGGAACTTGTACCAGGCGTCATCGACGGCAGCACGGCCAGCGACATCGTCATGGCGCACGCGCGCTACGCGGACCTGGACCGTGAGGCAAACCGGGTTCGCCTGAGGCTCAACAGCACGGCGATCAGCGTTCGACACGCCGGATCGGGACCGAGTGGCGATGTGGACGTGATTTACGTGCAGGGAGACCAGTCGTATGCGGTGCGCGGACGAGCGTGCGTCCTGGCCTGCTGGCACGGCGTGATACCGCACCTGGCGCCAGACCTGCCGCGCAGCCAGCGCGAGGCGCTTCTCTACGGTGTCAAGGTTCCGCTGCTGTACACCAACGTCGCCATGCGCAGTTGGAGGGCGCTGGACGCGCTGAAGGTGGAAAGCATATACGCGCCAGGCTGCTACTTCACGAGCATCCACATGGACTTCCCCGTGAGCGTCGGCGGATATCGATACACTCGAACGCCGGAGGAGCCCACGGTGTTGCACGTCGTCAGGACGCCCTGCAAGCCGGGGCTTTCGGCACGCGACCAGCAGCGTGCTGGCCGGTTCGAGCTGTTGAACACGCCGTACGTGACCCTGGAAAGAAACTTGCGGGATCAGTTGGCGCGCATTCTGGGTCCGGGAGGCTTCGATCCAGCGCGCGACATCGCCGGGATTACCGTGAATCGGTGGTCGCACGGATACACGTACGAGTACAACTCGCTCTTCGATCCGGTGTGGAATCCGGGTCAGGCGCCATGCGAGATCGCGCGCCAGCGCTATGGCAACATCGTCATCGCGAACGCGGACGCGCAGGCGTTCGCCTATACGGACGCCGCGATCGACCAGGCGTATCGTGCCGTTCGGGAACTTACTTCGACATGACGGCGCGTCGCGCGTCCATCTCGCTGCTGTGGCTGGCGGTCGTTGCCGCGTCGACAGCAAGCGCACAGTCCACCGGTACGCTGATTGGGACGGTGCTCGACGATTCCACGGAGATCATGCTCGCGGATGCCGAGGTATCGATCCCCGGGTTGAACCTGATGGCACGAACGAACGCCAGGGGCGAGTTCGTGATCACGGGGATTGGTGCGGGCTCGTACGCGGTGATCGCTCGCCGTATTGGCTACCAACCGTGGACCGGCTCGCTCCCGTTCAACGGTGCGGACACCGTGCGGTATCAGTTCTCCCTGCGCCGCGTGGTGCAATCGCTCCCCGGTGTCGCCGTTACGGGAACCAATGACGTTCCCGCGGCCGCCAAGCTGTCGCAGTTCGAACGCCGACGACGATCGGGCGCCGGTCGGTTCCTCACCGCGGTCGATTTCGAACGGATCAACAACCGGCTGACGGGAGACGCGCTGTCGTCCCGCTTTCCCGGCATTCGCATGATGAAGGATGCCGCTCGTCCAATGGCAGCGTATGTCGCTGGCAGCCGAGGCGTCAACTCCATCGAGGGTTTGCCGGGACGTGGTCCACCGAAGGCCTGCCTGCTCCAGGTCTGGCTGGATGGTGCGCGTGTGTTCAGCGGCCTGCCCGGCGAACCGCCGTTCGATATCAACTCGGTGCAGTCAGAGCAGATCGCTGCCGTTGAGCTCTATGCCGGCTCCGCGTCGCTCCCGACGGAACTGCGTAGCGGGAACGCCGCGTGCGGCGCGATCTTGGTTTGGACCAAATGACGTCTTGCTGCTGGCGGCTAGGTGTGCGTCGGCATGACGAATTCGCTTCCGGATCGAATCCCCGCCGGCCAGCGGCTGGTCACTGTCTTGAGCTTGGTGAAGAAACGTACGCCGTCCATGCCATGCTGGTTCTGGTCTCCGAAGGCAGACTGTTTCCAGCCGCCGAATGAGTAGAACGCGAGCGGCACGGGAATGGGAACGTTGACGCCGACCATCCCGACCTGCACGCGGTGGACGAAATCCCGCGCCGAGTCGCCATCGCGGGTGAAGATCGCCACGCCGTTCCCGAACTCGTGGTCGTTCGTAAGGGCCAGTGCTTCCTCGAAGTCGCGGGCCCGCACGATGCAGAGGACAGGGCCGAAGATCTCTTCCTTGTAGATGCGCATCGCGGCGGTGACGCGATCGAACAGCGTGGCGCCAAGGAAGTATCCATCTTCGTGGCCGGCGACGGACACGGAGCGGCCATCGACTACCAGGCACGCGCCCTCGCGCTCGCCGAGCTCGATGTAGCTGGCGACACGGGCGCGGTGCTCGGCCGTCACGAGTGGTCCCATTTCCATGCCGGTGGCGCGCGAGGGACCGACCTTCAGCGTTGCGATGCGGGCCTTGAGGCGATCGATCAGGTCGTCGGCGGTGGCATCGCCGACCGTCACGGCGACGGAGATCGCCATGCAGCGTTCGCCCGCCGAGCCGTAGGCCGCGCCCATTAATGCGTCGGTCACCTGGTTCATGTCCGCGTCAGGCATGACGACCAGATGGTTCTTCGCGCCGCCCATGGACTGTACGCGCTTTCCGTGCGCGGCGGCCGTGGCGTAAACGTAGCGTGCGATAGGTGTGGATCCTACGAAACTGACGGCCTGGATGCGTGAGTCGGTCAACAGCGTGTCGACCGATTCCTTGTCGCCGTGTACGATGTTGAATACGCCCGCCGGTCCGCCAGCCTCAACAAACAGTTCCGCGATCCGGACGGGGCAACTCGGATCCTTTTCCGACGGCTTGAGGATGAATGCATTACCGCAGGCCAGCGCCGGCGCGAACATCCACATCGGCACCATCGCCGGGAAATTGAACGGCGTGATACCCGCCACGACGCCGAGCGGCTGGCGCAGCGAGTACATGTCGATCCCGTTCGATACGCCGTCCGAATACTCGCCCTTCATCAGGTGAGGGATGCCGCACGCGAACTCTACGACTTCCAGGCCGCGCTGTACCTCGCCGCGGGCATCCGAGAAGACCTTCCCGTGCTCGTCGCTGATGAGTCCGGCCAACTCGTCCATGTGCCGCTCGATCAGCTCGCGGAACCTGAACAGCACCCGCGCCCGGCGCAGCGGTGACGCACCTCCCCACTGGGGAAATGCGGCGAGGGCGTTGGCGATCGCATCTTCGACGAATGCGCGCGAGGCCAGTGGGACGCGGTGGGCAGCGACTCCTGTCGACGGGTTGTACACCACTCCGTAGCGGGATCCCGGCGGATGCACGCGCACCCCGCCGACGAAGTGATCGATTACCGGCAGCTGCAATTCGGGCGAAGCCGCGGACGTCGCCGTGGCGGAAATGGACTGCGTGGCCATGTATTATCCGGTTCGGGTCTGTTTCGAGTTTACGCGGCTGTCGCCGGAGCGGCAACCCGAGCGGGTACGTGCGGATCCACGAATGCGCCTCGGCGCATGGCACGCGGCGCAAGGCGAATTGCGGCGTGGGTATTCCCGTTCCCGGGAGCGCGGGTTTGCGATCCGGCGACAGCGCCGCCGGTCGCGCCGTCTGGATGGACTACGTCCCCGGCTTGGCGAGGACCGCCAGGTCCAACCCGCCGTGTCCGCTCGCGATCAGTTCGTCCATCCGAACGGCCAGAGCATGAACGAGTGGCACTGGTTCGTCGCCTGCCGACTCGATCATCAGACGCGCGTCCTTGCGCGCGGTCGTGAGCGTGAAAGATGTCGAGTAGTCGCCGGAGAGAACCTTCTTCCCGCGAATCCCAAGGACCGTGTCCATCCGGACACGGTCGAACACGCCGAGCACCTGCGCGCGGTCGACGCCCAATGCATCCGCCATGTGGAAGACGTCGGCGAGGCCGGCGCCCATCAGGAACAGCATGGCGTTGCCGAAGAGCTTGAAGGCGGCAGCCAGATCCGGGCGCTCGCCAACGTACCAGAGATCGCGAGTGAGCGGCGTGAGGTATGCCTCCACCGCCTCGTACAGCGGGCGCGGGCCGGCGACAAGCATGTGACCCCCCTGAGACCGGGCAGCCGCTGGCGACATGAACACCGGCGCATGCAGATACGCGATGCCGGCATGTTGCAACTGGCGGGTGCGGACGGCGGTGGCGATCGGAGCGTTGGTGGTGTGGTCGAGGACAATGGCATCCGGAGACAGCCCGGGTCGCATGGCGTCGACCACCGCATCCACCGTGGCGTCGTCGAGCAGAACGAGATGTACGCGCGCCGCGTCCCTGACAGCAGCGGCCGGGGTCTCCGCCAGCCGCGCACCGAGACGACACAGTACCTCCGCTCTGGCTGGCGTGCGATTCCAGACCGTGACGTCGTTCCCCAAAGCAAGCAACCGTTCGGCGATTCCGCTGCCAAGGAGGCCGGTTCCCAGTAGTGCGACTTTTGTCATGCCTTCTCCAGGCAATCAGGATGACGCTGGGCGGTGGAGCCACAACGTTCGGAACAACGGACGTTCTGAGCCACCATGAGTCGTAACGTTCAGACCGGCTGCGGCGTCCGCTTCCAAGTCGCACCGGCCCGAACGCATGTCGCGCCGCCGATAGCCTTGCAGGCGGAAGGCCAACTCTACCTCACTGGCGAGCCGAATGATCGCGAGCGAAATCGCGCGTATCGCATACGCGCTGAGGCCATCGGACGCTCGGTCTCGGAATGCCCTCAACAATGTCGCCGTTCACCCTTGACGCGAACGAGCCAGCCACCATTCTCACGACAATGATGGGTACGAGCCATTACTCCGCACGATTGCCTGACGCTTCGTCCATCCGCGCCGAGTTCCAGCGGCTCGCGTCAGATCCTCTCGCCTCGTCTCCATCGCTGGTCGCTTTCCTCCGATTTGTGGTCGAAGAAGCTCTGGCAGGACGGAGCGGGAATGTCAAGGAATACACCGTCGCTGTCCACGCTCTGGGCAGGTCAAAGGCTTTCGACCCCGCCTCCGATGCGTCGGTTCGGGTAGCTGCACGCCAACTCCGATTCAAGCTGCGTGACTACTACGCGCGGACGGATGTGCCCGGCGACGTAGAGATCACTCTGCCCAAGGGAGGGTACGTTCCGGTCTTCTCGATGCGTCGCTGCAGCATCGCGGCGACTGCTCAAGCTCCGGGGCCGGCGGCGGTCAACGATGGAGCGAGTGCTTCGCCGCCGACTGCGCCGCGTACCAAGTCGCCATGGCTGCGACGCATCTTGGCAGGCCTCGTGCTTTCAGGCGTCATTGGCTTGGGGGCCCGACAACTCCGGCGACAGAACGCGTCTTACCGATCACCGCCGGTGATCGCCGTACTGCCATTCGAGAACCTCACCGGATCCCCAACCGACGTTGTGCTGAGTGATGGGCTGAGTGACGCGATTACCTCGGCACTGGCGCGGGACACCTCGATCCGTGTCATCGCGCGAACGTCCGCTTGGAAGTTTCGTGGGCAGGGTGTCGACGTTCGTGACGTCGGTCGTCAGCTGGGCGCCACCCACGTCGTCGAGGGAAGCGTACGACGCTCCGGTACCAGATATCGCGTTTCCGTACAGGCGAATTCGACTGCCGACGGCGTTCGCGTCTGGGCTGAGGAGTACGAACTCGACCGCGTAAGGTCGTTCGGCCTCTTCGATCTCGTTTCGCAGTCCGTCCACTTCGCGATCTTGAACCGCCTGAGCGCTCACCCCGGTACGCTGCCAAGGTCACGCGCGCCGAGTGATCCGAGAATCACTGAGTGGATGCTCGAAAGCCGCTACTTCTGGAGCCAGCGTACCGATAGCGGGTTTGCTCGAGCTGTGGACCTGCTCACTCGCGTCATTCGAACCGATTCTGCTTATGCGCCGGCTTGGGCGATGCTGGCTGATGTGTACGCGACCATGGAGGTGAACAACCTCACACCTCCCGGACGCTCAGCGCAGCGGGCTTACGCTGCTGCGGAGCGTGCCCTCGCGCTCGACTCGACGCTCGGCGAGGCGTGGGCGGCGATCGGCATGATGCGCGCGTTCCACGATTGGCTTTGGGATGCAGCCGATGAGGCGTTCAAGCAGGCGATCACCCTCTCACCGAGCTATGCCACGGGGCACTCTTGGTACTCGAATGTCCTCCTCGCACGAGGAGACATCGACGCCGCATTGACGCACCTCGAGAGTGCCCGGCGCCTGGACCCGCTTTCGCTACCGATCGCCTACGGGATCGCGCAGGCATACTACTACGGACGACGCTGGGATCCTGGTCTCGCGGCTGTCGAACGCGCACTAGCTCTCAACCCGGACTTCTCGTGGAGCAAGTTGCTCAAGGGAAAGCTGTTGAAAGGAGCGGGACGCACCGAGGAAGCGCGGCATATCTTCGAGCAGCTAAAAGATTCCATGGAACTGGCGCTGCTGGACACGAAACACAGCGCCCGCGACGTTCCCAAGCTCGTACTCAAGCTGACTGACGCCGAAAAGGCCCGGTCCCAGTTCTGGATCGCGACGAACTTCGCACAAATCGGATGGAAGGACTCGGCATTTGCCTGGTTGACGCGCGGGTACATCGCGCGTCAAGCGGATATGGCTTCCATTCTGGTGGATCCGATGATCGATCCGCTGAAGCGCGATCCTCGTTACGAGCGGCTGTTGCAGCGGATGTCGCTCTCGGGAGGATCGAGGCGAGTCAACTAACCGTTAGCAACGTTGCCGGAGAACAGCCGGGGTGCGGAATTCATGCCCATGGCGATGTTCCCGAGAGAGGCCGGTGTGTCCTGTGCCGCCGCGCTGACGCTGATGGCTGTAGCCTGCGGGGGTGGCCGCAGCAAGGACGGCGATACCAACCCACCGACTCAACCGCCACCGGCTCAGCAGAACGTCACGCTGACGTTCGTAGCCAGGAACCTGGACACGAACGCGGATGCCGGACAGCTCTACGTGCATGTGGGGGACGCTGCTGTCACACGTGCCACGATGGTGGCCAGTGGCATGAACGAGAATGCCCCGACCGTCCGGTACCAACCGGGATTGTCCACCGTCTCTGCGTCGCTGACGGTACCGCGCGGAAAAACCGTCACCGTCATAGCGGTCGAATTCCATACAAATGGGTTCTACGCCCTGCCGGTCGGCACGCCGGTTCCAACGGCGGCGCCCAGGGACATGGTGGAGTTCGTTGGCTGGGAAGGGAATGTCGCGCAGCCAGAGAACGGGGTTGCGGTAATCAGCGCCGATACGGACAAGACCGTGACAGCCGTGTTTGACAGGGTGCAGGGCCTGGGCCTGCGCGCCATCGGTTGTTCGGATATCAAGGTGCAGACGACGAATACCGCTGGGCTGTTGTCGTTCGGCGGCATCCTGAAAGACACACTGCCGGATCTGACTTCAAGCAACGGTTTCTCGCAGACTGGCCGTATCCAGCCGGAGTTCGACTACAGCTTTCTGTATGGAAAGCAGGGTTCGGTCTTTACGCTGCGTGCCCGTATTCGCGAGGACCGCTCGCCGAGCGTGCTGCGCTCCGGATTCATTCAGTGGGAGGGCGCTGCGAACGGCTGCGGAAGCAATCTCAATTGCCAAGTGCCTGTTCCATCGAAGGCTAACGCGCCGAGCACGCTGGCGATGAGGATGGTGAGTGGGTACTCATTTCGCGAGAACTCATACGGCTGTAACTGCAACCCGCTGACGCCGCAGATACCCTGCAGGATGCTGCCTTAGCTCGGATAGGGAGCGCCACCGACGCAGTCGCCGGGTGCAGCATTGCGGTTAACCCGCGGGGGCCTCCCGGGCCGCTGTACCTTTCCGACAAACCGGGCCGCGCTCCCTGCGCTCCTGCGTCCGATCGGTGAAGCGTCGCTCCGCTGAGGCGCTGGTTTACCGGACTCGTGCTCGGAGCCTGGTATCCGCGACGCGGTCGAGGCGCCACAGGACTTCTCACTCATCGGTTCGCCGTCGTACCGGCGTTCCCGGCCATTCTTTGGCTGTCCAGCAGGGGCTGTCGCAGCGAGGGGCACTTACGATGCGACTGGCCCGAGGACAGCTTGTTCCGTGGGCGCGTTCGGCGCCTGACGACCCCAGCGTTGAGGTGATTCGATGGAACGACGGGAGTTCTTCCGCGTGGTCGCGATGACCGCGGTCGCCGGCACCCTCTTGCCGGAATCAGCGTACGCGCACGCGGTCCCCATTCCCATGACAGTCTACAAGACGCCCACGTGCGGCTGCTGCAAGGAGTGGGTGAAGCATGTCCAGGGCGCGGGCTTCGCGCCGAAAGTCATCGACATGGACGACCTGACGAAGATCAAGCAGGAAGCCGGTGTCCCGGATCGATTACAGAGCTGTCACACGGCCTACGTTGGCGCATTTGTGATCGAGGGCCACGTCCCGGCGGATCTCATCCAGAAGATGCTGAAGGAGAAGCCCGCGATCCGCGGTTTGGCAGTGCCGGGGATGGTGACCGGATCGCCAGGCATGGAAATGGGCGATCGGAAGGATCCGTACGACGTGATCGCGTTCACGAAGGATGGGAAGTCGCGCGTTTACGCAAAGCGCTGACGTCATCGCGATCGCGAGAACAACGGGCTCTGCGCCGACGGCCCGCTTTCGGAAGCGACGCCGACGAGTCGCATCCGTTGCCGTTGACCGAGAGAGCGTCATCCGATAACAGAACCGGGATCCGTCCTGAAAAGCGCTCGTGCCATGCCGACGATGAAGCTGGTGCCCGCAACCGTTGCCGATTACCGCGCCCTGGCGGAGAGGCGCCTGCCGCGCCAGCTATTCGACTACATCGACGGGGGAGCATCCGACGAGTTGACGATGGCTGCCAATGCGGCCGATCTCCGTTCGATCGGGTTGGTACAGCGGGTGTTGCGCGACGTGTCGAGTGTGGATACGACGACGACCATCGCCGGGCGACCGTCCTCGATTCCGGTCGTGCTTGCTCCGGTCGGTCTGGCGGGAATGATGGCGCGGCGTGGCGAAGTGCAGGCGATCCGCGCCGCGGATGCGGTGGGTGTGCCGTTCTGTCTATCGACCGTTGGGTTGTGTTCGCTTGAGGAAGTGCGTGCGGCGACGTCGTCGCCGTTCTGGTTCCAGTTGTACATGATGCGGGACCGCGGGCATGTTCGCGAGTTGCTGCAGCGCGCGCGATCGGTCGAGGTCGACACTTTGGTGTTCACTGTGGATCTGGCGGTGGTCGGGGCACGCTATCGCGATGTTCGCAACGGTTTGAGCGGCGGCGTGACCGGCTGGCGTCGCCTGCGGAAGGCGCTCGATCTGGTGACGCATCCCGGGTGGGCGGTGGATGTCGGGTTGCGCGGACGTCCGCTGGTGTTCGGTAACCTGTCTGCCTATGTGTCGAGCGCGCGCAACGTGAACGACTTCCGCTCGTGGATAAGCGGACAGTTCGATCCCGGTGTGACGTGGCGTGACATCGAATGGCTCCGCCGCGAGTGGTCCGGCAGACTGATTCTCAAGGGTATCATGGATCCGCAGGATGCGATGCTGGCGGCTGATGCGGGGGCGCAGGGCGTTGTGGTATCCAATCATGGTGGCCGTCAGCTCGATTCAGCGCCGTCGGCGATCTCCATGCTGCCGCGTGTGGTTGAGGCTGCCGGGCATCGCCTCGATGTGCTCATGGACGGTGGAGTGCGCAGCGGTCAGGACGTGGTCAAGGCGGCGGCGCTCGGCGCGTGCGCCGTGATGATAGGACGGCCGTGGGTGTGGGCGCTCGCCGGTCAGGGCGAGGCTGGGGTGCGGAATCTCCTGACAACGATGCGGCAGGAAGTTGCCGTGACGATGGCGTTGACGGGTGTGTGTGGATGCGCCGGCCTGACATCCGACATCCTGTTCGATCGCGGTGCTGCCCCATTCGGACACTCTGGCCCGAGCACGGCATGGTGAACCCGCAGGGCCATTGAATCCGCCAGATCAAGCATGCGTCCGCCGGACGGCGCCATGGGATACACGAACTGACGCAGCAACCGCCGCGCGCAGGTAGTTGACCTTCCGATTCACGAGAGGAAACCGCCGATGCACACAGGCCTGTCGAGCCGCCTTCTTCACACAGGTATCGCGCTTGCCTTGATGATTCCTGCGCTGGCGGTTGCACAGTCGGCGCCGGCGTTTACGCTCGAAGCAGCGCTGAGCGCTCCGTTCCCCAGCGGGATGGTCGCCGCACCGAAAGGCGGTGCCGTCGCCTGGGTTATGGACGAGCGTGGCCCACGCAACATCTGGGTCGCCGAACCTCCGGCCTACCGTGGCCGCCGCCTGACGAGCTACACCGCCGACGATGGGCAGGAGATCTCGGAACTCGCCTGGACACCGGACGGGCGATCGCTGTTCTACGTTCGTGGGGGCGAGGCGAACCGCGCCGGCGAAGTGCCTAACCCGACCAGCGATCCGGCCGGCGCCGAGCAGCTGATCTGGCGTGCTTCGCTCGACGGTGGCTCGCCAGTGCGCATCGGGTCAGGCAGCAGTCCGGTGAGCTCGCCCAGGGGCGATATCGTGGCGTTCGTGCGAAGCGGCCAGATCTTCGCAGCGTCCGTCGCGAACGCCGGGGAGCCGACGCAGCTGATACATGCACGCGGTGGGGCGTCATCCCTTCGCTGGTCGCCCGACGGCTCGAAGCTCGCGTTCACATCGAATCGTGGAGACCACGCATTCATCGCCGTCTACACGGTAGCGACCAAGGCACTGCGGTTCGTCGCGCCGACTGTCGACCGCGATGGCGGCCCGGTCTGGTCGCCTGACGGGACGCGCATCGCCTTCCTGCGGATTCCGGCATCGTCGTCGCTCAGCCTCTTCGACCCTGTCCGCCAGTCGCAACCATGGTCGATCGTGCTTGCCGACGTCGCCAGCGGCACGGCACGCACGATCTGGCGTGCGTTGCCGGGGATGGGAAGCGCGTTCAGCGGTATCGTCGCCGACGACCAGTTGTTCTGGGGGCAGGACGATCGGCTGGTGTTTCCCTGGGAGCGGGACGGCTGGACGCATCTGTACTCAGTTGGGCTCGACGGCGGTGCTGCCGAACTGCTCACACCAGGAGCCTTCGAGGTCGAGCATGTAACGATGACGCCGAATCGACATGAAATGGTTTTCAGCTCAAACCAGGGCGACATCGATCGGCGGCACTTGTGGCGCGTGTCGGTGCGCGGCGGTCCGCCGTCTGCGATCACGACCGGAAAGGGCATCGAGTGGTCGCCAGCGGTGACCAGCGACGGGCAGACGATAGCGTTTCTGCGCTCGACTGCCACACTGGCTGCACGGGCGGCGTTACGATCCTCCGGCGGCGACGTGCGAGACATTGCGGCCGATGCCATCCCGGCCACATTCCCGGAGCAGAAGCTGGTCGAGCCGGAATCAGTCGTCTATGCCGCAGCCGACGGCATGAAGATCCACGCGCAGCTCTTTCGTCCGCCGGACCTTCGACCAGGCGAACGGCGTCCCGCCGTCGTCTTCATTCATGGTGGGTCGCGTCGCCAGATGCTTCTCGGCTGGCACTACATGAACTACTACAACTTTGCCTACGCCATGAACCAGTATATGGCGAGCAAGGGGTACGTCGTTCTGTCGATCAACTACCGGAGCGGCATCGGCTACGGCATGGAGTTCCGCGAGGCCGAGCGATACGGGTCGAGCGGTGCCAGCGAATTCAACGACGTCCTGGGCGCCGGGTTGTACCTGCGGGCGCGGGAAGACGTGGACCCGGCGCGCATCGGCATCTGGGGAGGATCGTACGGTGGTTATCTCACAGCGCATGCGCTGGCCCGGGCATCGGACCTGTATTCGGCCGGTGTCGACATCCACGGCGTCCATGACTGGAATGTGGGTATCCGAACGTTCGTCCCGTCGTACAACAAGCTGGCGGATCCGGAAAAGGCGCGGCTGGCGTTCCAATCGTCCCCAATGGCGTATCTGGACGGCTGGCGTTCACCGGTGCTGGTAATCCATGGCGACGACGACCGCAACGTGTCGTTCAGCGAAACGGTGGCGCTTGTCGAGCAGCTCCGGCAGCGCGGCATCGAACCGGAGCAGTTGGTATTTCCCGACGAGATCCACGATTTCCTGTTGCACCGACACTGGGTGCAGCTGTACGAGGCAACGGCCGACTTCTTCGACCGGAAGCTCATCGTCCCGCGGACGGAGCGACGGAACGGATCGTCAGGAGGCTCGTCCGGCCGTCCGTAGCACCGACGTCACACCTTCAGCTTGACCAGCGCCACGCCGGCCTCGTTCAACATCCGGATCGCCGTATCGTTGAGTGGATACGCCTCGTTATAGACGACGCGCCGGATGCCGGCGTTGATGATCATCTTGCTGCACATGAGGCACGGCGAATACGTGGAGTACAGCGTCGCATCCCGAATGGCGATGCCATGATAGGAAGCCTGAACGATCGCGTTCTCTTCGCCATGCGAACACAGGCACTCCTCCAGGTTTCGCCCGCTTTCGCTGAAGCCATTGCACCGCGGGCACCCGCCCTCGTTGCAGTTCCGCACACCGCGTGGCGTGCCATTGTAGCCTGTGCTGATGATCCGACGATCCGCGACGATCACCGCCGCGACCTGCCGTTTCATGCAGTTGCTGCGTGCGGCGACCTGTTTGGCAATGTCCATGAAGTACTGGTCCCACGACGGTCGGGCGAACGAGAGTTCGAGTTCGCGCAACGCGGTCGTCAGCTGGGCCGCGAAGGCCTCTACCGTCCCGTCGTTCTCAATGGTCCGGTTGGCCAGGCGCTCGGTCTCCAGCAGCTGTTGCGCGGCGGCGTTGCTGCTGGCGAACTCCCGCTCCTCCTGGAGAATGAACTCCTGCAGCGTGGTTGCGTCGCCGGCTCTGCCGCGCGCGAGAGCGCGCTCGAACCGTCTCTCCAGCGGAGCGAAAATATGGAAGAGAGAAAAGGTTCCTGCCTTCCCCAGTGCCGCGACTTCCGCCGGGTGACGGATGCTGTCGACGGCATAGTTGCGGTCGGACCGCATGCGGGCGACCGTCAGCTCCGCCAGCGCGCCAGGCCCGTGCCGCTCGCGCAGTTCGTTGCCTAGTGCGATCAGGTTCTCGCGCACCTCCGCCAGTCCCCGCCGACGGGCTTCCTCGCGGATGACGTCGGATAGGGACAGGTACGAGAACCCCCGCTCCGCAAGGATCTCTCCCGCAGTCGTCTTGCCGCCTGCGTTTCGCCCTGTAAGACCGATGATGATCATGTGCGTGGGTGGGAGTCGCGTCTGTTGCCCGCCCGCATCAGCGGATTTCCATGCCGTAACGGTCGTGCCAATGACCGTGGGCCGCCGACCACACGCGACCATCGCTCGTCGCTTCGCGCTGACGCTTGAGGACGAAGCCCAGCGTCAGGATGCCAAGCGCGCCGGCGATGACCAGCACGCGTTTGCGCCACACCTGCTGCCGCTGCCGCCGTATTTCATCCTTCTTGCGAGCCTCCGATCGCTGCAGCCGTTCCTCACGCTTGGTGGCCATCCGATTCCTCCAACGCCGCGGAATAGTGAGTTGCGAACCGTAGGAAAACTAACCGAAGGCGGACAGGGTCCGGGCATTCAGGACGACTGCGGGCTGTTCCGTCTCGATTGTCGACGCCGAGGGCAAACCTGCCGCCGCTACCCGATCGGCGCAACGCGTGCATCGTCCGCGGACCCGCTGGTGGACTCGGTCTCGCCAGCAGCGGCGCAGGAAGAGTAGCTTCCGCCGACATGCCGTGGACAGTTTGCACATCCCTGGCTCGTGCGGTGACGCCATTCGCGTTCGCTGCCGCGGCGATCAGCCCGTGCCGATCGCAAGACCTAACGATCATGGCGCCTGCCGCGCCCGGTGGAGGCTGGGACCAGACTGCGCGCGTGATGCAGCAGGTGCTGCTTTCGACGGGACTCGCCGCCAGCGTGCAGGTGACGAATGCCCCCGGCGCAGCCGGCACGATCGGGCTAGCGCGTTTCGTGAACGCTGATGCCGGCAACGGGAACGCTCTCCTCGTGACCGGTTTGGTGATGGTCAGCGGGATCGCGTCCAACGCTACGCCGGTGACGCTCGTCGATGTCACACCAATCGCGCGACTCGCCGGCGAGTTCGAGGTCATCGTCGTCCCGGCCGGGTCGCCCTACAGATCGCTGGCGGACCTGATCGCCGCCTTCAAATCGGATCCGCGCGGCGTAGCATGGGGCGGCGGCTCCTCCGGCGGAACGGACGAGATCCTCGTACGACTTCTCGCCGATGCGACAGGAGTGCCGCGCAACGGAGTGAACTACGTCGCCTATTCCGGTGGTGGACAGGCGCTTGCCGCTGTCCTTGGCGCACACGTCACGGCGGCCGTGAGCGGCCTGGGCGAGTTCGCCGCGCAGCTGGAATCCGGCGAGCTTCGGGCGCTGGCGATCTCCGCGCCGACACGGATTGCCACGCCGGGAACGCCTCCTGACCATGGAATCGACAGGCCTGCCGGCGACATCGGTTCGAGCATCCCCACCTTTCGCGAGCAGGGAATAGACGTTGTCCTCATGAACTGGAGGGGCGTCGTGGCACCGCCGGGCATCTCCATACGTGAAAGGCAAGCCCTCGAAAGCCTGATCGAGCGCATGTCGTCCTCACAGGCGTGGAAGGATGCACTGGTGCGAAACGGCTGGACGGACCTCGGTCTTGCCGGAGAGCCATTCGCCAGATTCATCGCTGACGAGACCCGGCGTGTGGCTCCCCTGGTGACCGCCAGGGACACTTCTAGCCGCGACTGGTTTGAGCTGGCGGTACTGACCGGACTCGCGCTGTCGGTGGCCACGGCGATCCGGCAACGAGTCTCCCAACGGCGTTCGACCGCGCCGCGGCCGGTGACCCCACCGATGAACGTCGTGGCGTTGCTGCTGACCGGGGCAGGCATGACAGTCGAAGCCGTGCTTCTCCGTCCTGCCGGCTTCGTGCTTGCCTCGGCCGCGATGTTCACTGTTACGGCGCGCGCATTCGGGAGCCGCACACTGCTGCGTGACGCGGTCGTTGGCATTCTCCTGGCTGCCGCAGTCGTCGTTGCGTTCACTCGCGGGCTCGGTCTCTCCCTCCCGGCAGGCCCCTTCGGTTGATGAACACCTTCGAGGCGCTCGCTGACGGGTTCCACGTCGCCCTAACACCCGGTCACATGGGCTGGAGTTTCGTCGGCGTACTCCTCGGCACGGCGGTTGGCGTGCTCCCAGGCATCGGACCGGCGCTCACCGTGTCGCTGCTGCTCCCAGTCACGTTCTCGCTCGAGCCCACGGCGGCATTCATCATGTTTGCGGGTATCTACTACGGAGCGATGTACGGCGGATCGACGACGTCCATTCTGCTGAACACACCGGGAGAGAGCGCTACCATCGTGACCGCGATCGAAGGCCATCAGATGGCGAAAGCCGGGCGTGGTGGCGCGGCCCTGGCCACGGCCGCGATCGGCAGTTTCGTCGCTGGCAGCCTGGCAACTCTGGGATTGGCGTTTCTCGCGCCGCCGCTAGCCAAAGTCTCCCTGGCGCTCGGCCCGGCCGAGTACTTCGCACTGATCCTAATCGCGTTCGCAACAGTCACGAGTGTCCTCGGGACGTCACGGGTGCGTGGCATGGTTAGTCTGATGCTTGGGTTGACGATGGGACTGGTGGGACTCGATCCGCGCGGCGGACAAGCTCGGCTCACGTTTGGCATCCCGTACCTGTTCGATGGACTTGACCCGGTCATTGTCGCCGTCGGTCTGTTTGCCGTTGGAGAGACCTTCTTCCTGGCGTCACGGGCAGGGCATGCTTCCGACGAGATGGTCCCACTGCGGGGGTCACTCTGGATGACGCGCGCCGAATGGGCGCGCAGTTGGAAGCCGTGGCTTCGGGGAGCGGCGCTCGGATTTCCTCTGGGCGCGCTACCAGCCGGGGGGTCCGAACTGCCGACCTTCCTCTCGTACGGTCTCGAGCGCCGACTTGCACGATACCCTCAGGAGTTCGGACGCGGCGCAATCGAGGGCGTGGCGGGGCCTGAGGCCGCCAACAACGCCGCCGCTGCCGGGACGCTGGTCCCACTTCTGACGCTCGGCCTGCCAACGTCTGCGACCGCCGCAATCCTGTTGGCAGCTTTCCAGCAATACGGCTTACGTCCGGGCCCTCTACTGTTTTCGCAGGCGCCGGAACTGGTGTGGGGTGTGATCGCCAGCCTGTTCATCGGTAACGCACTCTTGCTGGTGCTCAACCTGCCGCTGGCTGGACTCTGGATTCGCGTGCTCACCGTGCCACGACCGCTGTTGTACGGCGCGATTCTCGTCCTGGCGTCTGTCGGCGCGTACGCGGTACACGCGTCGTTGCTCGATCTCGTGCTGTTAGGCGCCATGGGCCTCATCGGCTTCGCGCTCCGTGTCGGCGATTTCCCGGTCGCGCCGGTGATAATCGGGTTGTTACTTGGGCCGATGGCGGAACAGCAATTCGTGCGGGCCGTTGCTGTCGCGTCCGACAGCTTCATGCAAGCGTTCGCGCGACCGGTTTCGGCAACGCTTCTAGCAGGCGCAGTCTTGTTGATGGTGTGGCCCTTACTGACCGCCGGAATGGGGCGCATGGCGAAACGCTCGCCCGCAGTCCGCCGCCAAGCGGAGTGAGCGCTGCCGTGCTGAGTGAGCGGGCAGTCGGCTGCTGCCCCGTGACGTTCGCTGTACCAGCCGGTTCGAGGTACCGATACGGGGGGTCCGCGTCCGGCTACTGTCTCTCGAGCGCCGCGAGTACCCGCGTGAGACGCGTCTTCACGTCTTCGGCGATCGGTCGAACGCGATCGTTGCCCGTAAGGTCGAGCGCTGCCACGGGATCCATGGCAGACACCACGCTCGTGCCGGACTCATCGCCAGCGTAGATCACCACATTGCACGGGAGCAGGAGGCCGATATCCAGTTCTTCGGAGAGCGCGCGATGCGCGAGCGGCGGATTGCAGGCGCCGAGGATGATGTAGGGCCGAAATGCCACACCGAGCTTCTTGTCGAGTGTGGCGGCGACATCGATTTCTGTGAGGACACCGAACCCTTCTTTCGCCAATTCTTCGCGCGTGCGCTGCACCGCGATCTCGTAGCGCAGCGGGACGGTCGTACCGATCCCGTAAGCTGTCGTCTGCTGTACCATCGTCATGTCCTCCGTATTCGCGGCTGTGTCGCGTGATGAAGTGCGAGCGGGCGCGTTCGTCCGTATCCCGGCCTGTCTCTGCGTCGGGAGGGAAGGTAGGAGACTAGCGTTCCGGACACGTCGGCCGAATGCCGCATGGAGCGTCAGGCGGGTGCCCTATAGTTCACCGAACGGCGCGGCGGTTCACCGGGGTGTCGATGTCAGGGTTGGCGTGCCACGTCGGGCAGCGCGAAGGCAACGATCGCATCCGCTTCACCGAAAAGCTCTCCGCCGCCGGCGGCGACCACCACGTACTGGCGCCCTTTGAACTCGTAGGTCATGGGAGTTGCGCGGGCACCGGCGGGGAGCGTTACCGACCATAGTTCCCGTCCATTCGCAATGTCGAAAGCCCGAAATCCGCGATCGAGTGTGGCTCCAATGAAAACCAGGCCGCCCCCAGTGACGATCGGGCCCCCCAGATTCGGAGAACCCAACGACGAGGAGCGCGAAGTGCCGTCGCGACCTCGGAGTGCGCCGAGCGGCACATTCCAGAGGATACCACCCGTGTTGAGGCTGACGGCGACCAATGCGCCGAAGGGCGGCTTGGTGCAGGGCAAGCCGCTCGGCGACATGAAGAGACGGCGGCGCATGACGTAGGGCGTCTGTTGCATCGGCGTGTACTGATAGCCCCACCGCTCGGATTCCCGTCTCGCCTCCACGCGATCGTACTGCGCATTCGGGATCAGTTGGACGATCGCGGCAAGTCGATTGACCGGAACGATCGCGACGCCAAGAGCCTCGTCGACCGCAACTCCTCCCCAATGAGCTCCACCGATGTTGCTGGGAACGACGAGTGTGCCACGCCTGCTTGGCGGCGTGAAGATTCCTTCGTTGCGTAGCGTTCGGAACTGCGCCAGGCATGCTTCGCGGTCGGCAGGTTCGGCGCCCCAGATGTCGGACTCGGCGATCCGGTGAGGAACCAGCGGTGGCGTCACCGAGGTGAATGGTTGTGTGGGCCACGCTGCCTCGCCTGGAAGGTCGCTCGCGGGCACGGGTCGTTCTTCGATTGGGAAGACAGGCTCCCCGGTTTCTCGATGGAGGACATACATCATCCCTGTCTTGGTCGTCTGGATGAGTGCTGGGATCTGGCGTCCGTCGCGCATCAGCGTCACCAGTGCCGGTGGAGACGCGTTATCGAAGTCCCACAGGTCGTGGTGCACCGTCTGGAAGTGCCACACGAGTTCGCCATTGGAGGCGCGCAGGGCAACGACGGAGTTTGCGTAACGATTCGACCCCTTGCGGAGGCCGCCAAAGTAGTCGGGTGCCGCGCTCGAAGTCGGAACGAAGATCAGATCGCGATCCGGGTCTGCGACGAGCACGCTCCAGGCATTGGCCGCGCCCGTGCGGGACGCCGACCCTTCCGCCCATGTTCCGTATGCGGGATCGGCCGGATCCTGCGGGATGGGATCCCAGGTCCATCGGAGGCGACCGGTTTGCGCGTCGAAGGCCCGTAGCTCGCCACTGGCCGGCGCGGGCCGGTTGTTGTCCGCGATCGCCGATCCTACGACGACGAGGTTGCCGACGATCAGCGGCGGAGACGTCTGCTCGTAGGCCTGAAACTCGAATGGCGCGATTCGGAGACCGATGCGGAGGTCGATCGTCCCACCGGACCCGAAATCCTCGCAGGGCGTTCCCGTTCGCGCGTCCAGCGCGATCAGTCGAGCGTCGATTGTGGCAATGTAGATCCGCCGCGCGCACGCGGCGCCGGTCGCAGCGGATGGATCGCGCCAAGTGGAGACGCCACGATTCGTGAAATCGCCGAAGCCGGCGTTGACGTTGACCTCGGGATCGAATCGCCAGCGCTCCGTTCCCGTCTCGGGATCGAGCGCGATCACCCGACCGAAAGGCGTGCTGATGTAGAGCGTGCCGTCGACAAAGAGCGGCGTTGTCTCCAGAGCCGGCCGGCCGCGGTTGGGGAGCTTGGCTGCTTCGCCACTTCGGAACGTCCACGCGACCTCGAGACGATCCACGTTGTCGCGTGCGATCTGCCGGAGAGGCGAGTAGCGCGTGCCTTGAGCATCGCGACCATACACGGCCCATTCCGAGGGCGCTTGCCGCTGTGCCAGTACTGGCTTCGCGACGAACGTGCCGGCACCGATGAAGAGGAGAAGCGTTCGCATGTGTTGCCTCGTCCGATATTCCCGCTGCCAGCACAACGGCAGAGGCACTGTCCGGTTTCAGCGGTGACCAAGTCTGTCGGGCGCAGGCGTGGAGGCGTGCGGTCCGTGCCGGATTGGGATGGTCAACCGGGCAGGTGACCTACCGATGTCGGCTCTGACGGGGACGCCGGGCCAGCCGGCCGCGTCGACGGCCGTCGTTTGGGCTGACGGCGTGGTCCACGTGTTTTCCCGCGGATCCGCCGGGTGCGCTGCCCTGCCAATCAACCCGAACAACAACCGAAGTCGATGCGGAAGGAATGGCGTGGACTTCGGCGTTACGGTTGAGCGGCTGCGATTCATGCAAGTATTGCAAGAACAACAACTTAGCAATAATCAACCCGGTTGATTTCCGGTATTCCGGCGGCTACTTTGGATGGTTGCCAGCTGGCCGGTTTCTCGAGCCCCGACTCACGTCATGACCGCACCCAACCAGCGCGAGCGTATCCTGCCGCGCCTGATCGATGAAGAGATCAAGGAGTCCTTCATCAACTACTCGATGAGCGTGATCGTCTCGCGAGCGCTCCCGGATGTGCGAGACGGACTCAAGCCAGTGCATCGGCGGATCCTGTACGCGATGAACGAGCTCGGCCTGGTGCCGGGGCGGCCCTACAAGAAGTCGGCGACGGTAGTTGGCGATGTGTTAGGCAAGTATCACCCGCACGGCGACATGTCGGTCTACGACGCGCTGGTGCGCATGGTGCAGGACTTTTCGCTCCGCTACACGCTGGTTGACGGTCAGGGGAATTACGGATCGGTGGATGGTGACCGGGCCGCGGCCTATCGCTACACGGAAGCGCGTCTGACGCCGATTGCGATGGAGATGCTGGCTGATATCGACAAGGACACTGTCGATTTCGCGCCGAACTTCGACGATCGTCTGACCGAGCCGCGCGTACTGCCATCGGGTGTGCCGAACCTTCTCGTGAACGGTTCAGCTGGCATCGCCGTCGGCATGGCGACCAACATCCCACCGCATAACCTGCGGGAGGTCGTGAGCGCGACGATCGCGTTGGTGGAAAACCCGGAGATCTCGATCGCGGAACTGCGGAAGCTGGTGAAGGGTCCGGACTTTCCGACCGGGGGATTCATCTACGGGCGGGAGGGAATAAGGGACTATCAGGAGACGGGGCGCGGGAAAGTCGTCATGCGCGCGCGCGCAGTGATCGAGGAGAAGGAGTCGAGCGGGCGTTCGCAGATCGTGGTAACCGAACTGCCGTACCAGGTGAACAAGGCCACGCTGGTGCAGAACATCGCCGAGCTGGTGCGGGACAAGAAGCTCGAAGGAATCAGCGACTTGCGGGACGAATCCGATCGCGACGGCATGCGAGTCGTGATCGAGCTGAAGCGCGACGCGATTCCCCGCGTGGTCCTGAATCAGCTCTATAAGCACACGACGATGCAGTCGTCGTTCGGCGTGATCATGCTGGCTCTGGTGCCGGACCCGAAGACGCGCCAGCTGGTTCCGCGCGTAATGGGGTTGAAGGAAACGCTCGAGCACTACATTCAGCACCGGCACGAGGTGATCGTCCGGCGCACGCAGTACGACTTGACGAAGGCGCAGGACCGCGAGCACATCCTGGAAGGGCTCAAGATCGCAGTCGACAACATCGACGATGTGATAAGGATCATTCGCAAGTCGGAAGACACGCCAGTAGCCAGCGCGCAGTTGCAACGCCGCTTCAAGCTGACGGAAAGGCAGGCCGATGCCATCCTCAACATGCGGCTGGCGAAGCTGACGGGGCTGGAGATCGAGAAGCTGGAGGAGGAACTGGCGGAAGTCCGCGCCATCATCGGGGAACTCAAGGCGCTTCTCGCATCCAGGGAGCTGCGGTCGAAACTCCTCACGGACGAACTGCAGCAGATCCAGGCAAAGTTCGGGGATGCGCGGCGGACGGAGATCACCAGCGACGAAGGGGAGTTCTCGATCGAGGACTTGATCGCCGAGGAGGACATGGTGGTAACCGTTTCGCACTCGGGGTACATCAAGCGCACGTCGGTGACGACTTACCGCCGGCAGCGCCGAGGCGGCAAGGGGCTCACCGGTGCCGAATTGCGCGACGAAGATTTCCTCGAGCGACTCTACGTCGGGTCGACGCACGACTACATCATGGTGTTCACCAACGACGGGCGGTGCTACTGGCTCAAGGTCTACGAGATTCCGCAGGCCGGACGCGCGACAAAAGGGAAGCCGATCGTGAACCTGATCAACGTGTCAGCGGATACCAAGATCCGGGCGATGGTTTTCGTGCGAGAGTTCAAGGACGACGAGTTTCTGCTCTTCTGCACGCGCAACGGGACGGTGAAGAAGACCCGGCTTTCCGAGTATTCGAACGTTCGCGCGACGGGGATCAAGGCGATCAAGATCGACGACGGTGACGAACTGATCGATGTACAGGTGACGCACGGGACCAATGACATCGTGCTGGCCACGCAGCACGGGAAGTCGGTGCGGTTCCACGAGAGCGACGTTCGCGAAACGGGCCGTGATACGACGGGCGTGAAAGGGATCGAGCTGGCGGACGACGATCATCTGATCAGCATGGTGGTCGTGAAGCGGGAGGCGACGCTTCTCGTGGTTACGGAGAAGGGACTTGGCAAGTGCACGCACATCGACGAGTACCGCGTGCAGAGGCGGGGCGGGAAAGGCATCATTACGCTTAACCGCACGGACAAGACCGGGAACGTGGTGGCGCTGATGGAGGTGCTGGCCGAGGACGAGATCATGCTGATCACGAAGAGCGGCATGATCATCCGTTCGCCGGTGAATCAGGTTCGGGTGGCGGGTCGGAACACGCAGGGGGTGAAGCTGGTGAACCTCGATGTGGGAGACAGCGTCACGGCTGTTGCTCGCGTTATCGCCGAGGACGATAAGGAGAACGGCGGTGATGGTGGCGACACTGGAACCGATGGTGGGGACGCCGGGGCGAGCGAAGGGGCCGATCCGGCGCTGCATCTCGAGTAGGCAATCGGAGCAAATCGGGGTCAGACTCCAATTCCTCCAATCCCTCTGGACCAGAGCGATTGGAGGAATTGGAGTCTGACCCCGATTTGTCGGCTAGCCGAGTGTCGTCGGGCGCCCTATTGTCCAAGGCAACGGAATCCATTCGGAGGATGAGATGAGGAATCCGATGTTCGCTCGCATCCTGCTCCTTGCGGCCGCGTCGATTGCCGGCGCGCTCCCGGCGCAGGAAACGCCCTCTGACACGCTGCTCACCGTCAACCACTACCTTGACTACGAGACCGTCGGGGAGCCGCGGATTTCGCCCGATGGCGCCAGCATCGTCTACACCCGGCGCTGGGTGAACAAGCAGGAGGATCGGTGGGAGACCGCGCTCTGGATGGTGAATGCCGACGGTACCGAGAATCGCTTCCTCGTGAAGGGCGGCAGTCCCGTCTGGTCACCCGATGGAACTCGGATCGCCTATCTGGCCGAAGGCGAGCCCAAGGGCGTGCAGTTGTTCGTCCGCTGGATGAATGCGGAGGGTGCGATCTCACAGCTTACTCGCGTCGAGCGTGCACCGGGCAACATCGAGTGGTCGCCAGACGGGCGGTGGGTCGGTTTCACGATGCTGGCGCCGAAGCCGGAGGTCTGGTCGATCGACCTCCCGGCTGCTCCGGAGGGCGCGAAATGGACACCGGCGCCGCGCTACGTCAGCGCGCTGCACTACCGTGCCGACAGGCAGGGGTTCATCGAGAGCGGTTTCACGCATCTGTACGTGGTTTCAGCTGACGGTGGGACGCCGCGGCAGATCACGCATGGCGACTGGAACGTGGGTGCGCGTTTCGATGCGCTTCCGGGTGGCGCGGGATGGGCCTGGACGCCGGACGGCAAGTCGATCGTGTTCGACGGCCTGATGGACACCGATTGGGACATGCGGTATCGCGATTCGGACATCAACCTCGTGGATGTAGCAACGGGGCAGGCTCGAAAGTTGACGTCGCAGCGTGGAACCTGGACCGGTCCCGCAGTCTCGCCCGACGGCCAGTGGATCGCGTTCAGCGGATATCCCGCAGTCAAGCAGACGTATCGCGTCCAGGACCTTTACGTGATGAAGATCGATGGCAGCCAGGTGCGGCGCGTAACCGGCGAGTGGGACCGCCAGCCGGATGCGCTCACCTGGGCGTCCGACGGCAGCGGTGTATATGCGACGGCCGGCGACCGCGGCACATCCAACATCTGGTTCATTCCTGTGGCGGGAGGAGCGCCACGTCAAGTGACGACGGGCGTGCAGATGCTCACGTTAGGCTCGGTTGCCCGGACCGGGGTGGCGGCGATCGTGCGGACGGCACCGCAGGAGCCGCCGGACATCTGGCGCCTCGACCTGAAGAAGCCGGCATCACTCGCGCAACTGACGCGCGTCAACGAGGATCTGCTGGCGCGGATCAAGCTTGGAGCGGTGGAGGAGGTGTGGTACACGTCCACGAACGGCGCGAGGATCCAGGCGTGGGTCGTCAAGCCGCCGTCGTTCGATCCCTCGCGAAAGTACCCGTTGATCATGGAGATCCACGGCGGACCGCACGGAATGTACAACACCGGATTCAACTTCAGCTTCCAGAACTTCGCCGCCAACGGCTACGTGGTGCTGTACACCAACCCGCGAGGTTCAACCGGTTACGGAACGGATTTCGGAAATGCGATCAACCTGCGCTACCCCGGTGTGGACTATGAAGATCTGATGGCCGGTGTCGACACCGTCATCAACCGCGGATATGTGGACGCGAAGCGCATGTTCGTAGGCGGATGTTCGGGCGGCGGCGTGCTGTCGAGCTGGGTCATCGGTCACACCACGCGGTTCGCCGGTGCGGCAGTGCGTTGTCCGGTCATGGACTGGCTGTCGTTCGCGGGCCAGACGGACATCCCGTTCTTCACGTACAACTTCTTCGAGAAACCGTTCTGGGAGGATCCAAAGCGCTGGCTCGAGCAGTCGTCGCTGATGTACGTCGGTAACGTTCAGACACCGACGGTGATCATGACCGGCGAGCTGGACCTGCGCACACCCATGCCGCAAAGCGAGGAATACTACGCGGCCCTGAAGATGCGCGGCGTGCCGACGGCACTGCTGCGCTTTGCCGGCGAATACCATGGCACGTCATCCAAGCCGTCGAACTTCATGCGCACGCAGCTCTACATGATGAGCTGGTATCAGAAGTACGGCGGCAAGCCGATTTCCTAGAGATCGGCGGGCATCGCTGGGAGCGTGGATCGGGCCGTCGCTCCGGCGACGGTCACGTGAGGCCCGGCACTTCGCGTCTCGCGGTGCTGCCGGCGCCTCCAGGGTGCAAGTCCGCGCAGCTCTTTGCGCGGACATGTCGGGAGACAGGCATCACCAGCACCCGGCGTTGGGAGTGCCTGCTCCTGAGGACACCTTCGAATGCGACGGAGTTCGCGAAAGCGAGGACCGCTTCAAGCTCTTCCTGGGTTGCAGCTATCGGTAGTCGGGAGGCATCCAGGACGACCTCGATGATGGTCCCGCTGCCAGTATCGGATTGAACGAAGCCAGCCTCGAACAGAACCCGGCCTGCCCGAATCCTCACGAGCGAGAGTCGCTACGGCTATGATGCGCCGCAGCGTATCGAATGTGACGAGTGTCCGTGTTGGAACATCGAGGACGGGTACGCCCGCGTCAGTGGCATTCAGATACATCGGGTTGGCAAGACGACGGTCGGCGGCCGGGTCGGGGAAGTCCATCGAAGCGTTCGAGAACGACTTGAGCGCTCCGTCGCCGTAGTCATAGACGTTGACTGACGACGCGCTCGCGGCAAGGGGTTCTGGCCGATGAAGCGCCTCAGTGAAGCCAGGATGCCTGCGTTCGACCGGCCGCAGGCCGACATCGACGAACGGTCGGTCTGATGACTGCCGGGGCAGCGTTTTCATGGCCGCAGCGAGCCCGGAGTCACCTCCTGCTGCCGCGCGAAGTGCAACAAGTCCGAGACTGGACGAAGCAGGGGCCACAAGCTCGATTCGGCGGTCCTTGATTTCCACGAATATCGGTGGAGTCAGCGATGTGTATCGGAGCCAGTTGCCCCAAGCTCTATCGAGGTCGACCAGAATCGGGAAGAGGGCTCCAAGAGACGCAGCGAACAGTGATGTGAGAAGCCATACGGGTCTGTGCGTGCGTCAGGCGAAAGCGATCTCGGGCCGCAGATGGATCAACTCTCGCGTGCTGTGCTGGTCGCGCAGCAGGAAGAGCGTCGGCGCCACAGCGCTCAGGCCTGCTGCGACGGTGGTATACGCGTCTGCCGTCGAGAGACAACAGGCCGTGCAGTCGGCGATCGCCATCGCTCAACGACCTCCAAAAGCCGCCAACTTATCGCGGCGTCGGGCACTGCCTGCGGCGTTTCGTCTCCAAGTGGCGCCCACGACCCCAGGGATACGCGAACTCCGAGAGTCTCGAAAAACTCAGGAGAGACGAAGCCAGTCGTGACATCGAGTAGATCCCCACCAGTGATGGCAGTACCGGCACCCTCGCGAAAGCACGCAATGTGATCGAGCGTCGATGTACGGCTTCTGAGATCGCGAAACAAGGGGGTACGACATGAAGGCAGCACTGGCACCGAGCTCCTGCATCATGCCGTCCCGCAGCTCAATGCGGGATATCCCGTCTCGATGAATGCCTGGCTGGGCCGACGATAGCGAGAGCAACAGGGCCTGGGAGCCGGCCGCCATCCCCGCGGCGATCCCAAGGCACACAGCGTTGACCGAAAACGGCAGCAAGTTCCTGCGAGTGTTGCGCAGGGTTCGAGTCAGATGCGCCCACACCGGTCGATCACTTCCCCGCAAATCACTCGAAGCTGACGGCTCCCACTATGGGCGCGAAGGGGCCGGCTGGCAAGCTGAGCATCGAGTGTTCGCCAGACTCGCCCCCGGTAACCGCTGCAATCTGCAACGGCCGGCGTAAACGAAGAACAGGCTCCATCCGATGGATGGCTCGATTGCATCCGAACCGCGGCGCCAAACCGGCCGGCAGGTGGGAGCGGATTGCGTCTGGCGTTACCTGACCGCCAAACCGCTCATGTTGGCAGCGTGAGGGAGGAGCAGCACATTGCGTGTCCATGTTGCAAATCGACCGGATACGTCCATGCGTGCGCAGATGTCGTCCTTCGGATTCACGGTGCTGGTGCTCGTGGCAGGACTCGCTGCCGGATGCGGTGCACCGAGCACGGTTGCGAGTGGCCCGCCAGCAACAACAACCGTCAGCCTGGACCGCGAGTTCGAGCTGGCTCCGGGACAGAAGGCGTTCCTGTCCCCGTCGGGTCTGACGATCCGCTTCGATTCTGTCGCGAACGATTCACGGTGCCCGGTCGATGTCGTCTGCGTGTGGTCGGGGAATGCCGCCGTTCACGTCACTATCCAGCGCCCGGGAGAGGCCGCACACGAGGCGACGCTCGACTCCACGGTCGGGGAGAAGAGCGCACGGAACGGCACGGAAACGGTGACGCTGGTGTCGCTCCGCCCCGAACCGGATACCCGACGCCCCTTCACGCCAGGCGACTACCGCGCGCGCTTCATCGTGAGGAACGGCGAGTGACCTCTGCCGCTTCAGTGTGTGCGGCGCCCATACGAAAGCAGCTCTCGGTTGTCCATGACTCGCTCGCCCGGCAGATCGACTCTCGCGGCGTGCACCAGCGCGCTCGCCACCTGGCGCGCCTCGACAGGCCTCCAGCGCGGCGGGACAAGGAACGCGAACGTGCTCGCGACCATCTCCATCGGCCGAACTTCCTCGCGTTGCCCGGAAAGCAGTGAAGGTCGAGCGATGGTAAGAGCGCGAAACGCGAGCGCGCGCAGCCTTTGCTCGAGTTCTCCCTTCACGCGGCTGTAGAAGATTCGCGATGCACTGTCGGCGCCGAGTGCGCTAACGAGGAGGAAATGTCGGGCGCCGGCGGCACGAGCCAGTTCGGCGATGCGGAGCGGGTATTCGAAATCGACACGACGGAAGGCTTCGGGCGAGCCGGCGATCCCGATGGTCGTTCCGAGGGAGCAAAATACCTGGTCGACGTCGAACAGATCGGCCACCGCATGGAGCCTGTCGAAGTCCACCATGGCGATGCGCAGCCGATGCTCGGCGTCATGTGCGGGCTGCCGCCTGACGAGAGCAATCACCTCAGCGATCGTGGCATCCGTCAGCAGCTGGTTGAGCAACTCGCGTCCGACCAGACCCGTCGCGCCGGCCAGCAGGACGCGCCGCCCACCGTTCTCCCCCGATGTCGTGGTCATTCATCCTGGAAAGAAACCACCCGAAATGTGCGTCAGCGCGCCCGGCACGCGATACGGCCGGAGGAGTGAGGCGCGAGTAGCACGGTTCGTCCCACCGGCTCACGGCTGGGAGATCGAGACTGGCAGGCGACGCGTCGGGAGGCGCAGAATACCGGCACGTTCTACGTACTCAGGCCCACCCGTCAGCCCACAACTCGATGCGCGCACGTCCACTTCCCCTCACGCTGGCCCTTGCTTGCTTGTCTGCTGCGTGCGCGCGTGCGCCTCGGTCGGCGAGTCTCGATCGGAACGCACGAAATGACGTGAGCACCACTGTCGACATCTCGGGAGTAGAGCCTCCTTCGGTCAAACGGGATCTGGAGACGTTGCGTTCGGCGACTACTCCCTTCCATGACCTTGCTGCCGCGGAAGCGGCCGGATATCCGGTGAGCCTTCCGCGGTGCGTTGCCGATTCGACGATGGGCGGGATGGGATACCACATGGTACAGCGTGCGCTGTTCGACGGGACGCTGGAGATCGCGCGGCCCGAGATGTTGATTTACGCGCCCACGGGTACAGCTGGCCTGCAGCTTGTCGGCGTCGAGTACGCAGTGCCGTTTCAATTCGTGCCCGCGACAGCTCCACCGCCGCGTCTTTTCGGACAGGACCTCAAGCCGTACCCGCAGTTCAACTACTGGGCACTCCACGTCTGGATCTGGCGAAGCAACTCCGCCGGGTTGTTTGCCGACTGGAATCCGGCCATCTCCTGTCCGGCCCGCGGTACGTGACGAGACGGCCTAAGGAAGGGTCGCGGCGATGCGCATCGATCCTCGGGCAGGCCTGTTCAGCCGCCACGCGGGCCGGCCGCTAGTTCGCGGCAGTCGTGTCCGCCAGTTTCTTGAGGATCTCTTCATAGTAGGGCTTCTCTCGCAGGCTTGCCCTCGACCCGGGGAAGTAGATCAGGCTCAGCGACGCGCCGTATTCGTTCATGTCGGTCAGGACGATCGCAACACGCTGGTC
This sequence comes from Gemmatimonadaceae bacterium, assembly GCA_019186945.1. GTDB lineage: Bacteria > Gemmatimonadota > Gemmatimonadetes > Gemmatimonadales > Gemmatimonadaceae > JABAQJ01. Next base: position 191,676 of record JABAQJ010000006.1, read on the forward strand.
GTTCGACAGCCGCGTGTTGTCGATCATCGGCGAGCTGTAGAAGCTGACGGCGAAGTCGACGGCGTTGCGGCCGGCGGCATTGGCGGGTACGCCCGGTTGCGACGGCGTGGCCACTTCCAGCCCCACGTGCAGTTCGCCACGCTCGAGGTTCGCGCCCGACAGCGTGACCCTGAAGCGTCGCGTGATGCCGTCGAGCGTCAGCTCCACGTCTTCCAGCTGTTCGGATCTGGTCCCGGCGAGCAGGCTGTCGCTGAGGATCACGGTCCAGTCGAACCTCTGCCCGCCCGCCTCGAGGACGATCACCTGCTTGCGCGTCACCTCGCGCGCCAGGTCGCTCAACCGACTCTCGTAGGCACGCTTCTGATCGCGTGTCAGCGACGAGATGGCGATTTCCCGATGGATGTGCTCGAACAGCGGGACCAGATTCAAGGCCTCGTGGAAGTTCTGCGCCAGCAGTTCCATCTTGAGCAGCTTGGCTTCCAGGGACGTGGACTGTACGTCGAAGAACGAGCCAATGATCGACTGGAACATCTCCTTGCGGAGCGTGGCTTCGGACTCCTCCCGCCGCGTCATCAGTTCCGAGTACAGTCGCAGCTTCGCCTCGTTGCTCTGCTGGCGCTCCAGCGTGCGCGATCCGATGAATCCGAGGCTGGCCACTGCGACCGCCGTCAGGAGGCCGCCAAGCGGTGAGAGCACGATCGCCAGCTTGTCCCAAAAGTCCTTCGTGCCGCCCCTGGAATCGATGGCCACGGTCACACCCGTTTGAGTGAGTAGCTATCGGCCTTCTTTTCGATCTGGAGCCGATACTGTGCCGGTTTCGAAAATACCACGACCTGGATGGAGAGCGTTTGCTTGTCGTACGAAACGATGAGCTCGCACTTGCCTCCTGTCCGGCTGGAAAGCCGGAAGGAACCGGCCTTGTCGGTCGCGCCCTTTACCGACTCGTCGCCGCATTTGAGCTCGACAGGGAGCTCGGGGAGGTATTTCTCCCCCAGGCGCACGTCGCCGAAGATCTCTCCTGGTGCGTGCCACAAGAGGGCAACCATCGGTAGCAACATCGCGAACATGACTCGACCTCCTTCGGTTTAGGCCCGCAATCTAGCGGACTCTCGCGGTGGACTCGGCTACCCCGGGAACCATTCCGGGGCCTTCATCGCCAGTCTGGCCGTGCGGCCTTCGAGCGCCACGCAAACGATCGCTTCCGGGTCGTCAGGTGAGGCGCCGGCTGTGGCCGACGGCATCTTCGGGCAGAGAGGCACTGGCATAGCGACGTTGTCAGGTTGCTGCCAGTGTACGGGCACCGATCAGGTGAACCAGTTGGCTATCCCGCTACCGTCCATCGCGTGAGGGCGAGGCCGTGGGAGCGTCGTTCGACGCCCGCCACGTCCTTTCGCCGCGCGCGGCATGCGTTAGGCACAGGTGCGATCGGCCGGTGCGGCTCCCCAGGACATCACGACGCTGCCTCGCTCGGGCTGAAGCGGCGTTGCACGCTGGCGATTCGTGCGATTTCGGTTAGGTTCGCGCAGGCACTAACTCTCACCGCGGCCACATGCAACTTGTCACCCTCGACTGGGTCATCGTCGCGCTCTCGATCCTGATCTCGTTCCTTCCGGCGCTCCTGTTCTACAAACGTGCCGGGTCGAGCACGACGGAGTTCTTCACGTCCGGTCGCGCCGCGCCGTGGTGGCTGGTCGGCATCTCGATGGTGGCGACCACCTTCAGCACGGATACGCCCAACCTGGTCACCAACATGGTGCGCGAGCGGGGCGTGGCCGACAACTGGCTCTGGTGGTCATTCCTGTTGACGGGGATGATGACCGTGTTCTTCTTCGCCAGGCTGTGGCGGCGATCGAATGTGCTGACGGACCTCGAGTTCTACGAACTGCGCTACTCGGGGAAAGCCGCGACGCTGGTGCGCGGGTTTCGCGCCGTGTACCTGGGACTGTTCTTCAATTGCGTCATCATGGCGACCGTGAATCTGGCGGCCGCCAAGATCGGCAACATCGTACTCGGTTGGCCGATGTGGCAGACGCTGGCGGTGTGCGCGGTGATGACGATCTTCTTCGCCTCCGTCTCCGGTCTCTGGGGCGTTCTGGTCACGGACTCGATCCAGTTCACGATCACGATGTCGAGCACGTTCGCCGTCGCGTACTTCGCGTTGCAGCAGCCGGAAGTGGGCGGGTTGGCGGGATTGATGGCCAAGGTGCCGGCGAGTCGGCTCAACCTGCTCCCCGACTTCAGCAACAACTGGAACGTGGCGATGTCGGTGATGATCATTCCGATCACGATTCAGTGGTGGTCCGTCTGGTATCCGGGGGCGGAGCCGGGAGGCGGCAGCTACATCGCCCAGCGCATGCTGGCGTCGCGGACCGAGAAGGACGCGGTGACGGGAACGCTGCTGTTCAACGTGATGCACTACGCGCTGCGACCGTGGCCGTGGATCATCGTGGCGCTGGCGTCGACGCTGATCTACCCTGAACTGAGCGACATCGCGAAGGCCTATCCGTACGTGGATCCGAAACTGATCGGACACGACATGGCCTATCCGGCGATGTTGCGGTTCCTTCCCGCGGGGTTCCTGGGGGCGATGGTGGCGGGGCTGCTCGCGGCGTATCGGTCGACCATCGAAACGCACCTCAACTGGGGAACGTCGTACCTCGTGCACGATTTCTATCGGCGCTTCCTGCGACCGGGCGAGACTGAGAAGCACTATGTCCTCGTTGGGCGCCTGACGACGGCGGGGTTGATGGTCGTGGCGGCCGTGCTGACTTTTGCGCTGGATACGGCGCGCGAGAGTTTCGAGCTTATTCTGTCGATCGGCGCGGGGACGGGCCTGCTGTACATTCTGCGATGGTTCTGGTGGCGGATTAACGCCTGGAGCGAGGTGTCGGCGATGGTCAGCTCATTCCTGATCGCGTTAGGTTTCTTCATCGCCCGGAAGGCAGGCGTGAACGTGTCGACCGAGGCGTCACTGGTCGTCACCATCGTGGCGACTACAGTGGTGTGGGTAACGGTTACATTTCTGTCGACGCCGACGGATCCGGCGCGGCTACGCACGTTCTACGAGTTGGTGCGTCCGGCCGGTCCAGGGTGGAGGGCAATTCGCGATGAGTCCGGCCTTCCCGCCTCGGCGGATTCGCTCACACAGTCGTTGCTCGGCTGGATGCTCGGCTGCACGTTCGTCTACTCCGCGCTGTTCGGTACGGGAAGCTTTCTGTACGGGCGGACGGGAGCCGGGATGGCGTGGCTTGCGGCGTTTGTCGTTACTGGCAGCATGCTCTGGCGCATCATGCCGGGCATGTGGCAATCGAATCAGACATCCTGACGGGAAGGAGGCATACGCATGGACGAGGAACGATTCAACAGGGAACTACGGAAGTTCCTGAAGCGATTCGGAGTCACGACGCAACGAGAAATCGAGAGAGCCGTACGAGCCGCGATCGACAGTGGCGTGATCGGTGGCGAGGAAACGCTTGCCGTGGAGGCTACTGTAACCGTTCCCGGCGTGCTGCCCGCGCTCCGCATCGAAGGGCAGATCGCCCTGTCCGGACCGGAAACGCCGGACGCTGCCTGAAGCGCCTCCCCGTCCGTCGGTGGCTTACGGCACGGGGACGCGCGGGGCGATGTAGGTCTTTCGGAGTGCCTCCTGGTATTCCGCGAACAACGCCTTGATTCCCTCGAATTCGCGCTTCACCAGCGTGCGGTACTCCGGCCGCGTCGCGAAGTCGAAGAGGAGCGCTGCCATCGATTGGGCATCGGTGACAAACCCGGCATGACCGACGTCGGTGAGCGCGTCGGCTTCCATCTCGTAAGTGTGGTTAGGCGCGTTGGATGACTTGGCACTGAAGCCAAGCCCCGGGATGTCGCTGGAGACGCTGCCCGTCTCCTCGTAGCCCTGTGGCTTTCCGGGCTCCGGCAGCACACCCGTCGCGCCGTACTTCTTCATGTAGGCAAAGCCGACTTCGGCCAGTGTCGCCACCGCAATCCCATCGCGATCCTTGCCGTAGTGGTCGATGACCACGCGCGTGCCGGTGGCGAGGGCGGCCGCGCGGGCGGCGTTGTCGACCATCTCGGTGATCTGCTCGAGATAGATCGCGTCAGGGTACCGGATGTAGAAGTCGGCGACCGTCCGGTCGGGAACGACGTTCGGCGCCGAACCGCCTTCGACGATCACGCCCTGGATACGGGCTTCCGGCCTGAGATTGCTGCGGATCGCATCGATGTTGGTGAACAGGTGGATGACGGCAGTGAGCGCGTTGCGGCCGTTCCAGGCGGTGAGCTGGTGTGCCGGTGCGCCGATGAACGTGTACTTGGTGCCGTTGATGTTCATGCAGCAGGTTCCGAAGCCCGGTGCGGGCCTTGTTGTGGCGCTGCTGGCGTGGCTGCGAACGAGGATGTCGGCACCGGCGAACGCACCGGCCGTGTGCATCACCGTCTTCGCGTTAGGCGGCATCATTTCCTCGCCGGGAGCGCCGTATACGGTGACGCTGCCGGGAAGACCGTTCTTCGTCAGGTATTCGGCGAGAGCGACCGCGGCCGCGAGGCCGATCGGTCCCTGTGTACTGTGCTGGTCGCCGTGAAACGCGCCCTTTGTGCCGCGGAGCGCATCGTATTCGACAATGATTCCGAGATTGGGCGCCCCGTTGCTGCGGCGATACCGTGCGACAAACGCCGTCTTGAGATCGGCGACGCCAATGGTCACCTCGAAATCGTGCGCCTTCAGCCAGTCCGTCAGCACGCCGACCGAACGCGTCTCCTCGAACCCGATTTCGGGGTGCCGCGTGATGTCGTCACCCATGGCCAGGAGTTCCTTGTCCATCAGTTCCTTGGCGCGCGCAACGACCTGATCGCGCGCTCCATTAGGGCCGGTGAGCTTTGCGACGAGCCCTGGAACGTCGAGCGACTGCTCTAGCGACGCCATCTTGCGCAGGACGTCGCGCGCGGCCTCACGCTCGGTCGGCGTTTCCTGCGCCTGCAGGGTGTGCGACGTGATCGCGATGCCGAGTATGACGGCGATGCGGCGGGCTGTGGCGTGGCGCATGGTGTGCGAGTCGGTGTGGGGGATCCCGGCACAAGAGGTACGCCGACGATTCGCCAAGCGTTGCTCCGGTGCGAACTGACGGGCGATGGCCGCGGCGAGCGAGGGAAGTCGTACACCGTTCGATTCATGCAGTATCCGGTGCCGGGCCAGGTACAACGGGCCGGCACCGGAAACCGTCAGTGTGCGCGCTATGGTTTGGGCGCCGCCACGGGTTTGAGGTCGGCAGCACCTCCCAGGGATGCCGCTCGCCGTGCCAGGTCGGCGAATGCGCCAGTGAGCAGTGTGTTGAGAGTGGCGATGTCTTCACTGAGCTGACTGGACAGCGCGCGCAGTTCCCGCTGCTGCGACTCTGTTGGCGCGACGGACGCGGCCTGCATGGCTCCGTCGAGGTCCAGGAAACGGAACTTGGGGCCCCCGAATCCAGAGCGGAATCGCCGCGCGAGCGAGTCCAGCTGCGTGACCACGGGTTTGAGCACTGGGGCCAGCGAGTCGCGTGCCGCCGGTCTGTCCTTGACGGCGTCCTCGATCCGCCGCCGCTCGCGCGACATGCCATCCCAGAGCTTCGATCCGGCCACGAATGTTCGGAGCAGATCCTGCAGCTGCAACGCCGCCGCATGCCGAGCCACCAGTGCCTCACGCGTCACCGTGACGCGCGGATCGGAACGTACGTCGACCGGCTGGCTCTGCCTCTGGCCACGCGCCTCGATCGTAACCGTGTAGCTGCCGGGGAGCACCCACGGACCCGTGGGCACTCCGAACCAGCCTTCGTCGGCGTCCGTCACGCCGTCCACACGCGCGTAGTGGAGATCCCATGCGATCCGATGGACGCCGCGCGTCCCGGGCGCGCGCATCGTTCGAACGACAGCTCCAGTCGGGTCTGTCACCGTGACTGTGACCACCGAGTCAGCGGCCGTCCCTTCGTTTCGGAGCGCGTAGGTGACGATCGCGCCCGGAGCGGGGTTCGGCGCCGAGAACTGCCGCGCGCCGGGGGAGGGGAGCATCCGCATCTGGTACTGCTGCAGCGCGGGTGGAATCGGCGACATAGTGAGTGTCGGGCCGTTCCCGGCCAGAGGATCGCCCTTCTCGAAAATCCGGGCGTCATCCAGCACGATTATGCTGCGCCCATGCGTGCCGAGGATGATGTCGTCGGTGCGCTCGTTGTACACCACGTCGTCAACCCGAACGCGCGGGACGTTCGATCTGACGAGTTGCCAGTGTCGCCCGCCATCGAAGGTGACGTACAGACCGAACTCCGTTCCTGCGAAAAGCACGTCGCGGTTCCGCGGGTGTTCCTCGAGGGACTTCACCGGATTGCCGTTCGGCAGGTCGCCCACGATCGGAGCCCACGTCGTGCCGCCATCGGTCGTGCGGAAGACATACGGCGCCATGTCGTCGTCCGAGTGGCCGTCGAACGTCACGTACCCCACAGCGGCGCCATGCCGAGACCACAGCACTCGACTCACCCAGCGTGGCGCCGGCAGCTTGAACCGATCGGAGATGTTGGTCCACGTCTTCCCGGCATCCCTGGTCATCTGCACGTTTCCGTCGTCGGTGCCTGCCAGCAGGACGCCGGCCGACACAGGCGACTCCGCGAGTGTAGTCAGACTCCCATACCCGTCTACGCCGTCGTCACGCGACATCGTCGTCGAGTCCCGCAACATGCCCATGATCGGAAGTTTCCGCCACTCCTGGTTCCGGCTGAGGTCCGGCGAGATCTCCGTCCATGACATCCCGTTGTCCGCGGTCCTGAACAGCTTGTTGCCCCCGTAGTAGATCACCGACGCATCGTGCGGCGAACGAAGCTGCGGCGCATTCCAGTTGAACCGGTACTCCTCTTTCGGGTTGCCCGGCACGGGCTTCACGCTCTGCTCCTCGCGCGTTTCCAGGTCCACCCGATAGGCGCGTCCGTTCTGCGAGTTGGCGAAGACGTAACGTGGGTTCTTCCTGTCGGCTGTGGCGTAGAAGCCGTCTCCGTACGCTGTGTTTACAACGTCCCTGTTGGTGATCCCGGCCTGCGACGACGTACGAACCGGAATCGCCCACGACCCGTTGTCCTGCGTGCCGCCGAAGATCCAGTACGGATCGCGCTCGTCGATGTCGATGTCGTAGTACTGGCCGATCGGGAGGTTGTCGATGTAGTCCCAGGTCCGCGCGCCGTCATACGTGAAATACAGACCGCCATCGTTCCCCAGGAGCATGTGCTTCGGATCGTTGGGGTCGATCCACAACGCGTGATGATCGACGTGGATCCGGTCGCCTGTGCTGTCGGTCGAGAACGTCTTGCCGCCGTCGATCGACTCGTGCAGGTTGCTGCCTACGAGCCATACATGATCGGGATGCTTGGGATCCACGCGCAGATTACTGTAGTACATCGGTCGCGGATTGAGCGAATTCATCCGGCGCCATGAAGCCCCCCGGTCGTCCGAGCGGTAGACTCCGCCCTGCCTATTCTCCACGATGGCGTACACTGTCGACGGCTGGCTTGGCGAAATGGCGATGCCGATGCGACCCGTTGGCCCTGACGGCAGTCCAGTGGTCAGCTTCTCCCAGGTGTCGCCACCGTCGAGAGAACGCCAGAGCGCGCTCCCGGGACCGCTGCCCACGAAGCCAAACCCGCGTCGCTGCCGCTGATAGCTCGCCGCGTACAGCGTGCGTCCGTCGGCGTCCAGCGCCACATCCACTACTCCCGTGTTGTTATCGATGCCCAGCACCTTCTGCCACGTCTTCCCCGCGTCCTTCGTCCGAAATAACCCCCGCTCCTCGTTAGGCCCCCACAGGTGACCAAGGGCCGCGACGAACACGACACTCGGCATCGTCGGGTGGATGACGATCCGGCCGATGGCCTGCGAGTCCTTGAGCCCCATATGCGTCCACGTCGATCCACCATCGAGCGACCGATAGACGCCGTCCCCCCACGTAGAGCTCTGCCGCGAATTCGCCTCACCAGTCCCGACCCAAACGACATTTGGATCCGAGGGCGCGATCGCGATATCGCCGATCGAGATCGATCCGCCATACCGATCGAACTCGGTGCTCCATGTCACGCCGTTGTTCGTCGACTTCCAGACTCCGCCCCCTGCCGTCCCGACGAACATCGTACCGGGACTCGACTCGACTGCTTCGATATCGTCGATCCGGCCCCCGAACGATGCCGGGCCGATGTGGCGCCAGCGCAGGAAATCCAAGCCGGACGTCGCAACAGGATGCGCTGCCTGACCGGAAATGGTCGCCGACGATGCCGACAAACACAGGGCTAACAGGGCACAAATGGCTCGATTCAAGGTCACGTAGATCACTCCGGCGAGGAAAAAGGGAAGAAAGCGAACGGACGCTGGGAGATAGATCACCGATCATTCTTTGGGCACGCGCCCTGCTGATGTAGTACGTACTGGTACATTTTGTCGCGGCACGTTCATCCGCGCCAACGCGGCCGCCGCGACGAAGAACGCGCACCCGCCACAGTCCCGCAACTTGAGCTTGATCCTTCCCCGGTTGGTAGAACTCGACGAAATCCTGCGGGCCGCGACGGGCCTTCGGGGCGTTGCCGTGCGCACGCCTCTCCTGCGGCTGGAGGGACTCACCAGCGAAGTCTGGATCAAACCGGAGATGCTGCAGCGAGGCGGGGCGTTCAAGTTCCGTGGCGCATATACCTTCCTGTCGCGTCTTTCGGCGGATGCCCGGCAGCGGGGCGTGATCGCGCCCTCGTCAGGCAACCACGCGCAGGCGGTGGCACTGGCCGCTAGGATATATGGAGTCTCCTCCACGGTCGTAATGCCGACCACCGTGACGCCAGCGAAGCGTGCCGGCGTCGAGCGACTTGGTGCGCGTATCGTGCTGGCCGGGACGACTACGCAGGACCGGATGGACCGGGCGATGGAACTGGTCGCGCAGGAGCGGCTGACACTCGTACCACCGTATGATGACCCGGATATCATCGCCGGTCAGGGAACGGCGGGTCTCGAGATCATCGAGGATCTTCCGTCGGTCAACATGGTGTTGGCGCCAGTGGGTGGCGGCGGATGCAGCGCCGGGATCGCCACGGCGATCAAGCGAAAGTCCCCGGCAGCGCGGGTGATCGGCGTGGAGCCGGAAGGCGCACCAAAGCTTTCCCGGGCCTTGGAGGCTGGTGTTCCCGTGCTTCTCGATCGAACGCAAAGCATCGCCGACGGGTTGCTGGCAGTGCGGATCGGTGACCTGCCTTTCGCGCACCACCAGAAGTTCCTGGATGGCGTCGTGACGGTGAGCGACGATGCCATTCGCGCGGCCATGCGCCTGTTGCTGGATCGGGCGAAGTTGGTCGCCGAGCCGAGTGGGGCAATCACAGTCGCGGCGCTGATGAGCGGAGCGGTCACACCCTCGGGAACAACGGTGGCGGTGCTCTCCGGTGGCAACATCGAGTGGTCTGGGCTTCTGACGCTGCTCGGCCATGAGTAACGCCCGGATCCTCATTGCCGACGACGACTCGACGGTCCTGCAAACCATGACTTGGCTCCTCAAGGAGCATGGGTACGAGGTAGACGCCATCGCCGACGGGACGAGCGTACTGCCCGCGATGGTGGCGTCCCCGCCCGACCTCGTCCTGCTCGATGTGATGCTTCCGGATGCGGACGGATACCAGTTGCTGGAGCAGATCAAGTCGGACGACCGCTTCCGGGACATTCCGGTGATGATGGTGTCGTCGATGCCGCCGGAGGAGGCCGCGGTCCGCACCCTGGGCTTGGGTGCCGCCGACTTCATTCGTAAGCCGTTCCGCGTTAAGGAACTCCTCGCCCGCATGCAGTCGCAGCTGCGCATGCGTGCGATCCTGCTGTCAGCGAGTGAGACGCTCAGAAAGACGGAGGAACAACTGAGTCGCGTCCGCGAGGAAGCGGAGAACCGGCGCCAACTGGTGGACATCCTGCACGATGTGACCGACGAGCTGTCCACTGACGAGATGTATCACCTGCTCGCTCGACGGGTCGCGCGGGCACTGGATCTGACCCACTGCAGCGTGATCGTCGCACGCGACGGTGACCGGCCGCGGGTGGTTGCTACCGCGTTTGAGCTGGCGCCGTCCAGCGATTTCGTGCTCGATCTCGATCGGTATCCTGAGGTTCGTGAGGCGCTTCGCACCGGTCGCAACGTGCTGGTGGAGGACGTCCGGACCAACCCGCTCTACGCTCAGGTACGCGAACAGTGGGCGAGCGACGGTATGACGGTAACCACGCGTTCGGTGATCGCTCTCCCGTTCGCGCTGGAGCCCACGCAAGCCGGCGTCTTCTTCCTGCGACGCAGCGTCACGGAGCCCCCGCTGACCCCGGAGGACGTTGAGTTCGCGGATACGGTGATCCGCGCGGCCGTTTCTGCCAACCAGCGACGAAAGCTCCTGGAGACAACGATCGCGGACAACCGGAGACTGGAGGTGCTCGCGCACACGGACCCGCTGACGGAAGTGCTCAACAGGCGTGCCTTGACGGACCGACTCTCGGCCGAGATGGACCGGGGCCGCCGCTACGAGTCGACGGTGTCGCTGTTGCTGATCGATCTCGATCACTTCAAACGCATCAACGATACTCATGGACACCTCGTGGGCGATGACGTCCTGATGGAAATCGCCGAGCTGTTACAACGAGCGGTGCGGTCGGTGGACGTGGTAGCTCGGTACGGCGGCGAGGAGTTCGTGATCGTGCTTCCGGAGACTGGTCTGGCCGGGGCGACGGCGTTCGCCGAACGCACGCGCGAACTGATCGAGTCACACGAGTTCAACGTCGCGAGCGGGCAACGCGTGCAGCTGACGACGAGCATTGGAGTGGCGATCTTCCCGGCGCCAGGCGTAGAGTCAGTCGAGGACTTCTTCGCTGCGGCCGACCAGGCGCTGTACCGGGCGAAGGCGGAAGGTCGCAATCGCGTGCGGTCCTAGACTTCGACGTCGCGCCAGGCACATTTCTCCGGGACGCGCAACCCGGACCTGCATGTACCTGCCATATTCGTATACGAAGCTCGCCGGCGCTGCCCTTCGGATGACAATCGGCAGCGCCCCAACCGCGGCGGCGCGCCCGTCGCGTCTGTCCGGTGTTGGCCGCGCCCTCGGACTCCAGATCGCCCTTGGGTCTTGCGCGGCGTTGATTGCCCTCGCAGCTGCATTGGCGCCCGCCCGTGTGCTTGCGCAGGGAGTCAGATCCGACCGGACGACCTACCGGCCGGGAATAGACGTCCTCGACTACCATTTCCGGATCGATTTTCCGGCACGCCCACCGATCGGCGCGATCAACGTCACGGCGGAGATCGCGCTTCGCCGAACGGCCCCCGTGGATACGCTCGTGCTTGACCTGCTGGCGCCGATGCAGGTGAGCGATGTAAGCGTCAACTCCGCCCCGGCACGTTTCACTCGCGATTCGAGCACGGTTCGCATCGCCCTGCCCGGTGGCAGTGGGGACTCGCTCGCGGTGGCGCTCCGATATCGTGGCGCACCGGCGGATGGCCTGGTGATTCGTACGGATTCTGCCGGCCGCTGGACGGCCTTCGGCGACAACTACCCGGATCGCGCCCGTCACTGGTTGGCGACGGTCGATCATCCATCGGACAAGGCAACCGTGTCGTGGGACGTGCGAGCCCCGTTGGGATCGCGCGTCGTGGCCAATGGCGACCTGATCGAGGAATCGCCGGAGACTGCCCCGGCAGGGGCAACACCCATGGTTCTGACTCGCTGGCGCACCAACCGCCCGATCTATACCGCGGTCATGGTGATCGGGGTTGCGCCATTTGCGGTGTTTGAACTGGGGGCCAGCGCCTGCTCGCTGAGCGAGTTCCCGGGATGCGTGCGACAGTCCGTTTGGGTGGCCCCGGAAACCCGTTCCACACTGCCCGGAGCGTTTGCCCGTGCCGGCGACATCGTTGCGTTCTTCGCCAGGCTCGTCGCGCCGTTCCCGTACGAGAAACTGGCTCATGTGATGAGCGCGACACGATACGGCGGAATGGAGAACGCCGGCGCGATCTTCTACGCCGACGGGATCTTCAGACGCAACGCCATGAGCGAGTCCTTGATCGCCCATGAGACGGCACATCAGTGGTTCGGCGACGCCGTAACCGAGACGGAATGGCCTCATGTCTGGCTGTCGGAGGGCTTCGCAACCTATTTCGCCGCCCTCTGGACCGAGTTCTCTCAAGGAGAAAGCGCATTCGTCGCCGAGATGAAGCGATCTCGCGACCAGCTCGTCAAGACGCCGCTCACCGCGTCCGAACCGATAGTGCGCGCGGCGGTGCCCGACCTTGGCAAGCTCCTCAACTCCAACGTTTACGGAAAGGCCGGTTACACGTTGCACATGCTCCGCGGCGAAATCGGCGATTCCGCGTTTTTCCGCGGTCTGCGCTCGTATTACCTGAAGTACCGCCATGGCAACGCACTGACCGCGGACCTGCAGCGCGAACTGGAAGCCTCGTCAGGCGCGAAGCTGGACTGGTTCTTCGAGCAGTGGCTGTATCGCCCCGGTTTCGCCGAGTTGACCGTGTCGTGGCGCTACGACGAGGCCAGGCGCGCGATGTCCATCACCGTCGGGCAGAGTGAACGCTTTCAGCCGTACCGACTCACCATGCCGATCGAGATCACGACGGCGTCGGGCCGCGTGATTCGGACATCCGTGCATGTGAACGCTTCACGCGTCAGCACGCAACCGCTGACCGTTCCGCTCGATGGTCCGCCACGAACGGTGAGCTTCGATCCGGACGCGTCGCTTCTGGCGACGATAAGCGCGAAGTAGGGGAGCACGCAGGCAGCCAATCGTTGCATGCCCGCGTGTGATCGAGCCCCGTGCCATCGATTGCGCGCGCTGCTTAGTTTTCGAGGCTTTTCACACGCAACATCGGAGCCCGGAACACCATGCGCATGCTTGTGTTGGGCGCCGGCCTGCAAGGCTCGGCCTGCGCCTATGATCTGTTGCAGCAGTCCGACGTCGCGGAGGTCGCGATCGCGGATCTCGATGTCGGTTCGCTCCCAGCGTTCCTCACGCCGTACGTCGGTCAACGGCTCAAGCCGGTCGTACTCGATGTGCGGAAGTCCGATGCCGTGCGCGAGGCGATGCGTGGATGCACGGCGGTGATGAGTGCCATCCCGTATTACTTCAACCTCGACCTCGCGCGACTCGCCGTCGAGGCCGGTGTGCATTTCTCCGATCTCGGCGGCAACACGGAGATCGTCTTTCAGCAGAAGGTACTCGACGCCGACGCGATCGCGAGAAACGTTAGCGTGGTTCCAGACTGCGGCGTTGCACCTGGGATGGTCAACATCCTCGCTCAGCATGGAATCGACCGGTTGGACGCCGTAGATGCAGTGAAGATCTATGTCGGCGGCCTGCCGCAACATCCGGAGCCACCGCTGAACTACCAGATCGTATATTCGCTCGAGGGCGTGCTCGACTACTACACAACCCTTTCCTGGGTAGTGCGAGACGGCAAGCGCCAGCGCGTGAAGGCACTCTCGGAACTCGAATCGGTCGACTTTCCGGCACCACTCGGCAGGCTCGAAGCGTTTCACACTGCCGGCGGACTGTCCACGATGGCGTTCCGCTACGAAGGCAGGATTCGCACGATGGAGTACAAGACGCTCCGCTATCCCGGGCATGCGGCGATCATGGAGGCAATACGCGACCTGGGACTGCTCGGTCAGGAGCCCGTCGATGTGAAAGGCGTGAAGGTCGTTCCGCGCGACGTGGCCGTCGCGGTGATGACACCGCGGCTGACAAGGAAACAGAGCCCCGATCTGGTCGCCTTGCGCGTCACCGTTGCAGGCACTCGCGCCGGCAGTCCGGCAACGGTTGGGTGGCAGCTCGTCGACCGTTGCGACGAAACGCGCGGAATCACGGCGATGATGCGCACTACCGGCTTCTCGCTCTCGATTACCGGGCTGATGCAGGGACGGGGCCAGATTCTGCATCGTGGCGTGCGTACACCGGATGAGGCGATGCCGGGAGCGGCCTACATTGCCGAACTCGCCGCGCGCGGGGTGATGCTCCAGCCGCTCTAGCCAGTTCTCGCAACTCTAGCACGCGTTTCTGCCACCGGATACCGCAGCTGGTGCCAGTGGTGCCGGAGGTACTCTGGTGATACATCTGTGCCCGTCCCGTACCACCGGAATCGACCACGCACTGGAGACGCATGATCCGGGCAGGCTTCGACGTTGGCGGCACGTTCACGGACTTCGTCCTCGAGGACGAAGCCGGTCGCTGGCACACGGGCAAGCGCCTTACCACTTACCCTGATCCTTCGGAAGCCTGCCTGGAGGGACTCAGGGAGCTGTTGGCGAAGGCCGGCGTGTCTCTGGCTGAGGTAGAGAGCACGGTACATGGCACGACACTTGGCTCGAATATCGTCATCGAGCGGCGTGCACACGGTGTGGGGCTCATCACCACGGCTGGGTTCAGAGACGTGTTGCAGATCGGGCGTGAGAAGCGTTACCAGGTGTACGACCTGCAGATTGCCAAGCCCGAGCCTCTCATCGATCGATCCATGATCTGGGAGGTTCGAGAGCGTGTGCTCGCCGATGGGTCGGTTCTCGTCGGGCTCGACGACGAAGAGACTCGGGCCACCCTCCGCGACATCGCGCGTAAGGGGGTGACGTCGCTGGCTGTCTGCCTCCTTCACAGCTACATCAACCCCGAGCACGAACGACGGATCGCCGAGCTGGCGCGGGAAGTGGCTCCGGAGATGGTGGTCTCGATCTCGTCGGAAGTCTCTCCCCAGTTTCGGGAATACGAGCGTACCTCGACGACCGTGGTCAATGCGTACGTGATCACTGCGGTGCGCGAGTATTTGCGCAAGATGAGCGGTGAGCTGGCGCGCGGCGGGTACCGCGGGCGGCTGTTCATCATGCAGTCGGGCGGTGGGGTGGCCACGGCCGAGGCGATGTGGAACCTCCCGGTTCGCATGATCGAATCCGGGCCCGCAGCTGGAGCGCTGATTGCGGCTCGATTCGGCGTGGCTTCGGGCCACACGAACGTCGTCGCCTTCGACATGGGCGGTACGACGGCCAAGCTGTCGATGATCGTCGATGGAGAACCGGCGTCGGTCGGCCAGTTTGAGCTGCATCGTGTGAAGCTGGCGGCCGGCAGCGGCATCCCGATGAACGTGCGGTCGCTGGACCTGGTGGAGATTGGCGCTGGCGGAGGGAGCATCGCCCGGGTCTCGCAGGGGACGATACGGGTCGGACCGGAGAGCGCCGGGTCGGCTCCCGGCCCCGCCTGCTACGGCCGTGGGGGAACCGCAGCGACGGTGACCGACGCCAACCTGGTGCTGGGATACTTCAACCCGGCGCGTTTTGCCGGGGGCACGATGACGCTGGACGTGGAGGCGGCGCGGGTGGCCATTGGCCGCGTTGCGGAGCCGCTCGGCCTCACCATCGAGGAGGCCGCGTGGGGCATCCACAGTCTCGTCACACTCAACATGGAACTGGCCACGCGTGTGGTATCCATCGAGCGCGGTAACGATCCGCGGGAACTGGCTCTGGTCGCAACCGGAGGCTCCGGACCGGCGCACGCATGCCGCATGGCGCTCGCGCTGGGCATGCGATCGGTGCTCGTTCCCGCCGCGGCCGGTGTGGCGTCCGCCGTGGGGCTGCTCTCGGCAGACGTGAAGTTCGACACCTCGCGATCGTTCGTTTCGCGGCTGGACACGATGTCGCCAGATCGCCTGACGAGAATGTTCGCGGAAATGGAAGCGGAAGCAGTGCATGTGGTCGGTAAGTCTTCCGCTGGCAGCAACCTGCGCCTGGTACGCGAGGCGGACCTGCGGTATGTCGGTCAGGGTTTCGAGCTGACGGTGCCGCTGGCTGCCGGGACGCTGACGAGTGACGCGATCGGCGAGGCGCGGCGCGCCTTCGACGAGGTCTACGCTCGCCGCTACGGATGCGCCCACCCCGACAAGCCGGTGGAAGCGACCACCTGGAAGGTCACCGCCCACGGCGACAGCCGGCCGCTCCGGCTGCCGGAGATCGCTTCCGCCCCCAACGGAGAGCCAGCTCGTTCCGCCCGCAGCCGTGAGGCATACTTCCCGGAGTCCGGTGGATACGTGGAGACCCCCGTCTACGACCGTGAGGCGCTTCTCGCCAATCACTTGATTCGCGGTCCGGCCATCATCGAAGAGCGAGAGTCCACAACGGTCATCCCACCAGGCATGGCGGCGGTCATCGATCGCCACGGCACGGCGCGCGTTGAGGTGGAGCGATGAATCGTCCCGATCCGATCACCCTCGGTGTCGTCTGGGGTGCCCTGCAGTCCGTCGCGGTGGAAATCGGTACGACCATCCACCGAACGGCCTACTCGGCACAGGCACGGGAAGGGCAGGACTTCTCGGTGGCGATCTTCGATCGCCGGGGGCGAATGACCGCCCAGGGGCCCTACAGTCCGGGACACATGGGAGCGATGAACTTCGCAGTCCTCAACATGATCGAGGCGTTCCCGCTGGACACGCTGCGACCGGGAGACGTCATGCTGCTGAACGACCCAGCGTTAGGTTCCGGGCACCTTCCAGACTTCTTCGTGACGCAACCCGTGTTCCTGGGCGACGACCTGATCGGGTTCGCGACCAACATCGTGCATCACACGGACGTCGGTGGATCGCGACCGGGTAGCCAGGCTGTCGAAGGCGTGTTCGACTATCATCAGGAAGGATTGTTCGTCCCTCCCACGCGAATCGTCAGCGAAGGAGTCCCCAACGAGCAACTGCTCAACCTGATCGCCGCAAACTCACGCACACCGGAGAACATCCGCGGAGACATGGCGGCGCAGCGAAATGCCCTCCGGGTAGGCGAGCGGCGCCTGCAGGAGCTGGTGGCCCGCCACGGTGTGGAACTCTACGAGGCGTGCATCGAGACCATCCTCGATGAAACCGAAGCGACGATGCGAGCCGCCATCGCTGCGATCCCGGATGGGCGCTACGAATTCAGCGACTACCTCGATGACTGCGGTCCGAACACGGAGCCTCTCCGGGTGGCGGTGGCCGTGACGGTGTCCGGAGATTCGATCGGCGTCGACTTCGCCGGGACGTCCCCGCAGACCGAAACGGGAGTGAACGCCTATCTGAACTACACCAGATCCTATAGCTATGCTGCCATCAAGTGCCTGACAGACCCGTACGGGCCGATGAACGCGGGCGCGCTGCGGCCCATGGACGTCACCGCGCCTGAGGGCTCGTTTCTCAATCCGAGGCGTCCCGCGGGGGGGGGGCCGCGGGCGATCATCTGCTATCGCGTGTTCGAGGCGGTGCTGGGCGCCCTCTCCCAAGCCGTCCCCGACCGCGTGGCCGCCGCCAGCTCCCACTTCTCCAACCCCACGTGGGGAGGTCACGACCCGGTCAGCGGGCGGAGATTCGTCACCTATGAGTTGATCCTCGGGGGCACGGGCGCTCGCGCCGCGCAGGACGGCGTCGAGGCGATGGCTTCGGCCTTCAATGCCTCGAACATTCCCGTGGAGGCGCTGGAAGCCGTTCAGCCGGCCGTCGTCGAGCGGTTTGAGCTGATCCCGGACAGCGGCGGGGCAGGCCGATTCCGCGGCGGCTGTGGCGTGCGGCGCGACATCCGCATCCTCGGAGAAAGCATCAAGTTCACGAATCTCTCGGAGCGGCAGCGTTTCGCGCCGTTTGGCCTGTTCGGCGGGCGGCCGGGTGCCCTGGGAAGGACGGTGGTTAACCCCGGAAGGCAGGATGAACGTCTGGTAGGTGGCAAAGCCTCGCTGGATCTGCGCTACGGCGACGTGGTGAGCTTCCAGCTCTCCGGGGGTGGCGGTTTCGGCGATCCGCGGGAACGGGAGCGCGATGCCGTGTTGCGAGACGTGCGTCTTGGGCTCGTCAGCGCGCTGGCGGCGCACGAGCAGTATGGAGTAGTCGTCGACAGCGGGCCCTCGACCAGCGATACGGTCCCGGCTGTGGCGGTGGCGCCGGCGAGCGGCGGAACGGCAACCTGACGGCCGAGTCGACTCCGGTAAGGCGCGTCCCTCCTGTCTGAGGCACTGGCAGACTCCGGTCACCAGCGTCCCTCCCGCCTAACGCCTTAGCCGCGTCCGGCCACGCAGCTACATCCCGCCTAACGGCGACCGGCAACGAAGGCAGAGATGCGTGCCGCTGCGGCTGGTGTGCAGGCGGTAGCGCCGAACGCTCGGTACCCGATCTCCAACGCTTCCGGCAGCGTGCCAGCAGCAGCCGCATCTCCGATCGCGCGCTCCATGATCGCGACCACGACGGGGTCGGCGCCGCTCGCCTCCAGATCTGCTGCCGAAATCGGTTCTGGAGGCAACATCTCGACGGGACCGTCAGGTGTCCGAGGGAGACGTCCCGCGAGTTCCCGCGCCCGTGCGACAGCGAGGCCCAGCAGTTCCGGTACGCCGGCGGCGAGCGCATCGACGACACCGAGTGCGCTCGCATCCTCGGCTGCCAGTCGTTCCGCGAGGCGGAGCATGCGATGGAAAGTCGCGGCAGCGGCGGGCCATCGGCGGTAGGGCACCGTCATCGCCCCGAGTCCCGGTGCAATGCCAAGCGTCACCTCGGGGAACTGCAGGGAGACACCCCTGACGGCAACGATTCCGTGGCACCGCATCGCCAGCTCCAACCCGCCGCCGAGCGCCATGCCATTGATGGCTGCTACCACTGGCTTTCGCATCGCGTCGAGATGAACGAGGAGGCGGGAGCAGTCGCGCGCGTACTGGGCCGCGGCGATTGCATCCCCGAGCATCGACACGAAGCGTCCGACGTCGGCACCGGCTGAGAAGGCCCGTGTGCCAAACCCTGTGATTACGAATCCGCTGATGGTGGCGTCGCCCTCGTGCTCGACGATGGCGGCGAGAAGTTCGCTGTTCACCTCGTCATCGAGTGCGTTGAGTGCTTGCGGCCGTCGAATGGTGAGAATCGCGATGTCGCCAACGCGGTCAACCAGCACGTGCCTCCGCAACGGGGAGTAGTCGGCGATTCGACGCGACGGAAGCGGCATCCCGGGACGCTCGCGTGCCAGGCGCGCCAGGATGCGTTCGACTTCGGCCGCGCCGGCGTCCTCCATCAGACGAAGCGGGCCTTTCCTGAAACCGAGGGCCAGGACGCAACCGAGCTCGAGGTCCGCAGGAATGCCGATTGCGCGATCGGCGATATCCACCGATTGCGAGAACAGGATCCCCTGCAATCGATCGCGAATGCGCGCGGCGGTGTCCGCCGAGACGAGGACGCGCTGTCCCGGATCCAGGGTCTTCCACGTATCGACCGACGCGAAGATCCCCGCTGGCTCGTAGTGGCCGCCCTCCTCGTTCATCTGCAACGTGTTCGTCTCGACGATAATCGGATTGCCGCGCGCGAGGTTGAGAACGAAGAACGGCCCTGCATGCACGAGCTCGGAGGCCACCGTGTCTATTTCGGCGGCAGTCGCGACATCGAGCAGGTGGGCAGCCTCGTTGCACCAGTTGTCGAACACGCGGTCGAGCATGAAGCACACAACGTCCGCCGTGACCAGCGGAATCTTGCCGGTAATCGCGAACAGCCAACGGAGATAGGCGACCGTGTCGTCATCGGCGCCGGGCCACTCGATCACCTCCACCACCGGGTTCTGGTATGCGGGAGCGAAGAAGTGGGTGACGGTGGCGCGGGAGGGATTGGCCATTGCGTCGAACAGCCATCGTGCCGGGAGCGAGCTGGTGTTCGACGTGATCAGCGCGTCCGGCCCGACGATGGCCTCGACGCGAGCGAAAATCCGTCGCTTGAGCTCCAGCTTCTCGGTAGCCGCCTCGATAACCCAGTCGCACTTCGCCAGGCGTTCGTACTCGACGGTGGGGACGATCGCCCGTATGATCGCGTCGGCTCGGTCTGGCCTAAGCTTTCCCCTGGCTGCACCCTTCCGGACGTAACCTTCGATGCGCGCCATCGCGCGATCGAGTGCAGGCTGCGCGACGTCGACGAGTACCAGCTCCAACCCGGGCAGAGCGCTCGCCAGGTAGTAGCCGATGTCAGGACCGATCGTGCCCGCGCCAACGATGCCGATGCGTGAGGGAAGCGGTCGTGTCGGCGTCCAAAGAAGCGGATTGGCAAACCACATCGGCGTCGCTACCGTCTCGAAGTTTCGGAGAGAGCGCGCAGCACTTTTTCGGGCGTAATTGGCAGATCCCGGACGCGCACCCCCACCGCATTGTAGATGGCGTTGGCGATTGCCGGAGCGGTTGGGGCGAGGGCCAGTTCTCCGGCGCCCTTGGCCCCGAACGGGCCGTGTGGGTCGTTGGTCTCGACGAAGCGAAGCTCGATCGGAAAGTCCAGATCCGCGGCCGACGCCACCTTGTAGTCGGTGAACCCGGGATTGAGGATGCGTCCGCGTTCGGTCTGCACTTCCTCGAACAGCGCATAGCCAACGCCCTGCGCGATGCCACCGTACATCTGCCCCTTGAGCGTCGCCGGGTTCAGCACGCGGCCAATGTCACTGACGGCTACCAGCCGAAGGATCCGTACCTCCCCCGTCTCGGTGTCCACCTCCACTTCCACACCTTGCGCCCCAAAGCCGTAGCTGGCCGACATATTGCCATAACCTCGCTCCCAATCCGGGAGTTGCGTGGGCGGTTCGTAGAATGCCTCCTCGGTGAAAATGGCGGGATCGCGTTCCGCGAAGTGTGCAGCCCGAAGCAAGCGCCCCAGTTCGATTCGATACCACGCTTCATCGGGTGCCTGACGAGGAGCCAGATAGCCGTCGCGCAGGTCAAAGTCCGCGGCCCGCGCTGCGCGGAAGTCGAACGCCTCGATCCGCTCGCTCTGCCCGATGCGGGCGATGTTGCGCTCCACTTCGTCCGCATAGACGCGTTCGGCGAGCGCGAACAGTCGCTCCCTCAGTTTCGTGGCCGCGAGCACGGCGGCGTTGCCCGCCATGAAGGCACCACGACTGGCGTGCGTTCCGACGTCCCATGGGCAGGTGGCCGTATCGGTCTGGTTGATGAACACCCGCTCCGGGCGCACGCCGAGTGCATCGGCTACCATGATGGTCAGTGCAGAATGCAGGCCCTGACCCATTTCCACGCCACCGTAGGCCACGTTGACGTTGCCATAGTCGTCGAGCTTCAGGATGATGCCGCTGCCATCGGACCTGTAGATCTTGCCACCGCCGCCAACGTTGATCAGTCCCGCCATTCCAGTGCCGCGGACACGGGTCTGTCCAGCCGGTGGCGATGAGGACGTCCGCAGGCTGGTTGCCACCGCATCGAGGCATTCCCGCAACGCGCAGGAATCGAACTTGAGACCCATCGGCGACAGGTCGCCAGGTTCATTGGCGTTCAGCAGTCGCATGGCGATGGGATCCATTCCTGCCGCCGCGGCCAGTTCGTCGAGGTTCGACTCGATCGCCCACGTGACCTCGGGGTTGCCGTAGCCCCGCATTGCCTGGCAGTACGTGTTGTTGGTGTACACGATACGCGAGTCGAAGCGCACCGCAGGAACCCGGTACAGGGATGTGGCAGTCACCAGCATCACGTTAGGGTAGGTGGCACCCCACGAGGTGTAGGCGCCGTTGTCCTGGATAACCTCGACATCGCGGAACGTCAGGCGTCCTCGATCGTCGCATCCTTGGCAGACGCGGATCCGTGCCTCCTGGCGCGGAGACAGACAGGAGAACTCCTCGCGGCGGTCGTAGACGATCTTCACGGGGCGACCCGTCTTCCATGCCAGCAGGATGGCAATGAACTCGTAGGCGTGTGTGTCGAGCCCCGTACCGAACGCTCCGCCGATGGCGGGCACGATCACTCTGCTGTTTCGATTCGTTAGGCCGAGCGCCTCCAGCGCACGGTTGAAGTCGCGTTGGGCAAGGAAGGGAATCTGCGTCTTGGCGGTGATCGTGAGGTTGCCTTCGGGCGAGAACTCCGCCAGACACCCCGAAGTCCCCATGCAAGCCTGCTGGATGCGTGGAACCGTATAGGTTCCTTCCACGATGTACCTGGATGCCGCCGTGGCCGCGGCGATGTCTCCCGTCAGGTGGCGGCAGGATAGCGGAAGGAGGTTGGAGCTGCGGCTGCGACCGGCATGGTCCGTTTCGTGAACCAGAGCCGCTCCCTCGGCCAGGGCCTCGTCGGGCGTGAATACCGCCGGGAGCGGCTCGTATTCCACTTCGATGAGTTCCACCGCGCGAGCCGCCGCTTCGGGAGATGTAGCGGCCACCGCCGCCACTTCGTCGCGAAACTGTCGCACCCTGTCCTTCTTGAGGGCGACGTTGTCACGCAGGAGACCAAAACGGATCTCTGGGGTCGTCTGCCCGGTAATCACCGCGCGCACTCCCGGCACGGACTCCGCTAGCGACGTATCGATCCGCGCGATTCGCGCGTGCGCGTGATCGGAAAACCTGATTCGCCCGTACAACATCCCCTGCACAGCGATGTCGTGGATGTAGTGGGCCTTCCCAGCGAGCTTGTCGGCAGCGTCGGGGCGTGGCCGTTCGGTCCCCACATGTCGCGAGCGTGTCATGCCTGGGGATCCCGACTGCGTCGCGCGGCCAGCTGGATGGCCTCGACGATCTGCACGTAGCCGGTACAGCGACAGAGATTCCCGGTAAGCGCCTCGCGAATCTCCGTATCCATTGGGGCGGGGTTCTCGGCGAGGAATGCCACCGCGGTCATCACCATCCCGGGCGTGCAGAACCCGCACTGCGTGCCGCTTGCGTCGAGGAAAGCCTGTTGCACCCGAGACAGGCGGCCATGATCGCACGACAGTCCCTCGATCGTGAGCACCCGCGTGCCGTCGATCTCGGGAGCCGGAAAGAGGCAGGAGTTGACGGCCCGCCCGTCGACGACAACGGTGCAGGCGCCGCACTCTCCTTCGCGGCAGCCTTCCTTGGTGCCGGTCTCGCCCATCGTGTCGCGCAGGAGGTCCAGCAACGTGCGGTCAGGCGCCACCTCAACCTCGACTGCGTGACCGTTCAGCTCGAAGCGGACCGGTATCCTCATCGGTCGATGCTCCACTGGCCGCTGGCTGCCGCGGCCATCGTCAGTGCGCGGCGAACCAGAATGCCAGTCAGGTGCCGGCGATACTCGGCGGAGGCCCGCAGGTCGGTGATTGGCTCGATCTGTTCGCGCGCGGCGATCGCCGCACGTGACCAGTCGTCCGTGGGCGTGGCCACCGCTTCGGCCGCCGTTAGGCGCCGCGGAGTGGGGGCAACTGCCCCGGCGGCAACGCGGATGGCGATCGACGCGCCGCCGTTCAGCCTCACGCTCGCTGCTACGCTGGCGATTGCGAGGTCCATGGTCACGCGTCCGCGGCGAATGAACGCGGATCCCGTTCCCTCGGGCGGATCCGGGACCACGATCGCAACAAGAATCTCTCCCGCTTGGAGCGCCGTCTTCCCCGGGCCGAGCAGGAACTCAGCAAGCGGCAGACAACGAATCGCTCGACCATTCCTGATCTCGACACGTGCGTCGTAAACGAGGAGCGGTGGCGCCGTATCGGCAGCGGGAGATGCGTTGCACAGGTTTCCGCCGATCGTGCCCATGTTGCGAACCTGACGACTCCCCAGCGCGGCCAGCGATTGCGCGAGTGCGGGTAGCCGGCGCCTGATGTCCGGATGGGCGAGTGTGTCGCTCAGCGTGGCGCCAGCACCGATTCGGATTTCCCGGTTCGCATCTATCGTCGTCAGCTCGCCTATACGGCGCAAAGAGATGAGGTGCCCGGGCCGCTCCCGCCCCTGCCCGATGCGGACCATGAGGTCGGTGCCGCCCTGAATGAAACGTGCGTTGGGCAGTGCTGCCGCCATGTCCGATGCTTCGTCGAGGCTGGCGGGACGATGATACGAGTATCGCATCAGGCAACCACTCCTTCGCGGCGAAGTTCGCCAATCTCCGCGTTTCCAATGCCGGCTTCGCCAAGGACGGCGTCTGTGTGCTCGCCATAGGCGGGAGCGAAAGGGAGTGTGCGGCCGAGTTCTTCGAGGTGTGGCACACGTACTGCTGATGGAGGGAGACGCACGACACGACCGTCCGGGGCGATCGTGCGGAGCGCCGCGTTACGAACGAAGGTCATGTCCGCCACGCGCTCGATTGGCGTAATGGGCGAATGAGGGATCGCGACATCCTCGAGCGCCGCCGCTACCCTAGCCGACGGATGACGCGAGGTGATGGCGGCAATCAATTCGTGGAGATCGTCCTGGTGTGCGCGCCTGCGTTCGTTGGTTGTGAAACGCTCCTCATCGAGGCTCGCGAACATTGGCACCTTGACTAGTCGGTGCCATTGCGCGTCGCTGCCGATGGCGAGGTAGATGAAACCGTCGGCCGTCGGGTAGGAATCGACCGGTATGAACTGGCGGTGCCGGTTACCGTTTCGGCGCAGCTCCTCGGGCGGACTGCCCATGTCGAGCAGTGGCGTGAAGGTATGGAGCCACGAGGCGGCGGCGCAGGCAAGCGAGATGTCGATCGCCGTGCCCCGTCCCGTCGTGTGCCGCTCGAGCATGGCGGCCAGTACCTGCGCGAAGACCTCGTCGCCTGCTTTGAGGTCGGTGACCGGCGGGCCGCACTGGGTGGGAGGTCCGCTGCGGTCTCCGGTCAGGTCCATGAAACCGCACATGGCCTGGATCACCGGGTCGTATCCCGGCACATCGGGGTGGTCCAGCCCCATCGCCGATACCGAACACCAGATCAGCTCCGGGTGGCGCTCGAGCATAGTGGAGTGGTCAATACCCAGCGCTCGATGGTGCGCGGGCATGGTGTTGGTGCAAAACACGTCGGCATCGAGCTGCCGGAGGAGGCGGTGGAGGATTTCGCGTCCGCGCGGGGACTTCAAGTTGAGGGCGATCGCCTCCTTGCCCACGTTAGGCGCCACGAAATAGCTATGCCTGTCTTCTCCGGCCACCTGCCGGCCGATATGGCGGTTGGGGTCGCCCCAGGATTGCCGTCCCGGCACCGGCGTGGGCTCGATCCGTATCACTCGCCAGCCAAGGTGCACGAAACGCAGCGTGCCGTATGGGAGGCTGAGTGCCTGCTCGAGACTGAAGACGACGGGTCGCCTAGTGGACACTAGAAGCGGACCGGTTCGCGGTGTCGGCCGTATACGTCGGCCAGCGCGGCGCAGACTTCGCCGACGGTGGCCAGCGCTTCGACCGCGTCGATCGCTGCCGGCATTACGTTCTGGCCGGCGCGAGCGGCCGTGCGTAGCGCATCGAGCGTTGCTGCCACCGCTCCTCCGTCACGCGACGCCTTCACGTGATGAAGTCGTTGTATCTGGCGGTCTGCCTCCTCCTGGCGGTACCGGTGCAGTTCGATCGGGCGCGGTGCCTCTTCGTCGTCACGGAACATGTTCACCCCCACCTTGGGGATCTCGCCCCTCGCGATCCTGATCTCCCGGTCATATGCCTGGCGGCTCAGTTCGGCCTGGAGGCGGCCTTCGGCGACGGCGCTCACGATCCCGCCTCCGGCGTCAAGGCGCGTCAGTTCGGCGGCGATTGCTCCCTCCATTTCGTTGGTCATCGTCTCGATGAACCACGAGCCGGCCAGCGGATCCACCGTGTCCGCAAGACCGATTTCATGGATCAGCAGCTGCATGGTGCGCAGCGAAAGCCGTGCCGCGTGCTCGCTGGGAATCGTGTACGCTTCGTCGAAGCTGCACAGCGCCATCGTCTGCGTGCCGCCGAGAGCGCTGGCCAAGGCGTAGTAGGCGCCACGAACGATGTTGTTCTCCGGCTGTTCGATCGTCAGGCCTCCTCCCCCGCCGCCGGCGATCATTCGCAGCTGCATCGCGCGCGGGTCGGTGGCGCCGTACTGCTCCCTTACGATGCGTGCCCATAGCCGGCGTCCCGCGCGGAACTTGCACACCTGCTCCCACAGGTTGCCGAAGATATCGAAGTTGAAGCTGAGCCCGCGCGCGACGGAGTCCACGTCCAGACCGCGCGCCAGGGAGTGGTCGATGTAGGCGCGGGCAATCGCCAGACCGTACGCCATCTCCTGCACTGGCGTCGCGCCCGACTCGCGGATGTGGTACCCGCAGACGCTCACCGGGCTGTACTTGGGCGCGTGCCTGGCGCAGAACTCCAGCGTGTCTCCCACCAGCTTGACCGACGGCTCCACCGGGAAAATCCACGTCCCACGCCCGATGAACTCCTTCAGGATGTCGTTCTGGGCGGTGCCTCGGAGCGTCGCCAGATCGAACCCGCGCTTGCGCGCCATCGCGAAATACATGGCCATGATCGGCACGGCCGCGCCATTGATCGTGAGTGAGACGGTGATCTCGTTCAGCGGGATGTCCGCAAACGCTTCTTCCATGTCGGCCAGCGTGTCCACCGCCATCCCCACACGCCCCACTTCACCGTCCGCCATCGGATCGTCGGAATCGAACCCGCACTGCGTGGGAAGATCGAAGGCGACGTTGAGGCCCGTGTTACCGTGCCTTATCAGGTAGAGAAAACGCTCGTGAGTCTCGGCCGCCGTGCCGAATCCCGAATACTGGCGCAACGTGAACGGTCGATGCCGGTACATGAGCGGATGAATGCCCCGCGTAAACGGGTACTCCCCCGGACTTCCCACCGCGGAAGACCCTCCGGAGCGCTCGAGTTCCTCGGGGCCGTAGACTGGAAGAACCTCGAGACCCGACTCCCACAGCAGGGCGGCGTCCTTCCCGGATCCTGTCATGCCGTCACCTGCCTTCGCACGAATGCCACGATGTCTTCGAGTCGGGATCCGGTAGGGAACACCGCTGCCACGCCAAGCGCTTTGAGCGCGTCCACGTCGCTCGCGGGGACCGTGCCACCCACGATTACCGGGATCGCTAAAGCTCCAGCATCGCGCAACTCGTCGACGACCTTGCGCGCGAGTGGCATGTGTGCTCCCGAAAGTACGGACAGACCGACGACGTCCACATCCTCCTGCAGAGCCGCCGCGGCCACCGAACGCGGCGACGCGCGCAGTCCGGTATAGATCACTTCCATGCCAGCGTCCATCAACGCGCGGCAGACGATCCTGGCGCCAACGTCGTGGCCATCGAGACCGGGTTTCGCGATAAGCACGCGCGGGGGACGGCTGGACGGGGAACTCATCTCGTCAGGCCACGAGCGATGTTAATAGCGAGGACTTCGGACGTTCCACCTCCAATGAGCGTGAATCTGACGTCGCGAAGGTAGCGCTCAATCGGGTACTCGGAGGCGTATCCGTAGCTGGCCATGATGCGGGCAGCACGGTCGCATACTTCGGTTGCCACCTCGGACGCAAAGAGCTTCGCCATCGCCGCCTGGTCGGCGTTCTCTTCGCCTTGGTGCGAACGCCAAGCTGCCCAGTTGATCAGCTGGCGGGCGGCGGCGAGTCTGGTAGCCATCTCTGCAAGGTGAGCCTGGATCGCACCGATCGACGCAATGGGCTTGCCGAACTGCATTCGCTGCTTTGCGTAGGCGAGCGAATCGTCGAACGCCGCCTGACCCGCACCTAGCGCGAGAGTAGCCGTGACCAGCCTTATCTCCGCCAATACTTCGCGAAGACCTTCCGTTCCCGCGCCCCGTGGCCCAAGCATGCAGCTGGCGGGTGCGGAATCCAGGAAAACTTCGGAAGTGAGCGCTGCCCGTACCCCCATCTTCTCGATGGCACGTCCGACCGAGAGTCCTGGAGCGCCTCTCTCCACCAGAAAAACGCTCAACTCCTTGTCGCCCGTGCGGGCCAGGACCGTGAAGACGTCTGCCACCGGCGCCGAAGTGATCCACGTCTTCTGACCGTCGAGGTGCCACGTACCGTCGCGCTCCGCTGCCTTGGTCGTCATGGCTAGCAGGTCGCTCCCGGCGTTAGGCTCGGTCATGCAGATCGTGGCCACCAGGTCACCGGCAAGAGCTGGCGCGAGAACCCGTCGCTTGAGTCTCTCGTCACCGAAGCGGTGAAGGAAGTACGTCCCCATCAGCGACTGCATGGTCGCCACGGCGGCCACGGACAGCGAGGCGCGCGCCAGTTCCTCGACGGCAAGGAGGTAAGCAAAGATGTCCGCGCCGCCGCCCAGAGGCTCGGGGTAACGCATTCCGAAAAAGCCGAGGTGCCCAAGACGGGCGAAAAGGTCGGTGGGGAACCTCGGGTTGCGGTCGAGGTCGGCCGCGACTGGACGGACCTCGCGTTCGGCGAAGTCCTTGAAGGTCTGTCTGACGGCACGCTGCGTCTCGGTGAGCGAGAAGTCCATCGGTCACATCCCTGTGGCGATGCGGGATCCAGCGGCGGCATCGGCGAGGGCGCGCGAACTCACCTCGAGACCCAGCGTCCATGCCACCCGATGCGCGTCGGCCGTTTGCGATCTGGCCTGGCCCTCGATCGCCGAGCGGAGGTACTCGCTGTCGAAGGGAAGTCGACCACTGCCAGCGAGGAGGCCAGCCATTACCGTGCCTAACAAGCGAAGTCGGGCGGCGTGGATGGCGAGGGCGCTGGCGTCGACCGCCACCACGTGAGGCGCAACCAGCCGCAACCGCTCGACAATGGACGCAACGTCGGGGTAGGGGCTCTGCCGCAACGTCTGGCCTGAAGGAACTATCGGTCTGGTGTTCACCAGCACGATGCCGTCGCCGCTCACGCGTGGGAGCGCCCGGGCCGCCTCCAGCGGCTCGAACGCCAGCAGAACGTCGGCCTCTGCCGCCGAGACGAAGGCCGTCTGGGCCACCCCGACGCGCACGGTGGCCTCCACGCTCCCTCCGCGCTGGGAAAGGCCGTAGATCTGCCCCACGCGCACGGGAACACCGGCCGCGACTGCCGCTGTGCCGATCGCCCTCGCCAGGGTCAGCACGCCCTGACCCCCAATGCCAGCCAGCAGAACGTTGCATCTGCTCATCGTCATGCGCCGGCGGTGGAGGTGACCGCCAACCCACGATCGTAAACCGGCACGATCGCGCCATTGGGGCAGAACTGGGCGCAGACGCCGCACGCCGTGCACAGCTGCGAGTCGATCTCGATCCGCCCGTCGGCCACGAAGAAGGCCGGGCAGCCGAACAGATCCAGACAAGCGTTGCAGTTGCCGCAGTGCCCGCAGATCATGCAGCGCATCGCTTCGCGTCGCGCATCTGCTTCAGATAACGTGCCGGTGACCTCCTCGAAACCGTTGACCCGACTCCTGGGCTCCAATTCCGGTGGCCGGTGCCGGCCGTCGCGGTCGGGACGAGTCACGCCGGAGCGTCCGCAAGGTGTCTCACGACTTGCCCGAGGAGGAGGGAGTCGCCGATCGGCGGCGCCCCGACCGCGTAGAGCGGTGTCGAGCCCCCACGCCGCGCGTAGCCCGCTGGCAATAGCCTCGGTCACGTAGGACGCCCCGCTCGCCAGATCGCCAGCTGCAAAAACACGCGGATGTTCCGTTGCGCCGGTTTCCGGATCGATCCCGGAGAAATCGGGAGCCGCACCATAGGTGCGACCCGTACCCAGCCCGAACGCGAGCGGCTGACGCGACTGGCCGACGGCTACGATCACCAGCTGGGCGGTCAAGCCCGACTCGGCATCGCCGGCGGATGTGTAGTCGGCTGGATCCCTGCTGCCAGGTCGCCGGCAGAGCACACGCTCGACGTCCGCACCCGCAGGCGTCAGCCTTACTGCCCGGTGCGCACTCAGGATCTCGACGCCCTCCTCTTGTGCGGCTTCGATCTCCGAAGCAATTGCGGGCATGGTGTCGCGGTCCTCGAGACAGACGATCACAGCGCGCTCCGCCCCTCGGCGCCGTGCCGTGCGAGCGGCGTCCACCGCGGTGTTGCCGCCGCCGATCACGATCACGTTCGGAGCAGCGAGTGCATCGGTGGCGAGGAACCGCAGCCCGCTGGTAAGCATCGGTCCGTCACCGTCGAACTCGAGCAACACGTCGTCGCCGGCGCCAGCCGCCAGTACCACCGCGTCGTGCGCCGACAGCAGGTCGGCGAGTTCCAGGTTGTCTCCCAGTCTTTGACCGCCGCGAAAACGCACGCCAAGGTGCATAATGCGCGCGATGTCGCGATCCAGCACTGCGGACGGCAGCCGATACTCGGGGATCCCGAAGCGAAGGAGTCCACCCGGTTTCTCCGCCGCGTCAAACAGGTTCACCGCATAGCCGCGCATGGCCAGACTCTGCGCCGCGGCAAGACCGGCCGGGCCGGCACCCACCACGGCGATCGTCCTTCCATGGGCCGCTTCGGGTGTGGGCTGGCGCGGGTACGTCTCCTGCTGCGCTGCCCAGTCCATCACGAACCGTTTGAGATCGTTGATTGCCACGGGTTCGTCGATCCCAGCACGCACGCAGACGTCCTCACACGGACGATGGCAGACGCGGCAGACGGAATCGGGAAGCGGCAGACCGTCCGTGATGAGTTCCAGTGCGTCCGCGTAGCGTCCGGCGGCGATGTGTGCCGCGTACCCCTGAATGCACAGGTACAACGGGCAACGCTGCGTACACGGAGCCACCGGGTCGCGTTGCGCCTCGTGGCCGCGCTCCAGCGACCGCGCGCGCGCAATTGCCCGCTCGTATTCGAGAGTCACTCCCTGACTGCACCTCTGCCCGCAACCCTCGCGCCCGCAGTGCCGGCAGCGCTGCTGGTCAATCCGGTAGCTGACGATACGGTCGGCTGGCCGTGGCGTCTTCCTCGATCGTATGGGCACCAGCACGGATGTGTCGAACACCGGACACACTTGGCGTGCAACGATCACGCTCACACCGGTTGCATCCCTTGCCCGCCCGAATGCGCACATCGTCGCCGAAAGGTCGTTGGGGTCGACGATCTCGATGTGTTTCGCTCCAAGGGCGGTGACGATGGCTTCGATGCTCGCTGCCGGGACCAGACGACCGTCGTCGACTGCCGTTCCCGGCGACTCCTGGAAGCCCGTCATCGCAGTGACCTGGTTATCCATAACCACAGCGACGACGTTGGCATTGCCCTTGATGGCGTTGAGGAGGGCCGGTATCCCCGAGTGGAAGAAGGTCGAGTCGCCTACGAAACCGACCGTGCGCTGGCCGGTGATGGCGGCCACGCCGGTGGCGAGGCTGAATCCGGCGCCCATTGCCAGCAGCGCCTCCCCGGCGTTGAGTGGCGGGTTGACGCCTAACGTGTAGCAGCCGATGTCGTTGAAGAAAAGCGCGTCGGGACCGAACACCGACCGCGCTGCGAAGAACGTGGCGCGGTGCGGACAGGCTGCGCATAGCGTAGGCGCACGCGGCGCGATCGGCTCCGCGGCACGAGTGGGACTTGGCGCATCGCCGATCCCGAGCGTCGTGGCCAGTACATCGCGCACGAGCGGCGGCTCGTACTCGAATGCCATCGGGAAATGCCCGGTGCGCTTGCCGAGCACCTGCGTCGAGAGTCCGTGCAGCGAGCACAGGGCACGCAACCGGTCCTCGAGCCAGGGAGAGAGTTCCTCTACCACGAGGACAGTCTCGAGCCCGCGCAGGGTCTCCACCAGCCAGTCTTCCGGGAGCGGGAAGACGGTGGCCAGCGACGCAAGGGTAACCCGGCGTTCATCGGTGAACCTGTCGGTCAGTTCGTCGCAGATGGCGGCAGGCGCTCCCATGGCGATGATGCCGCGGGTTCCTCCTCCCTTCCGGAGATACAGACCGGATCCGTCCATCATCTGCCTGGCGATGCGCAGGCGCTCCGTGATTTCGACGCGCATCCGGCGGGCGTTGGACGGGATCGGCAGCAGTCGTTGCGGAGATCGTTCGAACCGTGGCGCAGCACGCCGTCGGATCGGTCCGAACGTCACGGGGGCGGCCGTGTGGCACACCCGCGTGGTAGGTCGGAGTATCACGGGCAGGTGAGCGCGCTCCGACAGCTCAAATGCGAAGCGCGTCGCCTCAAGCGCCTCCGCCGGGTGCCGTGGATCGAGCATCGGGATGTGCAGCATCTCGGCCAGGTGCCGCTGGTCCTGCTCGTTAGGGCTGGTGTGCAGCGACGGATCGCCGGCGGAGACGATCACCATACCCGCGACAGTGCCAACGTAGGGCATGGTGCTGAGCGGGTCTCCCGCGTACATCAGGCCCAGGTGCTTCATCGCCACGATAGAACGGGCTCCCGAGAGCGATGCGGCAAAGGCCATCTCGATGGCGACTTTCTCGTTGATCGAATACTCGAACGGAAATCCGAGCGCTGGCGCCACACGGCCGAGGGTGTCGGTCACTTCGCTGGACGGGGTTCCCGGATAGCCGCAGGCGAAGCCGACGCCGGCCTCGATCGCGCCACGCGCGATCGCTTCGTTCCCGAGGAGCAGTTCGACGTGGCCCGGTTCGTCGCGCACGAGTGGGTGCGGTGTCTCGTTCTCCCTTCGAGCGCCCCTCGCCATCTTCGGGCCGCCTCGTCCGCTACTCGGGTATTACCGCAAGGGCCGTGATCTCCATCAACGCTCCCGCGTCAACCAGTTCGGCGATGCCGAAAAGGCTCATGGCGGGGTAATGGCGGCCGAGGTGGCGACGATAAATCGGGGCGAGGTCCGCGCGGGCAGCACGATACGCGGCAACGTCCACCGTGAAGATCTGCATCCACGTAATGTGTTCTGGCTGGCCTCCTCCGGCCGTTAGCACGGACACCAGATTGGCAAGAGCGAAGTCGAACTGCTCGGCCCACGTCGTGCCGACGATCCGCTCGTTCCCGTCCCACGCTATCTGTCCGGCGATGTAGAGCGCGCGCCCAGGCGCTGCGAGCACGCCGTGCGAGTATCCGACGGCCGGAGCCATCCCCGGTGGCTGGATGATGGTGTGGTGGTTCACGAGTGCACGCTCGACGCCGACAGGGGAACAGGTGGTGCCAAAGGCAGTGACATGGCGGATCGCGGGCCTGGTTCCGGTACGAGTGCGATGAGGCTCATGATGCCACATGCGATGACGTTGCCGCCACCCGGTAAGGGGAAATCAGTTCCAGCAGCTCCGACGGCCACGGCCGCTTGCGGCGACCGTTTCGCAGATCCACGCACACAATGACGAGATGCCCCATCGCCCGGACCACGCCGCCCGCGCCGTAGAAGTCGAAATTCATCTTCAGCGACGTCGTGCCAACATGCGACACATACACGTGCACCTCGAGTTCCTCGTCCAGCACAGGCGACGAAAGAAACTCCACATGCATGACACGCCGCGGGATGCCGATGTGGTAACGCTCGAAGATCTCGTTGTAGTGCAGACCAACCGCCCGAAAGAAATCCCCCTCCGCCATTTCCATGAAGCGCGTGTAAGCGTCGTAGCGGATGATCCCCTCGGGATCCACGTCGCCCCAGCGCACATAGTCGCGGACCACGAACTTCTGCCGATTCATCGATCTCGCTTCCTCGTTGACTACTCGTCTGCCGCTGTTGCGGCCCTCCCGACCGGATCACGCGTGAACGAAGGCCGCCTTCGCCCTTGGACCATTCTCCACGAAGTTGCGCACGCCGATGCGCATGTCTTCGGTTGCACAGCAGGCTCCGAACATCTGCGACTCGAAACGTAGCCCTTCAGCAAGCGGCATGGCACAGCCTTCGAGTATGGCGCGGCAGATCAGCGCATCGATGGCCATGCTGCGGTGGCCCAACTCCACCGGCGGCAGGCTGTCGGGGACGACCATCGGGCCGGCGTCAATCGACGTCACGTGTTCGGCACCATTGGCGATGGCTCGGGCGAGCGACACGGCTGCCGAGATGAGGTCGCCCTCCACCTCGGCGTGAACCAGGCCGCACTCTACGGCCTCGCGGCTGGAGAGCGGACGGCCGGTTCGCAGCATTTCCGCGGCTGTCGTCAGGCCGACGAGCCGCGGCAGGCGCTGTGTGCCACCGGCTCCCGGAACGATGCCGAGGTTCGCTTCCGGCTGGGCAACGAGCATCGGCACGCCCGCTCGCGAGATCCGCGCCGTGCAGCACATCGCAAGTTCGTTGCCCCCGCCGAGCGCCATGCCGTTGAGCGCGCACACGACCGGCTTTCCGAGATGTTCGATGAGGTTTCCGGGCTCTTTCGAGCGTTGTGAAGTGGTGAAGCCGTCTTCCGGCGAAGCAATGTTTCCGAGGAAGCGCACATCGGCCCCCGACACAAAGGCCTTGGTTCCGAACCCCTTCAGCACCACGGCCGCGATGCGTGGATCGGACTTCAGCGTCGCGAAATGCTCCGTGAGCTGCACGTAGACGTCCTCGTTGAGTGCGTTGAGCACTCGCGGCCGGCGAATGGTGAGAATGGCCACGTCGCCATCGTCATGCCGAGAGACGTAGTCAATGACGAACGGTTTGCCTGTTCCTGCCTGTGCCGTCAGGCATCGCGGTACCGCGAAACCGCTGAACTGAGCGCTGTAACGCTCAACGAGATCCAACGCGGCAGAAACGCCGATGTGGTTCATGGAGGCGAACGGCGGGCGCATGTCCAGTCCCGTCTCTACCGCCAGTTCGAGATCCGCCAGCGATACGATGCCGGCATCGACGATCTGTCCGGCGAGTCCGAAGTACGCTCCCCGAATCGAGTCGGCGATGCGCTGCTCCTGAGCCGCCGGAAGTTCGACCTGCTCGTCTCGTGTAGCGACGTCCCAAGGTATGCGCGATGACATGGCGTCGCGCATGAGTTGAGGCGACCGCCACCATGCGCCGAAGCGGTCCCCCATTTCTTCCAGAGCGTGGTGTGTGATGGGATTGCCGCCCGTAAGGTTCATGGCGGTAAACGGGCCAACCCCAAGTCCCAACGCACGGCGTGAAACCGCGTCGACCTGCTTGACTGTGCCCGCTCCTGCCTCCACCGCCAGGGCCGCCGCGAGGAAGAGGCCTTCGAAGACCGGGTTCACCGCGAAGCCAAAGCGGCTTGCCACGTGGACGGGCACTTTGCCAATCGACTCATAGAAGGCCATTAGCCGGTCGGTCAGCACCGGGTCCGTATCGCCTCCGGGGACGATCTCGACCAACGGGTTTCGCTCGGCGGGAAAGAAGTAGTGGATGACAAGGGACCGGTCGCGATGCCGGAGGGTGCCGAAGATCTGCTCCGGCTCCAGGTGCGAGGAGTTGGACGCCAGAATGGCCTCGCGTCCACAGATCGACTCCAGCTTCGCGAAGATCTGTCGTTTGATGTCGAGGTTCTCAGTTGCTGCCTCGATTACGAGTTCGGCGCCGGCCAGCGTGGTGTAATCCGTCGTGAAAGTGACAGCACCGGTCATGGCAGCGGCGTCGCGTGGCGTGAAGGCGCCCGTGTCACGTCCTTTCGAGACCTTGTGTTTCAGCTTCGCGCGGCCCTTCTCCAGCGCTTCCGGCGATACGTCGACCACGACGACAGCCACGTTGGAGCGGTGCAGGGCCTTGGCGAAGAAGAGGGCGATATCTGGACCTATCTGCCCGGATCCGATGACGCCGACTCGAGTGACTGCGAGGTTCGTGGAAGGGCCCGTCCTGCACGGATCGTCTGAATAGCTGATCGAATGTTCGGTCATTTTGCTCTGCATATTTGCGCCAGCTGTACCTACCAAGTTCAAGGTACTGTTGACCAACGCACGGACTGTGTTATCGTCTCAGTGATCGAACGTTCGTTCGATGAATAGAACTTTCCACCCTCGACCGCATCGCGCAAGGAACCCGTGTCGAAGCGCGCAGAGATTGTCGAATGGGCTCGAGACCTTTACGAGGATCTGGACTTCACGTCGGTCCGGAGATGGCTCGACGTTCACCCGGGGAGGAAGGCGTGCGGTTATCTGCCGGTCTACGCGCCGCGCGAGGTGATTCACGCTGCTGGGATGCTTCCGGTAGGCATCCACGGTGGTGGCGACCGGCTGGAAATCATCCGTGGTGACGCTTTTTACCAGTCGTATATCTGCCATCTGCCCCGTTCGGTGATCGAGCTGGCGCAGTCCGGGCGCTTGTCGATGCTGTCGGCGGTGTTGTTTCCATCCACTTGCGACGTGATCCGGAACCTGTCCGGGATCTGGAAGCTGCTCTACCCGGACGTGTACGTGCGCTACATCGACGTACCGCAGGTGCCGGATCCGGAGGCGGCGGCGGATTTCTGGGTGGGAGAACTCCGGCGGCTGCTCGGGGATCTGAGCGCAATCTCCGGACACCACCCTTCCGACGACGAGATTCGTTCGTCGATCGCGCTCTACAACGACGTGCGCGGAGTCATCCGTCAGCTGTATGCGCTACGCCAGCAACGGCCGTGGGACGTGCCGACGGAGGAGTTGTACCTGCTGATGCGCGCAGGGGAAGTGATCCCGCCAGAAGAGTTCATCGTTCGGGCCCGCGCGTATCTGGGCGCGGTGGAGGCGGAGCCGAAGCGTCCGCGCGACAATAGCCGGGTCGTGGTCACGGGTGCTTTCTGCGAGCAGCCTCCGCTGGGGCTCATCAAGTCGATCGAGCGGGCCGGCTGCTACGTGGTGGACGACGACTTCCTGCTCGGCAATCGCTTCGTGACGGGCGTGGTGGGGTTGGAAGGCGATCCGCTGCGCTCTCTGGCCGAGTCGTTCCTGCATAACGAGCAGCGCACGTCAGTGATGTACGAGGGCGACGCCAGTGGCAAGCGCCAGCTCATGCGGCGACGCGTGAAGGACGCCGGCGCCGACGGCATCATCTTCGCCGCGCCAAGCTTCTGCGACCCGGCCCTGCTCGATCAGCCGATGCTTCGCGCGGGCGCCGAGCAGGCCGGCATTCCATGCATCGCGTTCAAGTATGCGGAGAACAGCGGGCAATTCCAGCAGTTCCGCGAGCAGGCCGGGACGTTTTCCGATTCCATCAAGCTCTGGGGGGGAGGGACCGCCGCATGAGCACTGCGTTGAAGGACCGTTCCATGCTCCTGCAGAAGGAGATGATCGCCAGCCACTTCGCGCGGCTCGAGCGCGCCCCGGAGAACAAGGAGCCGGTGGTCTACACCTTTGTCCCAGGCAACCTGGTGGAGCTGATCCGCTCGTTCGGCGCACTACCAGTGCTTCCCGAAATCAACGCGCTGCAATCGGGAATGCGGAAGCAGTCGGGCGACTACATCGCCGAAGCGGAGCGCGTGGGACACTCCGAGGACGTGTGTGCCTACGTGAAGAGCGACATCGGCATGCTGCGCTCCGGCAACATCGGACCGGCGGGAACGAAAATCCCGAAGCCCGACCTGCTGCTGCTGTCGTACACCGGGTGCTACACGTTCATGAAGTGGTTTGAGCTGCTGCGCGAGGAGTACGATTGCCCCGCGGTGTTTTTCCACGTGCCGTACCAGGGCGACGGTGTGCTGGAGCCCGAGCACCGCGAGTACATGCTGCGACAGCTCCGTGAGCAGGTCATTCCCGCCCTGGAGAAGGCCACGGGGCGTGCCTACGACGAGGAGGCGTTGCGCGAGCGGCTGACGCTGGCCGCCGAGGCCGAAGACCATCTTGTCGCTGTTCTTCAATCGGCGAAGCACAGGCCGAGCCCGATCGATGGCTACTTCGGTACGGTCTATTACGTGGGACCGCTCTTCAGCGCGTTCCGCGGAACGCCCGAGGGGGTGGAGTACTATCGCACCCTTCGCGAGGAAGTCGAGGAGCGTCTCGCCGCGGGCCTGGGGCCTGTGACGCCGGAAGGGCAGCTGAACGACCAGAAGTACCGTCTGGTGGTGGAAGGGCCGCCGAGCTGGACCCACTTCCGCGAGTTCTGGAAGATGTTCGCGGACGAGGGGGCGGTCGTCGTGGCCTCCACCTACACGAAGGTTGGCGGCACCTACGATTTCGGGTTCCGTCACAATCCGAACGATCCGCTGGGCACGCTGGCCGATTATTGCAGCGGGTGCTACACGAATCTGAACCTCCCGTCGCGCATCGACATGCTGGTGCGCTACATCCGGGAGTATGAGGCTGACGGTTTTCTCATCAACTCCGTCAAGTCGTGCAATTCGTTTTCCGCGGGGCAGCTGATGATCCTGCGTGAGGTGGAGAAGCGCACTGGGATTCCGGGCGCCTTCGTCGAATCCGATCTCGTGGACCCACGCTACTTCTCCAGCGCGAACATCAAGAACCGTCTCGAGAGCTACTTCCAGATGATTCAGGCGCGGCGCGTTGGGGGACTCGCATGAGTTGCGTGGTGGGCATCGATCTGGGTTCGACCACCACGAAAGCCGTGGTGCTCGACGAGGACGGTCAGGTGCTGGGTCGCGGGATAACCAATTCACGCTCGAACTACGATCTCGCGGCGGCGGTGGCGCGCACCGAAGGCTTCATCAATGCGCGCTTCGGCCTGATTCAGCAGCGCCTGGAGCAGACCGGCGGCGCCGAAGGTGTCGGACGGTTACGCCGCGCCTTCGTGATGGAGCAACTGCTTCACCAGCTGCGCCGTCTCGAGCAACTGATGCTCGAAGAAGTCGAGCGTTCGGCGCCGGCACACGTCAAGCAGCCGTTTTGCGGTGCGCTCCGCGAGATCTGCCGGCGGATCACGGAAGAGGAAGAGCAGCGCTTCCGTCAGCCGCCGATCCTGCGCTCGGACTTCTTCCGCGATGCGGCCGGTTCGGCGTTCATGCGCATCGCCGAAGAGGTCGCCGATCCGCTGGGTGGCGTCAGCTTCGACCGACTGGTGGGCGTGTACGACAAGTGCATCATTCGAGTGGAGAACGAGCCTCTCGATCTCGACTTCCGCGATCACATTGGCGACGCGCTCAAGCGCCTCGACAACCCGCCCGGACTCACCGACGCGGTTGACTACGCGGCGTCCAGGGATCTGACGCCAGCCACAACCGTTGGCACAGGCTACGGTCGTGCGCGTCTTCCGTTTCCCAAGGAGCAGATCCGCTCGGAAATCCTGTGTCATGGCCTCGGGGCACACGCCATGTTTCCGGAGACGCGCACGGTGCTCGACATCGGGGGACAGGACACGAAGGCGATCCAGGTTGACGAGAACGGAATCGTCACGAGCTTCCAGATGAACGATCGGTGTGCGGCTGGGTGCGGGCGGTACCTCGGCTATATCGCCGACGAAATGAATCTCGGGCTGCACGAGTTGGGGCCGCTGGCGGAACAGTCGCGACGGACGGTGAAGATCAACTCGACCTGTACGGTCTTTGCCGGCGCCGAGTTGCGCGAGCGATTGTCGTTAGGCGAGAAGCGGGAGGATATCCTCGCTGGCCTCCACCGCGCCATCGTGATTCGCGCGATGAGTCTCCTT
This sequence comes from Gemmatimonadaceae bacterium, assembly GCA_019186945.1. Classification (GTDB taxonomy): domain Bacteria; phylum Gemmatimonadota; class Gemmatimonadetes; order Gemmatimonadales; family Gemmatimonadaceae; genus JABAQJ01. The sequence goes on from JABAQJ010000006.1 coordinate 230,667, forward strand.
GCCAGATCCGGCGGTGTGTCGGACCAGTTCACTTTCACCGGTGGCGTGGCGAAGAACCCGGCGGCCGTGCGGGCGATCCGCGAGCTGGTGCAGGAGAACTACGGCGACCGGCAGCTCAACATCTCTCCCGACAGCATCTACACTGGCGCGCTTGGCGCGGCGCTCTTCGCAAGACGGATGGTGGCCTGATGCATATCTCTGCCGGTATCGACGTTGGCAGCGGCGCGGTAAAAGCGGTGGTGATGCGTACCGACGGCCGCGAAGAAGAGACGATCCTGGGAAGCGCGTCGTCCCGGATCCGGCGCCGCGAGGTGGACAAGGTACTCGACGAGGTCTTCGCGACCGCCGTGGAACAGGCGGGAGTGGATGTCATCCATTACGTGGCCACCACGGGCGAGGGAGCGGAGTTCTCCTGGGCAACCGGGCACTTCTACGGCATGACGACACATGCCCGCGGCGCGCTCTATCTGGCGCCACAATCTCGCGCGGTGCTCGATGTCGGTGCGCTGCACACCCGTGCTGTGGCGATGGACGAGCGCGGGCGCGTGGTGGACTACAAGATGACCAGTCAGTGCGCCTCGGGGTCGGGACAGTTTCTCGAGAACATCGCACGCTACCTGGGCGTGTCGCACGACGAGATTGGTCCGCTGTCGCTGCAGGCAGGTCAGCCGGAGAAGGTGAGTTCCATCTGTGCGGTACTGGCGGAGACAGACGTGATCAACATGGTGTCGCGCGGCATCACGACGGCGGATATCCTGCGCGGCGTGCACGAGAGCATGGCTGACCGATTTGCGCGTCTGCTGCGATCGCTGACGTTCGACGGTGCGGTGTTCGTCAGCGGTGGTCTGGCCTCGGACGTGGGCATGCTGGGCGCGCTGCGCGATGCGCTCGCGAAACGGACGGCGGCGGGTGGTGGAGCGCCCGAAGTAGTCACGCACGACACCGCGATCTTTGCCGGAGCGATCGGCGCTGCGCTCTGGGGCGGCTATCGATACCGGAAGATCGGGCAGGGCGGCGTGGCGTGGACGGCGAAGGCGGCATGAGCCACGGAGACTGACGTGACGCTTCCCGATGTCGCATATCATCGCGCGACCAGCCTGGCCGATGCCTGCCGGCTTGGAGAGCAGCTTGGCTCGGAGGCGGCCTTCCTTGCCGGCGGCACGGAGCTCCTGCCCGACTACTTGAGGCAGCGGGAGTCCGCCCGACACCTGATCGCACTCGATGGGCTTTCGGAGCTGCGCGGCATCGCCGAGGATGGCGACACACTAGTGATCGGTGGGCTGACGAGTATTGCCGAGGTGGCGGGTTCGCCGCTCGTACGGTCCTGGTTCCCGGCCCTGGCCGAGGCGGCGCGCGCGATCGGGAGTCCATTCATTCGGAGTCGGGCAACGATCGGTGGGAACTTCTGCCGTGCAGTGCCATGTGCGGATACACCTCCGGCCGCAGTGGCAGCGGGCGCGCGAGTGCGTCTTGTCGGGCCGCTGGGGACGCGCGAGCTGGAGGCAGGAGATTTCATCATCGGCCCTCGGCAGACAGCGTTGGTTGCGGGCGAGGTACTGACCGCCATTGCGATCCCGCGTCAGCCGGCCGCGTCGGGCGGGAGCTACCAGCGTTTTGCGCGCCGCAAGGGCGCGGCGCTGGCGGTGGCTGCGGTGGCGGCACGGGTCGTCATGGACGGGCCGGTGATCGGCGACGTGCGTCTCGCGTTAGGCGCCGTCGCTCCCGTGCCGATGCTGGCGGCGAGGGCGGCTGCGAGGCTGCGAGGCGAGCGACCATCGGCCGGGCTATTCGCGCTGGCTGGCGACGAGTGCGCCGGCGAGGCGCTCCCCATCACCGACGTACGGGCCACGGCCGAATTCCGGCGCGACCTGGTGCGCGTGCTGGCGCGGCGCGCGCTGGCACAGGCGGTCCAACGGGCGGAGGGAACGGCATGAATGGCGGCGTGAATGGCAAGCCCGGCGCGAGCGACGGGACCGATGGCGGCGGGACCGGCGAACGCCTGGTGCAGCTGCGTGTAAACGGCGAGAAGCGCGCCGTTGCGGTGAAGCCTAACGCAACACTGCTTGCCGTCCTTCGCGACCAGCTCGAACTCACTGGCACCAAGAAGGGATGCGGCACGGGCGATTGCGGGGCGTGTACGGTTACCATGGATGGCGAACCGGTGGCGTCGTGCCTGACTCTGGCGGTGGCCGCCGAAGGAAGAGCGGTGACGACGGTCGAGGGGCTTGCCGAGGGAGGAGACCTGCATCCCCTGCAGAAATCGTTCGTGAAGCACGGCGCGCTGCAGTGCGGGTTCTGCACGTCGGGTGCGCTGATGTCTTCCAAGGCGCTGGTGGATCGGAATCCGAATCCGTCGCCTGACGAGATACGCGAGGCGTTGAGCGGAAACCTGTGCCGATGCGCTTCATACAGCCGCATGATGCGCGCCGTGGAGAACTGGCAGGAGTTCCAGAACGTTCCGCTGGACACGCAACCGCACGATCATGCTGAACGGGACCAGGTGCGCGATCACGACATCGTTGGGCGCGGTGTGCCGCGCTACGATGCGCCAGACAAGGTTACGGGAAGAGCGAAGTACACTGCGGATATCCGGTTGCCGGGGATGCTCCACGGCAAGATCCTCGGAAGTCCGATCGCGCATGGGATCATCACACGGATCGACACGTCACGGGCGCGCGCGCTGCCGGGCGTGTTCGCGGTCATCACTGGCGCCGATGTGCCCGACCGATACTATGGCGTAAGCCCGGCACGTGAAGACGAGAAGATTCTCGCGCGGGAGCGCGTTCGCTGTGTGGGCGACGAGGTGGCGGCCGTGGCGGCGGTGGACGAGGAGACGGCCGAGCGCGCGCTGGCCCTGATCGACGTGGAGTACGAGGAGCTTCCCGCCGTCCTGGACGCCGAGGCTGCGCTGGCGCCCGGCGCACCGGTCATCCATCCCGAGCACCCGCGTTATGCGGGCAACGTGAACACGCGTGTGGACTGGCACTTCGGCGACGTGGAGCGCGGTTTCGCCGAGGCGGACCATGTGCGCGAGCAGCGCTTCACCGGGAACCGCACGTACCAGGCGCCGATGGAACCGCATGCGGCGCTGGCTCGCTGGGAGGCGCACGGCGGACGGCTAACGCTGTGGGCGTCCACCCAGGTGCCGCACTACCTTCACCGGTCGCTGTCGCGGACGTTAGGCATCCCCATGGGGAGCATCCGCGTGATCCGGCCGGCTGTAGGCGGCGGATTCGGCGCCAAGGCGGAGGCGACGCCGCTCGACTTCTGCGCCGCGATCCTGTCACGGATGACGGGCCGTCCGGTTCTGATGGCATACACTCGTGAAGAGATGTTCCTCCATTTCCGGGGACGCCACAAACAGCACATCGATCTCAGGATCGGCGTGAAGCGCGACGGCACGATCACCGCCGTGCAGCAACGGGTAGTTCTCGATGGCGGTGCCTACACATCTTTCGGCGTGATCACGGCGTACTACGCGGGCTCCATGCTGCCCACGCTGTACAAGATGCCGAACTACCGTTACGAAGGACTCCGCGTATATACGAACCTGCCGGCTTCCGGAGCGTTCCGGGGTCACGGTGTGCCTCAGCCGCGGTGGGCTTTCGAATCCCTGCTCGACATGATCGCCGAAGACCTCGGCATCGATCCGATCGATATCCGCCTTCGCAACGCGATGGAGCCGGGCTACCGCACATGTAACGCGCTGGACATCTCGTCGTGCGAGTTTACCGCGACCCTGACGCGGGCGCGCGAGGCTTCGGGGTGGCAGGACAAGAAGGGAAAGCTCCCGCGCGGCAAGGGGATCGGCGTGGGCAGCGGTGGGTTCGTTTCCGGCGCGGGATATCCGATCTACCGCTCCGACTTCCCGCATTCGAACGCGGTGATCCGCGTGCACGAGGATGGCACGGGTGTATCGTTGCACATCGCCGCCGCCGAGATCGGCCAGGGTTCGGACACGGTGATGGTGCAGATCGCGGCCGAGGAACTGGGCATCGGGTACGAGCAGGTCTGGCTGGTGGAGTGCGACACGGTGCTGTCCACGTTGGACCTGGGAGCCTATTCGAGCCGGCTGACGCTGATGGGTGGCAACGCCGTGCGCATGGCGGCGCAGCGCGTGAAGGCGCAGTTGCTGGAGGTCGCCGCGCGCGAACTCGGTTGCGATCCGGCATCGCTCGTCGCCCGCGGCGGGCGCATAGCGGTAAAGGACCACGCGACGCTTGGCATGGACTGGGCAGCGGCGGCACGCCTCGCATTCTCGCGTCACGGTCCGGTGATCGGCACGGGCACCTATCAGCCTCCCCGACAGCTCGGCGGCGACTTCAAGGGCGGTACGGTGGGCACATCGCCCGCCTACAGCTTCTCCACGGCCATTGCCGAAGTCACCGTCGATCTCGAGACGGGATACGTGGTTGTGGATCGATTCACCGACTTCAGCGATGCCGGCACCGTGATCAACCCCGTCACGTTCCACGGACAGGTGGAGGGATCCGTTGTCATGGGCCTGGGCGAGACGCTGCTCGAGGACACAATCGTGGGCACTGCGGGGCAGTTCACCAACCCGAATCTGCACGACTATCTCATTCCCACGATCTGCGAAACGCCGGAGATCAGAACGGCCGCAGTGGACAGCTACGAGCCGCACGGGCCGTTCGGCGCCAAGGAGATCGGCGAGGGATCGCTCCTCCCCGTTCTCGGCGCCATAGCCAATGCCATCTACGATGCCTGCGGCGTGCGCATTACGGAGCTGCCGATCACGCCGGAGAAGATCCTGCGAGGGTTGAAGGCAGCCGCCGGTGGAGCTGACGCTCAGCCGCAACGGGCGCTCGCATCGCTCGACACATCGGGAGTCGGTGGCCGATGAACGCGACGACTCGGCCGAACGCCCTTATCGCCGTCCGCGAACGCCGCACTCGGGCAGGAACGCAGGAGAAGCTGGACCATGTGCTGGCCAGCGCCGCGGACTTGATCGCTGAAAAGGGCTTCGAGGCAACGTCCATGCGTGACGTGAGTGCGGCTGTCGGCATCAGCCTCGCCGGGCTGTACCACTACTTCGAGAGCAAGGAGGAGTTGCTCTATCAGCTGCAGTACCGGACGTTCCGCTCGCTACTGGAGACGCAGGAGGCGATCGCCGCGCAGCCGGGGACACGGGAGGAACGGTTTCGCCGGCTCATCATCGGCCACCTGACCTTCTTCGCCGATCATGCGAGCGAGCACCAGGCATGCACGTTCGAGCTGAAGTCGCTGACCGGAGAGCGATACGAAACGGTCGAGGCGTTGAGGCGCAGGTACTACCGGCTGATGACGTCGGTGGTGGCGGAACTGCGCGACGGGGGAGTCACCGCGACCGAGTCCAAGGAGGCTCGGCACGCGGCTCTGTTCATTTTCGGGATGTTGAACTGGGTTTTCATGTGGTACAGCGCCTCACGGTACGGCCCCATGGAGCAGATGGGAGAGGAGATGGTGGATCTGGTTCTGCACGGGTTGCGCGGTACGGGCGCTGAGGGAACGTGAACCGACGACACAGTCTGCATTGCCGTGGATCGGTTGCGGTGACCCACGGCTGGAGGTTCGATGCAGTTTGAGAACGCATGGATTCCCAGAGGGGGATACTGGTCCACGCCCTTTTGCGCCTGGCAGGGGAGTTTTGCCTCGCTGCCGCCGATTCCGTTTGCGGCAGAGACGGCGCGACGTGCGCTTGCGGAGCGTGGCGTTGAGGCGGCGGAGATCGACGGTTTGTGTCTGGGCACCACGGTGCCGAGCAAGCACTCGTTCTACGGTGCGCCATGGTTTGCTGGCCTCGCTGGACTGGCGCACGCGACCGGTCCCACCATAAGCCAGGCGTGTGCCACTTCCGTGCGGTGTCTGGTGCAGGCCGCTCAGGAACTCTCGTTAGGTACAGTCGGCTCGTATCTGGCGGTAGCGAACGATCGCACGAGCAACGGTCCCCACGTCTACTACCCGGCGCCTGATGGTATTGGTGGCACAGGCGAGTCGGAGAACGTGGTGCTCGACAGCTTCGGGTACGATCCCTGGGCGCGCAACTCGATGCTGGAGACTGCGGAGAACGTGGCGAAAGCGGCGGGGATCGGGCGCGATGCGCAGGAGGAGATCGCGTTGTTGCGCCACCGTCAGTATGGCGATTCGGTCAGGGACGGTGCTTTCCAATCCCGCTACCTGGTGCGGCCCGTGGAGGTGAGGGATGCACGTGGGAAGCGCGTGCTGGCCACCGTGACAGGCGACGAGGGCGTGCATCCGACGACGGCGGCTGGTCTGGCAGCGCTCAAGCCTGTGCTGCCCGGGGGAACCGTCACGTTCGGCACGCAGACGCATCCGGCAGATGGCAATGCGGGGATCCTGCTCGTGAATAGTCGCGAGCGGGCACGGGCGATGTCGCGCGGGGGAGCGGCCGACGTGCGGCTCGTGTCTTTCGGGCAGGCGCGTGTTGAAGCTGGACACATGCCTCGCGCCATCGTTCCGGCGTCGCAGCTGGCGCTGCGGCGCGCCGGGATCGGCGCGAAGGATCTCGAGAGCGTAACGACACACAATCCGTTCGCCGTGAACGACGTGGTGCTTGCCAGGGAGCTGCGCCTCGATCCCGAGCGGATGAATAGGCATGGTTGCTCGCTGGTCTGGGGTCATCCACAGGGACCGACCGGGTTGCGATCGGTGATCGAGTTGATCGAGGATCTGGTAGAGCGAGGAGGTGGGTACGGGTTGTTCACCGGGTGCGCGGCCGGCGACAGTGCGGCGGCCGTGGTGCTGCGAGTGGACATCCCTGGCTAGTCGACACGAACGCGCACACGACGAGGAATCTGACGATGGAGTACTTCCCCTCGAAGGAGGCCGGCGGCTTCGGCTTCACCGACATCCTTTACGAGAAGCGGGATATGGTGGCCCGGATCACGATCAACCGGCCGGATGCCTACAACGCGTACACGACCGACACGCTTCGGCAACTGATCGCGGCGTTCGAGGATGCCTCGAACGACGACGGCGTCGGAGTCATTGTCTACAGCGGCGCCGGCGAGAAGGCGTTCTGCACCGGCGGCGACGTGAAGGAATACGCGGCGGTGTACACGAAGCGCCCTCGCGACTACTGGAAGTACATGGGTCTGTTCAGCCGGTATATCGAGGCGATCTTCCGAAGCGGGAAGGTCACGATCGCGCGAATCAACGGGATCGCCGTGGGCGGCGGCAACGAGTCGCAGCTCGCGTGCGATCTGGCGGTGATGGCCGACGATACGTGGTTGGGGCAGGTGGGAACGAACGTGGGGAGTGTTGCTGCTGGCGGTGCCACGCAGTGGCTGTCCATTCATGTGGGCGATCGGCGGGCGCGTGAGATGCTCTTCCTCAATCCGAAGATCCCGGCGGCACGGGCGCTGGAGTGGGGTCTGGTGAACCGCGTGGTGCCGCGCGCCGCGCTCGACGACGAGGTGAACTCGCTCTGTCAGCAGGCGCTCGAGAAGTTCCCGGAATGCACGCGGTATACCAAGCAGCAGTTGAACTACTGGAAGGAGGCGGCGTGGTTCGGCACAATCGGGCACGCACGCGACTGGCTCTCCACGCATTTCACGACGTTGGAGCCGTACGAGGGGATGCAGGCGTTCGTGGAGAAGCGCAAGGTGGACTTCGCCGGGTTGCGCCAGCGCGCGGCGTCCGGTGGCAGTTCCGAGTTCCTATGGGGACCGTATGCCGGCGAGTGCGGCAAGTGCGGGGCGACGGGAATCCCGCAGGACTTCGCTTTCTGCGGACGCTGCGGCACGGCGCTGGGCTGAAGGAGAGGCAGACGGACGATGGCGAGCGGAGACTCCGAATGACGGCAACGCTGGCCGGGCAGGTGGCCCTCGTCACTGGCGCTGGGCGCGGCATCGGTGCCGCGATCGCGTGCGAGCTGGCGGAGCGGGGATGCGACCTCGGTCTCGTGGACGTTGACGCCGCGGGCGGGCTGAACGGCGTTGCCGAAACGGTGCGCTCTGGCGGCCGGCGAGCGCTGGCGATGTCAGCGGACGTGACGAGCATGACGGCGGCCGAGGCGAACGTGACAGCGGTCATCAGGGAACTCGGCCGTCTCGACATCCTCGTCTGTTGCGCCGGAATTACGCGCGACGCAGTCGTCTGGAAGATGTCGGAAGAGGCCTGGGATACGGTCCTGGCTGTGAACCTCAAGGGCTGCTTCACTTATTGCAGGGCAGCGGCTCCTGTATTGCGCGGCCAGCGGCGCGGACGGATCGTGACGATCGCATCCATCAACGGGATGCGCGGCAAGGCGGGGCAGGCCAACTATGCGGCATCGAAGGCAGGGGTGATTGCGCTGACGAAGACCCTGGCGCGCGAACTGGGACCGTCGGGAGTGACTGTGAACTGCATCGCGCCAGGCTTCATTCGTACGGCAATGACTGCCGTCCTTCCGGAAGCGATCGTGGCCGGGGCCATTGCCGAGACCGCGTTAGGCAGGCTGGGCGATCCGGAGGACGTGGCCCGGACGGCGGCGTTCCTCTGCTCGGAAGGGGCGCGTCACATTACCGGCGAGATCATCAAAGTGGACGGAGGACAGTACCTGTGACGGTCGAGAGCACGCTCCCTGGCCCGGTGCGCTACGAGGTGCGCGACAGTGTCGCGTGGCTCACGCTGGACGCGCCGCCCGTCAACCTGCTCACGGCGGCGGTCATGCAGGATCTCACCGACGCGGTCGCGCGTGCGCAGGAGGACGATTCCCTCGTGGCAATCGCGCTCACCGCCCGGGGCCGCGCGTTCTCTGCCGGGGCGGATGTGGGCGAGCACCGACCGGAGCAGGCGGCCGGGATGATTGGCGCGTTCAGCGCGCTCTTTCGTGTGCTGGGCGGCAGTGCGCTGCCGCTGGTAATGGCGGTGGACGGTCCGGCTCTCGGTGCCGGATTTGAACTGGCGATGATGGCAGACATCCTGCTGGCGAGCGATCGCGCGACCTTCGGCCAGCCAGAAATCCGGCTCGGCTTCTTCGCACCGGTGGCAGTGGCGTGGCTGCCGAGCCGCGTGGGAGTGGCGCGAGCGATCGAGATCACGGCCACGGGTCGCACGTGGACCGCCGCCGAGATGCAGGGCTTTGGCCTCGTTTCACGCGTGGTTACGAGTGAAACGCTGGGTGAGGCGGTGGACTACGTTCTTGCCGATATGCGGCGTGCGAGCCCGCTGGTGATGCGAATGAACACGCGACTCGTGCGCAGCCTGGCTGGCCGGCCGTTCGAAGAAGCGCGGCTCGAGGCCGAACGCGTGTTTCTCGACGACCTCATGCGCACCGAAGACGTGCGTGAGGGCATCGCATCATTTTACGAGAAGCGGCGTCCTCAATGGACGAACAGGTGAGGGGCCGATGATCTGCACGCGAGGAGGCAGTCCATGCGGATCCTGATCGTCGGAGCCGGAGCTTTGGGCGGTCTGGTGGGCGCCAGCCTGACGCGAGCGGGTGCCGACGTAACGCTGCTCGAGGAAAACGCGGCTCGCGCGATGCTCCTCAACGAGGCTGGCCTGCAGATCTCCCAGCAGGGCCAGGAGGAGGTTCGTATTCGCGTGCACGTCGTCACGACTCTCGAGGGTGTGCAGCCGTTCGACCTCGTGTTCATCGCCGTCAAGACGTACCAGACGGAATCCGCGGTGCGCGAGGTGCTGCCGGCGACCGGTACGCAGACGTGGTTTCTCTCCATGCAGAACGGCATCGGCAATGCGGAAACGATCGCGTCTCTGGCCGGACCGGAGCGTGTGCTCTGCGGCATTACGTATCACAGTATTCAGCATGCCGGACCTGGGCGCTTGCAGTATCGTGCAGGAATCAAGCCGATCCAGATCGCGCCGCTGACGGGCGGTATCACGCCGGAAATCGAGGCGATCGGGGCGTTGTTCCGCAGCGCTGGCCTGGACACCAACGTGGTCCCCAACATCGACCATACCGTCTGGCAGAAGCTGCTCCACAATGCGGTAGTGAACCCGACGTCGGCGGTGACTGGTCTGACGTGCCGGCAGATGCTGGCCGACGAGGACCTGATGTCCTTCATGCGCGATCTCTGCAACGAGATCGTGGCGGTGATGCGAGCTCGCGGCGTGCCGATCGTGGACGAAGAAGACCCGTTTCGCCCTGTCGTCGGATCCCTCAAGGCGCTCGGGAAGAACCGTCCCTCGATGTGGCAGGATCTGTCGCGCGGAATGCGTACCGAGGTGGATGCGTTGAACGGCGCTATCGTCGCCGAAGCTCACCGGCTCGGGCTGCACGCGCCGCATAACGAGGCGCTGGTGCACTTCATTCATTCACGAGAGCGGCAGACGTTCCTGTACAAGCAGGAGATTGCGCGGCGTTTGGGGCTTGATACCAAGGCGACGGTTCAGACAGGCGCGGCCGGCTCGCGCCGCACGGCGCCGCGTGGCGAGGATTCCGGAATGCCGTCGGGCGGTCCGCCGCTCGAGAGCACTCGGCGGCTGAAAGAACTGATGCATGCCTACTACGTCGACCTCCAGCAGGCTTCGCACGACCCAGACCGTCTTGTTGCTGCCTGCTCCGGGCTCGCGCCGGTAGAGATCGTGCGCGCATTGGGCATTGCGCCGTACTTTCCTGAGAACCACGCCGCACTCATTGCCGCCGGACGTCAGGCAGCACCCTACCTGGCGAGAGCCACGGCCGAGGGCTTTTCGCAATTCGCCAGTTCGGCAATGCGCACGGACATCGGTGCGCTACTGGAGGGAAGCAGTCCGCTTGCTGCCGCACACGGCATCGAGGGTCCGCCGCCACCCGACGTGGTGGTCTACAGCACCAACACCGGCCACCAGTTGCTGCGGTGGTTCGAGTTCTATGGAACGCATTTTGGCATTCCCGTGGTGGGCCTTCATCCACCGCCCGCGTTGGGCGAGCTCGAGCGCATCGACGTGGACGCATCGGTGCATCAGTTGCTGCGACTCGTGGATCGACTCGAGGGCGTTGCGGGCCGGTCGATGCCGTTCGATGGCCTTGCCGACGTCGTTTCGAACACGCGCAAGGCCGCAGCGCTCTGGCGCGAGATCCTCGAATTGGCACGCGCCACACCGGCCCCATTCACGTTCTTCGACGCACTCATCCACGTTGCACCGATGATCCTCCTGCGGGGGACGCCGGAAGCGGTAGACTACTACCGGCTGCTGAAGTCGGAGGTGGAGGACCGGATTTCCCGTGGGATTGCCGCTGTGCCGCACGAGTCGTACCGATTTTATTGGGACGGGCCCCCGATCTGGTGCGGCCTGCGACCGTTGGCGCGTCTGTTTGCCACCAAGGGCGTCGCGGTCGTGGCTTCCACCTTCTGCAGCGTGTTCGCGCTTTCCGGTCTGGACGAGGATAACCCGATCGAGAGCATGGCGCGCGCTTACACGGGCGTTTTCGGCAATCGGTCGGAGGGGTACAAGACCGCCTATCTGTCAGAGAGATTCGGGGCCTATGGCGTGGACGCGGCAGTATTCCACGATTGTCGTACGACGCCGGAGGCGAGCCATGTGCGGTATGGGCTGGCACGGCGCGCGCAGCGTCTTACCGGTGTTCCGGCGCTCGTCATCGAAGCCGACTCGCATGACGTACGTCTGTTCAGCGCCGAGAGGCTGGAGACGCTGCTTGGCGAGTTTCTCGAACAGCATCTGGAGCACGTCGGAGCGGCCGTATGAGGCGCGAACGTAGGGAGGATGGGCATGATGCCTGACGAGCGAGCGCGTGTGGTAGCAGGCGTGGACGCGGGCACGGAGTGCGTCAAGGCGGTGATTGTTGGTGCTGGCGGGCGTGTGGAAGGGCGCGCGGTCGCACCGACGCGCGGCTATTTCCAGGCATGCGTCTACGAGGTTCTGTCCGCCGCGCTCGACGACGCCCAGCGCACAGAGAGCGATCTAGCCGGCATCGGCGCGACGGGATTCGCCATGGGGTGCGTGCCGGGGGCGACGCTCACCGCTACCGATGCGGCGTGCCACGCTGCCGGCGCCTACCACCTGATCGGCCAACGCATGACGCTGGTGAACATCGGCGGGCGCGATCCGCACCTGATCGCAGTCGCGCTCGATGGCCGCCGAGCCGATGCGCGCAACGTCCGGCGTTGCGCGGCTGGAGTCGGGAGTTTCCTGATGTTCACGGCGCGCCATCTCGACGTGCTGCCAACGCGCCTGCAGGAATTGGCGTCGGTTGCGGACAAGCCGGCAGCGGTCAGCAGCTATTGCTCGGTGTTCTCGTCAACCGCGATCCTCGAACGCCTGCGCGAGGGCGCGTCGCGCGAGGAGATCGCGTTAGGGGCCATGCACTCGATCGCCGAGCGTATCGTGGAACTCGGCGGCTTCGAAGACCCAGTGTATGCATGCGGCGGCGTCGTCGAGTACTTCCCGGGTGTCGTCCGCGCGCTGCAGACACTTCTGGAGAGGGAGGTCCGTACCGTGCCCGATCCGATCTTCACCGGTGCCCTGGGCGCAGCGCTCAAGGCAATGGAGCTGGCGACATGACTGGACCCGCGCTCTCCAGCACTGCAACACTGCGTGAGACGATGGGCTCGTACTACCGCTCCCTCGGCGATGCTGACACCGCGCCCGTTGCCTGGTGCTCGAGCGTTGGGCCGGCCGAGCTGCTGCGAGCCCTGGGCTATCGCGTCTTTTTTCCAGAGAACCACGCCGCAATGCTCGGCGCGGCGCGTACCGCCAACCGCGTGATGCCCATCGCACACGCGCAGGGCTACTCGCAGGACATCTGCTCGTACCTGACCAGCGACATCGGTGCGTACCTTGCCGGCGAGACGCCTCTGAAAGCGTATGGGCTGACGAGCGTCCCGAGAGCGGATGTGCTCGTGTTCAACACGAACCAGTGTCGCGACGTCCGGGACTGGTTCGAGTGGTACGGTCGCCAGTGGGACGTTCCGGTGATCGGTGTGCGATCGCCGAGGAGCATCGACACCGTCACCGATGACGACGTCGAGGGCGTGGCGCGACAGATCGAGGCGCTCGTGCCCACGCTCGAAGCAGTCTCTGGCGCTCGCCTGGATGGAGCGCGTCTCGCCCAGGTGGTCGCGATCTCGCGCGAATGTTCCCATCTCTGGGGGGCATGCCTTGGTACGGCAGCCGCGCGTCCTGCGCCGTTCACGTTCTTCGACGGCACCATTCAGATGGGCCCGGCGGTCGTGCTGAGAGGCATGGAAGAGGCGTGCGCCTATTACCGATCGTTGCTCGCGGAGCTGGAGGAGCGTGTGCGCACTCGGGTCGCGGCTGTGCGCGGCGAGTCGCTGCGCCTGTACTGGGATGGCATGCCTCTGTGGGGACGATTGCGTGCGCTGGCGACGAACTTCGCCGAGTTCGGCACGGCGGTGGTGGCGTCTACATACTGCAACAGCTGGATCTTCCCGGACCTGGATGCGGACGATCCCATCAGGTCCATGGCTCGCGCGTCTCTCAATCTCTTCATCGCACGATCGGAAGAACCAAAGGAGCAGTACATCGAGCGGATGGTGCGCCAGTTCGACGTCGACGGCATCGTCTTCCACGATTGCCGCACATGCCCCAACAACTCGAACACCCGCTACGCCATGCCGCAGCGTTTGTCGAAGCGCCTCGGGATTCCCTCGCTGGTGCTCGACGGCGATGTCAACGATCTGCGGTGTTACTCCGACGAGCAGGGTCGCACCAACATCGAGGGTTTCGTCGAACAACTCGCCGACACGCGGGCGAGCCGACGTGGCGCATGACTCTCATGCGATACTACGCGGGGATCGATAGCGGATCGTGGACGACAAAGGCCGTCATCATCGATGCTGACGGGGGGGTGCTCGGCACGGCGGTGAAGCGCTCCGGGGCAGATCTTGCCGTGGCGGCACGCCAGGCGTACGATGCGGCGTTGGCACGGGCGGACGTCCCAGCCGGGGATATTGTCGCGGTGTGGTCCACAGGCTTCGGACGCCACAATGTGGAGTTCGCGAACGGATCGCGCACGGAACTCGACTGCCACGGACGCGGCGTCGCGCACTACGTACGCGGTCCCGTTACCGTCGTGGACATCGGCGGCCAGGATGCGAAAGTCATCCGGCTCGACGCCGGCGGACAGCGTGTGGCGCATCGCATGAACCGGAAGTGCGCCGCCGGCACGGGGAGCTTCCTCGACGAGATCGCGCTCCGGTTAGGCGTCGAGACCGGTGCGCTCGACGGTCTCGCAGCGGAATCTGCCGAGACGTTGGAGCTGTCGAGTTTCTGCACTGTCTTCGCCGGAACAGAGTTGCTTACGCTCATCCGCTCGGGAAAGCGGCCGGCAGATCTGGCGATGGCCGCCTACCGATCGCTGGTGAAGCGCGTCCAGGCGATGGAAGTCTTCCACGGCGCGATGGTGGCGACGGGTGGCGTGGTGGCGCACCATCCGCGTGTCGTGAGCCTGCTGCGCGAGGCGACGGGAGGAGAGGTGGTGGTGCCTCCGCATCCCCAGGAGATGGGCGCATTCGGCGCGTCTCTCGCCGCCCGTGACGGAGCCGTGGCGGTGGGCGATGCGCTGGATGCGCACGGGAACGGGGACGGGCGTGAGGCCAGCGCGGCGACAGGCGTCGGGAGTCGTCAGGATGTCGGCTGAGGGCCGCGTCGACGATGGCGTCGAGGCCACTATGCGCCACGCAGGGGCAGCGGTGCGCGAGGGAAACATGATCTTCTCGCGCCTCCAACCGTTAGGCGCACGCGAGAGCATCGGTGGGATGCTTTCGCGCAATGGCGAGCGGTTCGCCGGACTGCCGGCATTCCGCGAGCGCCGTGGTGGAGCCTTGCGGACCATCACCTGGGACGCGCTGCTGTCTGACGTGGAGGCCTTCGCGAGGTTCCTGTCCATGCGGGGCGTCCGCGCCGGCGATCGCGTCGCCGTGATCTCGCCGAACCGTGGCGAGATGCTGGTGGCCGAGTTCGCAACCATGGGGCTCGGGGCGATCTACACTCCGATCTTTTCCGGCTACGCCGCCGAGCAGCTTCGATTTCTCGTGACCCACGCCGAACCCGTGGCCCTCCTGCTTGCGTCGCCAAGCCAGCTCCCACACCTCGGTGTGCTCCCGTCCGTCCGTGTCGTGGTCACGTTCGAGGCAGGTGCCATGGAACCCGTCGCCAACGCGTCAGGGGCGCCAGCGGTCTGGTACAGTGACGCGATTCGCGAAGGCACGTCGGATGCCGGTGCTCGGCGTGATATCCAGGAGTGGCTTGGCGAAGCCAGTGCGGTGGATCCGGATTCGCCAGCGCTGATGATGTATACCTCGGGGACCAGCGGCCCGCTCAAGGGCGTGCTGCTCTCGCACGACGCCATCCTGTCACAGCAGCGCGCGCTGTCGGCCATCTGGGACGTCACGCCCGCAGACCGATTGCTGTCGTACCTCCCATGGCACCACAGTTTCGGCGGCATCTTCGAGAAGTACACGGCACTGTATCGCGGCGCCGTGCTCTGCATAGACGAATCGCTGGGCAAGGACTTCGGCACGTTATTGCGAAACTGGATGGAGGTCCGACCGACGATCTACTTCAGTGTGCCCAAGATCTATCAGCAGCTCATGGCGCACACGCAGCTGCACCCCGAGGACGGACCTCTCGTTTTTCATGAAGGGCTGCGCTTTGTCTTCACGGCAGCCGCGCCGCTGCCGGCCGGCGTCTCGTCATTCTTCGCGGCCAGGAGGATTCCGGTGTTGGAGGGTTGGGGACTCACGGAGACCGCTCCGTGCTGCACGTTGACGGACATGAACGAGCCGCGAACCGTACCGGGACTCATCGGCTATCCCATTCCAGGGGTCACTGTAGCCATCGCTGGGGACGGTGAGATCCTGGTTCGCGGACCCAACGTGATGACGGGTTACTTCCGGAATCCCGATGCCACCGCGCGTGCGCTTCCGGGCGACGGGTGGTTTCATACCGGGGACCTTGGCGAATTGGCGGGCAATGCGCTTCGCCTCGTGTCGCGAAAGGACCGCGTATTCAAGATGCTCAATGCAGAGAAGGTGATTCCTACCATAATCGAGAATCGCCTGGCAGGGATGAATCCGTACATCAGGCACGCGATAGTGGTTGGAAGCGGCCAGGATTTCCTGGCAGCGCTGATCTTCCCGGATTATTTCCGGATCCGCGAGGAGTTCGGAGACGACAACGCGAGAGCGGAAGCGACCGTGAAGGCATCCTTGCGCGATACCGTGCTGGCCTTCAACCGCGAGCATGAAGTGAAGTACGAGCGCCTTCAGGCGTTTGTCGTGGTGAGCAAGGAACTCACCATCGAGGAGCAGGAGCTGACACCATCGCTCAAGGTGCGGGTGTCCAACGTGCTGGAGCGCACCGGTCAGTACGTAGAGGCAGTGTTCGAGCCGCATGCTGGGTGCGATTGCCGGTTCCTGCGTCAGGTGATGCGGCTGGCGCCGGACGTGCGAACCTGCTTTGCGGGACTGCCCCGCACACTCGACGCGTGCCACGAGTGCGGCCACTTCGTCTTCGGTGACTCGCCGGGGACTGCAGCAACTACCTGAAGCCTGCGAGAATGGATGCCATGAACGACGCCGCGTGGAACGCATGGATGATGACGGCGCCTGGCGGGCCGCTGGAGCGCCGTACGCTAGCGCCCGTCGTTCCAGGTGCTGGCGAGGCGACCGTGGAGGTTGCGGGCTGCGGGGTGTGTCACACCGACGTGTCGTTCCTGCGGCACGGCGTGAAGACCCGCGGTTCGCTGCCGCTGGTGCTGGGTCACGAGATCAGCGGCATCGTCAGGGACGTTGGCGACGGTGTGGACCGATCGCTCGTCGGAGTACCGGTGATCGTGCCGGCGGTGCTGCCATGCGGCACCTGCGATCTCTGTGTCGCTGGGCACCGCTCCATCTGTCGCCGGCAGGTGATGCCTGGTAATGACAGGCATGGAGGGTTCGCGTCGCACGTGACGGTGCCGGCGCGCTATCTCTGCCGGGTGAACGACGAGGTGCTCTCGACGCATCAGCTGTGGGAGCTGGCGGTGGTTTCGGATGCGGTGGCAACTCCGTTCCAGGCCGTCCGGAACTCCGGACTGGCGCCGGGCGAACTGGCGGTGGTGGTCGGTGTTGGCGGAGTAGGCGTGTACGGCGTGCAGGTGGCCGCGGCCGCTGGCGCGCGCGTCGTGGCGCTCGACCTCGATGACCGCAGACTCGACCAGGCGCAGCGGGCGGGCGCACATGCGGTCTTCAACGTGCGCGACGTCCCCGCCAAGGAAGTGCGCAAGCAGGTAAAGGGCGCTGCCGACGCCTTAGGCGCTCCTCCCCATCTGTGGAAGATCTACGAGATGTCCGGGACTCGCGGAGGGCAGGAGACAGCGTTCGGGCTCCTGGGGTTCGGCGCTTCGCTTGCGGTCGTCGGGTACACGATGGATCGGGTAGAGGTGCCGCTGTCCAATCTGATGGCATTCGAAGCCACGGCGCGCGGGAACTGGGGCGCCGATCCACTCGTGTACGGCGACATGTTGCAGTGGATTGGCGCCGGCCGCCTAACGCTGAAGCCGTTCGTGGAACGGCACGCGCTGCGCGAGATCAACGCCGTATTCGAGGATGCGCACCACGGCCGACTCCTGAAACGAGCGGTGATGGTACCCGACTGACCTGCGGTGGCCGCAGAATGTAGAGTGGCGTACCGGCGGCCGTGCGCAGCGTTTCGAGCAAGGCGTGAGCTCGTCAGGCGCGGAACGTCCGAGCTTCTGCCTCCAGTTGCCCCGCGAGCGCAATGAATCGCCCGGTGGAGAGGTCGCACGACGAGGCCTCAGCCACCCGCGCGTAGTCGCGCAGCACGTTGGCCTCCTGTGATGGCGAGATCAGTTGTTCCGCCATGGGAAACAATACGTCGTCCTCCTTCTGGATATGGTCGCGAAGGAGCGCGACGTACCCACGTGCATTCGTCGACAGGATACGTTGGCCCTCGGCGTCGCCATCCTGCCAGCGTTTCACGCCGTCCCGCAGGCCGCGGGTGAACCGGCGTCCCTGCTCGTGCTCCTCCAGCATCATGCCGATCGGTCCGTCGCTGAGCGGCATGCCAGCGGCGACGATGGCTTCGAAGAGCACACCTTCTTCCTTACGGTGGTGGCAGCCATCGGCGAAGCCGGCAATAAAGTCGGCGGAGTCGAGGAAGAATCCGGGGCGGACGGCGACGCCGCGCTCGAGTGCGTCGGTCGCTGCTTCGAGGGCGTCGAGCACGCGTTCGATGACGCGGTGCTCGTTCATCAGGATGTCGGTGGCGTCCATCGGTGCGCGAGTGGGTAGCGGAAGCCGCAGGGTCCGGTCTGGTGGCTGTGTGCGGCCGACGCAGGAAGATACTTGTGCGTTGTGCCGCGCATCAGCGCGTCGGTAATGCTCGCAGAATGCTGCCGACCGTACTCCATCTCCGGGTGGTTGCCCGAACGCCGAAGAGCGTGTCGACCTTTCCCAGCGAGACGATCGTCCTCATGTGCCGCCGGTACTCGCCGAAGACGAATCGGCCCGCCGACGCAATCAGCTGCACATGCCAGTCATCGCCCGCCGGCAGTCGTACGGGCAGCGATGGGCCATTGCGACTCCGCTTCGCCAGAAAGCTCACGAAGCGAACTCGCTCGGGCTCCTCAGGTTCCGGTCCAAACGGATGCAGGGTCTCGATGCGACGGATTTCCCCGCTGTCGAAGAACAACGTCACGGCGGTGATGGGGAGGACACGAGACAAGGCGACCCGGAAGAGTCGGCGAGACTGGGGACGCAACACGACGAAGGTGCCGGCCGCGCCGATATTCACAACCTCGAACCGGCGAAGTTCGTGCGCCACGCGGCTGGGGCGGAACGTCCGATGGCCGCCGACGTTAACACCGCGAAGGAGGACTACGAGCGCCATCCGTGTAGTGTCTGGCGAAGCCCGGAAGGGTCGTTAGCGCGCGAACGCCGCCAAGGTGCCGCCCATAGCGTCGATCGTCTCGCGAGCCGGGGCACGGTCGTGCCCGTTGTACAGGAACGAGAAGGCCAGCAGCTCGCCGTTGCTGGCGTTGACGTATCCACCTAACGCGATGACCTCGTTCGTAGTTCCCGTCTTGGCGTGCAGGTTTCCGCGAGCGGGGGTGGCCGCCATCCGGTTACGGAGCATTTCGGAAGTCCCGGCGACCGGCAGCGAAGCATGGAACTCGCGCGACCAGGGTGCGCGGTCGGCGTAGGAGAGGAGCTGCACGAGCGCGCGGGGCGTGACTCGATCGAGCGTGGACAATCCGCTCCCATCGGCGGCGAACACTGCGTCGCGGCTGGCGCCAACACGATTGGCCATCAGTTGCTGCAGCAATGCGTTGCCCGCGCTTGCGGAACCTATACCCTCCGGGTCGCCTGAGCGAGCAGCGTCACGGAAGATGAGTTCCGCGAAATGGTTCACGCTCTCGCGATTCATCACGTTGGCGAGCTGTGCCAGCGGTGGCGACGAGAGCGACGCGATACGGACAGCGTTGCCTGGCGATTCGCCGGTTCTCACCGTTCCGGACACCTCGATCCCCTCGTCCAGAAGCGCCTGTCGCAAAGCGCCGGTCGCGAACAGAGCCGGATCGTCCACGACCACCACGTACACGCGCGTCTGGGACTGCTCGCCGATCCAGCCGCGCACCAGTATCGACGCGTCCGGTCGCTTGGCCACCGTCAGCTTGGCGCGCCGGCTCTTTGCGACAGTCCTCGTCTCGTTGACGATCTTGAATGCCAGGGACGCAGGCTGGAGTACGACTCTTGGCTTCTCCGCTCCCTTTCCAGGTGCGATCGCGACGTGCAGCAGGTTCTCGTTCAACGAAAGCGCGGACACGCGCTGTGCGTACGACGCATCCAGATATCGGGCAAGCCATCCATCCGGCACCTTCTGTTGTTCGAATGCCGAGGCGTCACCGACGATGTCACCGTGCACGCGCGTGACACCGGCGGCCGCAACCTGCCGCGCGAGGGCACGCATCGGCGAATTCGGGTCACCCGGGATGAAACGGTTCGAGAGCCCCGGATCGCCTCCCCCCCGGAGGATCAGGTTGCCGGTCAACGTGCCGTCCGATCCGACTCCTCCGTCACGCAACACGTCCGTAGTGAACTGATGCTCCGGGCCGAGCCGGTCGAAGGCCAGCGCGGTGGTGAACAGCTTCATGGTGGACGCCGGGAGCAGCCTGGTATCCGCGTTATGCGAGTAGAGCGTGTCGCCGCGCGTCAACGATACGACCAGGACACCCCACGTCCCACTCCGCACCCGAGCCGAAAGAAAGCCGGACAGATCGGATGCCAGGGAGTATTCGCCCTGGGGAGAGGCGTGACGGAGTGGCGGGAGGGCCTTTCGTCGGCTGCCTGACGAGCGCCGGGCCGTGCTCTTCTTCACGACTTTCCCGGCCGTTGCCTTCGCCGGCGTCTTCTCGCCCCCGGACGCCGAACTCCGCGCTCCGTCCGAGACCTGCGCATGGCCTGAGACGGGCGCAAGCGCGAGCACGGTAGCCGCGGAAAGGGCAGCGGCCAGGCGCTGGGTCTTCACTAACGAGGAAGTCCGACGGTCGGGACGGTCGTCGCGCATGTCGCGATGTGTACTCCTTGCTTCGATTGCCTCGTCAGGCATGGCGAAGCGTCACACCTTGATGAAGATCCGCTTGCGGTATAATCCCCAAAGTAGAAGCGCCCACACAAAGACGAAAGTGATGGCGAACAGCAACGACGCGTTCCGCGGATCCAGCCACGAGAGAAACACACGTTCGTAGATCAATCTCTGAATTGGAACTCGCTCACCGTCGACATCGATCTTGATCAGGGAATAGATGCCGCGGGCCATCATCCCCGAACCGAGAAACGCCACCAACGGATTCATCCCGAAGACAACAGACGGGGTCGTCCACCGTCGCATGCCTAACACATCGACTAGCCAGATACACGTGGCGAGCACGGTTGTCCCCATCCCGGCAGTGAACAGCACGTAGGAGGAAGTCCAGAGGCTCTTGTTGATCGGGAAGACCCAGTTCCACACTAGCCCCGCCATCATGCCCAACGCGCCGAGCGCGAACATCCCGACCAGACGGTCCATGATGTCCCGGCGTGTGCCGAGCCAACGACCGCACAACACGCCAAGAACGACCGTTCCGACCGCTGGCACCGTGGTGAGCAGACCCTCCGGATCCCACGTCCGCGATGACGCCCACAGATGCGACCCGAAGATGGCGCGGTCCAGCCACGCCGACAGCGTGCCCGATGGGTCGTCCAGCGATGGCGGACCGGCAACGCCAGGCACCGGAATGAGCGTCTGCGCTCCCCAATAGCCGAAGAGGATCACAACCAGAATCGCGATCTGCTGTTTCCAGTCGGAGCGGAAGGTGAGCAGAGCGCCGCACAGATATGCCGCTCCGATGCGCTGCAGTACGCCCGGGAAGCGCAATTCGGTCACGCGCGATAGTGGCGTGTAGGGGAACGCCGCGAGCGCCAGACCGCAGAGAACGATCAGGATGCCCCGCTTTACGATCTGGACGACGAGATCCCGGTCGCTTGCCCCGCGGGCGCGGCGGCTGGTGAGAGACAGGTGTGTAGTGATGCCGACAATGAACAGGAAGAACGGGAAGATCACGTCTGTGGGCGTCCAGCCGTGCCATTTCGCGTGCTCGAGTGGCGGATAGATGGCATCCCACGATCCGGGGTTGTTGACGAGCAGCATTCCGGCGACCGTGAGTCCGCGAAAGACATCGAGAGCGAGGAGGCGTTCCTTGTGTCCGTGCGGGCTGGTGCGCGGGTTCGGGATGTCGGGCGCGGGCGGCGTGCTACCGCGAAGGACGTCCTGTACGTCGGGCGGTGCGAGTATGGTTGCCGGCACGCAAGCCTCGCTGATGAGGGAGAAGGCAGCGGGCCGGGCCGATCGCTGCCTGCCTGTAACGTTTCTGCGCGATTCGCCGGTGGCAAGGCCGTGGGTGTGCGTGGCCACGGACGCTGGCAGCCGAAGGATCCGGAAAACGGAACGGGCGGTTCGCAGGGAACCGCCCGTTCGAGGATTTCGGTGTTGTCGCGGCCGCTAACGGATCCAGGTCGCGAGCAGGAAGACGAGGGCCACCAGAGTGGCCGCGGCTACCACGAGTGGGCCGGTGAACAGGACGCGGAACAGCTTGTGATCGTACTTCAGGTGCATGTAGAACATGACGACGATCGCGAATTTCACCGCTGACATCAGCAGCAGCGAAGGGACGAACGCCGACGATGCCACGAACGCCGGGATGTAGTACGCCCAGACCTCGAGGATCGTAATGATCGTGAGAATCGCCGCTACCCACTTGTACTGTTTCCACGTGGGGTGCTCGCGTACGTGGTCGGGGTTTACCGCGTGCTCGGCCATAGCGCTCCGGGTTACTTGATCAGGTAGACGAGGGTGAAGATTGCAATCCAGACGACGTCGACGAAGTGCCAGTAGAGTGCCGCGATATCGACCATCAGGGTATCGCTGGGGCGAAGGCCGCGCTTGTAATCGATCGCCAGCAGCGAGCCTAGCCAGATCACTCCGACGGTTACGTGTGCGCCGTGAAAGCCGGTGAGCGTGAAGAACGACGAGCCGAACAGGTTCCGCCGGAGCGTCAGTCCCTCGTGAACGAACGAAGTGAACTCGAACGCCTGGAAGCCGAGGAAGGTCGCGCCCAGGATGCAGGTGCACCAGAGCCAGAGTTTCGACGATGCCAGCTGACGATCCCACCAGCCGGCGTTCGCCGGAAGGGGCTTGTCCTTGTTCTCTACCGCCGCCAGTGCCAGCACCATGGCCAGCGACGACATGAGGAGAACGAATGTCGAGGCCGATGTGATGGGGATGTTCAGGATCGGCTTGAAGACAGCGCCCGTCGAGGGATCCGTCCACGTTTCGTGCGGCAGCGGTCCGACGACCGAGCGACCCTTGTAGATCAGATACGTCGAGATGAGCGACGCGAAGAGCATGCACTCGGAGCCGATGAACGACCAGATGGCAACCTTGCGGTTGTCGAGTCCCGTCGTCGTGTAGTGATGCTCGTGCGCGTGGCCTTCGGCGGCAGCAGCGTGTGAAGTCATTCCGGAAACAGGATCGGGGAGCGGTGGAGGCTGTTGCCTAGTGCGCTTCTTCGAGCGGTGTCGTGAGCCAGTCGTAGAGCGAGTAGATCATCGTACCGGCGCCGATCGCCAGCAGGACAACGAACGCGCTGGTCTTTCCGGCGAAGAACGGGAGCAGGCTGGCGACCATGACGAGCATGCCTAACGCAACCAGGAGCGGTTTGATCGTGGGCGTAGGCATGGGGATATCAAGTTCGCTGGCTGTCTTCGCCGCCGTTTCGATGTGCGCGGGCGCCATGTCCGCCATATGTCCGCCGCCGGGAAGAATGTGCTCATCGCTCCGGTGCCTGGCCTCGTCCCAGCCTTTCGTCGAGTGGGGGATCTCGGCGGTGCGCTCGGGGTGGGTGATATCCCACATCGGGTAGCGTGATGTCACCATCGGGATCTGCGCGAAGTTGTATTCCGGGGGTGGCGACGGAATCGACCACTCGAGCGTTGGCGCGTCCCACGGGTTGTCACCAGCGACCTCGCCGTGTTTCTTCGACTTGAAGAAATTGTAGAGGAAGACGAGCATTGCCGGCGCCATCAGGAACGCCCCGATCGACGAGATCAGGTTGAACGTCTCCCACCCCTGGCCGGCGTCGTAGGTATAGATCCGCCGCGGCATCCCCAGCATGCCGGAGAAGTGCATCGGGAAGAACGTCAGGTTCAACGCGATGAAGTTGAGCCAGAAGTGCAGATTACCCAGGCCCTCGTCCATCTTCCTGCCGTACATCTTCGGGAAGTAGTGGTAGATGCCGGAGAAGATGCCCATGATCGCGCCACCGAAAAGCACGTAGTGGAAGTGAGCGACGATGTAGTAGGTGTCCGTCTGCTGCAGGTCGGACGGGGGGGACGCGTGCGTAATACCGGAAATGCCGCCGATCGTGAACATGCCGATCAACGCAATCGCGTACTTCATGGCGGTATTGAACCGGAGCGAACCTCCCCACATGGTGAAGATCCAGTTGAAGATCTTCACGCCCGTCGGAATGGCGATGAGCATGGTGGTCACCCCGAATACCGTGTCAGCCATCGGCCCCATCCCGACGGCGAACATGTGATGCGCCCACACGCCGAAGCCCAGGAAGCCGATGAGGATTCCGGAGTAGGCCATGACCGGGTATCCGAACAGTGGCTTTTTCGAGTTGGTCGGCAGAACCTCTGACACGAGGCCGAAGGCTGGGAGAATCAGGATGTAGACTTCCGGGTGGCCGAAGATCCAGAACAGGTGCTGCCAGAGCAGCGGATCCGCGCCGGCGGTCACGGTATAGAAGTTCGTCCCGAAGAATCGGTCGAACTGCAGGAAGAACAGCGCGACGGTGATCACCGGGAACGCGAGGATGATCAGCCACTGCACCACGAACGACATCCAGGTGAACATCGGCATGCGCATCAGGTTCATGCCCGGCGCGCGCATGTTGATGATCGTGGTGGCGAAATTGAAGGCAGCGGCTAGCGACGATACGCCGAGGATCTGCACGCCAAGAACCCAGAAGTTCATGTTCTGGGTTGGCGAGTACGTGCGCGTGGTGAGTGGCGCGTACGCGAACCATCCGCCATCCGGCGCCAGGCCGAACAGGATCGGCAGCGTGATGAACACGCCACCCAGCAAGTAGACCCAGTAGCTGAACGCATTCAGCCGCGGAAATGCAACGTCGCGGGCCCCGATTTGCAGCGGGATCAGGAAGTTGAAGAACGCAGCCGACAGCGGCATGATGACGAGGAACACCATCGTCGTGCCGTGCATCGTGAAGAGCTGGTTGAACGTCTCCGCGGACACGGCCTGCATGTTCGGTCTCATCAACTGGTAGCGCATGATGATCGCTTCCAGTCCGCCGACGACGAAGAAGAAGAGCGACGTATGGAGATAGAGGATCCCGATACGCTTGTGATCGACCGTGGTGAGCCAACTCATCAGCCCGGTCGCGCCGTGGCTCTCGCTGCTGGTGTATGCCGGGGCGGTTGCTGCTGTGGCCATGGGGATGGGTGCTGGGATCGAGGGAGCGGTTCGGTGTCGCGCTGGTGAGGTGGCCGCCTACTTCAACATCTGCAGGTAGGCGGCGATGTCGGCGATCTCCTGGTCAGTCAGACCACCCACCGTGACCGTCATCTTGAGGATCGGGTCGAACTCACCCTTTCCGAGGGAGTTCATGGTGACGCCTGGCTTCATCTTGCGTGCGTTCTTGATCCAGAGCTGCATGTGCCGCGTATCGTTCGGGAACAGACCGCCGGCGATCGTGGCACGGGACGCGATGTGCGTCAGGTTGGGCCCGATGATCCCGATGGACATCGGGTTGCCGTCGATCTTGTGGCAGCCGATGCAGGCGCTTCGCGAGTAGATGGCGAGACCGCGCTGCGGATCTCCGGTCAGCCCTTCGGTAAAGGTGTTGCCGGCGGGGATCGGTGTCGCCGGTACGACGTGGGCGGGGCGCTGCGCGGCCGGGAACACATACCCTTCGGCGATCGCTGCAGGCGCGGGCGCCGGTGCAGCCGCCACCTGTCGCACGGCCACCGTGTCCGGGGCGGGCGGTGGGTAGACGGCCTTCGCCTTCTGATGGTTGGCCCACGAATCGAAGTCGGCTGGGGCCACGGTGAACACACGGAAGCGCATGTTCGCGTGCGATGCGCCGCAGTACTCGTTGCAGCTGCCGATCCATCCGGTGACGCCGACCGAATCCGGCGTATACCACAGATGGTTCACCTGGTTTGAGACGGCGTCCCGCTTGCCGCCCAATCCCGGGATCCAGAAGGAATGGATGACGTCCGCCGATCGCAGCGTGAAATTGACCGTCCGTCCCACGGGAAGGTAGATCTCGTTCGCGGTGGTGATCCCGTGTTCAGGATACTTGAACTCCCACCACCATTGGTGCCCGATGACCTCGATCTGCAGAGAGCCGTTAGGCGCCGGCGTCTGGTACTTCCAGATGGAACGAACCGTGGGCACGGCGATGATCGCGAGGATCAGCGCCGGCGCCACGGTCCACGAGATCTCCATCAGAGCGTTCCCGTGCACGTGCCGGGGCTCCGGCGAATCGGGGCGGCGCCGGAACCGGACGATCACGTAGACGAGAAGAGTCTCGACGATCACGAAGACGGCCAGCCCCCACCACATCATCTGGTTCCAGAGCGACGTCAGGTCGCGGTTGAACTCCGTGGTATGCTGAAATGTGGAGTTCGGATAGTTGCCAGAGCACGCCGCAAACAGCAGCGGAAGCGTGGCCACGGACAAAACCGGCACAAGCTGACGCGGGCGGAAAAACCGAGTCATCGCTTTCCTTGGAGAAAAGCCTGCGTGGGGTGGTCACCCGGGCGGAGGGGCCGGGTGGCGGAATTGACCGCGACAAACTACGACTTTGCGACCTGAGGGGGCAAGGCTGCGTATCGACAAAAAAACTGCCTCCCGCAGCGCGGTAATTCTCTCGCGCGCGAGCTACTCGGCTCTCGAATCCGTCGAAGGAACAGTGTGACGCTCCTTGACCTTCGCGGCCGCGATATCCAGCTGCGCTCTCAACTGCGCGACTGCTTCGCGCAGCGCACGCAGCTTCGCCTGATCCGTGCCGGCGCGCGTCGTTACCAGGATCAGGGCGCTCACCTGGTCGGCGATCGCGCCGAACTGCGGCTTGAGCAGTCCGACGAGCGGCGTCGCCATGCGCTGCAGCGGCAAGCGGAAGCCGCCCGTGTTGTGCCCCGTCCGAACGGCAACCGCGAAGCGCTCGACGGTCGCATGCAGGCGCTGGATGGTTGCCAGCGCTTCGTCCAGCGTGGCCATCTTGCTCTGCCCGGCCCCGTCGAGGTTCGATGCCATGCGCGCAGTCCCAGCGAAGCGTTAGGCGGTTGCCGCGGCCGCTGCTCGAAGCCGGCTCATGCCTCTCCGCTCCGTGACGGCACTCCGGCCATCGTCGCCGGGTTCAACAGCATGTCCATTTCCGCGCGCGTCAGCAGTCCGCGATCGAGAACGATCTCGTACACGCCCTTCCCGCTTTCCAGCGCTTCGCGGGCGATGCCTGTGCAGACACTGTACCCAAGTCGCGGTACGAGCGCGGTCAGCACGCCGATCGACGTTTCCACCAGGCGCCGCATTCGGTCCGGGTTGGCGGTAATCCCCTCGATACAGCGCGTCCGCAGTACGTCGCAACCGCGCATCAGCGACTCGATGCTCCGCAACAGCCGGAAGACGATGATCGGCTCGAAGGCGTTCAGCTGAAACTGTCCCGCCTCGGCAGCCATGGTGACAGTCATGTCGCCGCCGATGATGTCGAAGCAGATCTGGTTGACCACTTCCGGAATGACCGGATTCACCTTTCCCGGCATGATCGACGATCCGGGCTGCATCGCCGGCAGGTTGATCTCCCCAAGCCCGGCGCGCGGACCGGAACTCAGCAACCGAAGGTCGTTGCAGATCTTCGAGATCTTGACGGCACACCGCTTGAGCACGCCCGACAGCTGAACGAAGGCGCCGGTGTCGGACGTGGCTTCGATCAGATCCGGCGACGTCACGAGGTCGATTCCCGTCAACTCCGCCAGGTGCCGCCTCACGACCTCGGCGAAGCCCCCCGGTGCGGCGATCCCGGTGCCGATCGCCGTCGCTCCCATGTTGATCTCCCTGAGCAGCGACAGTGCCTCGCCCAGACGGTCGATATCCTCCTGAACGGTGTGTCCGAACGCCGCGAACTCCTGGCCCAGAGTCATCGGGACCGCGTCCTGCAGTTGCGTTCGCCCCATCTTGAGGTGCGGCGAGAACTCGTCGCCCTTCCGCAGCAACGAGGCGACGAGCTCGCCCATGCTGACACGCAGTCGCTCTATCTGTCCGTACAGCGCGAGGCGGACGGCAGTGGGATACACGTCGTTTGTCGATTGCGAGAGGTTGACGTGCTCGTTCGGGTGCACCCGGCTGTAGTTTCCGCGCCGGTCGCCTAACAGTTCGAGAGCGCGGTTGGCGATTACCTCGTTGGCGTTCATGTTGGTGGACGTGCCCGCCCCGCCCTGGACCATGTCGACGAGGAACTGCTCGTGGTGCCGGCCCTCGCGGATCTCGTCGGCGGCGCGCACGATGGCGTCCGCGGTCTCCGAATCGAGGAGTCCGAGTTCGCGGTTGGCGAGCGTGGAGGCGGCCTTCACGGCCGCCAGCGCGTCGATCAGCGAAGGGAACTCGCGGAGGACGGTACCGGTGATGGGGAAGTTCTCCATCGCCCGCAGCGTCTGCACTCCGTAGAGCGCGTCGTCAGGCACTTCGCGCTCGCCGAGCAGGTCCTTTTCCATTCGGGTGCGTGCGCCGCCGAATCCAAGGACACGTCCCCGGCCGACGATGGTGGCGTCGGTGGCGGCGAGTCGCTGGGAGATCGACCGCGCTGCCCTGCCGACGAGGGCGGCGTACAGCACGGGGTTCTCTCGCACCAGCGTCGCCACCGTCTCGCCGGATAGAACGAGCACTTCCGTCTGCTGCAACGCCCGGGCGCTGGTTCCGTGGGCGGTGTCGTCGAGGAGGAGTCCTTCCCCAACGGCTTCTCCCACACCGAGCGTGACCAGTCGCACCTGGCGGCCACTGAGTTCCTTCTCGATCGCGACGGCGCCAGAGACGATCAGTGCCATCAGCCGTCGCGGCTCGCCTTGCCGGAAGAGCAGATCGTTCCCGGCGAAGGTCGTGGGGGTCACGAGGCGGGCGAGCTGGTGGATCGCGGTGTCGGTGACACCGTCCAGGAAGCGGGGCGCGGGGAGTTGTTCGCGAAGGGCGGCGTTGGGCATGATCCGTGGTGGCGGCGGTGTGTGGGTCCGAACGGTGCGAAGCGGGCGCGAGGGGTTGCTTGCGGTCGCATCCCCGCTGCCGCGCCTCGACTGGCACGCGGCAGCGGGGCGAGCGGTTCACTGCATGACCTTGGGACGATCGCCTAACGTGTACTTCGCGAGCCACTCGTATTCGCGCTTCACCTTGTCGATCTGGTGGTAGTATTCGCCAAGGCCGTGGCCTTCGCGCGGGTAGAACACGAGTTCCACGGTCTTGCCACGATCCTTGAGGTTTCGGAAGTATTCCATCGGCTGTCCGATCGGGACGCGTTCGTCGTTCCCGCCATGGAGCATGAGCAGGGGCGTGGTCACCTTGTCGCTGTAGGTGATCGCCGAGCGCGAGCGATAGAAGTCGAGCGACTTGTTGGTCAGGCTGCCATCGAGCTGTGGCATGCCGTCGTAGAACGTCCCGATGTAGCCGGGGATGTCGGTCGTGCCGTACATGCTCACCATGTTGGAGAGTCCCGCGCCCATCATTGCCGCCTTGAACCGGCCAGTCTGTGAGACGACCCATCCCGTCATGTAGCCACCGTAGCTCCAGCCGGTGACGGCAAGGCGCGTCGAATCGGCGATACCGCGCCTGACGAGTTCATCGACGCCGGTCATGATATCCCGGTAATCGCCGCCGCCCCAATCCTTGATGTTGCCGCGCATGAACTTCTCTCCGTATCC
Source organism: Gemmatimonadaceae bacterium (assembly GCA_019186945.1). GTDB lineage: Bacteria > Gemmatimonadota > Gemmatimonadetes > Gemmatimonadales > Gemmatimonadaceae > JABAQJ01. The sequence goes on from JABAQJ010000006.1 coordinate 260,129, forward strand.
GGTGCTGCCGCGCGGGTTGGGGTAGAGCACGGCCCAGCCCGAACCGGCGTACACCTGGCCGGGCGATCCCCAGCTGGCCTTGAACCCGTTCGTGTGGGCGCCCGTCGGGCCGCCGTGGATGTCGACGAGGAGCGGCACGCGCTGGCCGGGCTGGTAGCCCGCCGGCTTGAGCAGCACGCCCTCGACCTGCCAGCCGTCGGCGCTCTTCCAGGTGACGACTTCGGACTCACCTAACGAGAGCGTCGCGACCTGCGGGTTCACGGTGGTGAGCTTGCGCCGGTTGGCGAGCGTCGCATCGCTTACGTAGACATCCGCCGGGCTCGCGGGGGAGTCCATGGCAAACGACACCGCCGATTCGTCCTTCGACCATGAAAGGCCGCGGATCAGGAGATCCCTGGTGAGTCGCGAATATTCGCCGCTGGCGACATCGAAAGAAAAGACCGAGCTGTACACGCGGTCCTGCGCCGTGAACACGATTCGCCTGCCGTCCGCCGACCAGCGCAACTGTCCCACCGAGTTGTCGAACTGCGGGCTTGACCGGTCGCGGGCCTGCTTCGCGGCGACGTCGTAGGTGACGAGCACGGTGTTCTTCAGCGACCGCGGGTACATACCGTCCGCGTTAGGCCGGAACGTTTCGACCATGGCGCCGAACGCCAGCGTCCGCCCGTCCGGCGACCACACCGGCGTGCCCTGGATGGTCATGTCGGGACCGGGGACGATCCGCTCCCTGTCGTTCGATCCGAGCGTCACTATCCATCCTTCGCGCCGCTCGTCCCGGATGAGCGTCGTCGGCGATGTCAGCAACGCGAGGCGCGTTCCGTCCGGCGACCACGCGGGAGCGCCGCGCACCGTGAACTCGCCGTTCGTGACTTTGTTCGCATGCTTAGACGACACGTCGATGACCCAGGCGTGGGCGAGCCGGAGGTCGCCTTCGAACTCCTTCGCGTCGTCGCGTCGCCGTACCTTCGCTTCGCCTTCCCGCGACAGCGAATCGGTCGTGAGGTATGCAATGCGCGATCCGTCCGGCGACCACGCATATCCCGACACGCCGTCGCGCGCGGTCGTCAGCTGCCACGCTTCGCCGCCGTTTGCCGGAAGGATCCAGATCTGGGGCCGCGGCCCTTCCTCGCCGCCGGCACCGCGCGCGGATACGAAACTGATCCACTTCCCGTCGGGCGACCATTGCGGCGCTGTTTCCCCGCGCTCGCTGAAGGTCAGTTGCCTCGCGGCGCTCCCGTCGGTCCCCACCATCCAGACGTGGGAACGCATATCGTGCTTGTCGCCCTTGCTGGTATCCCGGGCGGCCGGATGTTCCCATGCCGAAACGGTGTAGAGTACGGATTTCCCGTCAGGCGCCATGGCGACCGCGCCGACCGACTTGAGTTCCATGATGTCGTTCACGGTCATGGCGCGCCGTTGGGCGGACGCACCGAACACGGGGATTGCCAGGAACGGGATCGTGCGACGAACGATGTACGCGACTCGCATGCAGACCTCAGGCAGGGGATGCCCGAACATTGCACTCCGCGCCCGGAAAACGCACGGTGCGACGGCAGAATGGGGTGCGCGGGTCCTCGTGGGATACTCCGCGCCTTGGTGCTTACAGCCAGTCAACGGCAGTCGCACCGGCGATCGTGGCTCAGCGGACGCTGCATCGGCCGACTGGCGGCTGCTGTTGGGCGACCGCATCTTCGTGACGTATCCGGACTGGACGGGGATGGAATCCACGCGCGAAGTCCTGCAGGGTGCGGTCGGTCACGTGTACGACCTCGAACGTGAGCTCGGCGGCGGTGGCATGTCGCGCGTCTGGCTGGCACGCGACAAGTCGTTAGGTCGGGACGTGGTCATCAAGGTATTGGACCCGCAAGTCGCGGCGGCGGTCAGCATGGCGCGCTTTCGCCGCGAGATCGAACTGTGCGCCCGGCTCCAGCACCCGCAGATCGTGCCGCTCCTTTCGGCGGGCGATGCGGGAGGCGTCCCGTACTACACGATGCCCTTCGTGGAGGGGGAGTCGCTCCGTCAGGCAATGAACAGGGGCGCGACGCTGTCGCCCTCGCAGGTGATTCATGTCCTTGGCGACGTCGCCCTCGCGCTCGACTACGCGCATCGGCATGGCGTGGTGCATCGCGATATCAAGCCGGAGAACATCCTGCTCGTCGGGCGCAGCGCCATGGTCACCGATTTCGGGATCGCGAAGGCGCTGTCGGAAGCGACCGACGAGTCGGGAATCGGCCTCACGACGACTGGTGTGTCGCCGGGAACGCCGGCATACATGGCGCCCGAGCAGCATTCGGCGGACCGTATCGATCAGCGAGCCGACTTGTACGCCTGGGGCGTGGTCGCGTACGAGCTGATACATGGTGCGCACCCGTTCGCTCAGTGCAAGCACCCGCAGGAGTTCCTCCGCGCGCACCTGACGGAGATTCCTCGTCCGTTGGTGGAGTCGTCCCCGGATATTGCTCCGAGCCTCGACGCCGTGGTGATGCGATGTCTGGCGAAGGCGCCGGAGGCGCGTCCGGGGTCGGCGCTCGACATCGTCAAGGTTCTCGAATCGCTGCGCGGCATGAATGGGGAGGCGCCCATGCGATCGGGACGGAGGGTGCCGCGTGCGGTGCGGGCAGCGCTGGCCGTGCTGATCGTTGCAGCCGCCGGTGCGGCTGTGTGGCGTGCATGGCGAGGGTCCGAGACGGCGGCGGTGACATCGATAGCGGTCATCCCGTTCGCCAACGTCAGCCGGGACACGGCGCAGGACTATTTCGCTGACGGAATGGCGGACGAGCTGTCCACGGAGCTTGGCCGGGTCCCGGGCGTTCGTGTTGCGTCGCGGACGGCAGCGTATCGGTTCAAGGGGCGCCGGGATCTCGACGTTCGCGACGTGCGCCAGGAGCTGGGCGTGGACGCCGTCGTTCAGGGGACTATCCGACGCGTGTCGAATCGCTGGCGGGTTTCTGCCCAGCTGACCAGCGCCGCCACGGGAGAGGAGATCTGGTCCGACCGCTTCGACCGCGAGGCCCGCGACGTTCTCGCGGTGCAGGATGAGATCAGTGCGGCGGTGGCGAATGCGCTCCGTGCGCGCCTCCTGGCCAGTGATACGGATGCCGCGATCCTGCAGGAAGGCGACTCCGGCTCATCGCCGGCGGTACCTCCTCATGGGACGCGCGACCCGGTGGCGTACGATCTGTACCTGCGAGGGCGGTATCTGCTCGAACGACGCGGCCCGACGGTCCGGCGAGCGGTCGAGCTTTTCGACCAGGCGATCGGCGCGGACTCGCTGTTCGCACGGGCTCATGCCTCGCGCGCCCTCGCCCTCCTGCTCGTGCCGTTCTACGCCGAGGCAACGATCCCGGCCGTGTTGCAGCAGGCGGAGACATCGGCACGCCGGGCGTTGGAACTGGACGCAAGGCTTGCCGATGGACACTTGGCGCTGGCGGGCGTCTACCGCGTCGAATGGCGCTGGGCGGAGGCGCTCGACCAGTTTCGTATCGCGCTCGACCTGGACCCGCAGAACGTTCCAGCCCGCCTCAACTATTCCCAGATGCTCTATGCCGTCGGCGATCCCGACAGGAGTCTCGAACAGGCCAGACAGGCGAAGGCGCTGGATCCGAGGTCGGCGCTGGCGCTGTTAGGCGAAGCGCGCGTCCTCACGCTCGCCGGGCGGCACCGGGAAGTCGTTTCGCTGATCGAGCGCGCGATCGAGTTCGACCCGCTCCTGCCGCAAACGCGCGTCTATCTCGCGATGGCGCTGCTGCGTGCGGGCGATTCGACGAGGGCACTTGCGACGATCGACAGCGCCGCGACTATCCCGTCAGGTGTCGCGGAAGCGGCCTACGTGATCGCGGCCGCGGCCGGCCGAGCGCGAGTCGAGGCGCTCATGCGGCAGGTGCACGCGCAAGCGAGGCCCACGCCGTTTCAGTTCACGACCATTGCTCTGACTTACCTTGCCATCTCCGACACGCTGCGGGCACTGGACGCGTTCGAGGTGGCGGCCCGGAACCGCGAACTCATCCCGCTCAACCTGGGTTTCGTGGATCCGATCTACGATCCCATCCGTGCGAGCAGTCGGTTCGCCGCAGTCGTCAGCTCATACGGTCTCGATCCGCGCCGCTTCGTCAACGTCGTGCGCCCACGCCGAGTCACGGGTTGAACCACCGATTGACCTTGATGACGACAATGTTGTCCGGCCTGGTCCGGAACAGCGCACCGCGATCCCGGCCGAAATCGAAGTCGCCATAAGGCGCCATGTCGCTTCGCAACTGCTGCCAGGCAACGTAGAGCGTCGAGCCCTGGCTCCATTCCCACCGTAGCACCGCGTTCCCGCGAAGCGACCGCAGGTTGAAATCCAGGTTGGGAACCTGGCCGGAGTAGGGTACGAAATCGAAGGTCTGCGGGGCAACGAACTGGCGGGCCGCACCGTAATCCTGGCTCGACAGCAGCGGCTGCACGTAGGTCTCGAGCGATAGACGCGGCGTGAAAGTGGCGTTGAATCTGGTCTCGAGCGAGACGCTCGTCTGATGCAGCGGCGCGAACACGTATCGACGACCGAAGGTCTGGTTGTAGGACGGATCGGTTACGCTCGTCACGAATTGCGCTGGGGCATACAGCCGGGAGACGTTTGGCCCGACGGTGAGGTTCCAGCGGGACGACGTCTTGATCCCGATTGTCGTGCTGGCGCCCCAGGACCATCCACCGTAGTCGAATGCCTCCGATTCGAGTCCGACGAGGAGCGTAACCGGTTTGCGACCGTCGGAGACGACGCGCATGGAGGTCTGCCACCACGCAGGCCGGATTGCCAGCGGACCGCCCCGGGTGAGACGGTCGTCGCGGGCCTCGAAGTACCTCGTGGCGTTGAGAGCGACAGACCAGTAGCCGAGTGTAGTCGCCCTGGGAGTTGATGCCCGTGAACGTCAGGATCGGTTGCCAGTCGTAATTGTGCTCGGATCGGCCGATGCCGGTAATCGACCAGCGTCTCCAGACACGTCCCGGTGCATTCTCGACATAGGTCAGCATCATCTGTCCGTCCTTGCGGTCGGTACGCATGGCGAAGCCCAGATCGTTCACCTCGTAGGAGGGGCTGGTGAGCGCCGCGCCAATCTGTCCTCGCCAGTGCGTTCCACCCTGACGCGCAACCGCCAGGTTCATCGCGTAGCCGGTCAACGACGTCGCACTCGAATCGACAGCGAGATGATCGGCATCGGGACGCTGGAAGAAGTGATTGGAACGGCGCTGCGTCGCGATCATGGCGCTCGTCGACCCAGCCACTCGGCTCAATTCGACATCCCCGAACGCAACCCATGCGCGCTGCCCCCACTCGTGCCGGAAATCGATGCCGCCAGCGTATGCCGACCGGTGCAACGCGGTCTCCAGGGCGTCGGTGGAAAGATCGCGGTTTACACCCGTCAGGACGGCGCCGATGAACGTCTGTCCGCCTCTCGACTCTCGACGAGCACGGCCGACGACGTAGTTGGAGAGCGGTTCGACGACGAACCTGTCGGTACTCCCGGTCGTAGTCCTGAAACGCGACGTCTCGCGCGCGGTCACAGCTTCGAGCACGCCGACCGACCATCCGCCAACGCGTCCGGACAGCTTCCCGGAGCCGATGATCGTGGTCGCGTCGGGAAGGTCGCTTTGCGGGGTCGGTGCACGGAGCGATGGAGCGCGGCCGATCCGCCGCGAGTAAAACAACTGCCCGCCGCTCGTGCTGTTCGCGCCAAACGCGAAGATGTCGCTCCCTTCTATGAACAGCGGCCGCTTCTCCTCGAAGAACGTCTCGTAGACTCCCAGGTTCACTACGGCCGGATCTACCTCGACCTGTCCGAAATCCGGGTTGAACGCGGCGTTCAATGTGAGGTTGGAACTGAGTCGGTACACGAGATCGAGGCCCCCGGTAGTCGCGTAGTCCGGATTCCTGCGGAATGGATTGAGGCCGGGGTCCGCGTACGTGCCGCGCTGAACGACGTACGGCAGTAGTTCGAGCCGCTTGCCGGCGCGCAGACCGGTCAGTCCTTCCAGATGCCCGTACTTGGGAACGCCGCCCACTTCGGACCTGGGCATCGGTGTCGAGGTCGCGTACTCGTGCCGCCGGCCGATGATGCGCTCGAACTGAATCCCCCACGTCTGCTCGTGAGCGCCCGAAAAGCGCAACTGGCTGAACGGGATACGGTACTCGGCGGTCCATCCACCGCTATCAACGGATGTCGCCACGTCCCAGACCGGATCCCACGAGTTGTCGTCGGCGTTGATGATCTTGACCTCGTCCCGCCTAACGCCGAGTGGGTTGACGTCGAAGCCGAAGGCAGTTCGGTGGTCATGGTAGCTGTCGATCATCACGCCGAACCAGTCGGAGTCGCCCAGGTCCATGTCTCGGCGACCCAAACGGCCGATCACCGGCCCCGTGTCGTGAAGGCGGACTCCGACGTACAGGTACTCGTCGTCGTAGAGCACGCGGACATCCGTAGGCTGCGAGGCGGGTGTGCCCTCATCCGGTTCGACCTGGGTGAACGCGTTCGTCACCGGGGCGGCCTGCCACGCCGCCTCGTCCAGCCTGCCATCGATGCGGATTTGCTCCGAAGTTCGCCTTGCAGTGGAAACCGGCAGGACGGCGCTGGCGACCCTCGGGGATGCCGGAGCCTGGGGTGAGGTGAGCGAAGGAGCGAGCAGGAAGCAGAAAATCGTGCTGAACTGGCGAATTGTCATGTGAGCGGATCGCGTTGTCGGGAGTCAGCGTCGTCATTCGTACGCACACTGGCAGGGCATTCCGGCAGAGTTGCAGAGCGTGAGCAGGCGTGATCACCGTGGGTGCGGACCCGGATCGACTCCGCACGCTTGTCAGACAGCGGCACTGGCTGGCTGGTTTGCGATGCCGGCTGCTGCCTGGAAGATAGTGCCGACAGGTTCATGCTCACGGTGCTCGACCGTCAGGCGCTGGCCGGTGTCGTCGGCGCTGTCTGCCGCCATCGGCGTCCGGCACGGCACCGATTCCGCGATCCAGGCGGCGCGCTCGCGGCAGGGGAGACACCGTCCCTCCGCAAGCCCAGTGGTTGCACTCTGGCGATGTCGAAGCGCAAAATAGCCATCAGGCGCTCTTGTAACGCTTCGCCGAACGGCGACGTTGCGCCGTCAGTGTCGATTCCTTCGCCAGTCTGTCCATGACTATCTCCCGACGAGAGTTCATTTCCGCCGGCGCCACCGCCGCCGCAGGTATTGCCGTTGCCAGTTCGGCGTCGGCGCACACGCTGGTCCCGTCCGCGCCCGTCGTTCCAGCAGCCCCGGCCGCCCGACCCGTGGTGATTGCGTCCGCCAATGGCATTCGCGGGGTGAAGACCGCATACGAGATGATCGTCCAGGGGGCAGACACCCTCGATGCCATCATCGCCGGTGTGAACATCCAGGAACTCGATCCCGAGGACCAGTCGGTTGGGCTTGGAGGGTTACCTAACGAGAACGGTGTGGTGCAGCTGGACGCGTCGTGCATGCATGGGCCGACGAAGCGAGCCGGCGCGGTAGGATGCCTGGAGGACATCGCGACCCCGTCGCTGGTGGCGAAGGCGGTCATGGACTACACCAACCACATCATGCTTGTTGGAGCTGATGCACGAAAGTTCGCCATCGACATGGGGTTCAAGCCGCAGAACCTGTTGACCGAGAAGAGCCGGCAGGACTGGTTGCGCTGGAAGGCGCGTCAGAACGCCAACGACAACTGGCTGGATCACGATGACGACATCCGGATCAAGTTCACGACCGGGACGATCAACATGAACGCGATCAACGCCCAAGGCGACATCAGCTCGGTGACGACGACTAGCGGGATCGCCTGGAAGGTGCCTGGGCGTGTCGGTGATTCGCCGATCGTCGGCGCAGGCCAGTACACGGACAACGAAGTTGGAGCTGCCGGCAGCACCGGACGTGGGGAGTCCAACATCATGGTGTGCGGTGCGTTCCTGGCCGTCGAGTTCATGCGGCAGGGGAAATCGCCTGAAGAGGCGCTCATGCTGGTGATGAAGCGCGTAATCGAACACTCGGAGAAGCGGCTCCTCGATCCGAACGGGCGTCCGCTCTTTGGGCTGACGTTCTATGCCATCAACAAGAAGGGTGAGTACGCGGGGGCGTGCGCATACGAGGGCGACATGTTCGCGGTGTGCGATGCAAGGGGGGCGCGGGTAGAGCCGTGCGCGTACCTCTATAGAAAGGAAGAGCGACCCCGGATGCCGAACGACGCCTGACGCCTGTTCGGGGCTACGTCCGGCAGGTACCCGACGCCATCAACAGCGCCTGCCGGCGGCAGGGCGGTGACTTGGCGCAGCCTGCATTCGCGTGTGGAAGGGCAGGAGGCGTGCGGTGCCAGGCACACCCCCGGCCTAACGTATTCGCGACTCGGGGAGACGTGACCAGTCGATGTCGTCAGGGACACCGCGACGCACACGCACCCGACCGACCAGCACCAGCGTCTTGTACGAATTCCCTCCGATCATGATGTGGGCTCTCGGAAACCAGGGCCCCGGAACGGACGCAACGCCCAATGGCCGTCCGTTGATGGCAACGCCGCATCGGCCATCCGGAAATAGCTGCACACGCAGGCGCAGCCACTGCCCGGACACCAAGGATTCCTCGATCTGCCTCTCGTGCAGCCCATTGTCACTTCCGTATGCCAGCACTCGGTACTGCCCGCCACCGTCGGTACGCTCCGCAGGAAAGCCAACGGAGCATACCACGCTCGCTGCTTCTCGAAATGGTAGCGTGTTGTGGCCCGCGGCGCTGGCGTATCGGCTCGGGTCTTTCGGACCGATCAGGTCAATCAGCATGTTTTGCCATTGCCGCAGCGCAGCCGGAACGGAAACGGTCATATCGAGCGCCACTCCGGTTGTCGTTTCCACTGCTTCGCGAGAGAACACAGCGCTGAAGAACGAACCCTCTCCGTTGTTGTGAAACACGTGGCGACCGTTCGGCATCGCGATCACGTGTGGAAGGGGCCGGCCGACACGATACCAGCGGGAAAGAGACGTGTCGCTCCAGTCTTCGAGCATCCACTCCACGACACGCCGTGGCCCGGTGTTGAGCTGCACGCTGTCGCCAACCCCGTTGGCGGACGTCGCGCGAACGGTGAGGAGGCCCTCGGCCGTCGACAGGAGATTCCCGTGAAGCGAGTCGATCGCTGCGGTGCTGCCGGTAACCGACCACATGAGCGGCGCAACTGCGAGCACCCGGCCGAGTGAATCGGTTACCTGTGCCGACATCTGGTGCGCCACTCCAACCGTGAGGTGCGACCAGCCGGAGTCGATTCGAACCGCGCGGGCGAGTGCGACTCGCGCCCAGCCAAGCCAGATCGGTATGACCCCGGTGCCGACACTCTTGTCGAGTGTACGCCAGCGCCGCGGACGATCGGCAGGGAAGACAAGTGACTGCGCCTCGCCCGTTCGCTCCACAACACACTGGCAGTAGACCCATCGCCCATCCGGACTGACCGACAGCGCTCGTACGTGCCAGGGGATGTCGTAGGCGCTCTCCTCGCCAGTCTCGACGTTGACGGACACCGCCCTCGACTTCCCCAGCGAGTCCTTGACGATCAGAACGTGACTGGCATCGAGCCATCCGGCAACGGTCCTGAGGAGATCGCTTGCCCAGCAGATTGGCCTCTCCGCCTCCGGTGACAGGATGCACAGCGCATTCTTCCGGCTTTCCCATCCACGACGCCCGAAGGCGATCCGCGTTCCGTCTGGAGCCCAGCGTGAATCGAGGTCCCCGTCATCGCCCGATGTCAGTTGGCGCACCGCACCGGTCGAGAGGTCCATCAGCGCCAGATCGTAATGCATGAGTTCGTTCCAGCGCGCCGTGCTGAAGACGACCTCGCGTCCATCGGGACTGAGCGCAGGCGCAATGTCGTCGCCACGCGCATACGTGATTCGGCGCGGCGCATGATCCGGCTCGAGCTGGAACAGGTCGATCACCCCCGAGTCATCGACAGCGAGGGACACGATCGCCCCGTGGCCGCTGGGGGATGCCGTGCCGCTGGCGCTGTTCAGATCAAGTCCGGCTGCCAGAAGCGGCGCGATCGTGCCAGCGATGGGGACCGGGACCGAGTCATGCCAGTCCTGGTCGCGCAGCTCGACGCTCCGAATCGTGAATCCACCGGAGTCAGTCGGCACGGCGGCGCCGAGCACCGCGTCCGGTTGGCCGGGTGATGCTGCGGCGAAACGGAAGGCGGCAGCGGTGGCTCCGAGGCCCATGGTCGCCAGGAGGATCGCGCCAACCGCGGCAGTCCGCGCGCCCGACACCAGGCCGAGCCGCCAGCGGATTGGCGATGCCCGCACAAGCTGGCGGACCTGACGATCGGGCGCCGAACTCCCGAGCAGCTCCCTCGCGAGCGTGACAATCCTGCGACGGTCGCCCCTGCGGAAGGCGTCGGACGCGTAGCGCCTGAAGAGCACGGCAAGTTCGTCTGGTGCGCCTGCGGAACTCAGCAGGGTTGCGGCAATGCGCGCATCGCGTTCGTCCCCGGACCAGGATCGCGCCAGCACGCCCCCGACGGCGCCGTGTGCCGCCTGTCGCCCGTCCGCACCCGCGGCATCGAGCGCCGCGTCGGCGATCTCGTCGTGTGCCACGAGCCACGCATCCTCACTCCTCAGCAGGAATCCGCGTTGCTCCAGCTCCAACAGATCCTCTCGGACCTCGCCTTCGGCCCGACCGGCCGCCTCGCCGAACTGTCGCAACGTGAGGCCCCGGCTTACCGCACTCGCCAGGGTCAGCAGCCAGCTCTGGGCCCGCGACAGCCGCCGGATGCGCTGGCTGGTCGGGCTGCCCAGTCGCAGCGCATCGAAGAGAGCGGCCGGGTCGTGGCACCTCCAGGTGTCGTCGGCACGGTGCAGCAGCGCGCGATCCATGAGATGCTGAATGGTCTCCACGACGAGCAACGGTGATCCTTCGGTGGAACGGGAGAGCTGGCGCGGAAACGCGCGAGCCCATTCCTCGTTCGGAAGGGACGCCAGGCCCTCGACAAGTTGAAGGACGTCGGACTCGACCAGTGGCGGAAGCTCGATGGCGGTGGTGCGCCCCTGGTCCGTGGACGTCGCGAATCGGCCATCGGGGCGAGAGGCAACCACCATCAGCAGACGCGCCGAGGTGGACTCGCTGGCCAGCGACGACAGGAGGCTCCGGGACGGGTCGTCGCACCAGTGCAAGTCGTCCACGAAGAGGGCCAGCGGATGCTCCTCGCACACGGCCAGCAGCAGTTCCTGCACGGCGAGCGCGCGCAGCCGAAAGCCGTCGTCGCCATCGACCGCAACAGCCGGCGCGCTGAAATAGGAGGAGAGCGTGGGGTTGAGACCGACGAGAACCGACGCCGACCGCGGAGAGATGCTGCGTGCGCCGGGCAGCGCGGCCAGGGCCGCTGCCAGTTCGCTCGCCCGCGAATAGGGGATCTCGCGCAGGCTCAGCGCCGCGCGTACGGTGACCACGCGGCCACGCGCGGCGCGGATGCGCGTCCCCACGTCGCGGAGAAGGCGGGACTTGCCCAACCCTGGCTTGGCGACCACATGGAATCGATGTGGCGATCCACGCCGCGCGTCCTCCCAGGCGGCGAGAATGCGCTTGAACTCCGATTCGCGTCCGACCAGAGCAGCCTCCAGATGCGCCGGGACAGACCGTTCCGTGCCTGGTGCAGCCGTGGCGGTTGCCGGTGCACGTTCAGCCGCTTTGACGGTGCGCAGCAGCGCCTGAGTGCTGCCCTCCAGCTCGAACTCCTCGCGGGAAGCCAGGTCCTCCAGCGCGTTGGCCTCCAGGCGGGCACTGAGCTGGTCTCCGGAGGCGAGGAGGGACTCGAGCAGAAGGCGCCACGATGCTTCGGAGTCCGGGTGCGTGTCGCGAAGTCGTCGCGCCAGCGCCTGCGCCTCGCGGAACCGGCCCTGATTCAGCTGCTGCCGGGCGAGGTGATCGGCTGACGCCGCGAACGTCTGCACCAGGCGCCTGCGCTCCACGTCCGCCCACTGCTCGAACGCCGCGCACCCCGGGGCGGCGAAGTCAGGGAAGAACTCGCCCAGATAGAGCGTTACGACGCGGTGGTGATCGCCTTCCTGCGCGGCGTCGATGAGCGCGGCACGGTCGAACGCGAGCTGTTTGGCCAGGCGTATGGAATCAGGCGAGGCCGAGAGCAGGCCGCCGTCGACTCGGCGTCGGATATACCAGAGCGTTTGGCGAAGGGCGTGGCGGGCCGCATCGGGGTCCAGGTCAGCCCACAGGAGGTCGAGGAGCCGCGCCCGGGATGCCTCCCGGCCAGGCGCACTCGCGAGGTATGCAATGAGTGCGAGCGGTTTACCCGTGCCGAGGAGTTCGACCGGCTCGGGCCCGTCGCTCAGGGTGACGAGTCGCGCTACGCCTAACGTGCGGAGAGTCAGGCGGGCGTCAGAAGCGGGATGTCGTTCGCTGTCGATGGCCATCTGACGCAAGGGAGACGCTGCGGGTGAACGTTGCGGACCGTTGTCCGTTCGACCCTCGGTCACCGCCCGTCAGTGGGACTTCTCGGTTGGCGCTGAGAAGGTAGGGATGGGCCTTCTTGCCTGGCAAGGAGGGGGCGGTGGTCGCAGGGGACTCACTGTCAGATCGAGGGCTCCACCATGAAGCGATGGCCGCAGAGTCTTCTGCCCCCCAAGGGGACCGGACAGTGGCTGGACGCCGACACATCGTGGTCTTTAAGCGCGGCACCGGGAACGTCGCGCGGACGGCACGACAGGTCGCCGCGATGGGTGGCGCGCGCCTGGTCTGGGTCTACGATGCCGTCATAGGGGGCTTTGCCGCCGTCTTCCCTTCTCAGTCTGCGATCTCAGCAGTAGCAGCCAACCCCTTGGTCGATTTCGTTGAAGAGGATAGCCCGACACACGGTGGTACGCTTCAGGTGTCGCTGCCCTCCTGGGGACTTGATCGCATCGATCAGAGGTCGCTGCCGCTCGAAGGCTTCTACAGTTACGTCCGCGACGGAAGCGGCGTAACCGTGTACGTCGTTGACACCGGCCTGAACATGTCGCACTGGGACTTCGGTGGTCGAGCGGCGGCGGACTTCGACTACGACCCGAACAACCCGAACGGCATGGGTGCCGATTGCAATGGACATGGGACGTTTGTCGGAGGCATTGCGGGGGGCGCGCTCTTTGGTGTGGCTAAAGGCGTGGCTTTACGATCCGTCCGTGTACTCGGGTGCACGAACACGGGGTTGGTCTCAGACATGATCGCGGGGATCAACTGGGTGGCACTGCATCACCAGCCGCCTTCCGTGGCCAACTTCAGCATAACGAGCGACGCGCCGAGTCCATCACTCGACATGGCGATTTCCAACCTGGTTACCTTTGGCGTCCCCGCTGTGGTGATAGCCGGTAATGGGACGGCCAATGACGGAATCGCTACGGACGCCTGCAACATTTCCCCGGCCCGGGTGAAATCGGCCTTCACCGTTGGCTCGACCGACAGTCAAGACGCAAAGGCCAGCACCTCAAACTATGGCACCTGTGTCGACCTGTTTGCTCCAGGCGATGCCGTACAGTCTGACTGCCTCGACAGCAATGTGCCGGCCTGCCCCGGGTCAGGGACGTCGTTCGCGGCTCCGCATGTCGCGGGGGCCATCGCGCTTTATCTCGCCCAGAAACCCTTGGCGACGCCGGGGCAGATTGTGAGCGCCTTCACGAACAGCGCCACGAAGGGGAAGCTGACGAACGTTGGTGCAGGATCGCCAAACTCGCTTCTGAGCACTCTGTTCCTCGCGCGCGGTGTGTGGACGCAGGCGGCGCCGCTTGTCGCGCCTTCTTATGGCTCCGGCGCGTCAGTTCTACTGAACGGAACCCTCTATCACATTGGAAACAGTTACAATCAGACGTTCGCACCTGCCCTGAACTATTGGGATCTGGCCCAGTCGCCTCCAATTCCGTTGTGTTATCACAGCCCCGCAGCAATCAACGGAAAAATCTATGTGCACGGCAACGCGTGCGCCGGGGGGGATAGCGCGCTCTATTCGTACGATCCGGCTACCGACCTATGGTCGCAGCGAGCCGCGGCACCAGTACAGCAGTACTCCGGAGCGATGGTGGCAATTGCCGGCAAACTCTATCTCCTAGCGGGCTTCAACCCAGGTGGAACGAACCTCGGGTCGCTCTATCGTTACGATCCAACGACTAACTCATGGACGCAGCTTGCGAACGCGCCGCATCCTCACGCAGCCGCAGCCTATGGCGTTATCAACGGAAAGTTGTATATCGCTGGCGGAGTCGGTAGCTCTGGATATTCCGACAAGCTGGACGTGTATGACCCGGGCACCAACTCCTGGACTACCAAGGCCTCGATGCCGACAGGGCGAGGATATGCCGCGTACGGCGTAGTGGGGTCGAAGCTCGTGGTCTTGGGGGGCATACTTGGGACTGGGAACATGGCTGCTAGTATCGAGTCCTACGATGCAACGACAGACGTCTGGACATACCATCCGCCGTTGCCGTCCCCCCTTCGTAATGCGAGTGGAGCGTTCATAGGGAACCTGTTCTTCCTCGTTGGCGGCTGCTATACTAGTTGTCTGAACTCGACCCAATACGTCACGGTCTTCTAGCCAGCGCGTGTCCGGCAGCGGCGATGCACAGTGCGCGATAAGCGGTCGGCAGCAGTTCCTCGATGCCCGGCGCAGAAGACACGATTCCTCCCGAGATGGCCGGCTAGATGCTGTTCGTCCGGGGCAACGAGATCGGCGTCCTCTAGGGAGGATCGATGAGCACGGTGCCGTTCTAATCCTTACCAAGCGAGTTCCGAAGGGAGGGACCAGCTAGCCACGCTGCGACGGCCGACGCTAACAGCACGGCGTAAACCGGCAGCAGAAAAACGGGGCCCCCGGGTACAAGTCCCCGGGGGCCATTCACCTTCCCGCACACCTACCGCGACGAGGTCGCCGCGCTGGCCGCCTTGGTCGCGTACTTGTCGAACCAGCTCCTGAGATAGAGCTGCGTGCGCAGAAAGTTGGACGGCGTGCTCGTCGTCCCGTGATACTCGTTGTTCATCCGCACCATCACGGTGGGCACGCCCCGCTTCCTGAGCGCCCGGTAAAACTCCTCGCTCTGCGGAATCGGTGTGCGCAAATCGAGCACACCGGTCATCAGCATGGTCGGCGTCTTCACGTGCCCGACGTACATGATCGGCGAGCGCCGCAGATGCTCGCTGGGATCCTCCCAGAACGGCTTCTCGAAGTTCTCGTACCAGCCGGCACCATCGATTTCCCCACGAAACTCATCCAGTTGATCACCGGACAGAGCGAGGCCGCTGCCGCGAAGCGAGCCGATTTCGATCGTCTCCTGCGGTATGAAGCCGGAGACTACAACTTCGGTTGTGGGTTGGGGCGATGCGCAGGCGCTTGGTACGCACCTAACGAAATTGTGCTTGCGCGGCACTACAAGCATGAGAGGCTCGTCGTACAGCATGAGATGATGCATGCGCTGCTGCGAGCCCCTGGGCATCCTTCTCCTCCGTTTGGAGGGGACTGCGACGGGTCACCACGGCGTCAAAGCTAAGCCGAGACGGGGCGATGCAGCGCAGCACGGCCGTCCATCGTTTCGCGCGCTTGGCTTCCATTCGCTCGTGGCGGTCGCGCGGCCCCCAGTTCGTTCCCGCCAGCAGCAACCGACGTCCTCCACGCCTGCCTCGCCAACACCGACCCAGCCGTCGCCATCTCCAGCGCCGTCTCCCGATACGCGCGCACGCTATCGTCCATCTCGCGCACCGCGACAAGGACAGCATGCGCTCCCCGCACGGCCTCATCCAAACTACCGACCACCAATGCGCCTGACGCAGGCGGAGCCGTGCTGCCGTCCAGCGCACCGTCCGCATGCCCCAGTTCCGCACCGATCAGCCGCAACGACGACTGACCGCGCTCTGCCGACTCCAACGCATCGCGCACGCTCTCGCGGACCGCCTCGCTCGCCGCCAACACCGCATTCACCCGCGCGACCATCACCGTCAGCAGTGCCTCCGTCCGCTCGGCCGCCTCGGTCGAACTCTGCGCCAGGCGACGCACCTCGCCAGCCACAACGGCGAACCCGCTACCCTGCTCCCCGGCACGCGCCGCTTCCATCGCCGCGTTCAACGCCAGCAGCTTCGACTGGCGCGCCATCTTCCTTGCCTGCAGGACGAAGGTTCTGATTTCTGCCGTCGTCCCCGCCAGTGCCGTCAGCTCCTCCGTGCTCGCCTGTGCTCGTGCAACTATCTCGCGCAACGACGCCACCGCCTCTTCCAGCCGCGTCGCGCTCTCACTCGCCAGTTGCGAGATCTCGGACTGTCGCGCGTCGAGTAACGTCATCCGCTGCGCGGCCCCGACGCCGCATTCCGCCAGTTCCGATGCACGTTCGTGAGCCCTCTCGGTAACGTCCACCAGCTCCTGCACCAGGTGGACGGCAGTCGCAGTCTGCTCGATCGCCCCGATCGTCGAGGACGCCAGCGCAGCGCAATGCGCACCGAGTTCCTGCGCTCGAGCCGAGTTCTCGCGCGCTGCACCGCGCAGCTCCAACACTTCGTCACGCACACGCGCTAGCGACGTCGCAAGGACGGACGAGACGCGAGCTGGAATGAGCGCAAATGGGGCAGGATGCTCGGCGCGCGAGATGTCGCCAGCGGCGACGCGCATCAGGGCCTCCTCCATCGCGGCGGAGTCGCGGCGCAACGTCGGCAGCACTACGGCGGCGACTACAGCCGCCCCGATTACTAGTCCCGCACCCGCGGCCAGCCCGGCCAGACCGAGCACGTGAACGGCAGTGGTGCCGCCAAGCATGTCCCGCAATAGCCAGAACGCGGTGGCGAGCAGTGCCACACCCATCGCACCAAGCACGACCAGCATCGTGTGCACGGGAGACGACTCGCGCTCGGACGCGTGCTTGTGTGCCTTCTCCGCTCCGCTAGATTGCCTCAAACGACTCCTCCTGACGCCGGGCGCTTGCTCGTAACTTGCTGCGCCCAATCGACTTCCATGACAACCCCACCCTCCCGAATGAGCGGCGACGCCGCCTCATCGCAGCACCCGCCGGCGCCGCCCGCCTACGACCCCGCCGCCATCGAAACCAAGTGGCAGCAGATCTGGCGCGACCAGGGCACGAACCACACCGACCTGAAGGGAGGAAAGAACCCGTTCTACGCCCTCATGATGTTCCCGTACCCGTCCGCGGAGGGGCTCCATGTCGGTAACCTCTTCGCGTTCACTGGCAACGACATCTATGGACGATTTCATCGCCTGCGCGGGCACACGGTGTTCGAGCCACTGGGCTACGATGCCTTCGGCATCCACTCGGAGAACTACGCGATCAAGGTCGGCGAGCATCCGATGCGCCTCATCCCGAGGAACATCGCGAACTTCCGCCGTCAGTTGGAACGCGCCGGACTGATGGTGGACTGGCGGTATGCGGTCGACACGACGGACCCATCGTACTACAAGTGGACGCAGTGGGTCTTCATCCAGCTGTTGAAGAAGGGGCTTGCCTACAAAAAGAAGGCGGCGGTCAACTGGTGCCCCAGTTGCAAGACGGTGCTGGCCAACGAGCAGGTCGTCGCGGGCGAGTGCGAGCGCTGCGCCACCAGGGTCGAGCAGCGGCAGCTCGAACAGTGGTTCTTCCGCATCTCCGAGTACGCCCCCCGCCTGCTCGCCAACCTAGAGAAGCTGGATTGGTCGCACACCACGCTCACCGCTCAACGGAACTGGATCGGCAAGAGCGAGGGGGCCGAGCTGAGGTTTGGAATCAGGGAAGCGCCGGCCGCCGAGCCGATCACCGTCTTCACGACACGCCCGGACACGATCTTCGGCGCGACGTACATGGTGCTCGCTCCCGAGCATCCGATCGTTGACGTCATCACGTTGCCGGAGCATCGCGGTGCCGTAGACGCCTACCGCGAGCGCACGGCGTCGCAGGATGTCGTCGCTCGAAAGGTGAACAAGGACAAGACCGGCGTTTTCACCGGCGCCCACGCGGTGAATCCGGCCACCGGGCAGGCGATCCCGATTTGGATAGCCGACTACGTCCTGATGGAGTACGGGACGGGCGCTATCATGGCCGTTCCGGGCCACGACGAGCGTGACTTCGCATTCGCCACGACGTTCTCGTTGCCGATTGTGCGCGTCGTTGCGGCCGCCGGCGAGACCGCGCAGACGCCGCTGATCGAAGCCTGCCACCAGGACCGCGACGGCCGACTGGTCAACTCGGCCCAGTTCGACGGGCTGAGTGTAGCTGACGGCATGCGAGAGATCGTTGCCTGGCTCGCCGGGAAGGGGGCAGGGAAGGCGGTGGTGAACTACAGACTGCACGACTGGTGCATCTCGCGGCAGCGGTACTGGGGGCCGCCGATCCCGGTCATCTACTGCGACGCATGCGGACCGCAGGCGGTCCCGGAGAAGGACCTACCGGTGATCCTCCCGGACATCTCCGACTTCCGGCCGGACGATTCCGGCATTTCCCCGCTCGCGCGTCACGAGAGCTGGTATCACGCGCCCTGTCCCGCGTGCGGGAAGCAGGGGCGGCGCGAAACGGATGTGAGCGACACGTTCCTCGACAGCGGCTGGTACTTCCTCCGCTACCCGTCCGCCGATCGCAGCGATGTGCCGTTCGATCCCGCGCTCACGAAGAAGTGGCTTCCGGTCACGTCCTACATCGGTGGAAACGAACACGCCGTGTTGCATCTGTTGTACTCGCGCTTTCTGACGATGGTGCTGCACGATCTGGGGCTGGTCGACTTCGAGGAGCCGTTCGCGAAGTTCCGGGCCCACGGCCTCATCATCAAGGAAGGGGCCAAGATGTCGAAGACGAAAGGGAACGTCGTGGTGCCCGACCGGCTCATCGACGAGTGGGGCGCGGATGCGTTCCGGACATACCTGATGTTCCTTGGGCCTTATGAGGAAGGTGGCGACTTCCGCGACCAGGGCATGTCCGGTGTGAGGCGCTTCCTCGACCGATTGTGGCTGGCGGCGCACGATGCCAGCACGGATGGCAAGCCGGACCCGATCGTTATCCGCAAGCTCCACCAGACGATCCGGAAAGTCACGGAAGACATTCCGGCGCTGAGCTACAACACGGCGATCGCCGCGATGATGGAATACATGAATACGCTGCGCAAGGGCGAACGCGCGGTCCAGCGCGCGGAGGTCGAGCCGCTCGTGCAACTGGTGTCGCCGTTTGCGCCGCACATCGCTGAGGAGCTGTGGTCGCTTTTCGGACACTCCGAAAGCGTATTCGATGCCGGATGGCCATCGTGGGATGCCGCGTTGGTCCGGGAGGATACGGTGCAGCTGGCGGTCCAGGTGAACGGGAAGCTGCGCGGCACGCTCGCTGTCAGTCCTGACGTATCGCAGGACGACGCACTGACGCTGGCGCTGGCCGAGCCGTCGATCGCGAAGTTCGTGACGGAGGGGCCGCGCAAGGTGGTGTTCGTACGGGGACGCCTGTTGAATCTGGTGGTGTGACCCACCCGCACTGCGTCAGGCAAGTGGCCGCCGCGACAGCGGGAGAATGAGGGCAGCCCCGCAACCGGAGAGCTGCCCTCGTTGCGTCTGGCGATCGTCAGTTCACTGTGAATGGCAGGACCATCCCATGCTCCAGGTGCGGCTTTCCATCCTTGACGTCAGGCAGGAAGCAGAGCAACACGTACGACCCGGACGTCAGACCGACCGGCACGTATTCCGTGGTCCCCGGCATGAATCCGGAGGTGCCGCCCAGGGCCGATGCAGGCGGAGGACCCTGATACGTTGCGGCCCACCGGGCCAGATCCTCTGCGGTCTTGCCGGAATCGAGCTTGGCGATGAACACCTCGTGATGCTGTGTGCCCACGTTCTCTACCTTGATCACGTGCGATCCCTGCGTCGGCGGAGTGGAGAACGCGAACGAATAGTCGTTCAAGGTGAGCGTGATGTCGGAGACGGGCACCGCCGCGGCCACGGACGGCCCGGACGTTACCGTGAGCGCCTTCGCCATCCCCTTGGCGACGTGCGGCACCCGGTCCGGCAAGTCGACGAAACAGACGATGGCGTAATTGCCGGGCTCGATATTCAGGATCGCCGCCGACTCCGCGCCGGGATTGGGCGGATTCACACCGCCAGCCTCAATCGCCCACGACGGTGGCGCGTCCGTAGGCTTCATGGACTTCATTAGCGCCGCGAGATCGTCGAACGTCTTCCCTTCCGTGAGGCGGATCAGCTGGATATGGTGCAAGGTATTCCCGGCGTTCTTCAACACCAGCTTCGTCCAACCGCCGGGAATCGTGTCCGGACCATCGAACGAGAAGTCCTTCGTCGTAATCGCGACCACGTTCGGATCCGGCGCAGCCGTCGCCGTGCTGTCGACCTGCGCCTCGGGCGTGGCACAGCCAGCAACAGCGAGCAACACCGCGACTGCCAAGGGGCGATATTGCATCTTGAACTCCCGTAAAAAGGTTGAGCACAAAGACAGCTTTTCTTTCGCGGACAACATTTCGCTCGATGCGTGACTAGTCAACTCCCTTACCGCCAACTCCTGACCCGACCGCGGCCATATCCTGCCCTAGCCCCGGTCAGCCGGAAGGCATCGCACCAATGACGTATTTGTCAGCTCTCCCGGAGCCCATGCCAGGCTCCGCCAATCGCACGCTCATACTCTCGGACCTGGACGTCACACGGCTCCTGCCAATGGCGGCTTGCATCGATGTCATGGAGCATGCACTTCGAGCTTTGGCGGCCGGTGACGCCGTGCTCCCGCTCCGCACAGTGCTCCGACTACCAGGTTCATCCGACGCTTTCGCCCTGATGCCGTCGCTCCTGACTACGGGAACGGATCACGCAAAGCGTACCTCCGCGCTAGGCGCGAAGGTCATCACGGTTTTTCCGGGGAACGATCTCACTCCGCTGGATTCGCATATCGGCGTGGTCCTGCTGTTCGATGGCCAACAGGGACGACTGCGCGCGATCATGGACGCCTCGTCGATCACGGCCATTCGCACCGCCGCCGTTTCCGGGCTTGCCACGCGCCTGTTGGCGCGACCTGACGCCACCGACCTGGCGATCCTGGGGTCGGGGGCGCAGGCCATGACCCACTTGGACGCCATGCGATGTGTGCGGAATGTCCAGCGAGTGCGCGTCTGGAGCCGCACTCCGTCACGCGCAGCACGTTTCGCGGCTCGGGCGAGCGCCAGGTTTCAGTGCCCCGTCGAACCCTGTTTCACCGCACGAGAGGCGGTAACGGACGCTCACATCGTCTGCACGGTGACGTCAGCCCGCGAACCCGTGCTCGAGGGCGAGTGGATCGCGCCTGGAACGCACATCAATGCCGTCGGCGCCTCGTTCTCGACAACGCGTGAGCTCGATACAGCGGCCGTTCGTCGTGCGGTCGTGTACGTCGACCGGGTGGAATCCGCCTTGGCGGAAGCTGGCGACCTGTTGATCCCGATTGTCGAAGGTGCCATCGAGCGGGATCATATTCGCGGCGAGATCGGCGCACTCCTGCGTGGGGATGTCGCAGGCCCTGATGCAGCCGACGACGTCACGTTGTTCAAGTCGCTGGGCCTTGCCGTGGAGGACTTGGCGGCCGCCCAGTACCTGTATGCGCGTGCTCTGGCGACCGAGACCGGCACGAGTGTGTTCATTGGCGGGGTCAGACACGATATGTAGCCTGGAGATTCGCCCGCGTTACCCTTGGTCGAGACCACTGGCTGCGGATCTCGTCATACGCGCTCACGCCGTCGCGGAGTAAGCGTCGACCCACGCGACTCGCCAGGTTCCTCGCCTAGCCGGAGAAGAGCCAGGCGCTGATCCAGTTCCCAGCCAGGTAGCCAGCGAGGGCGACGCCGAGCCCGACGACGAACATGTCGAACCCGGAACGCAGCACTCCTCGGCCGGTGAAGACCGATCGGGCCGCGCCGACGAGGAAATGCGCCGCCATCGCCAGCGAAAACGAAATGGCGATCGCAGGCGTCCCGCGCCACACGAAGAAGGGCATTACTGGAATCAGGGCGCCGACCGCCGTTGCCAGTCCGGTGATCCATCCTTCGCGAAGGGGCGACGCGCCCGATTCGCCGATGCCCAGTTCCGATTGAACCTTCTCTCTGAGCATCTGCTCCGGGTTCTTCATGACCTCAGTAGCGAGTGCATGGGCCGCTTCGGCACGCATGCCCTTTGCTTCGTAAATCAGCGCCAGTTCGTCGCGCTCGACGTCCGGCATGATCGCGATCTCGTCGCGTTCCATCGCGATCTCGTGCGCGTAGACTTCCTGTTCGCTCTTGGCGGCGAGGTATCCGCTCGCACCCATGGAGAGCGCGTCGGCGACAAGGCCGGCGACGCCGGCGACCACGACTGCCTCATGCTGCGCTGCCGATGCGGCTCCAAGGACGCCAGCGACCAATCCGAAGTTGGCGGTAAGGCCATCGTTGAATCCGTAGACCACGTTTCTCAGGAAACCTCCCGACTCGGCGCGATGCCATGGTTCGGCGAGGCCCGACTTGCCCGACAGACCGGCGAGTTCCGTGGCGTGTTCTGCGCTCTCGCGCGCGAGCGTGAGGGACTCTGCGCCGCCAGCTGCACCTCTCGGCGTCTGGCGGTGCATGTCGAGGTAGGCCTTGACCTCACGTCCTTCTTCGCGGAGCAGCATGGGAAGCAGCGCGCCGGTCCCGAAGCGCCTGCCGATCGTCGCCATCAGCCGAGCGCGAGCGGATGGGTGGAAGGTGGGTGGCGCCTTTCCGTGCTGTCGGAGCAGATCCGCCCAGATCGTCACGTGCCGCTGTTCGACTTCGACCAGGTGCAGGAAGACCGCCCGCCTTTTGGGGTCAGACTCCATTTCGGCGAGCACGGCGTACAGGAAGGCGGCATCGCCTTCGTCCTGCCAATGCTCGCGGAACGCCTCGATGTTCGGTGGCGACGTACCGGGCGGCGATGCAGGAGGAACAGTCGCAGCAGACATGATGGAGAATATGGCGGGGCCGACTCTCGCTCGTCAGCGGCTGGGCCGGCGGCAACCATCCCCGGTCGGCGTCGTGTCACAGAGGTGGACCATTCCGATGGCGATGACATATGCGAAACCAAATGATGACGTTGACACTGCTAACGATCGCGGAGGCCTTCACCACATCCGCGGGCGCACAGGTGCGGACGGAGCGGCACGAGCGAGAGCCGCGAGAGCGAATGACGTGGCTTGCAGGCGCCAGCGACCGCCCGCGGCTGGGCGTCTCGATTTCGGCGGGAACGCGCCGCGATACTCTCGGTCTACTCGTAACCGGTGTTACGGAAGGCGGAGCAGCGGCCAAAGCCGGTATCGAGGAGGGTGATCGACTCGCCTCGATCGGCAGTGTCAGTTTGCGCCTGTCGCCGGAGGATGCGGGAGAGGAGGACATGGCGGGCGTGGCGCAGCGCCGCTTGATCCGTGAACTCGACAGGCACGAGGCTGGCGACGAGGTTGAACTGCGGGTCTACTCGAACGGCCAGTGGAAGACGCTGAAGGCGACGTTGACAGCGCCGGCCGAATCCGCCTTCGGAGAGACTGTCCTCGGCGCGCTGCGCGAATCGCGTTCGAACCGCGCGGTACTCGGACTGAGTTTCGGCATGTCGGGCAGCAGGCGCGACACGTTAGGCATCATGGTATCGTCGGTTACCGACGACGGCCCCGCAGACAAGGCAGGGATCGAGGAAGGAGACCGGATCGTCGCGATCAACGGTGTCGATCTCCGTGTTCCGAAGGAGGATGCAGGAGACTGGTCGGCGAGCAGCCTTCGTGCGCGACGAGTCACTCGAGAACTGGAGAAGGTGAAGGTCGGCGATGCCGTGGACCTGCGTGTCTACCGAGACGGGCAGATCCGGACCGTGAGCGTTACGACGATCAAGGCGGCGGATCTGCCTGACGCGGACCGAAGCTTCTTTTTCGGCGATGGCATGGAAGGATTGACGCTGCCGAGGATCGCGCGTCCGCCGGAAGCTCCGTATCCGCCAGAAGCACCTGGGATTCCGCGCACGCCGCGACGTCCGATGATGTTCCGGTGGGACGACGATGGCGAGGTGCGGCTGCGCCTGGATCCGCAGTTGCGCTCGGATATCGAGGACGGCATGCGTGGGCTGGAGCGTGGGATGATCGAACTCCGTCGTGCCATTCCACGCGTTCGGGTCAGGGTGTACCGCGACATCGACGAGTCCGTCGGCTCGCCCGTCCCGGAGCCGCGCCTGCGCAGCGCACCGGCGTTCGCCGGCGCGGTTGTATCTGCCGGCTAGAACTCGATCTGGGCTCCGAGTTCGACGACGCGGTTCGGTGGAATGCCGAAGAACTCCGTTGCCGAACGCGAGTTGCGCGCCATGAGGGCGAAGAGTTTCTTCCGCCATCGCTGCATTCCGCCGCCGCTCTTGGGGATGAGCTGCTCGCGTCCCAGATAGTACGTGGTGTCCAGCCGTCGTGTCTTGATGCCGGCTTCGGCACACCGGTACCGCAGAAGCTCGACGTTCGGTGTCTCCATGAAGCCGTAGTAGGCCTTCACGCGCCAGAAGCCAAGCGGCAGCTTCTCGATACTGACGCGGTCCGCTGGAGACACCTCCGGGACTTCCTTGCCGATGATCGAGAGCAGGAGAACCTGTTCGTGCAGCACCTTGTTGTGTTTGAGGTGATGCAGCAATACCACCGGCGTTCCTTCGGACTCTGAAGTCAGGAACACGGCGGTTCCGGGAACGCGCACCGTCTTCCCCTGCTCGAGGCTGGCGACGAGATCCTCGAACGGGAGCGATCGCTCCGTCAGGATGTCGCGCAGGAGCATGCGGCCGCGCTTCCACGTGCTCATCATGACCAGCACGGCGGCTGCGATCGCGAGTGGAACCCACCCGCCGCTTTCCGCCTTGCGCAGGTTCGCCAGAAACAACGACAGGTCGATCACGGAGAAGAACGCGAGGAACGCGCCGGCCTGGAATGCGCTCCAACCGAAGCGCTGACGCGCGATCGTGAAGAACAGGAGATTGGTGATCGCCATCGTCCCGGTTACCGCCACACCGTACATCTGGCCTAACGCGGTGGAGTCCTTGTAGATCAGGACGAGCATCAGCGTGCCGACCGCAAGGGCGACGTTGACCTCCGGGATATAAATCTGCCCTGCCTCGGTCTTCGACGTGTGGACGATGGTGACACGCGGTGAGTAGCCCAGCTGGACCGCCTGTTGCGTGAGCGAAAACGCACCGGAAATGAGCGCTTGCGATGCCACGACCGCCGCGAGTGTGGAGATCACGAGCTGCGGCATGACCCACCAGCTGGGGGCGAGCAGGTAGAACGGGTTCTCGATCGCTGTCGGTTGCGCCAGGAGCAAGGCACCCTGGCCGAAGTAGTTGAGGAGCAGGGAAGGGAGGACGAGCGCGAACCAGGCGACGCGTATCGGACGGCGACCGAAGTGCCCCATGTCCGCATACAGCGCTTCCCCGCCAGTGACAACCAGCACGACCGCGCCGAGGACCGCGAACGACTTGACCGGGTGAGCGGCGAAGAACGTGAACCCGTGCAAGGGGTTCATCGATGCGAGAATGTCCGGATGCAGCAGGATGCCACGTATGCCGAGGACAGCAATGCTGAAGAACCATGCCAGCATGATCCACGCGAACGTGCCGCCGATGCGCGCCGTCCCGTGGTGCTGGAAATAAAAGAGCAAGGCGATGATCCCGAACGAGATCGGTACCACATAATTCCGGAGATCCGCCCGGTAAATCTCGAGCCCCTCGATGGCGCCCAACACGGAAATTGCCGGAGTAATGATCCCGTCACCGTAGAGAAACGCGCCGCCGAACAGGCCGAGCAGGATCAACACACCACGCCACCGACTGGGGCGGTCCACTCGCCGGCCCGACTCGATGATCAGCGCGAGCAGCGCATAGACGCCGCCTGCGCCGCGGTTGTCGGCGCGCAGGATAAACCCGACGTACTTCACGGACACGATCAGGATCAGCGCCCAGAAGACGAGTGAAAGAAGTCCGAAAATGTTCTGCGGGTCAGGGGCGAGCCCGTACGAGGACTTGAACGCGTCCTTGATCGAGTAGAGTGTGCTGGTCCCGATATCGCCGAACACGACCCCGAGGGCCGTCAGCGTCAGAATCGCGAGACGTTTCCCTTCGGGATGCTCCTCGACGTGGGGTCGCTGGAGTGGCGCCGGTATCTCCGATGTCGTAGTTACCGACATCGCGCTTTTCGAGGGTTCGCCTTCTCCTGGTGGGACCGGAGTGGCGGTCATGCTTCAAGGGGTGCGGGACGCACCAAAGGAATCGTCTCTACTGAGGTACGGGAAAACAAGGCGGGTAGCCGGACATGGCCAGCAACCCGCCTGAATCTATTGCGACACAGTGACGCGTAAAGCTCACTCGCTAGGCAGTACCGCCGGTCGAACTGCGCCGCTCCACCGCCTCACGTACCTCCCTGACCGCGCGCTGGATGATCTCCCTCACGCTGCCTGCCAGTTCAGCATCCTTGTAATAGCTGCGAACCGGCCCGTACGTGGCAGCTGCCAAGTCGCGGAGCGCTCGGTTGATCTCCATCACCTCATCCGAAAGGATGCTCTTCCCGAGTTCCGCAAACCGATCGAACACCTCCTCCACTGCGGGCTTGTTCTGTTGCAGGTATGACCGACCGGCCTCCGTAATGGAGTAGACTTTCCGGCCGCCTTCCTCGAGCTGTACCGAGGCGAAGCCCATGTCTTCCAGCATCTGCAGCGTTGGGTACACGGTTCCCGCGCTCGGCGCGTATGCGCCACCCGATTTCTCCTCCAACTCCTTCATGATGTCATAGCCGTGTCGCGGCTTCTCGTCCAGGAGCTTGAGGATCACGTACTTGAGATCCCCTTGTTCGAACATTCGACCGCCCCGGAATCCACGCCGCCGTCCGCCGCTGCCCCACCAGGATCCAAAAGCCTCCGGATTGAACGACCAACCCCCACGACCGCTGCCACGGTGCGGGCCACAACCTTGTTCTCCTCCAAACATCTCCGTCCTCCAGCGAATCTCGACTGCACAAGATATATCGTAACTCGCGATATATCGCAATCCCTGGAGCCGCATTTCCTGTCGCGGGACTACTCAGGAGACCACCCGCGTTCCGTCGACCTGGTCGCGGGTTGAGCAACTGGCCGAGGCCTTGTCGGAACGCCACCCTGTCAGGAGAGACTCCCGTCCCGCCGACAGTTGGTACCTCCAAGTCGCCGCCCAGCACCAGCGTCTTCCGTCGCAGGATGTGTGAGGCGACGAGCGCGGTCGATTCCTGCGCCAGGTGAACCCGCGCGGGATCACCTCGGAGTCAGGCAATGAGAAGCTACGTCTCGAAGGGCAGCAACGCGGGATCGACCCGCCAGCGGCCAACGGGAAAAACGAAGGGCCGCTCCGTGCGGCCCCTCAGCAGACTCACACCCGCGCTTCGTCAGTCTTCGTCGCGGTTCTTTGTTGAATCGCTCATTTCGGCGATGAATTCGTCGAAGGCTCGAGATTGGTCGCTGTTGAGCAGCAGTCGGATCTGGGCGCGTGAGTGCATCTTGATCGAGTCGACCCGGCCCTGGATCGTGGCCATCACCGAGTCGTACTGGCGGTTCCGTTCGTCAAGGAGAGCATCGACCTTCCGCTCCTGATCAGCCGTCAGGCTCAATCGTTCGGCAAACCGTTTACGCGCGTCCGTCTTACCGGCGGCGGTCGAACAGATTCGATCCTGAATCATCATCCGATCGGCCGTGAAGCCGAGTGCGCCGCCCACGAGCAAAGCGCCGAGCAGGAACATCAGGGCCTGCTGCTTGGACCGAGTCATCGTCGTCTCGCTTTACTGGGAAAGCAGGTATCGGAGCGTCGCCTCGCGTTTCGCTCCAGTGGTGTCGTTCCCCATTGTTTCCGTCAGGATCGGAAGCGTCGACGGCGAACCGAGCAGCTCTTCATAGGCAACGCGATCGCGCGCCTCGCGCGTGCGCCATGCCGCGACGCCCGCAATCGTGGCCGCGGCGATCCCGGCAGCGATGCCGATCCGCACCCAGCCACGAAAGTACGACCACCACTCCCGCGTGGTGGCTCCCTCCGAAAGTACTCGTGCCATGACCCTCCGTTCGAGGGCAGCCCAGTAGCCCTCGTCCGTGGGTGGCGCGTAGTGCGCCTGCAGTGTCGCGCGGACCTCGTCGTCGCTGAAGTCGCGACCGTCTCCCCGAATGAGTCTCATAGCTGACTCCGTAGACTGCTCAACACGAGACGCAGGCGCGCTCGTGCGTGATGAAGGTCGGATCGAGCGGTCCCCTCTGGAATCCCCAGTATCTTCCCGATCTCCGAATGCTTGAACCCTTCCACATCGTGCAAGACGATCACGGCCCGCTGTCGTTCACCAAGCGTTTCCAGCGCTCCGGAGAGCCTGCGGCGGAGTTCGTCCGATTCGGCCGGATCCCTGAAGGGCGAAGCGATCGTCTCCGCCAGGGTGTCCGCATCCCGGACCTTCTTCCGCCGAGTGATGTCCAGCGCAGCGTTTGCAACGATCCGGTGAAGCCACGCCGCGAATGCCTGATCTGGCAGGAATCGATCCAGCGCTCGGAAGGCGTGCAGGAAGCCCTCCTGAACCGCATCCTCCGCATCCTCGTGGGTCAGCACGATCGAACGCGCGACTGCATATGCGCGACGCTGGTGCATGCGCACGAGTTCCGCGAAGGCGTCGGCGTCGCCAGCCTGGGCTGCGACGACCAGTCTGTGCTCGCGTTCGCGTTCTGGTCGATCAACAGACATGCGTCGAGGGAAACGGCGCACATCTCGATGGTCGCCCGCGACTGGCAGGGGCGCTACTGCTGTACTCACGCGTCAGGGGGCTGAGGGCACTCATGTAACGCGTCCGCCGCGGGCAGTGTTGAAACATCTCAGGTGGTGCCGCCCAGGCCGAGAAGCTCGGCGCGCGCTTTCATGGCCTCGACCACGAACTGTATGTGCTCATCGAGATCGACTCCCAGTTCGCTCGCGCCGAGGAGCACGTCCTCGCGGCTGACGCCGCGTGCGAAGGCCTTGTCCTTCATCTTCTTGCGAACGGAGCGTGCGTCCACTTCCAGAACGCTGCGGGTCGGACGGACCAGCGCGGTCGCAGTTACCAGACCACTGAGTTCGTCGACGGCGAACAGCGTCCGGGCCATGAGCGACTCGCGGATCACCTGGCAATACGTGGCGTGGCCAAGGATGGCCTGGAGAATGTCTTCCGGATAGCCAAGTTGGCGCAGGATCCGGACGCCCTCGGCGGGGTGTTCGCGGTCGGGTGCGTGCTCCGCGTTAGGCCAGCGTTCGTAATCGAAGTCGTGGATCAATCCGCAAATGCCCCACCGCTCCACGTCTTCGCCGAACTTCTCCGCGTAGGCGCGCATGATGCCTTCGACTCCGAGCATGTGTTTCCGGAGCGAATCGCTCTGTGTGTACTCCTGCATGAGCGCGAGGGCAGCGTCTCGCGACGGAATGGAGGACGGCGACACGGAAGGAGCTGTCATGGAGTGTTCTCTCGTCGGCTTGAGCGTCACGCGAGCGATCGTGACGCGCGGCGCTCATGTGTGGTCGAAAATGCGACCGATCGTGCTCACATCCGCCACCTGGTGGTGAAGCGCGCGGTCTGGTGCAACAAGATACGCGATTCTCGCGGTGGCGAAGATGGGAAGGTCGGCACGGGAGTCGCCGATGTAGTCGAACGGCGCGCGGTCGCCGAGGAGCTGTCGGATTGCCCGGATCTTGGCCTCTCCCTTGGCGTTCGTGATGCCGTCAGAGGCAATCACGTCGCTGAAGCAGGCCAGGAAGGAAGCGACGGCGTCGGCGATGCGACGGTCGGCCGCGGTGGCCAGAATGACCCGCCTGCCGCTGGCGTGTTCGGCTCGAACGAAGGCAACCACTTCATTCCGCCATGGCATGGCTTGCGGGTCGGGGATTGCGGCGTCGGAGACCGTGCGCTTGAACGCGGCTCGGCCGCGGAACAGGGCCAGCGCGACGGCGGCGAGCTTCAACGGCATTCGCGTCGCGATCTGGCGGAGCGAGAGCACCAACGTG
Organism: Gemmatimonadaceae bacterium; assembly: GCA_019186945.1. Lineage (GTDB taxonomy): Bacteria > Gemmatimonadota > Gemmatimonadetes > Gemmatimonadales > Gemmatimonadaceae > JABAQJ01. The sequence continues at coordinate 290,109 of JABAQJ010000006.1, forward strand.
TCGCCGGCGATCAGCGTCCCGTCGAGGTCTACGCACAACGGTGTCCCGTCTGTCATCATCAGTGGTCGGTTGCCGGCCCGGTGGTTCTCCCCTTCCCGGTTCTCCAGAAGAGGAGCAGCGGAAGCGAGCAGACGAGGAGGATGCCGTTGAGCAGGTAAATACGAGCGAAGGCAATCACGCTGGATTGGGCTGCAACTTGTCGATCGAGAATGGCGAGCGCCTGCTGTTTCGCGACGAGGAGGTTCACGCCGCGAGCGGCGAGACCCTGGGCGAGAATATCGACGCGGGCGCGGGTGGCAATGTCGATGGCGCCCATGTGCTCGGTAAGAATCGCCCTATTGCCCTCGGTGAACCGACCGAGGAGCGTCGCCATGATCGCAATTCCTAACGATCCGCCGAGCTGGCGCATGAGGTTGTAGAGGGCTGTCGCCTGGGGAAGGTCCCGAAACGATGTATCCGCCATGGCAGCGGCAGTTAGCGGAACGAAGATCAGGCCCAGGCCCAGACCGCGATAGATCAGCGGAAGGAAGGTTTCCTCGGCGCCGCTCTGGAGCGTCATGCGCGACAGCAGGATCTGCGAGTAGAGGAAGAGAAAGGATCCGACGACGATCGACGGCCGCGCGTCGAACTTTCCCCGAAATCGACCGGTCGCAGCCATCACTAGCGCGGATGCGACAGCGCCGGGCAGAAGCGCCATGCCCGTCTGTTGCGCAGAGAGTCCGTGCAGCGATTGGAGAAATATCGGCAGGACGAAGACGCCACCGAAAACCGATAGTCCGAGCATTCCGGCGAAAATGACTGCGGTGGTCAGTTGGCGACTGCGGAGCACACGGAAGTCGATGATCGGTTCGTCTATGGTGAGTTCGCGCCAGATCAGGAGCACGGTGGAGAGGACGAAAGTGGCGAACAATCCGGTGACAAAGCGCGAATCGAACCAGTCGAAGCGTTCGCCGCGTTCGAGCATCCACTGCAGGGAGCCGATGGCGACGGCCAGCAGCGCGATTCCGAGGAAATCGACCGTCTTCGCCCTGACCTGGTGCACGGAATCGCGCACGTAGGTCACGACCATGAGGAATGCGACGATGCCGATAGGGACGTTGATGAAGAAGATCCAGGGCCAGTTGTAGTTGTCGGTAATCCATCCGCCCAGCGTGGGCCCGAACGTCGGGCCGGCCATGACGCCGATCCCGAACATGGCCTGGCCGATGGCGACTTCGTCCGGGGGAAAAGCCTCGAACAGCGTGGCCTGGGACGTGGAGAGGAGGGCGCCGCCGCCAGTGCCCTGGACGACGCGCCAGAAGACCAGCGAACCTAACGAGTCAGCCGTCCCACAGAAGAACGAAGCGACGACGAATAGCGCGATCGAGGCCGACAGGTACCGTTTGCGCCCGAAAAACGCGGACAGCCAACTGGACATCGGGATGACGATGACGTTGGCGATGATGTAGCCGACGGATACCCAGGTGATCTCGTCGATCGTGGCACCCAGGTTTCCCATCATGTGCGGGATGGCGACGTTGACGATCGACGTATCGATGATTTCGAGGACCGTCGCCAGCGTAACCGCGATGGCTATCGCGTACTTGTGGGCGTAGCGCGGGTCGCTCACGAGGTTACGACGTGGGCGACGAGGCTCATGCCGGGGCGCAACGGGCGCTCGACTCCGCAGGCTTCCGTGATGCGAATGCGGACGGGAACGCGTTGCACGACCTTTGTAAAGTTGCCGGTCGCGTTGTCCGGTGGCAGAAGTGCGAATCGGGCTCCGGTAGCTGCGCTCAGGCTTTCGACGGTGCCTCTGGCGACGCATCCCTCATAGGCGTCGATGTCCAGGTCGACGCTCTGGCCGACGCGGATCCTGGAGAGTTGGGTCTCCTTGAAGTTGGCGGTGACCCAGATGTCACGGTCATCGACGATGGTCAGCAGAGGCTGGCCGGGCTGGACGAGCTGGCCGGGTTCGATCTGGCGGCGGGCGACGATACCGGCCCGTGGGGCGACGATGGTCGTGTACGAGAGCTGCAGCCGGGCGTTGTCCAGTGCCGCGCCGGCGGCGCGGAGTCTGGCCTGTGCAAGCCGCTCGCCCGCCTGCGCGCCGGCGATCCCGGCGGTCGCACCGGCCGTCTGTCGCTCGGCCCCCTCGAGAACCGCGGCGCTGTTGGTCACGGCCCACTGTGCCGCATCCAGCTGTTGGCGCGAGACCACGTGCTTGTCCGCCAGTTCCGCGAGCCGTGCCAAGTCCGCCTTCGCCTTCTCGTAGGTCGCTCGGGCGGCGGCAATCTGCGACTCGAGCACCGCCCGCTGGCTGGTCGCGGACTCGATCTGCGCCTGCGACTGGCCGGCCAGACCTCGTCCGCCAGCAACAACGCGCGCGGCCTCGAAGTCGGCTTCTGCGGAGGCCAGCCGGGCGCGATACTCGGAGTCCTCGATCACCACAAGCGTATCCCCGGCCCGAACCCTGGCGTTGTCGTCAGGCCCCGCCAGCTTCACGTACCCGCCCACGCGCGACAGGATTGGCATGATGTGCCCGTCGATCTGCGCGTTGTCGGTGGAGGCATGGCGCTGTCCGTAACTCCACGTCCGGTACGCGTAGGCGCTCGCGACGACGACGGCAACGGCTACAACGGCGAGCAGGATGGGTCGGCGCGACCGCCGATCGGTCGGCGCTGCCGCGGGCGTCGACGAAGGGAGCGGAGTAGATGGAGCGGACGAAGCCATGAAGGATCCTGTTCTTGAGGTTCGGAAAGCCGGACGCATGCGGGCTGAAGCGGTCGAGTCGTCGTCACTTCACGTCGCGAGCGTTACCCCGGGCTCGTGCGAGTTCGATGCGTGCGGTCAGTTGCGCGGCGAGGGCGTCCACGAGCTGCGTTCGTGCCTGGCTGAGGGACAGGCTGGCGGTGATGACCTCGGCGTTGCCGACCACGCCGGCACGGAATCGGTCGCGCGCCTGCGACACCTCTTGCTCGGCGAGGGCCAGGCGTTCGCGCGCCGCGTCTCCCTGCTCGCGTGCCGTGTCGACGTCAAGGAGCGCGGTACGGACGTCGAAGTCTATCTGTCGTTCGGCGTCATGGGTTCGCAGATCCAGTTCCCGTCGCTGCGCGGACTGTTCGTCGAGGCGTCCTTCGCGTCGGAAGCCGTCGAAGATCGGAACGGCGAGCTGGATGCCAAACGAGTACGTCGGCAAGAAGGCACCGCCGGCTCCCTGGATCGGACCGTGGTCGCCGAACGCCGACAGGACCGGGAGGCGCTCCAGGCGCGTGGCGCGGATCTGTTCGTCGGCAGCGATCCGCTGCGCGGCGAGGCTGAGCAACTCCGGACGTCTGGCGCTGGTTGCTTCTTCCGCTCGCGGTTCACCAGCAGCCAGCGCCGACAGCGAATCCGTCAGATCTATCGAGGAATCGGCGGGCAGGGAGAGCGCGCGCTGCAGGTCCAGATGGGCGCGGTCGCGTTCGCTGCGGGCGGCGATCAGCTGAGCCCGGACCGCCGCAAGCTGCGCTCTGGCACGTGTGACGTCGAGAGCGATGCCGGTGCCGGCCGCCAGCTGATCTTGTGCAATCCGGACAAGTTCGGCGGCCAGCGTCGAGTCGGAGGATCGAGCCCCGACCTGGGCATCGCCTCTGGCGGCTCCGACGTAGGCGAGCGCAGCAGCCGCCGCAGCCTCCTCGGCGACCACGTCGAGATCGATCTCCGCGACGTGCGCCGTCGATGCCACTGCCCGGATCCGCTGCCAGGCACCAGGGTCGAAGATGTTCAGGGAGGCGCGGGCTCGAATATCCACCGTATTGACCGGTCCCATGACCATGCCACGCGGATCGAAGAACGGTTTGCCGTCGGGGCCGCGGAACTCGAAGCCTAACGTGGCGGTGTTGAACTGGCGCCCGGATCGGAGCGCGGCGGCGGCGATCGATGGCAGGAGGGCGCTGCGCTGCTGGCGGACACGCGCGTCAGCCTGCTGGACGCGGGTACGCGCCACCTGCGCCGCCGTTCCCTGGGTGACTGCGCGCCGAACGGCGTCGCCTAACGAAAGGCGCCGGACCGTCTGGGCCCCGGCGACGACAGGGATCAGAAGCAGCGCCGTGCCGGCCGCTGCGCGAGCGAGTGGGCGAGACATCAACGAGTGGCCACCGTGCCAGGGTTCGAGGCAGCGCTCGGGAGCGCAAGAGCCTGAAGAAAGAAGTCAACCAGCGAATCGCGCACGGAGTCCGAGGATTGTGTCGAAAACGTGCGGAACTGCTCGCGGCGCGTGAACCAGACAGCGTGCGAAATGAAAATGGCGGCGAAGATGCGGCCCGCGCTGACGGGGTCGGTCCGTCGCAGTTCGCCCTTGTCCATCCCGCGCTGCAGGACGGTGGCGATCAGCTGGAGGCCTCGGCCGATCACTTCCTCTCCGTAGAAGCGCGAGAGGTCGGGGAAGCGCGTCAGTTCCGAGTTGACGATCTGGTAGATAGTCTGGAAAACCGGCGACGTCACGAACTCCCAGTGCCGCCGAGCGAAGTCGCGCAGGACTCCAGGGGAATCGGCGTGTGAGTGCGCCGTTCGCTCCGCGGCTTCGATGTGGGTGACGATCTTTGAGCGGATGACTTCGCGGAACAGGGCTTCCCTGTTTTCGAAGTAGAGGTAAATGGTTCCCTTGGAGACACCCGCTTCCCTGGCGACGTCCTCGAGCCGGGTCATGGAGAGGCCTCGGGATCCGAAGACTCGGAAGGCGGCTTCGATGATTTCGCGAGGTCGTTCGACCGGCCGCCGGCGCCATCGGGGAGAATGAGCCACGGACCTCGGCGCGGGTTCGTTCGTGTCTGCCGAGGCAGTGCTGCCTGGGTGGGGCGAGATGTCCTTGCTCATTCTTTGATAACTTACCGGTCAGTAATTAGACAACCGCGCGAGCTGGTTGCAAGGGGAAACGCTTACATGCCGGACGATTTCCTGGTTTGTCCGTCTGGCAGACCGCTTCGACTCTGACCGCCGATGGCGACACATGCGGTAGCCAGGCGACTGAGAGGAGAGAGAGCAGCACTCGCCTCAAACGAAGGGACGCGGTGCGCTGTCGAAACCTTGCACCGGACCGGCCGTACGCTCGATCACGCGGCTCCTTCTCGGAGCGTCACGAAGCTGCGTCGCACACTGCTGCGCGGCGCTGCCGGGCCATCCATCGAGATCCCAACCATGCGAATTGCTCATCGCGCTGCGTTTCGCGGCACTTTGGTATTGGCCAGCCTTCTTCCTGCCGCTTCGGCAGTGGCGCAGCGCTACACATTCGGCGGTCAGGATCTCTCCGTCTACAACCTGGTTGGAAGTATCCGAGTGCAAGGAGGAGCGGGCGCTGACATCGTCGTCAATGTCACGAGGCGCGGCCCGGATGCGTCGAAGCTGACGGTTGAGTCCGGGCGCTTACGAGGACGGGATGCGCTGCGAGTGATCTATCCAGCAGAGCGAGTCGTGTTTCGCGATGGCGGTTCGCGGTGGGAGCGCACCAGGCTCTACGTCAACAAGGACGGTACGTTCGGCGATGACGGCGAACGGAGGATGCGTTTCGGCTTCGGCGACGGACGCATCGAGATCGCGTCATCCGGGCGCGGTCTCGATGCCGCGGCCGACGTCGCGGTATCTCTTCCGCCCGGCCGTAGCCTGACGATCAACCTTGCCGCCGGTAAGGCAACGCTCGAAAACGTGGACGGCGATCTGCGCGTGAACGTGTGGGCCGCCGACGTGACGACTACGGGAACCAGGGGCCGGTTGGAGCTGGACACGGGTTCGGGAGATGTGCGCGTTTCCGACGCCGAGGGCGAGTTGACGCTCGACTCGGGTTCGGGTGGAGTCACGCTGGCGGGGGTGAAGGGTCCCTCACTGACGATCGACTCCGGATCGGGACGCGTGCAGGCGGACGCCGTCCTCGTGGACCGGCTCGATATCGACTCCGGGTCCGGAGCGATCGATCTGCGGTCGGTGCAGGCTCCGGACATCACTCTGGATTCCGGCAGCGGATCGGTGCGACTCGACCTCAAGGCCGACGTGAACCGCATGAGCATTGACGCTGGTTCCGGAGACGTCACGATCCATGTACCGGAATCGTTAGGTGCGGAACTGGAGGCGTCTACCGCCAGTGGCGGCGTCGAGTTCGACTTCCCGGTGCAGCTGTTGCGGAAAGCGAACGACTTCGTGCGCGCGCGGATCGGGGATGGCCAAGGCCGCATCTCGATCGACGCGGGTTCGGGAGCGATCCGCCTGCGCCGGAGCTGAGTGGCCCGGCAGGCCCAGACACTGATGTTCCGGGTTGCTGGTTCAGCGCTCGGCGGGTGCTGTACGATGACGTGGGGCGACATAGGCCATGTCGCCCCACGTCGTTTCGGCCTGGCGGTACGTCCTGGCTACTTGGTGGCTTCCGTGTGTTCGCTCGAAGCCCCAGCGTATTTCGCGTTGGTGAGCTTGACTATGGTGAACGCCATCAGGAAGAGCAGGACGGCGGTCACCACGAAGCCCGTCATGGCGGCCTTCTTGTCCGTGCCGTGATGCTGCGACATGGAGGTGCTCCGGTGATTGCGAGTTAGCTGACGCGCGCGGACGTCATAACGTCATTCTGCTTGATCTTCGGCAGCACGTCGAGTCCTTCGGTGATCTTGCCGAAGACGGTGTGGACGCCGTCGAGGTGCCGGCAGTTGTCGGGGTTGAGCACAAGGAAGAACTGGCTACCGCCCGTGTCCTTCCCGGCATGCGCCATGGATATCGCCCCGAGATCGTGCTTATGCGGGTTTCCGGCAGTCTCGCATTTGATCCTGTGTCCGGGTCCGCCGGTGCCGACCGGGCCTTTGGCGTGCTCGCCACCTTTGGAGTAGGGATCGCCGCCCTGAACGACAAAGCCGGGAATGACACGATGGAACCTCGTTCCATCGTAAAAGCCCGAGTTGGCCAGTTTCTCGAAGTTCTCTACCGTCTTGGGCGCGTCGGTATCAAACAACTCGAGTTTGATCGTACCGTGGGCGGTCTCGAGACTCGCGGTCTTCATTACGAAACGTTGGCGAAAGGGAACTGGTCCGATGGGTGGAACCAGAGAAGTTGGGTGAAGGGGCGCAGGGAATATATCGAGGAAGTCAGCGGGATGCGGTTCAGGCGATCAGCGATGAGGGGCAGATGTCGGCCAACGGACACTCAGGACAGCGAGGTCGTCTTGCCTCGCAGATGCGCCGTCCGTGCCAGATGAGCAAGTGGGCCAGCATGGTCCAGTCTTTCCTGGGGAACAGAACCATCAGATCCTGTTCGATCCGCAAGGGATCCTTCTGGAACGTCAGGCCAATGCGATGGCTGAGTCGTGCAACGTGGGTATCGACCACAACGCCGTCGTTGATGGCGAACGCATTGCCGAGTATGACGTTGGCGGTTTTGCGCCCAACACCGGGGAGGGTGATGAGGTCGGCCATGCGGGGCGGCACCTCGCCGTGGTGGAGCGAATGGACGGCGCCGGCAAGTCCAATGATTGCCTTGGCCTTGTTACGAAAGAAGCCGGTGCTCTTTATGATCTCCTCGACGTGTGACTGCTGTGCTGCGGCCAGTGCAGCCGGTGTTGGATAGACTGCGAAAAGCGCCGGTGTGACGAGATTCACGCGCTTGTCCGTGCACTGAGCGGAGAGAACGGTAGCGACGATGAGCTGCCACGGTGATGTGTAGTCGAGTTCGCAGTATGCGTTTGGATAGAGGGTGTGCAGGCGGCGAAAGACTTCGGCGGCGTACTTTGCCAGGGGCCGCGACTCCCATGCACCAATCCCGCCCAACTGTTTGTGGTTGCGCTCAGAGGGTTTGGGCCGCCTTGGATTGATGACGGTGCTTGGGGTTCTGGGCGGTACCTTGTTTGTCGGGGGGGGGGCCCCGCGTTTGCCTCCGGCTCGTTCCGCACCCCGGATTGTGCCCTTGGTGCCTGCCGATCCTGCCAGCCTCTTTCGCAGCGTCCCGGGACGTTGCTGGGACAAGGGCTGGCGCGCTCCCTTGCAACCGCGACGCCCTCCGCCGCGGCTACCCCCTGTCTGGCCACGCGCACCACCGCCAGTCCGCCCACGCCCACTCACTGGTCGCCTCTGGCCGATCCTCTGGTACGGCGACGCCTTGCGAAGGACAGCACGTCTGTCGCATTCCGGGTGTTCAGGACGTTGGTCGCTTCCAGCCACCCCTTTCGTGCGATGCCGATGCCGAACTCCATGTTGTCCAGACCGTCGACGGAGTGCGCATCGGGACCGATCTCGATCACGGTGCCGGCGTCTCGCGCTTCGCGCAGCCATCGCCAGTCGAGGTCAAGGCGATGCGGATCCGCGTTCAATTCCACGGCGACTCCCTCCCTAGCTGCTGCTGCCACGATGGCACGAACATCGATTGCGTAGGGTTCCCTCGTCAGCAGCAACCGCCCGGTCGGGTGCCCGAGGATCGTCACGTGCCGGTCCTCCAGCGCACGAAGCACGCGATCCGTCATTTGTGTCTCGTTCATTCCGTAGCGCGAGTGGACAGAGGCCACGACGTACTCGAACCGATCGAGGATGCCTTCGTCGTAGTCGACTCGTCCGTCGGCGAGGATGTCGGCCTCGATCCCCTTGAGGACACGGAAGTCGCTGTAGTCGTCATTCACGCGATCGATCTCCTCGTGCTGGCGCAGAATCGCTTCTGTCGTCAGTCCGCCCGCGTAGAACGACGACTGCGAGTGATCGGTAATGCCAAGGTATTCCCAGCCGCGTTCGCGCGCCGCCGCTGCCAGCTCGGCGATGGTGCTCGTTCCATCGGAGTACGAGGAATGGCAGTGCAGGACACCCCGCACATCATTCGGCGTCACCAGTCGAGGCAGTGAGCGGTCCCGCGCTGAAGCAACCTCTCCGCGTCCTTCGCGCAATTCCGGCTCCACGCAGGACAAGCCGAGTGCAGCATAGACAGCGGTTTCGTCCGTGAGCGAAATCGGCCGGTTCGATCCATCGCGCAGCTCGTTCCCTACGAGCGTGACGTGCGGCGCCGCCACCAGTGCATCGGCGCAGTGCTCGGCGCTCCCGGTCGCGCGCCAAAGTGCGACCGCGAAGTGCGCAGGATCGACGCAGTACACGTCCGCGCTCGTCCCATCCGTGAAACGCAGCGAGACGGAGCCCCGGTCGCCCGCAACGACGTCGCGTACGCCGCGGAGCGCAGCGAGTCGCGCGGCTACCTGCTCGGGATTGTCGGCAACCACGACGACGTCGATATCGCGAATCACTTCGCAGCGGCGGCGGAGCGATCCGGCTACCTCGACGCGCAGCACTCCCGAGACCGGGAGAATCGCTTCAGCCAGGCGCTGTGCTTCTGCGCGCGCATGCGGAAATAGAGTTGGTTCCCCGGATTCGCGCAGGAAAGCGATGCCCCGGCGGATTCGGTCCGCGGCGCGGGCGCCGAAACGAGGGAGTGCTTCCAGTCGGCCGTCGCTGGCCGCCCGATCGAGTTCGTACAACGTCTCGATGCCCAGTCCGGCGTGTATCTCCGCGATGCGTCGAGTCCCGAGGCCGGGCACACGCAGCATGTCGAGCAGACCCTCGGGTGTAGTTTCGCGAAGGAGGTGAAGGCGGTCCGAATCCCCAGTCCCGTCGACTTCACCCAGGACGGTCGCCGCATCGTCATCGAGTCGTGCGAGCACATCCGCCCACTCGTCGTTGGCGTGCGCCAGCACCGTCCTGGCCGCTGTTCGAAGCGTGCGCGCCCGGGATGGCGTTTCGCCACGCAGTTCGAGGAGCGTGGCCATTTCGGAGAGCAGAGCTGCTGCGGCGCGCGGATCCACGCGCCCAATATAGCCGCCGGCGTGGGATCGGCGGGAACGCCGGCTATGCGGTGGCGACGCCGGCGAAGTGTCGCAGCTGACTGATCATCTCGTGCAGTCGCCGCTCCGTCTGCGCGATCTCCTCGGCGGCTTCATCCAGTTGGAGCAGTCCGGCGCGCATCGATGTCGCGACCTTGTTGAGGTGACGGATATCGCCAAGAACGTCTTCCGTGATCTTGCGCAGCCCGTAGTACTTCCGTCTGTCCGCGACTGCGCGGCGGTACCGCAGTCGAAGGTCGGATTCCGACAGCGCACGCACGGCCGACACGACGTCGTTAGGCGAACGACCCGGAAACACGCCATGATCGCGGACTCCTTCGTCCTCCGCCCACTCCGTATCCGTGAACCACAGCCGTCCGACGTGCTCGATGCCATCGTGCTCGACGGCCAGCGTTACATCGTACGTGCGACTGTCAACGTTGATCGTCGTTACGAACGTGTCTTGTGTGTCGGTGTCCGGTGTCATGCGCGAACCCATTCGTCAGGCCGTGTCGAGAAGAAACTGGGCGATGGTGGTGAACAGAGCATCCGGTTGTTCCACGTAGGGCACGTGGCCACTTGCTTCTAGGACGAGGAACCGGGCGTCCAAGGCACGCGCCGCGGTTTCCGATGACTCCAACGGGATGGGGTCACGGCGCCCGTGCACGACCAGCGACGGAATGCGCAGGTCGGCGAGCGAGGCCGACAGATCGTACTCCCCCAGACTCTCCCAAACCGACTGCTGGACCTTGCCGGTGACGCGGAACGGCGTGAGGTCACGTGATCGCGCCGGATCCGCGAAATACCCCGACACGCCCAGCTCGAACAAGCGCTGTCGGTACCGCGGCGGGTCCGAGTCCCGAAGGCCGGAGGCCAGCAGTGCCGCCCTCACGGCGGCGACAGCCGGTGCGGCCTGTCGTCGTTGAAACTCCTCCTCGAAAGCATCCCGGTAGCGGCGTGCGATCGGCGCCGGATCCACAAGCACCAATCGAGTTGGGGCCGGCAGGTCGTCGCGGCGTCGCGCTTCCAGCGAGTAGAGGAGAGCGAGCAGAGCGCCCCAGGAGTACCCGACCAGCGTGAGCGGCTGTACCGGAAGTTCCGTGGCGACCCGTCCCAGGTCGGCGACATGCGTGGTCCACGTGACGGCGGTCGAGTCGTCGCTCTTTGACCGCCCGCCACCGCGCTGATCGTAGAAGAAAGCGCGGTGCGTCTTCGAAAGCCGCAGAAACTGAGGCAGAAGGTAGTCGTGGTGTGCGCCGGGGCCACCGTGAAGCACGAGCAGCGGCAATGAGCGCGTGTCGCCGTAGGAGCACCAGTACAAAGGTCGATCGGTGGTACTGGTGACTCCGGTCTGGTCGGGCGGTGGAACGGGAATGGGCATGGTCAGTCCAGGTGTGCGATGTGTGGACGGTTGCGACAATGGGGCCTGACGAACGGCGCAGCTGGCCACAGGGAGCTGCGAGGCTTCAAGAGACTTGGCGTACCGGACCAGGCCGCCAGGGCACAGCTAGACCTTGGGCCCCTGCCTCGCTATCCTGATTGCGTGGTCACCCATTTCACGAACGGTTCTCACGTGTGGAGGATTCGATGAAGAAACTTGTAGTCACCGCGACAGCGCTGCTGGTCCTGGCGCCGATGGTCGGCTTCGCTCAGAATGCCGATCCCGACAAGAACGTCGCCGGAGGCGTCCTGGTGAAGGGCTGGACCGGCCGAACGGACCGTGCGAACCAGTCGATAAGCAACGCCAAGTTCGCGGACATGGGGGGCGGCTTTCATGTGACCTCCGGCCCGGCCGCGATCTACTGGAATCCTGCCAACGTGGCCAAGGGGAATTACGCGGTAAAGGCGACGTTCGCGCAGACGAAGGCGCCGACGCATGCCGAAGCGTACGGACTGTTCATCGGCGGAGCGAACCTCTCGGGTGCGGATCAGAACTACCTCTATTGCATCGTGCGCGGCGATGGCAAGTACATGGTGAAGCATCGCAGCGGCAATGAGACGCACACCATGGCGGAATGGACTGACAACGCCGCGGTGAAGAAGCAGGACGCAACCGGGAAAGCGACGAACGAGCTTTCTCTGTGGGCATCGAAGGACAAGATAGGCTGCTCGGTGAACGGGACAGAGGTGTGGTCGATGAACCGCGTGGACGCAGTCGGCCCCGGGAAGCTGACGGCGAACGGCGACATCTACGGGATTCGCGTCAACCACAATCTCGATGTACACATCTCGAACTTCGCGATGTCGAAGATGTAGAACCCGGGTTGAAGCTGGCGAGTCGTTCGCGGGGGGGCGCCGTTCGGGCGCTCCCCCGCTGCCGTTTGACCGGCAGCGACGAGGTTGTGGGTGCCGGTGGCCGCCAGCGTGTGCGGCACTGGTTGAGCGGGCCGTGCAGGCGACTCCGGCGTTCCCTGGAGCAGGGCGAAATCAGCGGCTCGTCGATCCGACGGTCCTCGGGTGCCTGGCGCCGCGGTTCGACGTTTCCTCAGGGCGTGCTCAGGAGTCCCTGATAGCGAGTTCAATGCCCCAACGCCGTGATGGAACATCCAGCGCCCTTTACCCGACACTACGCGCACCTGGTCTGGCTCCTTCTCACTCGGCCCGAGGATGTGGAGGACCAGAAGGCGGCCATGCGTCATGTGCTGGCGCATTCGCTGACACGCGCGCACGAGATTCGGCTCACGGAACTGAACATCGCCGTCTCCGAGTTGGCTCAGGCACGACCCGACGCTGTGGAACTGCGGTGGCTGGCGGAGCTCGCTTTCCGGATGGCGGGTCACTCGGTGCGCGTGATCGCATTCGAGACCGGTGCCTCCGCAACGGAGGCTCTTGGTCTGGCGCGGTCGCTGACGCTGGCGCCCGTTCAGGCCGATGAAGGCGCGGCATTCGACGCTCGCGTCGTGGAGATGGGCCTCAGGACCATTCATGTGCAATACTCTGGCGAGGGATTCGTGCGACGGGCCACGCCGCCGATCGGACAAGCCACGTCGTCCACACAGGTGACCGAGCGTCCGCCGTTAGGCGCGGGAACGGCTCGCCAGACTCCGGCTGGCGGGATGCCGGTCCGTGTGTACACGCCGGTGGCTCAGGCGCTGGCGTATGGGGTACCCGCTTTTCGGTCGCAGGAGGAGCAGCGGCCCGCGCAGGCGGTCGAGGTTCGGGATGAGAACGCGCGCATGATGGCGACCGCGCTCACGATCGGTCCGGATGTCCGCCAGCTCGATGCACTGTTCGAGCGCCTGGATGCGCCCATGACCTCGGCCGAAGCGGCGCGCCATTTCGAGGACATGGCACGGGCGGCGGAGGCTCGCGCGGGAGCCGGGCAATGGAGCGACGTCCTCGAACTCTACAAGCGGATCGTGTCGCGAGAGGCCACGGAGATGGACACCGGCGTCAAGCGTGCCGTGACGGTAGCGATCCGCCGACTGAACCAACCGGCCATGCTGAAAGGGGTCGCGCAGCTGTTGAGCCGGAAGGGCGAGCCGCCGGATGACGCGACCATGGTATTGTCACGGTACGGGGACGTGGCAACCGATGTGTTGCTGGATCTGCTCGTGAGCGCGGGGTCTGTCCACGAGCGGCACGCCTACCGGGCAGCGCTGGCACAGTGTCCGTCGTCGATACCGGCGCTGACCCACATGCTCGGCGATACGCGCTGGTACGTGGTGCGGAACGTGGCGGAACTGCTGGGCGAGATGTGCGTGGCCGAAGCCGATCTGGATCTGGTGCACACACTGCGACACTCCGATGCGCGAGTTCGACGTGCGGCAGCGGCGGCCCTGGCACGGCTGGCGACACCGCGCTCGGTCCACGCGCTCCAGCATGCCCTTGGCGATGCGTCCGCAGACGTGCGACTCCAGGCCGCGCTGGGACTGCTGGCGATCCGGAACCCTCGCTCGGTTCCTTCGCTCATCGAGGCGCTGGACAAGGAGCAGGATCCCGAGGTGCAGCCAGCGCTGCTGTCGGCGTTAGGCAGCATTCCGACGCCGAGTGCGGTCGAACGCCTGAGACGCGCGGCAGAGCCGGGGAGCCTGCTGAAGCGCAAGCCGGCCGGTATGCGGCTGCATGCGATGCAGGCGCTCGCAGACGCGGGCACGCAGGAGGCCATCGCTGCGCTGCGCGGCTTCGCCAATGACCGCGAACCGGCTATCCAGATGAAGATTGCCCAACTGCTCGCAGGGCGGGCGTCTGACTAGCGGGCAGTGAAGTCCGTGTCCGACGTGACGGCACGGCATGCCTCGGCTATCAGGTCCGCGGCACGGTCGACGTCATCCAGCGACACCAACTCGTTCGGGGAGTGCATGTAGCGATTCGGGATCGACACCAGGCCGGTGGCGACCCCTTCGCGCGCGAGATGAAGGAAGTCGGCGTCCGTTGACGTGCCCCTGCCGGCAGCATGAACCGTCACGGGAATGTCGAGTCGTGCGGCCGCGTCCCGGAGGACGGTGAACACCACCGGAGAAACGACCGACCCACGTGTGAGTACCGGTCCGCCACCGATCGCATGCTCGCCGACTTCCTTTTTCTCGATGGATGGGTGGTCAGTGGCGAACGTGACGTCGACGGCGATCGCCATGGTTGGCGCGACGCGCTGAGCGCCGACGAGGGCTCCACCGCCATGAAAGCCGATCTCCTCCTGCGTGGTGGCGACCGCCACGACCCGCGCCGTTCCCGGTCGCGCCGCGTAGCGGCGTAGGGCGTCGAGCACCACGAAGGCGCCGATCCGATTGTCGATCGCGCGCGAAACGATACGGCGGTTCGGAAGGACGCGGACCGGCGCGTCGATGACCGCGGCATCGCCGACCGAGACGAGCTTCAAGGCATCCTCTCTCGATGTCGCGCCGATATCGACCCAGATGTCCGCCAGCTTCGACACTTTCTCGCGCTCGTCAGGCTTCATCAGGTGAATCGGTTTCTTCCCGATGACTCCATGCACATCGCCGTCACGGCCGAGAATACGCAATCGCTGGCCGATCAAGACTTGCGAGTCCCACCCTCCGATCGGTGCGAGGAAGAGGAAGCCATGATCGTCGATGTAAGTGACGATCACTCCGATCTCGTCGATGTGGCCGGCGAGGAGAATCGTCGGCGAGCCGCCCGGATTGACGGTTGCAATCGAGTTGCCGATTACGTCGCCCTCCACGGCAGCGAACGTGGCCGCTTCCGCCCGCCAGAGCCGAGCCGGTGCGGATTCGAACCCGGACGGTCCGGGACAGTCGAGCAAGGACTTCAGGAACGTGACCTGTGTTTCGTTGAGCATCTGACGTCAGGCATGGAGCGACAGCTGTGCGCGGATCGCACAGGCGGTCGGTCGGACAGAATCAGGATCGCGGTGTGCGCCGGAGTGGCGGTTCTCCCATGAACGCGAAGAAGGACAGGACCATGAAGGCTACGCCCATCTGGTACCAGTAGGCACTCCCGGTGAGAAGATAGAAGACGCCGCCGTAGATCGCGGTTGCCTCGCACAGCGCCCAGCCGACGATGCTCAGGGATCGGTACTGCGATTCCGTCCTGACCTGCCGCAGGCGGACGAAGAGCACGAAACAACCGAGGACCGCGGCCCCCCAAACGAACTTGCCGATAGTCAGCAGCAACTCAGGGCCGACGGATGCGATCGGCGTCCCGCCGTTTCGCCGGAGCAGCCAGGTAGCTGCACCGAAGGCCAGAATGCCGGCGATCATCGAGAGCCGTATCGTGCGGAGCGGCATCAGGGTGTGGTCGGCCGCTGGAAGACAGGGCGTCCACCGACGTAGGTGGACAGGACTTGCGTCGCGAGGATCAGTTCCGGCGGCACCTGCATGATATCCCGATCCAGCAGAACGAAGTCGGCGTACTTCCCCGGCTCGAGCGAACCGGTCTCCTTATCCATGAATGCCGCATAAGCCGCCCACAACGTCATCGACTTGAGCGCTTCCTCGCGCGTCATTCGTTGCTCCGGATACCAGCCGCCAGTCGGCCAGTTACGAGCATCCTGTCGCGAAACCGACGCATGGAAGGAGATCAACGGGTTCACTTGCTCGACGGGAAAGTCCGACCCATTCGGGATTACCACGCCCGTATTGAGGAGCGTTCGCCAGGCATACGCGCCGAGCAGTCGCGCCGGCCCGATCCGGTTCGCGGCCCAGTACATGTCGCTCGTCTGGTGGCTGGCCTGCATCGATGGGATCACGCCAAGTTCGGCGAAACGTGGCAGGTCGTCCGGGTGAACGATCTGCGCATGTTCGATGCGGAACCGATGCTCGACCGTCGGGACCTCTTTCAGCGCCTGTTCGAACTCATCGAGCACGGTGCGGTTGGCGCGATCGCCGATGGCGTGCACGTTGACCTGGAAACCGCGCCCGAGTGCCTTGACGGCGACGTCATGGACACGTCCGGCGGGAAGCGTCGCCAGCCCGCTGTTCGTGGCGTCATCGCTGTACGGCTCCAACAGCGCGGCCCCTCGGCTGCCTAACGCTCCGTCCGCGGAGAGCTTGATCGAGCGAATCCAGAGCCGACCGTCGTAGAGGCCGTTCTGCGGGCCTCGCTGAAGGTAATGGGAGATCGTGCTGTCGTCTCCGGATACCATGACGTAGTTCCGCAGGTCGTACTTCCCTTCGCGCGCGAGTTCTTCGAAAACGTCGATGATGTCGCGAGGCACGCCTGCGTCGTGGATGCCCGTCAGCCCCCACCGGTTTGCTTCCTTGATCGCGGCCAGGATACCGTTCCGGACTTCCTCGCGTGACGGAGGCGGGATCACGCGCTCCACGAGCACCGAGGCGTTGTCGACGAACACCCCCGTGGGACGTCCATCCGCGGATCGCTCCAGACGCCCACCGGCGGGATCACGCGTTGCGGCTGTGACGCCGGCGGCAGACATGGCCGCGGCGTTCGCGAGGATGGCGTGACCGTCGACGCGCTCGAGCACTACGGGATGCCCCGGCAGGGCTCGACTCAATGCATCGTGCGTCGGGAAACGGGTGTCTGCCCAGTCGTTCTGGTCCCATCCGCGTCCCACGATCCACGTGCCGGCCGGGACTTCGCGGGCCCGCGCGGAAACTCGATCGACGATCTGCGCATACGATGTCGTTCCCACCAGGTCGACGGTTCGCAGGGCCCTGCCCAGTGTGGCGAGGTGAGCATGCGCATCCACCATGCCGGGAATGATCGTGCGCCCGTGTGCGTCCAGGACTCGCGTCTCGGGGCCCTTCATCGGCTCGATCAGCGTGCGCGGACCGGTGGCGACGATCCGCCCGGCGCGGATGGCCATGGCCTCGACCACCGGACGATTGGCATCGACGGTATAGATACGCGCGTTCGTGACAACCAGGTCCGGCGCCTGCGCGATCGCAGCATTTCCGTGCGCGCAGATGGCGACGGCGACGAGAGGAACGTGACGAAGGAGGCGCATGAGTCTCGAGGTTGCGACCGGACGGATGGCGATGGGGGCTTGAAATCTGGCGACGTGTTCCCGCTGCGTCGAGCAGTCAGGTCCGGAGCCATGGACCGTCGAAGCGTCATCGAGGCGGAACGCGATGCAGCCCGCGGCAAATGGTTAGGCGGGTGTTGACCGCACTGCCCCGGGATTCGCCTTCCGTTTCCGGGGAGTTTCATGCGCGCCACCGCCGGGCCCGCACGGACTCTCGCAGCGGGTCGACGTCACGTTCGCCGGTTCTTAAGATCCACGCATGCCAGTTTGCCACCATGCAGCCATCACGGCATGAGCGAGATCGAGCCACGGACCGCGACGAATGCCGGCGACAGTCGACTGGCGCCATCGGATGTGTTGTGGCTGTCGGTGAGCCTCGGTGTCGGTGCGGGACTCGTTCACGCGACGACCGCCGCAGTCCGGCAGCACCTGCTGCACCAGTTCGTCTGGCAGGGGCGCAACCTCGTCTGGATGTCGCCGCTTGGCTACCTCCTGATCATGGCGGTACCGGCGTTGGTGCTCTCGCTGTTGGCGCTGCTGCGCTGGCGCGCGGCGACGTGGCGGTTGGCTGTGACGACCTTGGGCTTTCTCGCGTTCTTCGGTGTCGGATTGCTCGCCAGAGGCTTGCACTGGGCGGCTATCCTGTTGATTGCCGCCGGCGCGGCCTGGCGTTTTGGGGCGATGATTCGTGCCGATCCCTTGGAGTGGCGAAAGCGACTCTACACAGCGGCGCTCGTGCTGATTGCCGTTACCATCATCGGCGGTGCCGGCGCATCGGTCGTGCGCGCGAGGTTACCGGCTCGTCCGGCGCCTGCGGAAAACGCGCCTAACGTCCTTCTCATCATCCTCGACACGGTGCGGGCCGCCAGCATGAGCCTGTACGGATATGGGCGAGCGACCACGCCTTCGATCGACACCCTGGCGCAGTCGTCTGTGGTTTTCAACGACGCGATGGTGCCGGCACCCTGGACGCTTCCGTCACACGCGTCGATGTTCACCGGCCAGCTCCCGGAAGCACTTTCCGTCAGCTGGCGGCGCCCGCTCGACCGCGCTTTCCCCACCGTGGCCGAGTCGTTCCGCGACGCCGGATACGCCACGGGCGGATTCGTCGCGAATCCGTACTACACGGCTCACGAGTCGGGGCTTGGACGTGGATTCGATGTCTACTGCGACGAAGACTTTTCCCTGTCGCAGGTGTTCTGGAGCACCACGATCGGCCAGACCCCGCTGATCGACGGTTTGATCTGGTCCCGGTCGTTCGAGCAGGCATGGCGGACGCTCGGCAAGTTCGATCTGACGGTGCCGAGGGAAGCGCGCTCGGATCGACGACTGTCGGAGGAAGTGATTCCCGAGTTTCTCCGCTGGCACGAATCGCTGGGTACCCGGCCGTTCTTCGCCTTCGTGAATCTGTTCGATGCCCACGATCCGTACGAACCGCCCTTCCCATGGCGTCGCCAGTTCAGCCAGCGGCCGGACAAGCAGGCTCGCTACGACGGGGGCATCGCGTATATGGACAACGCCCTCGGTGCGCTGTTCGCCGAGCTTCGTCGCCGCAAGGTGCTGGATCGTACGATCGTGGTAATTACATCAGATCATGGGGAGCAGTTCGGCGAACACGACCTTCACAACCACGGCAACAGTCTGTACCTGCCGCTTCTCCACGTACCGCTGATCGTGCGATATCCGGCGCGCGTACCGGAGGGCCTGCGCATCGACGGCGCGATCACCACACGCGACCTTGCCGTTACCATGCTCGACCTGGCTGGTATCCCGAACCGCAACGGTCTCCCGGGCGCGTCGCTGCTGCGCATGTGGGACGATTCGGTCGCGAAGAACGCCAGTGCCGTCGTTGCCCAGACGGAGCGCACCGAGAACTCGACCGTCACCGGACCGTCCGATCGTGGAGACATGGCGGCGATTCTTGACGGCAGACTGCATTTCATCCGGAATGGCGACGGTTCGTTCGAGCTGTACGATTATCGCGCTGACCCGCGAGAACTAAGCGATCTGGCCCGCACGGCGAGCTGGTGCGACTCCGCGCGGGTTCTCGATGCGGCGCTTCGTGGCATGCTCGCGCGCCCGTCGACATCGCCCTATCCATCGAGCGGATGCCCGCAGTGAAGTGAGCAGTGCCTACTTCGCCCGGCAGGATTTTGCGCGTATGACCTGCCGTGCGGAGGATCGCTCCACTGTTCAGGCTGCATCGAGTCGGATCGATCCTCCTGATCTGTGGCGTGGGTCCGGCAGATCTGGCGCTGACCGGATGCAACGGCGAGAATCGGGTCTTCAGCGGTGCTAGTGCAGACTCGTTCATCGGGAGTCATCTCCAATGGCCAGCAAGAAGAAGGGGGCGGTACGGAAGCGCGCAGTGCAGAGCCCAGCTGTGTCAGCAGGGAAGCGCGTTGGGAAGCGGGTGTCCAAGGCGAGTGCGGCCGGAGGGAAGTCCGTGCCCGCGGCGGCGACCAAACGAGCGAAGAAGGTTGCGTCGGGGACGCAGCCGGCAGCGGCAACGATGCCGGCGGCCCCCGAGGCAGCGGCGGAGGGCGCGCGGACCATCGTGTACGTGCACGGTATCGGGAACAAGCCGCCGGCCTCGGTGCTGAAGGCGCAATGGGACCAGGCATTGTTCGAGTTCGATCTGGGTGAGCGCAGCCGGCTGGCCTATTGGGTCGATCGTGATCGATACCCCGTTGCAGAGGCCGGCGTTGCGTCTGGCGGTGATTACGGCGATGACGACGGGACGGCACCGACGGGTTCGTTCAGCCCCAGAGCGATGAGGGAGTCGTGGGACGCGGCGCGCGAGATGCAGCTCCTGGATGAGGACATCGACGAGTTGCTCAACGTGTCGGGCAAGGCGTCGGCGGAATCGAAGACGGCTCAACGGATGCGGGATCTGGCGTCCACGCTGCTGAGCGAGAACCACCTGGTGAAGGACGCCGACTTCGAATCCCTGGCGGAGAAGCATCGCGGCCCGGATGGTGCTGCGGCACGACGGATTCAGGCACAACGGTACGGGGCGGCTGCAGTCGAGGCGAAGGTGTTTGGCTTCCTGCCGCGGCCGATGCGGCAGTGGATGACAAGGAGCGTGACGCGGATGTTTCTCCGCGACGTCAACGACCTCTTCGTCGACAAGGCGAAGAGCGAACGGATGCGGAACTCGCTTCGCGAGCGCTTGCGCGTCGGCGGCGGACCGTTCGTCATCGTAGCCCACAGTCAGGGGACGATGATTGCGTATTGCGTGCTCATGGAGCCGGAGTTCGCAGGGCTCGACGTGCAGTTGTTCGTGACGATGGGATCGCCACTGGGCATCAGGGAGGTTCAGGATTTCATCAGGGAGATGACGAAGCAGACCGTGCTCAAGGTGCCGCCGCAGGTCAAGCGCTGGGTGAACGTCTGCGATCCGCTAGATCCGGTGGCACTGGACAAGAACCTGGAGGGGGACTACGCGCCGAACGCCGGGAAAGTGAAGGTCGACAACGCCGTCACGTTCAATCCGGACTCGCCACGGCACCCGCATTCGGCGACCGGCTACCTTGGCTTGGCTCAGGTTCGCGAGCCTGTGCGCGGTGCCGTGGATACCGGACTCTTTCAGCCCGTCGCGCAGTTCAAGATGGCGCGCGACGTCGTTCGAGCGTATGCGGACGCCCGTTCCGACGAGCGCCATCGCATCCTGGTGCAGCTGGAAGACTTCGCGACCACGTCGAAGAACCGCGAAGACGCACTGGCCAGAATCTACGAGGTACTTGGCGCCGGGGACCCGAACTCAGAACAGCGGCAGCTGCTGGATCCGGAGCCGTTGCAGAGATATGTCGCGCTCAACCTCACGCGAGAACAGGCTGAGCGATTGGGGGCGAAAGCTGTTGGCGATGCGAAGATTCCCGTCGCCCGCATTTGGAAAAACAGCGCCAAGTGGGCCTACCTGGACCGATCGATCCACACCACGCAGGCCTTTCCGGCGCACAATAGCTATCACGCCGAGGGCGCGGACATTACGTGGGCCGTGCTCGACTCGGGCATTCACTGGTCGCACCCGCACTTCGGCGAGAACTCCAGGACGATCGATGCCGTGTACGACTGCACCGATCCGTTGCAGCGACGTCACGGCCTGACGCCCCTGGACCGGGCAGACGAGGATCAGAGGCGGAAGGCCGACGATCGCTATGGTCATGGCGCCCACGTCGCGGGGATCATCGCCGGCTGTCATGAGGTCACCGACAGGGACGGGAAGCGGCGCCGGATGTCGGGGATGGCGCCCCTGGCCAAGCTCGTGATCTACAAAGTGCTGGACAACAACGGATCGGGTGAGGACTCGTGGATCATCAAGGCGATCGACCATATCTACGAGACCAACGAGCGGGCCGGACGCATCGTGATCCACGGTGTGAATCTGAGTCTGGGCGGAGAGTTCGACGTCGAGGCGTTCAACTGCGGGTACACGCCGCTCTGCGTGGAACTGCGCCGACTCTGGCGTCAGGGCGTGGTAGTGGTGCTCGCGGCCGGCAACGAAGGCTTCGCGTCGTTGAGTGCTGCCAACGGCGACTCGATACAGGCCAACATGCCGATGTCGTTAGGTGACCCCGCGAACCTCGACGACGCCATTGTCGTGGGATCGGTGCACAAGGAGCGACCGCATACCTATGGCACCTCGTTCTTCTCGTCTCGGGGGCCGACCGCCGACGGCCGAATGAAGCCGGACTGTGTGGCACCCGGCGAGCGCATCTTCTCGGTGCGAAACGACGCCAAGGCAGTACCGAACGCGACCTTCGAACAGCTCTACACCGAAATGAGCGGCACCAGCATGGCGGCGCCGCACGTCTCCGGCCTCATCGCCGCCTTTCTCTCGAAGCGCAAGGAGTTCATCGGCCTTCCCGACCGCATCAAGGAGATACTGCTCGCCAACTGCACGGATCTGCAGCGCCAACGGGTCATGCAGGGTGCAGGCATGCCCAATCTGGTGAAGATGCTGGTCAACGTGTGAGCGCGCCCTCGAGCCGGCGCAGCCGTCGCAGGGAAAGCGTTCAGGGGCGCAACGTCAGCCATGTCGCTGTCTCCATCGCCGGTGCGATAGTCGATTTCGACTGCGGCAAAGGCATGCAGTCATGGCGGACGTGCTCATGAGAGAGAGCGCGCGCGTCCTGACTGCTCTGGGCGCAGCCATGGCCGGCGGCATTGCCATCGGCGTGTCCGGCAGCACATCGCTGCTCCGTGCCGCGGACCTCATTGCACCCGTCGGCACTCTCTGGGTGAGTGCGATCCAGATGACCGTGATTCCGCTAGTAGTGTCGCTCCTGATAACCGGCGTGGCCTCAACCGCGGACCTGCGGACCATCGGCCGACTGGGCGGGCGTGCTCTGGTCGTCTTCCTGTTGCTACTGGCGGGGACGACGATCGTGATGGTGCCGATCATGGCGAAGGCGGCGACGTGGCTTGCGTCTTCGTCAGCCACGCGCCCGGCGCTCCCGCCGGGCGCGATCGAAGCCGCGAGTGAGCTGTCGGCGGAGCACTCACGCACGTTCGCAGCGTGGCTGACGTCGCTGATTCCATCCAATCCGGTGGCAGCGGCGGCGACCGGGCAGATGGTTCCGCTAATCCTGTTCACAGTATTCCTCGCACTCGCGATCGCCCGGGGATCGTCGGCTGCGCGTGTCACACTGGTCGGGTTCTTCCAGGCGCTGGGCGATGCGATGCTGACACTGGTGCGCTGGGTCATTCTCGCCGCTCCTGTCGGGGTGTTCGCCCTCGTGTTGCCGCTGGCGGCGCGGGCTGGAGGCGAGCTGGCCGGGGCCATCGGCGTCTACATGATCGGCTACATGATCGCATCGCTCGCGGCATCGGCCCTGCAATTCCCGGTGGTCGCGATGATGGCCGACGTGCCCGTCGGTCGCTTTGCCCGGGCCGCGCTCCCGTCACAGCTGATCGGTTTCAGCGCCAGTTCGTCGATCGCTACGCTGCCCGCGATGATCCGGGCCACGGAGGAGGGTATGGGGTTGCCGCCGCGCGTCATCGGGTTCGTGCTGCCGCTGGCCGTCTCGGTGTTCAAACTGGCGGCACCGGTGTCGTGGACGGCGGGAGCGCTGTTCGTCGGCTGGTTTTACGGTGTTCCGTTGGGTATGCGCGAACTGGCGACGATCGGAGCAGCCGCCGTCTTCCTCGGCTTTGCGGCGCCTGGAGTGCCGCGGGGAGCGTTTATCCTGCTGACACCGCTGTTTCAGGCGGTGGGGCTTCCACCGGAAGGGATCGGAATACTGATCGCGGTGGATGCGATCCCGGACACGTGCGCGACGGTGCTGAACGTGACTGGCGATCTGGCCGCGGCGGCGATCGTCGCCAAGGGAGAGGCCAGCGGCCAGCCGCTCTCCCCATAGGAGCCACCCGCCGGCGGCCGGCACCAGTGCGCACGCTCATCATGAAGGTCCACCGACGTGGCCGGCTCCAGGTCGCGCCAGTGCGCGTACCGCCCCTGGCTGCCGTTTGTTGGCAAGAGAGCCGACATCCTGCCCGGTGTGACCTGTCGTTTCGTGGACGGGGTGGTCAGGGCAAGACTGCCGTCGCTACCGCAGCGTCATCCCCGTCAGCATCGCCAATGCGCTCAGCGTCGTCTGCGCGGCATTCAGTCC
Organism: Gemmatimonadaceae bacterium; assembly: GCA_019186945.1. Taxonomy (GTDB): domain Bacteria; phylum Gemmatimonadota; class Gemmatimonadetes; order Gemmatimonadales; family Gemmatimonadaceae; genus JABAQJ01. The sequence continues at coordinate 313,912 of JABAQJ010000006.1, forward strand.
CAGCCGGAAATCCTTGTCGCCAAACGTCTGGTACCGGTCCGTGGGTTGATGCCAGTGCGGATCCCACCCAGCTCCAATCTCGCGCCCGCGCTCGTTCTCGCGCAGGCTGATCGCCGCCACCAGGTCCATGAATGGCGTGCTGTCGGTGTTGGTCATGTGCTGCCCGACGGCGGCAGGATAGTCGGTGGCGTAGCGGTCGTTCGCCGTTGCGAGGAACCACGCCAGTTTCTGCGCCTCCGCGGCGTACTTCGCCGTCGACTGGAACTCGATATTCACGTCGGCCTCGGGACGCTGTTCGGGGCTTACCGTACCGTCGGCCCGCGGCATTCCGTGGTCGAACATCATCATGTCGTGCTGGATCATGCCGAGCCACTTGGGCTCCGGATACTTCCCGGATCCGACAGGGTTTTCCTGCCCCTGCAACGGATACCGCTGTTCCACATATGCGCGCGCGCCGTTGAGTCCCGTCTCCTCGTTGTTCCAGAGCGCGAAACGGATGGAGCGCTCGGTCTTCACATCCGGCATGTTGAGGATCCTCGCCAGCTCCATCACGATCGCCGTGCCGGACCCGTCGTCGTTCGCCGCCTCACCCCATCCATGGCCATCCATGTGACCGCTGACGATGTACATCTCGTCCGGACGCGTGCTGCCGATCTTCGTGCAGTACACTTCCTCGCGCGGGCCGGGCGTGGTCGGCTCCGAGTTGAGGGCGCGCAGCACCGGGTCGGGTTGCGCCAGCGAATCGGTGTTAACCCCTGTCCGGCCGCGGATACCGCGCAAGCGGCTGCCTCCCGCGCCCATGGTGTTAGCTGTTGCGGGCCGGGCCGGCGGTGGAGTCGTTGGCCGGGCGGGCGGATGATATTCGTACCTGATGCGGGAGACATCGGAACAGCCGTAGCTCTTCAGCTGCGTTTCGATCCAGTCGACGGCCCTGCGATTGCGTTCGGTCCCCTGCCGCCGGTCGCCGAACTGAGTCAGGCCCTTGATCGTCGCCTTGTACTTTTCCAGTTCGAGTCGCTTCACCAATTTGACGATCGGATCCGTCGAGTCTGGCATCGTGAGCGCGGGATTCTGTGCGAGTCCAGGAATCCCGACGAAGAATCCGAAACCGAAGACAGCGAAGGGAGCGAGGCGCATCAGCCTGTCTGTTATGGGGACGTCGGCGGTGCAAGGAACGAGAACGTACGAATACCACGCTGCCGGGGGCAAGACATGGCATCCAGTGGGACTGCTGCCAGCCCAGGCTCCAGATCACTGAAGGATGTTGCGAAAAACCGATCTCGTCGAGGCAGCCGTTTCGACGAGTTGGCTCCTGCGATCGAAGCGCGGGCCCTCGTCGGTTTTCCGGGTACGGGCCGTCGATCGGATGCCGAACCGTTCGCTAGCTTATTGGCTCGGTTCCCCGGGTCGCGAGACGGCCGACTCGGGTCCCCGTTGCGGCTGCCTGCTTGCGACAGGGTGGCCGGAAGCGCAAACGGAAGACGACAGTTGGCGCTGAAACGATACGCGAGCGACAGAAGAGCCCAATATCCCGTGAGCGAACTGCACACTCCGCGGCTGTCCCTTCGCCGGATCGAAGTCGGTGACGCCGGCTTCGTCCTCGAACTGCTGAACCAGCCATCGTTCGTACGTTTCATCGGTGACCGCGGCGTGCGAACGCGTGCGGATGCGGAGACGTACATCGCCACCGCGTGGCAAGCGAGCTATGCCACCAATGGCTTCGGGATGTATCTGACTGCGCTCACGAACGCGGTTCCGATCGGCATCTGCGGTCTGGTGAAACGCGAGACGCTGCCCGACGTCGATCTCGGGTTTGCGTACCTCCCCGAGTACTGGGGGATGGGATATGCATTCGAGTCGGCGTCGGCAGTGCTGGAACACGCGAGGCGCGATTTCGGGTTACGGCGCATCCTTGCCATCGTCAACGCGGACAACCGGCGTTCCATTTCTCTCCTGGAACGACTGGAGTTCGCGTTCGAACGCCCGTATCGGCACGCAAACGAGAGAATCGCGGTCTGCCTTTACAGCCGATCCCTGTGAAGCCGGCGCCTGTCTGCGTAACGGGCGGTGAGGCTCATCCGTATACGTCAACGTGAACGACATCTTCGACTCGTCACGGAATCGTGCCGCGCTCCAGGGCGTCAGGGCGTCGTGTCTGGCATGGCGCGGCGGCAACGAATCCTGAACGGCAGTATGGTATTCCGGCACACCCTCGCAGGCGCGACCGCGCTGGGGTTGGCGGCGAGCGTCCTTGCCGCGCAACGCAACGCCCCGGTGCCCCTGCTTGGCGAGCCGGCGGTTCGCGCGCTGGCCAACGAGCTCTCGGGTGCGGCGGCCAAGCGCAACCTCGAGTTCATCGCGCGACAGCATCGAATGCGTGCGTCGAAGGGATTCCGGGTAGCCGCCGATTTCGTTGCAGGAGAGGCTCGGCGGTATGGATTGTCGGAGGTGACCGTTCATGAGTTCCCCGCCGACGGGAAGACCATGTATGGCACACAGCGGTCGCGTCCGGCGTGGGATCCTGAGTTTGCCGAGCTGTGGGAGGTCCGACGAGGCAGTACAGGCGAGGTTCCCATTCGGCGGATTGCCAGCTTCGAGGACCAACCGGTGGTTCTGGCGCAGGACAGCGACAGTGCCGACGTGACGGCGGACCTCGTCGATGTTGGTGCTGGCCTGAGCGACGACGATTACGCGGGCAAGGACGTGCGTGGGAAGCTGGTTCTGACGGGCGCGCAGCCCGAGGCGGCGGCGCGTCTCGCGATCGACAAACATGGTGCCGTCGGATTGATCAGCTATGCGCCGAACCAGGTGTCGGCGTGGTGGAAGGAGGACGAGAACCTGATCCGCTGGGGGCACCTGGACAGTTTTTCGTCGAGGAGCGCATTCGCGTTCATGGTGTCGCTCAAGCAAGCGCGCGCACTGCAGCAGCGCCTGGCAGGTGGCGAGCGCATCACGTTGCACGCGACGGTACGCGCCGCGCGGCACGCCGGCACGTACAACGTGGTCACCGCGACGATTCCCGGAGCCGACGCCGAGCTGCGCAGCGAGGAGATCGTCCTCAGTTGTCACCTGGACCATCAGCGACCCGGGGCCAACGACAACGCCAGCGGATGCGCTACGATTCTCGAAGTAGCGAGAACGCTGGCCGTTCTGTTCCGGGACGGAAAGCTTCCGAGGCCGGCGCGTACGATCCGATTCGTGTGGCCGCCGGAGATCGAAGGGACGATGGCGCTGTTCCATGCTCGCCCGGACCTGCGGACGCGCTTTCGGGCCGCTATCCATATGGACATGGTTGGCGGTGGGCCAGTGACCAAGTCGATCTTCCATGTGACGCGTGGGCCACTGAGCCTGCCGAGTTTCGTGAACGATGTCGGTCACGCGTTCGGGGCGTTCGTGAATGCCGAAAGCGATGCGTATGCGTCTGGCGAGGGTGGGCGATTTCCGTTCGTGTCGGCGGAAGGCGGGAAGGAGCCGCTCCTCGCCGATCTGGCCGAGTTCTCGATGGGGAGCGACCATGAGGTGTACACCGAGGGGTCGTTCCGCATCCCCGCGATCTACCTGAACGACTGGCCCGACCGTTACATCCACACGAACTTCGACAGCCCCGCCAATATCGATGCCACGAAGCTCGAGCGCGCGGCGTTCATCGGTGCGGCGAGCGCGTTCTATCTGGCGGATTTGCGTCCGGAGCGGATGCCCGAGCTCTGGGCGTCGATGAAGAGCGCCATTCTGCACCGTGCTGCGGTCGTCACCGAGCGGCGTGCGCAGTTGCCGGTCGACGAGGGGGCGGCACTGGTGCGGGTATTTCTCGCCACGGAGCGCGCGGCGTTTGCTTCGCTGGGACGTTTCGGGAACATACCCGCGCCGCTGTCGCGTGATACAGCCGAGTTCTTTCCGAAGCTTGCGGCGCTGTTCGCTCCGGTCGACCCGACGCCTGTCAGTCGTGGTGACGGCGCACGTGTCTGGTTGCGGAATCCCGATCTCACGGGACCGATGTCGGTCTTCGGCTCCAACTATTTGCGTGACCGTTCTACGGGTCCAGCGGTTCGGCTCGAGTCGTTCGTGGGGTTGCGCGGCGGCGGCAGCGAATACGCATACGAAGTGTTGAATCTGACGGATGGCCAGCGAACGGCGCGAGAGATTCGCGACATCGTGAGCGCGGAATACGGGCCGGTGCCGCTGGACCTGATCGTGGAGTACCTTCGGGCGCTTGAGGCAGCCGGCGTGGTCCAGCCGCGACGAACGGCCATTCAGTAAGCCACGGATATCGTCGAGCGGAGCGCGTTCGATTTTCCGCGGTCGATCCGTTTGCGGACATTGCCGGGATCGCAGATTCGTCCTGACATCTTGCCACTCCCTCGCGGCCATCCGACTTTGAGTACGACATCTTCCGGAGCCCCCATGCGTCCTGTTCGTGCCGTCGCAATCGCCATCGCGCTGCTCCACCCCATCGGTGCGCAAGCGCAACGCCTCGCTGACGACCCCCGTGTGGCCCAGTCGCTCCGACTCGTGCAGGTCTGGCTCGAGGCGCAGCGCGCCTACGACCACGTTCCGGGTTTGTCGTTCGCCATCGTCCGCGACCAGCAGATCGTGCTGAGCGGCGGCTATGGGTACGCCGATGTCGCCCAGAGGAAACCGGCGACGGCGAGCACGATCTACAGCATCTGTTCGATATCCAAGCTTTTCACGTCGGTTGCCACGTTGCAGCTGAGAGACGCCGGCAAGCTGCGGCTAGACGATCCCGTCGCCAGGCACCTGCCGTGGTTCAGGATCAAGCAGTCCTTCCCCGAGAGGGAGGACATTACCGTCGAGGGACTCCTCACGCACGCCTCGGGGCTCCCGCGCGAATCCGACTGGCCGTACTGGACCGGTCCCGATTTTCCATTCCCGACGCACGAACAGATCGTGGAGAAGATCGTGGAGCAGGAGACCCTGTACCCTGCGGAGCAGTACTTCCAGTACTCGAATCTCGGTCTGTCGCTGGCTGGCGAGATCGTGGCCACGGAATCTGGCATGTCGTACGCCGAGTATGTCACGAAGAACATCCTGGTACCGTTGGGCCTGACGAGTACCACACCGGAGATGCCGGAGGCGGAGCGCGGCAAGCGGTTGGCGGTCGGGTACGGGAAGCTGGGACGCGGAACCGAACGCGCGCCCCTCAATTTCTTCCAGGTGCGGGGCATCGCGCCGGCTGCGGGTTATGCCTCCACCGCGGACGACCTGGCCCGCTTTGCGATGTGGCAATTCAGGCAGCTGACCACCAATGGGCACGACGTGCTCAAGGCGAATACCCTGCGCGAGATGCATCGGCCGCATTTCGTCGACCCGTCGTGGAATACGACATACGGGTTGGGATTCGCTGTCTGGCGGAGCGGCGAAAAGACGTTCGTCGGGCATGGCGGGTCATGCCCCGGATATCAGACGTATCTTCTGCTGAAGCCGGACGAACGCATCGCGGCGGTGGCGATGACGAACGCCGTAGACGGGAATGCGCGCAACTTCGCCCAGCGTATCTATGACATCATGTCTCCTGCGATCCTCGCGGCGAGCAAGGATACCGCGACGCCGAAAGCCAAGGCGGTCGATCCCGCGATAACCGCCGTAATGGGTACCTACGAAGGCACGTTCGGAGGCGAAACCGCGGTGATCCCGTGGGACGGCTCGATCGCTACGGTAGGGCTTCCGAGTCAGGATCCGATGCGCGGGCTGACGAAGTGGCGTCGCACGGACACGCACACATATCGGCGAGTGCGCGACGATGGCGAACTGGGTGAGTCGCTGAGGTTCGAGCTTGGAGCTGACGGTAGGGCGGCGGCGTATTGGCTTTTCAGTAACCGTTACGGCCGGTCGTCGCAGGCACCCGCGATCCCGTAGGCATCGGTCGGTGGCCGCCGTTCGATCGACACGGCGGGTCGCCGTGGGCGCGACAGCGAACGCGGCGCCCCGTGTGTCGGTGGCGCCGGAACGCACCGTCGGGAGCGAGACTCGCACGTGATCACCAAGACGGACTTCATGTACGGTTGGCAGTGTCACAAGCTGCTCTGGTGGCGCCGCCACGAGCCGGACGCCGTCGAGCTGCAACCCGATCGCGTGCTCCAGGATCTGTTCGACCAGGGCAATCTGGTGGGCGCGCTCGCGCGCGAGCGCTTCGCCGGAGGCGTACTGATTCGCCACGAGGCCAGTCGCGTCGAGAGAGTGCGGCTGACGGCCGATGCGATAGTTGCCGGCGCGAAAGTCGTCTTCGAGGGAGCATTCATCGCCGATGGCGTCTTCGTCGCCGTCGACGTCCTCGTGCGCGGCGACGAGGGATGGCACCTCATCGAGGTGAAATCGGCCTCCGGGCAGAAGGACCAGCACATTCCGGACGCTGCCGTGCAGGCATGGGTGCTGTCGCGCAATGGCATAGTGCTCTCCCGCATCGACATCATGCACCTGAACAGGGCATATCGGCACCCGGACGTGGGAGATCTGTTCGCGCGGACGGATGTGTCAGCAGATGTCACGCGCATTGTGGGGGAGATGCCGGAGTTGACCAGTCGCCAGTTGCAAGTGCTCGATGGTCCGCTGCCGGACGTGCGAATCGGGCGCCATTGCTTCGAGCCGTACGACTGCCCGTTCATGAAACGCTGCTGGCCCCAGGATCCGCATCACATCTCGAGGCTCTACAACGTCGGGCCAGTGAAAGCCGCCGGATACATGGCTGCTGGCATCCATCGGATCGATGACCTGGCTCCTGACGCGAAACTTCCGTGGGCCGCAAGGCGGCAGTTGCGGGCGCTCGCGAGCCGTCGGCTGATCGTCGAGCCGACGCTCACCGGAGCGCTCGATGCCTTCGATGCAGGACCATTAGGGTTCCTCGACTTCGAGACTGTGTCGCGTGCGGTACCGGTGTGGCCGGAGATGGCGCCGTGGCAACACGCAGCTGCCCAGTTCAGCTATCACGAGAGTAAGTCGGACGGAACGTACCGACACGCGGCGCACCTGGCCGAAGGGCCGCAGGACGCTCGGCCGCTGGTGGCGGAACGGCTTGTGGAGGAGACACGCCACGCGGTCCGGGTAGTGACGTACTCCGCGTTCGAGAAGACACAGATCCGGGCGTTGGCCGCCGCGGTGCCGTCGCTCGCTGTTGAACTCCGTGCCTTGGAGGAAAAGCTGATCGATCTGCTCCCGGTAGTGCGCGACAACGTCTACCACCCGGATTTCCTTGGATCGTTCAGCCTCAAGTCCGTGCTGCCGGCGCTGGTTCCAGACGTGACCCACAGCGACCTCGTGATAGTGAACGGTCTCACTGCCAGTGTCGAGATTGCTCGACTCCTCTTTGTTGCCGATCGCATACCTCGCGATGAGCGGCAGCGAGTGCGGAAGGATCTGCTCGACTATTGCGAGCGCGACACGTGGGGAACCGTGCGACTGCTCGAAGTACTGCGCGCGATGGCGGGATAGTTCGAACGCATCTTCGCCGTGTCGGGGCCATGCTACGGGCGCGAGTGCCGGTCGCATGGTCAGCCCGACCGGCCGGACGTTGCGAATGGTCCTTGATTCTGCCATGTCGCCGCAATAGCGTAGGCGCGCCTGCACGAATCCCAGGTCGTCCGCGCGATCGCAGCGTGGGACGCAGACTCGATGAGGTGTTCCGGAAATGCTCTTCGGTTCCTCGCATGGGTCCACGGCGTGCGGTGGTCGCGACGGCGGTCCGCCGAGGTGTACCGCGCGTCCAGGCCGTCGGCTGCTCTCCGGGCCGGGAATTTCGGTTCGTTCGCGCGATCGGCGTGTCGTGTGCCATTCCTCGTTGTCCAACTTCCGATGCTCTTCCACATGAAACCCCGCGTCCTGCTGGCGTTGGTTGGTTCGTTCCTGCTTTCGCTGCCAGCGGCGGCCCAGCAGAAGACGGTCACGGGAACCGTCACGACGGATCAGAACGTGCCGATGCCCGGCGTACAGGTCTTCATCAAGGGGACCAGCCGTGGCTCGATGACGAACGCGGACGGCCGTTACTCGATTCGTGTCGCCGAGGGTCAGGTGCTCGTGTTTCGCTTCCTGGGCACGGCGCCGGAGGAACGTACCGTCGGGCCAGGAGATGTCATCAACGTTCGGATGCAGCCGGTAGCCGCGGCCCTCGATGCAGTCGTCGTCTCGGCACTTGGCCAGTCGATGGCTCAACGCGCGGTGGGCACGGCGCAGCAGTCGGTGAGCGGGGCGGACATCGCGACTACGCAGCGCGAGAACTTCATCAACGCGTTGCAGGGCCGTGTGGCTGGTGTGGAGGTGACGAGCAGTTCAGGAGTGCCTGGCGCTTCGACCTCGATCACGATCCGGGGTGTCAGTTCGATCAGCAGCAGCAACCAGCCGCTCATGATCGTCGATGGCCTGCCGCTGGACAACAAGACGATGAACACGGGCGTCCTGGCATCCGATGCCAATTCGCTTACTGCGTTCAGCAATCGCGGGCTCGATTTCACGAATCGTGCGGCCGATCTGAATCCGGAAGACATCGAGTCGCTCGTGGTATTGAAGGGCCCCGAGGCCTCGGCGCTGTACGGTATCGATGCCGCCAATGGCGCGATCGTGATTACGACCAAGCGCGGCCGTTCCGGAAGCGGCGGCCTGGATTTCAGTTCGAATGTCCGTGTGGAGGGCACGCGCGCGCGTCCGGATCTCCAGCGCGTCTACAGTCCGACGACGATCGCAGGGAATACGCTGGGTTCGTTCTTCTACTTCGGCGGTCCGTATGCGGCGGACACGCGCTTCTACGACAACATCGACGGGTTTTTCCGAACGGCGGTGACTCAGCGGGACAACCTGTCGTTCAGCGGCGGCATGCAGGACAACCGCATGACGTATCGGCTGGGGCTTTCGGCAGACCGGCAGGAGGGCGTGGTTCCCACATCGAAGTACACGAGAGTCAACCTCACCGGCGCCACCCAGGCTGACGTAAGCCGCTGGTTGCGCGTGGACCTCTCCATGGCATTCACGTCGGCGTCCAACGACCAGCCGTGGAAGGGGAACAACGGCCCGCTCATCGGGCTGCTAGTGTGGCCGCAGACGGACAACGCGAAGGACTGGCTGACGCCTGCTGGCAACCGCAGGCGCATCACCAACCTCGATGTGGCTGCCGAGACGGACAATCCGTACTTCAACGTCGAGAAGAACAAGAGTTCGTCCCGCAACGATCGGCTGATTGCCAACCTCGGGCTGATTGTCACGCCATTTACGTGGGGGAGCCTTAAGACCAACGTTGGCGTGGACGGGTACACCAACGACAACACGATACTCCGCCATCCCGAGAGCGCATTCGGCAACACGTTCAACGGCATTCTGGACGAAGCGAACGACGTCACGCGCAATCTGAATGCGCAGACGCTGCTGAACGTCAACCGTCGCGAACTGTGGAAGGGTATCGGGATCAGCGGACTGGTCGGAAACCAGGTGTCCGATTTCCGGTCGGAGACGGCGGCGCTGCAGGGGACGGACTTCCTCGATCCGAACTTCGTCAGCATCAACAATACCAGCCTGCGGACCAACAAGACGACGTTGGTCCAGCGGCGGCTGGTGAGCGCGTTCGGGCAGGCCACGTTCGACTACAAGGATTGGCTCTACGTCAACGTGACTGGCCGCAACGACTGGACGTCGACCATCCCGCAGAGCCGGAATTCGTTCTTCTATCCGTCGATCTCCGGCAGCTTCATCTTCTCTGACGCGTTCCCGTCGTTGCAGCGCTTCGCAAGAGGGAAGCTTCGCGCGGCGTACGCCGAGGTGGGCAAGGATGCGCGGCCCTACGCCTACCGTCCTGCGTTGCAGTACAAGCCCACGTCGTTCGGAGGGTACGGATACGACTTCTGGGGTCCGAACCTCGACCTGAAACCGGAGTTTGCCCGGTCGTACGAATTCGGAACCGAGTTGTCCTTCCTCGACGACCGGCTGGGTCTGGACGTGACGTGGTTCCGGAAACAGACCAAGGACCAGATCGTCAACGACATCCGCGGCAGCTACGGCACCGGCTACATCCTGTTCAACCTGAACGGCGCCGTCACGCGCAACCAGGGATGGGAAGTGACATTGCGCGGCACGCCGGTGTCGTCGTCGAATCTGACGTGGGACGTCCTCGCCAACTTCGAAAGCAGCCGTGGCAAGACGCTCGACCTTCCGCACGCGCTTCCGGAATCGTACGTGTCGGACACCTGGTTGTGGGGGAACGTCCGCAACGGTACGGCGCCGGGGCTTTCCACTCGTTCGCTCACGGGGCTGTACTACCTCAGAAACCGGGACTGCGAACTCCTGATCGATCCGACGACCGGGTTGCCGTTGCGGTCGGCCTCGTTCATCGACGCCAAGTGCGTCGATTCCCAGGGACGAACCCGCATCGAAGGCTACGATCGGCAACCGGACTTCACTGTCGGCGTCACGAACACGTTCCGGCATCGCAACTTCTCGCTCAACTTTCTCGTCGACTTCCGTAAAGGCGGCGACGTCTTCAACGCGACCGAGCATTTCCTTACGCAGCGCGGACTGAGCACCCGCACCCTGGACCGGGAGCAGCCACGGGTGATCGAGGGAGTGCTGCGGGATGGCAAGGAAAACAGCGGGATCCCGACGCAGAACACGATCGTGGTGATACCGGCGGTGCAGACGGCGTACTACACGGCGATGAGCGAAGAACTGTTCATCGAGCGGGACATCGACTGGATTCGTCTGCGCGATGTAACCCTTCGCTATTCGGTGCCGGGCAGGTTCATGGGCGCAACGGACGTGAGCGTCTACGTGACGGGCACCGACCTTTTCCTCGTTACCAACTACTCGGGACTCGATCCCATCGTCAACGGCAACACGGCCGCCGTCGGTGGCTCAGGAGCCTCGGGTATCGACTTCGGCAACTTCCCCATGCCACGCGGCTTCACATTTGGCGTCAAGGCAGGGTTCTGGCGATGATGCAATCCTCGACTGGCGTCACCCACCCCGCGCGTCGCTGCTTCCGGTTCTCCCGCCGATCCATGCGATCCACCCGGGTACTGCTTGCCGTCACACTGCTGGTCCCAGCGGCATCGTGCAAGGACTTCCTCGACGTGAACACCAACCCGAACGGTCCTCAGGCCGTTTCGGCGAATCTGTACCTGGCGCCGATGCTCCACTGGATGGTGACGTCACCGCAGTACGATGGCCGGTTCGTCGGTCGCTACACCCAGCAATGGACGGCGCCGGGAACGAGCCTGAGTACATGGGATCGCATGGGCTACGACCCGTCGTCGGACAATGGCGCACAGCAATGGCGAGACGTGTACTGGAGCTTTGGCCAGAATCTCGTCGACATGATGACCAAAGCGGAGGCCGAACAACGCTGGGATCTTCTTGGCGTGGGATACATCCTGAAGGCGTGGGGCTGGCAAGTTCTTACGGATCTGCACGGCGAGATCATCATCGAGGAAGCGATCGACGCGTCTCGTTTCACGTTCCACTACGACTCCCAGGACTTCGCGTACCAGGAAATCCAGCGACTGCTGACCAAGGCGATCGAACTGCTGCAGAAGACCGATGGCGCCGTCGACCGGGCTTTCCTCGGACGAACGGATCACATCTACAATGGCGACCGGAGCAAGTGGCTGAAGCTGGCATACGGCATGCTTGCGTTGAATCTGAACCACTTGTCCAACAAGACCTCGTACAAGCCAGCCGACGTCATTGCCGCGGTGGACAATTCGTTCACGAGCAACGCCGACGATCCGCTGCTCCAGTATCCCGGAACGCAGAACGACGATCGGAACTTCCTCGGTCGGACGCGCAGCAACATCACCTCGTACCGTCAGACGCAGTTTGCGGTCGGCCTGATGAACGGATCGGTCTTCGGCGGTGTCGTCGATCCAAGAATGAGCCGTATCCTTTCGGCTTCACCTGACGGACAATACCGGGGACTCGACATCAACGTCGTCGGCTTCGGCGGTCTGACAGCAAGCCAGCAGCCGAACAACCTGTTCGGCTACGCGGGCACAGGAGGCCTCGCGCAACCGGGCAAGTACATCTTCGACGACAAGGCACGGCTGCCGGTGATGACCTACGCGCAGCTGCAGTTCATCAAGGCGGAAGCTGCATACCGTGCGGGCGACAAGACAACGGCGCTGCTGGCGTACCGAAACGGCGTCTCGGCCCACATCGACTTCGTCAACGCGCGGAACCTCGACAACGGCCAGTGGCCGACGCAGATCAGCGCGACGGAAAAGAACGCGTTCCTCGCGTCGCCGGAGATCGTGCCTGCCACGCCCGCCGGCCTCACGCTGACACACATCATGTCGCAGAAGTACATCGCGCAGTACGGCTGGGGGCATAACGAGATCTGGATGGACCTGCGACGCTATCACTACACCGATACGGATCCCGCGACCGGGACACAGGTGTTTCCCGGTTTCGTGCCGCCAACCAATCTCTATCCCGACAATGGCGGGAAAGTCGTCCAGCGGATCCGGCCCCGGTACAACTCGGAGTACGTGTGGAACCGGGCCAGCCTGGATGCCATTGGCGGCCTTGCCGCGGATTACCAGACCAAGCCGTTGTGGATCACTCAACCGTAAACCCGTCATGATGCGATCCCGAGCTTTCGCGGCGCTGCTGACCGGACTTGCCCTGACGTCCTGCGACAAGAACGCGGTACAGAACATCAGCGGACCGCCCGCCGCGTCGCAAATCAAGTTCTTCAACTTCGGTGTCGGTGCGCCAGGCGTGAACTTCTACGCCAACACGACGAAGGTGACCGCCATCTCGTCGGCTACCGGCGTGGAGTCCACGAACGGCACGAACTACGGTGGTGTGGGAGCTGGCGGCTACTATGCGGCGCTGGCGCCGGGACAGTACACGGTCACTGGCAAGATCGCCGCAGCGACGGACAAGGATCTGACGATCGGCAGCGCCAATGTCGATCTTGTCGCCGGCAAGCGCTATTCGTTCTACCTGAGCGGGATCTACAGCAGCTCGTCCAAGACCGCTGAAGCGTTCGTGGTGGAGGATCCGTTCCCGAATGCGATCGACTACTCGGCTGCCACGGTGAGATTCGTGCACGCGATCTCGAACGGCAACCCGATGACGCTGTACGCGAAGAGCGCGGCCACCGGAAACGAAGTGGCCGTGGGAGGTTCGGTTGCCTACAAGTCCGGAGGCGCCTTCGCTTCGCTTCCCGCCGGCTCCTACGACCTGGGCGCCCGTTACGCGGGATCGACCACGAATGCGATCAGCCGCAGCGGTGTCGCGTTTGCCGCCGGTCGGGTGTACACGATCAGCGCGCGGGGCGACATCACGGTGACATCATCGACGGCGACGAATCGACCATTCCTGGATAACACGGCGAACCGGTAGTATCGCCATCGACGACGCGGGAGTTGCATCTGACGCGTCGAAGGTCGGGATGTCGCGTCAGGACTTCCCGCCGCTCGCGTGCATCGCGCAAGCTTCCTTTCCGGGACTATTCCTCGATCTCAGGTCAGCCCGACCGAGATGTACTTGATGTCGAGGAACTCGTCGATGCCCCAGTGGCCGCCCTCGCGACCGATGCCGGACATCTTCACCCCGCCAAACGGCGCCTGCGCCGTCGACGGGACGCCATCGTTGATGCCGACGATTCCGAACTCCAGCCCCTCGGACACGCGATACGCCCGTCGGAGATCCGACGTCCACAGATACGCCGCCAGCCCGTACGGCGAGCCGTTCGCCATGCGAAGTGCGTCATCTTCGGTCGCGAACGTCAGCACCGGTGCCACGGGGCCGAACGTTTCCTCACGCATCATTCTCATGTCCGGCCGGATCCCCGTCACCACCGTGGGCTGGTAGTACAACCCGGAGCGCAGGTCACCGCCGGTCAACACGGTTGCCCCGTGCACTACCGCGTCCCGCATGTGCGCCGTGACTTTCGCGACACCGGCTTGATCCACCAAAGGACCAACCTGGGTTGACGGGTCCAGCGGGTTGCCCACTCGGAGCGCTGCTACCTGAGCGGTCAGACGCTCGAGGAATGCGGTGGCGATCGACTCCTGCACGTAGATGCGATTCGTGCTGACGCAGGTCTGGCCACCGTTCCGAAACTTGCACGCCATCACTTCGCGAACCGCAGCGTCGAGATCGGCATCAGCGAAAACCAGAAATGGCGCGTGCCCACCGAGTTCGAGCGCCAGTCGCTTCATCGTCCTCGCCGAGCGTGCGTAAAGCTCGACGCCAACTTGGGTGGAACCCGTGAACGTCAGCACGCGGACGCGAAAATCGTCGAGCAGGACGCCCGACAATGGCTTGGGGTCAAGCGCCGTCAGAACCTGAAAAGCATCCGGCGGCCCGCCAGCCTCACGCCAAAGGGCCGCCAGCGCCAACGCCGACAGCGGTGACTGCTCCGCGGGCTTCACGATCACGACACATCCAGCGGCCAGCGCAGGGGCGATCTTCCGCGTCACCATCGCAATCGGAAAGTTCCAGGGAGTAATCGCGAACACGACGCCCGAAGGCTGGCGGATGGCGTGCAGGCGCTTGTCTGGGAACTGGCTCTGCATAGTCTCTCCGGCGATCCGTTTCGCTTCTTCCGCGTACCACTCCACAAACGCTGCTCCATAACGGACTTCACCAGCGGATTCGGTGACCGGTTTCCCCATCTCGACGGTCATCAGTTCAGCCAGCAGCGGCTCGTGCTCCAGAATGAGCGCATGCCACGCCTTCAGTATGCCCGAGCGTTCGTATGCGGTCCTCATTCTCCAAACGCGAAAAGCCGCGCTGGCACGATCGAGCGCTGCGGATGCCTCCGCGGCCCCGGAGTCTGCCACGGTATCCACCACATGACCGTCGATAGGGCTCCGTACTTCGAACCTTCGCGCGGACGGAGCTTCCGCTGCGCGGAGACGATTGAAGAACATTGCGTCAAGCACGGTAAGCCGCTCCGGCCGGATGTTCGGGATGATGTGCGGTTGAGCGCGCGTCCGGCTTGATTGTGAAGGCTTGGTGGGCCAATGCCGGTAACCCTGACTTAGCGCCGTTACACGGCCTGTCAAGCGATGCGCCGAGACAATCGACTCGGCGCATCGCCGATCAAAAGAGGGTTCGAGACCCTTTCTGAGGAACGACTGACGACGCCAGCCCTCCCTCGCGCTCGTGCCGCCTCTACCTGGCTTGCGCGTCCGAGAGTGCTGGCGCGCGACGCGGATCGACGCGGCGGGGCCGTGCAAGGCGCCTGCCAAGGAACACCAGCGAGACAACGATGCCACCCGCTGGAACTGCCCAGCCCATGGCAGCGATCATTCCGGCCACGAAGATCACGAAATTCCGCCACGCCTGGGCGACCGCAGTTCCCAGCACGTTCTCGTCCGGGTTCGAGCTGACGATCGGTGCCTTCTCATGTACCGTGATCGTGAGCGTGCTCATCGCCACACGCGCACGCAGGAATCGCAGCCGGCCTTCGTAGCGCTCGATCTCCTCACGAATGCGAGCCAGCTCGCGCTCGACGTTCAGCACGTCTTCCAGCTTTCCGGTTCGCTGCGCCAGCAGCAGAACCAGGCGATCCTCCAGACGACGCGCATTGGCCATCCTGGCGGTAACGTCCACGAATTCCTCGCCCACGTCTTCTGCAGTCGTGTTGACGTACTCGACCTTGCCAAGCGGAGCGAGCGAATCGGCAGCCTCATCGTAGCGCAAGGCGGGGATCTTCAACTCGATCGTGGCCGACGGCACCTGCGCATGGCCAGTCTGGATCTGCGTATTCGCCACGAAGCCGCCAAGTCGCCCCGCCATCGCGGTGACTCGAGCGATAGCCAGCTCCAGCGAATCGACGAGCACGGAAGCGCTGCCACTGCGGATGA
The DNA here is from genome assembly GCA_019186945.1 of Gemmatimonadaceae bacterium. Lineage (GTDB taxonomy): Bacteria > Gemmatimonadota > Gemmatimonadetes > Gemmatimonadales > Gemmatimonadaceae > JABAQJ01. Next base: position 329,721 of record JABAQJ010000006.1, read on the forward strand.
TCATGTTCGTGGTCGAGGCGATTTCAGGGAGCCTGGTCTGGTCGGGGTTCTGCCGGGCAAGCGACTTGAGCTCGCTTCCCGGGATGCCCGACGCGCCGGGCTCCGGTGCTCCGGCGGCAGCGAACGGGACCTCACGCGAAGTCAGCGAAGCGTCCGGGCCAGCGACGTCCTGTCGGGTCGGAGGCGATACGGCGCGTCCATTGCAGGCGATGATGAACACGACGGCGGTCAAAATGTGGAGGCGCGCGGCCGAGCGGTAAGGTGAAGTCCGTTTCATGGGTGGCGTCGGTCGAAGGGTCGCGGTCAGGCTGGTCCTTTTCGCGTAATTGCAGACAGGAGACGTCAGTCGGGACGCGACTTGCACAGCGTGCTCGATGTGAGGGACGGGATCCGACGCTTCAGCGCCTGCGATTAGCTTCCACGGCGTCCTCCAACACGTTTCCGAGGCCAGCAATGTCTGCCGTCCGCGCGTCGCTCGTCGCTCTGCTCCCGTTCGTGCTTTCGACAGCCGCCATCGCCCAGCGCACGCCGGCGCGTGCGACCTCCACAGCGGTTTCGGAGACGTCTGCCGCGATTGCCGACATCCGATACGAGATCACGTTCGATCGACAGACTGCGCCCAGGCGGGAACTCCATGTGGCAATGTCGTTCACGACTTCGGGGCGTGAAGCGGTACTGCTTTCACTGCCGGCATGGACGCCCGGCGCTTATGAAATCAGCAATTACGCGCGCTCGGTGCGGGCCTTCGGCGCCACGGGCGATGGCAAGGACCTGGTGTGGGACAAGCTCGACTACGATACCTGGCGCGTGCGGCCGGGTGGAGCGAAGCGGGTCACCGTCAGCTTCGACTTCGCCGCCGACACGCTGGACAACGCGATGGCGTGGTCACGGCCCGATTTCGCTTTCTTCAACGGGACGAATATCCTGCTCTATCCGGAAGGACGCGGGACGGACTTCTCCGCCAGTATCAGCGTCCGGACGGAAGCCGACTGGCAGGTAGTCACCGGCATGTCCACAACGGGCCCCCGTACGTACTCGGCGAACAACTATCACGACCTGGTGGACATGCCGTTCTTCGTCGGGCAGTTCGATCTGGACTCGACGCGTGTTGCCGACAGGTGGACGAGGCTGGCGTCGTACCCGCGCGGCATGCTCTCGGGCGAGCCGAGAACGGAGTTCTGGGGCCAGGTGGAGAAGGCGATACCGGCAATGATCGCGGTCACCGGCGACGTACCATACGAGCACTACACCATCCTGACGGTGTTCGATTCTTCGTTTGGCGGCGGCAGCGCACTGGAGCACCAGAACTCGCACATGGGCATTTATACGCCGTACATCATCGGCAATCCCGTGCTGCCATCGATCACGGCGCACGAGATCTTTCACCTGTGGAACGTGAAACGAATGCGTCCTGCGGATATGGTGCCGTACCGCTACGACCGCCCCGAGCCCACGACCTGGCTGTGGGTGAGCGAAGGAATCACCGACTACTACGCCGATCTGGCGCTGGTGCGCGGTGGAATCGTGGATTCCTCGGGATTCGTCGGCCTGACGAACGGCAAGATCCAGGAGGTGGACGCAGCGCCACCGGTCGCACTGGAAGATGCGTCGTTGTCTACTTGGATCCACCCGACCGACGGAACGGGATACCTCTATTACCCAAAGGGGTCTCTCGCCGGATTCATGCTGGACGTGATGATTCGCGACGCCAGCGACAATCGGAAGTCGCTCGACGACGTCATCCGAACCGTGTACAACGGCACGTACAAGGCGGGACGCGGATTCACAGCGAAGGACTGGTGGGACGCCATCAGCGCGGCGGCCGGAGGCAAGTCGTTCGCAGATGTGAATGCCAGGTACATCGATGGACGCGAGCCATTCCCGTGGCCAACGGTCCTGCCGCTGGCGGGACTCAGGCTGAAGACAGACAGCATTCGCGAGCCGCGAGTCGGAATCTTCACCACGGGAGACTCCGTGGGGAACATCGTGATTGCGAGCGTTGAGCCCGGAAGCGCGGCTGCACTGGCAGGTATCCGGCCTGGTGACGTGCTGCTGGAGATCGGCGACATGGCGGTGACGGATCCCGGATTTGGCGTACGTTATCGGTCGCGTTTCGCCAATGCCCTGGGCCAGTCGATTCCGGTCAAGGTGCGCCGCGGGAATGAGGTGCTGTCGCTCGCGATGACGATCCAGGCAGCGTTGCGTGTGGAGACTCAGCTGATGTGGGACGTCGGTGCGTCGCCGAAGGCGGTGCGTATCAGGCACGGCATCATGACGGGCACCACGGACAGTGGCCTCGGATCCCGTTAGGCGTCGGATGGCAGCGGTGCCTCGGCAGCGCTGCGGAAGCGTCAGCCTCCCAGCGCTCGGCGGATCAGGATGATCTGGCCGATATGATAGGCGTTATGCTGCACGAGGCCGTGCAGGACGGTGGCCAGTGTGCGACGCTCACTGGCCGTACCCGCGGTACTGACGGCATCCTGCAGTCGAGCGGCGTCAAGTAGCTCGAGATCGGCGATCAACTCCGCCTGGCGCGCCTCCGCGTGCTGGCGGAGTGCGATCCAGTCCGCCTCCGTCGGCGGAACGCGCCGATCGGGGAAGTCGCCATCGTCAGGCAGCTGAGGCGCCCGTCCTTTCAGACGCTCGTGCACCTCACCGGTCCATGCCGCGATATGATGGAGGAGATCGAAGATGGAATGTCCGGCATGCCCCAGGCGCTGTGTCGCCAGGTCGAACGAAACGCCGGCCAGGGCCTCTCGCATGGAGGGTCCGTGCCATGCGCCGCCGCCATGCATGCGTTGCAGTTGATCGACGATGAATACCGGGTCTGTCATGTGTCGCTCGGTCGCAGGGCTTCGTTCGTCACGGTTTTTCCGCGGGACGCGACGCCGTGTCCTGTCGCCACTCCGCCAGCTCGGCGAGCATCGACTCCGACGTGAGACTGGTGGCGCGCAGCAGGTCGATGCCGGACGGGTCGGGCTCGGCACGGATCTCGGTATCCAGCTGTGTCAGTCGCTGCAACTCGCCCTCGCTCCGGATCGCCGAATTCTCGAAGTCGGCCTGGTTCGCGTACCCATGCAGTGCGGCAACGACGGCGGGCAGGAACACGGTCAGGGTGGACAGACCGGTGACCAGCCAGACGTGCCGTAGCTCCCAGTCATGGACGATCGGGTGCGCGAGTGCGGCCGCCGAGATTGCGACATGCGACAGCGCGGCCAGTGCCGCCACGACAAACATGCGGTCGCGATATGCGTGTACGTGTCGCAACGCTGTCCGCATGCGGGCTGCGGTGCGCGCATGGTAGCGAATCTGGCCCCGCACGAACCACCGCCAGAGCAGCGTCCGCAGCGCGGCACGTTGCGCAGGATCGGTCAGGCGACCAGCTACCAGGCCCTCCTCCCGGACTCGCGCACGAATGTACCAACTGGTCCAGTGCGATGTGGGATCGGACACGCCGAGTGTGATCGGGAACTGCACGTCGAGCGTGGGACGACCGAGCGGCGCGAGGAGCAGGACGTGCCGCAACTTCTCCGCAATGCTGCGGTAGTCGAGCCACCGCTCGTGGTACCGGTGCCTCACGTTGCGCCGGTGGCCGCCCCAGATGGCGCCAATCAGCACGACCTCCGCGAGTCCGAAGAGGATCGAGAACGCCGTCGAATGGCGCGTAGCGAAACTCAGGAAGGCGCATAGTACGGCGAGGGGAGCGTACAGCAGGAACCCCAAAGCCATGTAGTCGCGATGCAGGTTCGCGTATCGGATCGCCAGCAGGTCGGCGTCGCGGAAGCTGGGCGCGATGACTGAGCTGAGGGCCTGGACGAGGGCATCGAACTGCGGCGTCCACTCGGATGCCGGGACGTCATCCACCAGTTCCCGTGACAACTGGCCTGACTCGGGCTCCGGTCGCCTGCGCTGTTCGCCTCGCATAGGCGCCAGCATGTCGCTCTGGGCGAGGAGCTGGCGATAGTTGTCCTCGTACTGCCAGCCGCGGGCAAAGAAGCGATTCGCCGTGGTGAAGAAACTGTTCGGCGCCCGGAGGCTCGGATTCTCCGCGAAGTAGTCGCGTGCGGCACGTACTGGCGCTGTGTGTTCACCATGACCCGCGGGAGTTCTGCCAGCCTCGTCGGCGGTGGGGAGCGCGACGATGAGGCGAACCCTGTTCGCGATACTCTCGGCGTCCCACGAACGCCGCACGATGCCGCTGTCCTCAAGCTCCGCCAGACCAGTTGCGTGCCGCGTCGCTCCATGTGCGTCGATCCAGACAGTCGGGAGTTCGATGCGCAACGCCTCCACGACGCTGTCTGGTGTCCCACCAGGCCCGTGAGAGGGCTCGCCATCCCAGATCGCGAGCAGGATGTCGCATTGCCGCACCGTTGTCGTTCCGACGGCAACGTATGCGGTGTCGCTCTCCGGGACCGAGTCGAGTTCGAGGACGCGTCGAGCGTGGCCAAGCAGTTCGCGGAACTCGGCGCGTGTGTCGCGCGGCGGCGAAGAGTTGGCGGAGACAAAGTCCAGTTCGTAGCGATCGCGAGCGAACGGGAGCGGGACGTCCAGCTCAAACCCGAGGCGGAGCGCTTCCCGAGCCGCAATACGATCGGCTCCTTCCGCCAGCGACGAGACCAGCCGCAGCACCGGGGCCTCCGCGGCGTACGGCGCCATGTCCTCGCGATGGACCCGGTGAACCGTTTCCGAAACGAGCTGCAGGACCGACTTCACGCGATTGTGCAACAGCGGGAGATCCGCCTCCGCCTTCTCCAGACGGTTGGGGCGATGGCCGGTGATGCCGACCCGGAATACCAGTCGTGGCTTGGCGATCATGCGTCCGGCTCAGTCGCTCGTCGGCTTGCCCGAAGACAAGTACTTCTGCAGCCACGTCTGGACTTCTGCCATCCACAGGCGGTGGTTCTGCGGCTTGAGGATCCAGTGCCCTTCGTCCGGATAAACCACCAGCCGGCTGGGGACGCCCTGTCGTTGCAAGGCAGTGAACAACGAGATGCCCTCGTAGTACGGTACCCGATAGTCGAGTTCACCGTGCAGCACGAGCGTTGGAGTCCTGAAGTTCCCGGCAAACAGGTGCGGAGAGAATCTGCGATATTGCTCGGTCATGGCCGTGGGATTCCAGTAGGGGCCGCCGTACTCCCACTCCGGGAACCAGATCTCCTCGGTGGCGCCGTACATGTTCTCCAGGTTGAACACGCCGGCGTGCGAGACGAATGCCTTGAAACGACTGGTATGGCCGAGCATCCAGTTGACCATGTATCCGCCGAATGAACCGCCAGCTGCACCCATGCGCGTCGAGTCCATCCACGGATTGGCGATCAAGGCAGCGTCCAGGCCCTTCATCAGATCCTCGTAGACTTTCCCGCCCCAGTCCCGGGATACTTCGTCGGTGATGCGCTGTCCGTACCCGGTCGAGCCGCGCGGGTTGATGGCTACGACGGCGGCGCCAGTGGCGGCAAAAAGCTCGTAGCTCCAGCGACCGCTCCAGCTATCGAGCCAAGCGCCCTGGGGACCGCCATGGATGAGGAGAATGACCGGGAACTTGCCTCCGCTCGTCCACTGCGGCGGCTTGAGAACGAACCCGTGGATGCTGTCGCCCTTCGCTCCCGCGAACCAGAAGTCCTCGGCGGCGTGAAGCGTCAGTTGCGAGAGGAGCGCGTCGTTTTCGTGTGTGAGCTGGCGATCGACGACTGCCGGTGGAACCGTCGACCTGGTCCTGGCAGCCGGCGTGACGCCGGACGTTCGGATCCAGACGTCGCCCGGCCGGTCGGCAGCGTCTCGCATCCAGACGAGAGTCCGGCCGTCCTTCGAAAGCGAAAACGCGGTGTTGTTGTGGCCCTCCACGACGGGACGCGGTGCCGATGCCGGACCGCCGGCCGCGATTGCCAGCTCGAACAGCTTGCTTCGCCCCTGATCAGCGGTCCCGACGAACACTGATCGTGAATCCGGCGCAAAGAAGTACGACTCGGCGTTGCGATCCCAGCCGCGGGACAGTTCACGCGACTCCCTGGCCGATCGGTCGTACAGCATCAGGCGCCACCGATCCGACTCGAAACCGGCGCGCGCCTGGGACGCATAGGCGATATGGCGTCCGTCCGCCGAGTACACCGGGTTCTGGTCGCCGCCTCTGTTGTCCGGAGTGATGTTGGTTGGCGGACCGCCGTCCACCGACACGACGAAGATCGAAGCGTCGGTCGACCAGGCCGCGTCGCGCCCCACGTCCTTCGCAGTATACGCAAGCTCACGCCCGTCAGGTGCAAACGCGTATCCCTCGCTCCCGCCGAATGGACCGGGCGGCACGTCGTAGCTGGCGCCTGGCGTAAGGTCGCGCGGAGCCGAGCCGTCGAGCCCGACCACGAACAGGTGCGATCGCGTGTTCTCGTCCCATGCGTTCCAGTGCCGGTATAGCAATCGGTCAGCCACGTGCGCCTTGACCTTGTTGCTGGCCCGGGCGTCGTCGCGCTCCTTGTTGCAGCGATCGGTGCGGCATTCCGGATACACGACCGAGACGAACGCGATTCGGTCGCCGCTTCCAGCCCAAACCGGACCCGATGCGCCGCCGTTCAGATCGGTGAGCCGGCGGGGTGCGCTGCCATCGGCGTTCGCGACCCAGAGCTGACCGCCGGTCGTGAATGCGATCATGGTACCGTCAGGGGACCAGCGTGCCTCGGCTGCCGCGACGGAGTCGTTCGGCCACATCCGCGGCGAGCCACCGGCGGCCGCCACGACGAACGTGCGGGCCGATCGGCGGTTGGCGTCCATGTCCGTCGTCCGCACGCTGTACAGTACCGCTCCGCCGTCAGGTGAGACCTGCGGATCCGATATACCGTTGAGGGCGGCGAAATCGGCGTAGGACATGACGCGTTGCGCCTGTCCCGGGACGCCGGTGAAGGTCAGGGATAGCCATGCCGCGCCCGGCAGCAGTCGTCTCGTCAGATGCATCATGTCCAGCCTCCAAGTACGGCGTCTCCGGCTCCGCCGTCAGCCACCGTGAAACGTCACATCTTCGGCAACGTGCACGTCTGTGGCCGCGGCAGGCTCTTCCCGACCCCGGCTTCCGCCGGAGGCGCACCCACCGTCCGATACCATTCGACGCGCTCGGCGTTGCGTGCTTCAGGAGCGTTCGCCTTGTCGCGCATCATTGCCTCGACTTCGTCCAGTTCCCGCGGCACGCATGAGATCCATTCCAACCCGTTCTCCGTGACCACGTAGTTGTCCTCGATACGAACGCCTATTCCCGAGTACTTCGGCAGAACGCTGCGTAACGCGGCGCGGTAGGACTCGTTCGCTGGCGTGCGCGGGACCAGTTCCAGCAGGTTCTCGCGAATGTAAATGCCCGGCTCGATGCTGAAGGCGCTGCCGATGTCGATCCTGCCGGTGAAATAGTACTGATCCGGGTCGTGTACTTCGAGCCCGATCCCGTGTCCAAGGCCGTGCATGTAGAAAAGGCCGAGTTGCGAGCACCGTTTTGGCGCACCGTCGCTGCCGCAGTCGAAGGTCGCGCCAGGGCCCTCGATCAGACCGAGCCGCGTCAATCCACTGGCCAGAACATGGCTCGCCGAATCGCTCATTGCACGGGCCGAGGCGCCCACGCGTGCCTGACGCTCGGCGGCAGCCTGGGCCGCGCGCACGATCGTGTAGATTTCGCGCTGCTCGGGCGAAAACGTGCCGCTCACTGGGAAAGTCCGGGTCAGGTCCGACGCGTACCCCCCATAGGCGGCGCCGGCGTCGATCAGCAGCAACTCGCCATCCTTCATGAACCGGTCATCGCGGTTGTAGTGGAGCGTCGTTGCGTTGGCGCCAGACCCTACGATCGAAGCGTAGGCCGGCCGGTCGGCGCCGTTGCGGCGAAACGTGTACTCCAGCAGCGCCTGGATCTCGAACTCGTTCATGCCGGGTCTCAGCGCGCGTGCCGCCTCCCGGTGCGCATCGAGGCTGATGGCAGCAGCGCGACCGATCAGGTCCATTTCCGCCGCGCTCTTCTTCGCCCGCATGAGCGCGACGGCCTGGTTTGCCCCGAGGATCCGTACTTTCGGGTGCTCACGAGCGAGCCTGGCGACGAAAAGGTTGTCGCCATTCAGGGTGTCCCCGCCCTCGGCGATATCCGCCAGGACGAACAACCTGTTGCTGCTGGCGAGCGTCGAATCCAGCGCCGCGGCAAACTCGGTATTCAGGCGCGAAGGCAACCCCGTCATTGCCCTGGCGCCATCGACGCCATTACGACGTCCTGACCACACCTCGACCGCCGGATCCTTTCGCTCGACGAACAGCGTCCACGACACGCTGCTCCCGCGTTTCGTCATCAGGAGCGATGCGTTGGCCTCCTTGTAACCCGTGAGGTACAGGAAACCCGGCGACTGGAAGAAGGACAGATAGTCCTGCACGGGCTCCACTGCGCCACGCGCAACAAAGACGCCATCCTCCAGCTTCGCGGCCAATGCGGCGCGGCGGTCGGCGTACTCTCGGGCGGTGATCTGAGCGCCCGCGGGCAGTGCCATCCCGGTCAGAAGGAAGAGTGCAGGGAGCAGGGTGCGTCGTGCGGACATGAAGACTCCTGGGCTTTGAGAACGTCCCCCATCGGCCGCGCCACCGGCGATGACGGCGGTCGGCGAACAGCGCTGTCGTCAGGTTGGTGCGTCGAGGCCGACGGTGGTACGCCGGTCACCACGCGGTCTTTCGAGCACGGTGAACTCGAAACAGTCCGGGCGCGAATAATGCCCGCTCGTGTCGAGCGTCATGCTTTCCTCCCGGATCCGACCCAGTTCGAGATCGGCGACAAGCGTACCGGGACCGTCGAACAGGGGTTCCTCGAGGTAGAATCCGTCAGGGCCAACGATGGCGCTCCCGCCGCGAAGTACCCACTGGTCGGGAGACGTCACGATCTCCGGATGCGGCGTGACCTCGGTGGGAAGGGCCGACGCACGCATCACCGAAGCGGCAACAAGAACGAAACAGCGACCCTCGAACGCGATATGGCGGGACGCGATCTGGTTGCGCTCGTGCGCGGTTGGCCACGCGGCAACATGAATCTGCGTTCCCGAGTCGTGGAGCGCCTGGCGAGGCATCGGCATCCAGTGCTCCCAACAGATCAGGCCACCGACGCGACCGGCTGGCGTTTCGACTGCACGCACGCCGTTGGCATCGCCCTGACCCCATAACATGCGCTCACTGAACGTGGGCATCAGCTTGCGATGATGATTGAGCAGGCGCCCGTCCGGACCGAACGTCAGGAGCGAGTTGTACAGCGTCAGGTTGCCGGGCCCGCGCTCGACACGTTCGCTCACGCCGATGACGAGCGTGACGCCGAGTTCGCGCGCGAGGTCCGCGAGAGCCGTGCCCGTTGGTCCGCCCACGTCGACCGACGCCTCCGCGTAGCGCCGGAAGAGCTGCTTCGTCGGGTTGTGATCCCAGAGTGCCACGTCGCGGCAGACATCGAGCCAAATGGGGTATCCCGGGAGCCACGTTTCCGGGAAGGCGATGAGCATCGCGCCCCGTGCGGCAGCGTCGGCGGCGAGGGAGCGCGTCAAGTCCAGCGCCCGACTCGAGCCGAATCCCGTTTCCCCCTGAACCACAGCGACGCGAACGGTGGGCATCAGCGAAAGGTACCGACGGCTGCGTTCTCCGGGAGGTGCTACCGCAGCAGAGCCTTGGCGATCGTCTGCAGCTGCATGTTCGACGTTCCTTCGTAAATCGATCCGATCTTTGCATCGCGGTAGAACTTCTCGACCGGAAAATCCCTGGTGTAACCGTAACCTCCAAACAGTTCGACGCAGAGGGAGGTTACCCGTTCGCATACCTGCGACGCGAACAGCTTCGCCATCGCGCCCTCACGAACGATGTCCTGCCCGGCGTCCTTGAGGCGTGACGCGTTGTAGACCAGGAGCCGCGCGGCCTCCAGATCGGTTGCGGCCTGCGCAAGCTGGAATTGCACACCCTGGAACTCGGCAATGGCCCGGCCGAACTGTTTCCGCTCCTTCACGTAGGCGACAGCCGCGGCCAGCGCACCGGAGGCGATACCGATCATCTGCGCGCCGATGCCGATGCGGCCGCCGTTCAACGTGTCGATCGCGATCTTGTAGCCTTGGCCGACAGCGCCCAACACATTGTCGTCCGGCACCTCACAGTCGTCAAGGAGCAGTTCAGCGGTGCTCGACGCGCGGATCCCGAGCTTGTCTTCCTTCTTTCCGACACGAAATCCGGCGAAGTCGCGTTCGACGATGAACGCGGTAATCCCGCGGTAACCAACGGCCGGATCGGTGTTCGCGAAAATCACGAAGACGTCCGCTTCGCCTCCGTTAGTGATCCACATCTTCCGGCCGTTCAGGATCCAGCGATCGCCCTTCCGGACTGCGCGCGCCTGCAGTCCGAATGCATCGGATCCCGAGCCTGCTTCCGAAAGAGCGTACGCGCCCACTGCCGACGACGTGAGGCGGGGAATGAAACGTTGCTGCTGTTCCGGCGAGCCGTACGCGCGAATGGGATGGATCGCGAGCGTGTTCTGCACGTCGACAAGGATCGCAGAGGACGCGTCGATCCGGCTGATTTCCTCGACCGCAAGCGTAACCATCATCATCGTTCCACCCGCCCCACCCAGCGACTCCGGAACCTCGATGCCCATCAGCCCCATCTCGAATGTTTTCGCGACCAATTCCGGATCGAGCGCGGCTGCTCGTTCCATGGCCGCTACGCGTGGTCGTACCTCCTCGGCGGCGAACGAGGCGACGGCATCGCGGAACAGCGCTTCGTCGTCGGAGAGGGTCGTCAACGGACCGATGACGTCAGGAGCGTTGCGAGACATGACGGCAGGGAGGAAGGGATGTGCGGCCGATCGCCGCCCGCCCGCTTAACCTAAGCGTTCGATCAGCGAAGAAAAGCGCCGCGGCCTTGCTCCGTCCCGTGCGGTCGCCACCACGCGGTCGATGGCGTCGAACATCGGTTCCGCCTGCCGAAGCCGATCGAATCGACCGTCGGCGTTCAATGGACGGGGCCTCTTTCCGGCACGGAAATCCCGATACCGCCTCGAGACGACCCGGGAGATGCCTTCGCTGTCGTCGGGGGCCACGCAGTCGGCTCCAGCGTCTCGCAACAATAGGTCCGTTGCGCTCTCGCGCTCGGCGAGAGAGAGCACCCATGTTTCCGCCTGCACGTACTCGAACACCTTGCCGGGAATCGAGTGCTGGTACTGCTGTGGCAGGACGACAGCCATCGCTGAGCGCTGCAAAAGCGCCAGCGCGGCGCTCCGGACCTGCAGCGGTTCACTGACGAAGTAGCCATCGAGGCCGCACTCGCTGGCAACGGCAGTAAGCGGAATGTCGTCGAGGCATTCGGCGCCCATGAAGCGGACTTCGAGATCGCCCGGGGCGATTCCCAGTTCGTCGATCGCGCGGCGGACGCCGCGAAACATCGGCCGGGGATCGCGACCGCCGTAGATCTGGCCGGCGTAGCTGATCACGAAGGTTGAACCCCACCGTCCGGGGATCCGCAGATCCGGGTCCGCGCCGTTCATGGCGGTCACGATGCGCTCCTCCATCTCCGGGTATCGCTCTCGCATGAGACGTTCGGCGAGTGCCGTATTCATGACGATGAGAGAGGCGCGCGACACCGCTCGTCTTTCGTAGTAGGCAGAGAGGCGCGTCCACGCTGGCGAGCGGACGTCAGGGTGGATGTAGGTCTCGTGGGCCCACGGATCGCGGAAGTCGAGCGCATACGGTACTCCCGTTGCGTCGGCGACCGTGCGTGCCGCCAGGTGCGCTTGGTGGGGCGGCCCGGAACTGACGACTACCTCGTAGGGCGTCTGGCTGGAAAGCGCGATGCCCATCGCTGCGGCGCGTTCGGCCCAGTCCTCCCACTCGGCATACGAGCGACGGGCCAGTTGCGCCCGGCGTACGGCGAGGATCGCGCGACCGGGGCTGACATGACGACCGGCTCCGTTCGAGGTGACGGACTGGCTGCCGGGGACGACGGCGGCCGGTATCGCGTCGGCGCCATCGCTCGATCGCAGTCTCTTGAGCGCGCGCGCCATCCATTGGCGCAACCGGGCCTCGATCGACGACTCCTGGTAGGAGTAGTAATGCACGCCGAAGAGTCGAATGCCAGGCGGGAGGTTGTTCAGGCGGGAGTCGTCACGGACGTCCGCCTGTGCCGGATCCGACATCAGGACGTCCACCTGCCACCCGCGGGTTGCCGCATACGCCGTCAGCTTCTCCCACCGCAGACTGCCGATGGTTGAAACTGGCGGGAATGCATGACTGATGAGGAGCATGCGCCGGCTTCCCGCTCCCGGCGCGGTCGAGGCGAAGAACGGATTTGGCGTGTGCACGCGGGAAATGTATACGTCGCGCCGTCAGGCGGTGCTCCGTCTTGCCACGCGCACATAGGTGAGCACGCGCTCACGGTGAAGGAGCCACAGGGTCGCGCCATAGCCGGCCGCGCCCGATGCGACGGTCACCAGCAGCGATACTGCACGCGATGTCGTGTCCGGGAGGGCTGCCCGTGCGGCAAGGACCGTGATCGACATCACAAGCGTGGCGCTACCCGCGGGCACCAAGGCGCGGACGTATGCCCGCCAATCCAGTTGAACCTGCCGGAAGGTGACGATCGCCATCGGGATCACCACCAGCGTCGGGTAGGCGAGCAACCATGCCATCGCGATCCCCGGCGTGTTCCATCGGGCGCCAACGATGAATGCGACCGGCATCACCACCAGACCGAACACGTTGACCCACATGGCGCGATGGTTGGCGCCGGTCACCATCAGCACCTGCGGGAACAGCGGTGTTATCGAACGGATGCTCGCCGCCACGGCCAGAATCTGCAGCGGTGCGACCGCCGTGCTCCACTTGTCACCCAGCACCAGGGGGACGAGCAGATCGGCAACCAGCGCAAGGCCAACGGTCAGCGGGAAGGCCACCATCGCCAGGGCCTCGGTCACTGTGACCAGGTACCGGCGCACCTCGTGAAGATCATGCTGTACCGCCGAGAGAATCGAGGGGGTCACGCGCGCGGCAAGGGACGTCACCCGCTCGATCGGCGTACTGGCGAGCGTCCAGCCGAAATTGTATGCACCTAACGCCTGTTGGCCGAGCATGCGGCCGGCGACGTAGAAGTCCGCGTTCTGGTACAGGTACCACGCCACGCGCGATGCGATCGTTTGCTGGCTGAACGTCACCGCATCCCGCAGTTCGCGCCACTGCGGCCAGCGGAACGAGACCCGCACGAGCCGTACGATCAGGATCGTCGCCACGAGCGCCGCCAGCACCTCGCTCGCCACGAGCGTCCAGTACCGGAACCCCGCCAGCGCGAAGATCACCGCCCCGGTCGACGTGACGATCGCCCGCACACCGTCGTTGATCGCGAGATCGCGGAACCGGAGATCGCGCTGCAGGATCGCTTGCGGGACGACGCGCACTCCGGTGATGACAAAGACGGAGCTGGTGGCGATGACCACGAGAGTAAGTTCGGGCGCGCGATAGAAGGCGGATAGCAACGGCGCGGCGAGGCAGGAGACCAGAAAGCCGGCGACGCCAAAGAGGAGCGCAAGGGCATTGACCTGGGCTACGTGATCGTCGGGCATGTCGCGAAACGTCACGATCGTGGTGCCGATCCCGAACTCGGTAAGGAGCGTGACGATGCCCATGTATGATGTGGCGAACGCATAGAGGCCGAAGTCCGACGGATCGAGCACTCGGGCCACGAAGATCGTCGAGCCCCACGTCAGCGCCTGCGTCAGCCACTTGACGCCGCCGATCCAGGCAATGCCGTGCGCGAGCGACCGATCGAGGGCCGCGCGCCGGCCACGAGCCGGGGTTGGCGTCCGCCGAGACCCGGGTTCCCTGACAGTCGTCTGAGGTTCGTCCGGCGCCGACTGGCGTACGTCTTCGTGCGTCACGTCCTTACGTTCCATGCGATCCCGGATTCGCCTCGAACCCTGCGGTGAACATGAAGATACTCGTCGTTGCTGGTGCCCGACCGAATTTCATGAAGGTAGCACCCATTCTCTCCGCACTCGAACGCGCCGGGCATGAGCGCGTGTTCGTGCATACGGGGCAGCACTACGACGCCACCATGTCAGACGCGTTCTTCCGCGACCTGCGACTGCCAGAACCCGATTTCCACCTCGGTGTCGGGTCGGGAAGTCACGCCAGGCAGACCGCACGCATCATGGAAGGGTTCGAGCCGGTCCTGCTCGAAAGCAAGCCGCAGTGGGTCGTCGTTGTCGGTGACGTCAATTCCACTATTGCCTGCGCCCTCGTAGCGTCCAAGATGCGCCACGAGCACGACTGCCGGATCGCGCACGTGGAAGCCGGACTCCGAAGCAACGACTGGGCAATGCCGGAGGAAGTCAATCGCGTGCTCACCGACCGGTTGAGCGATCTGCTGCTGACCCCATCGCACGACGCCCGGCCAAACCTCCTCCGCGAAGGGATCGATGAACGGCGCATTGTCTTCGTAGGCAATGTGATGATTGACTCGCTGCTCCGGATGCTGCCTCACGCGAAGGCCCTTCAGATGCCGGAACGTCTTGGCGCGACGCCAGGCGCGTATGCGGTGGCCACCTTGCATCGACCATCCAATGTGGACGACGCAGCGCAGCTCGAAGTCATTCTTGGCGCGTTCGCCGAACTGACGAAACGTCTTCCGGTGCTGCTGCCCCTGCACCCCAGGACGAGGGAGCGCATCGGTGCCTTTGGTCTGGATTCCGTGGCCGATGGCATACGACTCATGGAACCGCTGGGGTACTCGGAGATGCTCGGACTGCAGTCGGAAGCGGCGCTCGTCGTCACGGATTCGGGAGGTATGCAGGAAGAGAGCACCGTGCTGGGGATACCGTGCCTGACGTTGCGCGAGACGACGGAGAGGCCCGTGACGGTTACCGAAGGGACAAACCGAATGGCACCGTGGCCGCTGACGCGAGACGGAATCCTCGGCGCCGCTGAATCGGCGTTGGCTGGCGGACGGGTTCCCGTAGGCGCCCGTGCGCCCGAGGGATGGGATGGCAAGGCCGGAGAACGGATCGTCGCGGCGCTGGAGGAGGGATCCAAAGGGGAGTCGCTGTCGCTCCGACTACTGCTCGGCCTGGTGCGGGGACAATTCCCGATCGCTCCGTAGGCGTCATGCCCGGTGCTCGCTCTCGAGCGGGACAGATCGCCTGACGACGACAGGCGCGTAGCGTCAGAACACGTCGAGTGCCAGTTCCACCTTGCCGAACGGAGCCGAGACCTGGGCCCCCTGTACCGTGCAACGCACGGCGCTCAACATCTCCCTGGCTATCGCGATCCCTTCAGCGACCGCATGTTCCTTCGACCGCTCATTGGCGCGACGCATCCGATCGATCACGCATTCCGGCACGACGACTCCTGGAACTTCGTTGGCCAGGAACTCGGCATTGCGGACTGAAATCAGCGGCCAGATCCCGGCGACGATCGGCACGCGGGACGACGGGAGGCGTTCCAGGAACTGTTCGAGCTGGCGCACATCGAACACCGGCTGGGTGATCGCGAACTCCGCGCCCGCCTCCATCTTGTACTGAAAGCGTCGCATCTCGAGCGCCGGATCGATGGCCGCCGGGTTCACGCCGACACCGATCACGTAGGAAGTCGGCCTGCCGATCGCGTTGCCGCCCGGGTCCAATCCGCGATTGAGCCCCGCAATCAGGTTCGTCAGTCCGATCGAGTCGATGTCGAACACGGCGGTCGCATCCGGATACGGCCCCATCTTCGGCGGATCCCCCGTCACCAGCAGCATGTTGTGCAATCCCATGGCTGCCGCGCCTAGCAGGTCGCTCAGCATGCCTAGCAGGTTGCGATCGCGGCAGGAGTAGTGACAGACGGTTTCGATGCCAACCCGCTGCTCGATCAGCAGGCTGGTCATCATCGCTCCCATGCGGCTCTGGGCGCGGGGGCCGTCGGGGACGTTCACGGCATCGACGCCACGAGCTTTGAGCGCGGCGGCGTCCGCGAGCATTCGGGTGGCGTCCACGCCCCGAGGCGGAACGATCTCGACCGATGTGACGAACGCGCCGGCGGCGAGTTTCGCTCCCCATCCCGATCGTTCGGCGATCGGAACAGCGTCGGCGCCCGGTGTTGGCGAGACTTGAATCGATGTCGCGGCCGGATTGCGGCGCGAGGATGCGCCGACAGCGGATGCGCCGAGCCGGGGAACGAGGGGGCGAATTCCCTCGACCATTGCCTTGATGTGCTCAGGCGTTGTGCCGCAGCACCCGCCGACGATCCGTGCGCCCGCCTGGACGAGGTGACGGGCATACGAGGCCATGTACTCCGGGCTGGCCATGTACATCGTGCGGCCACCGACGTCGCGTGGCATGCCGGCGTTAGGCTGCGCACTCAACTTGCGGCCGGTCACCGCCGTCATGCGTTCGATTGCCTCGAGGATCGTCTGCGGACCGACCGAGCAGTTCAGGCCGATGACGTCGGCACCAGCGGCTTCGAGCCGACGAGCGATCTCGTCGGGAGTCGCGCCGAACGACGTCAGACCATCGACGCCGATCGTCATCTGAGCGATGACGGGCATTTCGGGATCCACGTCCCGCGCCGCGGCGATGGCTTCTGCCATTTCGTCGAGGTCGCTGATCGTCTCGACGATGAAGCAGTCGGCGCCGCCTTCCTTCAGCGCCTGCATCTGTTCGCGGAACACGGCGCGCGCCTCGTCCCGCGCCGTCGGCCCAAACGGTTCCAGCCTGACACCGAGCGGTCCGACAGCACCCGCCACGATGAGATCGTCGCCGGCGACGTCGCGCGCCAGGCGAGCCGCGGCGCGATTGATCTCGATTACCTGTGACTCCAGACCGTGGGCGGCCAGCTTGAGTCGGTTGGCACCGAAGGAGTTCGTCTCCAGAGCCTCTGCGCCGGCGATCCGGTAGGCAGCGTGGATGTGCCGGACAAGATCCTCGGCGCGCAGGTTCAACTCGTCGTAGCACTGGTTGATGAACACGCCCTTGCTGTAGAGCATCGTTCCCATGGCTCCGTCGAACAGAACGACGGACGACGGATCCAGCAGCCGGTGCAGGCGAGTCGGCGTCATCGATCCGCTCCCGACGATTCCAGGACGCCACGCACGGTATAGTACTTCGCCTCCGGATGATGCACGATCATCGCCGCCGTGCTCTGCTCGGGAACGAGCTGACAGGCGGCCGTCAGTTCCATGCCCAGCGATTCGGCGGGAAGAAGGCGGAAGACCTGGGTGTGGTCGTCCAGGTCGGGGCAGGCACCGTAGCCCCACGAGTATCGCTTCCCCTGCCCCTCGGCCATCCCCAGTTCGCGACGGACACGCCGGTGCATGTATTCGGCCGCGGCCTCCGCGGCTTCTACCGACAGGCCGTGGACGAAGTAGGCCTCGGCGTACTCGCCTCGCGCCTGGAGGTCGTCAAACCGCGCGGCCGCCGCCGGTCCCACCGTCACGACCTGCAACGCGAGGATGTCCACCGTGTCGGAGTCGACGCTCCGAAAGTAGTCCGCCAGGCACAACCGATCGCGTCCGTCCTGGCGGGGAAACCGGAATCGTGCGACCTCACGGAGCGCTCCTCCGTCGGTCTCGTATGCCAGCGGGTCGTACACGACGAGGGCGTTCCCGCTCGACTGCACAGGGAAGTACCCGTAAACCGCCTGGGGAGCAAGCCATCCTTCGTCGGCTGCCGACGCCGACAGGCGGCGCAACACCGGCTCGAACGTGTCCCGCACTGCTGTCTGATACTCCGGCCCAGACCCTCGCCCGCCCCATTGCAGGCGGTACAGCTCATCGAGATCGAGGTGGGCGAGCACGTCTTCGAGAGGAAGATCGCGAACCACCCGGGTTCCGAAGAACGGTGGTTGCGGGACTGCCTGGTCGGCGCGCACGGCGCTGCGCGCGCCACCGCTCACTCCGACCGAGGCATCCTTCCCGACGGCCGCGTGAAGAAACAAGTCGTTTCGCGACTCCTCGACCAGTCGCGCGGTCAGCGTCGCGCGCGTTTCCGGGACCATCAGGGCGTCCATCGTCTCGAGGCCCTCGAACGCATCCTTGCAGTAGAACACGCCCGGTTCGTATGGCCGCTCCCCGTCCACGAACAGCGCACGTCGGCCGAACCGCCGGTTGATGGCGGCACCGCCGATCAGCACAGGCAGCTGCATCCCGCGGCGGTCGAGTTCCTGCACGCAGAGTGGCATCTGCCTGGAGGTGCTGACCAGCAGAGCAGATAACCCGATGGCATCTGCCCCGACCTCTGATGCCTTGTCGAGTATCGTGTTCACGGGCACCTGCTTGCCGAGGTCGAAGACCGTGTACCCGTTATTCGACAGGATCGTGTTGACCAGGGACTTGCCGATGTCGTGCACGTCGCCGTACACGGTCGCGAGCACGACTTTCCCCTTGGTATACCCTTCCGCGCGTTCGAGGAACTGTTCGAGGTGACGGACAGCGCGCTTCATGACCTCGGCTGACTGAAGGACGAAGGGCAGGATCAGTTCGCCGGCGCCGAACTTGTCGCCGACTTCCTTCATCGCTGGGAGGAGGACGTCGTTCAACACTCTCACCGGTGTCCGACGCACGCCAGCGGCGTCGAGCGCGTCCTCGATCCCGTCCTTCTTGCGGTGCAGGACCATCCAGTGCACGCGCTGGTCGGGTGACAGGCCCGCCGTTGCGTCGACTTTCGCCGCGTCGACCGGGCTATCCGGTTTGGCCGCACCCTCGAAGTGCGAGATGAACCGCTGCAGCGCGTCCGGATTCCGGTTGAATACCAGGTCGTCGGCGAGCGAACGTGCGGCCGCCGACACTTCCATATACGGCGTGATGTGTGCCGGGTTTACGATCGCCGCGTCCAGACCGGCGCTCACGCAGTGATGCAGGAAGACGGAGTTGAGCGTGGCGCGCGCATGTGGCGCCAGCCCGAAGCTCACGTTCGAGACGCCAAGAATGGTGAAGACGCCCGGGAGTTCCCGCTTGATCGCACGAATCCCTTCGATCGTTTCCCATGCGGAATCGACCCACTCGGCATCCCCGGTGGCGAGCGTGAACGTGAGCGCATCGAAGATCAGATCCGACGGCTGCATACCGTATTCGTCGACGGCGATCGCGTGGATGGCTCGCGCCACTTCCAGCTTGCGGGTGGCCGTCCTCGCCATGCCGCTCTGGTCGATCGTGAGCGCGACGACGGCAGCGCCGTGCTCGAGTGCAAGTGGGACAACGGAGTCGATACGGGCGCGGCCATTCTCCATGTTGATCGAATTGACGATCGCGCGACCGGGGACGTGCTTGAGCGCGTCTTCGATCACGTTGCGCTCGGTGGAATCGATCATGAGCGGTGCGTCCACGCTCATCGACAGGAGTTTGACGACCTTCGCCATCTGCTCGGCTTCGTCCGCGCGCTCGGTGAGTGCGACGCAAACGTCGAGGACGTGCGCACCCGACTCGGCCTGGTCGCGGGCGACGGCGAGGATGCCCTCGTAGTCGTCGGCGAGGAGGAGCCGTTTGATCTGGCGGGAGCCCTGGCTGTTGACCCGTTCCCCGACGAGGAGCGGGGCGGGGTCCTGGCGGAGCGTGATGGCGCGCATGGCCGAGGACACGCGCGGGACGTGGGGGGGACGGGGACGAGCGCGACGCGCTGTGCCGATGGTGGTTGCGCTGGAATGGTTATGGGAAATCGTGGCGGTGGGCGTAGTTGTGTTCTCGGGGGGGGGGCCCCGCGTTTCCGCAGCGACCGCTCCGACCACACCGCGCAGTTGCCGCACCAGTTCAGCCAGGTGCTCCGGCCGAGTTCCGCAGCAGCCACCGACCACGGACACCCCGAAGTCCCGCACGAACTCGGCCAGCATCGACGCCATCGGAATCGGCTCGAGCGGATACACGGCCTCGCCAACCCCGGTATTCAACGGGAGCCCGGCGTTGGGAATGACCGAGAGCGGAAGGCGCGCGTGCTCGGCCAGATACCGCACCGGTTCGCGCATGTGCTCTGGCCCTGTCGAGCAGTTGAGCCCGATCACGTCCACTGGCAGCGCCTCCAACGTCGTCATCGCACTCGCGATGTCAGTGCCTAACAGCATCCGCCCGCTCGTGTCCAGCGTCACCTGAGCCTGCACCGGTACGCGGAACCCCAATTCGCGGAACAGTCGCTGGAAACCGCTGATGGCCGCCTTGACCTCGAGGATGTCCTGCGCCGTCTCCACGAGCAGAACATCGACCCCGCCCTCGATCAGGTACTTGGCCTGGATGAAGTAATCCTCGGCCAACGCATCGAAGGTGACGTCCGACAGAACCGGATCGCTGCTGGAGGGAAGCATCCCCGTCGGTCCGATCGACCCAGCCACGAATCGCGGGTGGTCCGACGTGGCATGTGCTTCGGCGGCCGCGCGCGCCAGCCGAGCCGCGCCCACATTGATGTCCCGGATCCGATCGCCCAGTCCCCATTCTAGCAGCCGACGCGGTGTGGATTGAAACGTGCATGTCTCCACGACATCGCAGCCCACGGCAAGGAACGACTCGTGAATGGCGCGGACGACATCCGGGCGCGTAAGCACGAGGTGGTCGTTGCACCCCTCGTACGCCTTGCCGCCGAAGTCGTCGGCGGTGAGGGCGTACCTCTGAAGGTTGGTTCCCATCGCGCCGTCGAAAATCACGACGCCGCGGGCGATCGCCTCGATGTAGGCGGCCCGCATCGGAAGATCCGAAAGCCTAACGAAGTCTGTCACGAGTCCGGAAAACGAGAGCGGCCCGGTGCGTGCGCGCCGAGCCGGCGCTTTAGCGTTTGTTTTACGTGGCCGCAAGTTGCCCTAAATCGCCACGAGTCAGTTATGCGATGGCGCGGCTTCGTCGGGACAGCGCGCCATCTACGTGTCGCGACGCCCAGACGAGTGTCGCGCACCTCATGATCATACATCGCAGCCGGCCAATTGCAAAGCGCGTCGGAGGCCGCTATCTGCTCCCTGCGCCCGCCAGCGCTTGCACATCGTCCTCGTTCACGTCGCGCAACTCGACGATCTTCGAACGGGAAGTCATCCCCGCGACCACGCGCACACGGGAGCGCTGGATACCAAGGCGCTCTGCCAGGAGTCTGATGACCGCGTCGTTTGCGGCGCCATCGACAGGTGGCGCATGGACGCGGATCCTGAGCGCAGTTCCATGTATCCCGACTATCTCCGTGGCGCTGGAGCGCGGCTGCACCCGTACGGCGATGCGCACGGAGCCGGCGACACGCTGTACCAGTAGCCCGCTCACGCCAGCCGCAACAGGGCGGATTCCACCAGTTGCAACAGGAAATACGCCGCGATCGGTGAAATGTCGATCATGCCGATGGTCGGGATGACAGCCCGTAGCGGGCGCAGGATCGGTTCGCTCAGCGAATACGACCAGCGGATCCATCGCGAGTATGGTGACGCGCCCGTCCAGGAAGAGATCACTCGCACGATGATCGCGATTTGGAGCAGCGAGAAGGTCCACGTCACCGCGACCGCGTACAGCCCGCGGCCCCCGGACTGCACGGCGAGTGCTGCCGTCAGGATCTGGTCGCGGAGGAACTGCAACGCTGACAGGACAATGATGCCGCCAACCACGACGGCAACGAGGGCCCACCACGGAGCCGTGCTTGGAGCGCCACCGGCGCGAATAACCCTTCGCTCGATCGGCATGATCGCTGGGTCCACCGTCTGGCGGAAGAAGCGCGCCAGCTTGCCGAACGGATTGATCCGTCGGGTGCGAACCGCCCAATCCACGGCGCACACTACAACAAGGAACGTAGCGGCACCGAAGAAACCCGTGCGCAACGCACCCATCACCGTATCGAAGATCGCGAGCCCGTCGTTCACACGCGAAAGCTGCGCATGCGCCAGCACCCCTTCAAGAGACGCACGGCGGCTAGACCGGCCGCTCGGGACGAAACAGCAGCCGGAGCGTGGCGCTGATGCCGCGGATGCGTTCCCGGAGAGAGTGGCCATGCTGCAACCGCAGATAGCCGTCGATATCGGCAGTCGATCGGCGATCGTACCCGAACCACCATGCCTGCCGCCACGTCGCAAACCGATCGACGACGATCGCGCGCGGTTGAACGCACTCCTCGAGACCGGCAATTCCATGACTGCGTCCCGTTCCGCTGGCCTTGACGCCGCCATGCGGTACGTCGGCCATTCCGGCGACGGCTACGACGTCGTTGATCATCACGGTACCCGAGTACAGCCGGCGAGCTACGGCGAGAGCGCGCGCCCGATCGGTGCCCCAGACGCTGGCACTCAAGCCGTACGGACTGTCGTTCGCTCGCGCTACAGCTTCGTCGGCATCGCGCACGGCCACTACCGGCAACAGCGGGCCAAACGTCTCCTCGCGAAGCACGCGTGCGTCCGGCGGAACGTCCACCAGCAGCGTTGGGACGAACGTCACTTGAGCCGCAGCGTCCGACGGCGATTGTGCGGCGACGAGAGCCCCCCGCGCCAGCGCATCGTCGAGCTGCGCGGCCAACGCATCGTGTTGCGACGGACGTATCAGGGCGCCGACGTCGAACGCATCGTCCGGTCCCGCGCCCACGCGCAGGCGACCAAGGCGCTCGCGCACTGCGGCCACGAAGCGGTCATGGGCTGGAGCCTCCACGAAGACACGCTTGGGCGCGACGCAAGTCTGGCCGCCGTTGGCGAACCGGCCCCACACGATTCCGCTGGCCGCGTGCGCGACGTCCGCATCGCGCAGAACGATCGCCGCATCGCTCCCGCCCAGTTCCAGCACGCAGGGTACCAGACGCTCGGCGCAGGCTCTGGCGACGTGCCGCCCGGTGGCATCCGATCCAGTGAAGAAGACCTTGTCCACGTCTCCGCTCACCAGTGCGGCGCCGGTGGCACCATCGCCCTGAACGACCGCGAAGACGTCGGGAGGGAATCCAGCCGCAGCGACGAGTTCCTCCAGCAGCACGGCGCTCGACGGCGTGTACTCGGACGGCTTGAGGACCGCCACGTTTCCGGTGGCCAGTGCCGCCAGCATCGACCCAGCCGGCAGCATGAACGGGTAGTTCCACGGCGAGACGATGGCGATCACGCCCAGTGGCTCCTGCTCCACGCGCACGCGCTTGCGCCACATCGTCAGACTGGAGGGCGTGAACCACGACGACGAAAGCACCACGGGCGCGTTACGCGATACGAACCGCGCCATGTCGAGAACCACGGCGACCTCCGCTGCCAGCGCTTCCGGCACGGCTTTGCCGTTCTCGCGTGCGATCGTGCGCGCCACGTCGTGTCGACGGCGAAAAAGCTCCCGGTGGAACTCACCGATCAGGGCAACCCGCTCGCGCACTGGCTGCGCACGCCAGGCCGGAAGCGCTTCCCGTGCTCTTGCGAGGGTGGAGTTGACGAGAGCGTCGCCGGCCGCGTCGAAACGGCGCCACACCGTGCCGGTCGCCGGATCCCGCGACTCGACGGTACGTCGCGGGCTGGTCGCACTCGCCGTGCTGACGGCGGTGTCCGTCTCGGCGCTCACGCGTACCTCGTAAAGTCGTGATCTTCGGGAAGCGGGCGCCTGCGCCGCGCCTGGCGTGTAATGCGGCTCGATGCCAGGCCGAGCACGCCGGCAGCAGCAACGCCCGCCCACTCCACGGCGTGGAAAGCGGCTCCGCCCCACAGGATGTGCGCGGATGCGAGCGCGGCCAGAAACACCGCCAGCATGACGCCGGTCTTCGCGCGTCCGCGCATCGTGTCGCGCCGGCGCGTGCGTGACGTCGCCGAAACGGCCAGCCAGTACATCGTCGGCAGTGTGATCACGAGCAGAAACAGAGCGTTCGCCCACAGGTAGTGGGCGCCAAGCGGTATGTCGCGAGGCATGAAGAATGCCCACGCGGTCGCCGGCGACAAGGCCACGGTGCGCGTAGCCTCACCCGCCGGTCCGCGCACCTTGAGCCGCCATTCGGTCTGGACGACGCTCGACTCGATCTCGATCGTGGCCGTGTCGTCGGCGCTGCGCCAGCCACCGCCGAGCTGGAATGCGTCGTCCAGCGAGACGATCGGCGTGCGCAGGCCCGCGTCTGCCGAATGGGTCCGTGCTCGATACACGAAGTCCTGATCGTCGCGACCGATCATGAAGCGTTCGTTCGACATGTTGGCCATGCGCGCGATGAGTGCAATGCGCTCCGAACCCCGCGCCGTTGCGCCGACCACGGCGCGCACGTCGTTGCGCTCCGGACCCACGATCGCGGGCTCGTACACCGGATCGGCCGCATCGCCGTGCTTCAGGAAACGCCCGTTGACTTCGAGCGTGTCCACCTTGCCGGCGAAGACGTCGTAGCCAACCTTGTTCGGCAGCCACTGCACGAAAAACACCAGGAGCGGCACGGACGGCTGCAGCAGTCGGCCGGCTATGCCCAGCAGGCCCACGAGCACCACGCCGCTCGCGGCCGCGAGCCGACGCGCCCGTCGCGCATGGGGCAGAAGGAGGAAGTCGCTGAACGACCCGGTGAGCCAGCCGATGCCGCCACCCATGGAGTTCGCGAGCAGGTCTCCCAACGTGGCGCTGCGTCCCGGGATGAAACGCCATTGTACCAGCTCGATCGCCAGTGACAACAGCACGGGCAGCACCAGGCCGATCGCCTGACGAGGGAAGATGAGCCCCAGCGCCAGTCCAAGAGGTGCGAACAAGATCACATTCTGGATGTAATCTGCACCGCCAAGATCCCCGCACAGGATGCATGCCGGATTGAGCGGCTGTGACGGTGCGACTGGCATCAGAGTCAGCCAGCCGATGGCGATCAGGAGCGCGCCCAGCAGGACATACAGGCCCCGTCGTTCTGGCGCGTTATGCAGAACCTGCGAATTCGGATTGGTCGACAATGGTGACGGGGCGCTAGTTTAGGCGGACTTCCGAAAGGTACATGCTCGGTTCCAGGCGCAGCACGCCGGGGATGCGCGCGTGCTGTGTGGGGTGGTTGAGGGGCCTGCCTGCTTTCCTCACATTCGAGATCCGTGCGACTCTACATTCCCGTCGAACGACCGCGGCACGCACTGGTCATTTACCTGCTGTCCCTGGTTCCGTTCGTCGTCCTGGCGTTGCACCAATGGGACTACCTGCCACGCCTCACCGACGGCGATTTCGCGCAGTACATCCTTCATGCCAAGGCGATCGTCGAGGGACGCCGCTACACCGACACGGGATACATCTTCACGCCGCTGACCTTTCTGATCGGCCCGAAGGCGCAGCCGCCCGGCCTCCCGCTGCTCCTTGCGCCCTTCGTGGCGATTTTCGGCACGAATCTGATTGCGCTCAAGAGCGTGGTGGTGCTGTCCGCGATTGCGTTCGTGCTGATCGCAGCGAACTACTTCGGACGACGAGAGAGTCTGTGGACGGGTGCCGCGGTCGCTTTGCTGACATCGCTCTCGCTGCAGACGCAGTACGCGACGATATCGGTGATCGCCGATCTCCCGTTTGCCGCGGCATGCTGGTGGCTGATTTCGCTGGCGGATCGCGAAGGGGCATGGACGGGCTATCGGGCGGCGGTGGTGACGATCCTTGGCGGCGTTGCGGTTGCCTTCCGCGTTGCCGGTGCTGCCGCCGGACTCGCGGTGCTCCTGTTCGCGCTGTTGCGGCCTCACGCGCAGAAGCGCGCCGCCTCGCTTCCGCTCGTGCTCTGGAGCCTCGGGGGCCTCGTCGTGGTCGTCCTGTTCGGCGAGTTCATTCCGTTCGCCAGGCAGGTGTTGCTGCTGCCGGAAGCGGATTTCTTCAATCGCGTGGCTGACTTTGCGCTGCATGCCAAGGAAGCGGTCCTGTACGCGATGCTCTATCCGTTCGGCGGAGATCGACCTAACGACATCTACCACCTGCTGTGCCTCGTCCCCATGACGATCGGCGGCGTGCACTTCCTCGTCAGGTACCGGCGCACGTTCGCATGGTGCTTCACCCTGTCGTATATGCTGATGCTGTCGCTCGCTCCGGTTCAGGAGGCCCGCTACATCTGGCCACTGTATCCGGTTCTTGCCTATGCCCTCGTCGACGGGCTGGAGATCCTCGTGCGCTGGCTGCGGTTCCTGCCCGGTGTCGCCACCAGGGCGCCTGCCGTCGCTTTCGGCACGTTTGCCCTGCTGGCCGTGATGTCGACCTGGCACGCATTCCGGTTGCCCGCTCCTCCCTCGCTGCTTGGCAACCCGGACGTACAGTCGCTGTTCGCCTGGCTCGATACCGAGAAACAACACACGCCACAACGCGTGGTGTTCATCAATCCCCGCGTGCTGGCCCTCGAGACGGGGATTCCGGCGATGGCGCCGATATTCGCTCGCGAGCAGCGCGTCCTCGCCGAGTTCAACAAGCATGGCATCACTGCCGTGATCGTCGGCGACGTGGGCACCGGCGAAGTCGCCGATAGCGTCATGCGGAAGGTGATTGCCGACGCTCCCGACCGGTTCACGCCGGTATACCGGAACCCGACGTTCGAAGTGTACCGCTACGCTGTGCGTGCCGTCGATCGGCCGAACGCGAAATGAGCTTCGTACCGGACCGGAGCGACGACGTGCCGCCGGAACGACCGTTGCCGCTCAGCGTACTCGGTCTCTTCCGCCAGATACAACGACGCGTCGTTGGCGAAGGTGTCGGTGCCGTACTTGCGAGTGGAGCGGTCCGATCCACCTTGGTGGCGGTGTCCGGCGCCGGCGCTTCGTTCGTCGCGCAGATCGTGCTGGCGCGCGCGCTGGGCCAGGCGTCCTTCGGCGCCTACGCGCTGACGCTGGCGTTCATGAACGCCGTGCTCCTGCTGGCCAAGCTCGAAATCGATACGACCGGCGTACGTTTCGTCGGGGCGTACGCCGCTCAGGGACGATGGGGACTCCTTCGGGGCTTCATCCGCGACGTGCGCGCCACGACGATCGTCCTATCCGTAGTGCTGGCGATCGCCAGCGCTGTCGTCATCTGGTACCAGCGCGACTGGCTGGCCGCGAAGCATCCCGCGCTACCGCGCGCCATGTGGGTCGGTTGCCTGCTCCTCATGGTGACCACGATCCTTGTCGTGGATGCCGCGCTGCTGCAGGGATTCCAGAGCTTCCTGTCGTCGCAGCTGGCGCCGAATCTCCTGAGACCGATCGTGTTAGGCATCGTCATCACCGCGTGGTGGGCGGTGTCGAGCACGAAGCTGCCTCCGTGGGCCGGCGTCACCGCGAACCTCGTTGCCTCGATCGGTGCGGCGCTGTTCGCATTCGTCGCGCTCCGGCGCGTGCTGCCCAGCGAACTGCATGGCGCTCCGATCGAACGGGATCGCCGCGACTGGGTTCGGGCCACGAGCCCGCTGCTGCTTGTCTCCGTGGCTCAGCTAATCATCTCGCAGCAGGCGGACCTGATCGTCGTCGGCACGATCACCAGTGCGCGGGAGGTCGCCGAATATTCCGCCGCCAGTCAGCTGACCGTCCCGCTCAACATCGTCGTCAGCTCGGTCACGTTCGTCGCGCAGGCCATGATCGCCGATCTCTACGCACGCGGCGACAACTCGGCCCTGCAGGCCCTCATCCGCGCCGTGACGCGAGCCAACGTCGCCATCTCCGTACCGATCGCCCTCGTCATGATCTTCGGCGGACGGATCCTGCTCGGTCTGTTCGGCCCTGCCTACTCCTCGGCCTATCCGGTACTGATCATCCTGATGGCAGCACAGCTGGTGATCGCGCTAAGCGGATCCCTGGCCGGGTACCTGCTGACGATGACGCGTCACCAGGATGCCGCCGCGTGGATCATCGGCGGTGCCGCACTGCTCAACCTGGTGTTGACCCTGATCCTGACGCCCATTTATGGCATCGTGGGCACCGCGGTGGCCACGCTGACTGCCGCACTTTCCCGCAGCATTGCACTGACCCTGTTCATCAGACAGAGAATGGGACTGCAGGTCCCGGCCTTCTAGTACTTGCGCAGCGCGGGAGTCGACGTGCCACGGCGCCTGGGGAGAAACGCCGATACGCCGGTGAGCCATCCCTCGAACTCGAGCGGCGTCAGTTCCGTAGTGTCCACCAGACGAGGGAGCAGGAGCGGATCGTCCTGCGGCGATGCAATGCCGACTCGGCAGGTCGTCGCCGACGTGACTGCCGCCTCCTTGAGCCAAGCGATGAATGCGGGATTCGTGACGCCGCTCGGATAGCAGAAATGCGGCTTGTCCTCTCCCACACCCATTCGCCCAAGGCTCCGCCGATTGTCGTCGATCTCGCGACGGAAAAGATCCCGGTCCACAGGCACGCGGTGTCGATGCGTGTGCAGCTGCACATCGACAAGGTCACGGGGAAGGGCAGCGACCTCCTCGGGCGTCATGATATGGAAGAGACGCCGGGCGAGGATGCTCTGGTAGTCCACACCGCCGCGACGGGCGATCTCCTCCAGCGCGCGGTCCTTCTCCTCCGACGACCAGTCGCACTCGCGGGCGTATGCATATACGTCCTCGGCGGCCTGATCGATGGCTGCCGGCGTCGTCAGGACGAGTGGCCGCCCGTGCGAGGTTATCCCCTCCCCGCCGATCGTCTTGCCTCGCGCGCACCATATCAAGTAGCTACTCATCGTATCGAAGATCGGCCCGCCGCGCTCCGAATAGTACGTCGTCAGGTACACCGTGGCCGGCATACCGAACTCACGCAGGAGCGGCACGGCAACGGCCGCGAAGTCGTGCGTCCCGTCGTCGAAAGTCAGGGCCACCGCGCGTGACGGCAGCGTACCGTCGTACATGCGCTGAATGGCAGCGCCTAACGGCAGCACCTGGTATCCGCCGGCACGCAGGGCCTCCAGGCGCTTCCGCAGCAGAGCGGGAGACATGTACAACTCCGGATCCGCCTCATGCTCGTCCGCCAGCGACACCCCATGGTATGCCAGGATCAGGAGCCGTTCGGCACGCCACCGGCTGTCACGCACACGCGTTAGCATGCCTGCCTGACGAGCAACGTTCAGGATGGACAGCTTCGTTGCCTTGACGAGCGACACGCCGTTCGTGCTCACCGGATCCTGGCGATAGTTAGTGTGTCATCCCGTTCCGAACCGCGCGCTACCGAATTCCCCATCTCAGCCTGCAGCCAGCGCCGGCTCGTGCCCGGCGGTCCAGTGCCACAGCCGCCGAACGCCCTCCCCAACGCTCACGAGCGGCGCGTATCCGAGTACCGAGCGCGCACGCTCAAGGCTGGCCAGCGAATCCCGGATGTCACCGGGTCTTGGTGGCTGATGGCGCACCTGAATCGACCGTCCGGACACCTCTTCGACCATCGCGATCAGGTCCAGCAGCGAAATCTGCTCGCCAGCTCCGACGTTTACCGCGAATCCGCTGACACGGGACGCGTCGCCTGTCGCCGCCAGCACGTTGGCCTGCACCACGTTATCGATGTACGTAAAGTCTCGCGTTTGCAGCCCGTCGCCGTAGATGGTCATCGGTGTCCCCGCGGACGCCGCTCGCATCACGAGCGGAATGACCGCCGCGTACGGTCCGTTCGGATCCTGGCGTGGCCCAAAAACGTTGAAGTAACGCAGGGCTACTCCCTCGACCAGCTCCGCACGAGCATAGGCCAGCGTATACATCTCCCCCGCCAGCTTGGACGCCGCATAGGGCGACTTGGGTAACGGTTCGGCGTCCTCAGCCTTGGGCAGCACCGGTGTTTCCCCATACGCGGAACTCGATGCCGAGTAAACGAAACGGCGCACACCGTGGCGCCGAGCGGCGTCCAGCAGGGAAAACGTGGCGTTGACGTTCGACTCATGGGTTCCCAGCGGATCCACCATCGAACGCGGGACACTCGACATCGCGGCCAAGTGGAAAACGACCTCTACCCCTTCGACCGCACGCTCCGAAACGCTGGGATCCCGAAGATCCTCCTGACGGAACTCCACGCTCGACAGCACGTCGGCGAGGTTGCGGATGAAGCCGGTACTGAGGTTGTCCACGACACGAACGTCCCACCCCAGTTCGAGGAGCCGGCGCGTCAGGTGTGACCCGATGAAGCCGGCGCCGCCGGTGAGTAGTGCCTTCATTTCGGAACGAGAGTTCGGGGAACGAGATCGGCGGAATTTACGACGACGACTGCCCGCCTTGGAGCAAAGGCCGGTCCACACGGCTTCGGTAGAAGCCTCAGACATGCCCTCGCGTTGCCAACAAAGGGACTGTCAACCACTTGTCCGGCAACAGCGCCTCGTTTTCGTGTGGCGATAGCGCCACCGATGTCGTCCATCTGCTACAATGAAGGCAACTCGACCATGACAGCCAGCCCGTATCGGGCAGGCAGCTTGGGCCTTCGTCTTGCTGGACACCCGCCGACTGCCGGTCAACCGATTACCCCTCGTGACAGTCCTGATTCTTCTCCCCCTCGCACTGGTGGCCTTCACATGGTTGGGATACCCGATCGTTGTGGCCGCCGCGGCTCGGCTACGGGGTGACCGCACGAGTGCCGAGGACTCCGCCGGGCCCAACCCGAGTGTGACCGTGATACTCGCAACCATCGGCGATGACACAGAGATCGCGGAACGCGTGCGTAACATCGCCGCGACTCGATATCCGCACTCGTCGATGGACATCGTCGTGTCGCTCGATGCGCGTCGCACGCCGGACAGCATCGCCGGGCTCGAGGGAAACGGGGTCCGGGTATCGATAGTACGAGGTGACCAACCCGGCGGGAAGGCCGTCGCGCTCAACGCCGGCGTACGCACGGCGCGCGGCGAGATCCTGGTGTTCGCCGATCTTGCGCAGCGATTCGACGAGGCGACGATTCCGCTCCTCGTTGATGCCCTGCGATCCGACGACCGCATGGGCGCGGTTTCCGGCGCTTTGCACATCTCAAAGGCCGCCGGTCGTTTCTCGGCCGCCAGCCTCTACTGGCGGATGGAGCGCCGATTGCGTCGCGATGAAGCGCGCGTGCATTCGGCGGTTGGAGTGACGGGAGCGGTGTATGCGATGCGGCGGGCGCTGTGGGCGCCGCTCCCGAACGGACTGATCCTGGATGACCTGTACGCGCCGATGCAACTAGTACTGAGGGGCTACCGGATCGGTTTCGAGGAGCGAGCGCTGGCGCACGACGCCCGGCACTTCGCTCCCCGTGACGAATACCGGCGAAAGGCACGGACGCTGACGGGCGTGTTGCAGCTGTGTGCATGGCTGCCGGCGGTACTGGGGCCGATCCGCAACCCGATCTGGGTGCAATTCGTCACGCACAAACTGTTGCGTCTGGCAACTCCCTGGCTGCTCCTGCTCGCGGCCGTGGGAGTGGCGGTGCATCTGGCGGGCGCACGACCCTTCGGGCTGTCGCCGTGGATCTGGGGTGTCGCGATCGCGACCGCAGCCGTTCCGGTGTTCTCGAGTCGACGCATGCGAGAGGGCGTAGTGGGTACGCTGTACATGCAGGCTGCAATGGTGAAGGCGACCGTGAACGGGCTGCGCGGGCACTGGGATGTCTGGCAGAACTAGGGCGGCGTTGCTGGACGCCGGCGACGGGATGTCGTCGTGAGCCGATTCGCGAGGTTCCTGAAGGTTCGTGAACGGTCGATGGCCGAGCTCACCGAACGGGGGTCGCAGTGGCTCATCGCAATGGTCGAGCGCACTCGACTCGCCGATAGCCGCGAGCTTCATGCCGCATCGGTCGAGCGACGAATCGACCCCTCCGCTCTTGGGGGCAGGGCGTCGATGGATGCCTGGCTGGACCGACACCGAGCAGGAACGATATCGCCCTTCTTCGCGGGTCTGGAAAGTCGCGCTGCTACTGTTCAGGCATTGCGCGAGCTGGTTCCCGACGCCGAAGGAGAGCTGCTGGATCGCGCCACCCGGATGTTGCGCGGCGAGTTCGATCTCCTCGGACACGAGCGCCTGCGATATCCACTGCCGATCGACTGGCACCGCGATCCGGTGTCGGGGACACGAACGCCCTTGACGCACTGGAGCCAGATCGATTTTCTCGATCCCGCCATCGCGGGTGACCACAAGTTCGTGTGGGAGATCAACCGGCATCACATCCTCGTCTCGCTGGGACAGGCGTACTGGTATACCGGTGACGAACGGTGGTCGGAGCGGCTTCTGTCCTGGCTCGACGAATGGATGGACGCCAATCCGCCGAAGCTCGGGATCAACTGGGCGAGCAGCCTGGAGGTCGCGTTCCGATCCATTTCCTGGATCTGGGCATTGCAGCTGGTGCGCGGGTCGCCGCACCTGACGACGGCGCGCTTCGCGCGGGCAGTCGGATTTCTCGCGTTGTTCGGTCGTCACATCGAGCGCTTTCTCTCCACGTACTTCAGCCCGAACACGCACCTGACCGGGGAGGCGCTGGGGCTCTACGTGCTGGGGACGCAACTGAGCCCGTTACGCGATGCACGACGCTGGCGCGATCGAGGCCTCCGCATTCTGCTGGAACAGCTGCCGCGACATGTGCGTGCCGACGGCGTCTACTTCGAGCAGGCCACGTACTACCAGCGATACACGCTCGACTTCTATCTCCATCTGATGATTCTGGCGGAACGATGCGGCGACCGGCTCGACCACCGCGTTGCGCCGACTGTCGTCAGGCTGCTCGAGTGCTTGCGCACGATAGCGCGTCCCGATGGATCGATTCCCCTGATTGGCGACGACGATGGCGGTCGATTGCTGCCCCTGGACGGCCGGCGCGGCGAGCAACTGCATTCCGCGCTCGCCACGGGCGCCGTCCTTTTCGACGATCCGTCGTTCGCGTATTGCGCGACCCGCCCGAACCCGGAACTCGTCTGGCTCTTCGGTCCCGATGGCGCCGATCGGTGGCGACGGCTCCGGCCCCTGGCGCCGCGCGAGGGATCCCGGGCATTTCTCGCTGGTGGCCTCCATGTCATGCGCGATGGGTGGTCGTCAACCGCCGGCGTCATGACGATCGACTGTGGGCCGCATGGGGTGTTCAACTGCGGCCACGCCCACGCCGACGCACTCGCATTCGATCTGACGGTCGACGGGATTCCCGTACTGATCGACCCGGGCACGTTTACCTACACGACCAGCCGCGCGTGGCGCGATTACTTCCGATCCACGGCTGCACATAACACAGTCAGCCTTGGCGACGAATCCTCGTCCACGCCGGCCGGCCCGTTTTCATGGCGGTCGACCGCGACGTCGTCGCTGGAGCGCTGGCACGCATCCGATGTCGTCGATTACTTCGCCGGCACTCACGACGGGTACGAGCGCGCCGGCATCGACGCCGGAGTCTGTCGTCAGCTGCTATTCATCAAGTCGGGATACTGG
The DNA here is from genome assembly GCA_019186945.1 of Gemmatimonadaceae bacterium. GTDB lineage: Bacteria > Gemmatimonadota > Gemmatimonadetes > Gemmatimonadales > Gemmatimonadaceae > JABAQJ01. Next base: position 362,854 of record JABAQJ010000006.1, read on the forward strand.
ATCGTGCGGGACACTGTTCGTTCCGAGCACGACGTCGGCGCCAGCGCCTCGTTCCAGGCCGCGGCCGGGTTGACGATACGTCAGGACGGGCTGCGCAGCTTGGCGGTCGCGTGCGGCCATGATGTGCTGCGCATCGATGTGCTGGACGAAGGATCGGCGATATCGATCGAAAACGCATGGGTCTCGCACGCTTACGGCGCGAAGTCCGAGGCGCCACGTCTGTGCGTACGATTCGGTGCAGCCGCAGGTGGCGAGTTGCACACGGTGCTCTCAGCGGCCCGCCTGGCCGCCCGAGTTCGCCGAACGCGTACGATGGAGCGAGACATCATCGAGGTACTGCACGGGGAGGTGGTCGATCGCGTCGTGTTCGCCGAAAGTGAGGGGCGCGCCCCCATCGATGGAGTCGAGACGGATGCGGATATCGTGTTCCTGCGACGTACGAACGAGACTGATGAACCTCGCGAGGTCTTCGTGTCGGGCGCGACCCGCCTGATCGTGGACGATGTGACGATCGCGACGTCGCCAGTGCCGTCGGCTTTCGCGGCAGCGTACGACCCGGACTCGGGGTCTTGGCGACGACGTGACGTTGGCGTGATCGCGTCAGTCGTCGAACACGGTGTCTCGTCAGGCAAGATCGAACGTGAGGCGCCGGCAAGCGATCGCGTTCCCACTCCGAGCGTCGAAGTCCCATACTATTCCGGCTGAACCATGTGCGGCATTTGCGGTATCGCGCTTTCCTCGCGTTCGTCCAGAACGCTCGACCGGGATCTCATCGTGCGGATGCGCGAGCCGATGGCCCATCGCGGCCCCGATGGGGTGGGCGCTTTCGTGTCCGATCGCGTCGCCCTTGGCCATGTGCGGCTCTCGATCGTCGACGTGGCGCACGGAGCGCAGCCGATGGCCAGCGACGATGGTGCGCTGCAGCTGATCTACAACGGCGAGGTCTACAACCATCCCGCGCTGCATGAGGAACTCGTCCAGCAGGGTGTCCGCTACCATACTCGATGCGACACGGAAACCATCCTGCGATTGTACGAGCGCGAGGGTACAAGTGCCCCCCGTCGTCTGCGCGGCATGTTCGCCTTCGCCATCTGGGACTCGCGCACGCGCGAGTTGTTCATCGCGCGCGATCGATTCGGCGTAAAGCCCGTCTACTACGCGCACACGGAGGACGGGTCGCTCTACTTTGCCTCTGAGATCAAGGCGATTCTTGCCGCGGGACATGTAGGCGCCGCACTCAACGACGCGGCGCTGCCGGACTATCTGGCGAATCACGCGCCTTCTGGCGAAGACACGCTGTTCGCCGGCATCAAGCGCCTCCCACCGGGACACACGATGGTGTGGAAGGACGGCGTCCTGCACATCGAGCAATACTGGGATTTGAGTTTCGCGCAACCGACGGAAACGCGTGACGACCAGGAGCTGATCGACGAGTACCGGGATCGGTTCGTCGATGCGGTGCGCATGCGCCTGATGTCAGACGTCCCGTTGGGGATGTTTCTATCGGGCGGCATCGATTCGGCATCGATCACCGCGGCGATGAGCCGCCTGGTCGACGAACCGATCAAGACGTTCTCCGTCGCGTTCGCCGAGCAGGAGGCAAACGAGCTGGCGTATGCTCGTCTGGTCGCCGAGCGTTATCGGACGGACCATCACGAGGTCGTGCTCTCCCCAGGGGAGTTCTGGGAGCGGGTGCCGCGGCTGGTCTGGCACGAGGACGAGCCGATGGCGCATCCGTCGAGCGTTGCGCTGAACGCCGTTTCGAGGCTGGCCGCGGAGTGTGTGAAAGTCGTGTTGACTGGCGAAGGCAGCGACGAGACGCTCGCCGGCTACAACCGGTACCGAGTCACCATCTACAACACGAGTATTGGGCGGCGGTACGAGCGGCTGGCTCCGGTTTTCGTGCGAGATGCCGTGCGCCACGGGGTGGATACGCTCCCGGCTGGATCGCGCGTTCGTCAGCGCCTGTCGCGTACCTTCCTGATGCTGCCGAGCGACCTCCCCTCGCTCTACTTCGACAACTTCGCCGTCTTTTCCCGCACTCGTCAGGCCAGGTTGTTGGCGCCAGCGTTCGCCGCCAACCTGAAGGACTGCGATCCGTATTTCGCGGCGCGCGAAGCGTTGAGCCGCACGGATGCGCGGTCGCTCCTGGATCGCCTGCTTTACGCCGACACCAAGACGTACCTGCACGAACTGTTGATGAAGCAGGACCAGATGAGCATGGCTGCGTCGATCGAAAGCCGCGTTCCGTTCCTTGACCATCCACTTGTCGAATTCGCCGCGCGACTGCCGCAGCGGTTGAAGCTGCGTGGTGTCACCACCAAGTACGTGCTGCGCGCGGCCATGCGCGACTGGCTGCCTCGCGAGATCCTGTCACGGAAGAAGATGGGTTTCCCGGTTCCCGTCGGCGCCTGGTTGCGTGGACCGAACCGTGGCATCGTCGACGAGTTCGTGACGGGGCCGCGGCCGGCTGGCCGCCCGTATTTCGTAGCCGAGGAAGTCCGCCGTCTGGTCGCGAGTCACACCAGCGGAGAGCAGAATCACTCCGAACGTCTCTGGGCACTCGTCAATTTCGAGATCTGGCACCGCATCTTCCTCGACGGTGAGCCTCACGAGTTCGTGCGAATCCCTGCCTGACGAGTCATGCGTATCCTGTGGCTCAAGACGGAATTGCTGCACCCGGTGGACAAGGGAGGTCGCATCCGCACGTACCAGACGCTTCGCGCGCTCAAGGAACGACATCACGTCACTTACCTGGCACTGGATGACGGGACGGCCGCCGCCGATGCACGCGAGCTCGCCACCGAGTATTGCCACGAACTCGTCACGGTCCCGTTTTCGCAACCCGCAAAGCGCAGCGTTGCCTTCTATGTCGACCTCGCGATCGGTCTGTTCTCGCCGCTTCCCTATGCGATCGCGAAGTACCGGTCGTCGGCGATGCGGCAGGCAATCGCCGATGCGGTGCGCACGCGGAACATCGAACTGGTCATCTGCGATTTCCTCAGCCCAAGCGCGAACGTTCCCGAAGGACTGGGCGTTCCGCTGGTGTTGTTCCAGCATAACGTGGAGGCGGCAATCTGGGAGCGCCACACGAAGGTTGCGGGAAATCCCGTCCTCAGGGCATACATGGCACTGCAGTGGCGCCGCATGCGTCGCTTCGAACGCCGCGAGTGTCATCGTTACGATCATGTGATTGCCGTTTCCGACGCGGACGCGGAAACCATGCGGGCGCGGTACGGCGCGCCCCGTGTCAGCGCCGTACCCACCGGTGTCGATGTGGACTTCTTCCGCCCAACCGGCGACGCGCGGCGCCAGGACGCCAACTCCATCGTCTTCACGGGCTCGATGGACTGGATGCCTAACGAAGACGGCGTCGAATGGTTCGCGGACGAGATCTTCCCGCTGATCCGTTCCCGGCATCCTGCGGCGACTTTCGCGATCGTGGGGCGACATCCTACGCCGCGCGTGAAGGCGCTGGAACGGCACGCCGGCATCACGGTCACCGGTTCCGTTCCTGACGTGCGGCCCTACCTCGAACGAGCGGCGGCGGTCGTCGTCCCGCTGCGCATCGGAGGCGGCACGCGTCTCAAGATCTACGAGGCGATGGCGATGGAGCGCGCCGTCGTCTCCACGACCATTGGTGCCGAGGGGCTCCCGCTGGACGATGGCATCGACCTGGTTCGCGCGGATGACGCTGCCGATTTTGCCGCCGCGGTCGCCAACCTGCTCGAAGACCGGGAGGCGGCCGCCCGGATCGGTGCCGCCGCCGCCCGACGCGTCCGGAAGGATTTCAGCTGGGCGCGTGCCGGCGAAGCGTTTTCGGAGACGTGCGAAGCTGTCGCACATCGCCGATACTTACCGTGACGCTCGGGCCCAGTGGCCGACGCTGCGCCGGCCAGACGCACTCGCCAATCACTGACCGTTATTCCCCATCTTCCCGCACGAAATGAAGCAATCCATCTCCGTTTTCGGCCTCGGGTACGTCGGATGCGTCTCGGCCGCCTGCTTCGCCAGCGAAGGGCACACCGTCGTCGGTGTGGACGTCAGCCAGTCCAAGGTTGACATGATCAACGCCGGGACCGCCACGATAGTCGAGCAGGGTATCGCCGAACTAGTCGGAACGGTACACGCCTCTGGCAGGCTCTCCGCCACAACGAGCGTGGCCGATGCCGTGCGCGATACATCGATCTCTCTCATCTGCGTGGGCACGCCGAGTCGAGCGAACGGTGGACTCGACCTGAGCTTTGTCGACCGCGTGTGCGCTCAGATCGGCGAGGCGCTGCGACAGAAGCGCGAACGCCACACCATCGTCATTCGCAGCACCGTGCTCCCGGGTTCGACGGAGGACGTCGCCGGTGCGGCGGTCACACGGGCATCGGGCCTCCAGCCGCAAGCCGACTTCGGACTGGCCATGAACCCCGAGTTCCTCCGTGAGGGAACATCGATCAAGGACTTTTACGATCCTCCATTCACCGTCATCGGCACCGAGGATGCGCGAACCGCGGACGAGGTGGCCGCTCTGTACGCCAACATCGGGGCGCCGGTGCACAAGGTATCGACGCGCGTGGCGGAGATGCTCAAGTACGCGTGCAACTGTTACCACGGCTTGAAGGTCGGCTTCGCCAACGAAATCGGCGTGGTCTGCAAGGCGCTCGACGTGGACAGTCACGAGGTGATGCGGCTGTTCTGCGAGGACACCAAACTGAACATCTCGCCAGCCTACCTCCGACCCGGCTTTGCGTTCGGCGGATCCTGTCTGCCCAAGGACTTGCGCGCCGTTACATATCGCGCCCGGCAGCTCGACATAGACACGCCCGTCCTGAACGCCACGCTGGAAGGAAACGCTCTCCAGATAGGCCGGGCCTACGACATGGTGATGGCCGCGGGAAATCGACGTGTTGGTGTCCTCGGCCTTGCGTTCAAGGAGGGAACCGACGACCTGCGCGAATCGCCGATGGTCGCGTTGATCGAACGACTCATCGGGAAAGGCATACAGGTCACGATCTACGACCGGGAAGTCTCCAGTGCGCGATTGATTGGTGCAAACAAGGAGTATATCGAGCGCGAGATACCGCACATCTGGACGCTGATGCGAGACAGTGTGGCCGTCGTCCTCGATTCGAGCGAAACGGTGGTCATCGGCAATGCATCGAACGAGTTCAGGAGCGTCGAATCGCAATTGCGCGACGGACAGATCGTGATCGATCTGGTGCGCGCGTTCGGTGCGCGCCGCAGCAACGGCACGACCTACGAGGGAATCTGCTGGTAGTGCCGCAAGCCCCGCCCGAACGTCCCCTTCGCGTGTTGATTCTGGCGGATCACATCGGTGGGGGCACTGGACAGCATATCCTCTCGCTCGCCAGCGCCTTCGATCCGGGGCGGGCGTCCGTGCAGGTGATGAGCGAAGGGCGGGTGCACGGCGTTACGCCGGCCGCACAGCGCGTCCGGCAGATCCCGCGCCTGTCGCGACTCCATCGTTTCCCGTTTGCGCAAGTGCACACCGTGCTCACGCTGGTACGGACGTTGCGCCGGGAGCCCGTTGACGTACTACATACCTATGGATTGTGGCCGGTTCTCTACGGTCGATTGCTGAAGCGACTCGGCATCGTTGACGCTCTCGTCGAGAATCGCGAGGACGACGGGCATATCTGGGGACCGCGGCCGTATCCTCTGCTTCGTGCCACCCGAGGAATCCCCGATCGCGTCATTGCCGTGTCGCACGCGGTTGCCGAACATGTCGCCACCAACGAGGGCCTCGACGACCGGGTGCTGGTCGCGATACTCAACGGGGCAACGCGAACGGAGTCGCGTTACTCCCGGGAGTCGGCGCGCGATCTCCTGGGAATACCGCATGACGCGTTCGTCGTTGCTGCTGTCGCCTCGAACGTCGATCGCCCCGTCAAGGGCGTGCGATACCTCGTGGCGGCGTTCTCCTCCGTTGCAGCGGCGCTGCCTCACGCGAGGTTGCTCCTCCTGGGCGATCGCCTGCCCGATAGCGCAGTCGCCAGGGACGTGGCGGATCGCGGAATGACCGATCGTGTGATTTTCGCCGGCTATCGTGACGACGTTTCCGACCTTTATCCCGCCATGGATCTGCTGGTCATGCCGTCGCTATCGGAAGGTCTGCCGATCGCGCTGCTCGAGGCCATGCGCCACGGCGTACCGGCCGTGGCCACGCGAGTCGGCGGCACACCAGAAGTGCTTCTCGACGGCGTCACCGGTTCGCTGGTGGCGCCCATGGACGAAACGGCGCTGGCAGACTCCATCGTGCTGCTCGCACGAGATGACGAGCGCCGAGGAGCCTTCGGACGAGCTGCGAGCGCACGGTACGAGGCCGTCTTCAACATCGAACATGTCGCACGTGCCTACGAGCGGGTATATGCGGAAGTGGCGGGCGGTGCGCGCGATGTATCGTTCCCCGATGCGGAGTCGTCATTCCGAGACCCTGCTGCGTCGGCGGACCGTCAATAGTTAGACTTGCACCGCGCCTCGGTTGCGCGTTCGACCCGCAGAATCGCGCCGGCGCCGACGGCGCACGTCAGGCGCAAGTTCACCAACCCACATGACGGAATGCGACAGGTTATCCGAAAGGGATTGAAGGACATCGTTGTTGACGCGGTGCCGGATCCGATCGTTACGCCGCACCACGTGATCGTGCAGCCGCATTACTCGCTCATCAGTTCCGGAACCGAGACAGCGTCCATCCACAGCGAGAGCCTGCTCAAGGAAGTTGCCGACAACCCATCGCACATCGGAAAGATCCTTGGTGTGATGAAGTCCGTTGGCCCGCTGGCCACGATCGCGGAAGTGCGGGCGAAGTTCAGCGAGTATGCGGTCCTCGGCTATTCCGGAGCCGGCTTCGTCGTCGACAAGCATCCCACCGTGACGAGCCTCGAACTCGGCGAACGCGTGGCATACGGCGGCGAAGGCACCGGGCACGGCGAGCGAATCCTCACTGGCGAGAAGCTGGTTGCGCGTGTCCCCGATGGTCTCGGGCTGGACCGCGCATGCTTCGCCACGCTCGGCAGCATCGCCATGAATGCCGTTCGCATTTCGCAGATCGGCATTGGCGATCGCGTCGCCGTCATCGGACAGGGACTCGTCGGTCAACTCGTCACGCAGCTCGCCAAGCTGCAGGGCGCGGTGGTCATCGCACTCGACCTCAACGCCGAACGAAGCGAACTCGCGGCGCGACTGGGCGCAGACCACGCGCTCGTTGCCGATTCCGAGGCGACGTCGAAGATCGCTTCGCTCACCGAGGGGCGCGGTGTCGATTGTGCATTCATTGCTGCGGCGGCCAAGTCGGCGGCTCCATGTCATCAGGCGCTGGCAATCACCCGCGATCGAGGGCGCATCGTGGTAGTCGGTGCCGTCGAGATGGAGTTTCCGTGGAACGACATGTACCTCAAGGAAATTCAGCTCTTCATGTCCCGCGCGTACGGGCCGGGGAGTTACGATCCGCTGTACGAGAGGAGAGGCGTCGATTATCCGTTTGCCTACGTCCGGTGGACCGAGAACCGCAACATGGAGGAGTTCCTGCGCCTCCTTTCCGCCGGCCTGGTGAATGTGGACCCCCTCGTGTCGCATCGCTTCTCGCTCGAGGATGCACCGCAGGCGTACCGCACCATCATGGATCGGGCGGTCAGCAGCATGGCCGTCGTGCTGCGCTATCCGCAGGCCGACGAGCCGTTCCGGGTCGAGGCGACCCCGCCCGTTCGGAAGGTCACGGTTTCGGCGGCGGCTCCCACCGCCGGCGTTCTGCAGGTCGCGCTCGTTGGAGCTGGCAACCTCGCCAAGTGGGCGCATCTTCCGAACATTCGGAATGCGCCGGGCGTCGCCTTACGAGCGATCCACTCCTCGAACGGTGCGCGCGGGAAGAGCTACGCCCTGCGTTTCGGGGCATCGTATTGCGCGACCGATTATCAGGAGATCCTGTCTGATCCGGCCGTTGATGCCGTGGTGATCGTCAGCCGCAACCAGCATCATGCATCGCAGGCTATTGCCGCTCTGACGGCTGGGAAGCACGTGTTCGTGGAGAAGCCGTTGGCGCTCACGGAAGACGAGTGTCGCGCGATCGTCAGGGCGCAGCGGGAGTCCGGGCGCATCGTAACCACCGGCTTCAACCGGCGTTTTGCACCGTTCTACGTCAGGCTCAAGAAGGCGATCGGCCGCAGATCGGGCCCCGTCGTGATCAACTGCCGTGTGAACTCGCCAGGCATATCCGGTGGCTACTGGATGGCCGATCCCGCGATCGGCGGAGCGATACTCGGCGAGGCCTGCCACTTCGTGGACTTGATGGCATGGCTGGTCGACAGCGAAATCGCCAGCGTCTCCGCGTACTCGCTGCCGACCGACGTCGAGGCTCCGGTCGGACAGAACAACATTGTGGCGAGCTTCAGGCTGGCGGACGATTCGATCGGCAACCTCACTTACTGTACAGTAGGGAGCAAGACGTCCGGCGGCGAACGCGTCGAGGTCTTTGCCAGCGGCGTCGGCGTGATGACGCAGGACTTCAAGAAGCTGAGCGTCTCCGGTGACAGGATCGCGCGGTCGAGTTCGCGCTTCTGGCCGCAGAAGGGATACGCCGAGCAACTGGCGGATTTCGTCGATGCGATTCGCGTGGGTCGTGAGCCAGCTGTGACGTTGCGTGATGGAGTGCGCGCGACCGTGGGCTGCCTTCGCCTGCTCGACGCCGCCCGAAAGCGAGAGGGCTGCGACATCGACTTGGACGCGGTGCTCGCCTGACGATGTACGTGATCCAGCTGGGGCCGTACCCGCCTCCATACGGCGGCGTACAGGCGAATCTGGTTTCGATCCGGGAGCGCCTGCGTCGCACCGGTATCGACTCCTGTGTCGTCAACCTTACGCGACATAGGCAGCCGGAGGCGAATGGCGTCTTTTTTCCTGAGACGGCGCTGCAAACGGCGGTCCTTCTCGTCAGGCAGCAGTGTCGAATCCTGCATCTCCACATCGGCGGTGGCGTGCCGATCCGCGTGGCGGCCCTCGCGCTGTTCTGCACGCTCATTCCTGGCCGGCGAACCGTCCTGACGTTCCATTCCGGCGGGTACCCGGCGTCGCCACAGGGGAAGGCAGCTCGGCGGTTCTCGTTCCGCGGGCTCGCCTTTCGGCGCTTTGACCGGGTCATAGTGGTCAACGACCAGTTGCGCGACGTGTTCTTGCGCTATGGGGTTCCGCTCGATCGGATTCGCCTGATCGCGCCGCACGCGATCGACGTGAACGAGATGGCATCTCAGCTCCCACCGAGGCTGGCGGCCTTCGCTGCCGTGCATCGCCCCCTGCTGCTCAGCGTTGGACTGCTGGAGCCGGAGTACGACATTCCGAGCCAACTTGCATTGCTCGGGCGCTTGCGCGAGCGCCAGATGGGCGCGGGGTTGGTGATCATCGGCTCCGGGTCGCTTGAGCCGTCGCTCCGGGAGCATATCGCGTCGCTCAGCTACCGCGACCATGTCCTCCTGACGGGAGACATGCCACATGCGGATGCGTTGCGGGCGATTCGAGAGGCTGACGTGCTGCTGAGAACCACGCGCTACGACGGCGATGCGGTGTCGGTACGAGAGGCCCTGTGTCTCGGTACTCCGGTGGTTGCCACGGACAACGGCATGCGGCCACACGGCGTCACACTCGTGTCGGTGGAGGACTTCGACCGGTTTGACGCGGCGGTAGAGCGCGTGCTTGCCGACCCGGCCAAGCGACACATGCGCGAGGGACTGACGGGCGAGGAAAACCTCACCGCTGTCCTCGCGCTGTACCGGGAGCTCGCCCAGCCGGAGTAATCGGAGACTCGGTCACGTCGCCGTTCCGGTCTGAGTCCGCGCGGGGCGCCAGTACCGCTGCCGTTCGTCCCACCGCATGCGGCAGAGTGCGGCGAGCCCCGTCCCGGCGCTGGACGAATGCGGCGGCGAGGTGCCTTGGAGAGGTCCTCGGCAGGCGGCGATGCCAGCCAACGAAAATTCGTTGCAGCCGGTGTGTCCAGGATCACAGACGGATTGCGCGTCGGGCGTATACTGGCGCCTTCGAGACAACGACGCGGGAGATCGTTGGCCTCTCGGGGATTGACGGTTGCCAGCCGGCTGAGGAAATGGCCGCAATTCCCCGGAATGCAACTCAGCTTCAATTCGGCAGGATCGCAGCCCTCATGTGAGGCAGCGACAAAGGCAGCGTCGGTGAAAACCGACTACGCAAAGCTTCGAGGCTACGACGCATCTGCGTTAGGCCGGTCGGGCCGCCGAACACATCACACAACCCAGAGGACTACCGCGAATGAGCTTCCAGCTGCCGCGAAGCGTGGGCGTGATTGCCGCGACCCTGCTTCTGATCCTGCCCGCCTGTTCAGATCCGATCGCGATCGACAATCGGGCCAACGTTTCCCTCATGACGGATGAAGCGGAACGGCAGGCACAGCCGCCCGTCTCCATCGTCCAGAACCAGACACTCCAGCTGACCAGCCGGCTGGGTTGGTCGCCGAAGTTCAAGTCCATGGACACGGCGATCTTCCGCATCACACCGAAGGGCCGCGCGCGCGGAGTGCGGGTTGGCTCCGCGTGGGCCGTGGCTACCAACATTCTCGGCAAGAAGGACAGCACGTTGGTCAATGTGAGCGCGGCGACCGCGAGCACGATCACGGTCACGATTCCCGATCAGAACCTGGCGCCGGGAGATACCTCACGTGCACACGCGGTAGTCTACGATGCTGCCAGCGTGAAGATCGTTGGCGCGCCGGTTACGTGGTCGTCGTCGAATGCAGCCGTGGCCACGGTGGGGAATGCCGGCCTGGTCACCGGAGTCGCGGGCGGTACGGCGACGATCACCGCCGCATCCGGTCAGGCGACTGCGAACGTGTCCGTCACCGTCTCCGGGTCGGGGCCGCCGCCGGTCGCGTCCGTCACCGTGTCGATGAGTTCTTCCACGCTTCTGGTCGGGCAGAGCCTGCAGGCAACGGCCGTGGCCAAGGACGATCTGGGCAACGTCATTCCTGGTGTGACCTTCACGTGGACGGTCAGCTCGACGCAGATCCTTACCGTTACCACGAACGGCATGGTCACCGGTGTCGCGTCCGGATCGGCGTCCGTTGAAGCCGCGGCATTTGGAGTGACGGATAGTCTGGCCGTCGCCGTCGCGACGCAATCGCAGCCTGGCCCGAACGGCCTCACGACGCCGGCGGAACTGCCCCGTGTGTTCCTGAACTTCCCGTACACGCCACCGACCGGGCAGACGATCGTGGTGAATGCCGGAGGAAACCTCCAGAACGCCCTCAACCAGGCGCAGCGCGGCGACGAGATCGTGCTTCAGGCAGGAGCGACATTCACCGGGAACTTCGTACTCCCCGTAAAGTCAGGCACCGTCGCGAACGGATGGATCACCATCCGCACGGACAAGCTCTCCCAGTTGCCGCCGATCGGGACGCGCGTCACACCGGCGCACGCCTCGCTCATGCCCAGGATCTCCACGTACAATGCGGCGCCGGCGCTGGCCACCGCGCTGGGCGCATCCGGTTGGCGCGTCATTGGCGTGGAGTTCACCGTACCGTCGTCGTGGACTGGCCCTCAGTACGCGCTCGTCAGGCTCGGTGACGGGTCGTTTCTGCAGAACTCGCTGTCGGAGGTGGCGAGTGACCTCGTCCTGGATCGCGTTTACGTCCACGGGCAGACCAACACCGACCAGACGCGTTGCATCTCACTCAATTCCGCGCGTACGCAGATCAGCGACAGCTACGTCTCCGAGTGTCACGGACTCAACGGGATCGACAGTCAGGCGATCCAGGGGCATAATGGTCCCGGACCGTACAAGATCGTGAACAACACGCTGATCGGTGCGACCGAGAACGTGGTATTCGGCGGTGCCGATCCCGCGATCGCCGGCATGATCCCGTCCGACATCGAGTTCCGACGGAACTACGTGTATACGCCAGTATCGTGGAAGGGCGTCTGGCTGAGGAAGAATCTGTTTGAGATGAAATCGGGCGTGCGCATCCTGATCGAGGGGAACGTGTTCGAAGGTTCGTGGGTCGACGGCCAGACCGGTTGGGCGTTCATGCTGAAGAGCGAGAACCAGTCTGGTGGCTGCACCTGGTGCACGGTTTCCGATGTCACGATTCGATACAATCGCATCGCGAACGCGGGGGCAGGCTTTGCCATCAACGGCCGCTATGGCGCGCACCCGGTTGGCGCCCTGGCTGCGCGGTTCACGGTCCAGAACAACCTGCTGGAGAACATCAACGTCGGTCCGTACCTCGGCGATGCCCGATTCAGCCAGGTGCTCGCCAACGCGCAGGACGTGGAATTCACCAACAACACGTTCACGTCCACCGGGCACATCGAGCAGTTCCTGCTCTTCGATCTGTATCCGTCGGCGACACGCGTGGCGTTCAACAAGAACGCATCGACCCAGGGTTCGTACGGTCTGTTTGCGAACTCGCTGGGCGAGGGCACTGCGGCCTTCGGCGCCGTTTCCGGTGGCTGGCAGTTCAACGGCAACTACCTGATCGGGCAGGCACGGAGCGGGTATCCCTCCGGCACCAAGTGGGTATCGTCGTTGTCCTCCGTGCCTGCGGGCACCGGTGCTGATCTGGCCACGCTGAATGCGATGATCGCCGGCATCGTCATTCCGTGACGATCGAGCCGTGGGCGGCGAGTTCTGCCCACGGCTCACGCGGACGATCGCCGGCCGCCGGCTCGCCGAGAGCTGCAACAACCTCGAGGCAGTAACGGCTGGCGCCTGTTGCGCACCGGCATTGCGGCGCGCTTCCCCGCGCAGCGCAGCCACTCGAGGCACCGCAGACCCAGGTGTGCGCCAGCGCACGATGCGAGCCGCGCTCGCCTCTTTGGATGTGATCGCCGCCGTATCATCCCCGCGACAGCGTGACTTCGGTCACCAGCCCCGCGTGCCCTCGCGTGCGTCCGCGCTGTGCCATTCCACCGTTGTTACGCACCCCGCCGAATCTCGTCGAACACGCGAGGGGACGGGGCTCCAAAGCCCGTCGCCTTCCCGAGGCCTCGACCGAGGCCCGCGATAAAGGCAAACCCGGCGAAAGCCGGCGACGCAAAGCTCCGAGACTACAGCGCGTGTCAACGCGCCATGTCGGTCGAGTTACCGAACGGACCCGTTGAGAGGAAGGTCGCATGTATCCGCCGTACCGCTGGTCGAAGGCCCTCGCCGTGTGCGCTGCCATTGCTGCTATCGGGTGTTCCGGTTCGCAGGATGCCAGCATCGAACCGGAGCCGCCCGCTCCCGCCCCGGAAGTCCGCTACAGTGTCTCCGTGACACCGGAGCGCGATACGCTGCCCGTGGGCTTCTCCCGCCTGCTGGTCGCACGGGTGACGGATGCCGCAGGTACAACGCAGTTCGTTCCCGTGCAGTGGACGTCCTCGCAGCCGACCGTGGTCTCGGTCGCCGATGGGAACGTGACCGCCATCGCCGTCGGTACAGCCGACATCGTCGCCCGCTATGGATCGGCCGCGGATACCGCTCAGGTAACCGTGTCCCAGGATAACGTGCACCTTCAAGTGCTCCCGTCCGCTATCAGCGCCTCGTTAGGTGATACGGTTACCTTCCGGGCGCAGCTCGTCACGGAGCGTGGCGTTGCCCTGGGCGAGCAGCCTGTAACGTGGACGGCCAGCGACTCCGATGCCGTTGCTCTGGTCGGGGACGGACAGGTTGCCCTCCGCAACGTCGGCAACGCGGATGTCATCGCCTCCATCGGCGGCCTCACCGCGACCGCCTCCGTGAACGTGTTCGCGTCTAATGTCGGCTCCGTCACGATCGCGCCGTCCTCGGCGTCGCTCGTGGTCGGCGCCAGTACGGACCTCGACGCCGACGTGCGGGGCCAGAATGGGCGTCCCGTGTTCTTCAAGAACGTCACCTGGAGCTCGTCGAACGCCGCCGTCGCCAGGGTGGATGGGAAGGGAACGGTCACCGGCGTCAGCCGTGGCGGTGCCATCATTACTGCTACGAGCGGAGGGAAGAGCGCGACCGCGACAGTCAACGTCGCTACGCAACCTGCCGTCAGCATCACCCTCGAGCTCGATCCGGACACAATCGTGCCCGGGTTCCAGTTTCAGGCCGTGGCGACGCCGCGGGATGCCAGCGGCAAGCCGGTGAGCGGTCGTACGATCGCATACCAGAGTTCCAATCCGGCCGTTGCCACCATCAACAATACCGGACTCGTCACGGGTATCGTCGCCGGAGCGACCAACATCAGCGCCATCAGCGACGGCAACATCGCCACCGTCAAGCTGGCGGTCGATATCCGGCGCATCGCATCGATCGCGATCGTTCCCGGCGCACCGTCCGTAACGCAAGGGTCCAGTGCCGCCCTGGTCGCCGACGTCAGGGACCAGCTTGGGCAGCCGCTGCCGGAAGCGGGCGTGAGTTGGTCCGCGGGTAATCCCGCGGTCGCCACGATCTCGCCCAGCGGTGTCGTTACCGGCGTGTCGCTCGGCACCGGCACCGTCAGAGCGGCCAGCGGTGCGGTCTCCAGCCAGGCGATCGTGACCGTGACGTCGCAGCCAGTGGCTTCCGTGCAACTGTCGCCATCCAACGCCTCGCTGGAAGTCCGTCGGACGTTGCAGTTGGCGGCGACCGCCCTCAATGCGAACGGCCAGCCCATCTCCGGAGCCAGCTTCTCCTGGTCGTCTGCCAATCCCGAGGTCGCGTCGGTCTCGTCGTTAGGTGTGGTGACCGGCAAGGCAAAGGGCGAGGCCATCGTGACCGTGTCGTCCGGCGGGAAGAGCGCTTCGGCCCGGATCGCGGTCACAGACCCGCCGCCGGCCGCGGTGGCAGCTGTCGCGGTCGCCGTCAACTCGGCGACGCTCAACATCGGGCAATCCACGCAGGCGGTTGCCACGCTCTTCGACTCTGCGGGCAGCGTCCTTACCGGAAGAGCGATCGCCTGGTCCAGCGCGTCGTCGAGCGTCGCGAGCGTATCCGCCAGCGGCCTCGTCACGGCCATCGCCGCCGGTTCCGTTGCGATCTCCGCGACTGCCGAGGGCGTCTCCGGCATGGCGACCGTCACGGTCAACGCTCCGCCGCCGGCTCCGGTCGCGAGTGTCGCCGTCACGGCGCCATCCAGCATCGTCCTCGTTGGGATGAACACGCAGCTCTCGGTCGTCCTCAAGGACGCTCAGGGCAATGCCCTGGCTGGCCGTAGCATCGCTTATAGCAGTTCAAACACGCGCTTCGCCACGGTCTCGTCCAATGGCCTCGTTCGCGGCGTTGCCCCCGGTGACGTCACCGTCAGCGTGACCAGCGAAGGCGTTACCGGTACGATCGCCCTGTCCGTGCAAGCGTCGGCTCCGCCGCCGGCCGGTGCCCACTCGGTTACCGTCACGCTCAACGCCAATTCGCTCAAGGTCGGACAGACGACTCAAGCGACTGCGGTGGTGAAGGACTCGTCAGGCAATCCACTCTCCGGACAGACGATCACGTGGTCGTCGTCCAATGCGGCCGTCGCCACGGTGTCGTCGTCCGGCCTCGTCACGGCGAACGGCGCCGGCAGTGCCGCCATCTCCGCCAGTACCTCGGGCAAGTCCGGGAGCAGCGTGATGAGTGTCAGCGCGCCGCCAACCGTGTCTTCCATCAGCGTCTCGATGAGCAGCACTACGCTGAACGTGGGCCAGAGTGCCCAGGCAACCGCTGTCGCCAGGGACGCGCAGGGCAATGCCATGTCCGGCGTCAGCTTCAGCTGGTCCGTCAGCTCCACCTCCGTCCTCGGCGTCTCATCGGGAGGAATGGTGTCCGGCGTCGGCGCAGGATCGGCACAGGTGAAGGCAACCGCCAGCGGCGTCACCGGAAGTCTCGCCGTAACGGTGAACGCTCCCCCCCCACCGCCGCCGCCCGGACCGAACGGACTCACCGTACCCGCGGAACTCCCTCGCGTGTTCCTGAACTTCCCGTATAAGCCGTCGACAGGAAAAACGATCGTCGTTGCGGCCGGCGCCAACCTGCAGAATGCCATCAACTCGGCCCAACGTGGCGACGAGATCGTGCTGCCCGCAGGCGCTACCTTCACCGGAAACTTCACCCTGCCGCCCAAGTCAGGGACCGTGGCGAACGGCTGGGTCACCATCCGAAGCGACAAGCTCGGCCAACTGCCGCCTGAAGGCACGCGCGTGACACCGGCCGACGCCCACCTGATGCCCAAGCTGGTCACACCGAACTCGAACCCGGCGCTTGGCACGCAGTTGTCGGCCAGCGGCTATCGCGTCGTCGGTGTCGAAATCACCGTGGCCAGCGCCTACACTGGCCCGCAGTACGGGATCGTCTGGCTGGGCGACGGATCCTCAGCGCAGAACCAGCTCTCCAAGGTCGCCACCGATCTCGTCCTTGATCGCACTTACATCCACGGGCAGGTCACTACCGACACCCGCCGCTGCGTGTCGCTCAACTCGGCTCGCTCGCAGATCAGCGACAGCTACCTGTCGGAGTGTCACGCGGCAGGGTTCGATGCCCAGGCCATCCAGGGCCACAACGGCCCCGGCCCGTACAAGATCGTCAACAACACCCTGATCGCGTCTACCGAAAACATCACATTCGGTGGCGGCGATCCCTCGATCGCCGGGCTCAACCCTAGCGACATCGAAATCCGGCGCAACTACTTCTATACGCCGATCTCGTGGAAGGGAAAATGGCTTCGCAAGAACCTGTTTGAGCTGAAAGCCGGCGTCCGCATTCTCGTGGAAGGCAACGTGCTGGACGGCTCCTGGCAGGATGGCCAGACCGGCTGGGCGTTCATGCTGAAGAGCGAGAACCAGTCGGGTGGTTGTACCTGGTGCACAGTCTCCGATATCACCATCCGTTACAACTATATCACGAACTCCGGCGCGGGCTTCGCCATCAATGGACGGTACGGTTTGTATCCGGTCGGCGCATTGGCGGCGCGGTTCACGATCCAGAACAACGTGGTGGATAACATCAACGTCGGACCATTCGTCGGCGACGGACGCTTCAACCAGGTGCTTGCCAACGCACAGGACGTCGACTTCACCAACAACACGTTCACGTCGAACGGGCGCATCGAGCAATTCCTGCTGTTTGATCTGAATCCATCGGCGACCAGAGTCGCTTTCAACAAGAACGCGACGTTGCAAGGCGCCTACGGACTGTTCGCAAACTCGCGAGGAGAAGGCACGTCGGCCTTCGGAGCCGTCGACTCCGGCTGGCAATTCAACGGCAACTACCTGATCGGACCCGCGCGTTCCGGCTATCCCGCCGGTACCCAGTGGGTCTCGTCGCTCTCGGCCGTGCCTGCCGGCGTCGGCGCGGATCAGGCCACGCTCAACGCCAAGATCGCTGGCGTGATCGTCCCATAGCAGCCCGCCTGGGAGGGGGAGGAATGGCGTCGGGGCTCACGCTCCGGCGTCATTCTGCGTTCTGCCCCTGCCTGCCTCAGGATCTTCCGTGCATCGATTCGCGATGCGGCCTCTGCGGCCCGCAGGCGCAAGGGCTCACGAAGGCGCACCGGCGCCATACGCTATGCAGCCCCGCAGCCCAGCGAAGCGGCAACGACCGGAGCGAGCAGCCCGGCCATTCGCCCCGCGCCCCGATCCGTGAAATGCGAGAAGTCGGCGAAATAATCCTTCGCCCTGACTCCATGAAACGCCTGCCACGCATCCACCAGCGCGACACCCGAATCCGCCGCGACACGTCGGATCCGGTCCGCCGTCAGCGAGTCCAGCTGCACCAGCGCCTCGCCCGTGGCCCGCGGGTAGAAACGCTCCCATGCACGCAGCGTGTTGCCTCCCATCGGCAGCGATCCGGAGAAGCCATTGGCATGCGTTACCAGTACCGGCGTTGCACCTGACGAACGAATCGATCCGACCAATGTCCGCAGATCGGCCTCGAAAGCATTCACGTGACCCTCCGGAATCGTGCGATACAACCAACTGTCTGGCTTCCCTGCGCGCTTCGCGGCTATATCGCGTCTACGCAGGAAATCGGAGACGAACGGCAGCATCGCCTTGAGCTGGTTGTACGCCCGGCTTGTGAAACGCAGTCGCCATGCCGGTTCCGGCGCCGTCGGCCGCCCGCTCGAATCCGGTATCACGGCGTGCGGGAGTTCCTCCGCGTACTGCTGCGGAGTCGGGTAGTACACGACGACGCGCGGCTTCAACCCCGACAACCGGAGTCGCAGATCCTGATCCACTGTCGGCAACGACATGCCGGGGAAACCGGCGTTCAGCACATCTGCCGAACACCCCAGACGCGCGAGCGTATCCGCGAGCTGCCGCGGATACTCGGCATTCGGGCTCTCGTACAGGCCGAACGTCTCGGACGCACCCGCAACGATGACGCGCGACCCCACCCTGCTCGGGTCGGGCTCCGGACCTCGGGTACCGACGCTGTTGATACTCCACTTCTGGAATCGTCGTCCTGCCATAGGGTGCCGACCCGTTGCGTCGAGTATGCTTAGGTCCGACTGATCCCGGAGCGAACGGCCAAGCGGCGCGCGATAGCGCACCCAGTCCTCGACCCGGACCGTGACTTCAGCCGCGATCGCCACCAACACGATGAGACCGAGT
Organism: Gemmatimonadaceae bacterium; assembly: GCA_019186945.1. Classification (GTDB taxonomy): domain Bacteria; phylum Gemmatimonadota; class Gemmatimonadetes; order Gemmatimonadales; family Gemmatimonadaceae; genus JABAQJ01. The sequence continues at coordinate 381,390 of JABAQJ010000006.1, forward strand.
ACCGCGACGACTTTCCGTGCCGTGACCTTGCTGCCAATGGCCCGATTCTCGCTCGACAATCGCGTCATTTGCCTAACCGGCTTCGGGACATCGCCCTGCCTCCTGAGTCAGAATGCTCTTTAACAGTTTCATTTTCCTGTTCCTCTTCCTGCCAGTCACGTATACGGTGTTCTGGCTGCTCAAGTCGGCACGCTCAAGGTACGTCTGGCTGTCGCTCACCGGCTATGTCTTCTATGGCTACTGGGACTGGCGTTTCTGTTTCCTGATGGCCTTTTCGACCATCGTGAGCTACTCGGCCGGACTCGGAATGCTCAAGTGGGACGCGGACCCACGCAAGCGGAAGCTCTGCCTGGTCATTCCGGTCACGGTCGATCTGGCGCTCCTCGGTTTCTTCAAGTACGCAAACTTCGGGCTGGGCGCATTTCGCGATGCCATGCACGCCGCCGGACTGGACCTCACGCTGCCTCACCTGGACATCATACTCCCGGTCGGCATCTCCTTTTACACGTTCCACACCATCAGCTACATCGTAGATGCTTATCGTCGACAGATCACCCCGACGCGCAACTTCTGGGAGTTCTCGTCCTACGTCTCCCTGTTCTCGCAACTCGTGGCGGGGCCGATCGTGCGTTTCAAACAGGTGCAGGAGGACTTCGATGGCATTGCCCATGCAAGCCGCACCCGCTGGCTCCGGGAAGGGTTGACCGTTTTTTCGGTCGGACTTGTGGAAAAGGTCGTGGTCGCCGATACGCTGGCGGCGTTCGTGAACCCGTTGCTGTCGCAGTGGCAGAGTGCCTCCGCCGCCGCTCTCTGGGTCGCGATGTTCGGCTACAGCTTCCAGCTGTACTTCGATTTCAGCGGCTATAGCAGCATGGCGGTGGGACTGGGATACCTGTTCGGCATACGTATCCCGCGGAACTTCAACTCGCCGTACAAGTCCCTCGATCCCTCGGAGTTCTGGCGCCGATGGCATATCTCGCTGTCCACGTGTATGCGGGACTACCTCTATATCCCCTTCGGAGGGAATCGTGGCACGACGTTGCAGGTGTACCGGAACCTGATGCTGACGATGCTGATTGGCGGCCTGTGGCATGGTGCCGGGTGGACCTTCATCATCTGGGGCTGCTATCATGGCGTCCTGCTCTCCGCGCACCGCGCCGCGGGTGACGCGTGGGATGCGCTCCCAGCCCGGCTCAGACAATTCGGGATGTTCTTCCTGGCCATGATCGGCTGGGTCTTCTTTCGCTCCGACAACCTAACGATGGCTGGAGGCGTGCTGTCGCGGATGTTCAGCGGGGTCACGGGAATCGGCGTGCCTCAGGAGGGGCTGTCGCTGATCGCACTGGCGATCGCTGCCGTTTGGGGCCTGTTCGGGCCCAATATCTACGATCTCGACTACTCGCCGAAACGGTGGAAGGCGATCGCTGGCGCCGTGGCGTTCGGCGTTGCGCTCGCCCTCATTGCCGGTGACCGGACCAGCCCATTCCTGTACTTCCAGTTCTAGTCCCGCGCCGCGTCTCAGGTCAAACCCAGCCGCCTTGGACCTCGTCACCGTCTTGATGGTATCGCGCATGGCCGGTACAATGTCAGCGTGATGGAGATCACGCCGGTATCGTGTCGCCAGTGGTGCGCTGGATCGCGCGCATATGACTTTCTTTCGCCGCTTCCGAATACCGTTGCCGTTGGATACGCCTTTTCGCAACCGTGGCCGAGTGCCAGGTACGCATCAGCTGAAGTGCGGTTACGCATCCGGTCGGCATCGCTCCACGCTTGCGTTGCTGAGCGCGGGCATATTGGCCGCAGCTGCCTGCGGTAAGGACGTCAGCCCGGCCACCTCGCCACAACCGGCGCCGCCTGGTAACACGTACGTTGTAACGCTCACGCCGGCAGTGGACACGCTGCACGTCGGCTTCGCGTCGACGCTGGAGGCGCGCGTTACCGATCGGGCAGGCGTTGCGCAGAACGTGGATGTCACGTGGATGTCGTTGCGGCCGGAATTAGCCAGCGTAACGCAGGGCATCGTGACGGCAGTGGCCGCGGGCACGGCCGACATCGTCGCTCGCTTTGGGACCGCGGCCGACACAGCGCACGTCGTGGTGCTCGCGGACCCCGTGCAGTTGCAGATCCTGCCGACGGCAGTGAATGGCTTGTCGGGCGATACCGTCGCCTTCCGCGCGCGCCTCATCGCCGACACGGGCGCGACGCAGGACGCCCGGTCCGTCCAGTGGTCCGCCACCGACACGGCCGCCGTGGCCCTCGTGAGCGACGGGAAAGTCGAACTGCGCGGCGCCGGCGATGCCGAAGTCGTTGCAACTGTCGGCCAGTTGTCAGCGCGTGCGTCGGTGAGCGTGTTTACCGCGCGCATCGGCTCTATCGCCATCGACCCTCCCAACTCGACGTTGCGCACCGGCGCCAGCCTTCGACTGACAGCGCGCCTGCGCGACGAGACCGGCCGACCGATGAAAGCGGTTACGGCTCGCTGGGCCAGTTCCGACGATGCCATCGCCACCGTCGATGCTGACGGCTCGATCCACGGTGTCGCCAACGGAATGGCGGTGATCTCGGTTGTGAGTGGAGCCAAGCGAGCGACGGCGTCCGTTCGTGTGACGTCTGAACCGGCGTCGAGCCTGGCCATGAGCCTGCCACACGACACGATCGTGCCGGGGTATCGCGAACGAGCTCTCGCCGTACCGCGCGACGCCGAAGGACAAACGATCGCCGGCGCCAACATCCTCTACGCGAGCTCGAATCCCGCCGTTGCCAGGGTGACTCCGTCCGGAGTCGTCATTGGCATTGCGCCCGGTCAGACCACGATCGCTGCCAGCTGCGACGACCAGGTAGCCACCGTCAGCCTGATGGTCGAGGAACGGCGGGTGTCGGGACTCGACATCGTACCTGCTGGGGCCTTCCTGCCGATGGGCTCCGCGGCGACGCTGCGAGCGGAGGTGCGAGATCAGGTCGGGCAATCGATGCCGGCGGCGCCCGTCACATGGACTGCGCTCTCACCCGGCGTGCTGACGGTTACACCGTCGGGAATCGCGACAGGAGTCGCGCTCGGCATGGGGACGGTCGTCGCGTCGAGTGGCGGCCGGACGCGTCAGGCAGGCGTCATGGTCACGTCGTATGCCGTGGGATCGGTACGAGTGTCTCCGGCAGCGGTTACCGTGGCGGTCGGGCGCACCGTAGCGCTGTCGGCCATCGGATACCATCCCAGCGGCTCGGCGCTGGAAGGAACGATTTTCGACTGGGACATCGCCGATAGTTCGATTGCCGTGGTTTCGTCGTCAGGCATGGTCACCGGAATGGCAAAGGGCTCGACGACCGTGACGGTGACGTCGGGTAGCCACAGTGCCTCGACTGTCGTGACGGTTGTCGACGCGCCACCGGCTCGCGCGGCCAAGGCGACGCTTTCGGTAAACGCGCCGACACTGGACCTGGGCCAGACGACGCAGGCGGTCGTCACACTGCTCGATGCCGATGGCAACCCTGTAGCCGATCGCCCGGTCGCCTGGGTCACTGACCAGCCGGATGTTGCCACGGTATCGGCTGACGGTGTCATCGCGGCAGTCGCCCCGGGCTCCGCGACGATCTCGGCCACCGCCGATGGCGTCGTGAGCCTGACGACAGTCACGATCGCGACCCCGCCGCGGGAGCCAGTGGCCGCGGTGACGGTCAGTGCGCCATCGCGCGTGCTCTCCGCCGGGCGCCGCGCGCAACTCACGACTGTCCTCGCGGATGCGCAAGGCAGACCGCTGAAGGGACGAAGCCTGTCATTCGCCAGTTCCAATCCGTCCACGCTGACCGTGTCCGCGGCCGGCCTTGTGCATGCGATGGCTCCGGGATTGGCTACCGTCAGCGTAACCTGCGAGGGTGTCACCGGAGATCTGTCGTTCACTGTGCTGGCAGGTCCTCCACCGCCGCCGGCGGTCCACACGCTGGCGGTGACGCTCAACGCCAGTGCGCTTCGACCAGGCCAGTTCACGCAGGGCACCGCAGTCGCCACCGACTCGACCGGCGGCCCGATCCCGGGGATCGCGTACAGCTGGGCCTCGTCGAACGACAGCGTTGCCTCCGTGAACTCTGACGGACTGGTGAGCGCGTTGGCGCCTGGTGCCGTTACAATCTCTGCCAGCGCTGGCGGCAAGACCGGTGCAGCCGACCTCGTCGTCACCGCCGTGCCGCCGGCTGTCGCCAGCATCATCGTGTCGCTGGTCTCGGACACGCTGGCCGTCGGGGAACGGCAACAGGCATCGGCGGTGGCGCGAGATGCCCAAGGTAACGCGGTTGTCGGCGTACCCTTGTCCTGGTCCGTCAGTTCGACCTCGATTCTCGCGGTCTCTGCCAACGGTGAAGTCACGGCGCTCGCCGAAGGAACCGCGGACGTAGAAGCGACGGCAGGCGGAGTCACCGGCAGGTCGACGGTCATAGTCACCAGTCCACCGCCTGACGACGGGCCCAGTGGCCTCATCGCTCCGGCCGCGCTTCCGCAGGTCTACCTGGACTTCCCTTACGCGCCACCGACGGGTCGTACGATTGCGGTGGCGACAGGCGGCAAGCTGCAGGATGCGCTCAACACGGCGAAGCGCGGCGACGAGATCGTTCTTCCGGCGGGCGCGACGTTCATCGGGAATTTTTCGCTGCCGGCGAAGCCCGGTTCGGCCTCCGACGGCTGGATCACGATCCGGAGCGACAAGTTGAGCCAGCTTCCCGTCGAAGGAACGCGAGTGACGCCAGCGCTGGCCTCGCTCATGCCGAAGCTGGTCACGCCCAACTCCGCTCCGGCCCTGGGAACGCAGTTGGGAGCCAGCGGCTATCGCATCGTTGGCGTGGAGTTCACCGTCGCACCGTCCTTCAATGGCCCGCAGTATGGCATCGTCTGGTTAGGCGACGGTTCGTCGGCGCAGAACGACGTCGCCAGGATCGCCACTGACCTCGTCCTCGACCGGGTCTACATCCACGGGCAGACGACGACGGACACACGACGTTGCGTGTCGCTCAATTCCGCGCGCACTCAGATCAGCGATAGCTACCTGAGCGAGTGTCACTCGAAGGGCACCGATAGTCAGGCCATCCAGGGACACAACGGTCCCGGGCCGTACAAGATCGTCAACAACACGCTCATTGCGGCCACAGAGAACATCACCTTCGGCGGCGGCGATCCATGGATCCCCGGCATGATTCCGAGCGACATCGAGATCCGCCGGAACTACTTCTACACGCCGATCGCGTGGAAGGGAAAATGGCTTCGCAAGAATCTGTTTGAGTTGAAGGCGGGACGGCGCATCCTGGTGGAAGGCAACGTGTTCGACGGGTCGTGGACGGACGGCCAGACCGGGTGGGCGTTCATGCTGAAGAGCGAGAACCAATCGGGTGGTTGCACCTGGTGTACGGTCTCGGATATCACCATCCGCTACAACTACATCCGCAACGCCGGGGCAGGGTTCGCCATCAACGGGCGATACGGAAACCATCCGGTAGGCGCACTCGCGGCCCGGTTTACCGTTCAGCACAATGTGCTGGAGAACATCAACGTCGACCCGTTCGCGGGAGACGCACGCTTCGTCCAGGTGCTCGCTAACGCGCAAGACGTGGACATCAGCTACAATACCATGACGTCCACCGGTCGCATCGAGCAGTTCCTGCTTTTCGATCTGTACCCGTCCGCAACGCGCGTCGCATTCAACAGGAACGCGACGACGGTCGGCAAGTACGGACTCTTCGCCAACTCGCGAGGCGAGGGAGCACCGGCGTTAGGTGCGGTCGCTGGCGGGTGGGAGTTCAAGAGCAACTACCTGATCGGATCGGCGCGCACAGGGTACCCTGCCGGGACATCATGGGCGTCCTCGCTGGCCGGCGTACCCCGGGGTTTCGGGGCGGATCAGGCGGCGCTCAATACCAGGATCGTCGGAGTGGAGATTCCGTAACGACAGCCGTGCGGCGCCAGTCGCCCTGCGGACGCTACGCGATACCCATGTCGACGGCGAGCTTCTCCCCCGACTCGGCCATGGCCCAGAGAATCGCCAGCCCGATGTATGTGAACGGTCCGATGATCCACGTTCCGAACACCGCTGCAATACCCCACGAGATGAGACCGATTTCCGCCATCAGCAGTTGCTGCGCGTGCCGCGGCAACCGCTTTTCAAGACGCCTTCGCGCTCCGTCCGCCTTCTTCAGGATCATCAGGACGAACCCGATCCAGATCGCAAAGCCGATCACCCCATACTCGGCCATCAGCGTGAAATAGGTCGAGTGCGCGTCCCGCAAGCCGCCGGCGGTATCCAGCACCTCCGGATCGCGCGCGGCAAAAACGTGCGCGAACGGATAGGATCCCGGGCCGACGCCAAGCACCGGGTGCTCCTTGATGACAATCGTGGACACTTTCCAGATCTCGAGGCGCTGCTCCATCGATCCCTCATCCACCGCCTGCGCCGCCGCACCCTTCGCACCGACCTGCTCCAGGGAGCTCATGCGCTTCCACAACTGATCCGGCGCTAGCGTCACGAAGACGATCGCGATCACGCCAGCCCCTACGAGCATCATCTTCTGCGCGCGCTTGTTCCGAAGGAACAACAATCCGGCGCCTGCAAGAAACGCCAGCATCGCACCACGGGACTGCGCCAGCGCCAGCACGAACGGAATGAAAATGAGCGAGCCCATCGCGAGGAAGCGCAGCTTCTTGTTCCGCTCGACCGTCAGCAGGCCCAACCCCAGACTCATCGGAAGGAGCAACAGGGCAGCAAGGTCGTTCGGATCAGCGAACTGCTGATTCCACACCGCCCTTCCTTCAACCGTCTCGTGGTAGATGAAATAGTTGAAGAGCGAGCCACGGATCGGATAGAACGCAAACGCAAACAGGTAGAAGAACAGGAAGAAGCGCAGCCGCTCCTTGCTGTCCAAAACGACCTGAGCCGACAGGAACACCAACACCATCTTGGCCAGGTCACTGAGGATTTCGTTCGTGAACGGTTTCCAGTCGGACCCGGCGTACGATATCCCGCCGACGACCAGGAACAGACACAGCATCACGCCGACGGGCGTGAGGCGCACGCGCTCTCCCAGAAAGCAGCCGAACAGCACGGCTAACATGGCGGCGGTGCCGATCGGCAGCGTATAGGACGTCACGACGAAGACGTACGTCAGGAAGGCGATGTATGCGAGCGACCACCGCACGCCTACCCACGGCCACTGTGAGACGAGGTAGCGCTCGTCGAGCACGCCAGTCCCGGCAGGCTGCTCGCTGTTGACGCCCGGTGCCGCTCCGGGCGTCGCCGGTAACTGCTGAACGGCCAGCGACGGCGCCCCTGCCGTCGCCGGCGTTCCGTACCATCGAGCAGACCTCCAGCCAACGCTACGTACCCGCGCCATCAACTCCTCCAATCATGCGGATCAGTCCGTCCCGGCGACGCCTCACGGCATGGACGCATCACAGCACTATGACGAATGCGCCGACGATGCTGCAACCCTCCCATGCACGGCACAAGTCCCGAAATGTATCCGCGCGACGCCATTCGACTGCGAACGCCCACTCGCCTTCACTTCACCGCGATGTGCCGAGCCCGGACGGCCATCGCCACGTTGAGCGCATCGACGTATGCGTATGGCAACCTGATCGTCCCCATTAGTCGACCCTCGTTCACGTCGCCATGGTCGTCGGATCCGCCGGTCACCAGCAGGCGATGTTGCTCCGCGAGTCCCAGAAAGCGCTCCGTCTGAGCGTCGTCGTGCTGGGGGTAGAACGCCTCGATGCCGTCCAGGCCTGACGCCACCAGCCCGACGATCTCCTCATCTGACAGCCGCGTTCGGCCGGGATGTGCGGCAACGGCCACACCGCCCGCATCGTGGATCATGACGATCGCTTCCTCCGGCGACACCTTCAACCGCTGCACGTAACAGCGACCTCCATCAAGAATGAACTCCTCGGTAAACGCCGACTTCACGTCCGGTACGACACCAGCTTCGACCATCGCCCTGGCCACGTGCGGTCGGCCGATGTTCTCGGTGCCGCCGGCGATCTCCATCACCCGGTCGAAGCTGACGGTGTACCCGAACTCATTCAACTTCTGAACCATCCCCCACGCCCGCGCAAAGCGTCCGTCGCGAAGACTTCGCAACGTATTCTCGAAACGGCGATCTGTAGTCGACACGCCGTAGGCCAGCACGTCGATCTGGCGCTCGTCGGCATCCAGCGTCGAGATCTCGCAGGCGGGGATGAGTTCCACGCCCAACGCGTCCGCAGTCCGTCGCGCCTCCGGGAGGCCCAGCAACGTGTCGTGATCGGTCAGCGCTACCGCGGCAAACCCCAAGGCGTGCGCCCGGCGGATCACCTCGCCGGGCGCATCGGATCCGTCGGATGCCGATGAGTGCAACTGCAGATCGGCATACCGCTCTGTCCGGGTCATGGCTATGCGGTACCGGCGGCCGCCGCCTGCTCCTTGTATGCTTCCATCAGAATGCGCGCAAGTTCCGGTCGCGTGAACTCTGGCGGCGGCAGTTCGCCCGCCAGCAGCATCGAGCGCACCTTGGTGCCGCTCAGCGTCACGTGGTGCGTCTTGTCGTGCGGGCATGTCCGCGTGGACGCCATGTTGCCACAGGTCGCGCAAAAGAACGTGTGCTCGAACTTGAGCGGTGTAATCCCCAGTTCGTGTGGCGGGAACTTGTCGATCAGGATCTGCGCGTCGTAGGAACCGTAGTAGCTCCCCACGCCAGCGTGGTCACGCCCCACGATGAAGTGCGTACAGCCGTAGTTCTTGCGCGCGATCGCGTGCCACACCGCTTCCCTGGGTCCGGCATACCGCATCGCCGCCGGGAAGACCGCCAGCTTCGCGCGGTTTCCGGGATAGTAGTGCTCGAGGATCGCCTCGTAAGTCCGCATACGAACGCTCGCTGCCACGTCGTCGGCCTTGGTGGCGCCCACCAGGGGATGCAGCAACAACCCATCGACGATCTCCATCGCCACCTTCTGCAGGTACTCGTGCGCCCGGTGCACCGGGTTCCTCGTTTGAAATCCGACCACGCTTTTCCAACCGAGTTCATCGAACATCTGGCGAAGTTCGAGTGGCGTTAGGCGATACGACTGGAAGTCGCCATGCGAGGGACGATCGATTACCCAGACAGGACCGCCGAGGTACACGTCGCCTTGCGTCATGACTCGCGCGACTCCCGGATGAGCCATCTCATCGGTCCCGTAACACTGCTTCACTTCGCGAACCTTGTCCGGCGTCCATTTGTCGGTCACCGTCATCACGGCCAGGATCCTACCCTCGCTATCCGTCAAGGCGATTTCCTGCCCTTCGCCGATCTCTCTCGCCCGTTCGATAGAAGTAGCGAGATTCACCGGCATGGCCCAGATCAACCCATCCGTCAGCCGCATCGAGTCGACGACCGTGTCGTAGTCCGCCTTTCGCATGAAGCCCACGAGCGGAGACAGGGCGCCATAGCCGATCATCTCGAGGTCGGCGATCTCCCGCTCGTCGAGCCCGAACTTCGGCAGAGACTTCGCCCGCTCCAGCGCTTCGAGTCGCGCCTTCCCCTTGAGTTCCCGATCAACCAGCACTCCGCCGTGCGGGACGGAAGGGCCCGGCGTCCGCTTCGCCTGCTCGACCTTCCGCGCGAGTTCGGCGCGATCGCTCGCCCCGGGAGCAGCCGAGCCTCCTTCACGTGGGATGTACCCCTTGTCCTCAAGCAGGGCGATCACCTTGGCCACACTCTGCTCGATCGTTTCGGCTGCTGTGTCGAGGATCAGTTCGGGATGCTCCGGCTCCTCGTACGGATCGTTTACGCCGGTGAATCCCTGGATCTCGCCCGCCATTGCCTTCTTGTACATCCCTTTCACATCCCGCTCGACTAGTACTTCCAGCGGGGTGCGCACATAGACTTCGAGGAAATCACCGATTTCATGGCGTGCGTTGTCTCGCATCTTCTTGTAGGGCGAGATGAAGCACGACAGCACGACAACGCCATTCCGCGTCAGGATTTTCGATACGAAGGTGACGCGCTCGATGTTCTTGTCGCGGTCTTCCTTCGAGAAGCCAAGATCACGGCACAGTGACTGACGGACGACGTCTCCGTCGAGGCGCTCCGACAGGATGTGGCGCGATTGCAGCACGTCATGAACCTGACGCGCGACAGTAGTTTTCCCTGAACCGGACAAGCCGGTAAACCAGACAGTAACGCCTTTACTCATGATGGGATCCGAGGGGTAGCGAGGATGCTGCGGAGTGACTGAATATCTCGTGACGACAACGGTTTGAACCTAACCTGGACGCTCGAAGCATCAGAGACGTCATGAGCGGGTCGAGGTCTGTGCCCCCCAGACCCGGTTTCATTTCCATCCGGAAGAGCGTCTTGTAGGTGCGCTCTTCTTGCAATAGCGTTGCCTCGCAGTTGAGCGAAGCTGGTTTGCGGCCGTTTTTTCCGGTCCCACGGATTGGCTCGCTGCTGCCATCAAAGACGCGCCGATTTCGGCCTCAACTTACTGGAGCGTTCCTCGTGTATATCGGACCCGACACCCTGATGCCTGTCGCTTCGGCCTTCGCGGCGGTGGCCGGCTTCGTCCTGATGTTCTGGCGAAAGCTTGTTGGCGCGGCGAAGATGATCGCCAGCCGAGTCACGGGGATGTTCGCAAAGCGATAAGGACCGCGCATCGGCGACTCGAGAGGGTTCGTAGTCGCCCCAATAGGTAAGACCGCACGGCGGCAGACTGCGTTTCAGGCGGGCGAGTTCGCGAGAGCTCGCCCGCCTGTGCGTCTTCCAAGCCCTTCGATCAGGTCGGGTCGGCCGGAAGGCTCCCGAGAGTCGAGCGGGTCATCCATCGAGACGAGGCATTCCCGGTTTTGGCGGGGCACTATCTTGGTCGTGGCCTCAGACAGTTGCTGCTCCGGGAAGCAGGAGTTGCCAACCAAGCCGCTCAGGAGTCGAGCATCGAACTTGCACCTGAGCGAACCCACAGGTTCCCGTGCTGGCCGCTGCCGCTAAGTGTCGGTCGGCAATCCGGTTAGTGCGTGTGAAGATCCAACTCTTGAGGCCCGGGGAACGGGCGGAGCAGCGGTCATGGACCCGATTGTCGAGACGCTGAGGACCTACATTCACGAGGAGTTCGTGCCGGACATGAACCCCGAGGAGCTGACGGCTACGACCCCCCTGATGCAAAGCGGTATCCTGGATTCTCTCGCGGCCATCGCGCTGGGACAGTTCATCGAGGAGCGCTACGACGTGAAGATCGATCCGCATGAGGTGAACGCTGACAACTTCGGCACTCTGAACCAGGTCGCCACCTTCATCCGCGCCAAGCAGAACTCGGCGGTGGCATAAGGCGCGCTGCATGGCGGAACCAGTTGTTGGCGCCTCGGCGTCGAGTGCCCCGCAGTGGGGTGTCGTCGCTGGCTCGGAAACGGAGCGGGGCGCGAGTTCGTCACGGTGGCTGGTCCTTCCCGCGACGGGGAGCGAGTGGCTGCGGTTCGCAGGCCTTGTCGCGCAGGTGGCGTTTCTCGTGGTGTTGTGCCGTGGATTCAACATCGAGAACACGGCATACACGCAGCGATTGCTCCCACTCATCCTGGTGGGATTCGTCGCCAACCACCTCCTCGCGCCAGCCCATCGCCTGACGCTGTTCGCGCTGTTGTCCGTCGCATCCGTCCCACTGGTGTTCGGCTGGTTGGAAGGGGCGTGGCTCCTCGCGATCGGCCTGGCTCTCATCGGTGTGTGCTACCTGCCGCTGTCGTGGGGCTGGCGTGCGGGACTGATGGCCGCGGCCGGGCTCGTGCTGGTGCCGTTGCGCGCCGGTCTGGTGTCCGTGCCGTGGCCGACGTCGATCTGGCCGGTGCTGGGGTCGATGTTCATGTTCCGCATGATCATCTACATGTACGACACCAGGCATATGGGGAAGCAGGGATGGAAAGAGACTCTGTCCTACTTCTTCCTCGTGCCTAACGTCGTCTTTCCCTTCTTCCCGGTCGTCGACTACCACACGTTCAAACGCGCGCACTACGCACAGGACGCCTTCGACACCTACCAGAAGGGCGTCCACTGGATGCTGCGAGGTATCACGCACCTGGTGATCTACCGACTCGTCTATCAGTTCGGGGTGATTTCACCGGCGGAGATCCAGCACACGACAGACCTCCTCCGGTTCGTGACCGCGAATTTCATGCTGTACCTGCGGGTCAGCGGAATATTCCACATGGTGTGCGGGATCTTCTTTCTCTTCGGCTTCCATATGCCGGAGACGCACCGCTTCTACTTCCTGCCCGCCAGCTTCACGGACATTTGGCGCCGGATCAACATCTACTGGAAGGACTTCCTCCAGAAGACCGTGTACATGCCGGTCTTCTTCCGGTCACGCCGCAGGCTGGGCGAACTCCGCGCGTTGATCCTGGCGACGGCGCTAGTGATCGTCGCGACGTGGTTCTATCACTCGTATCAGTGGTTCTGGCTCCTCGGGCATGGGCTCTGGAGTGTGACGGATGCGCTCTTCTGGGTCATCCTCGGTATCGCCCTGGTGATCAACGTGGTGCTTGAATCGCGCAAGGGGCGCGTTCGCCACGTGGCCGGCTTGCAGGCGCCGACGCATGCACAGGCGATGAAGACGGCAGTCCGCACCACGATCATCATGGTGCCGCTCGCCGTGTTGTGGGCCTTGTGGACGAGTCCGACGCTCGCGGGATTCTCGCAGATGTTTTCTGCGCTGTCGTTTCGGCCCGTCGACATCGTTGCCGTGGTCGCATCGGTCATGATGGTGCTGGCGATCGCGTACGGTGCGCAGCGTCTGTCGTTCGGCGTGCAGGGAGTGGCGCCAGAGCGGAAGGGGTGGTGGTCCAACCCGCTCGTTACCTCCGGTGTGCCTCTGGCGATCGCCTGGGGTGCGGGGCTTCCTGGTATCTCGGATCGTCTCCCAACCAGGGTGGCGGAGCCGCTGCGCGAGATGCGGGTGACGGAGTTGAGCCGCCGCGATACGCAAACCCTCGAGCGGGGCTACTACGAGAACCTCGTTGGCGTCAGCAGATTCAACGCCGAACTCTGGGAAGTGTACAGCCGTCAGTCGCAATCGGACTGGCGCCGGCTGGACGAAATCGGGGTCGAGCGCCGCTTCGACGACCCGATCCACGCCGAGCTTCGGCCCAACCAGGGCGCGATCTTCCACGGTGCATCGCTTCGTACCAACCGCTGGGGCATGCGGGACAAGGACTATTCAAGGATCCCTGCCCCGGGAACCTTCCGCCTTGCGATGCTGGGTCCGTCGCATGCCATGGGCAGCGGTGTGGAAGACGATCAGACGTTCGAGTCGCTGGTCGAAAGCCGGCTGAATCGTGAACGGGCTGGTGCGCCCGCGACCCGCTACGAGATCCTCAACTTTTCGGTCGAAGGATTCGGACTCACGCAGCAGCGGATCCTGCTCGAGCGGCCGCGCGTGTGGGAGTTCCAGCCCGACGCCGTTCTGCTGGTTACGCATCCGGTCGAGTACTTCTTCATGGCGCGGTACATCGTTCAGGAGATCGAGCGGCGTGGCTGGCCCGAGGACTCGGCGATGGCCGACCTGGCGCAGAAAGCCGGTGTGAAGCGTGGGATGACGGACGAGCAGGTGCAACGCCTGATCAAACCGTTCGCGGATACGGTTATTGCCATCGAGATCGGGCGAATGGCCAACCTCTGCGTCACGCACAACGTTCGCTGTCTGTACGCGCTGGTGCCGACGCCAACGTGGGCTGCCGCCCGAGCCGCCGGACCGCCGATGGCCAAAGCGGCGGCGGAAAGCGGGTTCACGATCCTGAACCTGGATCACGTCTTCACCGGACGTGACGCAAGGCAGCTCACGGTGGCGCCGTGGGACTACCACCCCAACGCGAAAGCACACGCGTTGATCGCCGAAAGGATGTACGAGGAACTGACGGCGCAACCGGAATTGCTCGCTCCGCGTGCTTCACGCGCGGTCGCACCGGCGGCTGCGCCAGCAAGATGACGAAACCGCGAGATTCGATTCTGGCGTCACGTGTCCGCGGCATCGGGGATGTTGCCGCCATCGCTTTCTGGAGCGCTCTTGGGGTGGGGATCGCACAAGCGGCGATCACTGTCATAAACGCCGACCTCCGGCACAAGATCGTCTATGCCAGCCGGGACGTCATCTGGATGGCGCCGCTCTCCTACCTGATGCTGTTTGCGGTGCTCGGTGCCGTTCTGACGATCGTCATTCTCATTGCGCCGCGCGTGATCGGGCCAACCGTTGCCACGATCCTGTCGCTCTGGCTCGCGTTCTTCTCGCTGACTCTCCCATATGGCATGATCGCGCGATGGGCGGCCGCGGCATTGGCGCTGGGAGCCGCCGTGGTGATCGGTCGCTGGTTGGCCAGGGACGTGGGCTGGCCGCGGCGCGCCGCTCGTCAGGCGTTGGGCATGGTCGTCCTGATCTCAGTTGCCGCGGTCGGCACCCGGGGAGCGCGAGCCTGGTCAACACGGAGTGCGCTGGCAGCCCTCCCTGCGCCACGGGCCGACGCCCCCAACGTGATCCTGATCATCCTCGATACCATGCGGGCCGCGAACATGCGCTTGTACGGGTACGAGTGGGACAACACGCCGAAGATCGACGCTCTCGCACAGCAGGCGGCGGTGTTCGACAATGCCATCGCCCCGGCACCATGGACGCTGCCGTCCCACGCCTCGATGTTCACGGGGCTCAACCCGGATCAGCTGTCAGCCAACTACGTCGATCCGCTCGATGCCACGGCCCCTACCCTTGCCGAGCAACTCGCCGCCAAGGGTTATGCGACAGCAGGGTTCGTTGCCAATCATCATTACACTGGCTATGACAGTGGGCTGGCGCGAGGTTTCGCGAAGTACGAGGATTACAAGGTCACGATCAAGCAGGTGATGCGCACTGCGTGGCCAGTCCAGGCACTCTATTTCTTCGACCCGGTAGCTCTTGGCGGTGACGCCACCATCGTCAAGTCCGAGGACGACAAGGTGCTGCAGGTGCCGCCCAAATCGTGGGCGCATGCCAAGCGTGCCGCGGAGGTCGTCGACGAGTTCCTGAAATGGGAGCGAGGTAGGAACGGGAGGCCGTACTTCGCCTTCCTGAACATGTACGACGCCCACGATCCTCGATATGCGCCTCGCGGTATCCGATCCCCTCTACGCTACAAGCAGCCGAACCTGGGCGTCTACGACGCCTCGATGGCGTACATGGACCGGGAGATCGGACGTATGTTGCGCGCCCTGTCGGCCGATGGTTCGTTGGACCGCACCGTTGTAATAGTTGCCTCAGATCACGGCGAGCTCTTCGGCGAGCACCAACTTTGGGGGCATGCCAACAACCTCTACCTCGACGTCTTGCGCGTGCCTCTCCTGATCCACTACCCGCCTCGGATTCCCGGCGGCGTTCGCGTACAGCGAACGGTTACGCTCCGTGACCTGCCCGCGACGATCGCGGATCTCGTGGGCGTCCCTAAGAACGAATGGCTGCCCGGCGAGTCGCTCGTCCCGCTGATGAATGGCATAGCCGACGCTACGGCCAGCCCGGTCGTTTCGTATGCGCACCACACGATCAATTTGCCAAAGAAGTTCCCCGCGGCCCGTGGCGCGATGTACAGCGTCTTCGATGACTCGTTGCATTACATCCGGAACCTGGGTGACAAGGCCGAAGAGCTGTTCGCCTGGAAGGTCGATCGGGCGGAAGCGACGGATCTGGCCCGGCAGCCGAACGCGCAGGCTGAGTTGCAGCGATTCCGGGCACTCGCGCGTCCTGCCGATGCACCCACCGGAGGTTTGAGCAGATGAACGTACCCGAGGAGTCGCTGCGTGCGGCGGCGGTGACCCCCCAGGTGACGGTTGACAGGGCGACGAGGATCAGGGAGATCCTGTGGCTCTGGTTCTTCGCGTCCATGGCCACGGCTGCGTTCTTCGTCAACAAGATGACGCTGAAGCAGTATGTGCTGCATCGGTTCACCTGGACGTCGCGGGACCTCATCTGGATGTCTCCGCTGGCCAACCTGATGTTGCTGGCGGTCCCGGCGTTGCTGCTGGTAGCACTGGCCTTCATCTCGCCGAAGTACGCCCCTCGCTGGCTAGCCGCGTTCGTTCTGGCGGTTCCGGCGGCGATCGGAATGGCCGTGATCGTGCGAGGGCTGGAAAACTACGCGATCTGGATTCTGGCGATCGGCGTCGGCGTGCAGGGGGCACGGATGCTGTCATCGTCCACTGGCGACGCATGGTTGCGGCGCATCAAGATCGCGACGATCGGTCTGGCTGCGCTATTCGCAGCCGTCGGGATCGTTCAGCGCGGCTGGCGAACAACCGCGGAGTGGCGCTGGCTTCGTCACGCTGCCCAGACGCCCAAGGACGCACCGAACGTGCTCATCCTCCTTCTCGATACGGTTCGTGCCGGACACCTCAGCCTCTACGGATATTCGCGACCCACATCGCCGACGATCGATTCCCTTGCGCGAGACGCGACGGTCTTCAACTCGGCCTACTCGACGGCGGGTTGGACACTGCCGTCGCATTGTTCGTTCTTCACCGGCCGCTACCCGGATGGCACCACGTGCGGTTGGGAGACCAAACTGGGGCCCTCGCCGCGTACCGTGGCCGAGATTTTTCGTGACAACGGCTGGCGCACTGGCGGTTTTGCCGGAAACCTGTTCTACGCCACGCACGAGACCGGGATCGCACGAGGTTTCACTACGTGGGAAGACTTCAAGGTCAGCTTCAAGCAGATCCTCAGTTCCTCGACTCTCGCGCAGGGAGGCGTGCTCCGGCATCTCTTCTGGAATCCCACTGGCCGCGACCGTCTGCTCGGCCTCAAGACGTTGGAGCTGAAGGGGGATCCGAAGCCGGAAGTCGACCGTCGCCAGGCCGAGGATCTGGGAGCGCAGTTCCTCGACTGGGCAGACCGGGATCCCGAGCGTCCGTTCTTCGCGTACGTGAACTTCTTCGACGCGCACGAACCGTACGAGCCGCCGGCGGCATTCCGCAACAAGTTTGTCGCGGAAGACCCCAAGGATCGCGACCGCTATGACGGTGGCATTGCGTACATCGATCAGGAGGTCGGGCGCATTCTGTCGGGGTTGCAGCAGCGCGGTCGACTGGACAGGACGCTGGTCGTCATTGTCGGCGACCACGGCGAGCAGTTCGGCGAACATAACCTGACGACGCACGGAAACAGCCTTTACACGCAGTTGATCCACGTCCCGCTGATCATGCGCTATCCGTCGAAGCTGCCCAGCGGCGCGCGCGTCAACCGGGCCGTGTCGCTTCGCGACCTGCCGCGGACCATGCTCGATGTCGCGGGTATCGCGGACACCAAAGGGATCTTCGGCACGTCGCTGGTCCCAGCGGTCGCCGATTCCGCCCACGAAACCAGCGCGATCATCGCCGAAACGGAGCAGACACCGAAGTGGACGAAGGTTCCGACGTACAAGGGACCGATGTCGTCGCTCATGGACCAACGCTATCACTACATCCGATCCGTTACCGGCACGGAGTGGCTTTTTGACTACCGGGCAGACCCCGCGGAACTGCAGGACCTCGTGAAGGATCCGTCGAAGGCAGACATCCTGGCGGCGTTGCGGGAGCAGCTGACGACGCATAGAAAGCCGTCGAACGCGGCGAGCGCCAGCAACTGATCGTCTCTAGCGCGACACCGGATCCGGTTTCGGTCGAGTCATCCGTCGCGGGCCCGCCGGATCGCCCAAGGTCAGCGGGACGGTCACACGATCGAGCGTGTCGGTCGGCAGGTTGGCCGTAAGGGCGATGCAAGCACGATCTCGCGCCACGCCGGGAGGGATCGCATTGTCGGTGCGCCGGCACGCCAGCCACGGAAGGAACGGCGTCCACGGATTCGGCCAGCGAATCGGCTCCCATACGCCATCGTCGAGAATGAATCCGTCGCCCACTCGGGACGGGTTTCGGAGCCGCAGGTTCGGCGCCGGGTGAGGCGTGCAGAGGAGAGGGCCGCGCCAACAGAGGTTATTGTCCTTCGGCACCGCCAGCTTGAGTCCTGATGATGTGGTGTAGCTGACGAGTACCGGCTTCGGCATGGGGTGCAACCCGTGATCCGGACCGGGCAGGAAGACCAGTCCTCCGATTGCCTTTACTCCCCCTGCGCGTCGACCGGTCGTTCCTCCCTTGCTGAAGACCGCCAGTGCAACGATGGCCACCAGAGAGAACGCGGCCGTCGTTGCGCCGACGCGCCGCATCTGACGACGCCGGATTGCGTCGTCCCCCTGGATCGTCCGGAACCAGAGCGCCATCGTCAGGGCGGCACCCAGCCACATGGGACCCATCCCGAAACGCGGGTGCGGCGAAGCGAAGAACCAGAATGCGACGCCAATACCCACCGGTATCATCAGCAGCCACGGCGACTCCGCAATCTCGTCACTCGGCGGTCGTCGCCGCCCGCGAACGAATGCCGCCAGACCGAAGGCGAGCGCGATCAAGAATGGCACTGGAACCAGGAATGCAAACCGAATGTCGGTCACGATCTCCTTCGCCCAAGGCACCAGCCAGTCGTAACCAGCCACGATCCGGTTGTGATTCAGCTCGTGGCCACTCATGCGGATCCATTCGGCCTCCGCGTTTGCCTGAACGACGGAAACCCGCCACGGTACCGACTGGCCGAGTACGGTGGCCGGATAGACCGGATATCCGCTCAGGATCACCCCACGTGCCATCCACACGATGCCCATCGCCACCGGAACGATGATCGCTCCCGCGGTCGCGCGTGCGTGCGTTGCGATGGCGTGACGGAAAACCGCGAGCGAAACGAGGAAGAGCACGCCGCCCAGTACGACGGCGCTCAACTTCACGCACACTGCAGCTCCAAGCAGCAGGGCCACCGCGGCGAAGTGCCAGCGATTCAAGTCGGAAGTGCTGCCCGCACTGGTCATCGACCTGTGTATCCTGGACGCCGCCAGAAGCAGAATGAGGGCGACGGGGACGTCTGTCTCGAGTGAACTGATCTCCCCGCCAACCAGCACCGCAAGTACCGGGAGGAACAGCACCGCGTCGAAGGCGTCCGCTGCTTGCGGCCGGCTCCGTGCGGACACGAGTCGCGTCCACGCCAACACCGCTTGCAGACCGAACATCACCAGCAACAGGCTGTTGGCGACATGAAACGACCGCCCGCTCCACGGACCGTGATCGATCAGTGCGGCATACAGCAGACTGGCCGAGTTGAACGCGAGGCGTCCGTGCAGGTTCGCCAGTCCGGGGACGATCGCGTACTCTTTCGACCACTCCAGTACCGGAATGTGGTACATCCCGCTGTCGTAGTGCGCGATCGGTCCCGTCGATCGATTGGCCGCCCAGGCAAGGAGTGCAAGTGTCAGCAGCACGCCAAGCCGCCATCCATGCCACGGACGGGCGCGAATCCATGCGAGGAGCGAAGCCCGCTCGAGCGCGATCCCCAGGAAGCCTAACGCCGCCACAACAGCGACCGCCGCTGCATTGACAGCGAATAGCAGGTGCCAGACTTGAAGGACCAGGAGCAGGCCGGCAAAACCTGTCCAGAATGCCAGCAGCATCTCTTGGGCGTCGAGTTCCCTGGGCGTGAAAAACCGGCGGTAGAGCAGGCCAATACCGGTGAGCATCAGCGCCACAAGCGCCCATGTCGCGATAATGGCCGAGTGCGACGCGATGAGCAGGGAAATCGAGGTCATTCCGGGCGAAAGCCGTTTCGACGTTGTGAGGACTACCGGGGTGCTGTTCCCACGGGCAACCGCCGCGCTCGCCCGTTTTGCAAGCTGTGTTCCTGCACGGTTGGCCCAAACTCGACAACACGCACTAGGTTAAGGACATAGGTACGGATTGCGAGTGACGGCAACGGCTTTGGCAGCGTCCATCGGCGGATCCCCGGTCGCATGGCAGCAAATTGCGGCAACGGCGCAACATAATTCGCTCGACCGAACGTGACCACGTCGGCCCCGCGGACCGAAACATGCAGTCCGCGACACGCCTGCCTTACACCTCACCCTCTCGCTGAACGGATGAGTATCTTGGGACAGATGCCGGCCTGCGTCGCCAACGGAAAACGACTGAAACGGCGAATGGCTCGGTACGGCCAGCGCGCGGGAAGGGTCGGCTCGCATGTCTGAGATGACGCCGGTGGCTCAATCACGGGGGCGGGTGGTTGACGTCCTACTCCCGGTGATGGCCATGGCGCTGGTGTCGACTGCGATCTACCTCGGCGTGGCCGCGCACCGGCATTTCGTTGCCCATCTCTTTGTGCCCATGAGCCGCGATGGCGTGTGGATGTCCCCGCTTTCGCACCTCACGTTCTTCCTCGCGCCTGCGATTCCGCTCGCGCTATACGCCCGCCGCCTGACGAGGACGGGTGCGCTTCGCGCGGGAACCTTGCTCGCCGTGTGGCTTGCCGTGTTTGCGATCCTGCTTCCGGAGACCCAGATCCATCGTGCCGCAGCGGCGCTCCTCGCGGCTGGCGTAGCTACCGTGGTCGGCCGCGCCGCCGTCCGGTTCGAAGCCACGACGCGTCGGCTGCTGTGGCGCTCGACGATCGGCTTGGGCGCGTTGCTGGCGTGCATTGGCGTCTCCGTACCGGCGTGGCGCGCAGTCGCGATGCGCCGCGCCTACGCTGCCCTTCCAGCGTTAGGCGGCCGCGACGGCGATGCTCCTCCCAACGTGCTGCTGATCATTCTCGATACGGTGCGTGCCGCGTCAATGAGCCTCTATGGCTACGGTCGCGCAACAACGCCGCAGATAGATGCGTTCGCCACACGCGGCGTGACATTCGACTGGGCCATGGCCGCGTCGCCATGGACGCTGCCGTCGCATGCCTCGATGTTCACGGGTCAGTATGCCGGCCGCCTGTCCACCGGATTCACCCAACCGCTGGATACGTCGACGCCAACCCTCGCCGAAGTGTTCCGCGACCGTGGGTACGAGACGGTTGGCTTCGTCGCCAACCAGCACTACACCGCGTGGGACTCGGGACTCGATCGGGGTTTCGTCCGCTACTTCGATTTCCCACGCACCTTCGTCCAGATGCTCAAGAGTTCCTGGTATGGGCAGACGATGATGGCCAACGAACTGTACCGGGCCCGGAACCGGGATGAGGTCGTTCGCGTGCTCAAGGCGTTCAAGCTGTTCGTGCCCCCGAAACCGGAGGGTGACGCCAACTCCGCCGAAGAACTGACGGACCGCATGCTTCGCTGGCAGGAGACTCGTAAGGAACGCCCGTTCTTCGCCTTCATGAACTATTACGACGCGCATACTCCATATGCGCCGCCTCCCAAATGGCGGCGAACGTTCGCCGCCAGACCGAAATCGAAGGATCTGTACGAAGCGGAAATCGCCTATATCGACGACCACGTGGGCCGATTGCTGCGCACGCTCGAAGCGCGTGGAGCGCTCGCCAACACACTCGTCATCGTCACCGCCGACCACGGCGAGCAGTTCGGTGAGCATAAGTTGTTCGGACACGGGAATAGCGTGTATCTCCCGCTGCTCCATGTGCCGTTGATCGTCGTGCAGCCGGAGCGCGTGCCCGCGGGCAAGCGCATCGGCCAGACTGTTTCCCTCCGCGATCTGGCCTCGACCATTGCATCGCTGACCGGGACCGATTCCGTAGCGCGCTTTCCCGGTGTGCCACTGTCGTCGTTCTGGACGGACTCGTCCCCGAGCGGCAGCGTGGCCCTGGCCGAGTTGTATCGCGCGGACTCAGCCACGCGAACGGACGTCGTCGATCGCTCGCGCCAGTGGGCATTGTTGGACGAGGAGTGGCACTACGTCTCTCGCCCGGACACGAAGCCGGAGCTGTACGCCTATCGACGAGACACGTCCGAGTCCCTCGACCTCGCGGATTCTGCGTCGGTTGCAGGGAGCGCGAAGGTCGCCAGCATGCGACAGCGCATCGTCGACGAGGTCCGGCGCGACACGCTCACCACGACACGAAAAACTCAGAGACGCCTGACGATGGAAGACCGATGAACGAGGCTGTGACGATCGGGCGAAAACTTCGCGACGTGCTCTGGCTTGCCTCTGGCTGCGCGATGGTCGCCACCGTCTATTTCCTCGTGCGTGCTGGCGGCTACCTCACTCTGGCTGGGGGCTTTGCTACCGTCAGCCGTGACGTGCTTTGGATGGCGCCGCTCAGTCACTTGTTCTTCTTTGGCGTGTTGGCGCTGCCCGTATTGGCTGTCGCGTCTCTGGTGGGGCGCGCGGCAGCGGTGCGCTCGGCGGTCGTCGTCTTCATGTCGCTCCTGTTCTTCGGCGTGTTGATGCCGTGGACACAGCTCTCGCGCTTTGCGGCGCTGGTTCTGGCGATAGGTGCCGCGGTTGCGGCGCACCGGCGGCTACCTGCCGATCCGGACCGTCTCGTGGCCTTGTCGAGGCGGGTTGCGCTTACGATCGCGACGCTGTGCGCCGTGTTTGCGACGGTGTCCGTTGCATGGCGTGTCGTGACCAGGCAGCGGGCGATTGCTGCGATGCCGGAGGCGCCAGCCGGCGCGCCTGATGTGCTGCTGATCATCCTCGATACCGTTCGGGCCTCCGCGTTGAGCCTGTACGGATACGGACGGGAGACGACCCCCGAACTCGATGAATTCGCCAAGGGCGGAGTGGTGTTCGAGACCGCGATCGCTCCAGCGCCGTGGACGCTTCCGTCGCATGCCACGATGTTCACCGGCCGTTACCCGGCCTGGCTCAACGTGGATTTCCAGCAACGCATGAACCGAGCGGAGCCGACGCTGGCCGAACTCCTTCGTGCCAAGGGATATTCGACCGTGGGGATAGCCGCGAACACGGGGTATGCGAGCTGGGAATCCGGCCTGGCGCGCGGCTTCACCGAGTACCACGACTACCCGGTGAACCTGGAGCAGGTCATTCGTTCGTCGCTCTACGGAAGCTCGACTATCGCGGACAAACTCTATCGGGCGCGAACCAGAGCCGAAGTCATCAAGCAGGTGATGGCGCACCGTTTCGACGTACCGCCGAAGCCCGAACATTACCTGATGACTGCCGCGGAGGTCACCGACCGGTTTCTTGACTGGCAACGTTCGCGCGATTCTCGCCGCCCGTATTTCGCTTTCCTGAACTATTACGACGCGCACGATCCGTACACGCCACCCGATAGCCTGCGCAGGAAGTTCGCGAAACCGCCGAAGCCTCGCGACCTGTATGACGCCGAGATCCTTTACATGGACCACCACCTTGGACGTCTGTTCAAGTCGCTCGAGGCAAGTGGTGCGCTCCGGAATACGGTGGTGATCGTGGCCGCGGATCACGGCGAACAGTTCGGCGAGCGCGGCCTGAAAAATCATGCGAACAGCGTATACACGGCTCTCGTCCATGTACCTCTGGTAGTACGATTCGATGGTCGCGTGCCCGCGGGGACGCGCGTTGCGATGCCAGTGTCGTTGCGTGACCTGGGCCGCACCATCATCGATGTCGCCGGAATCGGGAAGGACGTAGCGTTCCCCGGTCGCTCCCTGGCGAGCGCGTGGAGACGGACTGCAACGCCGGATTCCGTGAGCGCTCCCCTGGCGTTGCTCGAGCGGGTACGTGAGGACGATCCGTCGTCTCCTGCTACCGATTCCACCATGATCGCGGCTTTCGACGATCGCTGGCACCTGATTCGGATGACCCGTCGAAAGATCGAAGAGATGTTCGACTACCACGTGGACTCGGCCGAGGAAACGAACCTCATCGGGTCGGACGCGGCACGCGATGCGCTGCCAAGGTTACGCGACCTGATGCACAGCGCCCTTGTTGCCGACATACCGCCGGGATTCAAGGCGGCTACGCCGCAAAAGGATTCGCCATGACGAATGCCCCCGACGGCCCGACGGTGCTGCCAGCCGGGTGGGGGCCGAAGGTTCGCGCGTTTGCGACGCTGATCGTCGCGGCGACGCTGATGTCGGCCGCGGCATTCGGACTCCGTGCGGCTTGGTTGCTCACCGGCGGGGGAGGGTTCGCGGGCGTCAGCCGCGACTTTGTGTGGATGTCGCCGTTGGGTTATCTCGCGCTCTACGTGTTGCTGGCGATTCCCGTGGCGCTGGTGGCGCTGCTCGTGTCGACGCAACGAATGTTGTATCTGGCGACCTTGCTGTTCGCGGCGTTCTTCGTGTTCGACGCGCTGCTGCCATTCACGGAGATTGCGCGCCCGGCTGCCGCCGTTCTGGCGATCGGACTGGGCACCGTGTTGGCGCGGTGGATCGGCGCGAACCCGGAACGAGGGCTCCGAACGTTCCGCCGGATGTCGGCGACCTGCGCCGTGCTCATTGCCATCGGCGCGGCCGCAATGGCCGGGGCGCAATGGCTGGGACATCGTCGCGGCGCACGACAGACGGGCGCCGCCGCTGCCGGCGCACCCAATGTGCTGTTGATCATCTGGGACACGGTGCGTGCGTCCGAACTGTCGGCGTATGGCTACGACAGGCCGACGACGCCGTTCCTCACGACGCTCGCCGGTACCGGCGCGCTCTTCGACGCGGCGATCGCTACCGCCCCGTGGACGCTGCCATCGCACGCGTCGATGTTCACGGGACGCTACCCACAGCGGCTCAGCACCGATCTGCGGGCACGTCTCGACGGGCGCGAGCCCACGGTCGCCGAGATCTTCCGGAAGGCCGGATACTCGACTGTCGGCATTGCCGCCAACACGTTCTACACCAGTTGGGAATCGGGATTGAACAGGGGGTTCACCGACTACCGCGACTATCGGCGGGACCTGCAACAGGCGATGCGTGCCTCGCTATTCGGTCAGTCTCGCTTCGTCACGGACCTGTTCGAGGCCAGGACCAGTGCCGAGTTGAAGAAGGCATTCAGTCCGCCGATGCTGCTTACGCTGCCGAAACCGGCGCGTGTGGACATGATGCGCGGGACCGAGGTCACTGATCGCTTTCTCCGCTGGGAACGCCAGCGCCCGCAGTCGCGACCGTACTTCGCCTTCCTGAATTACATCGACGGCCACCGGCCGTTCGATCCTCCTGCCGACTTGCGTGATCGCTTCGTAACGAGCCGGAAACGGAATCCGAAGGAACTGTACGATGCGGAGATCGCACATCTTGACCGCGAGCTGCAACGTCTCATATCCGAACTGGACAAGCGTGGACAGCTTGGGAATACGCTCGTCATACTCACGGCCGACCATGGCGAGCACTTCGGCGAACGGAACCTGCAGGGCCACGGCAACAGTGTCTATGCACCAGCCGTGCACGTACCGCTCGTGATGCGGTTCGACGGACGCATCGTTCCGGGAACGCGCGTCTTTCCGGCGGTATCGCTCCGTGACCTCGGCGCGACGATGTTGGAGCTGGCTGGTATCCGGTCGGCCTTCCCGGGCTCCTCGCTCACCCGCTACTGGACGACGGCTTCCGATTCGGGAAGCGCCGCCATCGCCCTGCTGGGCAGGGTGCAGTCGAAGGATCCTTCGATTCCATCGGTGGAGAACGCCGAGGTGGGCGTGTTCAGCGATCGATGGCACCTGGTGCGTTACGGCCTGCGCCCCATGGAAGAGCTGTTCGAGTACCGCTCGGATCCTCTGGAAGCGCACGACGTCCAGGGGTCGGCGGCGGCGAGTGTCGCCACCGACAGCCTGCGCCAACTCCTCAAAGCCGCGTTCCTCGAGGACCGTCCGGGCCGACGGCAGGCGCAGTCAGCGAGCGCCAGTCGCTAGCGACGAGAGTCCGCATGCACGCTCCTGACGCAACCACCGCACGACCCGCACGCCCCGCGGACGTGTTGTGGCTGGCGTTGGCGACCGCTGGCATCGCCGTCGTCGCACATGTCTCGGCCGTTGCGATCCGCAGACACGCACTCCACCAGTTCACCTGGACCACATCCGACCTTCCGTGGATGTCGCTCGTCGGCAACACGATCGTATTCCTTGGCATGGCCGTGGCCGTGTGGGTGCTGGGCATAGTCGTGGCGAGGCTGCGACGTCTGTCAGCCGTAGTGGCGATCTTCGGCTGCCTGGCGGCACTGTGCGTATTGCTCCTCGTCACCGGGATCTGGCAGTATGCATCGCTGGCCTTCGCGCTGGGTTTGGCGACCGTGCTGTCGCGCGCGGCGAGAGACGAGCCGGACAGTTTCCTCAGGTACACGCGGCGTGTCGCCCTCGCCACGCTTGCCGTCGGTGCCGCGATGGCCGGCCGCGCACTGCAGAGCGACGGATCGCCTCCAGGAAGCGCCAGTGGCGCAAGCGGCATGCCTAACGTGCTTCTCATCATATTCGACACGGTGCGCGCGTCCAGCACCAGCCTCCACGGTTACTCGCTCAGGACCACCCCGGTCCTGGACAAGTTGGCGCGCGAAAGCGTCGTCTTCGATCGGGCGGTCGCGACCGCGCCGTGGACCCTGCCTTCCCACTGCTCGTTCTTCACCGGGCGAGATGCACAGGACACGTCCTGCCGATGGGCGGCCCCGCTCGATTCGGAAGGAACGACGATCGCCGAAGTACTGCGTGACCGCGGGTACCGGACCGGCGCGTTCGTGGCCAACGTATTCTATACGACGCGTGAAACCGGGCTCGCTCGTGGCTTCGACACGTGGATGGACTTCCGGCGCACATGGAAGGAGGTCTTCTGCAGCACAGTGATCGCACAGACAGGAATCGTCCGCAACGCTGTCTGGGGGGGCTCTCTTCGGGAGCGGATCAGTGGCCTGGTGCGCCTCCGGTTGCGAGGCGATCCCAAGCCTGAGCACGATCGCAAGCGTGCGGAGATCGTCAACGCCGACCTGCTGAAGTGGGTCGACGAGGACTCCGGGCGCCCGTTCTTTGCCTTTCTGAATTACTTCGACGCCCACGATCCCTACCGCGCTCCCCCGCCGTACGATCGCGCCTTTCCCACGGCGCCGCACAGCCGCGAACAGTATGACGGCGCGATCGCTTACATGGATGCGCAGTTGGGCAAGCTGCTGTCGGAACTGCGGCGACGCGGGCTCCTGGACCGCACGATCGTCGTCGTTGCCTCCGATCACGGGGAGATGTTCGGGGAGCACGAACTCTACGGCCATGGCAACTCCGTCTACTGGCCGCTGCTCCATGTGCCGCTCGTGTTGCGATACCCGGCGGAACTGGCAAGCGGAGTGCGCGTCTCCACGGCGGTTTCGCTGAAGGACCTCCCGGCCACGCTGCTCGATCTTGCCGGAGCGGACGACCTTCGGATCGGTGGCGTCTCGCTTGCCAACCTCGTGCGGGATTCGAGCGCCGTTCGTCCGAGTGCGGCCCTGTCGTTCGTCGAACAGGGCAGGAACTGGTGGGCGAATGAGCCTGCCCGCGTCGACTCGCTGCGCTCCATCGTCGTGGGCTCGGAGCAGTACGTCCACGCGTACGGCGGCAGAGAGCAGCTGTTTGACCTGGCGAAAGACGTTCACGGCCTCCGGGATGTTGCCGCCGACCATGCGGATCGGCTACCTGCGATGCGCGAGGCGCTGGAGCGCGCGGTCGCCCGTCCCACGGTCGCAAGACCGCCTCGCGCGGCACAGTGACAGCGACGAGGGTCTCCCCGCGCGCCCGGATGCGCTGTGTCGTCTACTGGACGACCACGGCGGCTCTGACCGCCGGCACGCTCCAGGTTGCGATTGCCATGGTGCGTCGATTCGCGTTTGACGAATTCATCTGGGTCAGCCGGGATTTCGTGTGGATGGTGCCGTTGGCGTACCTGGTCGTGTTCGGAGCGTGTGCCATCCCGCTGGCCGCGCTGGCTCTGGCGACGCCGCGGCTCATTCCGGAGCGTGCCGTTGCTTTCTTCCTGATGTCTTTGGCTGGCTTGGCGGTGATGCTGATGTTCCCCAGGCTGCATCCCTTGGCGGCGCTTGCCGTGGCGATCGGCGGCGCGGTGCGAGTTACTTCGCTGCTGCCGTCAGCTGATACCGGCGAGCGCCCATGGGTGTCGCACTGGACGCTGCTGGCCGGGACGGCGCTGGCGGTACTCGCCGGCGTGCGCGAGGTGACGCATCGGCGTGAGGAATCGACTGCGCTCGCCGAGTTGCCACCGGCACGCAGCGGGGCGCCCAATGTCCTGCTGATCATCCTCGATACTGTACGTGCTGCCAGCATGAGTTTCATGGGTTATCCGCGCCTGACGACGCCCGGGATCGCCCAGCTTGCCAAGGAGGGAGTGACATTCGACCACGCCTACACCGTTGCGCCGTGGACGCTGCCGTCGCATGCCGGGATCTTCACGGGGCTCTATCCGTCGGCGCTCTCCGTGGATTGGCGCGTTCCTCTGGACGAGCGATCTACGACGCTGGCCGAGGCGTTGTCCAGTGCAGGATACGTGACGGCTGGATTCGCCGCCAATCATTTCTACACGAGCTGGGAGTCCGGCCTGACGCGCGGCTTCGCGCACTACGAGGACTATCGCCGCACGTGGAAGCAGGTATTGCTCAGCATCCCGCCGTTCCAGACCAACCTCTTCTGGTCGATCGTGCACGACCTGCGTCCTGCGAATGTATTCACGCAACTGCGGCGTTTCGATCTGCGCACGCAAACGATGTGGACGAGCGATAGAAAGCTGGCCAGCGCCGTCACGGACGACTTCCTCGACTGGGAGCGAAGCCGGGGCGGGCGCCCGTACTTCGCCTTCTTGAACCTGTACGACGCGCACTTGCCATACGATCCGCCGGACGGGTGGCGCACCAAGTTCGGCGGCGAGGCTAACGACCTCGATCGCTACGATGGGGCGATCGCGTACATGGATCATGAACTGGACCGCTTGGTGTCCGAGCTGCGCCGACGAAATGCGCTCGACGGCACGATCATGATCGTCACATCGGATCATGGCGAGGGATTCGGCGAGCATGGACTCCATGGGCATGGGAACTCGCTCTACCGACCGGAGCTGCACGTTCCCCTTGTCATCCGCTTTCCCGGCCTGGTACCGCCGGGCCGGCGTGTGGATCGGCCCGTATCGCTCCGCGATCTTGGCGCCACGATTTTCGATCTGACGGCGGTCAGCCCGGGTTCGTTTGCGGGTGTATCGCTGGCGGCGGCATGGCGGAGCGCCAGCGCGACGGTGAGCCCGGTGGTGTCCGAGGTGAGCGCTGGGATCAATACCGAGCCGTCGGCGCCGGTGAGTCGGGGAGCGATGCGGTCGCTCGTGGATTCGACGGCGCACTATATCCGGAACGGCGATGGCGCAGAAGAGCTGTACGATTTTCGCGGCGATCCGGCGGAGCAGACGGACGTTGCGGCAACGGATACCGCGCGCGTGGCATCGATGAGAACTGCTGTCCAGCGTGTCGTCGGCCCACCATTGCCGCGGCGTTAGGCCATCAGCCGCCTGATGGCGGCATCACGAGATCACGACAGGCTGCTTCACGTGCATCCCGGCCAGTAGCACCACCGTCCCGAACGCATCGCCAGTAGGCGAGGAACGGGATCCACGGGTTCGGGAACCAGAATGGCTGCCACTCGCGGGGCGCACGGAACCCGCGTGCTGCCTCGCCTGGCGATCGCATGGCGAGCGATGGCGACGGGTGAGGTGTGCACAGCAACGGTCCGTTCCAACAGCTGTTATCGACACGCGGCACGGCGAGGTCGATGCCGTTCGGCGTCACGTACCGCAGCAGGTCGGGTGTCGGCATCGGGACCAACCACCCGCCCGCGGATCGTTCGGCACCTAACGAGACAAGGACCGCTCGGATACGTCCGCCCGGCGCTGCCCGGACCCACTCGCCCGCGGCCACGCGACCCGCCAGAAGTCCGAACAGCGCCGCGCTTCCGGCAAGCAAACGGAGTCGCTCTCTGCGCGTCAGGCGAACGTGTCCTCCCACCGCACACGCCATCGCTGTCGCCGCGAGGAGCCAGAACGGCCCTTGCGCCATCCTCGTATGCGGTGCCGTCATCCACCACACAACCACGGCAACTCCGATCGACGGCACCATCCAAACGCCGGCACGCCATGCTACCGGTTCCGGCCTGCGCCTCGCAAGAAGTCCCGCCGCCAGCACACAGACAAGGAGGGGCGCAACCATGTGAGCGAACAGGTCGCCGCGGGTCAGGACAAGGCGGATCCAGTTCTCCAGCCACGAGGCGCTCGTCTCGATCACGTTCGTGTTCAGGTTCCGCGCGCTCATCGTTACCCACGCAGCCTCAGCGTCCGCCTGCTCCGCGTTCACGCGCCAACCCACCGGGAGCGATAACAGTCGCGACGGATAGAGAGGGAAGCCCGTGAGGATCGCTCCGCGCACCAGCCACGTGGTTACCAGAATCGCGGGGATCGCGACCGCCTTTAGCCAGCGGACGCGACTGCGAGTGCGGAAGTGTGCGATCGCTCCCGTCAGCGCCGCGGCAGCCGCGAACGGAGCGGCCGACAGCTTCACACAGAGAGCGGCGCCACAGAGTGCGAGCAATATCATCAGCCGTCCGTCCGGCGTCGTAGGCTCGCCAGGCTCCACCAACAGCTCAAACAGGATGCCTCCGACCACCGCAAGGATCACGAAGACGGGCAGGTCAGTCGACAGAGAACGGACGTCCTGCCGCAATGCCGTGAACAGGATGGCCGGCAGCATTGTCAGCTCAAACGCGGTCCGGGAGCGCAGCGGCACCGGTGGCGACGCCGCTGCCAGGCGTGCGATCGCGTGCGTGGCGAACGCGGCCACGAGGAAACTGTTCGCAATGTGCTGCGATCCATCGGTCCACGGCCCGACGTCCACCATCGCTGCTACCAGTAGCGATGCCGGGTTGAATCCCAGGCGGCCGTGCAGATTCCCAAGCCCCGGCACGATGGAGTACGTCTTCACCCAGTTCACGAACGGTATGTGGTACATCCCGCTGTCGTACAGCGTCACGCCACCCATCGACCGCACTGCGATCCAGCAGGCAACCGCCAACGCCGCCAGACCCCACCAGCCGCGGAGATGGCCCAGCCCCCACGCGGCACGATACCGCCAAGCGAGCACGACGCCGCTGGCGATGACCAGCACCGTCGTCAGACCGGTGATCGGCAGCAGCAGATGCCAGAGCTGCAGGAAGAGCATCGTGACTGCGTAGCCGAGCCAGACCGTGTCGCCGACGACTCTCGGATGGGCGCCCGTGTACCAGCGCAGGGCCGCGGATCCAATTCCGACCAGCGAGACAAAGAGCGCCGCCCAGGTCGTCAAGATGGAAACCACGGTAGCGACCAGTGTCATCCTGCTTGGTGTGGGCGGTGGCGGCTATGTTTCAGACTTCTGACGTCGAGTGTCTCTCGGAGACGGAAACTACCTGTTTGGCTGAGCCTGCGGGGAGCGTGGCCGCGTGTGGCCCGCCTCCTGCAGGCGACTACCAGTCCTTGCGATCCGGAGCACATGACCAGCGACCCGAACTCTGTGGTGGTGTCGAAAATCGTGCCAGAATCGGGCTCGGATCTGTTGAATTGGTCGGGCATGTTCAGGCTGATCCCGCGCTGGGTGTGGCTGATTGGCACCATCGCCGCCCTCATGCACATGACGCCGTTCTGGCATGCGAAGTGGAGTGCTCGTGGCGACTGGTCGTTCACGGGTAACCTGACGATCTCCCCGGACTACATGCAGTATCGGGTCTGGGAACGGCAAACACGTCGTGAGGGCCCGATCGTCTCCAATCGCTTCACGACCGAACCGAATTCGCGTCACCTCCCCGTTTTCTACTACTGGGCAGTCGGCGGCCTGGCTCGCGCGACAGGTGTGTCGCCGGAGGCTGCATATGCCTACAGCGGCGCTCTTCTCGCGGTCGCCCTCGTTTTGCTCCTGTACGGAGTCGTACGAGCATTTCTTCCAGATCCGTCACACCACGTCTGGACACTCGTCGCGCTGGTGTTCGGCGGCGGGCTGGGCGCTTACCTGAAGGTGATGTCGGCCCTCCCGGTCATCGGTGCGAGTTCGATAGTGACCGGGTTGGTGTCAGGACCGCTGGAGAGCTGGCCCGTGTTCGAGGATTACCGGTCGCATTACATCGTGCACACGCTGTACGATTCGCATTTTCTGCTGCTATGGGTAGTTTGCGTTGCCGCGGTGGCCGCGTTGTACCTGTCGATAAGGCGATGGACTCCCGCTCGTGCGGTCGCTGCCGCCGGGCTGTTCGCCGTTGCCACTGTGCTGCACGTGTACGAAGGCGTGACCCTGGTCGCGATCGCCATCGGTGTGGCGATCGCTCTCAGGCACGACGGACCCGAGGGGCAGAACGCGCGCCGGGCGGCGTGGCTCACGGCGGCGGCCGTAGCCGTGTGCTATGCCGCGTTAGGCCTGCTTTACCGTAGTTCCGGGCTCCCGTTCCCGCCGTGGCGAGCGATCAACATCCTTGCAGCGACGCTGGCGATTGCCTTCCCCGCCAGCTGGGCGCTGATAGCCATCGGTGGTGCGCGCTATTTTCGGGAGGGGGGCGTACCTGCGAGATTCATCATCGGATGGGCAATGGCCTGCACCGTTGTCACTTTGAGCGGACCGTTCTTCCCGTATCCGGATCGCGGAACGATGACGCTGCAGGTGCCGCTGACGATCGCCGCGGTCGCCATCTTCTTTGCCCGTTGGGGACGGATGACGGCAAAGGCCGCAATCGTGGCGGTCGTGCTACTCGGAGCCACGCCGGCAAGGCTGGTGGCCCGATCCTGGTACTACACGGGCTTCAGGTCGGACGCCCCGTTCATGCTGATCAATGGCGACCATCGCACCACACTGAAGGCGCTTCGCCAAGCCGCGGACACGAACGACATCCTGCTCGCCGAACCACGCGATCTTCTGTGGCTGGCTCCCGACTTCCCCGGGCGGCTCTACGTCGGACATTTCTTTCTGACGGTCGACTACCGGGCAAAGAACGAGGCCCTGACGCGCGCCATACAGTCGCCCGACTCGATGCCCGCGCTCCTCAGTCGATCCGGAAGTTCGCTGCTGTTCGTCAACGCGGATCGGGACGCGGCCCGCTTCTCGGCCCTGCCAGACCTGTCGGTCGTCAGCGCGACGAAGGTGGGAACCCTGTTCAGGGTGCGGGATGTTCGACGCTGAAGTCGAAGTTGCGCCGGTTCGGGCGCGTGAAGCGTGGTGGGTCGCCGCCCTCACCGTGCTGGCACTCGGGCTCCGGGCATGGCAGCTACAACACGCTGGATTGTCCCAGTTCGATGAAGGTGTGTATGCCTTCAGCGGGTTGGGGCTGAGCGACCCCACACAGCCGCACCGGCTTTTCCCCGACCAGGAAAAGTTTTCGCCCCCGGTCTACTTCTCCCTGGTTGCCCTCTCGTTCCTGGTCTTCGGCGCCGCCGATCGGTCGGCGATTCTGGTCAACGTACTGCTGGGAACGGCAACAGTGCCCGCCGTCTGGTGGATTGCCCGGCGGTGGGTTGGCGCTCCCGCCGCGCTTGCCGCCGCGTTGATGCTGGCGACCCGCGGCGGTCACATCCTTCTGTCGCGTTCGGCGCTCACCGACGTCACGTTCGCACTCGTCTTCCTGATCGCGTTAGGTGTGGTCGCAGTCGCACTCGATCGCGCTGACCGAACCTCGGGCGTACTGGCGGGACTCGCCGTCGGGCTCGCATGGAATACGAAGTACCACGGCTGGTTCGCGCTGGTCATCGCCGTGCTTGCCATCGGCGCGAAGTGGCGCATCGAACGGCAATCTCTCGACTCGCTCAAGCCGGTAATCCGCACATGGATCGTCATGTCAGTGGTTGCCGCGGCCTGCTACCTCCCGTGGACTGTGTTCGTCAATTCGCAACCCGGCGGGTCAGCCGGATGGGCGTCGTACTTCGCGACCATGCTCCGCATCGACTGGTTCGGCGGACTGGCCAGCTATTCGCGCCAGTTCTGGCTACTGGAGGGACCTTGGTCAAGGTCGTCAATAGCCCTCGCGATCGTGATCGCCGGATTGTGGCGAGCCCGAGCTGCACAGGGCGGCGTGTCGCCGAGGCTCCTCGTGCTGGGACTCGTCGGGGCGCTCCTCGGGTCCGAAGGGACGGCGGTCGTGCTAGCCGTCCTCGCGGTTGTTCGTCGACTTCGTTCTCGCACGCCGATTGCCTACGGCGTCTGGTGCATGATCGCGCTCGTGGCACTCTGGGTGGTGATGGCGCCTCTGTATCAGCCTTACTTCCGCCTCATGGTCCCCTTCTCGATAGCGACGTTCATTCTGGCGGGCGACGAACTCGCGTATCGTCTGCGAGGCCCGGCCGAACCACGACCTCTGCTGGCGATGGGTGTGCTGGGCGCGGCTGTGTCGATCGCAATCCTGATTCCGCGCCACACGCAGTGGTGGCGTGACAACCGATCCCTGGCCATGGTCGCCGCAGGTGTCGATCGCTCGATTCCGGCAGGCGCACCGATCGCGGTGATCGGGGAGCCACCGCTCGCGTTCTACCTGCACCTCCTCGGGCATGCCGCGTTCGATCGCGTGACTCTCAAGGAACTGGACGGTGGTGCCGTGCCGGTGTATGTGATCGCCGGTCGATACGCCCAAGCCGCGCGGAGCCTCCGTGATGGCCTGCGGGAGCGGGCTTCGGTGCTCGATACCCTGGGCCGTTTCCCGATGGTACCATCTGATCTCCGACTGCTCGACGACTACGGACCGTTCCGGGCGCCAGCCTACCGCGCACATCCCGATTCGTCGTACGACCTCGTGCTGTTCCGGTACGATCCGGCGCGCCGGGTCGTGGATCGGCGGTGAGCGACACATCGGACATGGCGCGCTGGCGACGAACGCTTGCGCTTCTTGCGGCAGCGAGCGTCGCCGCCGTTCCTCTGCAGGGAACGGTCGGACGCGCCTCCGCGCTCACGCAGCTCGCCGACGCCGATCCCTGGCTGGTTGGCCCGCACGTTGGACTGGTGTACCTGCTCGTGCCGATGTCGATCCTCTCGGCGAGCGTACTGTTCCTCGCGCCTGGGTTGATGCTGGCGGTGATCGCGCGGCGCGCCACGAAGCTGACCACCTGGTTCGTTACCGGACTCGCGTTGTCCATGCCGGTAGTCAGCCTGCTCGCGGGCGTCGCCACCCGAGTGGCTGCCCGTCCGGTGACCGGCGTGTGGTTCGGGGTACTGGTCCTCGCTCTGGCCATCGTCCTCGGTTTCGTTGCCGACTTGCAGGTACGGCGCGGCAGATCACGGCCGCCCGAGATGACTCGCGAGGATCGGTTCGCGATCGGCCTCATGCTGGCGCTGGCGTGCGTCACGTGGGCTGCGTTGGCGCCGAAGTTTCTGTGGGAGAGCCTGAATGGCGATGGCGCACATGCTTTCGAGTCGTCGCGATTGCTGGTCCGCCATGCGTGGCCATTCTGGCCGCCGGAGGCAGGACCGGTGTCAGGCTTCCCGGGCATGACATCGATGCTCTTTGCGTTCCCGAACGGCTGGTTTCTGCGGCTGTTCGGCGATGTCGACGCCGCTGTCCGGGCTCCCTTCCTGCTGTATCTCGTCGCGCTCTTCGCGTCACTGCTCTCGTTAGGGTTGGACGGAGTCCGTCGCGTTCCGCCACGCGTTCAGGTGGCGGTAGCGATCGGCCTGGCGGCGTACGCGCTCGCGATGGCATTTAGCGCTACCTACAACCCCTACAGCGCTGACATCGCACTCCCGGCAACGCAGGACACGCTGCTGATGGTGTGCTTCCTTGGCGCGGTCGACGCGTGGTGGCGTGGCGAGTGGGGGTGGCTGGGGCTGTTTGCCGTCCTCACGTACGTCTCGCTGCCGAACGGGCTCATCCTCCTCGGCTTACTGCTCGTCGCGGACATGAGTGTAACGCGGCCGATCTCCTGGCGCCGCATCGGCAGGTTCGCCGCTATCGTTGCCGGCTGCGTCGTCGTCGTCGGACTCGTGCCGCGAGCGCTCTCCGCGTCAGGAGTGCCCGAGCCAGGTGGGGAATATGGGCTTGCGGGCACTTTGCGCTACTTTGCCTTCCTGCAGTTCACGGACTGGTCGCGCCTGCTCTACATCGCGATCCCGTCAGGCATCTTTCCGTTCTTCCATGCGTTTCGCTGGCCAACCCACGATCGACGCGCGCGCATGCTGCTGCTGCTGGCGTTGGCCTATTTCCTGTTCTTCTTCGTTCAGGCACATATCGCGCTCCATCACTTCGTTCCCGCCATGCTGCTTCCGGTTGCCGCCGCTTTACGCGCACCGATCGGGCAGCCTGGTGTGGAGCGACGGTGGGTGCATGCCTGGTGGGCCGCAGCGACGATCGCAGTGCTCCTGTCCCTGCCTCGTGCATTGTCGGTGCATACCGATGGTCGCCGCGTCGCGAAGGCCATCAGCATCGACGCCGGGGACTACGCCGCCTCCAGTGCCGAACTGTTCCGGCATTCCACACTCCTTGACAGGCTGTTCCCCTACGACTGGGATCCGCGAGTTCCGTACGAATCGTATGGCGGCTCGCCCCTGGTCTGGAATCGTTATGCAGTGCATGGTCCGCTCACGGCGTCCGCAAACTATCGACTTCAGAGGGCTGACATGCCGCCACCGGCCGGGATGACGCGCCTGGCCTCGGATAGCGGCGCCGTCCTGTACGTCCGCGACACGACGCGGTGGGTCGCCGACCGCGCGCGACGACCACGTACGCCCGCGGGAAGCTTTGCCTACTTCGTGCCGAGGAGCGTTCTCTTCCGAGGTATCCCCGATTCTGCGGGTCCGCCGATCGTCGACGTGGTGGCGACGCTCGAACGCATGGGCATCGACATGACGCCGATTCTCGCGCGCCTCGGTATCAAACGTTAGGCATGCGCGCTCGTTTCCGTCCGCTCTGGTATCTCCTGCCACTGGCACTCGGCGCGGCGCTCGCGCTCGCCTGGGTGCGGGTAACCGGCGGTTCCACGCTCGCCTTCACCCTTCGCCAGGCATCCCCGGCAATAGTTGCGACGATGCTGGGCGCGACCGCTGCCTGGCTGGTGCTGCGGTTCCTCCGCTGGCAGTTCCTGCTCAGACGAATCGGTGTACGGCTTCCCATTCGGCCGACTCTCGCCAGCTACATCGCAGCCCTTCCGGGTACGGCGACGCCCGCCTACATCGGCGAGGTCGCGCGGGCGATCTTCCTGCGGCGGCGTTTCGGTACGCCTCTCCGGCCTGTCATCCTTGTCCTCGTCCTCGAGCGACTGTACGACGTGGCAGCCCTGGCTCTGCTAGCCCAGGCTACTGGCGTCGGCATCGGACTGCCGTTCCTCGTGGTGGCGATGGCAGGCGCTGCACTCCTGGTAGCGGTCGCGCGGCGCGCGGGCGTTGCCCATTCAGCGATCCAACGTCTCCGGTCCCCCCTCGCCGTTGCGGCAGCGCTGAGCGCGTCGATGATCGCGTGGACGATCGCCGGCATCCTGTACGCACTGGCGGCGGCTGCCCTTGGCAGTCAGCTGGCCGCTTCCGATGGCATCGGCGTATTCGCTCGCTCGACCCTCCTCGGTGCCGTGACGCTGTCGCCTGCCGGCGTTGGCGCGACGGGGTCGATCGCCATCGTGCAGCTGCAATCGCTCGGCCTTGCAGTGGGTCAGGCGGTGAGCATCGTGACGCTCGTCCGCCTCGCCAGCACCGGAGCGGCCCTGGCTGTCGGCAGTGCGTTCCTGTGGCGCGAGCTCCGCGGCAAGACCCGTCCTGTCGAAGAAGGCGTCGCACACTTCGACACCATTGCCAGCGAGTATAACGCGCAGTGGTCTCCACATGTCTGGGATCTGCTGCTCGATCGGAAACTGTCGCTGATGGCAAGCGCGCTTCCGTCACCGCCGCAGGCGGCCGGTATTGGAGTGGATCTGGGGTGTGGTCTCGGCATCCAGACGGCGGAAATGCGCCGTCGCGGCTTCCAGGTGGTCGGGTTGGAGCCGTCGGTGGGACTCCTCATGCAGAATCGGGCCGGCGGTGCCCCCGTCGTTGCCGCGGATGCGCTGAACATCCCGCTGAGAACCGCATCCGTCGACTTCGTGTTCGTGATCGGCGTGCTGCATCACCTTCCCGGGCAACCAGCGCAAGACTCCGCGCTCCGCGAGATCGCTCGAGTGCTCAGGCCAGACGGTATTCTTCTCGTCCACGAAAGCAACCCCCGTAATCCGCTCTTCCGGTTTTACATGGGATACCTGTTCCCCATCCTCAAGAGCATAGACGAAGGGACCGAGTGGTGGATCGATCCTGGGCGCTGGCGGAACGTCGACGGGCTCACCCTCGCGACTGTGAGGTACTTCACCTTCCTGCCGGACTTCACACCGCGCTTCCTGATGCAGCCGGCCATCGCCATCGAGCGGTGGCTGGAGCGCGGTCCCACCCGCGGGTTCTCGGCGCACTATCTTGCCGTCCTTCGTCGGGGTCGCGATGCTGTCTGAGGGTCAAGACATCGCATGAGCCTCCTGTCTGACGCCTGCTCGACGATGATCCATCCGGCTTTCACGATCGGTTTGGAGCGAGGTGTGCGGTCGCGCCCGCGCTTGACGGGACTTCTCGCGCTGGCCCTGCTGGGTTCGGCGTGCGGAGGCGGAGGCAAGGGCCCGGACATCACGTTGACTCCGCCGACGCCGACGCGCATCGACGTGACTCCGGCCGCCGTCACCCTCGACGTCGGGGGGTCGCAGCAACTGGGTGCAACGGTCTACGACCAAAACGGTCAAACCATGTTCGCTCAGACACCGGTGTGGTCCAGCTTGAACACAGGGGTGGTGTCGGTCACCGCGAGCGGTTTCGCCACGGCTGTCGGCGCAGGCGCTACAAAGGTCTCGGCGACGGTTGGCGCCGCCATCGGGACCGCGTCATTCACCGTCAACCAGCCCGTGGACGTGATTCCGTCACAGACGTTTCAGACTATCGTCGGCTGGGAGGGAACGGGATCGATCGGTGAGGTCGAATGCAACCAGACGGCGTTCCAGAACTACAAGGTCACCGTACTGAATCGTCTGTCCGGCGAACTTGGCGTGAACCGTGTTCGTCTTCAGGTCCGAAGCGGATACGAGAGTCCCGTGGACTACTTCCAGCAGTTCCGCTCGGGGCAAATCGATTACGCCACGTGGCAGGCCACGTGGTACACGCCGGTGAACGACAACGCCAACCCCAACGTCACTGATCCATCGAAGTTCCAGTGGGGGTGGCTGGACTATCAGATCGACGAAGTAGTGCTGCCGTTGATGCAACGACTGCAGGCACGAGGCGAGAAGCTGTACGTCAACCTCAACTACATCGACTTCAAGCAGAACAAGCTCAAGAATTTCATTCCGGAGAAGCAGCCGGCGGAGTACGCGGAGTTCGTTTTGGCTGCCTTCCAGCACATCACGCAGAAGTATGGATGGTCGCCGGATGCACTGGAGATTCTTCTGGAACCGCAGAACGCGGGTGACGTGAATACCACGGTGACTGGCGCCGACCTCGGCGCGGCCATCGTTGCTGCTGGGAGCAGGCTGGCGTCGGCTGGCTACCACCCTGACATCATAGCGCCGTCGGACGCCTCCATGGCGAACTCGATCGCCCTGTACGATGCCATGATCCAGACGCCGGGAGTCCTCCAGTACCTGAAGGAGTTCTCCTATCACCGTTATCAGGGGGTCTCGCTCGCGAACCTGCAAGCCATCGCCCAGCGTGGCCAGCGCGATCGTGTGCGTACGTCCATGCTCGAATGGAACCAGGGAGTGAGCATCGAGACGTTGCTGGAGGATCTGACGGTCGGCAACGTGTCCGCGTGGCAGCAGTTCAGCATGGCGTTCTGCTCCAACAATACGGACGCCACGCGAACGGGGATCTACTACCAGATCAATCAGTCCAATCCCGGCAATCCGATCGTCACGACCACGAACAATGCCCGGGATTACCGGCAGATCTTCAACTATGTCCGCGCGGGAGCGGTACGCATCGGAGCCGCCAGCGGCAACGCGCAGCTTCTGTCTCCGGTCGCTTTTCGCAACGCCGACGGTCGCTACGTCGCAGTCGTTCGTACCCAGGCTGCCGCCACGTTCGCGTTGCGTGGTCTTCCCGCCGGCACCTACGGCGTCAACTACGGTGTTCAGCAGCCCTTCAATGTGGACCTCCCCGATGTGGTCGTCGTTGCAGGGGTGCCCATCAGCGTTGGCATCCCGGCAAAGGGCGTGATCACCCTGTACCAGCGATGACGCTGCGAATCGCACGGGCACTCGTCTCGCCGGCACTGCTGGCGGCGCTTCTGATCGACTGCAGGCCCGAAGATTCGGACATCGCGCCCGATCTCCGGTCACGCGCACGAGCGACTGCGGATGCCCCGGTCGCGTTCCTCGACACCGATCGCGAGGCTGTGGTCCTCGCGCCGGGCGCGGCTGCCCGCTTGACGGCGACCGCCTACGACTCGCTGGTCGCGCCCCTCACCAGCCGGCCGGTCAACTACAGGACGCTCGATCCCACCGTAGCCACCGTCGGGGCCGATGGTCTCGTCCGCGCCATCGCCGGCGGACTCACCGCCATCGTAGCGGAAAGCGGGGCGGCGGCCGACACGATACCGGTAAGGGTTGCCCATGACGGTGGCGAGGAGATACGTGTCGAGATTTTCCCCGCACGGTCGTTCCAGCGTATCGATGGATGGGAAGCTCATCACCAGTCCGGCGAACTCGATTGCCAGCCGAGCAACTTCGTGCGGTATCGCGACGAACTGTTCGATCGCGCTGTCACGGAACTCGGCATCAATCGCGTACGCCTCGAAGTCCGCAGCGGCATGGAGGCTCCGAACCTGCATGCCCCAGGAGGAAACGAGCCGCAATCGACGGCCGTTTCGTTCGGAACGCCGTGGTTCTCCCCGCAGAACGACAACGACGATCCCTTCGTCGCGGATTCGTCAGGCTTTCAGTTCGGCTGGTTCGACTACAACGTCGCCCAAAGTGTTGTCCCCCTCCGCGACAGGCTCGCCGCGCGTGGCGAACGACTCTACCTCGTGCTGACCTACGTCGATTTCTTCCGCACGACGCCGTACGAGCAGATGGAGAACCCGGAGGAATATGCCGAGCTGATAGCCGTGACCTTCGAGCACCTGCACCGGCGATTCGGCTTCGTCCCGGATGCCGTCGAAGTCATCCTCGAGCCGGACAACACGCCGTGGACGCCCGAACAGGTCGGACGAGCGCTGGTTGCGGCTGGCGACAGGCTGCGAGCGTCCGGATTCCATCCCGAATTCATAGCACCGTCAACGACCAACCTCGCCGAGGCCGTCAGATCGTACGATCGGCTGCGGCTGGTCCCGCGCGTCGGCGAGTACCTCACGGTACTCTCGTACCACCGCTATTCTGGCGTCTCGTCGCCGGCTCTGCACCAACTGAAGCTGCGCGCGCGACGGGATGGGTTGCGGTTGGCGATGCTGGAGCACACGGAGGGCACGGCGAGCGAACTCCATGATGACCTCACACGGGCCAGCGCCAGCGCGTGGGAGCGCTTTGCGCTCGCCTTCTGCGGGGCAAACGCCAATCCCGACGCTACCGGCGTCTATTATCAGGTACAACTTCGCGCAGGCTCCCCGCCACGACTGGTCTTCACCAACAGTGCCCGCCTGTTGCGCCACTACTTCGCCTTCGTGAGGCACGGAGCCGTCCGTATCGCCGCAGCTTCGTCCGATGGCGCTGTCAGTCCCGTGGCCTTCCGCAATACCGACGGCGGCACCGTAGTAGTGATTCGGACGAGCAAGAAGTCAGGATTTGCCATCGGCGGCCTGCCAGCTGGACGCTACACGGTGCTGTGGTCACTCGATCGGGCGGTGCGTTCGGAGCGCTTTACGACGGACTTGGGCGCCGGCGCGCTCCTGCAGGGCGCCATTCCTGGCTCCGGATTCGTGACGATCTACGCACAGCGAGCTGAATCCGAGTAAGTTTCTTGTCATGGTGCAACGTTCATCGCCCATGACGTCTTTCTCAGGCGCTGACTCACGACAAGTACGCTGCCGGTGACGCCAGCTCCCCAGGCCGTCCCAAGAATGCCGC
The DNA here is from genome assembly GCA_019186945.1 of Gemmatimonadaceae bacterium. GTDB lineage: Bacteria > Gemmatimonadota > Gemmatimonadetes > Gemmatimonadales > Gemmatimonadaceae > JABAQJ01. The sequence goes on from JABAQJ010000006.1 coordinate 423,152, forward strand.
GCGCCGGTTGCGGTGCGCCCGGTCAGGCCCTCGTTTGCGATGCCATGGGCGGTTCACGGGCCTCGGACCGCGAATGAGCAAGTCAGTTCCGGCTAACCGTGCCGGGTTCCGTGGTGCGCACGTGCTTGTGCTTGGTGCGACTGGATTCCTGGGCCGGTGGGTAGCCCGTGCACTCAGCCAAGCGGGAGCGGAGTTGACGCTGGTGTCACGCAGCGCCGCTGCGGCGCCGATCCTGGAGCAATGGGGCGTCAGCGGCGTCCTGCGGATCGCGAACCTTCAGGATAGAGCGGAAGCACGTCGTGTGGTCACCGAAGTCGCGCCCGATGTGGTGTTCAATCTTGCTGGCTACGGCGTTGACCGCGCGGAACGCGACGCCCGGGTGGCGCATGCACTGAACGCTCAGCTCCCGATCCAGCTTGCCGAGGCGGTCGCGATGCTTCCAGCGACCGAATGGCGAGGCGCGCGCTTGGTGCACGTCGGCTCCGCGCTGGAATACGGTGTGGCTGAGGGTGACCTGCGTGAGGATTCGGTGGCCTTGCCGACAACGGTCTACGGGCGTACGAAGCATGCTGGTACGGTCGCCGTCACCCGGATCGCGCGGGAAAAGCAACTGCGCGCCGTAACCGCGCGGCTGTTCACCGTTTTCGGGCCCGGCGAGCATCCCGGCCGGCTCTTCCCCACGCTCGTGCGGGCGGCTGGCTCCACCGGAGGTGTGGCGCTCACGGACGGGATTCAGCGCCGCGACTTTGCGTTCGCTGGCGACGTTGCCGACAAGCTGCTGCAGCTGGCGATGGTCGACGCCTCGCCGGGGGAAGTCATCAACCTCGCCAGCGGCGCCATGCATCCGGTCCGCGACTTCGTCACGGTGGCGGCCTCCACGCTGGGCATCGCGAGAAAACGGTTGAACTTCGGCACCGTCGAGGTCCTCCCCGATGAGATGGCGCATTCGAGCGTGGTCGTCGATCGGTTACAGACGATGACGGGTGCGGCGCTCTCCACCGATCTCGCCGAAATCATCGGACGTGCGGTCGGAGCGGCCAAGTTGCTTCGCTGGCGACCCGAAGCCTAACGGCGACCGGCCGATAGTGCGCGGCGCGTCATCAGGAACCAAGCCAGCGCCAGTCCATATGCGAGCAACGATGGCAACAGGAACTTCTTGAAGTCGCTTGCGTGTGGCCAAACCGTCCACACGAGCAATGGATAGGGCATCGCCAGCGCCAGTCCCGCGGCCCAGCGGCCGTACCCGCTGAGCGGGACGACGGCCGCGAACGCAACGAACCACAGGACGTACCACGGCCAGGCATGCGACGATCCGACCAGCAGCATGGCCAGCATGATCGCAGTCGAGGCTTCGGTCAGACGCGCCGGTCCGCCGTCTCGCACCAGGCGGTAAAGTGCCACGATGGCGATGACTGGGAAGACGCCTGCCGCCACGTATGCCAGCGGCACGAGCGGAAGGTGCAGTATGGAACCGATAGCGAGCACCGCATCTGATGGCAGGAAGAATCTCCCGCCGTGTACCTCTGCGGTCGACACAAAGAAGTCGGTGCCCCGGTACACTGGTAGAAAAGTCACCACGCTCAGTGCAGCCGCCACGATCGCCCTCGGCAGGTAGCGCTGGACGACGGCACGTGCCTCGCGCGATTCGTCGGGTTCGCGATACAGCAGGTCGACGAGGAAGAGCGGAGCGCTGGCGTACTTGAAGAGGACTGATGCGGTGAGTGCAATCGTGGCGGCCATTGGCCGTCCCGTTCGCCGCAGGTGAAGCCAAAGCAGTGCGCACACGACCATCGCAACGTCATTGTGTCCGTCGGCAACGGTCTGCAGCACGCCGATCGGCAGCCACCCCACGAGCAGGACGGCCACGATTTGCGCCAGGAACGGCAGATCCCGGACCATGATGCGCACCAGGCAAATCAGTGCGACCCAGAGCGCCGCCAGCACGATCTTGAAGCCCAGTGCGCCCCACAGCGCATGCCCACCCGTCAGCTTCATTAGTGCGGCGGAGACGTACGCCCACATTGGACCGTACGTCATCTTCATGATCGGCGCGTCGAGCGGCAGCCAGCTCGTCGCCGCCGCCGGCACCTCGTAGTAAGGGTTGATCCCTGCCGCCAGCGTTCGACCCCAGGCCACCGACAGCCAGAAATCGGGCACAAGCACGGGCGCCGCGAGCACACAAGCGACTGCGTAGGCGACGGTCCATCGCCATGCCTGTCTCACGTGGTGTTCTCCCAGGCTCGCTCGGTGTCGCACGGCCACCGCTGCCACACCTAACGTGCCGAGTGAGGCAAGCAACAGCGGGAGCGCATAGCCGGCGATAAACGACTCCGGCGATGCGAACAGTCCCCGTCCGCGCAAGGCCAGCTGTACGCCGAAGCGCCACGCGCTCAGGCCGTCGTAAGCCCGTCCCTGGATCCATGGGATTGCGTCGGCGATGCGCGCGAAGAACTCGTACTGCCCATACGGTCGTTCCTCGAAGGTCGCCAGCGGCGCCAGCAGCCACGACAGGAACATGGCGGCCGCGTACGCCAGAGCGCACCAGATGCCGCCCCAGAAGATCGCTCGCCTGACGAGCCTGTCGGCTCCGTCAGACATCGGCCTTGATCGATGCGTTTCGCCAGACAAGCCACAGAAAGCCGGCGGTGATGGCGTACACCGCCCAGATCGTCCACCACGGCAGGAGCACCGAGTATCCGCTTGCCATCTTGTCCAGCACCACGATCACGGGCAATGTCGGACCGCCAGTGGCCACGAGACTCAGCGCCGTCGGGATGTCCTCGCGTGTCATCGTGACGGCCAGCGAGATGACCAGTGAACTCCCGACCAGCAACCATCGAAGCGCGACCGGGGAGCGCCGGAGCACCGGAACGGCTGCCAGGAACAGCAACGGCGCTGCCGGCACCATGTATCGCACCCCCGTGTTCCACTGCAGGTTCGCAAACTGGTTGGCGCAGCTGAACAGATAGAGCGCGGCGCACGAAGCCAGCGACCAGACTAGCGCGCTCGATCCGGGTCCGGCCCACCATTCGCGCCTGCACAGGAATGGCGCGGAAAGCGCCGCCAGTAGCAACGGACTGTAGGCGAACAAGCCGTAGCGTGAGTCGAACAGATTCCCCCACGCCAACTCCGCCGTCGGCATGGTGAAGCCGAACCAACCCTTCACGCTGTACTCGGTCGGCGGCATGTAACGCTGCGCCGGGAACCATGGGCTGCCGAACGCGATCCACTGGTATGCCAGGAGCAACAGGATCGGGCCGAGTGCCCCGGCGCCATAGGCCAAGCCAAGCCGCACCGCACCCTTGAGCCCCGCCAACCGAAAACCCTCGACAAGAATCCACAACCCGAAGACGACGAGGAACGGGACGGCGCTGTAGTCGTTGAGCAATCCGATACCGAGCAGCAGTCCCACGAAGAAGCGTCGACGCGTCCTGCGATTGACGTCCGATACGGGATCGTCATCGCTCGACGTCGCTCCCGTGCCTGACCGCAATCCCTCCTCACCAGTCATGAGGAGGTAGCTCGTCAACGTCAGAAACGCGATGATCGCATTCTGGTTCAGGAACGCGGAGCGAAAGAACAGCGGAGTTGCGAACGCGTACACCAGCGCCCAAAAGAGTGCCTCACGATGATCCCCGATACGCTGCCGTAACCGACCCCAGACGAGTACCGCTCCGAGTGCGCCTAACGGCGCCATGAGAAGAACCTGAATGCCGATGGCCGCGAGTCCGAGCGTAATGTCCACGCCGCGAGCCCGGGCGGCGTTCATGAAACGGGTCCGGTTCGGGCGCGGATCGTCGTACTGAGCTGGTGGCTTGGGATCGGCGATCTGCGGCCTGAGCGTCACGGCGAGCGCGATCGCCGGACGGACGAAGAAATAGGCAACGCCTCCCAGCATGGAAGCGCCCGGATTGTTGTTGATGTAGCTCCCACGCCCTGGAATCTCGAACAAGTCGGGATGCAAACCGAGGAACTCGTCGACGCGAACCGACGCATGCCCTCCCAGGGCAATCGCCAGGTACGTCTCGCGCACCACGTTGGTGGTCGCGTGAAGCGCATAAACCACCCAGACCGTCAGAAAGAGTCGTACCTTCACGCTTCGAGAATTGAGCTTCAGAGGGGGGGCCAAAACGCCGAAACTTAACGATTTCGACTGCCGTGAACCCACCGGACGAGCCGGCCGGGCATCCTCGCGGACTTGCATCGCCGGCGCGAGTCACGAGGCACCGGACGATTGCAAGATTGATGCGCCAACCACGATGCTCCCCACGGTATCGTGTTGCGCGGTGCAACAGTCGTCTTCCAGCCCTCGCATCGTTATTCTGCCAGCGGGATTACCGGACGTTCGTCGCCTTCCGGCATCCGATCTGCAGTTGGTTGAGAGGCTATTCCGACCCCAAGCTCACATCACCGACCAATGGCTTCAACTACAGGCACACTTCGCTTCGGTCTGATCGGATGCGGCGACATCGGCAGACTCCGTGTCGATGCGCTGGCGCGCTCTCCCGGCTGCAAGCTCTCCGTCGTCGCTGACGCCGACCAGAATCGCGCCCGCTCCTTCGCGCAAGGCTCCGACGTCGCTGTCGCGGACGATTGGCGTGCCCTGGTCGCTCGTGAGGATGTGGACGCCGTACTTGTCTGCACGCCGCCAAGACTCCACGCTGAGATGTGCATTGGGGCCGCCGAGCACGGGAAGCACGTCCTCTGCGAGAAGCCCCTGGCTTTCGACGCTGACGAAGCCCGAAGCATCGTTGCGGCAGGGGAGCGGTACGGAGTGCGCATCGCCACCGGTTTCAACTACCGCTTCTATCCGTCGTTCGCGAAGGCGAAGGCAATCCTCGCCGATGGGCGGATTGGCCGCATCGACCACATCCGGAGCTTCGGCGGTTACTCGGCCACGTCGCACAACCAGGCATGGGTGCACGACGTCAACACTGTGGGCGGCGGCGCGATGCGCGACGTCGGCATCCATCTGCTCGACCTGACCCGCGACATGCTCGGCGATGTCGTGGACGTCCAAGGCATGAGTACCGACAGTGTGTGGCAATACCCCGGCTGCGAGGACAACGGGTTCGCGCTCCTCCGCAGTTCGACCGGCGTGGTCGCGACCGTGCAGGCCAGTTGGACCGAATGGCGAAAGTACCGCTTCTCGATCGATGTGTACGGCTCCCTCGGATGCCTGCGCGCGACGTGCTTCCCGATGATGACTGACGTACGCTGGTCGACAACCGTGTCCGGCACGATGCGGAAGGAGACCGACTACTTTCCGCGCAGCATCGTGAACGAGAAGCTGCATTCGTACCGTCGCATCGTCGTGGACAGTTTCGTACTCGAACACGCCGCTTTTCGCGACTATGTCGCTGGCCATCCATCGCGCATTGCCTCGGCGCGCGACGGGCTGCGTGCCCTCGAGATCGTTGAGGCTGCAACCGGGATCGCACCGCTTCCTGTCGAGGCGTATCCAGCGAACGGAGCGTCCTGAATGTCCACCACACCCGACGATACGCCGGAGCTGTCCGTTTCCGTAATCTGTTTTACGACACCGGCGCACTTGCGGCGTTGCCTGGAGGCGCTGCTCGTCAGCTCGGAAGGACACGTCGTTGAGGTGATCGTGCCGCACGATGCAACGCTGTCCTCAGCCGCGGCGCTCACCTCCCAGTTCCCCGGTGTGTGGTTCCTCGATGCCGGGGCAAGGGCGACGCCGGCGGAGCTCCGGGCTCGAGCTGCATGCGCTTCTCGAGCGCCACTGATGGCGTTTCTGGAGGATCATTGCATGCCCGCAGCCGATTGGGTGGACCGTGTTCTCGCGGCTCACCGTGCCGACCTGGCCGGAGTTGGCGGCAGCGTCGAGAAAGGCTTTCCACCGGGTCGCTCGACAGACTCGACGCTGAACTGGGCCGTTTACCTTACCGACTACAGTCGCTACATGCTGCCGATGGCGGCTGGTCCGGCCTTCGGGCTCAGCGACTGCAACGTGTCGTACCGGCGAACTGCCCTCGAGTCCGTGCGTAGCGCCTGGAGCACGGAGTTTCACGAGAACGTCGTGCACGATGCCCTCCGCCGCGAGCAGGCAACGCTCTGGTTCGATCCGACGATCGTCGTCTACGAACAGCGGGATTTGACGTTAGGTGCCGCACTTCGCGACCGCTTTTCCTTCGGGCGCCTGTTCGGCAGCAGTCGCGTGTCCGGGGCGTCCCTGAGCAGGCGTCTGGTCATGACCCTGGCCGCGCTGTTGATGCCGCCCGTACTCGTATGGCGTGTGGCGAAGAACCTCTTCGAACGGCGGCGATACCGCGGGCAACTGGTACGCTGCCTGCCGCACCTGGTTCTGGTAGCCACTACCTGGATGCTGGGAGAATCCATCGGGTACCTGTCGGGACGCGCCGGGAAGTCGCTGTCGCACCGGACGGCCTGACGAATGGCTGGAACGCCGCGCGGTTTCTTCACGCTGGCTGGCGGAGAAGCAGTTGCGCGAATCGTCGCGTTCGGAACGACCATCGTGCTCGCGCGTGCGCTCGGTCCCGAGATGTATGGCGCGGTGGCCGTGGGGATGGGTCTGCTGTTGTACTTGACGCAGCTTGCGGATGGCGGAGTTGAGCTGGCGGGAATGCCCGTCGTCGCGCGCGCTCCCGAAGACGCCGGGGCCATAGCGACGGCCGCTCTGCGCCGACGCCTCCTGGTGGCTGCTGCCATCATGCTCGCCGTGGCGCCAGTCGCGCTCGGGCTCATGCCGCGGCCCGACGGCATCGTGCTCTTCATTCTCAGCCTCGGACTACCGTTTACGGCGCTGAGCGTCCGCTGGGTGTACCTCGGACTCGAACGGCCTGCCACGGTTGCGCGTTCGCGTATCGCCGGAGATCTCGTCACCGCGCTGCTGGTCGTCGCACTGGTCCGCGGACCGGACGATGTCCGGCTCGCCCCCATGGCCACGGTGCTCGGGACGGCGCTGACATCGGTAGTGATGCTCGTGGGCCTTGCGCGTCTGGGAGTGAGGCTCCAACGGACAGGCGCGGCGCCGCCGATCGTTTCGATGCTCGAGCGCGGCAGGCACCTCGTGCTCTTCACGATCCTCGGTCTGTTGATGTACAACATAGACCTGATCATCCTGCGCTATGCGAAGGGGGAGTTCCTCGCCGGGCAGTACGGCGCCGCGTATGTGATGATCTCCTTCTGCGCCAACATCGCCGTGGCGTATGCGCACACGGTAATGCCGTCGCTGGCCCGGGGTGCGGGTTCCTCTGCCGATGCCGCGGTGTCGCCCGTTCCGGCCTCGGACGTCTATGCGTCGGCGCAGGTCGCCGCGGTGGCCGTTTCGCTTCCCGTCGCCGTGGGAGGCGCGATCGTTGCCCCGGCCCTGGTGGCGATGCTCTTCGGTGCGCAGTACGCATCCAGCGCCATCGCACTGCAGATCCTGCTCGTATCCGTACCGCTTTCCGCGCTCCGCGAACTGGCGATCGCCTCTCTGATTGCGCACCATCGCGAGCGAGATCTGCTGCGCGTGAACGCCATCTCCGCGGTGGTGAACATCGGTTTGAACCTGGCCCTGATACCGCCATTCGGTCTTGTTGGAGCAGCCATCGCCACGCCGGTCGCCGAGGTGGTGCGATTGCTCCTCGCGGCCCTCGCCGCGCAGACGGACCTGCAAGGCGCGGTGCCGGTGCGCCGTCTTGGCCGTTGCGGTGTCGCCGCCGCGGGCATGTGGCTCGTGATTGAACTGACGGGCGTGGGATCGCTTGCCGCCACGATCGCGCTCGGCGCCGTCACCTACGGACTGCTGTTGATCCTCCTTGGCGCCATCAGACTGGGTGGCACCCTTCGCCCCCAATGGACCGGGTGACGCGCGACACCATCGGCGCCGCCCCGGGTGCCCATGGCCGATCAGGAACCGGGATCGCCAGATGCAACTCTCGCTGAGGTGCCCGCGCTGTACCGCGCCGTTGACGGACGCACGACCTGTGTGCTGCGCGACATGCGGGACCGAGTGGCCGGAGGTAGCTGGCATCGTCGACTGGCGATTCGACCAGCCGGACCCGTACCTGACGCTGGAGAAGGATCGTGCCGCCGCCGAAGCGCTTGCCTCGCGTGCGGCTTCGCTCGATTTCCCTGCGCTGCTCGCATCCTACTACGACGGGAACGCACTCGTGCCGGCCGCGCAGGCGCGGGCGATCGTCCGCGGAACCCTCGCCGCACCGGCGCGCGCCGCCGCGTTCCTCGATCAGTCACTCGGCCAGCTCAAACGCCGGCTTGCGCCCGGCAGCAAGGTGCTGGACGCCGGTAGCGGGACCGGTCCGCTTGCCGTCGAGCTGGCCCGGCGCGGTATGGACGTAATCGCTGTCGATATCGGCATGCGCTGGCTGACGCTTGCCGAAGCACGTGCCAGGGCAGCTGGCGTCCGCATCGCCATCTGCTGTTCCGGAATACATCGCCTGCCGATCGCCGATGCGCAGGTCGACGCGATCATGGCGGAATCGCTGCTTGAAGTCGTACCGAGCCAATCCGCGATGCTTCGCGAACTGTTTCGCGTGCTGAGACCGGGAGGTGAGCTGGCGCTTTCCACGCCCAATCCATGGTCGCCCGGTCCCGACCCTCACACGGGGGTTCCGTTCACAAGCTGGCTGCCGCCCGGTGGCGTGAACGCTCTCGCGCGGATGCGTGGCATCGTGCCGCCCAGACGGACGTTCGTCTCCCGAAACACCTTGCGCGACCTCCTTGCCAACGCTGGCTTCGCGGACATCCGCATCTCGCCTGCCGAAATCCCTGCTGGCTTCGCCGAGGGTAAACCCGCATGGCTGAAAGCCGGGATCGTCGGGTATCGCCTGATTACGACGGCGCCGGGCCTGCGCGCGATCGCAGCCGTATTCGGTCCCGTCCATGTCGCCACCGCACGACGACCTGAACGTTAGGCGCAGGACGTCAACGTGCCGGCGCCTTCTGGCCTTCGAGGCGAATAGCGGCCCCGCTGCGCCGTCCGAGGATCCAGGCAAGTGCGCCGCCCGACAGGCCACCGGCAATGATCACGACTTCGAACACCAGGCCAGTGGCTACGGCCTTGACAGCAGACACGCCGAACGGCGCGAAGAGCGCGGCCTGCGCCGCCTCGCGCACGCCAATCCCGCCCTGCGTCACCGGCAGGAGGCCGGAGATCTTCGCCAGCGGCCAAACGAACAACCACACGTACAGGGGGATTGAAATGCCGATGACGATCCCCAGCCAGTAGTTCAGCACGACCAGCGACGACTGCAGCATCATGCCGAGCAGGAACGCAGCGGCCAGCGCGTGTGGATTCCCTGCTGTTGCCCGTACCGCCTGGCGGATCTGCACGAGTCTGCGACGAAGCCTGAACGGCAACCGGCTGACCGGCAGCAGCACCACGCCAATCGCGACTCCCGCTGCGGCGATCGCCAGCAGGGCGCCGAGCCCGAGGAAGATGCGCCGGCTCTGCGGGTCCAAGGCACGCGGAGAGAGAACAGCGCCGATGCCTGCTACTGCGGCCATGCCGACGATGTCCAGCAGGCGATCGACGAGGCTCCCCAGTACCAAGCCGCTCTTCGACCGGGCCGCACTCATGGCCACGCCCGCCTTCACCACGTCGCCGCCCACGATCGAGGGAAGAAAGGTATTACCGAACAGCCCCCAGTAGTACGCTCTCGCACAGGTCGTGAACGGGAGCGCCGCGCCGGCAGCGTTGATCAACAGGCGCCACTTGGCGACGCCGATCATGTGCAACGCCATGTATACGCCGAGTGCGACCGGCCAGACGAACAGGGGTACTCGCTGCAATGCCGCCTTCATTTCCGCGAAGGGCAGAACGATCAGCAGCAGGGCGAGGATGACGGCGCTTCCGCCGATCCGGAACGCGGGGTGACGCCACATCGGCCGTCTCTCCTGTCGCGGCGATCGGCCGCCCGTGGCCGCAGACATCACCTGGCTTCCTCGTCGTCCATGCGAGAGAGCGCGGGTGCCTCCCATCGGCGCTCTCGCGCGGTGTCGGCCTCGAGCCGACGCAGGCGGTACACCGTCTCCTCGGCGATCTGCCGGTTGAAACTGATGAGGTCCGCGATGACGCCGAAGAGCAGGATCTGGAATCCGACAATGATGAAGATCGCCGCCATGATCAACGACTGCACGTGCCCGACCTTCTCCACGAAGAAATACAAGTACAGGAAGCGCACGCCGGGCAGGATGCCGATCGCGATGAACAGCAACCCCATCGAGGTGAAGACCCGGATCGGCCGATACATCGTGTAGGCCCGCAGGATCGTCAGACTCGATTTCCTGATATAATGCGGAATGCTCTTCATCAGGCGCGACGGACGGGTCTGCGCATTGATGCCGATGGGAACGAACGACACGGCGGCGCGCCGCGCGCCTGCCTGGATCAGCGACTCGAGGGTGTACGAGTAGTTACTCAGGATCATCGTGCGCAGGGCGCATTCTCGCGACAGAGCGCGAAATCCGCTGGTGGCATCGGGCGTCTCCAGCCCTGCCGCCCGTCCCAGAACCCAGCTTCCCAGAACCTGCAGTCGCCGTTTGAGCCACGAGAAATTCGGCAGCGTTCCGACACCGCGGTCGCCAACCACAAGTTCCGCTCGCCGGTCGAGGATCGGCTCCACGAGCTTGGCGATATCGTCCGCCTGGTACTGGTTGTCTGCGTCGGTGTTCACGATGATATCGGCGCCGGCACGGACGCTCGCCTCGAGCCCCGCGATGAATGCCGCCGCCAACCCGCGGTTCCGCTCGAACTGCACGACATGGCGGATACCTAACGACCGCGCCACGTCAGCGGTTCCGTCGGTGCTCCCGTCATCGACGATCAGAATCTCGATGGTGTCGATCCCCGGCAGGGACGCGGGCAGGGCCGCGACCGTCGCCGGCAGTGTCGTGGCTTCGTTGAGGCAAGGTATTTGGATGATCAGCTTCGTCATGTTCGGGTCAGCCGGCAGACGCTGATGTCGCCCCCACCCACTGTCCCAGGGAACGTCCGGACGTTGTCCGCCGTGCACTCCCGGCGCACGTACGCCGCGAGCGGGGCATCGAGCTTCTCGATGTACCGAGGAAACGTGTACAACAGCCATACGATCCCGGTGCCTGCCGCAGCCGAACTGTCGGCCAGCGGCCGCCGCAGGATCTCGAGCGCGGATACCGACGACACACGCGCCCATGGCTTCCGATAGTAGGGTCCGTACACGCTGGCCGTCACATCGGTCACCGCGATCACGTCCCCTGCCGCCGCGGCGCCCTCGACGTACGTCATTGCCCCAAGAAAGTCCTGCTTGGGAAGTCTCCAGTTCAGCGGGATCGAGAGTGCCGACAACAGAATCACGAGCGCTGCCAGCCCGGCCCCCATCCGTTGGCCGACGCCTTCACTCCAATGCATACGCCTCGCTGCCCACGCCGCGGTCGCGAATACGCCGCGCATGCCACAGAGCAATGCCAGTCCAGCCAACATGAAGAAGAACCGAGGATACATCGTGCCGCGCGCCGTCAGAGCACCGAGGAGCGTAACGCCTGCCGGCAGGCACAACAGGAGCGCCGTCCTCATGCTCTGTCGTGCATAACTCAACACACCCACGACGCCGATCGCTGCACCCGCCGCCACGACTGCCACGCCGATTCCGAACATCCCTCCGAAACCCACACGCAGGACACGTATTGCCTCTCCGAGTGCCCACCCCGGCGACGAGATGCCAAGGAGGTTCGATTGCTTGTGAAGGAAGAACGCCACGACCTGGGACAGCATCGGCAGGTACAGTGCGAGCGTAACTGCGGCGGAGAGAGCGAATCCTGCGATTGGCGCGCGCCAGCCGAGTCGGCGCTCGCGACGCGGCCATCCGAAGATCGCCAGCGCCACCACGAGGAACTGCGCGACCACCGCAAACACGAACGTCAGGTGCGTGTAGGCGCCCAGTCCAGCCGCGATCCCGTACCAGATCCATGGCTGGATCCGGTTACTCTCGCTGGCCCTCAGCAGGAGCAGGGTCGTCAATACCGCAAAGAAGGCCAGCATCGAGTAGCCGCGGGCGTTCTGCGAGAACCAGACGTGATGATACGAGAGTGCGAGGAGCGCCGTCGACGCCAGGGCTTCCATCCGACTCGTGATGCGGCGGCCCAACGCATAAAGCAACGGGATCGTCGCCACGCCGAAAAGAATCGCCGGAAGGCGTACTGCCCACGGCGTCTCGCCAAACACGGACAGCGCCACATGCGCCAGCAACGCGTACAGCGGGTGCTTGTTGTCCCCGGGGAAGATCGCGAGCGTCTGTGGGAACGGTGTCCTGAACGACTCCATGACGGCGTAGACCTCGTCCGCCCACAATTCACTCCCGGCTCCTGGGAGTCGGACGATCAGCCCCAGCGCGGTAACCGATGCGACGATCGCCCAGAATCCCCGCCCTGGTGCTTTCGTGGCAGCATCCGTCAGCTGCATCCTGCTCGTCCGATGATGGTCGCCGGTGGACGCGCTCTCTGGTGAGTCGAGTGGCGCCGAACGATGACGTCGTTTCCCTGCGGGGCCCGGGTCACTGCCGCCGCGTGGCACCGGCGGTGCGTTGCGTGAGCGAACCTGCCGCGCCTCGCGCGATCGTGCTGGTTGTCCTGCGCCCGCGTGCGGGATCACCGGCGTCGCATCATCCGAGTCGGATCCAGCGGCGTTCTCGACGGTTTCGCTGCGCGGACGTCGTCCCCCACGCGAACGGCGCCTCCGACGCTTGCGTTCGGCGCTGCCTTCGGGACCGTCAGACACGCTGTCCCCACGGCCGCTGTCATCGGCCGGCTCTCGCGGCAGACCGCTCCCTGAGTCCGAAGGACGTGCCTCCATCAATCCTCCACGACGTGAGAAGCGAACGCCTGCCGATGCTTCGCCCACTGTCCGACGTCGAAACGCCCGTCCCGTAGCGAATCGACGGCGCAATAGGCCATGTACAGGGCGTGATGCGTATTGTCGTGAGCAAACAAACCTTGTCTGCCGTAAACGAGAAGGTTCGGTTGGCTCGCCGCCCAGTCGTCCAGGACGCCGAACGGTTTCTCGTAGCCGTTGACGTAGATCGGATAAGCTTGTCCAAGCCTCCTCACGTGGACGTCGAGCGGCGCTTTCGGGGCTGGAATCCCGGCAGTCTCCATGTCAAGAAGCATGATTGCCGCCAGATCGTCGTCGGACGCTGACCACAACTCATCGCCGATCGCGCACGGATATTCTCCGCAAAGCACCGTGGTGCCGCCTGGCTCGCTGAGGCCGAAATAGTTCTTCGGCTCCGACAGCCGCGTAACGCGGACGTTCGCTTCCGGGAAGTAGTGCGCGTCGGTGGAGGTGAATCGATCGACCGGCAACTGCAGGTATACGAGCACCATGGCGCGGAAGTCGATCTGCTGCGCTGCTTCGAGCACGCGCTGCGGCGCCGCCGGCGTCATCATCTTCGCCAGCACGGTTATCGGGATCGTGGACCAGACGTGGTGCGCGTGGATTTCGCGCGTTTCACCGTTCCGGGTGGCGCTCACCGTCCACTTGAAGCCGCTCTCCTTCGCCGGCTCGATGCGGCTGGCACCCCACCCCGTGAGAATATCCGCGCCTAACGCACGCGCCGAATCAGCGTAGGCGGTACTGATCTGCCCGTAGCCCTTGCGCATGTAGTAGAAGTGGCCGCCGCCGGGCGGCTTTATCAGGCGCTTGAGGAGTTTGCCGAACGATCCTGCGGAAACGCGCTTCCGGGCCTGGATGCCCGACAGCACCTCTGGATCGCGGCCCCAGAGTTTTCGTGCGTACGGGAAGTAGAAGTTCTGACACATGGTTGGCCCGAGGTTCGCCAGCAGGACCGATGCGAAGGTGTCTCCCTCATTCGCCCTGGCGAACCGCCGCTTCAGCATGTCCGCCGCCATCCCGAAAGCGAACCGCTTGTCGAGGCGTCGCAGCAAATCCACGGTTTGAATCGGGAAATGCAGCCACTGGCCGCGCAGCCGGATGCGACCGTGTCTCTCGCGGTCCCGGAAATCCTCTCCCAGCATCTGGCGGATATCCGTCAGGATCTCCGGATCGACGGCATGATGCAGGCGGTGGCTGCCGTAGTCCAGCCATTGATTGCCCCAGTTGAAGCTGCCGGCATTGCCACCTAGCGAACACCCTCGCTCCAGCAGCGTGACGCGCGCCTTCCTTGTCCGGCGGAGCTGGTAGGCGGCGCCGCACCCTGCCGGCCCGCCGCCGAGTACGACGATGTGCGTATCACGCATCGGCGCCGTCCCGTCTTGCCGCCTTAACCAGCCGGTCCATGTGAGCGCTGTACCACGCCACGGTCTCCCGCAAGGCGTCGTCCAGTGCGTGCGCGGGATGCCATCCCAGTCGCTCTCGAGCCTTGGTGCAGTCCAGGTACTGCCGCGGGATCTCGTTGGAGGCCTGGCTGAGGACCGTGAGCGGCAGGTCGGGCCGCCCGATCACGTTAAGGATCCGATTGGCCATCTCCACGACAGACATCGGCATCTCAGTCCCGAAGTTGAACGCCTCGCCGGTAAACCCGTCGCCTGGGACATGCTCCGCCAGCTGCAAGTACGCGGCGACGGCGTCGCGCACGAAGAAGTAGTCGCGAATGAACGAGCCATCGGACCGGATGATCGGCGACTCGCCGCGAAGCGCGGATCGAATCGTTCCCGGGATCAGCCGGTTGAAGTTCAGATCTCCACCACCGAAGAGGTTCCCGCAACGCGTCACACAGACGGGCAGCCGGAAGGCATGGAAGTAGGACTGCGAGATCAGGTCCGCGCACGACTTCGACACGTCGTACGGGAAGCGGCCGATGAGCGGCGTGTCCTCCGTGTACGGCAGGCGCTCGTGCGTCCCGTAGGCCTTGTCGCTGGAGGCAACGATCACGCGTTCGATCCGCGCGCCGCATTCGCGCGCCGCTTCGAGCAGAGTCCACGTCCCCCTGATGTTCGACTCGAACGTGGACAGCGCCGATCGGTTCGCGGTCCCAACGATAGTCTGCGCGCCGAGGTGGAAGATCGAATCGATCTCGTACTCGTTGAGCGCTCGGAGGAGGAGCATGTAGTCTTCGAGCTCGCCGCGCACCAGGCGGCAGCGGTTCAGCGTCCCAGCCGTGACGGCCTCGCTGTCCGGCACCCAGTCGCGAACCAGCGCCACGACCGTGGCGCCACGTCGCAACAGCTCATCGGTCAACCACGAACCCAGCAAGCCGCTCGCTCCGGTTACGAATACCCGGCGGGAGTCCCAGGACGTCATCGCCAGTTCTTCCAAGGCGCCTGTCCGGACGCCCAGAGCGACTCGAGCAACTCGCGTTCGCGTAACGTGTCCATTGGCTGGAAAAATCCCTTGTGAAGAAAGGCTCGCAGTTCGCCATCCTGTGCCATCCGCTCCAGCGGCTCGCGCTCCAGGATCGACTCGTCGCCGCGAAGATAATCGTGGACACCCGGCTCGAAGACGAAGAAGCCACCGTTTATCCATCCGCCTTCGGCCTGCGGCTTCTCCGAGAACTCGCGAACGACGTCACCGTCCAGCGCCAGACCGCCGAAACGCGCAGGAGGACGGACGCCGGTCACGGTAGCCAGCCGGCCATGTGCCTGATGAAACGCGAGCAGCGCCGGGATGTCGACATCCGACAATCCGTCGCCGTACGTGCACATGAACGTGCTCTCGTTCAGGATCGGTCGCACACGTCTGAGGCGGCCCCCGGTCATGGTGTCCAGTCCCGTGTCGACGACCGAAACACGCCAGTCAAGTTTGCTCCCGTTGAGCACCGTCATCGTGCCGTCTCGAAGGTCGACCCGGAAATCGCTCTCGTGCAGGACGATGTTCCGGAAGTACTCCTTGATCATCTCGCCCTTGTAGCCGCAGGCTACCACGAAGTCCTTGTGGCCGTGCGCGGCGTAAAACGCCATCAGATGCCACAGGAGCGGACGGCCACCAATTTCCACCATCGGCTTCGGTCGCGTCTGCGTCTCTTCGGCCAGTCGCGTACCGCGACCGCCGGCCAATATCACGACGTGCATTGTCAAATGATGCGCGGGACGGGGATGGGCAGGATGAAACGTCCGCCGCGCTCCTGGTACTGTCGCTGCTGGCGGATTATCTCATCGGCGAAGTTCCAGGCCAGGATCAACACGTAGTCCGGCATCCGAGCGAGCAACGTGTCGGCTGCCAGGACGGGGATATGCATGCCTGGCGTGACCGTCCCGACCTTGAGCGCGTTGCGGTCGACAGTATAGGGAAGGAGCGCGGTGTCGATCCCGCAGTAATTCAACAGCGTGTTGCCCTTCGCGGGAGCGCCATACCCAGCCACAGTCCGCCGATCGCTCCGAAGCTGTTCAAGCAACAAACGCAGCGCCGTGCGATTCTCCGCCGCCGCGATCCCGAATGCCTCCCAGACCCCAAAGGACGTGAGGCCTGCCTCCCGCTCCTGCGCCATGAGCACTAGCACCGCGGCCTCGTGCGGACGGTCCTTCGCGAACCATACGCGAATCGTTCCGCCATGTACCGGCATGCGGTCGACACGGACGACGCCAAGCCCCACCGCTTCACCCAGCCGGGCGAGCGACGTTACCGAGAAGTAGCAGAGGTGCTCGTGGTACACCGTGTCGTACTCGCGTCGGTCCAGCATGTCCTGCGCGTACGGCACCTCCACGATCACTCGTCCGTTGTCGTCGATGAGCGATCGCGCCCCTCGGAGGAAGTCCTGCGTATCGTCCACGTGCGCCAGGACGTTGTTGCCGATGACCGCGCGGGCTGACCCGTACGTCGCACGGAGTTCGCTCGCGACGGTGCCGTTGAAGAATCGACCGACGGTATCGACGCCGTGCGACCGTGCCAGTTCGGCGATATTGCGCGCCGGCTCCACGCCCAGAGTCCTCACGCCCAGTGCCGCGAAGCATGTCAGTAGCGAACCATCGTTGCTCGCCGCTTCCACGACCAGATCCGCAGGGCCCAGTGCCAGTTCATCGACCACCGCCTGCGCGTAGGCGCCATTGTGCGCGGCGATCGTCTCCGACGTTCCGGTCACGTAGATGTAGTGACCGAAGAGCACCTCCGGGTCGATCACGTCCGCCAGCTGCACCAGCGAGCAGCTTTCGCAGAAGTACACGTCCAGGGGAAAGAACCGTTCGTGCGCGAACTCCTCCGGTCTGCGCAGAAAGGCGTTGGCCAGCGGCTGCGGGCCAAGATTCAGGAAAGGGCGAAGCGTTGCCGCGCCGCACGCGCGGCAGGTCTCTCGGCGGTGGTGGACGCCACGTTCGGCGGGGCTCGCGGAGTTGGCTGGGGAAGGGGAGGATACGACGAGCCGTCGTTCGGTGTGCGGCATCAGTCTGCCCCGTTGTGCGTCGTCAGCCCCAACCTCGGGCTCGCTTCCTGCGCCTTGCGCCAACGGCTCAGTTCACTGGAGAAACGATACCGCAACAGGGACTTGACGAACTCCCAGCAGGTGATCGCCCGAACGTGCGACAAACCGCTCCCGCGCATCCGCGCGAACACGTTGTACTCGAGCACGCGCACGCCCAGATAATGCGCCTTGATCATAATCTCGGGATCCAGGAACCATTGCCGGCTCGTCAGCGCCATGCGTTGCACGACTTCGCGCGGCATGATCTTCGGCAACCCATTGATGTCCAGACTCTCCACTCCCGGCCACAACATACGAAAGAACAGGTTGTAACCGATCGAGACGAGCTTGCGAGCCATGCCGTCCATCCGGAACCGGCGTCGTGCCTTGGCGATCACAACCTCGCCGCTTGCAACTGCATCTTCGAACAGTCGCACCGCATCTTCCGCGTCCACCTGGCCGTCGGCCGGAATCACGCCCACCCACGGAGCAGTACAGAGCGGGAGCCCGGCCAAAACGCCGTTTCCGTAGCCCACGTTCTGCTCGACGCGGTGGAGCCGGACGTTCGGGTGTGCCTCCATCAACTCGCGGATCAGTGCCCCCGTGCGGTCCAGAGATCCGTTGTCGACCGCGACCAGTTCCAGGGCGATCTCCGCCCGCTGGAACGCCGACAGCACGCGCTTGATCGTCTGTGCAACGATTGCCTCCTCGTTATAACACGGCATAACGAGCGAAAGCCCGGGCGATCGGGCCGGTGTCACAGTGGTCATCGGCGGGCGTCGTTCCGTGTCATTGGTCGCCATTCCGCCGCGCTGGCGTGTGTCACGAGAACGGCCGGTAGATCACCACCGCACAGTAGACGACCCACAGAACCCCCGCGGCCAGCAACGAGCGGTCCGTCAGCAGCGTCTCGGCAGGATTGCCTCCCTCGTGTCGATGAACGAGGTACAGATACCGAAACACACCGTAGAGCACGAAGACCGTACTGTACGACAGCGCCTGGGATCCGACGGCCTGCGAAGTGGGCGACTCTACAGTGTACATGATGTACGACACAATGGTCACCGCCAGCAACACGACCGAAAGCTGGTCCAGGAACCCTGTCGTGTACTGTGAGAGCACGGCACGATGATCCGACGATCCGTCGCCTAACAGCACCAGTTCGTGTCGCCGCTTCGCGAAGCCCAGGTACAGGGCCAGCAACCCGCCGCACAGTAGCAACCAGACAGACGGCTGGACCCGAACCGCAGCGGCGCCGGCCAGGAGCCGAAGCACGAAAAACGAGGCGATCGCGAAGACGTCGACGATGACCACGCGCTTCAGCACCAGCCCATACAGGACATTGATCGCCAAGTACGCTACCGCGATCGCTCCAACACCGGGCGCTACCGCGAACGCCAGCGCCACGCTGACGCACACGAGCGCCAATGCCGTGACCATGGCGCCGCTCACCGGGATCGCGCCCGCGGCCACCGGTCGCGATCGCTTCAGTGGATGCGCCCGATCCGATTCGCGATCGATCACGTCGTTGAAGGCGTAAACACCGCTGGCCAGCAGGCAGAACACTGCAAAGGCTGCCGCTGCCCGTAGCTGCGCTCCTCCATCCAGCGCGCGACCGGAAAAGAGCAGCGGCGCCAGTATGAAGATGTTCTTGATCCATTGTCGAGGCCGAAGAAGGCGGACCCATACTGTGAAACCGGTTCCATGATCGCGGCGCGCCACGGTCAATGACGCCACGCCTTCAGTCGCCGATACCATCGTCGATCCGTCCTTGACTGTTCGCTCCATCCGTCACGCGATTTCGTGAATTGCCGATGCGAATGCCCTTGGCAACGTCGTCTGCCTGTCGGTCGCAAGTTCTGTGAATGCCATCAAATCACGCACAACACACTACAGAAGCAACGTTCTCCCTTGGACTTAGTGTCCCTGCCCACCGCCCTTGCCGAGAATGTTACCAATCGGCGGCGTGGCGACATGGCAACATAGTGGCTGGCCTTGTCGCTCCATCGCTACAATTCTGCTCGCGCTCGGAGCCGCTTCCAAGCCGCAGTCACCCTGCCGTAAGCAGCTTTCACGTTGAACTGCAACGAGATCGAGAGGATGGCGATCCTGTCAATGAGATCCCTCTCATGCGGTGCCATCCTTGCATGACTGCCCCACGCCCCGGAGGACGAAACTTCCTCCATCTCTTTTGGCCGTCACCGGCAAGTACCAGTAGCGGATACTCAAATTCGGATGTCCAGCTCAGCCTCAGTCGCCGCGTCGCGTGGCTCCAAGTCGGGAGCGTCTCTCTCTATCGTGGTCCTTTCTACGGGAAGCCACGCCGACTTGAAGCGGGCGATTGATATCATGGCCCCATCGATACGTCGATTCGATGCACAACTCATTGTGGCCAGAGAAGATGATGGCACGAGCGTCTCGTCGCTGGTCGTCGACTGCCCGAAGTCATCGCTGGTCCGGGCCCCAAGAGGCGCGACGCGCGCCCAGCTCTGCGACGTCGGTATGGCGGCCGCGACTGGCGACATCGTTGCGCTGCGAGACGACAGGGCAGTTCAGGATTGCCGCTGGCTGGAGTCGTTCGCTCCGGCGGTACGGCGATCTGTGCCCGAGCTGGAGAAGACGGTAGCTGACTTCTCGAATCTCGCTGAAGGAAACGGAAACGATAGAGCCATGATCGATGCAGTAAGGCGACATTTCGCTGCTAGCAGCAGGGTTCACAGCGGAGTGGATGCGCCTCCAAGAATATCGGTGCCGCTCTCCGATCGCCGAGCGGATTCGAAGAGGGCAGTCGCGCGCGACGCCTAGCTCGGACCGTCGTGGTCCTGCCTTGCCACGATATCCCTGTCTGCGCGCGGGCTGTGACGGCAGTTGAATCGGCTTTCCGTCGCGTGCGTTCTTGCCCGAGCCTCCTCCCAGAGACGAAACACGCGCTTACGGTCGTTCGCGATATTCGTCATAGGGGTGGCCGCTTAGTCCGAAATCCGGGCCTGGTGCTCACGCTCGGGAAGTCGCCGTGACCACGGTGCGCCTCTTGCCAGCGTTTGCCCACGCGTACCTTCGGCATGGGACCGGGGGCGACCAATTCACAACCAGCCATTGCGATCCACATTGACTCCGACCGTTGAGCGACCCCGCGCTGTCGACCAGCTCAAGCCGGGCGAGCGCGTCGTCATCGTCGGGGCGGGCCCCGCTGGCCTGACGGCTGCCTATCTGCTCGCCAAGGATGGGGTAAAGGTCACCGTGCTGGAGAGCGACGACATCGTCGGAGGCATCTCGCGCACGGCTCAGTACAAGGGATTCCGGTTCGACATCGGCGGGCATCGCTTCTTTACCAAGATTGCCCCAGTCGAAGCGCTCTGGCACGAGATTCTGGGCGACCAGTTCATCTCCGTCCCACGTCTCTCCCGGATTCACTACGGCGGGAAGTACTTCGACTATCCGCTCAAGGCTGGAAATGCATTGCGTGGTCTCGGGATCTGGAATGCGGGCCTGATCGTCCTGAGCTACCTGTGGGCGCACGTCAAGCCGTATCCGGTCGAAGAGACTTTCGAGCAGTGGGTCTCGAACCGATTCGGCAAGCGTCTATACCGGATCTTCTTCAAGACGTACACGGAGAAAGTCTGGGGCATTCCCTGCACGGAAATCCGCGCCGAGTGGGCAGCCCAACGGATCCAGGGGCTCTCGCTCGCCAAGGCGATACTCAACGCGGCGCAGCTCCAGAAGCGTTCCGACGCGATAAAGACGCTGATCCACGAGTTCCAGTACCCGCGGCTGGGACCGGGTCAGATGTGGGAGACGGCGGCGGCCCGTGTTCAGGCGATGGGGGGCGAAGTTCTGATGCGTCACGATGTGACGCGCCTTGAACACAAAGAAGGGCGTGTTCTTGCTGTGACGGCAAAGACACCCGTTGGGGAGCGTCGTGTCGAAGGCGACCACTTCATCTCGACCATGCCGGTACGGCACTTGGTTCGTGCGCTGGATCCGGCGCCTCCGGCTCACATACGCACGGCGGGTGAGGGCCTGAACTATCGGGATTTCCTCGTTGTCGCGCTGATGATCCGGGAGGAGAACATTTTCCCGGACAATTGGATCTACATCCACACGCCCGGAGTGCAGGTCGGCCGCATACAAAACTTCAACAACTGGAGTCGGGCAATGGTGCCGGCGCAGGGGACGACCTGCGTAGGCATGGAGTACTTCTGCTTCGAGGGCGATGGTCTCTGGTCGAGTCGTGACGAAGATCTCGTCGCCCTGGCGACGAAGGAGCTTTCGGCGCTCGGGCTCGCCCAGCCGGACAAGGTGTTCGATGGTGCGGTGGTCAGAATGCCCAAGGCATACCCGGTGTACGACGCCGCGTATTCTGGCCATCTCGCAATGGCACGCACTTGTCTCGACGCGATATCGAATCTGCACACCGTCGGGCGCAACGGCATGCACAAGTACAACAATGCCGATCACTCGATGCTCACGGCGATGATGGCGATCGAGAACATGCGAGGAGCCAGTCACGACGTGTGGTCCGTGAACACGGATTTCGAGTACCATGAGGAACAGCGGGTGGAGGATCAGGAGAAGGGTGGAGTTGGATCGCCCGCTCGCGCCCGCGCCTCCGCCGGCGCATAGCGGTGTGCGTATCGGCGTCGATGCGACGTGCTGGGCCAACGGCAGGGGATACGGGCGCTTCGCACGCGAATTGATGCGGGCGATGACCGCCATCGCACCGGCCGACGAGTTCCTCTGCTTTGGCGACGAGCGGGCATTCGAGGCCTTCCCGCACCGGACCGCGAACATCCGTCCCATCGTTGTGTCGCAGTCGCAGTCGCCTACGGTGGCGGCTGCTGCCGACGGCAATCGTACGCCGCGCGACATGCTGCGGCTGACGCGCGCCGTCTGGCGGGCGCGCCCGGACGTCTTCTTCTCCCCATCAGTATACACGTACTTCCCGCTTCCTCCGCGCCTTCCCGCGGTCGTGACGATTCACGACACGATCGCCGAACGATTCCCGGATCTCACGCTACCTAACGCCAAAGCGCGCGTCTTCTGGCGCGCCAAGGTTGGCCTCGCAATTCGCCAGGCGCGCATCGTCCTCACGGTTTCCGACTACTCGGCGCGTTCCATTGCCGAGGTTCTCGATGTTCCGGCGGATCGCATCCGCGTTGCTGAGGAAGCACCGGCCAGCGACTACCGGCCGCGTAACACTGCGGACATTTCCGCGGCAGCGCTGCGTGTGGGCATTCCGGCCGGGGCTTCGTGGTTCACGTACGTCGGCGGCTTCAACCCGCACAAGCGCCTCGACGTGATTGTAGAGGCGCACGCTCGCATCGTGAACGAACTCGGTAGCGCCGCGCCGCTCCTGATCCTCGTCGGATCGAACCAGGGCGATGTGTTCCTGGGCGAAGCCGCCCGAATCGAGGCAATGATCGAGTCGTTGGGCACTCGGTCGCTCGTGCGCTGGCCCGGTTTCGTTCCGGACGAGGAGCTTGCCCGGCTGCACAGCGGTGCGCTCGGCGCCCTCCTGGTCTCCGAGTGCGAAGGATTCGGGCTTCCGGCCGTCGAGGCCGCGGCTTGCGGGACGCCCGTCATTGCCACCACGGAGAGTCCGTTGCCCGAACTGCTGGCAGGAGGCGGAATCTTCGTGCGACCTGGCGACGTGGATGCGGTCGCCGAGGCCCTGCGGCGATTGGCCGGCGATCGTATCCTGCGCGATACGTTAGGCAGGGAAGCCCTGGCCCGTGCGAAGAAGCTGACCTGGTCTTCCTGCGCCAGTGCCGCATTGGACGCCATCCGGGAGGCGGCGTGAGTACGCTCCGGTTCTGCATGCTCACAACGTTCTATCCACCCCACTCGTTCGGCGGGGACGCGATCGGCATCCAGCGGTTGTCCCGCGCACTGGTCCGTCGCGGCCACCATGTGACCGTGGTGCACGACACCGACGCGTACGCCGTTCTGCATCGCGGTCCGAGTCCGGAAGTCCCCGATCACGACGACGACCAGGGTGTGGAGGTGAGACGCCTCCATTCCTCGGCGCCGATGGTCTCGACGCTGTTGACCCAGCAATTGGGCCGGCCCGTGGTCAACAGGAAACGCATCGCGGGGCTGCTCGCGGACGGCCGATATGACGTCGTGAACTTCCACAACGTGTCTCTGATCGGCGGGCCCGGCCTCTTCCAGCTTGCCGGGGAAGCCGTGTCCCTGTACATGGCGCACGAGCATTGGCTGGTATGCCCAATGCACGTGCTGTGGCGGCACCGGCGAGAACGCTGTACCGGTCGAGAATGCATTCGGTGCGCGCTGGCGTATCGTCGTCCACCACAGCTCTGGCGCGCCACGGGATACCTCGAACACGAGCTGCAACACGTGGACGCGATCATCGCCATGAGTGAGTTCAGTCGAGACAAGCACGCGGAGTTCGGACTTCGACGATCCATGGAGGTCTTGCCGTATTTTCTTCCGGACCCCGAATCGGAGATCACGCCGGTTCCGGTCGGGGCATCGCCCCGGGAGCGCCCATACTTCTTCTTCGCGGGCCGCCTCGAGAAGATCAAGGGTTTGGACGACGTGATCCCGATCTTCCGCAGCTATCGGGACGCCGATCTCGTCATTGCTGGCGACGGCGAGCACGGCGGGGCACTGCGCGTACTGGCGAATGGGATGCCTAACGTGGTGTTCCTTGGCCGCATCCCCCCGGATGCCCTTGGGCAGTACTACCAGCACGCCGTGGCTTCGCTCGTCCCGTCAGTTTGCTTCGAGACCTTCGGCATCGTCCTCATAGAGGCGTTCCGGCAAGGAACGCCGGTCCTGGCCAGGCGGCTTGGGCCGTTCCCGGAGATCGTCGAGCAGTCGGGGGGTGGGGAGTTGTTCTGGACGCCGGAGGAGCTCGTAGTCTCGATGCGCCGGCTCCAGCAGGATTCTGACTACCGCCGGCAGCTCTCCACGGCAGGCTATCGCGCCTACGTGGAGCGCTGGACGGAACGAGCCGTCGTACCACGCTATCTTGATATTGTTAGGCGGGCGGCGGAACGACGGGGCCAAACGCGAGTGCTCGAAGCGCTCGCCACTCAGGAGGTTGCGTGAACGTCTTTATCACTGGTGGATGCGGTTTCATCGGATCGCACCTGGCCGAGCGACTACTCGCCCGCGGCGACCGGGTGCTGGTCCTCGACGATCTCTCGACGGGGCGGATCGACAACATCGCGCACCTCATAGGGATGCCTCGATTCGACTATCGGATCGGCTCCGCGCTCGACCTTCCGCTGGTCACCGAACTTGTCGATCGCTGCGACGTCACGGTGCACCTGGCCGCCGCCGTAGGTGTTCGCCTGATAGTCGAACGTCCGGTGCACACCATCGAAACCAACGTGCGCGCCACCGAGACCGTGCTGGCGGCAGCAGCCAAGAAGCAGAAGCTGGTCGTCGTTGCGTCCACGTCGGAAGTCTATGGCAAGTCGACACAGATCCCGTTCCGGGAAGATCAGGATCTGCAGCTCGGCCCGACTTCGCACTCGCGCTGGGCATACGCGTGCTCGAAGGCGCTCGATGAGTGGCTCGCGCTGGCGTACGCCGCGGAGAAGGATGTCCCGGTCATCGTCGTGCGTTTCTTCAATACCGTCGGACCTCGGCAGACGGGTCGTTACGGAATGGTGCTCCCGAACTTCGCCCAGCAGGCGCTGGCCAACGCACCGATCACCGTCTACGGGTCGGGTGAGCAAGCGCGGTGCTTCGGCCACGTCAACGACGCTGTGGAAGCGCTCCTTCGCTTGATCGAGAAAAAGGAGGCGCTGCGTGAGGTCTTCAATATCGGCTCCACCGAGGAGATCTCGATTCTTGGACTGGCCGAGCGCGTGCGCGAAGCCGCCGGCAGCACTTCGGAGATCAGGCGCATTCCGTACAGCGAAGCGTACGCGGCCGGCTTCGAAGACATGATGCGCCGGGTGCCGGACGTGTCGAAGCTCGAGAGGGTCACCGGATTTCGTCCGCGCACGCCGTTGTCGCAGATCATCGCCGACGTCGTCACGGATCAACGTTCGCGAATGGAGGGCGGTTCGGCGGGCGACTGGCGCCTGCCCGCATCCGCTCGTTCGGCTTGACGAGATGCGTGCAATCCTGACCTGGCATTCGGTCGATGAATCGGACTCGCCGATCTCGGTGCGCCCCGAGGTGTTTCGCCGTCAGGTCGAGTTCCTGGGTTCAGGACGTGTCCGGGTGGTGCCGCTCGCCGCTCTGGCCGCAGCCACTGACGATGGGGAAGACGCTGTTGCGCTGACATTCGATGACGGATTCGCCAATGTCGGTGCGATCGCGCTTCCGGAGCTTGCGGCACAACGTCTCCCTGCGACAGTCTTCGTCGTACCCGAGCATGTTGGCGGCCGCAACGACTGGGGTGGTCACACGACCCGTGGTATCCCCACTCTCCCGTTGATGGACTGGCGGGCGTTAGGCGTCGCACGCGATGCCGGGTTCGAGATCGGAGCTCACACCCGACGTCACCGGGATCTGGCGGCAATCGGCGGCGCCGCCCTCGAAGACGAAGTCGCCGGCTGCGTGGAACGCATGGACGCCGAACTCGGCGAGCGACCCTCGTCGTTCGCATATCCGTACGGCCGAACGAGCCCAGAGGCGATCACGGTGGTGCGGGACGTTTACGCGCGCGCCGTCACAACCGAGTTTCGCTTGCTTCGAGGCACTGAGGATCACGCCCTCCTCCCGCGCATCGACATGTACTACTTTCGCTCGCCCGGTCAGCTCGAATCGTGGGGGAACGCCTCGTTCATGAGGCGGCTCTGGATAAGAGCGCAGGGGCGGCGCGTCCGCCGACTTGTGGCTGGCGACGGAGTCTCGATGTGACGGAACGACCGTTCGTTTCGGTGATAATGCCCGCGCACGACGCCGCCGGCGTTCTGCCGGCGGCACTCGCTGCGCTCGCCGCCAGCGACCTGCCGCGCGATCGCTGGGAACTACTCATCGTCGATGACGCCAGCAGCGACGAAACGGCCACGATTGCCGCGCGCTACGCCGACGCGGTGATCCGCATCCCAGGTCGCGCCCACGGTCCAGCGTATGCCCGCAACCGGGGAGCCGAGGTCGCCCAGGGCGACATCCTGGTATTCCTCGACTCTGACGTGGTGGTGCACAGCGATACGTTGAGCAGGTTTGCGGAGATCCTCGAAGTCCAGCCCGATCTCGCTGGCGTGTTCGGTTCTTACGACGACAGACCTCCAGCGCCGGGGCTGATGTCGCAGTATCGGAATCTGCTCCATCATTACACGCATCAGCAGCACGCCGGCGAGGCTTCGACTTTCTGGGCGGGCGCGGGCGCGATCCGCCGGAGCGTCTTCATGGAAGCCGGCATGTACGACGAATGGCATTTTGCGCGGCCCCAGATCGAGGATATCGAGCTTGGCGGCCGAATCTGCCAGATGGGTCACCGCATTCTGTTGCAGCCGGACATCCAGGTGACGCACCTCAAACACTGGACATTGCGGAACGTGATCCGGACTGATCTCCGGGATCGCGGCATTCCGTGGGCGCGCCTGCTGGCGCACCGCGGCGGAATGCTCAAGGTGGGCGCTCTCAACCTTCGCTGGACGGAAAAGCTCAATGTGGTGCTTGTCTGGGGAGCGGTGGTCTTCTGCATCGCCTGGTTTCCTCTCCGCGAGAGGACGCTGCTGTACGCCGCACTGGCGTCGCTCCTGGTCGTGGTCGCCATCAATTGGCGACTCCTCGCGTTCTTCTCGCGGGTGCGCGGACCCGTTTTCGCGCTGCGAATGGTACCGGCTCACCTGTTGTACTATTTCATGAATGGCATATCCTTCGGCACGGGTCTGCTGCTGCAACAGGCGGTAGGGGCGCCACTCCCGGATCCTACGGTCGAGGCGTGGCATGAGGTGGGGGTACAGCGTTGGCCGCCCATTCCTTCCAAGCATCGGAGGAGTTCGTGGACGGCCGGCAACGAGTAGCGCGGCGATCGCGCGGAGGAGCCTTGCGCATGGTCACGCCATCTTCCCGGTTGCGGGCAGTCGACGGTCGGGAGTCCGGAACGAACCGCGGTGACACCGAAGAACGGCTCATTCCAGCTCTGCAGCTGGCCTTCGCGCCACTGCACAAACGAGCATTCGGTGTCGCTACGGGGAGCGCCGGCGCGACGTTCATGGCGCTGCTGACGGTCGTGGCGCTGGTGAGTCCACGTGCGCGCGCGTTCCCGCTCTACCTGCTGCGCGAATACTTCGCCGGATACACGGTGTCCTGGTCTGGCGTGATTGTCGGTGCCGTGTGGGGATTTGTCGTCGGCTTCGTCGCTGGCTGGTTCGCCGCATTCTGCCGCAACCTGGCTCTCGCGGTTTCTGCCTTCTTCATTCGCACGCGCGCAGAACTGAATGCGACGCGCGAGTTCCTCGATCACATCTAGTCGGGCGCCCGCACCAACTGTCATGGCTGACAATCGCGATAACGCCGTTCAAACACTCCTGCAGCTCAACGCACGGGCGTGGGGCATCTCGTTCGGCCTGCTGTCAGGCGGCGGCCTTTTCCTCGCTACCATCGTCCTGATTCTCAAGGGCGGTCCGATGGTTGGCCAGCATCTGAACCTGATTGGAGCGTTCTTCCCCGGTTATCGAGTGACGTGGCTTGGCGCTTTCGTCGGGTTCATCTATGGCTTTGTGCTCGGCTACGCACTGGGGCGGATAATCGGAGAGGTATACAACCGATTGGCGACACGCTGAGGCCGGCTACGACGAACCGCGCATGACCAGCCGCGGCTACCAACCGCGGAACTTCAACAGGACGGCCGGCACGGTTTGCAGCATGACCCGGAGGTCGAGCCACAGATTCTGCGTCCGCAAATACTGAAGATCCCAGTTCACCTTTGCGCGGACATCCTCGAGACATACGTCGTACTTCTGGTTGATTTGCGCCAGCCCAGTCAGTCCAGGTTTCACGCGGTGCCGGAACTGATATTCGGGGATGTCGTCGCGCAGCCGTGCGACAATGCTGGGGCGTTCTGGTCGCGGGCCAACCACATTCATCTCGCCACGCAGCACGTTCCAGAACTGCGGGATCTCATCGACGCGGAACTTCCGCAGGTACTTGCCGAGGGTGGTTACGCGCGGGTCGTTCTCCTGCGCCCACACTGCGCCAGACTTTCTTTCGGCGTCCACGCGCATCGTGCGGAACTTGTAAATCGTGAAAACCCGCCCGCCAAGGTCCTCCTGTCGCCGTTCGCGGAGCGCCAGCGTCTCCCGCCACCGCCTGTCCATGCCCACGCGCGTCTGCGCATAGAGAATCGGACCGCGCGACGTCGCCTTGATCAGCAGACTGACCAGCAACACCACAGGCATTGACGCGGCCAAGGCGACTGACGCGACCGCAACGTTCAGGAGCCTGCTCGCAATCTCGTTGCGCTCCAAGGGGAAGACCTGCTCTACAGGAGCGCCAGCGCGTTCCGGCAACCGGTGCGAGTCGACCGACCGCGGGCGCTCGATGATACGAGCCCCTTCGTATTCGGGCCGGTATCGCCGGCCGGACGAGGGGGTCGGGACTCGCGGTGTGGGACCATCTATTGACTGCGGCAACGAGGACTCCATTCGTTGTCGATCTATGATTTCCAATGGCGGGCCACCCTTACGGATTCGGGCCTGCCGTGCCCGTGGGCCGGCGTCCCCAGCGAAGGATGAAGTAGAAACCGATGAGCGCCGAGACCAACTGCAAGTACTGTAGCACATTCTGCCCCTGCTTCTTGTCCGGGACAAAAATCTCATCACCGTCCCGCAGGGACATATCGCCTACCGTTCGGTTTGCACGTACTGCCTCCTGGAATTCCTCGGCGGATACGACCACCTTACCCGACCGGCGCACGACCGTCTTGTTGAAGTCCGCGGATGAGCCTGGACCACCAGTGGCCATCAGTACGTCCGTGATCGCTTGGTCCATCGGGATCGTAATGAACCCGCCGCGGCCGATTTGGCCCATCATGGCCAAACGGAGCAGGGAGGTTGCATTCAGCTCCGGCTGCTTGACGTACTTGCCTACCTCTTTGGTCAGGTGATCCTTGAGCTCAGAGTCAAGCACGCCCGCCAATGAAATATCCGGGAGGTTGGGCAGCTGGAGCATCCGATCGCCACGCACCGTGAAGGTGTCCGACGATGCCGAATCGCCCAGGATTTCGATCAGAATGCGATCCCCCGGGACGAAGTCTCCGTTCTTGAGGCGCATGCGAATGGCCGAGGCATCGTCCATCATGCGCTCCTTGGTCTTGGCATCGGGAGCGGCTTGGGCAGCCCCTTCTGCCGCCTTCGCCATCTGCTCGAGTTCGGCCCGAGTCGCCTGCCGGCGCTGCTCGCCAATATGGGCTTGGGCCTGGGTGGCATGGCTGAGGGTGAACGTGAGCACGGCGGGGAGAATAAGATTCCGCAGCATGCGACCGAGTCCGGAGAGATGAGCGTTCATTGTGGATGTGGCCATTGCACCGATCGTGCTAAGGACGCCCTTGGCCTCCGCGTCGTCAAATGTACATGGATAGCGGACTTCGATCGCGAACGCTCGTACTTGAGTCACAAGAAGCGATGATCGTGTGTGGTGCGAGAGCGACACTGTTCGGCAATCTGCTGCGAGCGGTCGACTGAGCCTGACCTTCGCTCGGTTTGCATAGCCACCCAGGCACCGTATCGCACAATAGCTCAGACACAATAGCTCAGAACAGTAAGAGGTGCACGCGACCTCGACCATTGCTTTGGTTCAGCAAAGGTGAAATCCGGAGGTGCACCGCGACCGCCTGTTGCAGTGTCTCTGCACCACTTGGTGATCGCTGCTTTCTGCAATTCTGGAACTTGCTGCAGAGGAACGACTTAGCACGAAACACAGATCCCGCACGACTTCTGCACGCGGAGCGTGCCCACGGCAGTCTGCGTCCTGTGCCTGTCCGGCTCAACTCGCGAGGCCGCGTCCGCAGCCCAAGTTGGAATGGTCGAGATCGAAAGAGATTCGCCGCCGCCCCTTGTTCTCCTCGCGAACGATCAGGAGTGGTCTGCCCGTTCTCTCGAGAGCATTCTGGGTCCGCAGGGCTTCGCTTCGGTACGAGCGTACACCGGCAGGCAAGCGCTCGATCTTACGCGGAGGACTCGTCCTGATGTGATCATCGTCGACTCCGGACTTCCCGACATCACCGGGATCGAGCTCTGCCAGCGGCTCCGGGAAGACGCGGAGTTCTCGCTGAGCACGCCGATAGTGATGACGACGTCCGGGCCGGCCTCTCGCGCCCAGCGTCTGGAGGCGTATCGAGCTGGGGCTTGGGAGTTTTTCAGCCAACCGCTCGATGCGGAGGCTCTTCTCTTGCGCTTGGCTGTCTACGTCAAGGCGAAGCGTGAGATCGATCGCTCGCGTGAGGAGAGTCTTCTCGATGCGGCGACGGGTTTGTACAACGTACGAGGATTGGCCCGTCGCGCCCGGGAGATCGGTGCCGATGCCACTCGTCGACGTGCGCCGCTGGCATGCGTGGCGATCATGACGGTACCTGACGCGGCCGATGCGCTTCCGGGCGAGGATGTAGATCCACGTGTGACGGATCACCTGAGCGAGATCTGCCGACGCACGGCTCGATCGTCTGATGTGGTTGGTCGGTTGGGGCGTGCGGAGTTCGCGATCATTGCACCGGCCACCGACGACAAGGGTGCGGTGCGCCTGGTCGAGCGTCTACGCGAGATGGTGGAGAAGGTGCCTCTGACCCTCGACGGGGTTCCTCGGCAGCTACGCGTTCGGGCCGGCTACTGCGCCGTCGACGACTTCGCACAAGCGTCGGTGGATGCAGTCGAGTTGCTGCTGCGTGCCGCGACGGCACTTCGGCATGGGCGCAACGGAGAAGCGTCGCGCGCGATCACGGCCTTCGCCGAGGTTCCGGTTCGCTTCGTACAGTAGGGTGCCGCCCGCGGTCCGCGGCATCGAGGTGGCAAATGAGTAAGGCGCGCCAGCAGAATAGCTGGCGCGCCTTACGTGTCCAGCGATGGGTTGGTTCTACTTCCTCCCGTTCGCCTTCCCGTTGCTGCCGGCGCCTATCAGAGTGTTGCTGGCCTCTCCCGTGCCGTAACCGTCGAGGTACGTGTAGTACCGGTACTGCGGGTTGGCTCCCACGTCGTTCACGATCGCACCGAGCATTCGCACCGGCATGCGGTCGAGCAGCGTCAGTTTTGCTTGCGCCAGCTTGCGATCCGTTTCGCCCGTTCGTAGTACGAGCACCATCGCTCCCGTCGCCGCTCCCAGTGCGTATGCGTCGATTCCGGCGCCTAACGGGGCCGTGTCGATGAGGATCGCGTCGAACTGGTTCCGAAGGTCACGGACGAGCTGCTGCATGCTGTCGGATGCCAGAAGCTCCGGCCCGTGCTGGCGCCGCGATCCGCCGGGAACGAGAAACAGGTTGGGATTCGACGTTGCCCGCACGATTTCCGCCAGCGTGGCCTCGCCGGCGAGATAATCGAGAAGACCCGGACTCGGATCGCATTCCATGCCTTGGATCGTGTGCAGCGTCCCGCGTCGGATGTCGCCGTCGATCAGGATCGTCCGGTATCCGCCGTCCGCGAGTGCGGTGGCCAGGTTCGCAGAAACGAATGACTTGCCATCGCCCGGACCAGGGCTCGATATCGTCAGCTGCACCGGACCGATGCCCTCGTATGCGCTCCGTATGGTGAGCGAGAGGGATCGGAACGACTCGACCATCTGCGTATGGTTGTTCAGTCGCGCGGTCGGATTCTTTACCGTCTTGAGCAGCGTGGGTACCGTCCCGACAACATCGAGACCAAGCTCGCCACTGGCCTGCTCCGGGTAACGGAATCGCTTGTCGACGCGGTCAAGGAGCAGCGCAAGGCCGAAGCCGATGCCGACCGATGCTGCTACCGCGACGAGGAAGATCGACATCGCGGTGTCCGTCGAGGGACGACGGGGCGCCACCGCCGAGTCCAGAATGGCGACATCGGGCTGGGTCGTGAGGTCTGCCAGCCGCGCAGCGACAGAACGCGTCTGCAGGTCGCCGACAATCGTGTTCGCAATGTCCACGTCGCGCTTGCGTCGCCCTTCCTCGATCTGCCGGGACGGTATCTGTTTCAGGTCCGAGCCCGCTGCCTCGAGACGACGGTTGAGTTCTTCTGCCTGTGCCTTGATCTGCGCGACGGAAACATCCATCTGTTGCGGGATAGTCTCCGTCTCGAGCACGTGGATCTTCTCCTTGACCTCCTTCACCAGACGGAACTCGTCCGTATACGTCTGCTGGAGCACGCGCAGTTGTTGCTGTTTCGTGAGTAGATCGGTGACCGCCTTGGCCAGATCGGGGTTCTGCGAAAGAAGCGCTGGAACAGAACGGATGTCTTCGGGTCGATAGCGCCCGCTGTCCACCTTCGCCGCCTCCTGCATCGCCATGGCGGCTTCCACGTCGCGGCGGACGCCGTCATAAACTGCCTTGTCCTGAAAGTAGGCATTCAGAACGGGGTTCATCGTCAGGCTGATGCCCGGCGCGAGAACGGTGTTTTCGCTCGGCTTTGTGATCGTGTTGATCTTGAATCCTTCGTAGGCGAGTTCCGCTTGCTCGAGCTGCTGCTTTGCCTGGATGAGCTGCTCGTCCACCGTGGCGGCAGCCGCAGTAAGATTCTCCTTCTTCAGTCGACCGGCTTCGTTCACGAACACGTGAATGAGCGTGTTCGCCGTGGTGGCCAGGAGCCCCGGACGGTTGCCGGTCAACTGGATACTCATCAGGTTGCTCATCGGCATCAGGTTGACAGACAGCGTCTGTGCCAGCTGCAACGATGCCTCGCGCGGCGTTACGACCTGGAACTCGTATGCGCGTCCGCGTCGCAGAAGCTCGGACGAAGGCTGCCAGAGGAACCCGACCACGCGGCCGATCGAGTCGCCCACTGCACCGCGCTCCACCACCCGCTCGTTCGCCGTCTTGTCGTCCGCAAGCCGAATCAACTGGTAGTTCTTCCCGGCGCCGTCGATCTTGAGCCGATATCCGGCAGGCTGGAGCGAGTCGGAGGGTTGAAGACTGCGGAAGACCACGGTGTCGGCCGCATCGCTGGGCTGAACGTACAGGGCGAGCCGAGACACGACGTTGTCCAGGACCAGATACGACTTGGCCAGTTCGGGCCACGCGAGGTCAGAGGATATCAGGCCCGGGGCAACGATCGGCCCGTTCTTGCCGCCGGCCTGTGCGATCCAGATGGTCGCGTTCACCTGGTACTTGGGCTTCACGAACTGCGACATGACGAACCCTGCTGCCGCTCCGACCGCGATGATGGCCAGGATCAGCCACCGGTAACGCTTTATCGCTGAAACCGTTCGCTGAATCTGCTCGCCGACGTTAAACGCTGGCTGTGGCGGGGCTGCTCCCCAACTCTGCAGCGACGGGAGCGCCTCATGTCGCGACGCGATCGAGGATCCAGGGCCACTCGGGACGATGTTAGCGGACATTCGATTCCTGGCAGAAACGGTGAGTGCGACCCCTTGATGACGACCAGCCGGGCAAAAGGGCGCACATCGAGTGTGACCAGTAACGCAAAGCTGTCAGACGCGTCTGTCTAGCAATTCTGGGCCCACGGCGACTTCTCGGGATGGGCCCCGAAGAGGTCAGAAAAACCGATCCAACCAATGTTGATGTCGTCCGGATCCTACGAACATGTTGTGCGTCACCTACATAAACTGTTGGCGATCCGCCCTTCCGTGCTTCCCGCCACCAGTTTCCAGCCGTAACTTGACCGCTGCTGTTGCGGCGGTTGCCCCACTTCTGTGGATCCGCTCTGTTGGATGCTGGCATCATTTATTCAGAAACCGCACGGGAAGTTGGAGTTCGCAGCATTCTCACACCGCTGGGAGCGGCATACATGGCAAGTGGCACCGTGGTTCGTGACGACGACAGGGTAAAGAACGATGGGGACTCCCGAGATCCGCTTTCGATCTCTCCTGACGTCAAGGCCAGCCTGAACATCCTGATCGTCGACGACGATCGCACACTCCGCGAGGGGTGCGCCAGTGTCCTGCAAATGGATGGCTACAACGTCACGACACTCGGCCGCGGAGACGAAGCGGTCGATCTCGTGAAGCGCCGCCGGTTCGACATCATTCTGGTGGACCTGTACATGACTCCCGTCTCCGGGATGGAAATCCTGAAAGCCACGATGGAGTCGAGCAAAGATACAATCGTAGTCGTCATGACGGGCAATCCAAGCGTCACGACGAGCATCGAGGCCCTGCGAGCCGGTGCCTGGGATTACCTCCCCAAGCCTTTCTCCGCGACGCACCTGCAGGTGCTCGTGGGTCGCGCTTCGCACGCGGTCATGGTAGCCCGGGAGACCAGGGATCTGCGCGTCCAGCTCCTCAAGCAAACGGGGAACTCGGACAAGTTGACCCTGCTTGGCGTCTCCCCGCCCTTCCGCAAGGCCGTCGAGCTGGCGCGAAAGGTCGCCAGCACAGACGCGTCAGTCATGATCATGGGAGAAAGCGGGACCGGCAAGGAGCTGATAGCGCAGTTCATTCACCAATACAGCCGCCGAGCCAGTCGATCCCTGGTTCCGATCAACTGCGCGGCGCTTCCCGAGGGACTTCTCGAGAGCGAGCTGTTCGGGCATCGCAAGGGCGCGTTTACCGGTGCCGAGCGCGACAAGCCCGGATTGCTGGAGATCGCCAATGGCGGTACGCTGTTCCTCGACGAGTTGACAGAGATGTCGCTTCCGCTGCAAGCGAAGCTGCTCCGTGTGCTGCAGGACGGCGTCGTTCGACGAGTCGGTTCGGAGAAGGAGGACGCCATCGTCGATGTCCGTTTCATTTCGGCAACGAATCGGAACCCGCAGGATTGTGTGTCCAAGGGGACGCTCCGCGAGGATCTGATGTACCGCCTTAGGGTCGTTCCCATTCACTTGCCGCCCCTGCGCAAGCGCCAGGAAGATATACCGTTGCTGGCCAATCACTTCCTGAGTCATTTCTGGGAGCGCCATCGTGGTTCGAGCGAGCCAGCGCCGAAGCTTTCGGATGCCTCCATCGAGTTTCTTCGTAGTCGCCCGTGGCGAGGGAACGTTCGGGAACTGCAGAACGTGATAGAGCAGCTGACGGTGCTGGCCGAGCCGGGTCACCTGGTTCTTCCCGAGGACGTGCCCGTCTACGAAGACAACGTGACGGAGGCTCCCTCGGCGGGTCTTCCGGCAAACGTTCTGGCCGACGGCTTCCACGTCGCGAAAGACAAGTTGATCGCGCACTTCGAGAAGGAATATCTGTCGCAGCTGATCTCCCGGGCGGGGTCGAACATGTCCAAGGCGGCGCGCCTTGCCAACATCGATCGCACCACGCTGTATCGTCTAATGGACAAGCACGGGTTCCGGCGAGAGGAGATGATGGGTACGTTCGACGAGTGAGCGAAGCGAAGGCGGGACTGGGCACGGCCTTGGCGCCGGCTGTTGACAGGGGCAGATCGGTGCAAGCTGAATCGGCACGCACTCCGGGTTCTGGTCGCGGTCACGGATCGTCGCCGCCACCTGCGGGCGGCACGCGGTCGCCGACGTGGCGTGCCCTTACTGCGGCTGCCGGAGACGTTGCCGCATCGTGGCCGGTGGACGAGCACGGGCGAGTTTCGACGACGGACATTCGCACTGCGGTCGCGACAATCATCGAGGCAGTGCATGCCACGCTGGAAGGTCGGAGCCCTAGCCTGGCTGGCATAGCGGTGTTCGTTCCGGGCCGGCGAGTACTCGAGAGCCTTCGCCGCTCGTTTCTCGATCACGCGCAGGCGCCGGACGTCCGACCGTTCGCCGATGAAGTGGTGGCGATCACACGCGCGCTTGAGGTTGTCCAGGACGCATTGGACACCGACGCCGCCCATCGGTTTGCCTCGCGGCTGACGGGAACGGAGGCGCAGCAGCTGGTCGTGGAAATGGCGCACGACATGCGTTCGCCATTGGGATCGATCCTCATCCTTGCCGAGCGTCTGCGCATGGGCGCGGGCGGCGACCTGTCGGCCATCCAGGCACGGCAGCTCGGCTTGATCTATTCAGCTGCGTTCGGGCTGAGCGCACTCGCGGGCGACGTCATCGAACTGGCGCGAGGCGGCACGACACTGCTCGATCAGGAGCCGATGGCGTTTTCCGTCTCCGATGTTCTGCAGTCGATACTCGATATCCTGCGACCGATGGCGGAGGAAAAGAAGCTCACGATGCGATGCGTGGGCCCTCTCGCTGACGTTCGCATCGGGCACTCTGCCGCGCTCAATCGCGTGCTGTTGAATCTGGCGACCAATGCCATCAAGTTCACGAATGCCGGGAGCGTGGAAGTGCAGTGCGCGGAACGCGATCGCACGCACGTCGAGTTCTCTGTGAGGGACACGGGGCGCGGCATTCCGCCACAGGTCATGACGCATCTGTTCGAAGCGTTCCGGCAGCGCCAGGGTCCAGGCGACTACGCGTTCTCCAGTGCGGGCCTCGGGCTGTCGATCTGCGAGAAGCTGGTACGAGCCATGGGAGGCGAGTTGCGCGTGGAGACTGAATCGGAAAAGGGCACGCGCTTCCACTTCACGATCGAACTGCCGCTGCCCACGCGCTTCTAGCGAGCAGTGCTGTCGCGCTTACTGGACGCAGGGGCCTTATGCATGCACCTTTTGGGACGATGACCGCTGCCCTCCATTACTTCGCGAGGTAACGATGACCGCTCGACGTGACTTCGTGGTCGCCATGATGCGTGCCGGGATCGCACTTCCTGTCATGAATGCGGGTGCGTTTCGCAACCTTTCGCGGGCCGGCGATGTGGCCGGCTCCAGAAGTCCGATCGACGTCGCCAGCGACGAGGATTACTGGAACGAAATCGCGAGGGCGTTCGATACGGATCGGACGCTGGTGAATCTGAACAACGGCGGCGTGTCGCCGGCGCCGACACATGTGTTGGACGCGATGATCCGGGATCTCAGGTTCTCGAACGAGATTCCTGTCGAGCACATGTGGGGAGTGCTGGAACCGCGCATCGAGAGCTGTCGGCGCGACCTTGCCGGGATGTTCGGCTGCGATCCCGAAGAAATCGCGATCACGCGGAACGCGTCCGAAGCCAACGAGACGATGATTCTCGGTCTGGACCTGAAGCGCGGCGACGAAGTGATCGTGACGAACCAGAATTACGGGCGCATGATCACGACGTGGGACCAGCGCGTCCGGCGCGATGGGATCGTGCTGAAGCAGATCTCCTTCAAGGTACCGGTGCCGTCGCAACAGTACCTCGTGGACCAGTTCCGCCAAGCGATCACGCCGCGCACTCGGGTGATCGAAATCACGCACATCACCAACCTTTCTGGCCACATCCTGCCGGTGCGCGAGATCGTGCAGTTGGGTCGGGAGAAGGGGATCGACGTGCTGGTGGATGGCGCTCACGCGTTCGCGCACTTCCCGTTCACACGCGACGAGCTCGACGTCGACTTCTACGGTACCAGTCTGCACAAGTGGCTTCACGCGCCGATCGGCACCGGCTTTCTGTATGTGCGCCGCAGCAGGATCAAGTCGCTTTGGCCGATGATGGCGGCGCCGTCTACGATGGACGAGAACATCAGGAAGTACGAGGAAATCGGCACGCACCCGGCGGCCAACCACAATGCGATTTCGGTTGCTGCGGCATTCAACCGGGGGATCGGCCTCGACCGGAAAGCGGCGCGGTTGCGCTTCCTCCGCGATCGCTGGGCCAACCAGTTGCAACAGGAGAGTTCGCGCGTGCATGTGCTGACCACGCTGGACAACAGGCACTCGTGCGGCATTGCGCTCGTGAACGTCGATGGAATCGAAACGCCGAAGTTGCAGTCCTGGCTGTGGACCAGGCACCGGGTGATGACCACGCCCATCGTCCATCCCGAGTTCCATGGCCTGCGCATTACGCCGAGCATCTACACGACGATCAGCGATATCGACACGTTTACCGACGTGATGGCGAAGGCCATTCGCTCCGGCATCGCGATCTGACGATCGCCGTTACGGACACGGGGCGGCCAACGGATTGGCCGCCCCGCGCTGCGTCAGGAGGCGACGACCTGATCGCGGCCCGCGTCTTTCGCAGCGTACAGGGCGGCATCCGCTCGTTGTGTCCAAGACACGACGTCGTCCCCCAGCCGCAATTCGGCGATACCGATCGAGAGCGTGAACTCGAGTGGCGATTCGGAATCGGAGGCGGACGCCCTCACGTCGGCGATGGCCTGCCGGAGCTTTTCGGCGAGCGCAGCCGCTCCCTGACTGCCGGTTTCCTGGAGGATGACTCCGAACTCGTCTCCCCCAAAGCGACAGACGAAATCCACTCGGCGGAGGAACGTGCGAGCCAGGGCGCGACCCACCTGACGCAGCGCCTCGTCGCCGCTGGCGTGCCCGAACGTGTCGTTGATCTGTTTGAAGTTGTCGACATCGATCATCAGCAGGCTCGCGGGCTGCCCGAGGAGCGAGTGCAGCTCGATAGTGCGCGTGGCGTAGTCGTCGAAGGCTCGCCGGTTGGGGAGTCGCGTCAGGGGGTCGAGCGCGCTCTCCCGTCGCGCGTCCTCGAGTTCCTTGCCGAGGCTCTTGAGTCTGTCTGCCAGAGCCGTGAACTGTTGACGCTGGCGGTCGCGTCGCGCCACCATGAGGTTCTCCATGACGGAAATGGCGGCGACGGTTTCTCGTTTGAGCTGTTCCGTCGAGTTCCCGGCCACGGCCGCCTTTACGCGCGCGAAGTGTTCGGTGGCGATGCGTCCTTCCTCATGTTCTTCGAGCACCAGCTGGTGCAGCGCCGAGACGAACGCCCACACGCTGTCCCGCAGATCCCCGAGCGCCCGGGCAACGTACTCGGCTTCGTCGCGCCGAGATCCACCGAAGTATTGCGTCAGTCCTTTCCAGTCCCGGTAAATGACGCCGCCGGCCGGCCGCGGCTCCGCGGCACCCGGGCGCGGCGCTCCCATGGTCGCGTGGAGCATCCACGCGTGCGCCAGTGCACGTGCGTCGAGCGCCGAGCACGAGTCGGTGTCGAATGCGTGCTTCCCGTACAGCTGCAATAGCGTCCCGATCGAGTCCAGCACCAACGTCGTTTCCGCGGACATGCGTGTCGGCGTCTCGGGAGCCGGTGCGGGTTGTGGCGGTCGAGCCGGCGGAGTATCGACGCGCTTTGAGGAGCGAAAAATCGAGAGCACGATCGGTTTCGGGTTGCGGATTATCGAGGAAAGGCAGGTGGCGTACACTCCCGGACCCCTGATCCCCTCTGTCCCTCACCCCGAAGTATCGGACTGCCGATGTCCGATTCTTAGCGTTCGCTCAGAACCGATCGAAGAGAAGCCACAGGCCGCTTGCCAGCCCGATCACGACGATGGCTTGCCGAACACGCGCCTGCGATACGCGCAGCGCGAGGCGCGACCCGGCATAGCCACCGAGGGTCGCACCAGTCGCCATGGCCGCGGCCACGCCCCAGTCGACGATCCCGGACACCGCGAACGTGGCGGCGGCGACAGCATTGATGCACAGGCCGCCAAAGTTCTTGAGGCCGTTCATCCGGTGAATATTCGTGAAGCCCATGATGCCGAGGGCTGCCAGCATGAGGATGCCGATACCCGCGCCAAAATACCCGCCATAGATGGCTACGACGAACTGAAAGAGCAGGGTGCCGATCGGTGCCGCCGTCGCAGTTGGCTCGGCGGAGGACTGCGCCATCCGTCCCCGAATGCGCTCCATGAGGGGGCGCTGCGCGATGAACAGCGCCGTGGCGCCCAGCACCAGCCAAGGCACGAGGCTCTCGAATCGCGATTCCTCCGTTCGCAGGAGCAGCCAGGCGCCAACGAGGCCCCCGGCAACGCTCGGTATTGCCCAGCGGAGGGCCCAGCGCCGTGCACCGACCAGTTCGCCGCGATATCCCCACATCGAACCCAGCGCCCCGGGCCACAGCGCAACCGTACTCGTGGCGTTCGCCACCAGCGCCGGCACGCCGAGTCCGATGAGCGCAGGAAACGTGAGCAGCGTTCCGCCACCGGCGATCGAGTTGACCGCGCCGCCAAGTGCTGCGGCGAGGATGACGAGTGGCAGGCGCATAACGTTTGTGTCGAGGTCGAGAATGGGAGGGTCTCCCGGTATGAACGGTCGAGCCACAGGACGGCAAGCCGCGGCTCGCGAGTATCGTGGCAAGCAGCAATACGACATCGAGCGGCACCGCGCTAGCTTTCACGATGCCTGAGGCACAGTACCGGTGGT
Organism: Gemmatimonadaceae bacterium; assembly: GCA_019186945.1. GTDB lineage: Bacteria > Gemmatimonadota > Gemmatimonadetes > Gemmatimonadales > Gemmatimonadaceae > JABAQJ01. The sequence goes on from JABAQJ010000006.1 coordinate 463,650, forward strand.
TCACCCAGCGAGGGGCACGAGCATGACAACGACGGCGACAACTTCGGCGCCGCACACCACGACGACCGAAGCACTCGAGGTTACGGACGGCCGCAACGGCAAGACGTACTCACTGCCGATTGTCGATGGAACGATTCGCGCGCTCGATCTGAAGCAGATCAAGGTCAGCGAGAACGACTTCGGGATGATGGCATACGATCCGGCGTTCATGAACACGGCGTCGTGCCGGAGCGCGATCACGTACATCGACGGCGATGCGGGCATCCTGCGATATCGCGGATATCCCATCGAACAGCTGGCGGAGAAGGCGAGCTTCCTTGAAGTCGCCTGGCTGCTTCGCCATGGCGAGTTGCCGACACAATCGGAGTACGATCAGTGGGTGAAGGACATTACGTACCACACGTACGTGCACGAGAACATCAAGCATTTCCTGGAAGGCTTTCGGTACGACGCCCACCCGATGTCGATGCTCGGCAGCTCCATCGCCGCGTTGTCGTCGTTCTATCCGGAAGCGAAGCACATCTTCGACCCGGCGCAGCGCGAGATCTCTATCGTGCGGCTCCTCGCGAAGGTTCCGACGCTGGCGGCCTTGTGCTATCGGCACGTGAAGGGCCTGCCGTTCGTCTATCCGGACAACGATCTCCCGTACGCGGAGAACTTCCTGTCGATGATCGCCCGGATGAGCGAGCCGAAGTACGCCGCCAACCGTGTGTTCGCGAAGGCTATCGAGGTCTTGTTCATCCTGCACGCAGACCATGAGCAGAACTGCTCGACGAATGCCGTACGCGCGGTCGGGTCGTCGCACGTCGATCCTTTCAGCGCCGTCGCGGCTGGCGTCATGGCGTTGTATGGGCCGCTGCACGGTGGCGCCAACGAACAGGTGCTGCGGATGATCGAGAGCATCGGCAGCGTGAAGAACGTCGCGGCGTTCATCGACGAGGTGAAGTCGGGCAAGGGACAGCGACTGATGGGCTTTGGCCATCGCGTCTACAAGAGCTATGACCCACGGGCACGGATCGTCAAGCAGCTGGCCTACGAGGTGTTCGGAGTCACCGGGATGGATCGGGATCTGGAAATCGCGTTGGAGCTGGAGCGGATCGCACTCTCGGACCCGTACTTCATCGAGCGAAAGCTCTATCCCAACGTAGACTTCTATACGGGGCTGATCTACCGTGCGATGAAGTTCCCGACGAGCTATTTCACGGTGCTATTCGCGATCCCGCGTGTGGCGGGGTGGCTCGCCCAGTGGGAGGAGATGTTGCTCGACAAGGAACAGAAGATCGCGCGCCCCCGGCAGATATATACCGGTTACGACGAGCGTCAGTTTGCGGCCACACTCGAGCATCGCCGGCCCGCCAAGGGGCCGTAGCTTGTGACATCGGGATGTCCGGCGGGCGCTGGATCGAGTGATCCCGCGCCCGTTCCGCGTCAGGCACGTCGTTTGGCAGCTTGCCAGACGCGGAACGCTGGAGCCCACGACCGCGGTCGCCGAAGGACAAATGAACTCGGGTCTGCCAAAGGCGATAGCGCGGCGCGCGACGTGCAGACGAGCGCTCCCAACTCCATCGATGCCTGTCCGTGCCTCCACGCGGAACTGCCGTGGACAGGCACAACGCACCCTGCCAGGTGCCACAACCGGCCACGATCTCCGGCTCGCTCCTCACTTCTGCCAGTGGCCGATCAGTACTTCGTGATCCCGCCGTCAACGTCGTCGGACCAGCGCAGGATCCCTCCGGCAACGTTCCAGACGTCGGTGAACTGCTGCTCCCTCAGGTAACGCACCGCTCTGGCACTCCTTGCGCCAACCTTGCAGAACACGAACGTGGGTCGTGTGCGATCCAGGCTGTCGAGTACGTCCGGGAGCGTCGCCAGCGGCACCAACCGGGCACCCTCGATACGCGAGATGGCGTGCTCCTGTGCCTCTCGGACATCGATGAGCTGGACGCCGGGTGTCGATTGCCACCGGGCGAATGCCTCACGAGGAGTGATTTCGGGCACGGCGTCCGTAGTCCCAAGCCCACAAAACTGGTCATAGTCTATCAGCGCCGTCAGCGTGCGTGTGCCGCACGCGGGGCACGAGGGATCGCGCCGCAGCTTCACGGTCCGCACCCGTGCGCCGAGCGCGTCAACCAGCAGCAGGCGTCCAACGAGCGCGTCACCTGTGCCAAGGATACGCTTGAGCACCTCGGTAGCCTGCCAGACGCCAACCAACCCGGGAAGCACGCCCAGAACGCCACCCTCCGCGCACGATGGCACCATCCCCGGTGGCGGTGGTTCCGGATACAGACACCGGTAGCACGGCCCAGCCGGATCGCAAAAGACGGACACCTGCCCGTCGAACCGGAAAATGCTCCCATAGACATTCGGCCGGCCTGTCAGGACACAGGCATCGTTGACGAGGTACCGGGTCGCGAAATTGTCGGTCCCATCGACGACGATATCGTACTGCGCGATCAGGTCCAGCGCGTTGGCGGCGGTCAATCGTGTCTGATGGCGCTCCAGCGCGACGTGAGGGTTGACGTCGTACAACCGATCGACGGCGCTATCGAGTTTCGAGCGTCCTACGTCCCGCGTTCCATGCAGGAGCTGTCGTTGCAGGTTCGACGCATCGACACGGTCGTCGTCCACCAGGCCGAGCGTGCCGACTCCGGCCGCTGCCAGATACAACGCCACCGGTGACCCCAGTCCGCCGAGGCCGACGACGAGCACGCGCGCAGCCTTGATCCGGCGCTGTCCCTCGATCCCCACCTCCGGCAGGAGCGCATGACGACTGTAACGGATCAGTTCCTCGGGCGATAGCGCGGGCCCGTCTGACGCACTCTCGGCGGCGCGCGCCTGAATCAGGGTCGCCATGCGGTCACCCTCCGGCGACCGCAGGCACGATCGTCACTTCGTCGCCGTCCGCGATCGGCGTGTTGAATCCATCGAGGAAGCGCACGTCCTCATCGTTGACATAGAAGGTGACGAATGCGTACGGCTGCCCGCTGGAATCGGCCAATCGAGGGAGAAGCGACGGGAATCGAGTTCCGATGTCCTGGACGGCAGCTCCAACGGTACCGCTCGAGACCTCGAGGACACGTTCGCCCTGCGCGAACGGTGCAAGTACTGTCGGGAGATGAATCGTGATCGCCATGTGTCAGGAAGACTGGTGAGTAAAAGGATGAGGCCGCGACGCACTACGCGACGAGCGCCGCCACTTCTCGCAGGCGTGGTTCAATCAGCGGTGACGGAGCGATTGCGGACTCGATCGCATCCGTTGTCTTGAGGCCGTTCCCGGTAATGCACAACACCACTTCGTCGTCAGCGCTCAGGTGACCGCTTGCGGCAAGGGACGCCGCGGCCGCGACAGTCACGCCGCCTGCCGTCTCCGCGAAAATGCCCGTGGTTTCCGCAAGCAGCCGAATACCGGCAACGAGCGCGACATCGCTCACCGCGCGGGCCCATCCACCCGATTCGAGGATCGTATGCCGCGCGGCTGGACCGTCCGCCGGCGCCCCAATGGCCAGCGAACGGGCGATCGTGTGCGGACGTTCGGGAACTAGCGTGTCCGTTCCGTGCTCGATCATGCGCACGATCGGTGCGCAGCCTTCTGCCTGCGCTCCGAAAATGCGCGGCGTGGAGTCGAGAAAACCTGCGCGCTGAAACTCGCGGAAGCCCTTGCCCACCTTGGTCACCAGCGATCCTCCGGCCATGGGTGCAACCACCGCCGTCGGAGAACGCCAGCCAAGCTGCTCGGCGATTTCGAACGCCACAGTCTTGGATCCCTCACCGTAGTAGGCTCGCAGGTTCACGTTCACGATTCCCCATCCGAATCGGTCGGCGACCTGCGCACACAACCGGTTCACGTCATCATAGGTTCCCCGCACGCGGACGAGATGCGCACCAAAGACCGCGGTAGCGAGGATCTTCGCCTGCTCGAGCGATTCCGGAATGAAAATCCACGCTGGAAGGCCAGCGCGGGCAGCATGTGCAGCCACGGCATTGGCGAGGTTACCAGTCGACGCGCAGCCAACGACATCCAGTCCGAAAGCCCGAACCGCGTTCAACGCCGTGGAGACCACGCGATCCTTGAACGAGAGCGACGGGAAGGAGAGCGCATCGTTCTTGATCCAGCATCGGGCCACCCCGAGTCGATCTGCCAGCGCCGGCGCATCGATCAGCGGTGTCCACCCTGTGTCAGTCGACTCGACAGGTTCTCCGGTAAACGGGAGCCACTCGCGATACCGCCAGAGCGATCGTGGCCGCGCCGCAATGACTTCCGGCGTTGGGAGGCGTCGCTCGACGTCGTACACGGGCTCCAGCGGGCCCAGGCAGTCCTGGCAAATGTGCACCGGTGCAGCATCCTGCTTTCTGCCGCAGCGTGCACAGGCAAGCGGGAGTGCGATGAGCGTCGACGTCGGTGCCAGCGTCGCGGCGCTCATGCGGCCACCCGCGTCGTACGCGTACCAGCCAGAGCGCGGGCCGCAGCGATCACGTCGCCCAACAGTGCGGAGGCTGTTCGGGTTCCACCGGCGCCACCGCCACTCCATACGAGGGGACCAGCAAGCGCGGTCCGGAGCTCGACCACGTTGAGCGCATCGCTGGCGGTGGCCAATGGATCGCTCGCCTCGAGTGCGGTGGGCCGCACAGCGGCGTGCACTGTCTGGTCGATGTGGGCGCTCGCCACCAATCGCACACGCTGGCCGATACGGGCAGCCTCGCGCACGTGGCTCTCGATTGCCGACGTGATACCGCCTGAACGGACGTCGCGAAGGGACACGGGCCTGCGCCACGCCAGTGTGCAGAGCAGCGCGAGCTTGGCGGCGGCGTCCGCGCCGCTCAGATCGAGGTCTGCGTTCTCTTCCGCGTAGCCGTGCTGTTGTGCGAGCGCCAGACCGTCTGCGAAGGTTGCGCCGCGCTCGACGTGGGACAGCACGCAAGTCGTCGTTCCGTTCAGCACGCCGCGAATCGAGAGAATCTCCTCGCCGGCCAGAGACTCACGCAGCGCACGGACGATCGGGACCGCGGCAGCAACGGCAGCTTCGATCTGCAGGCGGGGTTCGCCATCGGCGAGCGCAGTGAGTAGCGCGGGTTCGGCAGCGACGGCGAACTTGTTTGCGGTAACGACCGTGGCGCCGCGGTCGAGCCCGCGCTGCAACCAGTGCGAGGCGCCAAGGGCACCACTCGCTTCGACGATGATATCGAGCGAGGGCTCGTCCGCTATCTGCAGCGCATCGTCCGTGACGACGACGCCGTGTAAACGCGTCCGGTGTTTCGCGGGCTGCCTGACGGCGACACGAGCCAGATGCAATCTGACTCCGAGCGATCTTTCTATTGCGTCAGCGCGCTGGCGGAGCGCGGTGGCAAAGGCCGAACCGACCGTTCCGTGGCCGATCAGTCCAAGGCGAATGACAGGTGCTGGCATGAGATCCTATCTCCCCCACTCGCCCTCCCGTTGCGTGATCGGGGACGAAAAAGTCCCGACGGCAGCGCCTCGGGACGAGTGGCTGTTTAGCGGTTTTTTTCGTGGCCGCAAGTTGCCGTAAATCGCCACGTGATTCAGTTGTGGGATCGAGTCTATCCGCGGCCTTCGCGTCGCGCAAGGGGTGGAGCCGCTCGACCCGGTACGGATGCCGGATGGGGACGAACGGGGCACCGTTCAGGTCACACGCGAGGTCTTCCTGCGAAGGAAGTCCATGAGGATGTATTGACCGAGCGTCATCGTGTTCGTGAAGTAGGCCTTGCCGCGAGCGAGGGCGGCGACGCGCTTCACGAACTCGACCAGGGCGCGATCGCGTGCGAGCATGAAGGTGTTGATGGCGATCCCCGCGCGGCGGCAAGCGGTAACCTCCTTCAGCGTGGCGGCGAGAACGTCGTCATCCAGCCCCATCGCGTTCTTGTACACGATGCCGTTGGGCAGTGTGAGCGCGCTGGGTTTCCCGTCCGTGATCATGACGATCTGTCGCATGTCCTTCTTCTGCGCGAGCAGCAGTCGTCGCGACAGGCGGAGTCCTTCTGCGGTGTTGGTGTGGTATGGGCCGACCTGTGCACTGGTCAGTGTGGCGATCGGAATCTCTTCGGCCGAGTCGTGGAAGAGGACGACGCGGATCGAGTCGCCGGGGAACCTCGTGCGGATCAGGTGCGTCAGCGCGAGCGCGACTTTCTTGGCCGGCGTGAAACGGTCCTCGCCGTAGAGGATCATCGAGTGCGAGCAGTCCAGCATCAACACCGTGGCACAGGAGGAGCGATACTCCGACTGGCGCACCATCAGGTCCGAGTACTCGATGTCCATGGGGACGTCGAGCGATCCGCGCGCGAGCGCGCGCTTGAGCGTCTCATTGACGTCGATATTGAGAGTGTCGCCGTACTCGTACGCCTTGCTCCAACCGTCAGCCTCCACGCCTGTGGAGAGGTCCGCGGTGTCGTGACTGCCGGCACTGGACCTTCCGAACGAACCGAGCAGATGGTGCAGGGAGCGATAGCCGAGGAAGTCAATGCCCCTGTCCGTCAGCCGAAACTCGACGTCTTTCGCGGCGGCTCGCGCAAGTCCTCCGGGGCCTTCCACGGCGGTGTGAGAATCCGCGATCTGCGCTGGGGCGGTGAGCGTGACATAGCCTGCGTCCGCCAGGCGCTGGACGACGGCATCGAGGAGTGCGGATAATCTGGTTCGTGCGTCGGTTTCGTCGAGACCCCGCAGGGCGTTCAGCATGTCGGGCGTGAATTGTCCGCTGTCGATGAGCGCGTCCAGGATAGCCTGTTTGAGTGCCTCGAGGGACCGATCGGGATCCTGGTCGGTGTCTCCCCACCCGGAGTGCGCTGGGGGTCCGCCGGCGAAGCCGGATTGCAGCAGGAAGTCGGCGAGCTGCTCCAGCAACTGTTCGACGTCGACGGCGTCGGCGGCTTCCGGGCTGAACTTCGTATAGGTATGGAACCGCATCGGGGACTCCGGGGGCGGCAGAGGCTATCAGGAGACTTAGGAACGGGGCCGCGTGGTCGCAACCGGCCCAATCGGCGGCGCAGTCGCGCGGGAGGCAGCGTACTTTTGTCGCGTGGTCGCCAACCTTCCTTCGCTAAATCCGTTTCGCGTCCTGGTTACCCACCGGAACTTCCGTCGATTCTGGGTAGGTCAGACGCTGTCCCTGATCGGAACCTGGATGCAGTCGATGGGGCAGGGATGGCTTGCGCTACAGCTCTCGGATAGCGCGTTCGTTGTTGGACTGGTGGCTGCCGCGGGCTCGCTGCCGATTCTGCTGTTTTCGCTTTACGCGGGTGTGGTCGTGGATCGCTCCGACAAACTCCGTCTGGTGAAGATCGCCCAGTCGCTGCTCCTCCTGGAGGCTGGCGTGTTGTGGTGGTTCACGTGGTCGGGGCACATCACCATTCCGATCCTGATCGCGCTCGCACTGTTCAGCGGCATGGTGGGGAGCCTGGAGATTCCGGCGCGCCAGTCGTTGATGATCGACCTGGTCGGGCGAGACGATCTTCGCGACGCGATAGCACTCAACTCGAGCGGCTTCAACCTCGCGCGCATCCTGGGGCCATCGCTTGGCGCGCTGATCATCGCCAACTTCGGTCTTGCGTGGTGCTTCGGCGTTAATGCGCTCAGCTACCTCACGGTGCTCGTCAGTCTCGCGTCCATTGCATTGCCGAAGATGGTCCCGCCGGTCATTCAGTCACCGTGGGCAGGAATGCGCGACGGACTGCTGTACGTGCTGCACGATCGCCCGGTACGGGGCCTGGTGGAGATGGTGGCGACGTTCTCAGTGCTGGGCATCCCGTACCTGGCGCTAATGCCCGTGTACGCGCGCGATCAGCTTGGGTTGGGTGCCGGCGGATACGGACTGATGCTCGCAGCTGTGGGGATTGGTGGTTTGGCTGGGGCACTTGGGTTGGCGGCTGTCGGCCGGCGAGTTCGGCGGGGGCGCCTGCTTACGGTGTCCGCGCTCGGGTATGCGGCGAGCCTGGTTGCGGTGGGCGCGGTGCGGTCGCCACGGGCGGCCGTCCCGCTGCTTCTGGTCACCGGATGCCTGATGATCGTCACCAACGCGTTAGGCAACGGTCTGCTGCAGTCGCTGGTGCCGGACGAATATCGTGGCAGGCTGATGTCGATCTACTCGTTGATCGCGGTCGGTCTTCCGCAAGTAGTCGGTGCCTTCGGTGCCGGTGCGATCGCGAAGGTCGTGGGCGTCGACTGGTCGATCGCGGGCACGGCCGCGGCCATGCTTGTATATGGCATCGTGGCGTTCCGCCGGTATCCGGAGATCCGTCGGATCTAGCGGCCTCACCAGCCGCGGGCCCGGGCCGCGCGGACGATCGCGTCCGATGCTCCGTCGATGCCTAACGACGACGTGTTCAGGCAGAGGTCGTAGTTGGTCGCCGCCAGCCAATTCCGGTGCCAGTACCGGCGCACGTACGTCTCGCGGCGCCGGTTCATCTCCCGCACACGGTGCCTGGCCTCGTCAGCGGCCGTACCGTCGCGCGCCTGAACCCGCGCCACCAGCGCGTCCTCTGGGGCACAACACAACGCATGGATCGCGTCTGCCCGACTGGCGAGGCTGGCCTGGGCACCACGTCCGACCAGCACGACCGGCCCGCGCGCCACGGCCTCGTGGATGACGTGCCGGGTCACCTCCAGCAAACGCTCCTCGGTCGGCGGCAATGGCGTGTGCATGGGAGCGGAGACGATCTCGCTGGCGCCGAAGGCGAAGGCGTCGGCAATTCGCTCGGCAAGTGACGGGACGCGCTCTTCGATCGCCTGTACATGGGCCGGCGTGGCATGCAGACCCTGCGCGACCTTCTCGACGAACGCGTTGTCCAGCAGCGTCCAGCCGAGCGACTCGGCAACGCGGGCTGCTACCTCCGAGCCACCCGATCCAAACTGGCGCGAGATCGTAATGACCGGCATCGACCTAGGCGGAGTACCCGCTTCCGAAGGGATCCTGTCCAGGCCGCCGCTTGGTCTCGCGCCCCGACCGATCGTACCGCCCGGTTTCGCTGCGAGCGATCCGGCGACGTGCAACCAGCGATTCGAGCACCAGTTCGCAGGCTGCGGCCGACGTCGGCGCGTCGATTTCCCTCGCCAGTCCGACGCGATGCACCAGTGACAGGAGGCCAGGGACCGTACCGAATGCACGATGCAAAGTGGCCGCGTCGACCTCATCCGTCACCTGCAACGCCGCTCCAGCGTCAAACCACATCACGACTTCGTCGGTGTCCGTGCCATCAGCGCGCGCTCGAAACGTTGCGTCGGCGGCTCGCCGGATCAGTTCGCGGGCGATCGCTGCCGCCCCGGTCAGTTCCCCCTCGTACTCCAGTTCGAGCTTCCCGGTGATCGCCGGAAGCGCAGCGTAGAGATCGGAGATGCGCGGCACGATCTCGCGTTCGCCCAGGCGAATCGCACGCCGCTCGGCGTTCGACAGGACGTTCTCGAGGAGCGAGATCGGCAGGCGTTGCGACACGCCAGACCGGCGATCGATCCGCTTGTCGGCCCTCGCTTCGAATGCGACGCGTTCGACGACCTCCGCGAGGAAATCCGGTACTCGCACCGGGAGCGACGCTCTGACGAAATCGACCTCCTGTGCCGTGATCATCATGCCCAGCTCGACCGTCTCCGGGTAGTGCGTCACCACCTCGCTTCCGATACGATCCTTGAGTGGCGTGATGATCTTCCCACGCGCGGTGTAGTCTTCGGGATTCGCGGTGAAGCAGAGAAGCACATCGAGCGGCAGTCGAATCGGATAGCCTTTGATCTGGACGTCGCCTTCCTGCATGATGTTGAAGAGTCCGACCTGGACTTTCCCCGCCAGATCCGGCAGCTCATTCAGCGCGAAGATCCCGCGATTCGCCCGCGGCAGCATGCCGTAGTGCATGGTGAGTTCGTCGGAAAGGACGTGGCCGCCGCGAGCGGCGCGAATCGGGTCCACGTCGCCGATGATGTCCGCGATTGTCACGTCTGGCGTGGCCAGCTTCTCCACATAACGACTGTCGCGAGTGACCCACGCGATCGGAGTTGCTTCGCCCAATTCGTCGATGCGCTGCCGCGCGAACTTGGAGATCGGGGCGTACGGGTTGTCGTTGATCTCGCTGCCTTCGACGACCGGGATCGCTTCGTCGAGCAGTGCGGTGAGGGCGCGGAGCAGGCGGGACTTTGCCTGTCCGCGCAGCCCGAGGAGAATGAAATGATGCCGCGACAGGAGCGCGTTGACGATCTGCGGCATCACAGTGTCGTCGTATCCGATGACGCCCGGGAAAAGCGCTTCGCCGCTCTTGAGCCTGGCGAGCAGGTTTGCACGCACTTCGTCACGCACGGACCGGAGCACTCGCTCCGGGCGTCCCATTGGAGAGTCCTTCAGTTCGCGGAGCGTACGCGGAAAGTTCAATGCGGAAGACACCGAAGCGTCAAGCGTAGACTGGTGCTGGTGAGACGGGGGGGTTCGTACGCTATCCGATGGGCAACGTCGGGCAAAGTGGGCACGTGGGCAGAGCCACGCATACAGAACTGATTCACTCAACCAATCGCTGCGCCTTCGTCCTCGTACTTGTAAGTCATTGGAAGCGCATCGTCTAGGACACTGACAGCGCTGCAGCCCTGGCTTCGAGCTAGCAGTCGACATCTTGAGAATGTCTCATTCCTCGTGCTGGCGCCACGCTTCGAAACGTGTTGGCATACTTGGACTTGGGAGCGAATGTGACTCTTGACAGCGGGGCGGGCCGCCGTAGATTTTTCGCGGTCGTATTAATGAGGGAACTGCCGTACTGCTTTGTCGAGGTCGGCAGCAGTGTGAAGTTGTTGAAGTTGCAGTGCCTATTTGGCGTCCATGCGGTGACGCTTTGTTCGATAGACCGCCACAGTGATCCCGACTTCCCCTTAGGAGAACCCCCATGAAGCGCCTTGCCCTCGTCGCCGCCGTGTTCGCCATTGTCGCCTGTGCCCCGAAGGAGGAAGCTCCGGCCGTGGATAGCGCCGCTGCTCCCGCCGCGGCCCCGGCGCCGGCACCAGTCGACAGCGCGATGAAGATGGATTCCGGCATGAAGATGGATTCCGCCAAGTAGTAGCTGGCGGTTACATCCATAACGTGACGCGGGGCGCGATCCTGAGGATCGCGCCCCGCGTCGCGTCAGTCCCCGAACGTATCACACGAAGGGCAGGTCGACGACCTGCCCTTCGATACGCGAGTCGCCAGCTAGCACTCGCGTCCCGGCCTCGACATCGCGGCGGATCATGGCGAGGGCGATTCCGCCCAACCGAGGAGAAAGCGCCACACTCCGCACGTCGCCAATGGCCTTGTCATCCCTGGTCGCAAGTGCGGATCCCGGTGGCGGGAGGGAGTCATCCGGCAGGAGCAACCCTCGCAAGTGTCGATTGACATGCCCCCGGAAGTGCAGGCGCGCTACGGTCTCCTGTCCGGTGTAGCATCCTTTCGTATACGAGATGGCGTGGTGCTGGTCCAAGTTCGCTTCCTGCGCCAGCGTAGTGTCATCCATGTCCCGGCCCCACTCTGGTCGGCCGGCTTCGACCCGGATGACGTCGGCGGTGACCGCGCCGGCAGGCACAACACCGCCGTCGGCCACTCGGCGCCACCATGTTTCGAAGGCGTCCGCAGGCACCCAGATCTCGAAGCCGTTCGAGCCCGAGTCGGGGATACAGGCGACGAAGCCTGACGACGCGTCTGCGTCCAGCGGGCGATGTGCATACGGCGCAAGATCGAGAAGCAACGACGTCCCGATACCCAGTACGCCCGCAAGGCTCGATGCCGCTGCGGGCCCATAAATACCGAGCGTCGCATACGCGGTCGTTAGATCCTCATAGCGGGCGAGTCGCGGATTGATGTACTTTCGCACGATGCTCCACCACCCCTCCCATGCCAGGGGGGCGACGTCCAGCCACAATGCGTCCTGCCGTGCGTAGATGCGGAGATCGGCAACGATCTTGCCCTTCAACGTCAATGCGGCGGCATACAGCCCGTGCGACGGCCCTAGCGCGACGACATCGTTGGTCACGAGCCCCGTCAGCATGCTTCGCGCCTGCTCACCCGCCAGCAGCATTCGTCCGCGCGCCCGCCGGTCGATCAGTACCGCACCGGAACGGAACGCCGCGTACTCCTCGGCCGGACCGCTGATGTACGCAGGTAGGCGATACGGGTTGTCGCTGGCAGGCCGTCGACTACGAACCGGGTCTGTCATGGAATTCGCTCGCCGCCGCCGGTCGCCAATGCATGCAGCGTCTCTGCCGTCGCACCGTCGAGTGTGAGCAGGAGTGCGTCGGCCTCGATGGCAACGTGCGCCGGCGTGTTGCCGACGGCGATCGTCCGAATGCCGGCGGCTCGAGCGGAGCGAATGCCCTGCCAGGAATCCTCGAGCGCGACGATAGTTGCCCCGGGTGACGGTGGGCGGCGCTTAGCGAGCCGCGCCAGCGCGGCTGTGTATGGAGCTGGCGACGGTTTCGGCGGGAAGGCGTCTTCCGCTCCGATGACGCAGGCGAAGGCGTGCTCGACGCGTGCAAGCGACAGCACAAGCGCGATTTCCTGGCGACTGGAGCGAGAGACGATTCCCAGCCGTGTCACCGGCAGCAGCCGGTCGATCAGATCCCGGACACCGTCGACCAGGGTGACTCCCTTCCCGATGTAGGCCCGATATGCGCGTTCGGCCCTGGCAGCGATCACCGCGATCAGCGGTTCGTCGGTTCCTTCACGTCCACCGAGCGCGGCTCGAGCAGCGTCGTCGAACGCGTGTCCGGCACACAGCTCACGGTATGTCTGAGCGCTCAACACGACACCTTCCGTAAGCAGCGCCGAGCACAGCGCATCCTCGCGCGCATCGCCGGCGTCCACCACGACGCCGTCGAACTCGAAGAGCACTGTGTCCAGCATGCGATGAAGGACTAACGGATCGCCGTGCGTGGCGCTATGGGTGGAGCTTGCCTCAGTGAGACGCCGCTTCGCTCGACGCGGATGCGGCGTACGACTCGTCGAGAAGATCGACCGGGTGAGCGACGCGACAGGAGGCGCGGCGCTGCAGCAGTCCCGCGCCGATCTGCATGAGACAACCGGGATTTCCCGTCGCGACGATTTCCGTGCCGGATCTGGCGACCTGATCGAGCTTGGGTGCCAGTACGTCGAGGGAAATCCGCAACTGCACCAGGTTGTAGATGCCGGCGCTTCCGCAGCACAGTTCAGCATCGACTAGTGGGACGATCGTCAGGCCGGGAATCGCCTGGAGTACCTTGAGCGGCGCCTCAGTCACGCGTTGGGCATGGTACAGATGGCACGGAGGATCGTAGGCGACGGTCGCTACCAGGGGCGATCCCCGGCGCGGTCCGACTGCGGCTAGCAATTCCGTGACGTCCCGCACCTTCGACGCAATGCTGTGCGCCCGGTCGCGCCATTCCGGATCCTCGTCGAGCAGCAGGCCATACTCCTTCATGGCGGCGCCGCAGCCGCTGGCGTTCACGGCGATCGCATCTACTCTGGCGCGTTCGAAAGCCGCGATGTTCGTCCGGGCCAGCGCGCGCGCCGTCGCGGCGTCTCCGGCGTGCAGGTGCAACGCTCCGCAACATCTCGCGCCTGGGACGTCCACCACCCTGTAGCCGTTCGTGGAGAGCGTACGCTCGGTCGCGCGATTGGTGGGTGCGAACAGGCCCTCCATCACGCATCCCAGCAGCACTCCAACCCGGGTGGCTTTCTCCTCCCGTGCCGGTTCGGCAACGGGCGTGCAGCGATCGGGCCTGGATCCGGATGAACTCGATGCCAGCATGGCGCTGGCGAACCCGATCCGGCCCGGCAGTCCGGCGAGCAGACGCGGAAGCCTCGTTGCCCTGAACCACCGTGCGGCAGCGAGAGCGATCGCGAGGAGTCGAGGGCGCGCGAACACCGCCAGCAGCAACCTTGCCGGCAGCGGAAGGCGTCGCTGGGCGGCCAGCGTCTCCCGAGTGGCCTCGAGCAAGTGACCGTATGGGACGCCGCTCGGACAGGCCGTCTCGCAACCGCGACATCCCAAACAGCGGTCAAGGTGAGTCGTGATCGCGGGATCCGTGAGCGGCAGTTCGCCCTCGAGGATGGCGCTCATCAGGAGCAGGCGGCCGCGCGGGGAGTCGTTCTCGTCTTCGAGCGCGATGTAAGTCGGGCAAGTCGGAAGACAGAAACCGCAATGCACGCAGCGGTCCAGGCCGCCAGCGGCACGAGCCAGCGGCGTCCCGTCCAGCGGGAACGGGCCAACCCGTGTCATGTTGCGAGAGGCACGAGGATTCCGGTGTTGAGGATGCCCGCCGGGTCGAATGCGCGCCGCGCCTCGACCGACAGGCGATGCGTCAGTCGTGGCGAGGGACCTGGCCATGTTCCGCTCCGGAGTCGTTCACACAACGCGGTGGAGTTTGGCGGCGCCTGCATCAAAATCGAACCCAGCCAGGTGTCGAGTTCCTTCGGGACGCTGGCGCGCACGACTCCGCGCACGGCGCAGCCGATGAGCGACACGTCCGCCGATCCCAGGCGATCCTCGAGTTCCTTCCACAGGGCCGGGAGCAGCGTAATCGATGCCGACAGGCGCACGGTAGAGGAGTCGGGCAGCTCGGCGAGCGCGACGCGGCGCCAGACATCGTCGGGGACCGCTTCAACAGCGACACGGCGCGCGAGCGCGTCCAGTCGATCGCGCACGCTGGAAGCGTTTCCGCACAAGCGCAGCAGCACGGTTGTCTCGCC